>CAVQHF010000012.1:0-665000 GCA_963712205.1 uncultured Alphaproteobacteria bacterium | reverse complement strand
ACGCCGGTGGATCTTCCCGGAACATCGAGGTTGGAAATGAGCCGCCGCTCGTAGGCGCGGGGCGCAAGCGCGCACCTGACCGTCGTGAAGTTTCGCTGCGCTGGCTCAGCGGCACGGCGCTGACCGGTCTGACCTCCACATTGCTGATGGGCGCGGCCCTCTTCGCCGCCCTCGACGGGCGCGAGTTGCTCGCCACGCCGGCGGAAGTCGCGACCTCCGAGGAGCTGGGCACGCTCGGCGACCAGGACATCGCGGTCAAGGGCGCCCGCATCATCAAGGCCCGCGCGATCAGGACCGAGCCGACCGACAAGAAACGCATGAACGTGTCGACGATGACGCGCGTCGGCGACAGCGACGTCATCCGCACCAAGCCATTCGAGTATCTCAAGATCGCGCTTGCCGCGAGCTACAAGACCGACAAGTCCTATCCCCCCTTCAATCCGCTCAACATCTTCTCCGACGGTTCGGAGCCGAAGGCGGCCGAAGACGACACGGAAAGCGTCATTTACGGAGCGAATGTCGAGACGGAAGTCTCCATGCGGGTCGCCGATTTCGATTTCGACAACGACATCACCGCCAGCGCCCCGACGCTCAGCGACGACGAAGCCGAGGAGATCGTCCGCTCCACCGCGGCGATCCTCACCGACGGATCCGTCCAGCTCGCGTCACTCCATTATATCGATCCGCTGCGCTTCGGCATCGATGACCCGAGCCTGGCGACGGGTCTCGGCCTGGCGGCGCGCATCATCCCGCAGAACATGTCGGTCGCGCCGCGCCAGACGGCCGAAGCCGACGATTATCCGGTCTTCGAGGAAGACCTCGTCGAATTCAATTCGACCGAGGATATCGGCGATGCGCTCGAGGCGACCGGCTACGGGCTGGCCAACTCGATGGCCGAGGCGATCGAGACGCTTCTGAAGACCAAGACGCTGAAGGCCGGTCACGTGATCCGGCTCGGTCTGCAGGAAAACAAGGCCGGCAACGAGATCGTCCGCGCCTCCGTCTATTCCGGGTCCAATCACCAGTTGACGATCGCGCTGAACGATCGCCGTCAATATGTCCCCGCCCCGGAACCGATCGATCCGGGCATCATGCATGAGCGCGGCAACGAGACACCGGTTCCGGTCATGGTCAACCGCGACCTCCCCACCGCCTACAACGCAATCTACCGCTCGGTCCTGTCCTACGATCTGCCGGATAAGATCGCGGCGCAGGTCGTGCGCATGGTCGCCGCCGATGTCGACTTCCGGTCAACGATCAAGCCGACGGACCGCCTCGAACTCTTTTTCTCCCTGCCGGAAGACAGCAACGCATCGGCGGACGACTACGAATTGCTGTTCGTCGAGGCGTCCTTCGGCGGCTCCGACCGCTCCTTCTACCGTTTCCGCTCGTCCGACGGCTCGGTCGACTACTACGACGCCGAAGGCCGCAGCGCCCGGCAGTTCCTGCTGCGCAAACCGGTCCCCAACGGCAAGTTCCGGTCGCCGTTCGGCATGCGGCGCCATCCGATTCTCGGCTATACCCGCATGCACTGGGGCGTCGACTGGGCCGCGCCGCGTGGAACGCCGATCATCGCGCCCGGCAATGGCGTCGTCGTGAAAGCCGGCTGGACCAGCGGCTATGGCAAGCAGACGGTCATCCGCCATCCCAACGGTTATGAAACGTCCTTCTCGCACCAGAGCAAGTTCGCGAACGGCATCCATCCCGGCGTCCATGTGCGCCAGGGCCAGGTGATCGGCTATATCGGCACGACCGGCCTGTCGACCGGACCGCATTTGCACTACGAACTGAAAGTCAACGGAACGCGCGTCGATCCGATGCGGGTGCGCCTGCCGAGCGGCAAGGTTCTCGCCGGCAAGGATCTCGAAGGCTTCAAGCGCGAGCGCGACCGCATCAACGCCCTGCTCGACAAGGGCGACGGCGACACGACGGTCGTCGCCCAGGCGAACGGCTAGGAACCAGTCGGCCGTCCGGCCGCCATGTGCGTGCGCAGCATCGCCTCCAGCTCGCGCAATGCATCGTCGCGGATCGACGGATCGTCGTCCCCGCTCAACATCGCCGCTACCCGGATAAGATAGAGGACCAACGCGGCAAGCGCCGGTCGGCGATCTGGCGGAATGGGCGGATCTACGGCACCGAGCATGGCGGTAAGCCGGCCGCGCAGTTGCCGCCGCGCCTTCTTCTTGACAGCGGGATCGAGGCTGCGCCGCTCGCCGAGCGTGTTGAAAGCCGGATTTGCGTTCAGAAAACGCACGAGTCCGGCAAACAGCAAATCGATTGCCGTCTCGGCCGGCCGGCCCGCGACGTCATGCGCCAGACCGTCGAGCATCGCATCGAGTTCCGCCAGGTGCGCCGCATGGATCTCGGCTGCCAAATGCTCCTTGGTCGGAAAGAACTGATAGAGGGATCCGATCGAGGCGCCGGCACGCGCCGCGATCTCCGTCATGGTCGCGGCGTCAAAACCGACCTCTGCGAAAACGGCAACGCCGGCCCCGGTCAGCGCCGCAACACGCGCTTTTCCACGGCGGCGGCGGGGTGCCTTCGTTTCGCGCGCGCCGGGCGCCCTTGACTTTTGTGAGGGTACACTCATAAAATCCCTTTCATGAGGATTCCCTCATAAAATTGCGACCAATCCAACTCGCCCCCTTCATCTGCACTTTCCACTCACGACACTGTCCGGTGCCGCACTGATTCGGAGCATGCCATGCCTCTCGTTCTCGATACAAAATCCACTGCTCTCGTCCTGATCGATATTCAGCAGGGAACCCTCGCCATGCCACTCGCGCCATATGACCGAACGCAGTTGGTGGCAAACGCCGCCCGTTTGGGCAGAGTCTTCACCGAAACCGGCGCACCGATCATCACGGTGCGGATCGCTTTTTCGGCGGACGCGGGCGATCGACTGGCCCAATCCGTTGACCGGCCGATGATGCTCCCGCCGGGAGGCCTGCCGGAGGATTTCTCCGATCTCGCGCCCGAAATCGCGGAATTTCCCTCGACCGCCACGATCGTCAAGCGCCAGTGGGGCGCGTTCCACGGCACAGAGCTGGATCTTCAATTGCGCCGCCGCAAAATCGATACGATCGTCCTTGCCGGGATTGCAACGAATTTTGGTGTGGAATCGACGGCGCGTGAGGCCTGGCAGCACAGCTATGCCGTAGTCGTCGCCTCCGACGCCTGCACGTCGCTCGGTGCCGAAATGCATGACTTCGCGCTTGAGAACACTCTCCCGCGCGTCTCGCGTGTACGCACATCGGACGAAATCGTCTCGGCTCTCCGCACGTCCTGAACAAAAAAATGGGCCCGCCCTGTCATCCAGGGCGGGCCCGCAATCGCGTCGGACTTCGAAGATGCCCTTACAGCGCCTTTTCGAGCTCCGGCAGGACCTCGAACAGGTCGGCGACGAGGCCGTAATCGGCGACCTGGAAGATCGGCGCTTCCTCGTCCTTGTTGATCGCGACGATGACCTTGGAATCCTTCATGCCCGCCAGATGCTGGATCGCGCCCGAGATGCCGCAGGCGATGTAGAGATCCGGCGCGACCACCTTGCCGGTCTGGCCGACCTGCCAGTCGTTCGGCGCATAGCCGGCATCGACCGCGGCGCGGCTCGCGCCGACGGCGGCGCCCAGCTTGTCGGCGACCGGCAGGATCACTTCCTGGAACTTTTCGGAGGAACCGAGAGCCCGGCCACCGGAGATGATGATCTTCGCCGAGGTCAGTTCCGGACGGTCGCCGCCCGACAGTTCCGTCGAAACGAAGGAGGACAGCCCCGGATCGGCAGGCGCGGAGATGGTCTCGACCGAAGCCGAGCCGCCCGTGCCGGCGCTTGCGAACGAGGCCGTGCGCACGGTGATCACCTTCTTGGCGTCGGTCGCCTGCACCGTCTGGATCGCGTTGCCGGCATAGATCGGCCGCTTGAACGTGTCGGCGGACACCACTTCGACGATCTCGGAGACCTGCATCACGTCCAGCAGGGCGGCGACACGCGGCATGATGTTCTTGCCGTTGGTCGTCGCCGCGGCGACGATCGCGTCGTAGTCGCCGGCCAGCGACACGATCAGCGCCGCCATCGGTTCGGCGAGCTGCTGTTCGAGCGAGGCGTCGTCGGCGAGCAGCACCTTGGCCGCGCCGTCGAGCTTGGCGGCTTCGTCGGCCGCCGGCTTTGGCGTTGTGGCCGGCGACCAGCACATGCACGTCGCCGCCCATCGCGGCGGCCGCGCTCATCGCCTTGGCGGTCTGGTCGGACAGGGTTGCGTTGTCGTGTTCGGCAATCAGGAGAATGGCCATGTGTTTATCCTTTGATTTGCTCCGTCCCGGAAACCTGTCAGGCCCTGCCGAAAATGGCGGGATGCGAGAACCGGAGCGGAGCGTACTTGTGGTACGTGAGCACCGGAAGCGCAGCGGCGCGCCATTTGCAGGCGGGCCTCACGGGTTTCCCTAGAGGACGCCTGCTTCGTTCTTCAGCTTGTCGACCAGCTCGGCGACATTGGCGACCTTGACGCCCGCCTTGCGGCCGCCCGGCTCCTCGGTCTTCAGCACCTTCAGGCGCGGCGACGCATCGACGCCGTAATCGGCGGGCGACTTCTCGTCGAGCGGCTTCTTCTTCGCCTTCATGATGTTCGGCAGCGACGCATAGCGCGGCTGGTTGAGGCGCAGGTCGGTCGTTACGATCGCCGGCATCGTGATCTCGATCGTCTGCAGCCCGCCGTCGACTTCGCGCGTCACCTTGGCGGTGTCGCCCTCGATGACGATCTTCGAGGCGAATGTGCCCTGGCTCCAGCCGGTCAGCGCCGCCAGCATCTGGCCGGTCTGGTTGGCGTCGTCGTCGATCGCCTGCTTGCCGAGGATCACCAGCCCCGGCTGTTCCTCGTCGACCACGCCCTTCAGGATCTTGGCGACGGCGAGCGGCTCGACGATGTCGTCGACCTTGACCAGGATGCCGCGGTCGGCGCCCATGGCGAGCGCGGTGCGGATCGTCTCCTGCGCCTGGCTCGGCCCGATCGACACCGCGACGATCTCCGTCACCGTGCCGGCTTCCTTCAGGCGGATCGCCTCTTCAACGGCGATCTCGTCGAACGGGTTCATGCTCATCTTCACATTGGCAAGCTCGACGCCCGAACCGTCACCCTTCACGCGGATCTTCACGTTGTAATCCACGACCCGCTTTACAGGCACCAATACCTTCATTGCAGACAACTCCCGTGTTTGTTGCCGTCACCATTACGGAGACGGCGAATGCGTCGCTAGCGCAAACTCGACATTTCCCGTCGGCTGGTGAATGCCGTTTTATCGATGGCCGGGCAACCCCGCGATGCCCAAACTGCCGAAATTTTGCATCGCAATAATTTACACTTACGTGCGCGTCAATGAGTTTTCCTTGCGCGGCGACGCGTCAGCCCCTGCCCCAGGGCATGCTCTCGGGTTTCCCTTCGGATTCCGGCAATGGCGGCGGCCGGGCGATTTCCACGGCATCGGGAAGCACGATCGCGCGATCGAACAGCGGCACGCTGCGCCGCTTCAGGGCGAAGACGAGAACAACACCGGCCGCAAAACCGCCGACATGCGCGCCCCAGGACACCTGCTCCTCCGGAAACATGAACACCGCCGCCAACTGGTAGGCGATCCAGAAAAGCAGCGGCACCGCCGCGGGAAGCCGCAGCGGAATCCGCCCGAAGGCCAGGACCCAGATGCGAACCTTGGGATGCAGGATCAGATAGGCGCCGATCACGCCCGATATCGCACCGGACGCGCCGATCAGCGGCGCGGTCGATGCCGGCTGCAGAAAACCGTGCGCCAGCGCTCCGGCCACGGCGCAAAGCAGGTAGAAGACGAGATAGCGGAAATGCCCGAGCGCATCCTCGACATTGTCCCCGAACACCCAGAGAAACAGCATGTTGGATGCCAGATGCATGAAGTCGTTGTGCAGGAACGCATAGGAAATGAGCGAGAATTCCTCCGGGATCACCACCCGCCCGGCGGGTAATTCCACGAAATCGTTCACGACGGCGGGAATGTAACCGAAGGAAAACACGGCCGCCTCGAAGGCGCCCGACACGAGGTCGAGATTGACCACGAGGAAGACCAGCCCGTTGATGCCGATCAGCGCCAGCGTCACATATTGCAGCCGGATATGCTTGAGATTGTTGGCGTCATGAAGGGGAATGAACATGTCTCGCCGCTGCCTCCCCTGCCCCGAGGCTATGCCTGGCGGTTGCCGCCGGGCACCCACAACACGTCGTTGGCGCCGCCGTCATTGACGGCGCGCGCCGCGACGAACAGGAAGTCCGACACCCGGTTGATGTATTTCAGCGCGTCGCCGCTGACATGTTCGCCCGGCTTTTCCGCCAGTTCCACCATCAGCCGTTCCGCGCGGCGCGACACGGTGCGCGCGAGATGGAGCGCGGCGGCCGCCGGGGTCCCGCCGGGAAGGATGAACGACCTGAGCGGCGACAGCGCCGCGTTGAGCGTATCGATGTCGGCCTCGAGCCGCGAAACCTGGCTGGCGACGATGCGAAGCGGTTCATGGGCCGGCGGCTCTTCGGTTTCGGGCGTCGCGAGATCGGCGCCGAGATCGAACAGGTCGTTCTGGATGCGCGCCAGCATCGCGTCGACATCCGCATGCGCATTGGCCGTATGCACGCGCGCCATGCCGATGCAGGCATTCGCCTCGTCGACCGTGCCGTAGGCGGCGACGCGCAGATCGTATTTGAAACGCCGTTCGCCGGTGCCGAGCCCGGTCGTGCCGTCATCGCCGGTCTTGGTGTAGATCTTGTTCAGGACGACCATGCGATCGACCTAGCCGGCGCCGTTCGAGCGCGCGATATAGATGCCGATCACGATCACGACGACGGCGATGAACTGCAGGAAGACGCGCAACTGCATCATCTTGTTGGAGAAGTTCCCGTCGCCGTTGCGCATCAGGTTGCGCAGGCCGACCAGGAGCACCGCGACCACGGCCACCATGATGATGAGAGCGAAGAAGAAAAAACCGCCAGACATGTAATCCCTGTTCCGTCGAATTCTTTTGCGAGTGTTACCTAAACTAGCTTCGAGCCGCGGCAAGTCGATAGAAAAAGCCCGCCGGCAGAAGCCATTTTCCCAATACCGCGATGCGCGCCTGCGGCGTCACCAGATAATGCGGCCTGGGACTGGCCGCGTTCAGTGCGTGCCGCAAGGACTTGTAGACCCAGCCCGCGGCGCGTCCGCCATCGTCGGGCGTTCCGCCGGTTTCCAGTTCCGCGATCCGTTTCGCATAGGCCTGCGCATGCACGCTGTTCTCCAGGTCGATATATTTGCGTGCATAGACCAGTGCGTTCTGCGCGATCATCGAGGGCACCGGTCCCGGCTCGATCAGCGAAACATGGACGCCGCTTCCCGCAAGTTCCATGCGTTGGACCGTCATAAGGCCTTCGAGCGCGTATTTCGATGCGACATAGGCGCCGCGAACCGGCGCGGGAACGAGACCGAGAATGGACGAGAGATGCACGATCCGTCCCCGCCCCTGCCGCCGCATGACCGGGACGGCCATCTGCGTCAGCTCGTGCCAGCCGAAGAAATTCGCGTCGAATTGCTCCCGCAACGCCGCGATCGGCAGATCCTCCACCGCGCCGGGCTGGCTGTAGGCGCCATTGTTGACAAGCGCATCCAGACCGCCGCCGGTCTCGGTCATCACCGCATCGAATGCCGCGCGGATCGAGTCCGGCTCGCGATAGTCGAGATAGAATGTCGTGAACCCTTTGCTCGTCAGATCGTTGATATCGCGATCCTTGCGCGCTGTCGCGAACACGCGATAACCATCGTCGCGCAGTCGATTTGCGCAGTACCGGCCAATTCCCGTGGAACACCCGGTTATGAGGATTGAGGAATTGTGTGCCATTCTGGTCCGGTGGAACTTACATGCGAAGGAGGGCTTTCCCATATTCGATTCCACATGGCAACGCGGCCGGTAACCGCATGACAAGGACGATCGTCATCCTCAAGCGGATATCCCAGGACGCTTTTGGCCACTTCAACGCGACCGATGGCTGGGCACTGGCGAGCCATGTCGCATTGTCGGCGTTGCTGGCGATTTTCCCTTTCCTGATCTTTGCGACGACACTTGCCGGCTTTCTCGGCGCCGACAGGTTCGCCGAGACCGCCGTCCATCTCGTCTTCGACACCTGGCCGGAACGCATCGCCGCGCCGATCGCCCGCGAGGTCGAGAACGTGCTCACCGTGCAACGCGGCGGACTGCTGACCATATCGGTCGTCGCTGCGGCATTTTTCGCCTCCAACGGCGTCGAGGCGCTGCGGGTCGCGTTGAATCGGGCCTACCGGGTGGAAGAGACGCGTTCGATTATCAAGATACGCCTGCAAAGCCTCGGATTCGTGATCATCGCGACATTCGGTTTCATGGCGATCAGCTTCCTGCTTGTCCTCGCCCCGCTCGCCTTTCGCATTGCCCGGCAATGGATGCCGGGTATCGAAACCTTGTCGATCTCGATCGCGTTCTGGCGTTTCGCGGTCGCCCTGATCGTTCTTGTGGCCGGCCTTTTCGTCGCCCACAAGTGGCTTCCCAACGGCAAGCGCAGTTTCGCGTCGCTGGTCCCCGGCATCGCCTTGACGATTGCCGCCTGGGTTCTCGGCGCCATGCTGTTCGCGACCTATCTGGAAAGCTTCGCCAACTATGTGACGACCTATGCGGGCCTCGCCTCGATCATGATCGCGCTGGTCTTTCTCTACATCGTCGCGGCGATCTTCATCCTCGGCGCGGAGGTCAACGCCGCCATCATCCGTTACCGTGAAGCACGCAGCTTCGTGTCGAAAACCCCGGCAACCCGCCGCGGGCGTTAGACAAAAAAATCAACACGGAAGCTGCAATTTTAACGGATTTGCTAACAAGCACTTAACATGGGCGGCGGTATTAACGAATTGTAAACGCGACTGATGGTCGGAGGTTAGCATGTTCGCCAATATAGATACCACCACGCTCCTGATCGCGGGCCTTCTGGTTTCGGCAGGTGCGTATTTCATGGCCTCGGCGATGGACGGAGTCATGGGCAGTGACGGCTTCGGCACGGTTCCGAACATGGTCATATTGATCGCCGGTTCTTTCGTCGGTCTCTATGCATTCGAATACATGCATTTGCCCGCTTACGACGCAACAACACAGGCTATCGCCGGCATAACCGGGGCATTCGCTTGCCTCGCATTCCTGGCGACGCTCAAATCGCTGGCAAATCGCTTCGGCTACTGACCGGCGCCGTAAATCCATCCCGCACGCGCCCGGTTCGCAAGGACCGGGCGCGTGTTTCTTTTTCCGCATCGCTTTGCGCGGACACCTGCCCGCTGAGACAACCTAGCCGTCCAGCCCGATCATCCGCCGGATATCCCGCGGGGTCGCCCCCGCTTCGCGCAGCGCCTTGAGGCTCGTGTCGCGGTTGCTCTTCGACAGTTTCCGCCCGTCCTCGCTCACCACCAGGTCGTGATGGAAATAATGCGGACGCGACAAGCCCGAGCAGTTCCTGCAGCACGACATGGATCGAAGTGGCGTGAAACAGGTCGCGGCCGCGCACGACATGGGTGACGCCCTGCAGGGCGTCATCGACGACGACGGAAAGATTGTAGCTGGTCGGCGTGTCGCGCCGCGCCAGGATGACATCGCCCCACCGTTCCGGTGAGGCCTCGATCACGCCGGTCTCGCCGTCGGGGCCGCTGCCTTCCTCGTCCCACGCCTGCGGCGAACGCACGCGTTCGGCGGCCCGCCGCGCATCGAGCCGCAGCACGTAAGGCGTGTCGTCGTCGCCGGTCTCGTGCGGTCCGCCGGGATAGACCGGCGCTCCGTCCGGATCGCGCGGCCAGGCGCCCGTCCCGTTTTCATGCGCTTCGACGCGACGGCGGATTTCCGACCGGCTGAGATAGGCCCGGTAGACGAGACCTTCCGCTTCGAGACTGTCCACCGCGGCGCGATAATCCGCGAAATGCTCCGATTGCCGCCTTATGTCGCCGTCCCAGGAAATGACCGAGCCATTCCAGATCGTCCACAATGCCGCGCTCGAGCGCTGGCGAGCAGCGATCGGTATCGATATCCTCCATGCGCAGGAGAAACCGCCCGCCCGATTCCCGCGCCATCTCGAAATTGAGAATGGCGGAATAGGCATGGCCGAGATGAAGCGCCCCGTTCGGGCTCGGTGCAAAACGGAAAACGGGCCGGTTGTCTGTCATGGAGGCGCTCATCGGCATGGATGGCAGGTTGGATGGATCGAAAGTTAAGTAGAAACGCGGACGCGGCGATGCAACCGGCTGGCCCCATCGCGACGATGGACGACATCGAACGCGGCCTCTTCTATCTGCGCCGCGCCGATCCGCGGCTGGCCGATGTCATCGCGCAATCCGGCGAGGTTCCGCTGCGCCGCTCCGAACCGGGCTTCGCCAGCCTCGCCTCGATCGTCGTCTCGCAGCAGGTATCCAAACAGAGCGCCGATGCCATCTGGCAACGCCTGGTCACCCTGATCGATCCGCTCGATCCGGCCGCATATCTGGCGGGCGGCGAGGACGCCTGGCGCGCCGCCGGCCTGTCGCGGCGAAAGCAGCGCACGCTCGTTGCCGTGAGCGAGGCGGTTCTGGAGAACCGGCTCGACCTCGACCGCATGTGCCGCATCGACGGCGAGGCCGCGCTGGCGCAAATGACGGCGATCAAGGGAATCGGCCCGTGGACGGCCGAGGTCTATCTCCTGTTTGCCGCCGGGCATCCCGACATCTTCCCGGCCGGCGACGTCGCGCTGCAGAGCGCCGTCGCCGATGCCTTCGGCCTCGATGCGCGGCCGGGCGACCGCGAACTGCGCCGTCTGGCCGAATCATGGGCGCCCTGGCGGGGCGTCGCGGCACGGCTTTTCTGGGCTTTCTACGCCGCGCGGCGTGGCAGAAACGTCGCACCCCAATAATTCGGACCATGCAAATAATTGAAAATCATGAATTTTCCGAAACATGCCACATTATCAGGCAACGCTTCACAAGGATGTCACAACGCGCTTAGTATATGGCGACAAACCAATCGTGATACGAAGAGGTGAGCCTTGACGATTGCGGTTTCGCCGGACAGCCTTCCGGCGCTTGTACTAAATGCGGACTACCGCCCGCTGAGCTATTATCCCTTGTCGCTCTGGTCCTGGCAGGACGCGATCAAGGCGGTCTTTCTTGACCGCGTGAATATCGTCGCCGAATACGAACACGAGGTCTCCTCGCCATCATTCGCGATGCGGGTGCCGAGCGTGGTCTGCCTGAAGGCCTACGTCAAACCGGCGACCTATCCGGCCTTCACGCGCTTCAACGTCTTCCTGCGTGACAAGTTCCAGTGCCAGTATTGCGGCTCGCCGGACGACCTGACTTTCGACCACCTCGTTCCGCGCCGCTTCGGCGGCCAGACGACGTGGGACAACATCGTCACCGCCTGCTCGCCCTGCAATTTGCGCAAGGGCGGCAAGATGCCCCGCGATTCGGGCATGCGGCCGCACCAGATGCCGTTCCATCCGACCGTGCACGACCTGCACAACAATGGCCGAAGTTTTCCGCCCAATTATCTGCACGAAAGCTGGATGGATTACCTTTACTGGGATGTCGAGCTGGAGCCTTGATCGGGGTCTCCGGCGTTCTTGTTTTCGCGCCTCAGCTTTTTGCCGGCCCGAACGCGGCCCGGTAGGCGATCGCCGCCAGCCCGAGGCTTGCCAGCACGTTCCATCCGGCAAATGACAGCCCCAGGAACCGGCCCGCCGCCTCGTCGCAGGAGGGCGGTTTCATCGTGTCGAGCGCGCCGAGAAGGCCTCCGGCATCGGTGAGGATGCCGGTGGTCGCCGAGGTGCTGCAATCCGCCGGCCCCGCCCACCAGTGCCACTCGACCCCGGAATGATAGATCCCGAGATAAAGCCCGTAGGTCATCAGCAGGGCAACGATGAGAAGCAGGCCGCGCACGATGACCGGCCGCCACCCGAGCGCGGCGCCGGCAAGCGCCGCCAGCGCCACCGGCACGCCGGCGTAATAGGGTATGCGCTGTTCGAGGCAGAGCTTGCAGGGAATGAAGCCGCCGATATGCTCGAACCCGAGCGCCGTCCCGACGACGGCGGCCATCGCCACCGCGAGGAAGGCTGCTCCGACCAGCTGCAATCGGCCGGTTTCGTTCGTCAATGTCATGAAAGGTTCCTCGCCTAAAACAGGAAGCGCACGGCGGCAAAGCCGCCGATCAGCAAGATCATGAAAAGGGTGAAAAGAAGGCCGAGCCGCTTTTCGATGAAATCGCGGATCGGCGCTCCGAAGGCATAAAGCAGGCCGGACACGATGAAGAACCGCAGCCCGCGCGACACGATCGAGGCGATGATGAAGATCGGCAGGTTGAGGCCGGCCGCGCCCGACGCGATGGTGATCACCTTGTAGGGAAACGGCGTCAGGCCGGCGATCGCCACGAACCACCAGCCCCAGGCGTTGAAGATCGCGCGGAACTGGTCGAACCGGTCCAGATAGCCGTAGAACGAGAGGATCGGCTCGGCGACCTGCTCGTAGAGAAACATCCCGATCCCGTATCCGAGCAACGCGCCCGCGATCGAGAAGACGGTGCAGATCAGCGCATAGCGAACCCATTTCGCCCGCTCCGACAGGACCATCGGAATGAGGATCACGTCGGGGGGAATCGGAAACACCGAGCTCTCGACGAACGAGACGAGCGCGAGCATGCGTTCGGCATGGCGCGTCGCGGCCAGGTTCATGGTCCAGTCGTAAAGCCTGCGGATGATGCTCATTCGGATCCCGATCGATGCGTCGTCCGCAATGCCATAGGTCGACATGCGCGAATGCGCAATTGATGCAACGCCGCTTTGCCGCGAAAACTTGACGCTGCGCGCGCATCGCTTGCCGCTTGACGGCCACGGCAGCGGAACGCTAGACGACATTCGCTACCGAAACACGATGCTTCGACAGGCCCCTCTGGCGGAATTGGTAGACGCGCGGGATTCAAAATCCCGTTCCTTCGGGAGTGCCGGTTCGATTCCGGCGGGGGGCACCACTTTCCTGTTCAAGTCCTGCGCATCGCGCGAAGATGCGCCGAGAGCATCGAAAGCCGCTTTCACATACAGCCGACGAGATCCTGCTCGATCTGCGGCGGCTGACAGGCAACGTGCATTTGTTTTCCCGTCCATTCGGTCGCCGCAGAGACCAATCAGCGAGAACGCACTGAACGGGGCACTTCGTCGTCTTGGCTACACCCAGGGTGAAGCCACCTCGCACGGATTTCGGGCATCTGCGTCGAGCCTGCTCAACGAAAGCGGCAAGTGGCATCCGGATGCCATCGAAGCCGAACTCGGACATCTTGGCGCCGACCAAGTCCGCCGCGCCTATCATCGCGCCACTTGCTGGGATGAGCGGGTCAGGATGGCGGAATGGTGGGCGTCAGAAGTCAATGCGATGCTCGCGATGGCCTGGCGGGACACCCGCCAGCTTTTTCGACCGTGTTCCAACAAGCATGTCGGAATTTCATTCGTATGCCGACTATCTGTAGCCTCTTGCAAGACGTCCGCTTTGCGCCAGATCCAGCCATTCCGACATGGCCGCGAAGTCTGACCGTTCATTGCCCGCGAACGTTGATGTCGTCGCGGTTCGTCTATCCAGTCTGGCAGCGGAAACCTTCCTTGTCGCTCACGAAGGTCTTCAGGTGAAACAAGCGAATGTTGCGGTTCCCCAAAATCCGTGAAATGCTTCGAGGCCGCACGAAAATACCGTGCGAATAACAGACGCGCTCCGACTTTTTCGTGGGCATCCAAACGCATCACAGGTCCTGCCCCCTGATTGTCGATTGGGCTTAACCCGCCGAGGGAGGGACAACGATGACTGCACGACCAGACCCGACTTTCCACGCGACTGCCAAACTCGCGATGCAGGCGCCGGTAGAGAACTATGCCTACACGCTGATGCTGAGCCCTGACTTCTCGCAGCCAGATGGCTTGGCCGTGGTCGACGTAAATCCGAAATCAAAAGACTTTGGCAAGATCGTTCACACCGTAATCATGCCGAACAAGGGCGACGAGTTTCACCATTTCGGTTGGAACGCCTGCTCTTCGGCTCTCTCGCCCCTAAACGGTCACCCGTTTCTCGAGCGCCGCTTTCTGATTATTCCCGGTATCCGGTCCTCACGCATTTACGTGATAGACACCAAGGGCGGACCGACGAAGGCCAAGATCCACAAAATCATCGAGCCAGAGGAGGTCTTCGCCAAGACCGGCTATTCGCGACCGCACACCATCCATTGCGGGCCAGAGGGCATATATGTCTCGACGCTCGGTGGCGGCGGCCCGGACGGCACAGACGGACCTCCCGGCATCTTTATCATGGATTGCGAGACGTTCGATATCATCGGCCGCTACGAGATCGACCGCGGTTCGCAGGACAAGCAATATGATTTCTGGTGGAATTTGCCGCGCGACTATATGGTTTCGAGCGAATGGGGCCTGCCGCCGCAATTCGAGAACGGCATCGTGCCCGAGGACCTGCTAGCAAACAAATACGGCCACCGGATTCATTTTTGGAACTTGCGCGAGCGCAGGAATGTGCAGACGATCGATCTCGGTGCCAACCACCAGATGGCACTGGAAGTGCGCCCGGCACACGATCCGGTGAAGGAATACGGCTTCCTCGGCGTAGTTGTCGACACGACCAATCTCGAAGGGTCGATCTGGACATGGTGGCGCGAGGGCGGCGAATTCCATTGCAAGAAGACGGCTGTCATCCCGCCTGAGGCCGCCGAAAAGGACGACCTGCCGCCCTTGCTGCAGGGCTTTGGCGCGGTGCCGCCGTTGGTCACAGACATTGACCTGTCACTTGACGACCGGTTCCTCTATGTCGCCTGCTGGGGCACTGGCGAGATGCGCCAATATGATGTGTCCGACCCGATGAACCCGAAGCTTGCTGACTCGGTTCATGTCGGCGGCATTACCCGCAAGACCAAACATCCCAATGGGAAGGACTTCGGTTACGGCCCTCAGATGATCGAGATCAGCCGCGACGGCAGGCGCGTCTACTGGACCAATTCGCTATATTCGACCTGGGATGATCAATTCTATCCCGGCGACCGGGGCGGAGCGATGGTCAAGGCCGATGTCGGTGCCAATGGCGGGCTAACACTGGACAAGGACTTCTATGTCGAGTTTCCGAAGGGTTACCGTTCGCACCAGATTCGACTCGAGGGTGGGGACTGTTCAACGGATTCCTTTTGCTATCCGTCCGTATAACCGCCTGCCCGGATGAATGAGTGGATGAGCGAGTGGACGACAGCCGGTCTCTGGCTGGCTGTCATCGCCAGCGGTATCTATCACGGCGTCAACCCCGGCATGGGCTGGCCGTTGGCCGTCTCGGCAGGGCTGTTGGACAAGCGGGCCGGCGAACTGTTCCGGGCGCTCGGTCTTCTGGCCGTGGGCCACTTCTTTGCGATGATTGGTGTTCTAATGCCGTTCGGCGTGATGCTGACGCTGGTGCTGTGGGAACGGCAGATTCGCATCGTCGCAGGGCTGATTGTCATCGCAGCAGGAATATATCTGCTAATCAACCGACGCCACCCGCGCGTCCTCGCCCGCATCCCGCCGGCGCAACTAGCCCTTTGGTCCTTCGCAGCCGCCACGGCGCACGGCGCCGGGCTGATGATGGTGCCTATTTATCTGGGCTTGTGCCAGGCCGGGGCGCTGGATGCCGGCCACCAGGCGGCTGCCACACTCATAGCCGGTAACCTGATCACAGCCACCGCCGTCTCCGTGGTCCATACGGCCGCCATGATTGGAAGCGGCGGCGTTATTGCCATTGCCGTCTATCGATGGCTCGGACCCAAGTTCATTTCACAAAGCTGGTTCAATCTCGACATCGTCTGGGCCGTGAGCCTGATCCTGGTGGGGGGGATTGGGATCGCGAGTATCGGATTCGGGCGGTGAGTCATGCCCATTTGGCAGGCAATTCTCTGATCATATTCATGTCTGGAAAGGGTCACATGCTGACCTGCTGGCAGCCTTCATTTCCAGAGTGCCGGGTTGCATACGCTGTGATATGTTCTCTAAGCGCAGCGTTGGGATCAATTGTCGTCCATACCCAGCGAAGACTGTTATCTTACCTCCTGCACGATCGGCTACGCGACATGACCCGCGACCAAATGCTTGCCCATCTCCGCGCCGCCGATGCCGTTGCGCGTGAGGCGGCCGCTCATGGGCATCATCCGTTTGGTGCGGTACTGGTCGGCCCAGACGACACGATCCTCATGCGCCAAGGCAATATCGACACTGTGCATCACGCCGAAACCGAGCTCGCCCGACGCGCCGCCGCCGCATACGAGCCGGAGTTCCTTTGGCAATGCACTCTGGTCTCGACCGGCGAGCCGTGCGCGATGTGCACTGGAACGCTTTACTGGGCGAATATCGGCCGCTTGGTCTATGGTTTCGAGGAAAACAAGCTCCTCGCGCTTACGGGTGACCATGACAAAAACCCAACTATGAATTTGCCCTCCCGCACAGTGCTTAGCTACGGACAGAAGAACATCGAGGTTTACGGCCCCGTCACCGAAATTGAGGACGAGCTTATCGCTCCGCACCGTGACTTCTGGCGGCCGTAACCTGCCGCCTTGCCAATGCGACCTAAATTCGGTCCGTCCACCGCGACGTGTTTCCCAATGCAGGGAATGCCCGCTTAGGGTCAGAAGCGGTCATATTGACCGATAATTATAATGTCAGGAATTCACCCAAAAGCAGACATCGCAAATGTCGCATAACGAACATTCTGAAATCGGAGTGCAAATCGTATGCAGGCTCCGCAGTTGGTGGCGTATATATTATGGTCATTGTCCAATGAACTGACCCGGTTAAGCTGCAGACCAATTAGTTACAATAACTCGGAATTTCACGTCCGCCCATGCCGCCGAATTCGCTGTCGGCCCCTGTCCCAGACCTACGAGAAACGATTCCGCGTCGAACAATGACCCCGTCAAAATTGGCGGTAACTATATGAATTTAATAGGCTGTTCGGATATATTGGACGGTCTCGATCGGCGCCGATCACGACCCCCTAAGATGGACCAACAACCAAGTAAGAACAGAGCTTTGCGGGTACTCCAGTGGGGCACCGTTCTACGCCGATTCACGTATTGATGCTGAGCCCGGCCAGAAACGGCATGCACTCCCGGCTTCGACGGCCTGCAAGACAGCTAGGATGTCGGACGCACGCGTGCGGCAGTCTTGTTCGCAAATGCTTCCAGGCGCTCCCTTGCTGCAGGTTGCGTATTCACGACGCCGGCGATTACCGACTCGGCATAACCTGCATCCAGCGCCGACATGTTCTGGATGTGGCTGATGGCAGAACAGATGGCGAAATTTGTAAGCGGAAGGTTAGCCGCGGTGCGACGTGCGAGTTCCATTGCCTTGTCGATGCTCGAGCCTTGCACCAGATATTGCGCCAATCCGACATCAATTGCCTCTTGCCCCTGGTAGACGCGGCCTGTGAGCATCATGTCGATCATCCGCGCCTTTCCAACCAAATCCGCCACTCGGATGGTAGCGCCGCCGCCGGTAAACAGGCCTCTTTGACCTTCGGGCAAAGCGAAGTAGGTTGTTTCGTCGGCAACGCGGACATGGGCTGCGCTGGCCAACTCCAATCCGCCCCCGACGACCGCTCCCTTGAGCGCCGCGACTACCGGAACGCCGCCATATTCCATTTTATTGAACGCCTCATGCCAGCGCAGGCACACATGCATGAAATCGGCAGGACTACGGTCCTCCTGATGGTGCTCGATCAGATCGAGCCCGGCGCAGAAATGATCGCCTTCCGCGGCCAAAACCACAGCACGCACTCCTGCGCGCGGAGCGGTCGTGAAGAGCGTAACGAGTTCCTCAACCGTCGCCGCATCCAGTGCGTTTCTCTTGGCCGGGCGGTTCAGCGTTGCGATCAGAACGCCATCTTCCATAAGATCAAGCGCGATATTGGTGAGGTTCAGATTACCGATGTCTGTGTACATTCCAGGAGTCCTTTGTGAATCAAGTCAGCCGAGTGACAACATGTTCCCTGCAATTCGCGGAAAAGGTTTGCCCCCGGGTCGGTTAGGGCTCGATGAGGCGGCTAAAGCAAGGTAGAGAGCGACGGCACCTCCTTTACAGAAAGAGTGTCTCTTGAAAGGCCCGCACGCTTGGCGTGCGGCGACATGCCGTAGGTATTTCGAAAACACTTGCTGAAATGCGAAGCCGATACGAACCCGGTGGCGACGACGATCTCCATAATGGAAAGGTCTGTCTGATGCAGCAGGTTACGGGCCCGGTCCAGCCGCATCGACAAATAGTAACGGGCGGGGGATTCCCCCAGATACCGCTCGAAGAGCCGCTGTATCTGACGCGTGCTCAGATGGGCGGCGACGGCCAGTTCACCGACGCTCAGCGGAGCTTCGATATTCTCCTCCATGACTTTGATGATCTTCGCCAAATTGCGGTTTTTGCCGCTGACCAGACACAGCCGCGACCATGTCTGGGGCGCATCTTCCACGCATACCGAGCGATAGACCATGAGGTCCGCGACGGTCTGAGCAGTTCCGCAGCCATGATCGCGTCGAATGGCATGCAAAATTAGGTCAGCGGCTGCGGTTCCACCGGCAGCCGTTGATACCTTGGCCTCAACGAATGCGGTCAATCGCGCGTTTGCTTTCGGATAGCGTTCGGAAAAACCCGCGGCAACTTGCCAATGCACGGCACAATCCAGACCGTCAAGCAAACCTGCCTCGGCAAGTATGTGCACACCGCCGCCGATACCTATGATCCGGCACCCATGGGCAGCTTCCCGCCGCAGAAAATGCAGGGCCTTTTCCGTTTTTGCGCGCGCATTCGGATAGCCGCTTATAACGACAAGACAATCGGAGCGGTCGAGGCGTGACAGCCCCATGTCAGTTGCGAGCCCGAGACCAGAAGAACAACGCGCCAAGGTTCCGTTTTCGGTGATGACACGCCAGTCATAAACGGTGTGTTCCAACACGAGGTTTGCCAACCTGAGCGGTTCCAGCGCACAGGCAAAGTCCAGATGCGAAAAGCCGTCAAGGAGCAGGAAGACGAAACGCGTCGAATCCCGCTCCGACGGCATGTCAAACGCACATGCCGGTTGGTGTTTCATGCTCCTCCTCCCCTGATCCGCGCTCCCCAAACGATCCTCGTCAGGTCAGCAGTACTGCCCCTTTGATCAGGCGTTCACGTCCACGACGACACGGCCCTTGACCTGGCCTTTCAAGATATCTGCGCCCATTGCCGGCAGATCGGCCAACACCGCCGGTGTCACCATTGCCTCCAGTTTGTCCATCGGAAGGTCGCGGGCAATCCGCTCCCACGCGCGAAGGCGCGACTCATAGGGCTGCGTCACACTGTCGATCCCGAGCAGGTTGACGCCGCGCAGTATAAAGGGCGTGATCAACGCGCCTTCAATCGCGGCGCCACCGGCGAGCCCGATGGCCGCCACAGAGGCGCCGTGTTTCATCTGCTTGAGCACCCGGCCCAGCATCACGCCGGCCACTGCATCGATACACCCGGCCCACTGTTCGCTTTCCAGTGGTTTGCGCGTTGTTTCGGTGAATTCGTCTCGCGCTACGATCTGCGTGGCACCAAGCGAGCGCAAGAAGATTTCCTGCTCCGGACGTCCGGTCACGGCGGCAACCTCATAGCCTAGATGCGCGAGGATCGCTGTCGCGACCGATCCGACGCCCCCGGCGGCGCCAGTCACGAGCACAGGTCCGTCACCGGGTTTCAACCCATTCCGCTCTAGCGCCATGACCGCCAGCATCGCGGTGAAGCCGGCTGTTCCGACGGCCATCGCCTGCTGGGTGGTCAGCCCATTGGGCAGCGGCACCAGCCAGTCGCCCTCGACGCGGGCTTTCTGTGCATAGCCGCCCCAACGAACCTCGCCGACACGCCAGCCGGTCGACACCACCTTGTCGCCCGGCGCGTAGCGACTGTCATCGCTTGCCTCCACGGTTCCGGCAAAGTCGATACCGGGAACATGCGGGTAGCTGCGCACCAGACCTCCACCGGGTCCGATGCAGAGCCCGTCCTTGTAGTTGAGGGTGGAGTACTCCACTGCAACAGTTACGTTGCCTTCGGGCAGCTGCGATTCATCGAGTTGGCATACACTTGCGTGGGTCTTGCCGACTTCGTCCCTATCAACAATCAGAGCATTGAACATCGGAGCTTCCTTAGTTCCAGAATGATTCGCGAACCGTCGCCTGACGGATCCCATCGGGGGCAGATACCTGGAGTTCGGTACCGGGATCCCAGTGGGTCATGCGAACCATGCCGATAGCGACATTGGTTCCGAAATCCGGGGACCAAGCTGCCGAACTGATCCGCCCGACGACCTTGCCGCCTGCCGTGATCGGCCAGTAACGGTCGCAAGCCGGTACCGCGTCACCGGCGATCTCGACCGGACGAATGATCTGCACCGGCCCTTCCTTGGCGACCCGCAGCAAAGCGTCCCGGCCGATGCAGCCAATTGCCGTGTGCGTGTTGCAGAACCGACCCAGACCGCATTCATGCGGCGTGTTGTCGTCGGTCATGTCGTTGCCGTAGGACAGCAGCCCGCTTTCGATCCGTTCGATCAGATTGGGACCGCCGGCATAAACGTCGAGGGACTTTCCGGCCTCAAACAGGGCGTTCCAGAGCGGCATGCCGATATCGCTCCCTTCGACATAAATCTCAAAGCCGCCCTGCTTGGAATAGCCTGAACGCGCGACGACCAAATCCCTCCCCTGGAACGGCAGATGGGTGCAGCGGAAAAAGCGAATTGCGCGCACCGAATCACCGAAAACCGCCGCCATCAGATCTTCGGCCCTCGGCCCCTGTACAGCAAGCGGCGACACATCGGGCTCATCGACCAGGACGTCGAGCCGATAGCCATAGGCGATCGCCTTGACCCAATAGAGCAGGTCACTGTCGGCGATGGATATCCACCAGCGATCTTCGGCCAGCTTCACGGCGACCGGATCGTTCAGCATACCGCCCGTCTCGTCCACGATCGGCACATAGTAACATTGGCCGGGCAGCATACCGCGCAGGTCACGCGGCGTAAGCATCTGCATCAGCCTCCCTGCATCCGGCCCTCGCAGTTCGATCTGGCGCTCGCAGGCCACATCCCAAACCTGCACCGCCTGTTTCAAATGGTGGTAATCCTCTTCCAAGCTGCGAAACATCGTGGGCAGGAGCATGTGATTGTAGACGGTATATGCCTTGATACCGGCTGCCTCGACACCATCAGAGAATGGCGTGCGGCGCAGGCGGCGGGATGGGGACAACAACGCCATCGGATTATCCTTCCTGACGGATGAGTGCGCGGAGTTCGAATTTCTGAATTTTGCCGGTGGCCGTCTTGGGCAGTTCGGTGAATACAATCGACTTGGGTGCCTTGAATCCGGCAAGGTGCGTCCGGCAAAAGGTTATGATTTCATTGGCATCGGCGTGGGCACCGGTGCGCAGTTCAACGAAGGCACAGGGCACTTCGCCCCATTTCGGATCAGGCTTGGCGACCACTGCCGCGGCCTGAACCGCCGGGTGGCGATAGAGCACGGCTTCAACTTCGACCGAGGATATGTTCTCGCCGCCGGAAATGATGACGTCCTTCAGCCGGTCGCGGATCTGCATATAGCCGTCCGCGTGCACTACCGCCGCATCACCGGACCAGAACCAGCCATCTTTGAACGCCGTACGCGTGGCGTCGGCATCTTTATAGTAGCCCTTCATCACCGTATTGCCGCGGATTGCGATTTCGCCTTGGGTTTCTCCGTCGCGGGGAACCTCGCGCCCGGTTTCGCTGTCGATGACCGAGACCGCCTCCACCATCGGAAAGGCTATGCCCTGCTGGGCTTGAAGCCGTGCCTGCTCGCCCGTGGGCAGACCGTCCCAATCGTCTTGCCAAAGGCACTGCGAAATATGGCCGTAAGTCTCGGTCAGGCCGTAGACCTGCATGACGTCAAATCCCATTGCCTTGGTCTTTTCCAGGACCGAGGGGGGTGGCGGCGCACCCGCCGTCAATACCCGGATCGGAGGATCAAAGGGACTTGTTCGGGTTTGTTCGGCCTCCGCCAGCATCTGGAGCACGATTGGCGCCGCGCCGAGATGCGTCACGCCATGCTCCCCAATTGCATCGAGGATCTTCGCAGCGGCGGGAGTCCGCGTGAACACCATGGTGGCGCCGAGTATGGCCATAACCCATGGGTGTCCCCAGCCATTGCAGTGAAACATCGGAACGACCGAGAGATAGACGGGGTAGTGCGGCATCTGCCAGGCGGCCACCGTGCCGAGCGCCATCAGATAGGCGCCGCGATGGTGGTAAACGACGCCCTTGGGCCGCCCGGAGGTACCGGAGGTGTAATTGAGCGCGATCGCCTGCCATTCGTCCTTTGGCAGAGCGAACGGCCCGAGCTCGGGGTCGGACGTCGCGAGCGCTTCGTAGTCCTCGCCGCCCAATGTCTCGCCGGAGTTGGCCATCGGGTCAGTGATCTCAACGACCGGGATTTGCCGCCCCAGCCGGTCGAAGACCTGACGCAACAGCGGAACCAGTTCGCGATCCACGATCACAAGCCGGGTGTCGGCATGGTCGAGGATGTAGGCGATGGTCTCAGCTTCGAGCCTTGTATTGAGCGTGTTCAGGACCGCGCCGGAGAGCGGCAGAGCGAAATGCAGCTCAAACAGTTCCGGAATGTTAGGGGACAGAACCGAAACCGTGTCCCCCTTGCCGATCCCAAGCCGGGACAGGCCGGAGGCGATGGCGCGAACACGTGCGCCCATATCGCGCCAGGTCCGGCGCAGATCGCCGTAGATGACCGCCGTCCTGTGACCATGCAGAACTTCCGCCCGGGCCAGAAAGGAGACAGGCGACAACGGCACATAGTTTGCCGCGGTCCGCTCGAAGTCTTCGAAATGCTGCTCCATGGCCCTTCCTCCCAAAATGACCGGAAATCCCGTAGTCGATCAGCTCTCCCCGAATCCTTTCGGGACGGGCAGATCCGGCAGGCTCCCGGCTCGCTTCTGGAGCGCGCGGCCGATCACCACGCGGCTAACCTCGGTCGTGCCGTCCACGATGCGCAGCATCTGGCTGAGCCGGCTCAGCCGGTCCATCGCATATGGCTTCAAGAGACCCGTTCCGCCCAGAACCTGTGTGCAGGAATTGGCCGCCCTCACCGCGCAATCGGGTACAAACCGCTTGGCATGTGCGGCCATCAGCGGACCTTCGGGCGTGCCAAGCGCATTGGCCGCCGCCCGGTAAAGCAGACGCGAGGCTTCCAGCTCAGTCGCCACATCGCCAAGCATCCACTGGATGCCGTCCAAGTCGAGGTTCACGCCCTCGAACATCTTGCGGTTCTTGGCATAGCTGAGTGCCGTGTCCAAAGCCGCTTCCATCAATCCGCAGCAACCGGAGGCGATCGAGACCCTTGCGATGTCGATCGCCATCAGCGACCCCTGCAGCCCTTGGCCAACCGGCAGGATGATGTTGTCCTCGGAAACGACTACACCGTCCATGTACATCTCGGAGAGCGGCAGGAAATTGTAGCTGGGCGTTTCGTACCGCGGACCGAAAGTCAGGCCGGGCGTGTCCTTCGGGATGGCGATCATCGCCATGTCCTTGTGACCCGGCTGGCCGGTTGTCTTGACAACGGTGAAATAGATATCCGCCTCTCCCGCGAGGCTGACCCAGGCTTTGGAGCCGCTAATCGTCCAGGTGCCATCGTCATTGATCGTCGCCCTGCTGTACATGTTGCTGGCGTCCGATCCCGATTGCGGCTCGGTCAAGGCGAAGTTGGCCAGCTTTCGGCCGGAAGTCAGTTCGCGCGCCCATTCATCCTTGAACGCATCGGTGCCGTAACCGCAGCCGGCGAAGGTGCAGATATTGTGCATCGACAGCGCAAATGCATAAGCACCGTCGCCCTTGCCGAGCTCCTCGTAGACACGGATCCCTTCGCCCAGCGACAACCCTTGGCCGCCAAATTCCTCGGGCGCGTAGAGCCCCGTCAAGCCGACCGCCGCAGCCTTGTCCGAGGCGTCGCGCGGCCAGATACCCGCCTCGTTCCAGGCATCAATATTCGGGGCAACAACATCCTGCACATGCCGGCGGGCATCTTCGAGAACTCTATCGATCTTGCTGGACATTGTGCTCCTCCGACTGGCGTGTTGGTCCACCAACTTGGCGCGCCGGATTTCGCTTTATTTTATTTTTCGAAATCCTAGGATGGAGAAAAGATTTTGAGGCGGATTGAAAAATTCGATGACAAGGCGCCTTCCAACACTGAAAGGCTTACAGGCATTTGAAGCGGCTTATGAATTCAGGAGCTATACGAAAGCTGCCAAAGCCCTGAACGTTCAGCAGCCTGCGATCAGCTATCAGATCAAAATGCTGGAGAAGGACCTCGGCGTACGGCTTTTTGAACGCGTGGACGGTCGGCTGGTGCCGGCAGCCCATGCAGATGTCCTGTATGAGACAGTGTCGCATGCTTTCGATTCAATACGTGAGGTTTCGCGCCGGTTCCGTGAGCTGCATGCCCGGCGCACCACGACCATCGCGACCTATTCCGGTATTGCCACCTACTGGCTTACGCCGAGGATCGCGATGCTTTCGGAACGGCTTGGCACGACAACCAGGATCGTTGCGCTCGTCAACGATGCGGATCTGTTTCGCGAAAAGCCCGATTGCTGGATCGTATTCGGAGCCGGACAATGGAGGGGTCTCGAAGCAAGGATGCTGTTGCAGGAGGAAGTCTGCCCGGTTGCATCGCCGGCGCTTGCGGATCGATTGCAAGCCAATACCGATGCGATCTTGCCGGCCGGCATTTCCATCATCGAACAGGAAGACCTCGAAAACCGCTGGCTCAGTTGGGATGACTGGCAAAAACAGAGCGCGGAAACCAGTAATCTGAATGGTCCGCACGTTACCGTAAATGACTACGGTCTCGCCCTGCACATGGCATTGGCCGGTTCGGGGATCACGCTCGGTTGGACCGCGGTTATCAATGATCTTCTCGAAGGCGGAAGCCTTGTCCGGATTTCAGAGCAAAGTGTTAAATCGGATGCAGGGTACTGGCTGGTGGGGCGTCCGGGCTTCTTTGAAACAAGCACAGGAAAGGCGATTTACGAAATCCTTTCGGAATCGTAGCGGCTCCTGACAAAGCGGCATGCGGCCAATCGCACCGCTCGGCCCGACTTCGCCCCTTCTTTACCAGCCTGTTCGGTTACGGTGCCGTATCTCCATGGTGCCGGCAAATCTCGGGTTGCCGAAACGCGCTCCGCGTCTGGATCTGGTATTCCAGGCGAAGGCGTTCATTCTCCTTTGGCAGTCGTGCCAGTTCCCTCGCCGTATTCTCATCCAGACCTAACCGCGGGATTTATGGCCGATGATCTGAGAAATGTTGGTATTTCTGCTTGTATGCCGGCAAATCAAATCCAGAACTTTTATATATTTCAATAAATTAGTGCTTCAATGCGAAGACGGCGGGGCACCATTTGCCGGTGTGGGCGCGGTTCTGCCCTCGTGCCGGGCGAACATGCGGCGATTGAAGACGCTTTCTCGATATCCGCGACTGGCCGCGCGGAGTTTGATCTCCAGCAAGCCTGCGCCGAATTCCCTCTGCGACTTATCCACCGCGCCGCCAACCGCCTTACCCTTGCCCGATGACGAACGCGCAAGGCAGCACGATCAACTGGGACAAGGCGATTGCCCGCAACCGCGATGCGCTGCTGCGTATCGTGGAAGTGCTGTTCGCCATGGCCGGCCTCGCCGAGGGTGAAATCGCGGCGACACTGCCGCGCCATCTGCGCAACCACATCCTGCGCATCCTCCGCCCCGCCGAAGCCGCCGTCCGGCGTCTCGTCATCATCGCCGCGCGGCCGCCTTGTTGTGGTTGTGAAACCGCGTCGGCCCACCACCACAACACCATCCACCACAACAACCACAAGCAATCCCGCCGCCGTCCCGGCGCTCCCCCTCATCGATCCGCTGAAGCGTTTCGATTTCCGGCCCCGGAGACGCCGCGCGAAATCCTTCCCGCGCATCAGCGTGATCGGGGTTTCCGAGCCACGCCCGATCCCCGAGGGCTGGTTCCCCTCGCCCGACGACGAGCTCGACGCCGCGCCGATCGGCCGCCGGCTGCGCATGCTGAAACGCGCGCTGGACGATCTCGACGGTCACGCGAAGCGTTTCGCCCGCTGGAAAGCGAAGCGCGATCTCGGCCTCAACCGCTCGCCCCGCTTCAATCCCATGCGCCCGGGCCGGCCGCCGGGCTATCGCAAGCGGGCCTTTCACGAGGTCGACGACGATTCTTGCGCGAGTGCCATGCGCTGGCGCATGACGCGCAGCGGCTGGATACGTCGTGAGTTCCTGGCGGCCATCTTCCGGTTCCCCGAAAACCCGGCCCCGACGAAGGAGGCGCGGCGCCGATCACGCGCGTCCCTGGAAGACGGACAAGCCGGCGGTCATGCCGACGCTTGTGAGCAGGACTACTCGGCGCTTCGCGCCTGGCGAAAACGGTCGAAGGCCACGGCGATCACGATGAATGAACCGACAAACGTGCCCTGCCAGAACGTGCTGATACCGAGCAGGATCAGGCTGTTGCGGATCACCTCGATCAGCAGCGCGCCGATCACCGCGCCGAAGGCCGTGCCCGCGCCGCCGGCAAGATTGGCGCCGCCGATGACCGCCGCGGCGATCACCGTCAGTTCCATCGCCTGGCCGAGATTGGTGGTCACGCCGCCGAGCCAGCCGACTTCCAGTATGCCGGTAATGCCGGCCATCAGGGCGGAGAACATGTAGACGCTGACCTTGAGCAGATTGACCGGTATTCCCGTCAGGACCGCCGCCTGTTCGTTTCCGCCGATCGCGAAAAGATGCTGGCCCCAGCGCAGCCATCGGAATGCGAACGCGGTTATCGTCGCGAGGATCAAAAGAATGATCAGCGGATGCGGAAAGCCGAAGGTGGAGCCGCCGCCGAGCCAGAGCAGGAGATCGTGGTCCGGGCCGAACTGGTAGATCATCTTGTTGTTCGACAGGACCATGGCCAGGCTGCGCGCGATCGACAGCATTCCGAGCGTCACCACGAATGGCGGCATCTTTGCGTATGCGATGAGAATGCCGTTGACCGCGCCGACGAGCAGCGACGCGCCCAGCGCGGCCAGTGCGCCGATCCAGAACGGCCAGCCCGCGGCCATCACCACGCCGATCGTCATGGCCGAAATGACCACCGTCGACCCGACGGAAAGATCGATGCCCCCCGACGCGATCACGGCGGTCATGCCCAGCGCGATAATGCCGACAAAGGCGAAGTTCCGGGTCACGTTGAAGAGATTTCTCTCGGTGGCGAAAGTGTCTGTCATCAGCGTCAATGCAAGACAGGCGATCATTGCCGCGAGGAACACCCAGAAGATCTGCTGGCTGGTGATGCGGGAGATCAGTCCGCGATGCTCGGAGCGGTTGATGACATCGGAGATGGTCATGTTGGTCATTGTACTGGCTCCTTGCACATCACGCGGTTTCGATCGCGCCGGTGATCAGCCCCGTGATCTCTTCGGGCGAGGACTTCGACGCCGGCTTGCTGGCGACAAGTTCGCCGCGGCGCAGGACGGCGACCCTGTCGGCGACCTCGAAGACGTCGGGCATCCGGTGGCTGATAAGCACGACCGCGATGCCGTGCTCGCTCAGTTGCCGGATCAGATTGAGCACCTCGGCGACCTGGCGCACCGAAATCGCGGCCGTCGGCTCGTCCATCAGGATGATGCGGGCTTCGGTGAGCAGCGAACGGGCGATCGCGACGGCCTGACGCTGGCCGCCGGACATCTTTCTGACCAGATCGCGCGGCCGCGTCTCGGATTTCAGACGCGCGAAAAGCTCGCTCGCCCGGCTTCTCATCGTGCCGTAGTCGACGACCCGTATCGGCCCGAAGCTGCGCGTGGGCTCCCGCCCCAGGAAGACATTGGAAGCCGCCGACAGGTTGTTGCAGATCGCGAGGTCCTGGTAGACGACCTCGATCCCGGCCTTCTGCGCATCGAGCGGCTTGTGAAAGTGGACTTTCGATCCGTTGATGAAGATGTCGCCGGACGATGGCGCGAAATTCCCGGCGATCACCTTGACCATCGTCGATTTGCCGGCGCCGTTGTCGCCCATCAGGCCCACGACCTCTCCCGGTTCGATTGTCAGCGAAACATTGTTGAGCGCCTGGATCGCGCCGAAATGCTTGGAAATGTTCCTGAGTTCGAGCGCGCTCATTGGTATGTCCTCCCCGGATCCGCAGCGATCCGCACGCATTGCCGGTTGGCGGCGATGCTCCATGTTCCGAAATTTGCGCGTCGGTACATCAGCCTTCCACCTTCTCCGCCTGCAGCCGTTCGAAAGCCTGTGCCGCCCGCTTTCTCGCGCGGTAGGCGGCGAGTTGCTGATCCGCCAGCACGCCGAGAAGGATGACCGTGCCCATCACCGCGAAGTTCAGAGACGAGGGAATGCCGAGCAGGTTGACGAGATTTTGCAGTTCCTGCAGAAGCACCGCGCCGAGCACGACACCGATGATCGACCCCTCGCCGCCACGCAGCGAAAACCCGCCAAGCACCGCGGCGGCGATCGCGTAGAGTTCGTAGAAATTGCCGTGCGACGACGGTTGCACTGATTTGGTGAACATCGCGAAATAGATCGCCGCGATCGCCGCCAGGACCGAACAGATGACGTAG
Source organism: uncultured Alphaproteobacteria bacterium (assembly GCA_963712205.1). Taxonomy (GTDB): domain Bacteria; phylum Pseudomonadota; class Alphaproteobacteria; order Rhizobiales; family Rhizobiaceae; genus Oricola. The sequence goes on along the minus strand of CAVQHF010000012.1, from coordinate 636,288 downwards.
GCCGAGGTGATCACGAATCCCGAGCGGATGCCTGAAAAACGCGCTGCCTCGTCATTCTTGCCGACAGCGAAGAGGTGCCGCCCGAAGACCGACTGGTGCAACACGAACCACATGACGACAGCGATGATGATCATCGCGACGAACGAGTGCGGAACGCCGTGCGTGCGCCCGATCGTGAGCCATTCCAGTTGCGGATAGGACGCGCCGAAGGGAAAGCCCGCCGTGGCTTCGGCTGTGTAGCCGCGCGCGACGCCACGATAGATCAGCAGGCCGCATAACGTCACGACGAAGGGCTGCATTTTGAACCGCGTTATCAGAATGCCGTGCGCCAGCCCCATCAGGGCGCCGAGACCGATCGTGATCGCGACCGCGATCGGCCAGGGCACGCCGTATTTTCCGACCATCTCGACAAACAGAACGCCGAGCAGCGCGATAACGGAGCCGACCGAAAGGTCGATCCCGCCCGTCATGATGACGAAGCCCTGCCCGATCGCGAAAATGCCGAACAGGCCCACGAGGTTCGCCGTGTTGCCGAGGTTGATCGGCGACAGGAACAGCGGATTGCGCAGATACACCACGGCGCCAACGACAATGATAAGGATCGCCAGGCCGAGATCCTTTTTCTGCATGCTTCAGGCCTCCTCCAGCGCCTTGCCCACGGCAAGCATCAGGATATTGTGCTCGGAAAAGTCGTCGCGATGCAATTCGCCGCTGATCTCACCGTCCCGCATCACCACGATCCGGTCGGAGACGCCGATCACCTCCTCCATGTCGCTCGATATCATCATGACGCCGACGCCCCTGTCCGCGAGCGCACGCATCAACTTGTAGATCTCGGACTTGGAACCGACATCGATCCCCCGGGTGGGCTCGTCGAAAATGATCACCTTCGGGTCCATCGACAGCCATTTGGCGAGAACGACCTTCTGCTGGTTTCCGCCCGACATTGCCTGGGCGGCATCCCTCACATCGGGCGTCTTGATCGACAATTGCCTGCGCTGCGCTTCGGCGACCTCGATCTGCCGGGACCGCGAAACCGTCCCCCGCCGCAAATAGTTGCGCAGGTTGGCCATCGTCACGTTCTCGCAGATCGGAAATTCGAGGATCAGCCCGGTGCGCTTGCGATCCTCGGGAACGAGATACAGCCCGGCCTCGATCGCTTCGGCGGGAGACTTGGCGTCCAGCGGAACTCCGTTGACGAGTACCTCGCCCGAAAGCTTTCCGCCTGCGCCGAAAATCGCCTGCGCAAGCTCCGTGCGCCCCGCGCCGATCAGGCCGGCGACCCCGAGAATCTCGCCCGTGCGCAGTTCGATATTCGCCGCGTTGGCGGGCTTGGCCGCCGTTCGGACATTCCTGATCGACAGGAGCGGACGTCCCGCCGCTGCCTTCGGCGGCGTATACAGCGACTTGAGATCGCGGCCGATCATCAGGCGTATCATCGCATCGTTGTTGATTTCCTCGCGTTCGAGGCGGCCGGCCATCTGCCCGTCCCGCAGCACGGCTATCCGGTCCACGCACTGCTCCACCTCGCCCAGCCGGTGGGAGATGAACACGACAGCGATGCCCTGCGACTTGAGGTCCGCTATGACTTTCAGGAGATTGTTCGTTTCGGAAAGGGTCAGGCTGGATGTCGGTTCGTCCATGATGACGAGCCGCGCGTCCACGGAAAGCGCTTTTGCGATCTCCAGCAATTGCCGCTCGGCCAGGGACAGGGCCGCGACGGGCGTATCGGGCCCGAACAGCGCGCCGACCCGGTCGAGGAGCGGCTGCACCGCTTCGCGCATCGCTTTGCGATCGATCAGACGCAACCGGCCGCGGATTTTCTCGCGCCCGAGATAGACATTGGCGGCGACGTCGAGATTGTCGAGAACATTCAGTTCCTGATGAACGAATGCGATTCCCGCGCCCTGGGATTCGGCGACGGTAAGACCTCGGGAGACCCTGCCGTCAATGGAGATCGATCCGTCGGTCGGAGCGATAACCCCGCCGAGGATTTTCATCAGTGTTGATTTTCCGGCGCCGTTCTCCCCGATCAGTCCGAGGACTTCCCCCGCCGAAACGCTCAACGAAACGTCTTTCAGCGCCACCACACCGGGATAGACCTTCGTGATGCCTTGCAGGCGAAGGTCGAGTTCCTGAAGCCCGCTCATGATCAAGATAATCCCAGTACAGCCGAAAAAAAGCGACCAAAAATGCGAGCAGGCAATCGGAGATCGCCCACTCGCGAGCCCGGGAGGGCTTATCCGTTGATGCGCGCCTTCAGTTCGGCTTCGAATGCATCAACATTGTCCTTGTCGATGATTTTCGTCGGGACGATGATCAGGCCGTCGGCCGGTACGCCCGACTTGTCGCCTTCCAGATAGGCGGCCATCAGGTGCATGCCCTGGTAACCCCACTGGTAGGGATCCTGCACGACGGTGCCGGCGAAGCTGCCCTCGCGGACCGCGCCCAGCGTGATCGGATCCTCGTCGAACGCGATGACGGTGATCTGCCCCAGCTTGCCGCTCGCCTGCAGGGCTTCGTAGATCTTGGGCGGATTGTAGGAATAGAACCCGACCATGCAGTTGATCTCCGGATTGGCGGCAAGCACGTCGTCCACATTGGAGCGGGCGCGGGCGAAATCGACATCGTCGCCGCGAACGTCGACGAGCTCGATGCCCTTGCCTTCGACAGCCTGGCGGAAACCGGCGATCCGTTCGATCGCGTTGTCGGCGCCAAGGAAACCGACAAAGCCCATGCATTTCGCTCCGTCGGGCAGGGCCTTGACCGCGATTTCGCCGGCCTGGATGCCTGCGGCCGTGTTCGAGGAGCCGAGATAGGCGATACGGTCGCTGGCCGGAGCATCGCTGTCCGTGGTGAACAGCGGAACCTGCGCGGCGATGCGATTGAAGGCGTCGATCGAGTTCTTCGGATCGGCTGACGAAATCATGATCGCGTCGGTGCCGGCCGCCACGAGGTCGTCCATCAGCGCGTTCTGCAACGCGGCGGTGCCCTGGGCGGGATAGCGGAATTGCAGCTCGTAGTTCGGCAATTCGGCCTGGGCTGCGTTGACTCCGGCTTCGGCCAGTTTCCAGAAGTCCGATGCCGCATTGACGACAAAGGCGAGCTGCTTTTTGTCCTGCGCGGCGGCGCCTGTGGCCAGAAGCGCGGACAGCCCGATGGCCGTGACGATGGTGCCTAACTTCATAATCTTCCTCCCTGAAGTTTTGCGGAAATTCCTCCAGGGACATGCTACCACTAATAATTAATAATATCAATTAGCTTCATTAATCGAATTTGCGGGCGGCGGATTCCTTTTGACGCCCGAACGAAAAAGCCGGCCCCCGCCATGCGAGAGCCGGCCATGCATTTTTCCGTTCAGGTCAGTTGTTTTCGCAGAACCCCGGATCGTCCTGATTGCAGATGTCGAGACCGGTATAGAGCGGGTCTTCCACGCTCTCGCCATTGATCAGCTGGATCATGACGTCGGGGGCGCGAAGGCCCATCTCGAACGGACGCTGCCCGACCTGCGCATGGCTGCGGCCGTCGCGGAAGGCCTGCGTCTGCGGCGGCAGGGTGTCGCCGGCAATGATGATCAGATCCTTGGACTTCAGCTTGTCCATGACCTGGTCGGTCACCTGCGCATAGGCCTGCGGGGCGAACTGCGCCCAGCCGCCGACGAGAATGAACGCATCCAGGTCGGGGTTCGCCGTGAAGGTGTCGGCCATCTGCTGGTTGGCGAGATCGGCCTGGTCATTGGTGAAGACCGGGCACCCGTCGATTTCCGTCCAGCCGTTCTGGCCGGTCAGGCGCTCGATTCCCTTTTCGCCCCCGGCCGTATCGCGGAAACCGGCGGCGCGGGCGTTGATATTGTCAGCGGCGACGTTGCCGAGCTGAAGGCAGACGGTGCCGCCGTCGGGCTTCAGCATTGCGGCCTGTTCGGCCATCTTGACGCCCATCAGGTAATTGTCGGTCCCGAGATAGGTCTTGCGCAGGTCGCGGTCGGCTTCAAGGAAGTCGGCATCGATGGTCATGACCGGGACGCTCGGGTTGATCTGGCGAATGCGGTTCGCCATGGCTGGAGCATTGGACGGCGAAATCGCGATCGCCGCGACGCCACGGGTCAGCAGGTCGTCGACGATCTGGACTTCTCCCGCTTCGTCCGTGCTGGATGCCGGGCCGGTATAGAGGCATTCATATTCGGAATCGGGATTGTTCTTCGCCCATTCCTGGCAGCCCAGATTGATCTGCTCGAAGAAGGGATTGTCCAGTCCCTTGACGACGATGGCGAGAGTCTTCTTGTCCTGGGCCTGGGACGCGCCCGTGACCAGGATCATGGCCGAAGCCAGTACATAGAGAAGTTTGCGTTTCACTTTCTTCCTCCCATGTTTTTCTGGTCCGGCGCACCTCACCCCGGGTACCAGATTCTTCGAGGATCGCCTGGATCGCGTTCATAGGCCCAGGCGCGCTCTATGAGCGCCTCGAAATCCACTTTCGGCCGCCATCCGAGCAGATGGCGCGCCTTCGAATTGTCCAGCCAGTTGCTGTGAAAAGGTGTCGGTACCGCCACAGCCTCGAGTCTTCGCGTGTCGGCGAGATAGGCGGCGACAGCGCCGTAATCGACCGGCACATCCATCGCGATATTGAACAGGGATTGGTGCGCGGCCGGATTGCCGATCGCCGACACGATCGCCGAGACAAGGTCGTCGACATGGACGAAATTGCGCTTCAGGGGCGCGCCGGTCGACGACAGCATCAGGGGAACCGCCCCCTTTCGGGCGTGATCCGCGGCCTGCTCCGCGCCCATCAGGGTCGACCAGACCGGGCCGCCGAACTGGTCGTCCCCGAAGGACAGCGCGAAGCGGAAGTCGTCCTTCTCCATGATCCAGGGCGCGCGCAGGACGCAGCCGTTGAGCCCGTACTGGATCTGGTATTGCTCGACCATGACCTCCTCGAGAACCTTGGTCAGGGCATAGCAGCCCTCATAGGCCCTGCGCGGCGACGTCTCGGTGATCGGCGCCTCGTATTCATGGAAAATGTGCCCGACCGCGCAGTCGCCGCTGATCAGGATGAATTGCTCCAGCGTCGCCGAGCTCCGGGCGTTTTCCAGCAGCAGGAACATGCCCTTGATGGCGACGTCGATGGCAAGGTCGGGAGATTCCTTCACGGCAGCCATATGGATGACGTGGGTGACGTCCTGCATGGCTTTGCTGATCGTGTCGGGGTCCGCCAGCGATCCTGAAACGACCTCGATCCGCTCCGACGCGTCAATCGGCCGGTTGTGGCAGATCGCCCGCAGGCCCCAGTCGGCGAACATCCGGTTCGAAAGGATGCGATCCAGGAAATTTCGCCCCACCTTGCCGGTGGCGCCGGTGATCAGCAATCTCATTGATGCACCTCCCGTAAAATCAATAATATTTACTAATAACGATTAGTCAAGTAATGATAGCCGGGCCGCGCGGACGTGAAAGCGACATGCCGGCACGCGCGTTCTCGCACATCCGGATCGGTCGATCGGCGCTGTCCGGAGCAGTCGGGACGCCGGAATGCGTGGATGCGCGAATATGCCGCGCCAGGAAATGAAACCGCGGGGAGGGCCCGGAATGCTTCGGATTTGCAATTTTTCAAACCGGTTGCTAGCCACCTCCGCGACGCGTTTCACGGGCGGCGTTCCAAGGGGCTGTTCAAATTGAAGACTGATAGCAAACGTCACGGGGCATCAGGGCGGCCCACGATGATGGATGTCGCTGCGATGGCAGGCGTATCGCAGGCAACCGTGTCGCTTGTCCTCAATGGCAGCCCCGGCGCGAAACTGACGGAATCCACGCGCCGCCGCGTTCGCGAAGCGGCGCAAAGGCTCGGCTACAATTTTGTCCGCAGGGGGACCGTCGCCGCACCGGGCGGTTACTCGACGATCGTCTTCATTGCGGACGAGGTTTCGACCGACCCCTGGATGATGCTGGCGTTTGAGGGCGCGCGCGACAAGGCGCTCGAATACGGGATCAATGTCTATCTGACGGTGAGCCACGGCGATGTCGACTCCGAAACGGCAATCGTCAACCAGATGGACCAGATGCCCGCGATGGGAATCATCTACGGAACGATTCTGACGCGTCTCGTGGAATTGCCGCCCGCGGTGGAAAACGGCCGCACCGTGTTGTTGAATTGTTATGACGCCAAACGCCGGCTACCGTCGGTCCTGCCGGGAGATCTGCTCGGCGGCAGAGTTGCGACAGAAAGGCTGCTGGCCGCGGGCCGCAAGCGCATCGGACTGATAAACGGACAGCAGGGTATCGACGCGTCGCGCGATCGCCTGAAGGGCTACAAGCAGGCGCTGGCCACGAATGACATTCCCTTCGATGCGTCGCTGGTTCGCTGGGGCAACTGGGAACCGTCCACCGGTTACGAATGGGCCCACGACCTGATGGAACTGGACAATCCGCCGGACGCCATCTTCTGCGCCAACGACATGATGGCGCTCGGATGTATCGAGGCGCTCAACGAAAGGGGGCTCAAGGTCCCTGACGACATCGCTGTCATTGGCTTCGACGATCGCCCGATCGCGCAATTCACGCATCCGCCGCTCACGACGCTCATCCTGCCGCATTACGAGATGGGTGAAATCGCTGCCGAATTGCTGATCGACCTCGCCGGCGGACTCGAGGCGAGACCCAACCAGATCAAGGTCGAATGCGAACTGGTCGAACGCCAGTCGGTCATCAAAAGCTGACAGGGACAGGAATTGCCGGCGCGCCGGTGCGCAACAAAGAAACTTGCGACGACGGCGCGATCGGCGGCAGGGCGTCCGCTTTTGGGCTCAAACCGGACCGCCGCTGCGATGATCACCAAGGTCGGCTGCGGGCTGTATCCCTAACCGTCCAGTGTCAACGCCGGTGGCCCGAATGGCGGACCCTGACGAGATCGCCAGGGCCGCAATCTTCTTGCCATCGCGGGCCGGATCATTCGTGACTGGCCAAACAATCGCGGTTGATGGCAGTGTCACGATAGCGGGGATCGAAAAGCATGAACATCGATGGCAAGATCGTTGTTGTCACCGGCGGCGCGAGCGGTATCGGCAAGGCGCTGTGCGAAACAATTGCGGCGGCAGGCGCGCGGAATGTCGTTGTCTCGGACATTCGATGCCGAGGGCGCGCGGGCTGTCGCGGACGCTATCGGCGCCACCGCCATACCCTGCGATGTTTCAGATGCCGGACAAATCGAGGACCTCATTCTGTCGGTTGAGCGAGACGTCGGTCCGATTGATCTTTTTTGCTCCAATGCCGGTATCGCAGCCGGGTTTGATCCCGGCTTCGCCAATGCCGCTTCGGCTTCCGACGAGGTCTGGAACCGGGCATGGGCAATCAACGTCATGGCGCATGTCCGTGCCGCGCGTGTTCTTGTGCCCCTCATGAAGGAGCGCGGGGGCGGAGCATTCCTGCAAACGGTCTCGGCCGCCGGTCTTCTGAACCAGATCGGAAGCGCCGTCTATGGCACGACGAAGCATGCGGCCATCGGGTTTGCGGAAAACCTTGCCATCACGCACCGGGACGACGGCATCAAGGTTTTTGCGCTTTGCCCGCAGGGTGTCGACACGCCCATGCTCCGCGGCATACCGGACGGACCGCAGTCCATGGACGGGGTCATGTCTGCCCAAGACGTGGCGCAGTTCACCATCGAAGCGCTCGAGGCAGACCGCTTCCTGATCCTGCCGCATGAAGAAGTGGCCAAATACATGCGGGCAAAAGTCGCAGACTATGACCGCTGGCTGGGCGGTATGGCCAAGCTGCAGCGGAGCCTGGTCTGATCAGGGCCTGTTCGCCATTCTGGGATGAAGTTCTGTTAAATTGGGTCGCAATCCCGGTGAATGGCCGGATTCAGGATCCTCTCATCGCTCTCTTGGCGCGGTCGGCCCGGAAACGGCTTGCACGAGCCAGCTGAGCATCGGGTCAATCAGCGACTCGCTGCGGTCCTCGCGGACAATCACCCAGGCGGGTAATTCGAAAACCGGCCGGCATATCTCAGAAACCGCCCGCCGCGGCGGCGCCCGAAGGCCTTCCCGCGCATCAGCGTCATCGGCGTTTCCGAACCGCGCCCGATCCCCGACGACTGGATTCCCTCGCCCGACGGTCCCGGCCTCAACCGCTCGCCTCGCTTCAGTCCGATGCGTCCCGGCCGCCCGCCCGGCTACCGCAAGCGGCCGTTTCATGAAGTCGACGACGTGCTGCGCGAGTGCCATGCGCTGGCGCTTTACGCGGAGCGGACGGATACGTCGCGAGCCTTGGCGCCGTCTTCCGGTTCCCCGAGAACCCGGCCTCGACGAAGGAGGCGCGGCGGCGATGACGCGCGTCCCTGGGAGACGGACAATCGGCCCGGTGCGAATCTCAATTCGCTTGACTGAATTCGGGAACAATGCATCACGTTTCCCATGCTGCCTGCCGATCCCGTTTCCTATGACGACCTGATATCCCGCTTCCGTTGGGACATTCCGAAATCCTTCAATATCGGCATCGCCTGTTCCGACGCCCCGGCCGCAAGAACGCCGGACAAGCCGGCGATCATCGACTGGTCGGGCGACGCGCCCGAAACGCTGACCTTCCGCGAACTGGCGGAAAAATCGAACCGCCTCGCCGCGTCGCTTCGCGCCCTTGGCATCGAACGCGGCGACCGGGTGGCAATCCTGCTGCCGCAATGCTCCGAGACGGCGATCGCCCACATGGCGGTCTACAAGCTTGGCGCAATCGCGGTGCCGATGGCGATGCAGTTCGGCCCGGATGCGATCGCCTACCGGCTCGCCCTGTCCGGCGCCAAGGCGCTTTTCCTCGATGCCGGCGGCAAGGAGAAGCTCGACGCAATCAAGGAGGCGTTTCCGCAGCTCGCCACCGTCGTCTCCGTCGACGGCATCGACGCCACCGAGGATTTCAATCAACTCGTTGCCGACGGCGCGCCTGGCTTCACGGCTGTGGAGACCGGGCCGGACGATCCGGCGCTGATGATTTTCACCTCCGGCACAACTGGTCAGCCCAAGGGTGCGCTCCATGCGCAGCGTGTGCTTCTCGGCCACCTGCCCGGCATGGAAACCCATCATGAGTTCCCGCCGCGCGAAGGCGACTTGCTCTGGACGCCCGCCGACTGGGCCTGGGCGGGCGGCTTGCTGAATGTCCTGCTTCCGGGCCTTTTTTTCGGCGTGCCTGTCGTGGCCGCGCGCGCGCCGCGTTTCGAACCCGACTGGGCGCTGGCGCTGATGGAAAAGGCCGGCGTGCGCAACACCTTCCTGCCGCCGACCGCGCTCAGGATGCTGGCGACGCTGGGCGAGAGCGCGCGGAACTACAGGCTGAACCTGCGCACCATCGGTTCGGGCGGCGAGGCGCTTGGCCGCGAAACGCTTGCCTGGTGCCGCGACACCTTTGGCCTGACTGTCAACGAGTTCTACGGCCAGACGGAGTGCAATCTCGTCCTGTCGGCCTGCAATGCGCTTGGCGTCATCCGCCCGGGATCCATGGGCAAGCCGGTCGCCGGCCATCGCGTCGCCATCATCGACGAGGCCGGCAACGAATTACCCGCCGGCGAACAAGGCCAGGTCGCCGTGCATCGCCCGGATCCGGTGATGTTCCTCGAATACTGGGACAATCCCGAAGCGACGGAAAAGAAATTCGTCGGCGACTGGATGCTGACCGGCGACCAGGGCGTTCGTGACGAGGACGGGTATTTCTTCTTTGTCGGCCGCGACGATGACGTGATCTCCTCGGCCGGTTACCGTATCGGCCCCGGCGAAATCGAGGATTGCCTCGTCAGTCATCCCGACGTGGCGCTCGCCGCCGTCATCGGCAAGCCCGACGCGATCCGCGGCCAGCTGGTCAAGGCCTATGTCGTGCTCGGGGCGGACGCGCAACCGTCGCCGGAACTCAAGGCCGAAATCCAGGCCTTCGTGAAGCAGCGTCTCTCCGCCCACGAATATCCGCGCGAGATCGATTTCGTCGACGAAATGCCCCTGACGACGACCGGCAAGGTCATCCGCCGCATCTTTCGCGAACGCGCGGAAGCCGAGATCCGCGACGAGCCGGGCGAAAAACTCTAGTTGCTGTGGATCAGGTGGCGCAGGCGGTCGCGCACCGTCTTCGCCGCATTGCGCGTCGAGCGATAGAGTTCCAGCTGCGACATCACCTGGCGCGTCTCGCGGTCCATGTCCGGCCGCAAGCCGATCACCAGCGTGGCGAATTCGCGCCGCTCCGACCACAACCGCGCCATCACCGGATGGTCCTCGACCGCGCAAGAGTCGGTGAGCTGGATGTTCGGGTCGTCGAGATGGGTTGCGGTGATCTGCATGATCAGGAGCGTGCCCGGCGAATACTGGGCAAAGCCTTCGTCATAGGTCGTCTTCCACGTCCAGGCGTGGCCGGACTGCACGAAGACGATAAGCGAGGCGATCACGCGTCCGTCGAGCTTGAAGGAATGGATACGGCAAAGGTCGCGCTCGGCGAGATTGTTGACCGCCTCGCGCGCGAACGCGGCGCGGAAACGGTCGGCCGCGAGCGATGTCCGCTGCCGCCCCTTCCAGCCGGCGTTTTCGAGCAGCAGGAATTCCTCCAGCGCCATGCGCACACTCTCCGGGCCACGCGCGATCTCGTATTCGAACTGACCTGACGCCTCGAGCTGCCTGCGCAGCCGGCCGAAATTGCGGCGGCTGTGACTGCGGATATTGTCCTTGAAATAATCGACGCTGTCTTTCTCGCTTTTCAGGAACGGCCGCTGCACGGACGCGGTCGACAGTACCGGCAGGCCGCGCCCGATCGCCACGCCGCGCAGCGTCGTGATCGTCACGCTGTCCATCATGATATCCGGCAGAACGAGTATTTTCGGCAGCGCCAGGTCGTCGTCCGCCAGCGTGGCGAGCAGGTCGTCGAAAATCTGCGAAGCCTCGCGGCGCTCCACGATCGGGATGCCATAGGGGCCGATCGGGTTGGCCCAGGCCCGGATCACGTCGGGTCCGATGGCAAATCCGGATTTTTCGACCGAAAACGGCATCAGGAAACGGGTTTCGGCCTCTTCCTTCGCCCCGTCCTGCAACAGCATCAGCCGCACCTGGCGGTCGTCGATGCGCGGCATCGCCGGAACAAGAAAACGCGGGGTGAAGAAAATGTTCGGTTCCAGCGCATAGTCGGTGACGCGGTCGATATCGTCCAGAATGTCGAATCCGCTGTTCGCCGGATAGACGACAAGCCGCCGGTCGCCCTTGGAGAGCCGGCTCATCTGCGGAGAAGCCCGTTGGGGAAGATCGCCGACGATACCGGACAGCATGAATGACCCGGCAAGCGGCACGTTTTGTTCGATATCCGGCAGGACTTCCATCACGCCGCTCCCGTCATCGGCTTCGGCGAAAATACGAACATCACGACACCGATCCGGCGATAGGCCATGAACAGGAGAAGGCCCGCTTCGACAAACGTCGCTCCAGCATTGGCCATCGCCGCGCCCATGAGCCCGTAGGCCGGGATCAGGATCAGGTTCAGCGCGACGTTGACGGCGAGGACAGCGCCGAAGATCGTGGCGCAGATATTCTGGTTGCCGGTCATGTTGAGCAGGCTTTCCACCGGCCCGACGCTCGCCCGTACGACGACGCCGGCCACCAGGACGAACAGCAGCGGATACCCTTCGACAAAAGCCTCGCCGAACAGCGACAGCAGGAAGCGCCCGAAGACCAGCACCGCGAGGCCGATCAGCAGCGATGGCCAGAAGGTCCAGCTGACGGTTTGACGCGCGAAATCGCGCAGTTCGGCACGATCCTCGATGCCGGTGCGCGCGGCGAATTGCTGCGCGACGCCTGCCTTGACCGCAAAGAAGACGAAATGCACCAGCGCGATGATCTTCACCGTGGCGAAGTAGACTCCGACGTCCTCCGGCGGCCGAAAAATGCCGACCATGAGCACGTCGGCATTGGTCAGGAGGAAGAAGAAGCCTTCGACCAGGAAAATCGGCAATGCGACCTTCGCCCAGAGGACGAATTCCGTTTGGCGCGCGCCGGCCGGATAGATCGCGTCGAGATTTCGCGTAACGACGAAAAGCTGCGTCACCGTCGTCGAATAGGTGGCGAGCACCGCCGCGATGACCGCCGTCATGGCGGAAGCCTCGAAACCCAGGCCATGCGCGATGCCCAGATAGGCGAGCACGAGGAGCGGCCGGACGATATATGTCGGCGTCAGCGCGCGAACCGGCCAATTGTTGGCCCGGGCCGTTCCGTCCAGCACATCGCCGAGCGCCACCATCGGCAGGCATGTGAAAGCCAGCACGAACGGCAGCACATAATAGGATTTGATCGCGTCGGAGAACAGCCAGACCGCGCCGGTGCCGACAGCCGCGATGATCGTCGCCGAAGCGAGAACGAACAGCCGGCTCGTCAAAAGGATCCCGCGCAGATGCTCGAGATCTCCGGTTTTTCGATAAAGCGGCAGAAAGCGGATCAGGGCAGTCTGGAAACCGAGACACGACAGGCTGCCCAGAATGACCATTGCCGTCCAGACGAAGACGTAGATGCCGTAGTCGAAGGTGCCGATCCAGCGCGCCATCACCACCTGCGAGAGGAAGGCGATACCGGCGCTGACGATGCGGATCGCGAATGCGATGAGCGAAATCCGCTGGGCGACGGCCGTCTCGTCGGCACCGCTCCACATCACGTCGAATCGGCGCGCAAGCGGCACCACCCGCTCGAACATCGGGGCCGACAGCAGGTTTTCGGCTGTTTCGACTGCTGAAAATCGCAAGGCGATGTGTTCCGCTATCCGTCTAATTCGCTATCGAAATAGCGCAACGGATTTAAGAAAGCGTTCGCCTTGCACGCGGATCAGGCCGTGGTCGCGAAAGCCCCGTGGCAATGTTTGAATTTCTTGCCGGAACCGCACGGACACGCCTCGTTCCGACCGACCTTGCCCCATGTCGACGGATCGTCGGGGTCACGGTCTTCCGCGGCAACCTGGCCGGTCGCGATGGCCGAGCCGTATTCGGCTTCGGCCGCGATGAACTCGTCGTCGCCGGTCGTCGCGTCGGTATGATGGGCCTCCATCGTCGGCAATTCCGGCGGCGGCGCATCGGCCTGCTCGCGAACGATCTCGACGCGCATCAGCTGTGCGGTGACGGCCTGGCGCAGATTGGCGAGCATCGCCTGGAACAGCTCGAAGCTTTCCTGCTTGTATTCCTGCAGCGGGTCGCGCTGCGCATAGCCGCGGAAACCGATGACCGAACGCAGATGGTCGAGATTGACCAGGTGCTCGCGCCAAAGCGTATCGAGCGTCTGCAGCAGGATCGACTTCTCGACATAATCGGTGATTTCGGGACCGAAGCGTTCCGCCCGGTCCGCCGCGGCCTTGTCCGCCGCGTCGCGCAACCGCTCCAGGATGTCGTCCTCGGCGATCCCCTCTTCGGCGGCCCACTCATCGACGGGAAGATCGAGATTGAGCAGCGCGATCGTCGATTCCTTCAGGCCGGCGACGTCCCACTGGTCGGCATAGGCACGTTCCGGAATGTGCTTGGTGACGATCCCCTCGACAACCTCGTGGCGCATTTCGGTGACCGTGTCCGACAGCCCGGTGCCGTCCATCAGTTCCTTGCGCTGTTCGAAGACGACCTTGCGCTGGTCGTTCATCACGTCGTCGTATTTCAGCAGGTTCTTGCGGATGTCGAAGTTGCGCGCCTCGACCTTCTTTTGCGCCTTTTCCAGCGCCTTGTTGATCCAGGGATGGATGATCGCCTCGCCGTCCTTCAGGCCGAGCTTCTGCAGCATGCCGTCCATCCGGTCGGAGCCGAAGATGCGCATCAGGTCGTCCTGCAGCGACAGGAAGAACTTCGAGCGGCCGGGGTCGCCCTGGCGGCCGGAGCGGCCGCGCAGCTGGTTGTCGATGCGCCGGCTTTCGTGCCGTTCGGTGGCCAGCACGTAGAGGCCGCCGGCGGCGAGCGCCTGCTGTTTGAGCCGTTCGATATCGGCCTCGATCTCGGCGACGCGGCGGTCGCGCTCCTCGCCTTCGGGCATGTCCGCGAGTTCCGCCTCGATGCGCATTTCGAGATTGCCGCCGAGCTTGATGTCCGTACCGCGGCCGGCCATGTTGGTGGCGATCGTCACGGCGCCCGGAACGCCCGCCTGGGCAACGATGAAAGCCTCGCGCTCGTGCTGGCGTGCGTTCAGCACCTCGTGCGTGACGCCCCCGGCCTTGATGGCCGGGTCGAGGCTCGCGAGAGTGGTTTCCAGATGTTCGCGCAGTTCCGGCTCCTTGCCCTCCTTGATGGCGTCGAGGCGGCCCTGGATCGATTGGCGAATCTGTTTGAGTTGCTTGGTGTCGCTCAGGATCGAGGACAGAATTTCCGACTTCTCGATCGAGGTCGTGCCGACGAGGACCGGCTGTCCCTTCTGCTGGCTGGCGATGATATCCATCACCACGGCGACGTATTTCTCCTCGACCGTGCGATAAACCTCGTCGTCCTCGTCGAGACGCTGGATGGGAAGATTGGTCGGGATCTCGACGACGTCGAGGTCGTAGATGTTGCCGAACTCCTCCGCTTCCGTCGACGCCGTGCCGGTCATGCCGGCGAGCTTGTCGTACATGCGGAAATAGTTCTGGAATGTCACCGAGGCCAGCGTCTGGTTTTCCGGCTGGATCGCGACGTGTTCCTTGGCTTCGAGCGCCTGGTGCAGGCCTTCCGAATAGCGGCGGCCCGGCATCTGGCGGCCGGTGAATTCGTCGATGATGACGATTTCGTCGTTCTTGACGATGTAGTCCTTGTCGCGCTGGAACAGCTTGTGCGCCTTGAGCGCGTTGTTGACGTGATGGACGATGGCGACGTTCTCGACGTCGTAAAGGTTCTCGCCCTTCAGCAGGCCGGCCTCCTCCAGCATCCGCTCCAGCTTCTCGGTGCCTTCCTCGGTAAAGGTCGCCGAACGCTGCTTCTCGTCGATCTCGTAGTCTTCTGCAGCGAGCATCGGAACGAACTTGTCGATCGCGATATAGAGTTCGGACTTGTCGTCGAGCGGACCCGAGATGATCAGCGGCGTGCGCGCTTCGTCGATCAGGATGGAGTCGACCTCGTCGACGATCGCGTAGACATGCTCGCGCTGCACCATCTGCGCGCGCTCGTATTTCATGTTGTCGCGCAGATAGTCGAAACCGAGTTCGTTGTTGGTGGCGTAGGTGACGTCGCAGTCATAGGCCGCCTTGCGCTCGCTGTCGTCGAGGCCATGCACGATGACGCCGACGGTAAGCCCGAGGAACCTGTAAAGCTGGCCCATCCACTCGGCATCGCGCTGGGCGAGATAATCGTTGACCGTGACGACATGGACGCCGCGCCCGGCCAGTGCGTTCAGGTAGACCGGGAGGGTCGCGACCAGCGTCTTGCCTTCACCCGTCTTCATCTCGGCGATCGAGCCGTCATGCAGCACCATGCCGCCGATCAGCTGCACATCGAAGGGCCGCATGCCGAGCGCCCGCTTGGCGCCCTCACGCGCGACCGCGAAGGCCGGAACGAGGAGATCGTCGAGGGTCTTGCCGTCCTGCAACTGGGCGCGGAACTCCGCGGTTTTCGCGCGCAGCTCGTCATCGCTCAGCGCCTCGATCTCGCTTTCCAGCGCATTGATGGCGGCAACCTTGGGATGCAGCGACTTCAGACGGCGTTCGTTGACGGAACCGAAAATCTTGCGGGCTAGGCCGCCGAACTTGACCATGCAAATGGTCCTCTCTTTAAGGCTGGCCGCAACAAATCCGGCGGCCCTTGTAAAACGTGTTGGCGTCTATCCTGCTGGGCTACTTCGCCCGGCGTTCCCGCTTTTCGGAGGTGGACGCGATAGCAAAGGACAGATAAGAGGGGCAAATAGTGATGTCAACGCTGCCCCGAACCGCAAAACGCGGTGAATCCCGGCGCGTCCCGGTCACAACAAGGTGAACCAATTATCCGCAACAAAGCGAGTTCTCTATGCAGCTTTCACGTCCGTCCCGTTCCCTTTCCGCAGCGTCCGCCAAGCCGATCGCGGCACGCCTGATCCTGGTGCTCGCGGCTTCCTGCGCATTGGCTCTTCCGGTCGCGGCACAGGATGGCAAGGACGTTGTCGCCACGCTGAACGGCCAGCCGATCACCGAACAGGATCTCGCCATGACGCTCTCGGATCTGCAGGACCAGCTCGGCCAGGTTCCCCCCGAAGGCCGCCGCGCCGCTGCGCTGACCGCCCTCGTCGATATCCGCGAGCTGGCCGAGAAAGCCGAAGCCGCGGACCTCGACAAGACCGACGAATTCAAGAGCCGGTTGGCATTCCTGCGCCAGCGCGCCCTGCACAATGCGTATTTCCGCGCCGAAGTGGTCGACAAGGTGACCGACGAGGAAGTGCGCGCGCGCTATGACAAGGAAGTTGCCGCCACGCCGCCCGAAAACGAGGTGCGCGCGCGCCATATCCTGCTGAAGACCGAGGAAGAGGCAAAAGCGGTGATCGCCGAGCTCGACGCCGGCGCGAAATTCGAGGACGTGGCGAAGGAGAAATCCACCGGCCCGACCGGCCCCAATGGCGGCGATCTCGGTTACTTCACGCGCGGCCGCATGGTGCCGGAATTCGAGGAAGCGGCCTTCGCGCTCGATGTCGGCGCCTACACGGAAAAGCCGGTGAAGACCCAGTTCGGCTGGCATGTGATCAAGCTCGAGGACAAGCGCCTGGTCCAGCCGCCCGCCTTTGCCGACGTTCAGGACCAGATTCGCTCGGTGCTTCTGCGCGAACGTTACTTCAATCTCCTGAACTCGCTGCGTTCGGAGGCCAAGATCGAGATTTCCGATCCGGCGCTGAAGGAAGCATACGACAAGGCCAACGCGGCACAGATGCAGCAGCAACCCGCGCAGTAACTTCGCTCCGAGGCACCATGTCCAGCGCCAGCATTTCGCCCCTCGCTCCGAAATCCTATCCCGAGATGCCGGCCATCGACGGCTTGCGCATCGCAACCGCCAAGGCCGGCATCAAGTACAAGGACCGCGTCGACCTGATGGCGATGGTCTTCGACGCGGGAACCGCCGTTGCCGGCGTGTTCACCACGTCGAAATGCCCCTCCGCGCCTGTCGAACTGTGCCGAGCGCATCTGCCGGGCGGAAAAGCGCGCGTTCTCGTCGTCAATGCCGGCAACGCCAATGCCTTCACCGGCAAGAAGGGCCGCCACACCACCGCCATCGCCGCCAGGGCAGCGGCGCAAGCCGCCGGCTGTGACGAATCGGAGGTCTTTCTGTCGTCGACCGGTGTGATCGGCGAGCCGCTCGATCCGGTCCATTTCGAACGTCATCTGGATGGCATGGTCGCAGACGCGAAAGGCGGGCGCTGGGCCGATGCCGCGCACGCGATCATGACGACCGACACCTTCCCGAAGATGGTGACGCGGACGGTCCGGCTCGGCGACGCCGACGTGACGATCAACGGCATCGCCAAGGGCGCCGGCATGATCGCGCCCGACATGGCGACCATGCTGGCCTATGTCGCGACCGACGCGCCGGTCTCCGCCGCGGTTCTGCAGGACCTCCTGTCACGCCATACGCCGACGACCTTCAATGCCGTCACCGTCGACAGCGACACGTCGACCTCCGACACGCTGCTCGCCTTCGCGACCGGTGCTGCACGGTCTCGCGGGGCGCCCGAAATCGGCGATCCTGCCGATCCGCGCCTGAAGGATTTCGCCGCGGCTTTCGCCGAGTGCCTGCATGCGCTTGCGCTCGACATCGTCAAGGATGGCGAAGGCGCGACCAAGCTGGTGCGGGTGGACGTGACCGGCGCCGTCTCCGACGCGTCGGCCAAGCGCATTGCGATGTCGATCGCCAATTCGCCGCTGGTCAAGACGGCGATCACCGGCGAGGACGCCAACTGGGGCCGCGTCGTGATGGCCGTCGGCAAGGCCGGCGAGCCCGCCGACCGCGACAGGCTGGCGATCTGGTTCGGCGGCTTGCTCGTCGCAAGCGAGGGCGAACGGGCCGAAGCCTACTCCGAGGCGGAAGCCAGCGCCTATATGACAAACGAAGAGATCGCGATCCGTGCCGATATCGGCATGGGCGAAGGGCGGTTCACCGCGTGGACATGCAATCTCACCAAGGAATATGTCGCCATAAACGGCGACTACAGGAGCTGAAGCCGTGACGGATCTCGCGCTTGTACGGCGCCTCGAAGCAGTCGGCTTCCGTGCATGGCCCGCGGCCTCGGTTCACTATGACGGCAGCTGGGCCGTCCGTCTGACCGCCGGACACCCGTCCAAACGGCTGAATTCGGTCAACCCGCTCGACCCGGCAGACCATCGCGATATCGATACCCGCATCGCGCGTGCCGCCAAGCGCTTCGGCGCCTATGGCCGCCCGCTGGTCTTCCGCCTGTCGCCGCTCGCACCGCTGCAGCTCAACGCCCATTTCGACGCCCATGGCTGGCGCCGCTTCGACGAAACGAAGGTCATGGTCGCAAGGCTTCAGGACATCGATCTCGACAGCGGGCTGGATCAGATCCCGCTGCAGGATGTCGGCCGCTATGTCGACGCCTCGATCGCCATTCGCGGCGAAGACGTCGAACGCAAGGCCGGACTGACCGAGGTCGTGGAATCGATTCGTCCGCCGAGCGGCATGTTCGTCCTCGAAGACGACAAGGGCCCGGTCGCCTCCGCGCTTTGCGTCCATGACAACGATCTGGCCGGTCTGTTCGACATCGCCGTGCGCGCCGACCAGCAGGGCAAGGGCTTTGCCCGATCCATCGTGCGCGCAGCGCTTCGTTGGGCCGCCTCCCAGGGCGCCCAGCGCGCCTGGCTGCAGGTGATGTCCTCCAACAAGACGGCCGTGAACCTGTATTCGCGGCTCGGTTTCGAGACGGTCTACACCTACGCCTACCGCCAGAAGGGCGACTGAACCGCACCATGACGGATCCCGCAGCAAAACCGCTGGTTCTCGTTGCCGCCTGTGCGCTGCTCGATACCGACAACCGCATCCTTCTGGCCCGTCGCCCCGAAGGCAAGTCGATGGCTGGCCTGTGGGAATTTCCCGGCGGCAAGGTCGAAACCGGTGAAACGCCGGAAGACACGCTGGTGCGCGAATTGCACGAGGAGCTCGGGATCATCACCGAGCAGCCGTGCCTCGCGCCGCTGACCTTCGCCAGCCACGATTACGACGACTTCCACCTGCTGATGCCGCTTTTCGTGTGCCGGAAATACCAGGGAATCCCGATGCCGCGCGAAGGCCAGCAACTGAAATGGGTGCGCGCAGGGGCCTTGCGCGACTTCGCCATGCCGCCGGCCGATATGCCATTGATCCCGATCCTTCAGGATCTGCTCTAAGCTTTAGCGATCGCTAACAAACGTCGTTAATCAATCATTTATTACAAAATGCGATGCTAAATGAAGTCAGCGCGTGTTTACACGCATGACCATTGGGGATTGTCTCACCGTCAAAAGGGGTAAAACATGCGCGATGATCGGGACTGGGCCGAAATCCGGCCACACAACGCTTCGACAGTCAGTGAAGCCGGTCAGGGCATGCTCCGAATCACGCTTCTTTTCGGGTCCCTCGCGATTGCCATCGCGCTTTTTCTCACGCCGTTCCTCGACCGTGAAAGCAATTCCTCCCTGAGCGCTTCCGCCATTTACGGCGGCATTGACCGGACGGCGACCGGGACGGTCCGCGGCAACATGCAGCAATATACCGTCCGGCGAAGCGTATTGCAGACGACACCGAGCTCGATGTGCATAATTCATTCAAATGGTGAGAAAACCGGTGACTGCTGATTAATCAGCCAGGATAACCTTTCACTTACATAGTATTCGGATAGAATCGGGCATTTCCTGCACAGAACAGCGCGTTAACTTTCTCCCGGTAAAACGTTAACACGTTGTGGGAGAAGTTCAGTGTTTCAACAATTCCTGACGGACGAAACTGGTGCGACCGCCGTGGAATACGGAATCATCGTCACCGTATTGTCGATCGTCATTGTCGGCGGAATCGGAACCGCTCTCGATGCGGTCGAGTGGCTTTGGTCGAACAATAATTCAGAAATTACCAAGACTATGAACAAGATCTAGGGTCACGACCCGCCGGATTTGTCGCCGAGGAAATCGGCCAGGCGTTTCGTCGCGCTGCCGGGCCGCTGCGGCTTTTGTTGCGATTCATGCGGAACCCAGCCCGACATCCAGACGAAGGTAAAAGTCGCGCGAATTCGCCCGTCGGCGTCGGCATGGTTCAGCGCGTAGTGTTCGGCCGCCGTGTGAAACAGGGCCTGCGTCGCAAAATCCCGGCTGCGCGACTGCAGCGTGTTCGTTGCTCCCATCGCGCGCAGATCGCGCATCAGGTGAAACATCGTTTGGTAGCGCACCGTAAGCGTTTCCGTGTCGGTGACCGGCAGTGCGAATCCCGCCCGTTGCAACAGGCCGCCGGCATCGCGAACATCCATGAAAGGCAGCACCCGCGCATTCGCCGCGCCGGTGAGTTCCACTTCTGCGGACAGGAGACTTTCACGCAATTCGGCGAGCGTATCGCCGCCCGGAACACAGGCGAGGAACAGCCCGTCCGGCTTCAATGCGCGCCGGATCTGCGCGAGGATGCCCGGCGTATCGTTTGTCTCATGCAGCGTCAGCAGGCTGACGGCAAGATCGTAGCGCTCCGGCTCCAATCCGAGCGCCTCGTTGTCCGCGCCTGCCGGAACCTCACGCCGCTCCATCGCGGCAATCGGCGCCTCTGCGATCGCTGGCGCGGCCGGCGGAACGAACAGGACGCCGCGTTCGAAGCTGCGCGTGACCGCCGCAAGCCTGAGCGCGAGATCGTCGACAACCGCGCGGAACAGGAAATCCGCCCCTTCGGTGCCGAGTCTCGCAGCCCGGCGCTGGTTGGCCAGGACCTGCTTCAGGTCGATGATCGTTTTGACGCTCATGGCCGCTTCTGTAACAGTAATTGCGTTTCGTTGCTCGGCGATGGTGGCTCACATGCAAAACCTGGCGCAAAAGGCAAGCCGTCTCGTCGGTTCGGTGCTGTTTCCCGACACCTGCCTCGCATGCCGCATGCGTGTCGCCGCGCGTGGAACGCTCTGCCCGCATTGCTGGAACCGGCTGCATTTCATCGCCGAACCGGTTTGCGAAATCACCGGCGCGCCGTTTCAGCACGATTTCGGCGACAGGATGATCAGCGCCGAGGCGCTCGCCGATCCGCCACCGTACCGCCGCGCGCGGGCAGCCGTATTGCATGACGGGATCGCCCGGCAACTGGTGCAGCGGCTGAAATATGGCGACCAGACCGAACTCGCGCCGTGGATGGCGAACTGGATGTTGCGCGCCGGCCGCGCACTGGTCGACGAAAGCGATGTCGTCGTTCCGGTGCCGCTGCATGCGCGGCGCTATCTTGCGCGCCGCTACAACCAGTCGGCCGAGCTCGCCAGGACCATTGCGGCGTCCTCCGGGATAGCATTCGCGCCGGGCGCGCTTGAGCGCGTGAAGGCAACGCGCCAGCAGGTCGGTCTCACCGCCACCGAACGCCGGGTCAACGTGCGCGGCGCGTTCCGTGTGCCGGCGGAAGGCGAAATCGCGGTGGCGGGGCGCAATGTCCTGCTCGTTGACGACGTTTTTACCACCGGGGCGACGATTTCGGCCGCGACGAAGGCGCTTCTGCGTGCCGGTGCCGCCCATGTCGATGTTCTCACCTTCTCGCGCGTCGTGCCGCATTTCTCCGGCTGGACGCATGGCCACGGCGCGACATAAGGCGGTCTTTTCACGATGCTGCAGCGCACATATATAGCGGTATCTGAAAGGACAGTTCCGATGGCTGACATCACCATTTATACGCGCCAGTTTTGCGGATTCTGCACGGCGGCAAAGCGCCTTCTGCAAAAGAAGGGCGTTTCTTTTGTCGAGCATGACGCAACCCTGAAGCCGGACCTCCGGCGCGAAATGATCCAGCGTTCCCACGGCGGATCGACCTTCCCGCAGATCTTCATCGGCGACTTTCATGTCGGCGGATGCGACGAACTCTACGCGCTCGATCGCGCCGGCAAGCTCGATCCGATTCTGCGAGCCGATCGATGACCGGCACGCTGACATGCGCCGCCGTCCAGATGCGCTCGGGGATCAGCATCTCTGACAATCGCGACGCGTTCGAACGTCTCGTGCGCGAGGCGGCGGCGATGGGCGCCGCCTATGTCCAGACGCCGGAAATGACCGGACTGATCCAGAAGAACCGCGCCGCGCTGCTCGAGGCGATCTTCGCCGAAGACGACGATCCGATCGTTGCCGCCGCCGCATCGCTCGCATCCGAACTCGGCATCTGGCTGCATGTCGGCTCCACGCCGATCGACCGCGGCGACGGCAAGGTGGCGAACCGGGCCTTCCTGTTCGGCCCGGACGGGCGCAAGCTGGTTTCCTATGACAAGATCCACATGTTCGACGTCGATCTGGACAATGGCGAAAGCTGGCGCGAATCCGCCATCTACGAACCGGGCGACCGCGCCGTCACGATCGATGTCGAGGGCGCTCGCCTGGGCTTTGCCATTTGCTACGACGTTCGTTTTCCCGACATTTTCCGGCGCCAGGCGCTTTCGGGAGCCGAAATCCTGACCGTTCCCGCCGCTTTCACCCGCCAGACGGGCGAAGCGCACTGGCACGTTCTCTTGCGCGCCCGCGCGATCGAGAACGGCGCCTTTGTCATCGCCGCCGCACAGGGCGGAACGCATGCGGACGGACGCGAGACCTACGGCCATTCCCTGATTATCGATCCGTGGGGCCGCATCCTCGCCGAAAAGGATGACGACGAACCGGGCGTGATCGTCGCCGACCTCGATATCGGCGCCGTCATTGAAGCGCGGCAGAAAATCCCCAATTTAAGGAATATACGACCGTTTAATCTCGTTGATGTAAGCTGAAGGGCTCAACCGGAGCAAAACCGTGATCAAGTTTTCGCTCAGATGTGATCAGGGCCACGATTTCGAGGCATGGTTCCGAGACAGTGGCGACTTCGATACCCAGAAAAAACGCGGTTTTCTGGAATGCCCTTCGTGCGGCTCCCATCATGTCGAGAAAGCCCTGATGGCGCCCAGCGTCGCGACCGCGCGCAAGCGCGAGGAAGTCGCCGTTGCGATCGGCAATGCGGCGCAGCGCGAAATCATGGCCAAACTGCGCGAAATGGCGCGCGAGGTGCGCAAGAGCGGCGAGGACGTCGGCAACCGTTTCCCCGAGGAAGCGCGCAAGATCCATTACGGCGAGACCGATGCGCGCGGCATCTATGGCAAGGCGACGGTCGAGGAAGTCACCGGCCTGCTCGAGGAAGGCGTCGAGATCATGCCCCTGCCGGATCTGCCCGAAGACATGAACTGAATGCGATCCGCATTCAGCGGGGGCGCGTCGCAACCACCATGTAGTTGACGTCCATGTCCCGCGAGAGCCGCCATTCGTCGGCCAGCGGATTGAAACTGACGCCCGAGCGGCGGACGATGTCGACGCCGGTCCCGGCAAGCGCCACCTCCAGTTCCCGCGGCGTCACCAGTTTCTCGTATTGATGCGTGCCCCTTGGCAGCCAGCGCAGGATGTGTTCCGCCCCGATGATCGCCATTCCATAGGCTTTCAGCGTCCGGTTGATGGTCGCGACGAACATCAGCCCGCCCGGCCGCACCATCGCGGCGCAGGACTTCATGAACATGTCGACATCGGCGACATGCTCGACCACTTCCATGTTGAGAACCACGTCGAAATTCTCGCCCTCGGCTTCCAGCGCTTCCGACGTCGTCGCGCGATAGTCGATTTCAAGACCCGACTGCACGGCATGGAGCCTGGCGATCTCGATATTGGTTTCCGACGCGTCCGCGCCGACGACCTGCGCGCCGAGCCGCGCCATCGGCTCCGCCAACAGCCCTCCGCCGCAGCCGATATCCAGGAAACGCAGGCCCGCGAACGGCTTCGGCGCCGATCCGTCGATACCGAAATGCTCGATCACGGTGTCGCGAATGTAGGAAAGCCGTACCGGATTGAACTTGTGCAGCGGCTTGAACTTGCCGGTCGGGTTCCACCAGTCCGCCGCCATCCGCGAGAAGCGATCGACTTCCCCGGCGTCGATTGTCGTTGCTGCGCTGTCCATGATCGATCGTCCCGTTCCTGCTTCGCCCTCCAACTCGGGCGATCCGGCCGTCAAGTCAAGGGGCCGCGCCGCCGCATGCCGACCAAAGCCAAACTTGCGGCTTCCACCGCAATTCGATATGGAGCGCCCGACCCGCCGGGCATTGCCCGACCGCACCAAACAGAGCAACCGTCGAGCAAATCACCCGCCATGGCCCGCATCGTCATGAAATTTGGCGGCACGTCCGTCGCCGATCTTGATCGCATCCGCAATGTGGCGCGGCACGTCAAACGCGAGGTCGATTGCGGCCATGAGGTCGCGGTCGTCGTTTCGGCCATGGCCGGCAAGACCAACGAACTCGTCGAACTGACCCGTGCCGCCTCGCCGATGCATGACGCGCGCGAATACGACGCCATCGTCGCCAGCGGCGAACTCGTTACCGCCGGCCTCCTGGCGATCGTGCTGCAATCGATGGGAGTCGAAGCCCGCTCCTGGCAGGGCTGGCAGATCCCGATCAAGACCGACAACGCCCACGGCGCGGCCCGCATCAAGGAAATCGACGGCGAACGGCTGATCGAACGCTTCAGGATCGGCCAGGTCGCGGTCGTCGCGGGATTTCAGGGCATTGGTCCCGACAACCGCGTCTCCACGCTCGGGCGTGGCGGCTCCGACACCAGCGCCGTGGCGATCGCCGCGGCGGTCCACGCCGACCGCTGCGACATCTACACCGATGTCGACGGTGTCTACACGACCGATCCGCGCATCGAGCCGAAGGCGAAGCGCCTGGCGAAAGTCTCCTTCGAGGAAATGCTGGAAATGGCATCGCTCGGCGCCAAGGTCCTGCAGGTGCGTTCGGTCGAACTCGCCATGGTGCATAATGTGCGCACTTTCGTGCGCTCCAGCTTCGAAGCGCCCGACGCCCCCGGAATGGACGATTTCGACAATCCGCCGGGTACGCTGATTTGTGATGAGGATGAGATCGTGGAAAAGCAGAATGTGACCGGCATTGCCTACACCCGCGACGAAGCGCAGATCTCGCTGCGCCGCGTGCAGGACCGCCCGGGCGTTTCCGCCGCAATTTTCGGCCCGCTGGCCGAGGCGGGCATCAATGTCGACATGATCGTGCAGAACGTGTCGTCCGACGGCAAGTTCACCGACATGACCTTCACCGTGCCGAGCGGCGACGTCGACAAGGCGTTGCGGGCGCTCGAAAGCGTGAAGGACGATGTCGGCTACGGCGCGGTGCAGTCCGAAACCGGGCTGGTGAAGGTCTCGGTGATCGGCATCGGCATGCGCAGCCATGCGGGTGTTGCGGCGTCGGCCTTCAAGGCGCTGGCGGAAAAGGGCATCAACATCCGCGCCATCACCACGTCGGAAATCAAGATCTCGATCCTGATCGACGGCGACTGGTGCGAACTGGCCGTGCGCACGCTGCATAACGTCTACGGTCTCGACAAGGTCTAGTGCAGGCGGCTATGCCTTTGTCTTCCGCGTCCGGGTGATCCGGACGCGACATTTGATGCGTTCAGGGAGAAGTCGTTGCTACGTGAGGCGGATGCCGGACCACGGGTCCTCCTGAAACGTCTCCGCGAGATCATGGCGGAGCCGATGGATCCGCAGGAGCGGCTCGATCGAATTGTGCGCCAGATCGCCCAGAACATGGTGGCCGAAGTCTGCTCGGCCTATGTCCTGCGCGCCGACGGCGTGCTCGAACTCTACGCCACCGTTGGCCTCAATCCGACCGCCGTGCACCTGTCCGCCCTGCGCCTTGGCCAGGGCCTCGTCGGCACGATTGCGTCGTCGGCCCGCCCGCTGAACCTTGCCGAGGCGCAAAAACACCCTGCCTTCGAATATCTGCCGGAGACCGGCGAGGAGGTCTATAACTCCTTCCTCGGCGTGCCGATCCTGCGTGCCGGACGCACGCTTGGCGTGCTCGTCGTCCAGAACGAGGCGCATCGCGCCTATGGCGACGACGAGGTCGAAGCGCTCGAGACCGTCGCCATGGTGCTCGGCGAACTGATCGCGGCAGGTGACCTGAAGCGCCTTTCCAAGGGCGGCATCGAACTCGATCTGACGCGCCCGGTCGTGACCCGCGGCCGCGCGCTTGCAGACGGCATTGGCCTTGGCCACGTGGTCCTGCACGAGCCGCGCATCGTCGTTACCGATCTTTTCAACGAGGACAGCGAAACCGAGGTCGAGCGCCTCGCCTCGGCATTGAGTTCGCTGCGCCTGACCATCGACGACATGCTGTCGCGCCGCGAGATCGCCTTCGAGGGCGAGCATCGCGACGTGCTGGAAAGCTACCGCATGTTCGCCCACGACAAGGGCTGGGTGCGCCGTCTCGAAGAAGCGATTCGCAACGGCCTGACGGCGGAAGCCAGCGTCGAGAAGGTGCAGAGCGACATGCGCGCCCGCATGAGCGCGGTCAGCGATCCCTATCTGCGCGAGCGCATGAACGATTTCGACGACCTCGCCAATCGCCTGCTGCGCGAACTGTTGGGCGAGGACGTGGCCTCGCGCGAGGAGAAACTCCCCGCCGACACGATCATCGTCGCCCGCACCATGGGCGCCGCCGAACTGCTCGACTATCCGCGCAAGAACCTGCGCGGGCTGGTTCTCGAGGACGGCGCCGCCACGAGCCATGTGGTGATCGTCGCCCGCGCGATGAGCATACCCGTTGTCGGCCAGGCCAAGGGCGTGGTCGCCCTGTCGGAAAACGCCGACCCCATCATCGTCGACGGCCTGTCGGGCGACGTCCATCTGCGTCCGCAACCCGATGTCGAGACCGCCTACGCGGAAAAGGTCCGGTTCCGCGCCCGCCGCCAGCAGGAATACCGCGATCTGCGCGGCAAGCCGTCGGTGACCAGGGACGGTCAGACCTTCCACCTGCACATGAATGCCGGCCTGCTTGTGGATCTGCCGCAGGTCGATGAATCGGGAGCCGAGAGTATCGGCCTGTTCCGCACCGAACTGCAGTTCATGATCGCCGAGACCTTTCCGCGCGCCGAGGCGCAGGAGACGCTGTATCGGTCCGTGCTCGACGCCGCCGGACGCAAACCGGTCACCTTCCGCTCGCTCGATATCGGCGGCGACAAGGTGCTTCCCTATTTCCGCAGCGTGCCGCAGGAGGAAAACCCGGCTCTCGGCTGGCGCGCCATCCGCCTGTCGCTCGACCGCCCCGGCCTGTTCCGGACCCAGTTGCGTGCGCTCCTGAAGGCCGCGGCCGGGCGCGAGTTGCGCGTCATGCTGCCGATGGTCACCGATGTCGGCGAGATCGAGCAGGCGCGCGCCATCATCAACCGCGAGGTGCAGCACCTGTCGCGCTTCGGCCATGGCCTGCCGACGCGGCTGAAGGTCGGCGCCATGCTGGAAGTGCCGTCGCTGCTGTTCGACCTGAACGCCCTGATGAAAGCCGTCGACTTCGTCTCGATCGGATCGAACGACCTGTTCCAGTTCATGACGGCCACCGATCGCGGCAATCCGCAGATCTCCTCGCGTTTCGAGCCGCTGTCGCGGCCGTTCCTGCGCGCCCTGCGTACCGTCGCCGTCGCCGCCGAACATAACGGCACGCATCTGACGCTGTGCGGCGAACTGGCGGGCAAGCCGCTGTCCGCCCTGGCGCTGGTCGCCATCGGCATCCGCGACCTCTCCATGTCCGCCGCCTCGATCGGACCGGTCAAGGCAGCGCTGCTGGCGACCGATCTCGGCGCCCTGACCGCGATCATCGACGCGGCGATTGAAAACGACCGAGGATCATCCGATATGCAGTCTATCCTCCGTGACTTCGCGGACGAGAACGCTATTCCCTATAACTGATGACAGGCCACGCGCCCCAACCGCATGATTGAACTCCCCGCCGACAAGATGGACCAGATGGTCAAGCGTTTCGCCATGCTGGAAAGCCAGATGGCGAGTGGTCCTGACAGCGAGACCTATGTGAAGCTGGCGTCCGAATACGCCGATCTCGAGGAAATCGTCTCCAGGATCCGCGAATACAAGGCTGCCCTGTCCGAACGGGACGATCTCGAGACATTGCTCGCCGACAAGACGATCGACGGCGAAATGCGCGAATTGGCCGAACTGGAATTGCCCGAAATCGAGGAACGGCTCGAGGCTCTCGGCAAGGACATACAGGTTCTGCTCCTGCCCAAGGACGAAGCCGACACCAAGAATGCCATTCTCGAGATCCGCGCCGGCACCGGCGGCCTCGAGGCCGCTCTCTTCGCCGGCGACCTGTTCCGCATGTATGAGCGCTATGCCGCGAACCGCGGCTGGAAGGTGGAGGTGATCTCCGCCTCCGAGGGCGACGCCGGCGGCTACAAGGAAATCATCGCCATGGTCACCGGACGCGGCGTGTTCTCGCGCCTGAAGTTCGAATCCGGCGTCCACCGCGTTCAGCGCGTCCCCGAAACCGAGGCCGGCGGCCGCATTCACACCTCCGCCGCCACCGTCGCCGTCCTGCCCAAGGCCGAGGATGTTGATGTCGATATCCGCGACCAGGACATCCGCATCGACACGATGCGCGCATCCGGCGCCGGCGGCCAGCACGTCAACACGACGGATTCGGCCGTGCGCATCACCCATATTCCGACCGGTATCGTCGTCCTTCAATCGGAGAAGTCGCAGCACCAGAACCGCGCCCGCGCGATGGAAATCCTGCGCGCCCGCCTCTATGACGCCGAGCGCCAGAAAGCGGCCGACGAGCGCGCGGAATCGCGCCGGCTGCAGGTCGGTTCCGGCGACCGCTCGGAACGCATCCGCACCTACAATTTTCCGCAGGGGCGCCTCACCGATCACCGCATCAACCTGACGCTCTACAAGCTCGACCGCGTCATGGAAGGCGACCTCGACGACGTCATCGAGCCCCTGATCGCCGATCACCAGGCGAAACTGCTGACGGAGGAACCGGCGTGAAAGAGGCGATCGCACCGGAAGCGGTCGAGAAACTCTTCCGCAATGCGAAACGGCGTCTTGCCGACGCCGGCCTTCCCTCGCCCGATCTCGACGCCAGCCTGCTGCTCGAATACGCGACGGGCGCCACCGTTTTGTCGCGCATCACCGAACCCGGCCGGTTGATCCCGGTCGAAAAGATCCGCCGCCTCGACGAATGCATCGAGCGCAGGCTCGCGCGCGAACCGGTTCATCGCATCATTGGCGAACGCGAGTTTTACGGCCTGCCGCTCAAACTGAACGCGGCCACGCTCGTGCCGCGGCCGGACACCGAAACGCTTGTCGATCTCGTCCTGCCCTTTGCGGAGGAAACCGCAAACCGGACCGGACGCTGCCGGATCCTCGACATCGGAACCGGGACCGGCGCCATTGCGCTCGCGCTTCTGTCGGAAATCCCCGGCGCCGTCGCGACCGGATCGGACATATCGGTCGATGCGTTGCAAGCCGCCGAAACGAACGCCCAGGCGCTCGGTTTCGCCGATCGTTTCGAGACGGTCCGGTCCGACTGGTTCGACGCGATCACGGGCCGATACGACCTGATCGTCTCCAACCCGCCCTATATTCGCAGTGCGCAAATCGCCGAACTTGACGCCGATGTGCGCGAACATGACCCGCTTCGCGCCCTCGATGGCGGCGGTGACGGGCTGGACGCCTATCGCGTCCTTGCGGAACGTTCACGCATGTTCCTGGACGAAAACGGCGCCCTTGCGGTCGAAATCGGCCATGATCAGAATCGGCAGGTGACCAATCTCTTCGAACGGGCGAAGTTCCGCAAAACCGGCGAAAGAAGGGACTATTCCGGGCACGACCGGGCACTTTTTTTTGTGAAATGACATGAACTTGTGCCATTTTGTGAAAAAACACTTGGCAATGCAGCATTGGAACGCTACCTACATAGCGGCGGTAAAGTGAAACCTAGCCGCCAGTCCGACACCCAACGGAAAAACTGAACGTTCCCGTGAGGACACCGCCTTCCGCCGGCTATTGTGCGAGATCGGCTACAAGGCACGCACACAAATAATTTGTATGCCCGGATGAGGTTAAGGGGAAAACCTTGTCACGGCACGGACAGGAGCAATGCGCATCCTGTGGCACTGTATGCACCGTAAATGACAACATGAGAGTCTGATGAGACCACAACAGCAAGGTCGCCGCCAGCGTAACCGCAACAATAGTGGCGGCAACAACCGGCGTAACCAAAACCCGCTTTCCCGCAATTACGAGAGCAACGGCCCGGACGTTAAGATCCGCGGCAATGCACAGGTGATTGCCGACAAATATGCCACGCTTGCCCGCGACGCGCTTTCGTCCGGCGACAACGTCATGGCGGAGAACTACCTGCAGCACGCCGAGCACTACAATCGGATCATCATGGCCGCCCAGGCCCAGATGCAGACGCAGCGCGAGGAACGCGGGCAGGACGACCAGGATTCCGACGACGACGACAACGCGACCGAGGCCGCCGCTGCCCCCGACGGCGGCGACCGCCAGCAGCGCAGCCGTCGCGGCCGCGACAGGCAGCAGGGAGCCGCCAACGGCGAAGCGCAGCCGGACGGCGATGCACAACCAAACGGCAAGGACGCATCCGAAGCGCCGCAGCCGGTGATCGGCGAGACGCCGGTCGAGGTCACGCTGGAAGAACAGGAACAGGCCGCTTCCGGCCAGCCTCGCCGCTCGACGCCGCGCCGGCCTCGCAAGCCGCGTCCCAATCCGGACGAGTCGGCGACCGAAAGCGCCGAAGCCCAGCCAGAAGGCAACGAATCGGCAGCGGCCGAAGCCTGATCGGTTTCGCCAATACGCGACCCTGATCCCATCAAGGACCCGCCGCGGAATTCCGCTGCGGGTCTTTCTTTTTGCCGCGCCGTCCGCGCCCCTCTTTTATTCCCCCTATCAAGTCACCATATCCAGCCAGAACAGTGGTTTGCCGCTTAGCGGGAACCCGTCAACGATGATCCGGCAGCGCTTCGCAAAGGCTGTCCGGTCGATTGGAGACCGATATGAACCTTGATAAATATTCCGACCGCGTCCGCGGTTTCATTCAATCCGCCCAGACTTTCGCTCTCGGGCAGGATCACCAGCAATTCACCCCCGAACATCTCCTGAAAGTCCTTGTCGACGATTCGGAAGGCCTTGCCGCGTCGTTGATCGAGCGCGCCGGCGGCACGCCGAAAGACGTGCGCCTCGGTGTCGAGGCCGCGCTGAACGCCCTTCCGAAGGTCGAGGGCGGCAACGGCCAGCTCTACATGGCCCAGCCTCTGGCGAAGGTCCTGAACACCGCCGAGGAAATCGCCAAGAAAGCCGGCGACACCTATGTCACCGTCGAGCGCCTTCTGCTGGCGCTGGCAATGGAGAAATCCGCCAAGACCTCCGAAATCCTTTCCAAGGCAGGCGTGACGCCGACCGCCCTCAACCAGGCGATCAACGACATCCGCAAGGGCCGCACCGCCGACAGCGCCGGCGCCGAACAGGCCTATGATGCGCTGAAGAAATATGCCCGCGATCTCACCGCCGATGCCCGCGACGGAAAGCTCGACCCTGTGATCGGCCGCGACGACGAGATCCGCCGCACGATCCAGGTCCTGTCGCGCCGTACCAAGAACAACCCCGTCCTGATCGGCGAACCCGGCGTCGGCAAGACCGCCATCGCCGAAGGCCTCGCCCTGCGAATCGTCAACGGTGACGTGCCGGAGAGCCTGAAGGACAAGCAATTGATGGCGCTCGACATGGGCTCGCTGATCGCCGGCGCGAAATATCGCGGCGAGTTCGAGGAGCGTCTGAAGGCCGTCCTGAACGAGGTCCAGGCGGCCGCCGGCGGCATCATCCTGTTCATCGACGAGATGCACACGCTTGTCGGCGCCGGCAAGTCCGATGGCGCGATGGACGCCTCCAACCTGCTGAAGCCGGCTCTTGCCCGCGGCGAACTGCACTGCGTTGGCGCCACTACCCTCGACGAATACCGCAAGCATGTCGAAAAGGACGCCGCCCTTGCCCGCCGCTTCCAGCCGGTCTTCATCGACGAACCGACTGTCGAGGACACGGTTTCGATCCTGCGCGGCCTGAAGGAGAAATACGAACAACACCACAAGGTGCGCGTTTCCGACTCCGCGCTGGTTGTCGGCCGCGACCCTGTCGAACCGCTACATCACCGACCGCTTCCTGCCCGACAAGGCGATCGACCTCGTCGACGAGGCGGCGGCACGGCTGCGCATGCAGGTCGATTCCAAGCCCGAGGAGCTCGACGAGATCGACCGCCGCGTCATTCAGCTCAAGATCGAGCGCGAGGCGCTGAAGGTCGAGAAGGACGCTGCGTCGCGAGACCGCCTCTCCAAACTGGAGAAGGAACTGTCCGGGCTCGAAGAGGAATCCGACCGCCTGACCGCGAACCTGGCAGGCCGAAAAGGAAAAGCTCGGCACCGCCGCCGACCTGAAAGCGCCAGCTCGACGAGGCGCGCAACGAACTCGCCATTCCGCCCAGCGCAAGGGCGAGTTCCAGCGGGCCGGCGAACTGGCCTATGGCCGTATCCCTGACCTGGAAAAGAAACTCGTCGAAGCCGAGCAGCACGGCGAGTCGATACCGGCTCGATGGTCGAGGAAACCGTCACGCCGGACCACATCGCCCATATCGTCTCGCGCTGGACCGGCGTGCCCGTCGACAAGATGCTGGAAGGCGAACGCGACAAGCTGCTGCGCATGGAAGACGATCTCGCCGAGCGGGTCGTCGGCCAGGGCGAAGCCGTCCAGGCCGTCTCCAAGGCGGTCCGCCGCGCCCGCGCCGGGCTGCAGGATCCGAACCGGCCGATCGGCTCGTTCATCTTCCTCGGCCCCACCGGCGTCGGCAAGACCGAGCTGACCAAGGCGCTCGCCGACTTCCTGTTCGACGACGAGCACGCGATGGTGCGCATCGACATGAGCGAATTCATGGAGAAGCACTCCGTGTCCCGCCTGATCGGCGCACCGCCCGGTTATGTCGGTTACGAGGAAGGCGGCGCCCTGACCGAAGCCGTGCGTCGCCGCCCGTATCAGGTGATCCTGTTCGACGAGATCGAAAAGGCGCATCCGGATGTCTTCAACGTGCTCCTGCAAGTGCTCGACGACGGCCGGTTGACCGATGGCCAGGGCCGCACGGTCGACTTCAAGAACACGCTGATCATCATGACGTCGAACCTCGGTTCCGAATATCTGGTCAACCTCACCGAGGACCAGGATGTCGGACTCGTGCGCGATGACGTGATGAACGTCGTGCGCGCCTCCTTCCGGCCGGAATTCCTCAACCGCGTGGACGAGGTCATCCTGTTCCACCGGCTCAAGAAGTCGGATATGGGCCGCATCGTCGCGATCCAGCTCAAGCGGCTGGAAGACCTGCTGGCGGATCGCAAGATCGTGCTCAAGCTGGACGAAGCCGCGCTGCAGTGGCTTGCCGACAAGGGTTACGATCCCGCCTATGGCGCACGCCCGCTGAAACGGGTCATCCAGCGCGAGGTGCAGGACCCGCTCGCCGAGCTGATCCTGTCCGGCGAAATCCTCGACGGCTCCACCGTCAAGGTGCTCGAAGGCTCCGACCGGCTGAACTTCAAGACGGTCGCTTCGGCCGCCGACATCGAGGCCGACCAGGCCGCCTGACAGCCGCTCAAATAACTGCAACTGACCCGGCCTCGTGCCGGGTCAGTCATTTTAACGCCGTGATTCTGCACGAATCATCTATCCGCAGGGACGAAACGAATCGCAGCGCGGCGGGTTTTCCGCCTGCGCCCTGCGACGTCTTTGGGAACTCCGAATGCACCCTTTCTTTTCAGCCGGCCTTCTCGCCGCCCTCGTGACGACCGCTGCCGCGGCACCTGTCGCCGCCGAAACGGCAGGCGCCTCCTACCAGGTGGCCCAGTCGGATGTCGGCTTCTTCGTCGACCGGCACGGCCGGCGCGTCTATTTCGACCGCCGCACCAATCGCATCATCGCCGTGGAGGAACCGCAGCCGCTCCGCAACCTGCTGGAACGCGTCCTGCCGCCGCTCCGCGCCAGCCCGGCCGGGTCCGGACGTCAACGCGTTCCCGCCCGCTCCGCAGCCCGCACGACAGCCCGCACCCGAATCCGCCGCCGACCGGTTCCGTGCGCCCCTCGAAACGGTCGAACGCGCGCCGCTTGGCGCATCCGCCGCAAACCGGCGAGCCGGCGAAATCCGCACCTCGACGAATTGCTTGCCGAGCGCAGGCTGGACGCGCCGGAAGAAATTTCACCGCCCTCGGACGAGCCGAACATCGTGCCCGCTCCGCAAATCGGCAAGACGCCGGCAGAAGGAACCGCAGACCGCCGACCGAAACGTGCCGCGATCCCGCGCCTGGAGTTGCCTTCGGATCTGTCAGCCGGCCCGCTCGTCGCCAGGCTGCAGGTCCTGCTCGACCGCGAGGGTTTCTCGCCCGGCGTGATCGACGGCCGGATGGGCAGCAATGTCAGGAAGGCGATCGCCGCGGCCTATGACGCGACCGGGGTCCTGATCGATCCCTCCGACGCGGCGACGCTGGACGCCGAACTCGCCCGCACGGGCGGCGAGGCCTTCGCGCGAATACACGATCACGCCCGAGGATGCGGCCGGGCCCTTCGCGCAATCGATCCCGGAGGACTATGCCCAGAAGGCCCAACTTCCCGCCATGTCCTACACCTCGCCGGCTGGAGATGCTGGCGGAGCGTTTCCACATGGCGGCGAACTATCTGGAATCGCTCAATCCCGATGTGAATTTCTACCAGCCCGGCACGGTCATCCGTGTCGCCGCGGTCGGCCGCAACGTCGACACGCCAGTCGTCCGCATCGAGGCCGACAAGGCCGCAGAGCAGGTGCGCGCCTATGACGAGTCCGGCCGGCTGGTCGCCGCCTATCCCGCCACCATCGGCTCTTCCGACACGCCGTCGCCCTCCGGCACAGTGCAGGTGGAGCGCGTCGCCTTCGATCCGAACTACACCTACAATCCGAAGATCAACTTCGTGCAGGGCTCCAACAACAGCGTCCTGACCATCCCGCCGGGCCGAACGGGCCAGTGGGTTCGATCTGGATCGCCCTGTCGAAACCGACCTACGGAATCCACGGCACGCCTGAACCGGACCGCATCGGCAAAACCAATTCGCATGGCTGCGTCCGGCTGACCAACTGGGACGCCGCGGAACTGGCGCGACTCGTCACCAAGGGAGTCACGGTCGAGTTCATCGACTAGGTCGGATTCGGGAAATCGGCTAGCGTGTCGGCATGCAGATCGAAACCTACAACGCATTCTGCGCCGGCCTGCCCCAGACGACCCACGTCGTGCAATGGGGCGGCGCCCATGTCTGGAAAGTCGGCGGCAAGGTTTTCGCCATCGCCGGCTGGAGCCTGGGCGACGAACTTGCCGTCACATTCAAGGTCTCCGAACTCGCCTTCGACATTCTGAAGGAACAGTCAGGGCCTGCGCCCGGCGCCCTATCTCGCCTCGCGCGGCATGAGCTGGATCCAGCGCGTGAGTGCCGAAACGATGGACGACGAGGCGCTGAAGGACTACCTGCGCGAAAGCCACCGCCTCGTTGCCGCGAAACTTACCCGCAAGCTTCGTCTCGAACTCGGTCTCGATCCACGCTGATCCGGCACTGCGGCACGACCGCCATTATCTTGGTCGATCATGGCCGCTTCGCCACAATCCCGGTTTACATTGCAGCGCAGCAATCGCACAATGCGGGAAAAATGCGGCGGTCAACCTGCGGGAAACAAAATGACGGGTACTATCAAGACAATCGGCGTGATCGGCGCCGGACAAATGGGCTGCGGCATCGCCCAGGTCAGCGCGACGGCGGGCTATGATGTCATCCTGAACGACATCTCCCTCGAAAATGCCGAAAACGGCAAGGCCAAGGTCGTCGAAGCGATGGACCGCGCGGTAAAGGCCGGCAAGATGGATGCCGGCGACGCCAGCGACGCGGCTGCGCGCATCACGACAGCCGGCGCGCTCGACGATCTCGCCAATTGCGATCTCGTGATCGAGGCGGCAAGCGAGAAGGAAGAGGTCAAGCGTTCGATCTTCGCCAAGCTGTGTCCGGTCCTGAAACCGGAAGCCATGCTCGCCTCCAACACCTCGTCGATCTCGATCACGCGGCTCGCCTCGGCGACCGACCGGCCGGAGCGCTTCATGGGCATCCATTTCATGAATCCGGTGCCGCGCATGAAGCTCGTCGAACTGGTGCGCGGCATCGCCACCGAGGACGTCACCTTCGAGGCGTCGAAGGCTTATGCCGCTTCGCTCGGCAAGACGACGACCGTGTCGGAGGATTTCCCGGCTTTCATCGTCAACCGTATTTTGCTGCCGATGATCAACGAGGCGATCTACACGCTGTACGAGGGCGTCGGGTCCGTCGAGGCGATCGACACCGCCATGAAGCTTGGCGCCAACCACCCGATGGGCCCGCTCGAACTGGCGGACTTCATCGGTCTCGATACCTGCCTCTCCATCATGCAGGTGCTGCATGACGGCCTGTCGGATTCCAAGTACCGGCCCTGCCCGCTGCTGGTGAAATATGTCGAGGCCGGCTGGCTCGGCCGAAAGACCGGTCGCGGCTTCTACGATTATCGCGGCCCCGAACCGGTACCGACGCGCTAGCCGCGCCTGTTGCGGCTGGTTGGGAGGTCCCACGCTTTCCATGGGGCATCAAGGTCTGCGCGGAACCCCCCGCCACCGGGTAGTGGCAGTGCCCCCAGCCCCGGTCATTACGGGATACCGGTTTCCGCGCGTCGGCGATGTGCGATCCGTCACAGACGGGAGGCCGCCGGGATGCAGGTGCTTGCCCCATGCAGGTGCTTGCCCCATTCGGCTTCGGCTTCTAAGACCGTTCGAAAATATCGAGGAACCAGAGCATGCTGTTTGAAGGCACCGATGCCTATGTCGCCGAAAAAGATCTCACCGTTGCGGTCAATGCCGCCATCAGGCTCGAGCGCCCGTTGCTGGTGAAGGGCGAGCCCGGCACCGGCAAGACCGAGCTTGCGAAGCAGGTCGCCGCGGCGCTCGGTCTCGACCTGATCGAGTGGCACGTCAAATCGACGACCAAGGCGCAGCAGGGCCTCTACGAATATGACGCGGTCTCGCGCCTGCGCGATTCGCAGCTCGGCGATCCCCGCTTCGAGGACATTTCCAACTATATCAAGCGCGGCAAGCTGTGGGACGCCTTCTCCGCCGGCAAGAAATCCGTGCTGCTGATCGACGAGATCGACAAGGCCGACATCGAGTTCCCGAACGACCTGCTGCAGGAACTCGACCGCATGGAGTTCTTCGTCTACGAGACCGGCGAGACGATCCGCGCGGAGCATCGGCCGATCGTCATCATCACCTCCAACAACGAGAAGGAACTGCCCGACGCGTTCCTGCGCCGCTGTTTCTTCCACTACATCAAGTTCCCGGACATGGAGACGCTGCAGGCGATCGTCGACGTCCACTATCCCGGCATCAAGCAGAACCTGGTGCGCGCCGCGCTGACGCGGTTCTACGAGATCCGCGAGGTCGCCGGGCTGAAGAAGAAACCGTCGACCTCCGAGGCGCTCGACTGGATCCGCCTGCTGGTCGCCGACGACGTCGAACCGGAAACGCTGCGCGCCGACGCGAAGAATGCCCTGCCGAAGCTGCACGGCGCGCTGCTCAAGAACGAGCAGGATGTTCACCTGTTCGAACGGCTGGCATTCCTCGCACGCCAGCGCGGCGCCTGATCGTTCACTTGCCGGCGGTCACGATCAGCGCCGGATGCGCGAACCGCACCGTGCCGTTTTCCCCGGCAAACGCCGCCAGCGCCGTCTGCGCCTCGCGTCGTAGCTGCGCGTATTGCGCATCGTCGATCGCGTCCGCCAGCGTCCATCCCCGGATGTCCGTGTGAACCCATTCCGCGATGGAGGGGAATTCCGCCACGCTGTCATGCCGGACGATCTGCGCATCGGCCATGCCCGCTTCCGCGAAAAGCGCCCGCAACGCATTCGTGTCGCCGAGGCAGTAGGGCGCGTTCAGCGCGCTTGCCGTCTCGGCGCCGAACAGCCGGTCGAGCAGTTCCACCATCGCCGAATAACCGGGCGTGTCCTTCAGCGCCGCCCCACACGGCGACCGCCATTCGCCCGCCCGGCTTCAGCACGCGCCGCATCTCGCGAAGCGCCGCGACGCGGTCCTCGAAGAACATCAGGCCGAATTGCGAGACAACGGCGTCGAAGGTGGCATCCCGCATGGGCAGGCTCTCGGCCATCCCCTCCACCCAGTCGATGTCGCCCGCCTTGGTCCGGGCGACGGCGAGCATCCCCGCATTGCGGTCGAGACCGGTGACGGTGGCGCCCCGCCGTCTCGCCTCGAGCGCCAGCACACCGGTTCCGCAGGCGACATCGAGCACCCTGTCCCCCGCCGCGATCCCGGCGGCCTCGACCACCGGCGCGGCGCAGCGGGCGAACAGCGCCGGCAGGAAGAACCGGTCGTAGATCTCCGCCGCGCTCGTCGAAACCTGCCCGCGTTCGCTGTCGTTTGTCGCTGGATTGGTCAGGTCGGTCTGCATGTTCCGTCTCCTTCGCCTTGGTCGCCCCGCGACGAGACTAGGAATGCGGATGCTCACGAAATAGTGCAGAAAATGCACTAACCGTCCGAAGCCGGCCCTTGGTATTCTGACCGAAGGAGGAAGGTGCCATGAAGAGCTACGGCCAGTTCTGCCCCGTCGCCAAGGCGTCCGAACTGTTCTGCGAGCGGTGGACCCCGCTGATCATCCGCGACCTGTCGGCGGGCGCGACGCATTTCTCCGAGATCAGGCGCGGCGTCCCGCTGATGTCGCAGACCATGCTGAGCCGCCGCCTGAAACAGCTTGAGGCCGAGGGAGTCGTGGAGAGGCGGCGCGGTCCCGGCGGAAGAGGAGCGACCTACCACCTGACCGAACAGGGCCGCGAATTCGTGCCGGTCATCGAATTGCTGGGCCGCTGGGGACAGCGATGGTCGCGGCGCGAACTCGCCGAGGGCGAGATCGACCTGAGCCTGCTGATCTGGACCCTCGAACGCAGTGTCCTCGCCGACGCCTTCGGACCGGGCCGCACCGTCGTCCGCCTGCATGTGACCGACCAGGTCGAAGGCGACGACATCTACTGGTTCGTCAACGAAAACGGCAAATGCGAACTCTGCGTGCGCGATCCCGGCTATGACGTGGACCTCTATCTCGCCTGCACGCTGCCGGACATCATCTACATCGTGCGCGGCGACCTCGCCCTCGAAAAGGCGATCTCGGCCGACCGGCTGGAGGTGATCGGCGACAGGGCCGCCCGCGACCGCTTGCGCCGCTGGCTGAACCTCGGCCCCCTCGCCGCCATCCCGCCGGCGCGCCCTTAGGCTGCTTCAAGCCATGGAGCGACATTTTCAGGGGAGGAGTCCGTCAAAAACGCCCTGCCGAAACTGCACGGCGCGCACCTGTTCGAACGGCTCGCCCTTCTTGCCCGCCAGCGCAACGGCCAGGCGCGGGCTCGTACCCGCGCTGTTTGTCTTAGCCGAAATTCACGAACAGCTTGGAATAGGGGACCTTGAGCCCCTTTACGGCCGCCGCGGCAGCTTCCGCGTCGCCGTCGCGGGCCGCCGCCGTCAGCGCGGTCACGCTGTCCATCATCGCCGAAAGCAGTTTCCCGAAGGCGGGATTTGACGCGTCCGCCGGCGGATGGCTGGAGATCTGTTCGGCGAGATAGCCGAGCACGGCGGCGTCCTCGCACAGCATGCTCATGCCCTGCGCATCGAAGCCGACATAATCCTTGCCGAGGATCTCTTCCATTTTCGCGTGATAGGCGTTCATGCGGTCGGAAAAGGAAACGATGCCGTTGCGTTCGTGCAGCGCGCCGATCTCGTTGCGAATGGCTTCGAGGGTTTCATGCGCTTCGGCAAGCTTGCCGTCTTTCGCCTGGCCGCCCGCTGTCTCCGCGATCTCCGAGACCCGTTCCATCGTCGCCGCATAGTCCGGATCGTCGGCATATTGCGGCGGCGGCTGCATGTTGGCGCCCGCCAGCGTATCCCACTTCGCCTTGAAGCCCGCGATCGCACCCGTCGATTTTTCCGCATTGCCGGAATTGGTCGCGAACAGCGCGGCGCGATAATCGCCATAGGCCTGCCGCATCGCCGCCTCGAAATCGCCGACCGGCCCGGCATGTGCCGCGTGAACGAGGCCTCCGATCACGCCCAGCGCAATGGCCAGTTTTTTCCAGCCCGTCATTTTCCGTCTCCGATTTGCGGCGATCCTAGCGAAAGCGCCGTCGCCGGCCTTGATTCGCATCAAAGCCGACCCGCGATCGGGTTGACCATGCCCGGTTTCCACCCGTGCATTTTCGCATGCCGCGCCGGACAGGTGGAAAAGATTTCGCGCGATCGAAACCGCGCCGCCGGTCAGCCGCAGATACGCCCGTGCGGCACGCCGTACATCAGCCGGCCGAACTCGTCGCCCGCGACATGCACGAGGCTCTTGTGGTCGCCGCCCTCGAAATAGATGTCGTCACGGCCTTCGAGCCGTTCGTCCACCACGCAGCTGACCCGGTACGGCACGCCGAGCGGCGGAACCGCGCCGGTGTCGCAATCGGGAAACAGCATGCTTGCCTCTTCCTCGGTCGCCAGCCGGACATTGTCGCCGACCATCGAGCGGATTCGCTCAAGATCGATCTGCCGCGATGCCGGCACGACGGCCAGCATGAAGCTGTCGTCCCACTTCAGGACCACGCCCTTGGCCAGATTGTCGCCGGAGATATGGCTGGCTTCTGCCGTTCTGTGGGCATTTGCCGTCTTGCTGTGTTTCATCACCTCGAACGGGATGTGATTGTCGTCGAGATATTCCTGGATAGTCAGAGCGACTGCCATGGCCGTTCTCCCTTGTTGCTGCCTCGCTGTGAGGCGGCCGGAAGGACGGGTGTGCGGGCCACGGGACGCGCCGCGCACACGACCGTCTTGCCGGCCGGTTGGTGCCCTTGCCCCTGGAATGCGAGTTGAGCCTTCAAAATACACCCGCCGGGAAATCGCGGCAATGACATATCTCGGTTCAGCGCCGGTCCGCATGCGAGTTGACCGCGAAAACGTTCGGGCCTATTGAATTCGACGTGGTGATTTGGCCGGCCGGCTTGCAGCCACGTTAAACAAGTCGCTAAAAGGGCCGAGGGCAAAATCCCATCCGGACCGGCAGCGGCAAATCCCGTTGGCCGGTTTTGTTTTGGAGTTTCGACAATGCCGATCCGTATTCCCGACCAGCTTCCCGCCCGCGACATTCTTGCGCGCGAGGGCGTGATGGTCATGGACGACACGACGGCGCTGCGCCAGGACATCCGCCCGCTGCAGATCGGCCTGCTCAACCTGATGCCGAACAAGATCAAGACCGAGACCCAGATTGCCCGGCTGATCGGCACGACGCCGCTGCAGGTGGAACTGACGCTGGTGCGTATCGGCGGCCACAAGGCCAAGAACACGCCGGAAGATCACCTGATCTCCTTCTACCACACCTGGGACGAGATAAAGCACCGCAAGTTCGACGGCTTCATCATCACCGGCGCCCCGATCGAGACCCTGCCCTTCGAGGAGGTCACCTATTGGGACGAGCTGACGCAGATCCTCGACTGGACCGAGACCCATGTCCATTCGACCTTCAACATCTGCTGGGGCGCGATGGCGGCGATCTGGCACTTCCACGGCGTGCCGAAATACACGCTCGACAAAGAAAGCCTTCGGCGTTTACCGCCACCGCAACCTCAAGCCGGCCTCGCCCTATCTCGCCGGCTTTTCCGACGACTTCCAGATCTCGGTGTCGCGCTGGACCGAGGTCCGCAAGGACGACATCACGCCCGACATGGGGCTGGAGATCCTGATGGAGTCCGACGATACCGGCCTTTGCCTGATCTCCGAGAAGAAGTGCAACCGGCTCTACATCTTCAATCATGTCGAATATGATTCGACGACGCTGGCCGAGGAATATTTCCGCGACGTCGAAAACGGCACGCCGATCGATGTGCCGAAGAATTATTTCCCGGACAACGACCCGAAAAACCAGCCGCTCAACCGCTGGCGCAGCCACGCCTTCCTGCTGTTCGGCAACTGGATCAATCAGGTCTATCAGACCACGCCCTACGACCTCTCCGAAATCGG
The DNA here is from genome assembly GCA_963712205.1 of uncultured Alphaproteobacteria bacterium. Lineage (GTDB taxonomy): Bacteria > Pseudomonadota > Alphaproteobacteria > Rhizobiales > Rhizobiaceae > Oricola. The sequence continues at coordinate 594,190 of CAVQHF010000012.1, read as the reverse complement.
GAAACACCGCAATGTCTGACAAGCTGGTCATCCGTCCCCTCGAAGCCGGCGACGAGACCGAATGGCGCCGGCTGTGGACCGCCTATCTCGAGTTCTACGAATCCTCGGTGCCCGAAGAGGTCTACAAATCCTCTTTCGAGCGCATGCTGGCCGGCAATGAAGGCGCGCCGAACGAGTATCCGCGGCCTGATCGCGACGCTTGGCGGCAAACCGGTCGGACTGGTGCATTACCTGTTCCACCGGCATGGCTGGCGCATCGAGAATGTCTGCTACCTGCAGGACCTCTATGCCGACCCGGACGTGCGCGGCACGGGCATCGGCCGGGCGCTGATCGAGGCGGTCTATGCGGCCGCCGACAGGGAAGGTTGCCCGAACGTCTACTGGCTGACGCAGGACTTCAACGAAACCGCGCGCAAGCTCTACGACCGCATCGGCAAGCTGACGCCGTTCATCAAATATTCGCGATAGGGCGTCACCCGCGCACGCGCCGGGTCCCCGGCGGCTCACGACGTGTCCAGCCGCTGCGCGTCATGCGCCAGCGCATGGCATTCGCGCAGCACGTCGTCGACCTCATGAAACGCCCGCTTGCGGTAGCCCGGCGGCCGGCCCGGACGCATGGGATTGAAGCGGGGCGAGCGGTTGAGGCCGAGGTCGCGCCGGGCCCGCCAGCGGGCGAAACGCTTCGCGTGACCGTCGAGATCGTCCAGCGCGCGTTTCAGCATGCGCAGCCGGCGGCCGATCGGCGCGGCGTCGAGCTCGTCGTCGGGCGAGGGAAACCAGCCCTCGGGGATCGGGCGTGGCTCGGAAACCCCGATCACGCTGATGCGCGGGAAGGATTTCGCGCGGCGTCTCCGCGGGCGGAAATCGAAACGCTTCAGCGGATCGATGAGGGGGAGCGCCGGGACGGCGGCGGGTTTGCCCGTGTGTGGTCTGTTGTGGTGGATGGTGTTGTGGTGGTGGGCCGGCGCGGTTTCACAACCACAACAAGGCTGCGCGCGGCGATGATGACGAGACGCCGGACGGCGGCTTCGGCGGGGCGGAGGATGCGCAGGATGTGGTTGCGCAGATGGCGCGGCAGTGTCGCCGCGATTTCACCCTCGGCGAGGCCGGCCATGGCGAACAGCACTTCCACGATGCGCAGAAGCGCATTGCGGTTGCGGGCAATCGCCATGTCCCAGTTAATCATCCGCCTTCTTCTCCACGTCTCGGGCGGGAGAAGGGTAAGGGAAGCCGGAGAGCGGTGGATAAGCCGACGACGGGAAATTTTTCCGCGCGGGCGGCAATGCCGAGATTCCGGAAGGTTTTCTTTGCGCTTTGCGGCGCACCCCGCCCTTTGTCCCTCCCCGCAGGCGGGAGAGAGGACGCGCGCATTGTATCCGTCGAGGAAAATATCCGCACCAACCTTCCCTAGCGTAACTCGCGCTTCATTGTTTCAAATGCGCCGCGTGCTGCTAGCCTGACGAGGGTTGGGTTCGCAGTCTTCTGTTTGGAACTTCGCCGGGAGGAAAGAGAATGAAAAAGGGCAATCGGGGCTCCGTGCTTTTGATCGCGGCATGCGTCGCCGCAATCAGCTTTGTCGCCGTCGGATTGACCGCCTGTTCCGAGACATCCATGGAAAGCGGCAGCCCGCCGATGGCGGCATCGGCGCCGATGCGCACCGGCAGCGCCGCGGACGAGACCGCCTGCCTGTCGGCTGTCGCGCAGCAGACCGGCAACAGCGTCATCGTGACCAGCTCGGAATTCTCGCAAGCCAACACGCTGGTGATGGTCGGCGTCGGACCGCAGCGCGCGCCCTGGCGGTGCCTCGTATCGAACGGCGTGGTCGCCGAGGTCACGTCGATGGCCGACGAAGGCGCCCTCTGACCGGTCAGGCAAAACCTGGAACCGGATGATCGACGTCTTTCCGAACCGCTGTGGCCGCGGCTTGCCGCTGCGGCACCCGGCTGAACCCGCCCATCGTCCGGGCGTTGCGCCGCCGGCTCGGCAAACGCGCGAACGGTGCTCCGGGACGGCCCGGACCGCCGATCCGCGTATCTGCTTGAATTTTCCCGGATTTGCGCCTATATACGGGCATCGTTTACTTGGCCAGGTTTGGCTATTCGCGGCGTCACAAGCTTTCGACCCGCCAATATCTTTCCAATTTTCGATAGTGGATCGCGTCCGCAAATCTCGCGGCGCGGCAATTTTCGTCTGAGGACTACTTATATGCAGACTGGTACAGTGAAGTTTTATAATGGCCAGAAGGGCTTTGGATTTATCCAGCCGGAAGATGGCAGCAAAGACGTTTTCGTCCATATCAGCGCACTCGATCGCGCCGGTCTCGGCGGCCTCGTCGAGGGCCAGAAGGTCGAGTTCGAACTCGAAACCGGCCGTGATGGCCGCACCTCGGCCGCCAATCTCAAGGCGCTCTGATTTCGTGCGGATCCGACCGCTCCGGACGCTGACGTCCGGAGGGCCCGGGATCCGGCCGAAACCGAAAGCGGGGGCGCTTCCCCGCTTTTTCATTTCCTGGAAAGATGACCATGGCTCTACATCGCTATCCGCTAGGCCAGACCGTCCGGTTCAAGAGCCGGTCCGGAATGCCGCTCAAGACGCCGGATACATTCGAGATCGTCGGTCTGCTGCCGCCGCAAAACGGGACCTGCCAGTACCGCATGCGCAGCGAAGAGGAACGCCATGAGCGCGTCGCCCAGGAAGACGACATAGAAGCTGTCGGAGATACCTCGCCCAAACAGGCGGACAACAGCAACACCCCGGGCACTGCACATCTTCGGTAACGCCCGAACACCAACGAAGTGAGGAAGCCATTGCAAGTTCTCGTCAGAGATAACAACGTCGACCAGGCCCTTCGGGTCCTCAAGAAGAAGATGCAGCGCGAAGGCCTGTTTCGCGAAATGAAGGCGCGCCGCGCCTACGAAAAGCCGTCCGAAAAGCGCGCCCGCGAAAAGGGCGAGGCCGTTCGCCGCAGCCGCAAGGCCGCGCGCAAGCAGGCACAGCGCGAGGGGTTGATCCCCGGACCGAAGCGCAAGCCGCGCGAAGCGGGCGCACGCTGACTGACGGGCGATGACCGGCAGCGGACGGGATTCCCGGCCGCGCCGGCCGACGCCCTGAAAGGAGATCCATGTCGAAACTGACAAAAGACACCTTGTTCAAGCCGTCGACGCGCGCGAACGACAAGTGGGAAGTCACCAACACGGTGGCGCGATCCATGACCGAGGCCGAAGCGACCGCCCGCGAGAAGAAGACCGAGCGGCTGCGCAAGCTGCGCATGGAAGCCGGTCCGCGCGAAGAGGCTCCGAAGCCGAAGCGCGCCTCCCGGAAGCCCTCCGCCGCGAAAAAGACCGCGTCCTCCAAATCCGCCTGAACCGCCTTCGCGAGGGCGCGCGCCCCGCGAATCTCGCCGATTGATCTCGCCCGCCGATTGGCCGATTGTCATGTCGGCCATGTCAGGGAGGGTCCGATGCTCGGACGATGCACGTGCGGCGAAGTCCGCTACCGGCTCAACGCGAAACCGCTTTTCGTCCATTGCTGCCACTGCCGCTGGTGCCAGCGCGAAACCGGCTCGGCCTTTGCGCTCAATGCGCTGATCGAGGCCGGCGAGGTGGAACTGCTCGCCGGAACGCCCGCCGAGATCGAGATTCCCAGCGAAAGCGGCAATGGCCAGGTCGTCAGCCGCTGCCCGACCTGCCAGATCGCCCTGTGGAGCGTCTATTCCAGTCCCGCCTTCCGCTTCGTGCGCGTCGGCACGCTGGAGGATCCGGACGCCTGCCCGCCGGATATCCACATCTACACCGAGAGCAAGCAGCCCTGGGTGGTCCTGCCCCAGGAAACGCCGGCCTTCCCGCAATATTACCGCCGCTCCGAACACTGGCCGGCCGAAAGCCTGAAACGGCGCGAGGCGGCATTGGCGCGGATCAATCCGGACGGCTAGGACGCGTCAGCGGGAAGGATGACAGAACCCGTTTCGCGCTCTAAGAATGGCGCATGTTCATTCCGTTCTTTCTCGAACTGAAAGCCGCCAAGGTTCCCGTCTCGCTGCGCGAATATCTGTCGCTGCTCGAGGGGCTGGAGGCCGATCTCGTCACCTATGACGTCGAGGGCTTCTACTATCTCGCCCGCACCGCGCTGGTGAAGGACGAGCGCCATATCGACCGGTTCGACCAGGTGTTCTCGCATGTCTTCAAGGGCGTCGAGGCGGTCTCCGGCGAGGGCGGCATCGATCCGATGGCGCTGCCGGAGGAATGGCTGCGCAAGCTCGCCGAAAAGCACCTGACCGACGAGGAAAAGAAGCTGGTCGAGGCGCTCGGCGGTTTCGACAAGCTGATGGAGACGCTGAAACAGCGCCTCGAGGAGCAGAAGGGCCGCCACCAGGGCGGCTCGAAATGGATCGGCACCGCCGGCACCTCGCCCTTCGGCGCCTATGGCTACAATCCCGAAGGCGTGCGCATCGGCCAGCACGAAAGCCGCCACCGCCGCGCCGTCAAGGTCTGGGACAAGCGCGAATTCAAGAATTTCGACGATTCGGTCGAGCTCGGCACCCGCAACATCAAGGTGGCGCTGAAGCGGCTGCGGCGCTGGGCCCGCCAGGGCGCCCATGACGAATTCGATCTCGACGGCACGATCAGGTCGACCGCCGAGCACGGCTATCTCGACGTGCAGATGCGCCCCGAGCGCCGCAACGCGGTGAAGCTGCTTGATGTTCTTCGATGTCGGCGGCTCGATGGACGACCATATCCGCTCCGTCGAGGAGCTGTTTTCCGCCGCGCGCGCCGAGTTCAAGCACCTCGAATATTACTACTTCCACAACTGCCTTTACGAGAGCGTCTGGAAGGACAACCGCCGCCGCCATGGCGAGCGCATCCCGACCTTCGACGTGCTGCACACCTACGGGCCGGACTATCGCGTCGTCTTCGTCGGCGACGCGGCGATGAGCCCCTACGAGATCGCCTATCCGGGCGGCTCGGTGGAGCACTGGAACGAGGAGCCGGGCGCGGTGTGGATGCAGCGCGTGCTGGAGAAGTTCCCGAAATCCGTCTGGCTCAACCCGGAAAGCCAGGACCGCTGGCGCTATACGCAGTCGACCGCGATGCTGAACGAGATCATGGGCGGGAAGATGTATCCCCTGACGCTGAAGGGGCTGGACGAGGCGACGCGGGAACTGTCGCGGTAGTGTCGCCTATCCCTCCCCCGCGTGCGGGCCGAGGAAGGTGGCGGTACTACCCCAGCAGCAGGACCTGCAGATCCGCCACATTCGTCCCCGTCGCGCCGGTCATCAGCAGCGCGCCGGCTTCGCTTCAGCGCGTGATAGGCGTCGTTGTCTGCGAGATAGGTCTCGACCGACAGGCCCTTTTCTTCCAGCGCCGGGATCGTTCCGCGCCGTCACCAGACCGCCCGCCGCGTCGGTCGGGCCGTCGCGGCCGTCGGTGCCGCCGGAGAGGAAGGCCCAGTCCCCCGGCAGGGGATTGGTTTCGCACAGCGCGGCGAAGCGCAGCGCCATCTCCTGGTTGCGGCCGCCCTTGCCCGAACCCGTCACCTGCACGCTGGTCTCGCCGCCTGCGAGGATCGCGACCGGCTTGCCGGACGGCGCGGTGCCGGCGGCATCGCGGAAGGCCTGGGCGGCTTCGACTCACGTCGCCTTCCAGCCATTCCGACAGGATCACGGTGTCGTAGCCCTTGTGCTTCGCCGCGCCTTCCATGGCGTGCAGGCTGATCGAGTTGGAGCCGACGAGGATGTTCTCCGTCGTCTGCACGAAATCCCGCTTTTGCGCGGACGGCGCGTTTCTCCAGATGCGCCATGACGCTTGCCGGCATTTTCGTTTCGAGGCCGAAGGCGCGCACGATCTCCAGCGCCTTTCCAGGCTCCGCCGGATCGGGCACGGTCGGGCCGGAGGCGATGATGGCGAGGTCGTCGCCCGGCACGTCGGAAAGGATCAGCGCCAGCCCCTGTGCCGGCGCGATCGCCCGCGCCAGCCCGCCGCCCTTCAGCCGCGACAGGGCCTTGCGCACCGTGTTCATGGCGACGATGTCGGCGCCGGATTTGAGCAGCAGGTCGTTGGCGCGGATCTTTTCGTCGAGCGTGATGCCGTCGGCGGGCGCGGGCAGCAGCGCCGAGGCGCCGCCGGATATCAGGCAGAGGACGAGATCGCTGGCGCCGGCCGCATGCGCGATTGTCTCGATCCGCCGCGCGCCCTCCGCGCCGTTTTCGTCGGGCAGCGGATGCGAGGCGCCGATGACGGTCACACCCTCGACGTCGCGGACATTCTCGTAATTCGTCACCGCGAGCGCATCGGCGATCTTGCCGTGCGGCAGGAATTCGAGCGCCGCCTCGATCATCGGAATGGCGCCCTTGCCGGCGGCAATCACATGCACTTTGGCCGCTTTCGCCCATTCCCCGTCGTGGATTTCGAGCGCGTTCAGCACGGCGTGATAGGGATCGGCCGCGGCGACGCCCGCCTGGAAGATCGCGCGCGCATCGCTTGAGAGAGTGTCGGTCGTGTTCATGGGTTTGTCCATGGCCGCTCGTTTCCACGCGGTCAAGATGCCGCGCACGGCCGCTCCGTCACGTCGGCAGATGTCAGGAGGGACACGCGCGCCTTCCCCTGGCGCTTCCCGTCGTCCGGAAATCGGCTAGAATTGCGCCATGGCTTACGACGAGGAACTTGCCGCCCGCATGCGCGACCGTTTCGACGGCATGCCCGGCCTGTCGGAAAAGAAGATGATGGGCGGCGTCTGCTTCATGATCGACGGCAACATGCTCGGCGCCGCCCGGCGCAAGAATTCCGGCGACGCCCACTTCATGTTCCGGGTCGGCAAGGACAACGAGGCGGAAGCGCTTCGCCTCCCCGGCACGCGGCCGATGACGCATGGCGGGCGCAAGATGGGCGGCTTCATCTATCTCGACGAGGAGGCCGCCGAAGAGGCGGCAATGCGGGCGCTCACCTCGCTGACGCTCGCCTATGTCACCACCCTGCCGCCGAAATAGGAGGGCCCGATGCCGGCACCGGATTTCACCGGCTTCACCGGCCGGACGATTGCCTTCCTGTCCGACCTCGAAGCGAACAACAACCGCGAATGGTTCAACGCCAACCGGCCGCTCTACGAGGCCGCCGTGAAGAAGCCGGCAAACGCCTTCGCCGAGCTGATGGCGGGCGAGATCGAAAGCCTCACCGGCCTGGCCCAGAAGCCGAAGATCTTCCGCATCAACCGCGACATCCGCTTTTCCAGGGACAAGACGCCCTACAACGCCCATATCCACATCGCGTGGACGCCGCTCGACGCCGGCGCCAGCCCGCCCGCCTTCATGTTCGGCCTGTCGACCGAATACTGCACCGTCGGCTGCGGCGTGTTCGAATTCGCCGCGCCGGCGCTCGAAACCTATCCGCCGCAGCATCGCGGGGCCCGAGGGCGACGATCTCGGCCGGATGATCGCGGCGCTGAAGGACAAGGGCTTTCGCCTGCAGGAGCCGGCGTTGAAGCGGGTTCCGGCGGGCTTTCCCGCCGACCACCCCTATGTGGAGCTGTCGCTGCACAAGGGCATCGCCGTCTGGCGCGACTTCGAGGGCCCGCAGGCGGCGGCCGGGCCGGACATCATGGCGCGCAGCCTGTCCTGCTTCGGGGAACTCCTGCCGCTGTGGCGGTTCCTGCGCGAACTCGACGGCGCCTGAGCCGGGGCGCCGATTGCCGTCCGGTGCGAATGGACAACCTCCGGAAAGCTCGCACCTAGACGACGTTGCGCTCGCGATAGGTCTGCAGGAAGGAGCGGATGCGGGGATCGGCGGGATCGGCGCCGAAGATCTCGGCCGGCGGCACGCAGGCGACGAGGCGGCCGTGATCGAGGAAGGCGACGCGGCTGGCGACATGGGCGGCGAAGCCCATTTCGTGGGTGACGACGACCATGGTCATGCCTTCCGCCGCCATCGCCTTCATGACGTTCAGCACCTCGCCGACGAGCTCCGGATCGAGCGCCGAGGTCGGCTCGTCGAACAGGATGACGCGCGGCTCCATGGCGATGGCGCGGGCGATCGCGACGCGCTGCTGCTGCCCGCCGGACAGCGCCGAGGGATAGTTGCCGGCCTTGTCCTTGAGATTGACCTTTTCGAGCGCGGCCATCGCGCGGCCGTTCGCCTCGACCTTCGCCATCCCCTGCACCTGGACGAGGGCCTCGGCGACGTTTTCGACCGCGGACATGTGCGGCCACAGGTTGAACTGCTGGAACACCATGCCGATGTGGCGGCGCTGCTCGCGCAGACGGCGACCCGGCAGCGGCCGGCGCGGACCGCTGGAGCCCTCCTGCCAGCCGATCAGCTCGCCGTCGAGGCGGACCTCGCCTTCCTCGTAGGCTTCCAGGAAGTTCATGCAGCGCAACAGCGTGCTCTTGCCCGAACCGGACGGGCCGATCAGGCAGGTGACCTCCGACTTGCGCACGTCGAGATCGACCCCTGTCAGCGCCTGGAAGTCGCCGTAGCGCTTGCCGAGGCCACGCACGGTGATGATGGATTCGGCGGATGTCGCGGTGTCGGGCATGGTCAGTTTCCGGTTTGCCGTGTCGGGCCGGTCAGGCGCGGCGGAGATGGCGCGTCACGCGCAACTCCACCCGCCGGCCGAGCCAGGAGGTGAATTCCACCATCGCCCAGTAGAAGAGCGACAGCACGAGGAAGGGTTCGACATAGGTGAAGGTTTCGGCGGCCATGGTCTGCGTCTCGTAGAGCAGTTCCGGCACGGTCACGACCGACAGGATCGCCGTTTCCTTGGTGAGGATGATGACGAAATTCGTCAGCGGAGCGGTGATCGAGACCAGCATCTGCGGCAGCACGATGCGGCGAACGATGGTCCATTCGGAAAAGCCCATGCAGCGCGCCGCCTCGAACTGGCCCTTCGGCGTCGAAGCGAAGCCCGCGCGGAAGATCTCCGCGAAATAGGGGCTGCCATAGACGACGAAACCGGTAATGCCGGCCTCGACCGGAGACAGCAGCAGGCCGAAATGCGGGCCGCCGTAATAGAGGATGAAGAGCTGGATCATGAACGGCGTGCCGCGCACGATCTCGATATAGGCCTGCAGCAGGCCGCGCATCCAGCGGCCGGACCACTGGTAGATGCAGGCGATCAGGAAGCCGAGCGCCATGCCGCCGAGCGATCCGGCGATCCAGCACAGGATGGTGATGCCGAAACCGTGCAGCAGGGCGGGGCCGTAGCGAACGAAGAGGTCGAGTTCCATCGCGCTGCCCCTACGCTCCGCCGACGTTCAGCCGCCGCTCGGCCATTCGCCCCGCATAGGCGAGGATCGCGTTGATGACGAAATAGACGCAAGCCGCCGCGAGATAGATCTCCAGCGGGCGGTAGGTCTGGCCGGTGATGTTCTGGGCGACGCGGGTAAGCTCTCCGATCCCCACCACCGAAGCGAGCGAGGACACCTTCACCAGCAGGATCAGTTCGTTGACATGCGAGGGCAGGCCGATGCGCAGCGCCTGCGGGACGAGGATGCGGCGCCACAGCGCGAAGGGCGCGATGCCGAGCGCGTCGGCGGCCTCCTTCTGGCCGGCCGGGATCGCCTGCAGCGAGCCGCGCAGGATCTCCGCGTTATAGGCTGCCGAACACATGCCGATCGACAGGAAGGCAGCGACCGTGGCGGGCAGATCGATACCGGCATAGGGCAGGATGTAGAAGAAGGCGAGAAGCTGGACCAGCAGCGGGACGCCGCGGAAGAAGCTGATATAGAGCGCCGCGAACGACGACAGCCAGCGATGGCGCGACAACCGCGCGGCACAGACAAGGATACCGAGGCCGAGGCCGACCAGCATGCCGGCAAAGGAGATGATCAGCGTCCAGCGTGCCGCCGCCAGCAGATAGGGCAGGTTGTGCGTGATCGTCGAAAAGGAAAAATCCACTCCCGTCTCCCCGGTTCAGGCGATTGGCGCCCGGCCCGGCACTGTCGCGCCGGGCCGGGATCGTTCGGTTGCGTCAGTTGACCATCGGCATTTCGGTCGGCAGTTCCGGCGCGGTGCCGAGCCACTTCTCGTTGATGGCGTCGAGGCGGCCGTCCTCGTGCATCTTCAGCAGCGCGTCATTGATCGCGGCGACGAGGCTTGCGCTGTCGTCGCCCTTGCGCGCGACCCATGCGAAATATTTCGGATCGCCGAAAGGCGGGGTGACAAGGGCGAAGGTCTCCGGGCGCTCGACGGCGGCGTAGCCCATCAGCGGCATGGAGTTGGCGACGGCCTGGATGCGGCCGGCGGCGAGGTCGGCAAGCGCCTCGTCGATATTGACATATTCGCGGATGTCGACCGGCTGCGGAAGCTTCGCGGAGAAGGCCTTGAGCTGTTCGAGCTGGGCGGAGCCCTTCTGCGAACCGGCGGCCTTGCCGGCGATGTCCTCGGGTTTCATGATCGTGTCGTCGCCGGCCTTCTTGGCCAGGGCGACGGTGGCGTTGCCCATCGGCAGGGTGAACGAGTAACGCTGCACGCGTTCGGCGGTGATCGTCACCGGCGCGTTGACGATGTCGAACTTGCCGGCTTCGAGGCCCGGCAGGATCGATTGCCAGGGCAGGTCGAGGAACTCGACCTCGACGCCCAGTTCCTTGGCGACCTCGGTGAACAGGTCGTGGCAGATGCCCTCATATTCGCCATCCTTGAGGATGTCGAAGGGAGCGAAATGCATCTCGGTTGCGGCAACGATCTTGCCCTTGGCCTTGATGTCGGCGAGCTGGTCGGCTTGCGCATAGCCGGTCATGCCGAGCGCGACGGCGCCGGCGGCGAGCATTCCAATGATTTTCCGCAGTCTCATGACGTTGTTCCCTCTGTAAGTTGTACTCGGGTTTCGGACCGAGCGACTGTGATGGTTTCCGGGTTCTTGTGCAACGCACAATCCGCCATTGTCAGTTTCCGAGGATCGCGGGGAGCCTCAGGCCCTGTTCACGCGCACAGTCGAGCGCGATTTCGTAGCCGGCGTCGGCATGACGCATCACGCCGGTCGCCGGGTCGTTCCACAAGACGCGGGCGATGCGTGCGTCGGCTTCCTTCGTGCCGTCGCAGCAGATCACCATGCCCGAATGCTGCGAGAAACCCATGCCGACGCCGCCGCCGTGGTGCAGCGACACCCAGGTCGCGCCCGAGGCGCAGTTGAGCAGCGCGTTGAGCAGCGGCCAGTCGGAGACGGCGTCGGAGCCGTCCTTCATCGATTCGGTCTCGCGGTTCGGCGAGGCGACGGAGCCGGAATCGAGGTGGTCGCGGCCGATGACGATCGGCGCCGACAATTCGCCGGAGCGCACCATCTCGTTGAAGGCGAGGCCGAGCTTGTCGCGCACCCCGAGGCCGACCCAGCAGATTCGCGCCGGCAGGCCCTGGAAGGCGATGCGCTCGCGCGCCATGTCGAGCCAGTTGTGCAGATGCGGGTCGTCGACCAGTTCCTTCACCTTGGCGTCAGTCTTGTAGATGTCCTCCGGATCGCCGGACAGCGCGCACCAGCGGAACGGCCCGATGCCGCGGCAGAACAGCGGCCGGATATAGGCCGGTACGAAGCCGGGGAAGGCAAACGCGTTCTCGAAGCCTTCTTCCTTGGCGACCTGGCGGATGTTGTTGCCGTAATCGAGCGTCGGCACGCCGGCGTTCCAGAAGTCGACCATCGCCTCGACATGGATCTTCATCGAGGCGCGCGCCGCCTTTTCGACCGCCTTGGGGTCGCTTTCCTGCTTTTCGCGCCATTCGCCGACCGTCCAGCCCTGCGGCAGGTAGCCATGGACCGGATCATGCGCGGAGGTCTGGTCGGTGACGATGTCCGGACGGACGCCGCCGGCCTTCATGCGCGCCACCAGTTCGGGGAAGATGTCCGCCGCGTTGCCGATCAGCGCGACCGACTTCGCCTCTCCGGCCTTCGTCCATTGGTCGATCATCGCCAGCGCCTCGTCGAGCGTGTGCGCCTTGGCGTCGACATAGCGGGTGCGCAGCCGGAAATCGGCGCGCGTCTCGTCGCATTCGACGGCGAGGCAACAGGCGCCGGCCATCACCGCGGCAAGCGGCTGGGCGCCGCCCATGCCGCCGAGGCCTGCGGTCAGGATCCATTTGCCGGTGAGATCGCCGCCATAATGCTGCCGCCCTGCCTCGGCGAAGGTCTCGTAGGTGCCCTGCACGATGCCCTGGGAGCCGATATAGATCCACGAGCCGGCCGTCATCTGGCCGTACATGGCGAGACCTTTTTTATCCAACTCGTTGAAATGGTCCCATGTCGCCCAGTGCGGCACCAGGTTGGAATTGGCGATCAGCACGCGCGGGGCGTCGGCATGGGTGCGGAAGACCCCGACGGGCTTGCCGGACTGGACCAGCAGCGTCTCGTCTTCGCTGAGCGTCTTCAGCGTCGCGACGATGCGGTCGAAATCGTCCCAGGTGCGCGCGGCGCGGCCGATGCCGCCATAGACGACCAGTTCGTGCGGGTTTTCGGCGACGTCGGGATGCAGATTGTTCATCAGCATGCGCATCGGCGCTTCGGTGAGCCATGATTTGGCGGTGATTTCCGGCCCGGTCGGCGGGTAGATGTCGCGCATGTTGTGACGGGGGTTCGTCATGGCGCCTTGTCCTTTCAATGTCGTGCGAGCGCGCCGGAAAGCGCGAGATCGTTCAGGGTCTTCAGGATTTCCTTGAGGTGGACGCGCAGCTTTCGCGCCTTGCCGGCGTCGTAGTCGAAGGGCAGATCCTCCGATGCGAGGTAGGTCGACTGGGCGAGTTCCATCTGGATGGCGTGGACGCCGTCCGCCGGCCTGCCGTAGTGGCGCGTGGTCCACCCGCCCTTGAACCGGCCGTTGACCACCGAGGTGTAGCCCTCGGCGCGCGCGCAGATCGACGCGACGGCGTCCTCGATTGCGGGAGCGCAGGTCGTTCCGCCATTGGTGCCGATGTTGAAATCGGGCAGCACGCCGTCGAACAGGAACGGGATCCTGGAGCGGATCGAATGGCAGTCGTAGAGAACCGCGACCCCGTGACGCTTCCTCACGCGCGCGATCTCGCTTGCCAGCCGGCGGTGATAGAGCGGCGTGGTAGCTCTCCAGCCGCCGGGCGATCTCGGCCGCGTCTGGCTCCTCGCCGCCGCGATAGAGCGGCGTAGCCGTCGAAATCCGTCACCGGGCAGAGGCCGGTGGTATTCTGGCCCGGATAGAGGCTCTGGCCGGACGGATCGCGGTTGGCGTCGATCACATAGCGATGGAATGTCGCCTTGACCGTCGTCGCGCCGGGCAGCAGCGCCGCGTAGAGCCGATGCATGTGCCAGTCGGTGTCGCGAAGCGTCTTTCCTTCATCGTTCAGACGGGAAAGCGCCGACGGCTCGACCGCCGTCCCCGCATGCGGGATGGCGAGAATGACCGGACCGGCCCCTTGCGTGACGGAAACCGGGATCATGCCGCTGCTCCGAGCCGGAAATCGCCGAGGCCGGCGACCGGCAGCAGCACGCCGTCGCGCATCATCCCGGCGGCGGCCTCGATGTCGGGCGCCATGTAGCGGTCGTCAGCCGAGCGCCGGCACGATCCCGCGTAGCGCGACGAGCACCGCCTGCAGCCGTCCGCTGGTGACAAGCGGCGCGCGGAACTCGATGCCCTGCGCGGCGCAGAGCAGTTCGACGCCGAGAATGACCGACAGGTTGCGGTTCATCTGGATCAGCCGCCGCGCGCCATGCGCCGCCATCGAGACATGGTCTTCCTGGTTGGCCGAGGTCGGCGTCGAGTCCGTGGTGCAGGGATTGGCGAGATGCTTGTTCTCGCTCATCAGCGCGGCGGTCGTCACCTCGGCGATCATGAAGCCGGAATTCAGCCCCGGTTCGGGCGTCAGGAACGGCGGCAGGTCGAAGGAGAGCGTCGGGTCGACCATCAACGCGACGCGCCGCTGCGCGATCGCGCCGATCTCGGCGACGGCGAGCGCGATCTGGTCGGCGGCGAAACCGACCGGCTCGGCATGGAAGTTGCCGCCGGAAACGATCCTGTCGGCGTCCATCAGCACCAGCGGATTGTCGGTCACCGCATTGGCCTCGATTTCGAGCGTCCGGCCCGCGAAGCGCAGCAGGTCGACCGCGGCGCCGACGACCTGCGGCTGGCAGCGGATGCAATAGGGGTCCTGCACGCGGCTGTCGCCGTCGCGATGGCTCTCGCGGATTTCCGACCCCTCCATCAGGGCGCGCATAGCCGACGCGACCTCGATCTGGCCGGCATGGCCGCGCAGCGCATGGATCTCCGGCAGGAGCGGCGCTGTCGATCCCATGATGGCGTCGGTCGACAACACGGCGGTCAGGATCGAGTTGGAGGCGTTGCGCCAGGCATCGAACAGGCCCACCAGCGCCAGCGCCGTCGAGAACTGCGTTCCGTTGATCAGCGCCAGCCCTTCCTTCGGCCCGAGCACGACCGGCTTGAGCCCCGCCTTGGCGAGCGCCTCGGCCGAAGGCATGACCGCGCCGCCGGTCTCCACCTCGCCCTCGCCGAGCATCGCGGCCGCCATGTGCGCGAGCGGGGCGAGATCGCCGGACGCGCCGACCGAGCCCTGCCCCGGCACCACCGGCGTCAGATCCTTGGCCAGCATCGCCTCGATCATCGCGACGATCTCCCAGCGCACGCCCGATGCGCCGCGCCCGAGCGACAGCAGCTTCAGCGCCATCATCAGCCGCGTGGTGTTGCGGTCGAGCGGGTCGCCGACGCCGCAGCAATGCGACAGGATCAGGTTGCGCTGGAGGGTCGCGGTGTCTTCCGCCGCGATGCGCACCGAGGCGAGCTTGCCGAAGCCGGTATTGACCCCGTAGACCGCCGTGCCGCCGGCCGCCGCTTCAAGCACCTTGCGCGCGGCGGCGCGGACCGGCTCGCGCGCCGATGGATCGAGCGCGACGGGCGCGCCTTCGCGCCAGATCCGTTCGAGATCGGCCAGCGTCGCCTGGCCGGGCGTCAGGACGAGCGCGCTCATGCGGCATCTCCGAATATGCGTTGGTGCAGCGGATTGAACCCGATGCGATAGGCGAGTTCCGCCGGGTGTTCGACATTCCAGATCGCGAGGTCGGCGCGCAGTCCCGGGGCGATGCGGCCGGTGTCGGCAAGGCCGAGCGCCTTCGCGGCGTTGACGGTGACGCCGGCGAGCGCCTCCTCCGGCGTCAGGCGGAAAAAGGTGCAGGCCATGTTCATGGCGAGCAGCAGCGAGGTCATCGGCGAGGTGCCGGGATTGCAGTCGGTCGCGACCGCCATCGGAACGCCATGGCCGCGAAACGCGCCGACGGGCGGCATCTTCGTTTCGCGCAAGGCGTAAAAGGCGCCGGGCAGCAAGACGGCGACGCTGCCGGACCGGGCCAATGCGGCCGCATCGGCGTCGTCGGCATATTCGACATGATCCGCCGACAGCGCGCCGAAGCGCGCGGCAAGCTGCGTCCCGCCGAGATTGGACAGTTGCTCGGCATGCAGCTTGACCGGGATGCCGAGTTCCTTCGCTTTCGCGAACACGCGCCCGATCTGCTCCGGCGAAAACGCGATCCCCTCGCAAAACCCGTCCACTGCGTCGGCAAGCCCCGCTTCATGCGCGGCCTCCAGCGCGGGCAGGCAGATCTCGTCGATATAGGCGTCGGGCCGGCCGGAATATTCCGGCGGGACGGCGTGGGCGCCGAGGAAAGAGGTGCGGACGCGGACCGGCCGGGCCTTTTCGATGGCGCGGGCCGCGCGCAGCATGGCGAGTTCGGTGTCGATGTCGAGGCCGTAGCCGGACTTCACCTCGATGGCGGTGACGCCCTCGGCGATCAGCGCGTCGACGCGTGGCAGCGCGGTGACGAGCAGCTCTTCCTCGTTCGCGGCGCGCGTGGCGCGGACCGTGGAGACGATGCCGCCGCCGGCGCGCGCGACGTCCTCGTAGCTCGCGCCCTCGAGCCGCATTTCGAACTCGTTGGCGCGGTTGCCGCCATGGACGATATGGGTGTGGCAGTCGATCAGGCCGGGCGTCACCAACCGGCCTTCGAGATCGACGGTTTCGCCGCCCGCACGCGGCGCCTCCGCCATCGGACCGGCCCACTCTATTGTTCCGGCCTCGACGGATATCGCGCCGCCGCGGATCAGTCCGTAGGGCCCTTCGCCATCCAGCGTGGCTATGGTCGCGTTGGTCAGGAGCACGATTTTTGCCGTTGTTATGTCTGTATCACTCACCTATAAGTATAGACATATTAACCTGTCAAGAAGCGAATCCATGGCGATAATCTGGGCAAGGAAAGCGTTGCTGGAAGATGGCTGGAAGGAAGCCGTCCGCATCGGGATCGGCGCCGACGGCACGATCGCGTCGATCACCGAAGGCGCGGAGGCGGAGGGCCACCGGGCGGGCATCCTGCTGCCCGCGCCGGCCAACGTTCACAGCCACGCCTTCCAGCGGGCGATGGCCGGCCTGACCGAAAAGCGCGGACCGGACCCGGCGGATTCGTTCTGGACATGGCGGCAGCTGATGTACCGCTTCCTCGACCGGCTGACGCCCGACCATGTCGAGGCGATCGCCGCCTTCGTGCAGATGGAGATGCTGGAGGCCGGATACGCGACCAATGTCGAGTTTCACTATCTCCACCACCAGCCGGGCGGCGCGCCCTATGCCGATCTCGCGGAAATGTCCGGACGCATCGTGGCCGCGACCGCCGAGACCGGCATCGGCCTGACGCTCCTGCCGGTGCATTACCGCTACGGCGGATGCGACCGGCGCGACCTGGGCGCGGGGCAGATCCGGTTCGGCAACGATTTCGACCGTTTCGCAAAATTGCACGAGAAGGCGGCAAGGCATGTCGAAAGCCTGCCGGCGGATTGCCGCATCGGCGTCGCGCCGCACAGCCTGCGCGCCGTCCAGCCCGACGACATCCGCGCGGCCCGCGCACTCGCCGATGGCGCGCCGTTCCATATGCATCTCGCCGAGCAGGCGGCCGAGGTCGACGAGGTCGAGGCGGCCTGGGGCAAGCGGCCGGTCGAATGGGTGCTCGACAATGTTTCGCCGGACAGGACCTGCTGCTTCATCCATTGCACGCAGATGCAGCCGCACGAGACCGCCGGGCTTGCGCGCTCGGGCGCGGTGGCGGGCCTGTGCCCGATCACCGAATCCAGCCTCGGCGACGGCATCTTCGACGGGCTGCGCTGGCTCGGCGAGGACGGCGCGATCGCGGTCGGTTCCGACTCCAACATCCGCATCTCGCTGACCGAGGAATTGCGCACGCTCGACTATTCGCAGCGCCTGCGCGACCGGTCGCGCGCCGCGCTGGCGACACCGGACCGCTCGACCGGGCGGCGGATCTTCGATGCCGTCAATGCCGGCGGCGCGCGGGCCGCCGGGCGCAACAGCGGAGCGATCGCTGTCGGCAAGCTCGCGGATCTCGTGGCGCTCGACGACGAGGCCGTGGATCTCGCCGGACGCCGGGGCGACACGATCCTTGACTGCTTCATCTTTGCCGGCGATGACCGCATGGTGCGCGACGTCTGGTCGGCCGGCCGCCACATGGTGCGCGACCGCCGGCATGTCCGGCACGAAGCGATCACGGCCCGCTATGCAGGAGTGATGCGGGACCTGGGGGAAGCGATTTGACGGCGCCGGAATTCAACAGCTGGCAATCGGTGCAAGGCGAGGTCCTGCGCCGCATCAACAGCCGGGAATGGAAGCCGGGCGACCTGATCCCCAACGAGGCCGACCTGTCGCGCGAATTCGGCTGCGCCCGCGCGACCGTCAACCGCGCCCTGCGCGAACTGGCCGGCGCGGGCCTGCTCGAACGGCGGCGCAAGGCCGGAACCCGGGTCGCCACGCACCCGGTCCGCAGGGCGACGCTGAACATCCCGGTGATCCGCAACGAGATCGAGGGCAAGGGGCAGGCCTATCGCTACTCGCTGCTGAGCGCCGAACGCCTGATGCCGCCGCCCGACATGCGCGCCCGCATGCAGGTCGCGCCCGGCGACGAATTGCTGCATCTCGTTTCCGTCCACCTTGCGGACGGCAAGCCCTATGTCTTCGAGGACCGCTGGATCAATGCGCGGGCCGTGCCGGAAGTCGCGGATGTCGATTTCTCGCGCCAGAGCGCGAATGAATGGCTGGTCGAGAACATCCCGTTCGAGGGCGGCGACATCACGTTCTCCGCGATGACGGCAGGCGCGCGGGAAGCGGAAATCCTGGGCTGCCGCGAGGGCGAAGGCCTTTTCGCGATCGATCGCACCACCTGGAACAAGGTTTCGACCATCACCGCGGTGCGGCTGGTCTTCGCGCCGGGATACCGCATGCACACCGAGATCTGAGCGCAAGCCGGATCCGCGTGACCGGAAATCCGGGGCGGCTGGGCAAGATGGTGATCCCGACAGGATTCGAACCTGTGACCCTCAGATTAGGAATCTGATGCTCTATCCTGCTGAGCTACGGGACCGCACCGGCGCGACTGATACCAAACCGCGCCCGGTTTGAAAACTCGGAAAAGGCCGCCGGTCAGGCGGCTTTTCCGTTGGCTTCGGCGAGCGACGCCCAGTAGCTGATGCCGAGCGGAATGATCTCGTCGTTGAAGTCATAGGCCGGGTGGTGCAGGCTGGCCGAATTTCCATTGCCGATCAGGATCATCGCGCCGGGACGCGCCTCCATCATGTAGGCGAAATCCTCGCCGCCCATCAGGGCGCGGCAATCCGTGGTCACCGCATTCTCGCCGACGACGCGCCGCGCGCCCTCGGCCGCGATTTCGGTCTCTTCCTCGTGGTTGACCATCACCGGATAGCCCTTGCGGTACATCACCTCGGCGGTCGCGCCATGCGCGGCGGCGATGTTGGCGGCGAGCGCCTTGATCCGCTCCTCGCCGATCTTTGCGGTTTTCCGTCGACAGGGTGCGCACGGTCCCCTCGACCGCGGCCTCCTCGGGGATGATGTTATGGCTGGTGCCGGCGTGGAACTGCGTCACCGACACGACGATCGACGAGACCGGATCGACGTTGCGCGAGGCGATGGTCTGCATCGCCTGGACCAGCTGCGCGCCGATCATGATCGGGTCGATCGTCATGTTCGGCATTGCGGCGTGCCCGCCCCGCCCGGTTATCCGGATGCGGAATTCGTCGGTCGCGGCGAAGAAGGCTCCGGGGCGGATCGTGAAACTGCCGACCGGCAGGGTCGGCATGTTGTGCATGCCGAAGACGCGGGCGATGCCGAACCGCTCCATCAGCCCGTCCTTGACCATCGCGTCACCGCCCCCGCCGCCCTCTTCGGCCGGCTGGAAGATGACGACGATCGTGCCGGCGAAATTGCGCGTCTCGGCGAGATATTGCGCCGCGCCGAGCAGCATCGCGGTGTGGCCGTCATGACCGCAGGCATGCATCTTGCCCTTCACCGTCGATGCGTAGTCCTTGCCGGTCATCTCCTCGATCGGCAGCGCATCCATGTCGGCGCGGAAACCCAGCGTCTCGCCCTCGCCGCGATTGCCCTTGATGACCCCGACGACGCCGGTGCGCCCGATGCCGGTCACGACCTCGTCGCAGCCGAAGCCCTTGAGCTTCTCCTCGACGAAGGCGGCGGTCTGGTGCACATCGAACAGCAGTTCGGGATGGCTGTGCAGGTGGCGGCGCCACGCGGCGACCTCGGCCTGCATTTCATGGGCGCGATTGAGAATCGGCATGGATGCGTCCTTCAACTGATCCGGTGACCGGGCATGACGGTAAACCGGGGGCCTGTAGAAACCGTAAACCGAAGGGCTTGCAAAAACCTGCGCACCATCGACAATCCGTCATTCCATCGGCACAATCCCTGTCTAGCCCGCAACCTAAACCATTCCAACCCGGCTTCAATGCCGAGAGATCCGATGCGCACCGCAAACCGATTCACTTTCTTACGTTTCACCGCCCTTGCCCTGCTGCTGCTGGTTGCGAATGCGGCCTCTGCCGCCAGCACCATGCCGTCCATCGTGATCGACGTGGCAACCGGCAGGGTGTTGCACGCCCAGCGGGAGTTCGACCGCTGGCGCCCCGCATCGCTGACCAAGCTGATGACCGCCTATGTGACGTTCAAGGCGATCGAATCCGGCGAACTGACGCTGAAATCGCCGGTGCGCGTCTCGCTCAACGCCGCCCGCAACCCGCCGAGCCACATGGCCTATCCGATCGGCACCATCATCACGCTCGACAATGCGCTCAAGATGATGCTGGTCAAGTCGGCCAACGACATCGCCGTCGCCATCGCCGAATCGGTGTCTGGCACGGTCGACGAATTTGCCGGCCGCATGAATGCGGAGGCCGCCCGTCTCGGCATGAAGGATTCGCATTTCGTCAATCCGAACGGGCTCGACGACGACCGCCATTATTCTTCCGCGCACGATATCGCCCTGCTCGCGCGCGCGATCCGGCGCGAATTCCCGCAATACGACCACTATTTCTCCACCGAGGCGCTGAAAGACGGCGACAAGGTCTACAAGAACTACAATATCCTGCTCGGCCGCTTCAAAGGCGCCGACGGCATGAAGACCGGCTATGTCTGCGAATCCGGCTTCAATCTCGTTGCCTCCGCGACCCGCAACGGCACGACCCTGATCGCCGTCGTGCTCGGCGAGATGAGTTCGAAAAAGCGGGCCGAACGCGCCGCCGACCTGCTCGAACTCGGCTTTGCCAGGCTGGACCACATGGAAAGCCTGCCATTGCTCGCCGCCATGCAGCCGCCGAAGGACCGTTCCGTAAAGGTCGCCGATCTGCGCGCCACCGTCTGCTCCAAGGAGGCAAACAGCGCGCGCTGGGCAGACCGTTCGCTCGCCAGTTTCGACACACCGGCGATGCATCCGCTGACGCGCGAGCTGGTCCCGGTGCCGATCTTCAAGGGCGGCGCGGAAGGCATTTCAGCAAGTCCGCGGTCATGTTCGCCGGCCAGTATTTCGACGCGCTCCCCGTTCCGGCGATGCGCCCGGTCCCGCTGACCGACGAAGTCGCCGAGATGCGCCGCCAGGCGCTGATCGACGGCAAGGCGGCGCGCGATATCCCGATCCCGCAATCGCGTCCCGACAACGGAGCCTGAGCACCGCCATGTCGATACCCGTTCACATCGTCACCGGCTTCCTCGGCGCGGGCAAGACCACGCTGCTCAACCGCCTGCTGAAATCCGGCGCCTTCGCCAACACCGCCGTCATCATCAACGAATTCGGCGATGTCGGCATCGATCACCTTCTGGTCGAGGCGACGCGCGCCGGCGACACGATGATCGAGCTCTCCGACGGCTGTCTGTGCTGCACGGTGCGCAGCGACCTCGTCGACACGCTTCTCCAGATCGCCGGCCGCATCGACGACGGCGCGGCCCTCGACCGCGTCATCATCGAGACCACGGGGCTTGCCGATCCGGTGCCGGTCCTGCAGGCGGTCATCGCCTCGCCGGGCGTGCGCGAACGTTTCCATGTCGCAAGCGTCGTCACGGTGGTTTGCGCCGCGACCGGCCTTGCCTCGGTCGAGGGCCACGAAGAGGCCCGCCGCCAGGTCGCGCTCGCCGACCGGATCGTCCTGACCAAGACCGACATCGCGCCCGCGCCGGCGGAGCTGATCGCCCGGCTCGCGGCGCTCAATCCGCTGGTCACGCCCGTCGATGCGCAGGCGCCGGGCTTCGCCCTCACCCTCGACGACGCCGCGCTGTCCGGTGCGCAGGTCCCCGATGAAAAACCGCACGGCCACGGTCATCACCACCATGACGTGAACCGCCACGACGCGGCGATCGAGGCCTTCACGCTGAAACACGACCGGCCGATCCCGGAAGCGACTGTCGAGATGTTCGCCGACCTGCTGCGTTCCACCATGCCGCGCGAGCTGCTGCGCATGAAGGGCATCGTCTGGACGGTCGAGGACCCGGACCGTCCGCTCGTCGTGCACGGCGTGCAATCGGTCTTCCACCCGCCGGTGCGGCTGGAGTTCGTGGAACGGACGCAAGCCCGAAACGCGCCTGGTCGTCATCGCGAAAAACGGCAGCCGCGCCCATATCGAAGGGCTTTTCGGCGCCTTCACCGGCCAGATCGCGCCCGACAGGCCCGATCGCCAGGCGCTGACGGACAATCCGCTGGCAATTCCCGGGATGTGACCGGAAATCGCCGGCGGATGCCGCTTTTTGTTCGTTGCCTGCGACGGCTTACTGGGCGCCAAGCGGCGGACCGGTGAAGCTTAGCCGGAAGCGGGCGGCGCTTTCCTCGATAGCCGGCATGTCGGCGGGTATCCGGAACTGGCCGGCGGCCATCTCCGCGAAGAATCCCTCGAAACCGCCCGGCGTCAGGATCACCAAGTGGCGCGACGGCCTGTCGCTGACCACCCTGAACGTGTGTTCCCTGCCGCGCGGGACGAACACGGTCTCGCCGGGCCCGCGCGTGAACCGCTCGCCTTCGAGCCAGAACTCGACGTCGCCGGTCAGCAGCACGAAAGCCTCGTCGGCATCGTGATGAACATGGCGCGGCGGCCCTGAATTCGGCGGCGAAACGCTGTCCACGACAGACATCGCGCCGCCGCTCTCCTCGGTCGTCATGATGGTCTTGTAGTGGGCGCCCTGCCATTCCATGGCATCGGCACCCAGGATGGGGTCGTTCATCGTTTCCTCCAGCATTCAAAGGCAAGAAACGAAAGCGCTTTCGTCGAAACGCAGACTAGTCCGATCTGTTAAATTTGATAAATTGTTTGATCGTATCCATAGATATTTGTCGCCATGAATATAGCGACCTTGGACCTCAACCTGCTTCGCGTGCTCGACGCGCTTCTGCGCGAAGGCTCCACGGTCCGCGCCGGCGCCCGCATCGGGCTTGTCGCAGCCCGCCGTCTCGGCGGCGCTGGGCCGCCTGCGCCACGCCCTGGGCGACGAATTGTTTCATCCGCCGCGGCCAGGGGCTCGAACCGACGGATTATGCGCGCGCGCTGGCGATCCCGTTGCGCGAAATCCTCGACGAGCTTGAGTCGCTTCTCAGCGGCCCGAAGGATTTCGATCCGGCGACCAGCGACGCCGCTTTCAAATTGTCCGGCAGCGATTTCTTCGCCGAGATGCTGATGCCGCGGCTCGCGGAACAGATCTCCAAGCGGGCGCCCGGCATGCGTGTACAGCTGGTCGATCTCGTGCCCGACAACTATATCGACACGCTGGACCGCTACGAGGTCGATATCGCCCTGATCCCGGCCACCGATTTCCCGGACTGGGTGGATCACCAGCCGGTGTTCTGGTCGACCTTTTCGGTCATCGCGCGCACCGGCCATCCGCGCCTCGAAACGCGCCGGACTGCGGCCAGGCGACATCATCCCGATCGATCTGTTTTGCGATCTCGGCCACATCCTGTTTTCGCCGGAGGGCAAGCTGAAGGCGATGGGCGACGCCGCCCTGGCGCGTGTCGGACGCGAACGGCGCGTGGTCATGACCCTGCCGGTCTTTTCCGGCATCTACCGCGCCGTCGCGAATCCGATCTCATAGCGCTGATCCCGACGCGCTGGCGCGTCAGATCGGTTCGAAGCTCGGCCTCGACATCTACGAGCCGCCGATGCCCGTCGATCCGGCCCTGATCACGATGATCTGGCCCAGGCGTTCCACGGCAACGCCGGAACATCGCTGGCTGCGCGAACTGATCTCGGAAATCCTGACCCCGCTGAACACGGTCGACAGACCGCTATGGAAACAGACGCCGTCCTGATCGTCAGGCCCCGCGTTCGATCAGGAAACGATGACCGCCCTCGGCCTTCTCGCTCTCGACGAGGGCATGGCCGCTCTCGCGGCAGAAATTCGGAATGTCGATCACGGCGAGCGGATCGCTCGTATGCACCCAGAGCCGGTCGCCCGGCGCCATCGAGCGCATGCGTTTCTGCGTCTTCAGGACGGGCATCGGGCAGTTGAGGCCGCGCAGGTCGTAGATATCGGCCATTCCGGCGCTATTCCGACGCGGCCGTGCCAGCCCTGGCGGGCGCCGTCAGAAATCGCGCGATCGGCTGGCTGGCAAGCGACTGCAACGCCCCGGGTGTCGTCCGCCCTTCCAGTTTCGCCACGGCCTGCTCGAAGGCGTATTCCTGCTGGGTCTGCATCGCCTGGTAGGCGATTGCGAGATTCTCCGGCATGCTCATCGGCGGGCAGGCCTGGCTCGGCTGGAACTGGCCTTCCTCGGGCTGCTGGTTGAACACGTAACGGCGGCCGCAGACATCGACCTTCGGCGGAACCTTGGTCAATTCGAACTGGTCGTAGCCGACCTTCAGCATCTTCCAGAACTCGAAATTCGGGTCGTTGCGATGCTCCGCCATTTTCTCCGGCGTCATGCGGAACGGCAGCGCCTGCACCTGGAAGGCGTCCTGCTTGCCGCCGGTCAGCGCCTCGCGCGCGAAGGCGTAGATCTCGGCGATATTGTCGTCGGTCATCGAGTAGCAGCCCGCCGACGAGCATGCGCCATGCACCATCAGGTTGGAGCCGGTCCGGCCGAGCGAGCGGTCGTAGGAATTCGGATAGCCGGTGTTGAAGGCGAGATGGTAGTTCGACTTCGGATTGAGCAGCGACTTCGAGATGGAATAGAAGCCCTCCGGCGCCTGCCGGTCGCCTTCCCGCACCTTCGGCCCGAGCTTGCCCGAATAGGCGCAGATCTCGTAGCTCTTCACCAGCGCGTAGCGGCCGGTGTCCTTCTGCTTCCAGACCTCGAGAACGGCCTCGTCCTTGAAGAGGCGCATCAGGATCGGCGACGACGGGGTCATGCCGTTCGCCTTCATGAACGCGATCGCGTCCTTCGGCAGCGGCGCGTTGGCCTTGAGCGAGAGAACGTCGCTCGCCTGGCAGCCGGCGAGCGCCATCGCTCCGGCCACCACCACTGCGATTGCATTGCGTCGAAACGCCATCCCGAATTCGCCTCGATACCAGATATTGGAGCCCGGATTATAGTTGACGGATACTTACCGCAAGGTTTCCCCGGCCGCGCTCACGTAAATGTCAGCGCGACGAATCCGGAAAAATTGCGGCATCCATAAGGCAAATGGGGCCGGTGCGACGTAACGTCAGCCAAGATCGCGGCCGATGGCGAGGAATTTCTCGCGCCGCTGCTGGCGATAATCCATGTTCATGCCGGCCAGTTCCTCGAAACCCCTGGCGATCTGGTCTTGCCCGTCGCCTCGATCACGGCGTCGGGTTCGCGATGCGCGCCGCCCACGGGTTCGGTCACGATGCCGTCGATCACCTTGAGTTCCATGAGATCCTGCGCGGTGATCTTCATGCTGGTGGCGGCATCGCTTGCGCCCGCGCCGCGTCGCGCCACAGGATCGATGCCGCCGCCCTCCGGCGAAATCACCGAATAGATAGCGTGCTCAAGCATGTAAACCTTGTTGGCCGTGGCGATCGCGATCGCGCCGCCCGAACCGCCCTCGCCGATGACGACGGAGATGATGGGGACCTTGAGCTTGAGACAGGTCGATGTCGAGCGCGCGATGGCTTCGGCCTGGCCGCGCTCCTCCGCGCCGATGCCGGGATAGGCGCCCGCCGTGTCGACAAGGCTCATCGATCGGCACATCGAATCGGTCGGCGAGTTCCATGATGCGCACCGCCTTGCGGTAGCCTTCAGGCCGCGCCATGCCGAAATTGTGCTTCAGCCGCGATTGCGTGTCGGCCCCCTTCTCCTGACCGATCACGGCGACCGGCTTGCCACGGAAGCGGGCGAAACCGGCAGACCATCGCCTGGTCCTCGCCGAAGTTGCGGTCGCCGGCCAGCGGCGTGAACTCGGAGAACAGGCCGTTGACGTAATCGAGGCAGTGCGGCCGGTCGGGATGGCGCGCCACCTGCGCCTTCTGCCACGGCGTCAGTTTCTTGTAGATCTCGACCAGCGCCTCGGCCGAACGCTTTTCCAGCCGCGCCACTTCCTCGGCGACGTCGACGCCGCCGGTGTCGCCTTCGGAAAGCTTCTTCAATTCCATGATCTGCCCGTCCAGATCGGCAATCGGCTTTTCGAATTCGAGATAGCTGTAGGTTGACATGGGAACGCGGTCCGCTCGGGTTTCAAGTCTGGCGTGGAGGTGGAGGCAAACGGGGCCGATGTCAAGCACCGCGCCGGGCGCGCTCACTCCGCGGCAAGCGGATGATGTTCGTTGACCAGCCGGTGAAGCCGCTCTTCCAGCACATGGGTATAAATCTGCGTCGTCGAGATATCGGCGTGGCCGAGCAATTGCTGCACGACCCTGAGATCCGCCCCGTTCTGCAGCAGATGGCTGGCGAAGGCATGTCGCAGCACATGCGGCGACAGTTTCGCCGCGGCGATGCCGCAGCGCGCGCCGAGCGCCTTCAGGTCGCGCGCGAAAACCTGCCGCGCGATATGATTTGCGTGGTTTTCCGACGGAAACAGCCAGATGCAGTCATCGGCGCGCGGATCGAGATTGCGCGCCGCGAGATGGGCGGCGATGGCGTCACGCGCCGTCTCCGTCACCGGCACCATGCGTTCCTTGTTGCCCTTGCCCTTGACCATGAAGAACGGCTCGTCGCGCCACGCGACGCTGACCGGCAGCGAGACGAGCTCGCTGACCCTGAGCCCCGTCGCATACAGCAATTCCAGCAGCGCCCGATTGCGCAGCGCCGCGACGCGCGCCTTCGGCTCCAGCGAAATGTCCTCGGCCTCCTCTCCCGCCCGGTCGAGCAGGCGGCCGACTTCCTCCTCGCTCAGCACCTTCGGCAGCGCGCGCGCCTTTTTCGGCGAGGCGATCACGCCGGTCGGATCGTCGCCGCGCATGCCTTCCGCATAGAGAAAGCGGAAATACTGCCTGAGCGCCGACAACCGCCGCGCCTGCGACGACGCGGCGAAACCGGACGCGTCGAGGCTTTTCAGATAGGCGCTGATATCGGCCGGGACGGCGTCGGCGAGTTTCGTCGACCGCGCCGCGCGCACGAAACGCTCCGCGTCCTCCAGGTCGAGCCGATAGGAGGCGAGCGTGTTGTCGGCGGCGCCGCGTTCGGCGCTCATCATTTCCAGGAATGCGTCGATCATGGCGCAACACTAGCGCCGAGAAGGTTTACCGCCGGTTTCAGAAGTCCGGATTGATCTTTTCGGCGGGGATGCGCACCTGCATCTCGCGCGGCACCGGCTGAACATAGAAAACGAGCGCCCACATGCCGGCATAGACCATCCCGGCGAGTATCCCGATCGTGACCAGAAACCGGATCAGACTTGGCATTGTTACCCCGTACCTCCGAAGCGCCCCGGACCTTTCGCGCAAAGCGGGTATGCGGTCCCGCGCCTCCAAAATCAAACCCTAAACCGGATTTTGTGACAATTCTTGACAGGGTATCGGGGTTCATGCGCTAAGCGAACGCAGACGGGAACGACGGATGACGCCTGAAACCAAAGCCCATTGCGATACGGTTCGCGCCCTGCTCGGCACGCGCTCGATCGTGCTTGTCGGCCTGATGGGCGCCGGCAAGTCCGCGGTCGGCCGCAAGGTCGCCGCGATGCTCGAACTGCCCTTCGCCGACGCCGACGCCGAAATCGAAACCGCGTCGAAAATGACGATCCCGGAACTGTTCGAGCAATATGGCGAACCGGAATTCCGCTCGCTCGAAAAGCGCGTCGTTTCGCGGCTGTTGAAATCCGGCCCGCAGGTGCTGGCGACCGGCGGCGGCGCCTTCATCAACGACTCCACCCGCCAGGCGATCAGGCGGCGCGGCGTCTCGGTGTGGCTGTCCGCCGGGATCGACCTCCTGATGGAGCGCGTTTCGCGCCGCCAGAACCGGCCGCTTCTGCGCGATCCCGATCCGCGCGGCGTCATGCAGCGGCTGATGACGGACCGCTACCCTGTCTATGCACTGGCCGATGTCGAGGTGGAATCGCAAGACATCTCCAAGGAGGACATGGCCGCCAATGTGGTCGCCGCGCTCGCCAACTGGCTGACACGGGACGGCAGGGAAAAGGCCACGATCGCCGAGACGACAGGAGCATCCGGACAATGACCGCCGCCATTCCCGCCGAGACCGTCAACGTCGCGCTCGGCGACCGCGCCTACGACATCCTGATCGGACCCGGCCTTCTCGCCGAGGCCGGACGTCATGTCGCCGCGGTGCTGCCGGGAACCCGCGCGGCGATCGTCACCGACGAAAACGTCGCCCGCCACCATTTGGCGACCGTCACGCAAAGCCTGAAGGAAGCCGGCATCGAGGCGACCGAGATCACCGTCGCGCCGGGCGAGCCGTCGAAGCGTTTCGAGACATTGCAGGATGTGGTCTACCGCATTCTCGATGCCCGCCTCGAGCGCGGCGACGTGGTGATCGCGCTCGGCGGCGGCGTGATCGGCGATCTCGCCGGCTTCGCCGCGGCGATCGTGCGCCGCGGCATGAACTTCGTGCAGATGCCGACGACGCTGCTGGCGCAGGTCGATTCCTCCGTCGGCGGCAAGACCGGCATCAACGCGCCGCACGGCAAGAACCTGATCGGCGCCTTCTACCAGCCGCGCCTCGTGCTCGCCGACACGCGGCGCCCTCGACACGCTGCCGGCACGCGAATTCCGCGCCGGCTATGCCGAAGTCGTCAAATACGGACTGATCGACCGGCCGGACTTCTTTTCCTGGCTGGAGAAAAACTGGCCGAAGATCGAGGCCGGAGGCCCCGAGCGCATCCACGCCATCGCCGAATCGTGCCGCGCCAAGGCGGCCGTCGTCGCCCGCGACGAGCGCGAGGCCGGCGACCGCGCGCTGCTCAATCTCGGCCACACATTCGGCCATGCGCTGGAAGCGGCGGCGAAATACGATCCCGAAATCCTCGTCCACGGCGAGGGCGTCGCCATCGGCATGGTGCTGGCGCACGAATTCTCGGCCCGCATGAACCTCGCCAGCCCGGATGACGCCAAACGCGTCGCCGCGCATCTTGAAACAGCCGGCCTGCCGACAAATCTCAATGCCATGAAGGCGCAGTTGCGTGACGCCGACACGATGCTCGGCTTCATCGCGCAGGACAAGAAGGTCACGCGCGGCGCGTTGAACTTCATCCTGACGCGCGGCATCGGCCAGGCGTTCATCGCCAGGGACGTTCCCGCATCGGAAGTGCGCTCCTTCCTCGTGGAAAAAATCGGACAGTAACCGGAGACCGAAACACCATGGAAATCTGGATTACGGCAGGCGTCGTTCTCGTCCTGGTCGTCCTGTCGGCGTTTTTTTCGGGCTCGGAAACCGCGCTGACGGCGACTTCGCGGGCCCGCATGCACCACCTCGAAGGCGCCGGCGACCTGCGCGCCAAGAGCGTCAACACGCTGCTGACGCGCCAGGACCGGCTGATCGGCGCGCTGCTGATCGGCAACAACCTCGTCAACATCCTCGGCTCCGCGCTGGCGACCAGCGTGTTCCTGACGCTGTTCGGCCAGTCCGGCGTCGCCTATGCGACCATCGGCATGACGGTGATGCTCGTCGTGTTCGCCGAAGTGCTGCCGAAGTCCTGGGCGATCTCCAATCCCGACCGCTTCGCCCTGTTCGTGGCGCCGGTCGTGCGGCGCTTCGTGCTCGTTGTCGGCCCGCTGTCCAGCCTCGTCAACGCGATCGTGCGCCGGATCCTGAAGATCTTCGGCGTCGATCTCGCCGACAACGTCTCGATGCTGACCGCGCATGAGGAAATTCGCGGCGCCGTCGAGGTGCTGCACCAGGAGGGCTCGGTCGTGAAGGAGGAGCGCGACCGCCTCGGCGGCCTGCTCGACCTGTCGGAACTCGAAGTCTCCGACATCATGGTCCACCGCACCAGCATGAAGATGGTCAACGCCGACCAGGAGCCGGCGGAGATCGTCTCGGAAATCCTCGAAAGCCCCTATACGCGCATGCCGGTGTGGCGCAACGCGACCGACAACATCGTCGGCATCATCCACGCCAAGGACATGCTGCGCGCGCTGCACGCCTCCGGCAACGACCCGGCGAAATTCGACATTCATGAAGGTCGCCAACAAGCCGTGGTTCGTGCCCGACACGACGACCTTGCGCGACCAGCTCGACGCGTTTCTGCGCCGCAAGGCCCATGTCGCCGTCGTCGTCGACGAATATGGCGAGGTCGAAGGCCTCGTCACGCTGGAGGACATCATCGAGGAAATCGTCGGCGACATCGCCGACGAGCACGACGTCGACATCCAGGGCGTGCGCCAGGAGGCCGACGGCTCGATCGTCGTCGACGGCTCGGTGCCGATCCGCGACATCAACCGCGCGCTCGACTGGGACCTCCCCGACGAAGAGGCGACGACGATCGCCGGTCTCGTCATCCACGAGGCGCAGACGATCCCCGCCGAAAAGCAGGCCTTCACCTTCCACGGCAAGCGCTTCATCGTCATGAAGCGCGAGCGCAACCGCATCACCAAGCTGCGCATCCGGCCGGTATGACCGGCGTGATGAGCAAGGATCGCGCATCCGCGCTCGCGTCGAAGGGCATGCTCGCCGATCCGGGAGAACACTTCGCCGGACGCTATGAGGTCGAGCGCAAATACCGCGTCGACGACCTCGCGGACATCACCGGACGGCTGGCCGCCGAAGGCGCGGTCGCGTTCACGCTGGGCAACCGGGAAACGGATATCTTTCTCGACTGGCCCGACGGGCGCCTCGCCGCAAGCGGCAAACAACAGGTGCTGCGGCTGATGCAGCCGTCGGGCCGCGTGCTGTGGTTCGTAAAGGGACCGGCGCCGGACGAATGCATCGCCACCGATCTTGAGGACTTCGGCAAGGCGCAGGCGATGCTGGCCGCGCTCGGCTGCATCGAGACGGACCGGGTGGAAAAGGACCGCGACATATTCTTCCTCGGCGATTTTCACCTGACGCTCGACCGGGTGCCGGGTCTCGGAGACTTCGTCGAACTCGCCGTCATGACCGACGACGAGGAAAGCCTGCCCGGCTGGGCCGCCCGCATCGAGGCGCTCGCCGCTACGCTGGACATTCCCGCCGGAGCGCTGCAGACGCGCTCCTACCGCGCGATGCTGGCCGACCGGCGCTGACGCCTCACCAGCGCACGTTTTCGCCTGGCGCGGCCGGCTCCAGCGCCAGCGCGTGCACGCCGTCGGCGATCTCGGCGGAGAGCAGGTCGTTGAGCTTGCGGTGCCGCTCGATCCGGCTCATGCCGGCAAAGGCGCCCGAGACGACACGGACGCGGAAATGCGTTTCGCCGGAGCCGTCCATCGCGCCGCCGTGATGGCCGGCATGCAGGTGGCTCTCGTTGATGACCGCGAGGCGCTCGGGCGCGAATGCCTCCTCGATTTTTTTCACGATGCGTTCTTCAATCGGGCCCATTTGCTTCTTACCTTGCCAGTATGCGGTTTGACGGCTAAACCAATGCGTCCTTTTTGTAAGGACGGCAGGCACGCTTTGCCGCGTCAAATCTTCCGATGTCAATGCTTGTATGTGGCGCATCGCCGCCCCATAACCGTGGTCAAATGAAAACCAATTCAAAATATTTCGATTCCATCCGGATCAATCCCGGCGGGAAAAAGAAGAAACGGCAGCAGGAAGAGGCTGCCGCGCAAACCTGCCAGTGGGCCGGATGCGAGAAGCCCGGCGGCCACAGGGCGCCGGCGGGTCGCGATCGCGAGGGGCAGTATTTCAATTTCTGCATCGACCACGTGCGCGAATACAACAAGAACTACAATTACTTCTCGGGCCTCGGCGACGACGAGATCGCGAAGTTCCAGAAGGATTCGCTCGTCGGCAACCGTCCGACCTGGAAAATGGGCACCGCCCATGTCGAGGACCCGTCCGCGGCGCCCGTCTTCTCCGACATGAAGTCCGGCTCGGCGCGCTCGATGCGCATGCGCGATCCCAACTGGCGCGCCACGGCGGTGCAGCAGGTCCGCAAGCTCAAGCCGCTCGAAGCCAAGGCCATGGCGACGCTCGGCCTGAAGGCCTCGGCCTCCGCCGAGGACATCAAGACGCAGTACAAGGCACTGGTCAAAAAGCACCATCCCGATGCAAATGGCGGCGACCGCACCTCCGAGGAACGATTCCGCGAAGTCGTGCAGGCCTACCAATTGTTGAAAACCGCCGGGCTGTGCTAGTCCGGAATCCAATCCCGTAAACACCCCGGCATGCGGCCTCCGCCCGCATCGAGGAGGCAAAATGAACAAGATGGAAATCGACATCGCAAACATGCCTGACACCACGGTCAATGTCCGCGAGGTGTTCGGCATCGATGTCGACATGCAAGTACCCGCCTATTCCAGCGCCGATGCCTATGTGCCGGAGATCGATCCCGACTATATTTTCGACCGCGCGACCACGATGGCGATCCTGGCGGGCTTCGCCCACAACCGCCGCGTCATGGTCTCCGGCTATCACGGCACCGGCAAGTCGACCCATATCGAACAGGTCGCCGCGCGGCTGAACTGGCCCTGCGTGCGCATCAACCTCGACAGCCATGTCAGCCGTATCGACCTCGTCGGCAAGGACGCCATCGTCGTCCATGAAGGCAAGCAGGTCACCGAATTCCGCGACGGCATCCTGCCCTGGGCCTATCAGCACAACGTCGCGCTCGTCTTCGACGAATACGATGCCGGCCGCCCGGACGTGATGTTCGTGATCCAGCGCGTGCTCGAATCGTCGGGCCGCCTGACGCTGCTCGACCAGAGCCGCGTCATCCGCCCGCACCCGGCCTTCCGCCTGTTCGCCACGGCCAACACCGTCGGCCTCGGCGACACGACCGGCCTCTATCACGGCACGCAGCAGATCAACCAGGCGCAGATGGACCGCTGGTCCATCGTCACGACGCTCAACTACCTGCCGCATGACAAGGAAGTCGAGATCGTGCTGGCCAAGGCCAAGCATTACCAGGACGCCAAGGGCCGCGAGATCGTCAACAACATGGTCCGGCTCGCCGACATGACCCGCCAGGCCTTCATGAACGGGGATCTCTCGACCGTGATGAGCCCGCGCACCGTTTTGACCTGGGCGGAGAACGCCGACATCTTCAAGGATGTCGGCTTCGCCTTCCGGCTGACCTTCCTCAACAAGTGCGACGATCTCGAACGCACGCTCGTCGCCGAGTTCTACCAGCGCTGCTTCGGCGAAGAACTGGCGGAAAGCGCCGCGAACGTGGTTCTGAGCTAAGGGCAGACAGCGCAGAAGGCGATGGCAGGTCCCGGCGACAACATCCGCAAGAAGCCGGCAAAGCCGGTCGACACCGAGCCCTTCAAGCGCGCGGTGACGGCCTGCATGCGCGCCATGGCGGGCGAGCCTGAGCTCGAAGTCGTCTTCGCCGCCGACAAGCCGGCCTTTGCCGGCAAGCATGCCCGCCTGCCCGAATTGCCGAAACGCATCTCGAAGAATGACGTGATGGTGACCCGCGGCGTCGGCGATTCCATGGCGCTGCGCACCGCCTGCCACAATCCGCGCATTCACGCGGCGACGGCGCCCGAAGGGGCGGACGCCCGCGCCGTCTTCGATGCGGTCGAACAGGCCCGCGTCGAGGCGATCGGCGCACGCCGCATGCCAGGCGTCGGCGACAACATCACGGCGATGATCGACGACAAGTTCACCCGCGCCAATCTCGCCACCGTCACCGAACGCGACCAGGCGCCGCTCGCGGAAGCGATCGCGCTGGTCGTGCGCGAAAAGCTGACCGGCCGCCCGACCCCGCCCGGCGCATCCGCCGTCGCCGATCTGTGGCGCGACTGGATCGACGACAAGACCGGCGGCGACTTCGCCAATCTGGAAGCCTCCATCGACGACCAGAACGCCTTCGCCCGCGCCGTGCGCGACATGCTCGTCTCGATGGAACTCGCCGACGAGATGAGCGGCGACGAGCCCGACGAGAACGAGGACGAGGAAGGCGAGGAGCCCGAGGCCGAGGAAGACACCGAAGGCGGCAGCCAGGACGAAACCGGCGACGAACAGTCCGAAACCGAGGAAAGCCAGGCCGAGAGCGAGCAGCCGGAAGCCGGCGAGATGGACGCCTCCGAGGCAACGTCGGAAGACATGGAAGAGGACATGGACGCCGACACCGAGGAGCCGGGCGAGGCGATCCGCCCCGACCAGCCCTTCAACGACATCCTGTCCGGCATCGACTACAAGGTCTACACCACCGAATTCGACGAAACGGTCGCCGCAGAGGAACTCTGCGACGAGGCCGAACTCGAGCGCCTGCGCGCCTTTCTCGACAAGCAGCTCGCCAATCTCCAGGGCGTTGTCGGCCGCCTCGCCAACCGGCTGCAGCGCCGCCTGATGGCGCAGCAGAACCGCTCCTGGGACTTCGACCTCGAGGAAGGCTATCTCGATCCCGCGCGCCTGCCGCGCATCATCATCGACGAGATGGCCGGCACGTTCGCGCCGCTTTCCTTCAAGCGCGAGCGCGACACGACCTTCCGCGACACCGTCGTCACGCTGGTGCTCGACAATTCCGGCTCGATGCGCGGCCGCCCGATCACCGTCGCCGCGACCTGCGCCGACATTCTCGCGCGCACGCTGGAGCGCTGCGGCGTCAAGGTCGAGATCCTTGGTTTCACCACCCGTGCCTGGAAGGGCGGACAGGCGCGCGAAGCCTGGCTGAAGGGCGGCAAGCCCGCCGAGCCCGGCCGCCTCAACGATCTGCGCCACATCATCTACAAGAGCGCCGACGCGCCGTGGCGCCGCTCGCGCCGCAATCTCGGCCTGATGATGCGCGAGGGGCTGCTGAAGGAAAACATCGACGGCGAGGCGCTGACCTGGGCCTATCGCCGGCTGGCGGCGCGGCCCGAACAGCGCAAGATCCTGATGATGATCTCCGACGGCGCGCCCGTCGACGATTCGACCCTGTCGGTCAATCCGGGCAATTATCTGGAGCGGCATCTGCGCGCCGTGATCGAGGAAATCGAGACGCGCTCCGCCGTCGAGCTGCTCGCCATCGGCATCGGTCACGACGTCACGCGCTACTATCGCCGCGCGGTCACCATCGTCGACGCCGAGGAACTGGCGGGCGCCATGACCGAACAGCTTGCCGCGCTCTTCGAGGAGCAGAAGGCGCGCGACGGCAAGCGGCGCAAGGCAAGCTGAGCGTGCGAATGCCGGCTCCGGCCCTCCCCCGTATCGGCGCCGCCGCATTTGGCCTCGCCGCCCTCGTTCTGGCCGCCGGCGCCGTTGCCGCGCCCGAGATCGTCCACATGACCGTGACGAGCAGCCCGATCACGAATTTCCGCATCGGCTCCGACGAGCAGCAGTTCGGCGAACTGGAATTTGCCGGCGGACTGGAGATGACCGCCTCGTCGCGTCATTTCGGCGCCCTGTCGGCGCTGCACGTCTTTCCCGACCGGTCGCGCATTCTCGGCGTCGCCGACACCGGCCTCTGGTATGCCGGCCGCATCGACCGCGACGAGACCGGCCGGCCGACCGGCCTGTCCGGCGTGAGCATGTGGCAAATGGTGCCCGGAAGCGTCGCCAAATGGACAACCGACGCCGAAGGCATGACGGTCACGGGCGACACCGTTTATGTCAGCTTCGAGGAAGAGCACCGCATTGCCGAATATGCGCTTCCCGAGGACGGCCATCCGGTCCTGCTGCGCGAAAAAGAACCGCCGGTGCCGATGTACGAGCTGCGCGCCAACAAGGGATTCGAGACCGTAACCGTGGCGCCGGACGGTTTGCCGATAGCCGGCGCGCTGGTCGGCATCACCGAACGCAGCCTCGACCGGAACGGCAACATGATGGCCTTCGTCCGCTGGCCGGACGGCAACAGCTACGAGTTCTCGGTCAAGCGCTCCGACGAATTCGACATCACCGACGGGCAGTTCCTGCCCGATGGCGATCTCATCCTGCTGGAGCGCCGCTTCAACATGATCGACGGCATCGCGATGCGCATCCGCCGGATCGCGGGCAAGGACATCGCCAAGGGCGCGACCGTCGACGGCAAGGTGCTTCTGGAAGCCAACATGCTCTACCAGATCGACAACATGGAAGGCCTGTCGATTTCGATCGACCCGGACGGAACGCCGCGGCTGACCCTCGTCTCCGACGACAACCACTCGATCCTGCAGCGCAACCTGCTGCTCGAATTCCGCCTCGTCGGCGACACGCCCGAGCAGGGTTGACCCGCATCAACGCGCATCGGAATGTTGCGCGGTTTTATGGCCTCGCCAACGAACCGGAAGCCACCGCCCATGAACCAGCCGGACGAGGAAAGCGCCCCAGCCAGACTGGTGGCCAGGATGGAGAAAAACGAGCTGAGCAAGCCGTTTCTCGCCGTCATCACGATCGCCGGGCTGTTCGCCTGCGGCTGGATTGCAACTCCCTTTCTCGGCGCGCTGATCGGCGCGCTGGTGATGGCGATCCTCGCCGTCCCGCTCCAGCGAAGAATTGAGCGCATGCTTTCCCGTCGCGGTCTCGCCGCCATGGTCTCCATATTCGCAATCGCGCTTGTGGTGGTTCCGCTGTTGCTGTTCCTCGGCAACACGCTGTTCGACGAGGCCGCGCGGGGCGTGGCGACCGTCCAGTCACGCATCGCTGACGGCGAGCTGCAGCGCCTCCTGACGTCGCATCCGGCCGTCGCCCCCGTCGGACGATGGATCAGCGAGCGGTTCGACCTGCAGGCGATGCTGTCGGCGCTGGCGGCCTGGCTGAGCAATATCGGCGCGGTGTTCGTGCGTGGATCGATCGCCCAGATCACCGAAACCGTCATCAGTTTCTACCTGTTGTTCTACTTCCTGCGCGATCGCGACAAGGCAGTCAGACTGATGCACGACTGGCTGCCGCTGCCCAATGACGAGATCGACCGGATCGCGCGGCGCGCCATCGACGCGGTCCACGCGACCGCCTACGGAACGCTGGCGGTGGCCGCGATTCAGGGCGCCCTTGGCGGCGTGATGTTCTGGATTCTCGGCTTGCCGACGCCGCTCTTCTGGGGCGTGATCATGGGAATCCTGTCGATCATGCCCTTCCTGGGCGCGTTTGTCGTCTGGCTTCCGGCGGTGGCGCTGTTGATCCTGAGCGGGAGCGTGGCGAAAGCCGTTATCCTTGCCTTGTGGGGCAGCGTCGTGGTCGGCAGCATCGACAATGTCGTGCGCCCGATCCTGATGGGCAACCAGCTCAGGCTACACACCGTGCCGACATTCATATCGATGCTCGGAGGACTGTATCTGTTCGGCATGGCGGGCTTCTTCCTCGGCCCGATCCTCGTCACCGTGACGATCGCGATGGTCGAGATGTGGCAGCCGGGCCGGGCGGTGGACGATACGGTGGCGCCGGCCGCGCCCGACGACCGCGCGCCGCCGATCCGCTAGTCTTCCTTCTTTGCGCCCATGAGCTTGCGCAGCACGCCGAGAATCGCGAGGCCGACGGATACGGTGCTGCCAAGCCCGGAGATGCCGTGCCCGGAAAATGCGTGGAGGATGTCGCGCGATTCGGCCGTGGCGGTTTCCAGCGCCGCGGCCTCCATCTCGGCCAGCGCCTCCAGTTCCGGCGAATGCGGCTCGTGCAGCGTATAGGCGAGCAGGATGATCGCGACGACGAGATAGATGCCCGCCAGAACCAGCACCGCGCCGAGTTGGCCCAGCGACGGGACGATCGCCAGATAGAGCGCGTAGGTCGCAAGCCCCGCCGCGACGATCAGCGCGGCCACGGCCAGCGCTCCGGCCAGCGCCCGGCCGATGGCCTGGCGAAGCAGCACCCGGCGGCGCAGCAGCGCCATCCGGACGTAGAGTTTGGCGGAAGTCACGGTGGACATGGTTGAAATCCTCGTATCGGCGAATGGGACGTTGAAGCCTGGCTAGCGAACCTGCCGGCCGATGGCGTAACCGAGCGCCAGCCCCACGGCGAGCGTGGTCATGGCGGCGATGCGGGGATACTTCTCGATCTCCTCGCTGAAGTCCTCGACCGCGGCGTTGACCGCGCCCAGCAGGGCATCGAGACCTTCCGGCTGTTCGATGCCGCCGGCATCCGCTTGCGGCGCGGCTTCGGCATCCGCGGCCCGTTCCCCTGGTTCCGCTTTCGACTGCTTGCGCCGCACCTCGTCGAGGTCTTTTCGCAGCGCGTTGATTTCGTCCATCAAGGTCATTGATTCGCCCCGTTTCATCGCAAAGTGACCGTCAGCACCGCATGCCCTTCCGCATGGACCGCCCGCGGAATTGCGCTGGATGGCCGGATAGTACTGTCCGGGCCGAAGCGTGTCCATTGCGCGGGACCATGGCATTGACGGCCGTCATCGCGGCGGCCGCGCATGCGCGGTTTCATGAAGAAATACGAGCGAAGGAGAAGGCGCATGCCGAAATTCGTGCATATCGATATCGCCGCCGACGACCCGGAGCGCGCGACCCGGTTCTACGGCAACGTGTTCGGCTGGAACATCCGCAAGTTCGAGGGGCCGATCCCCTACTGGCTGGTGAGCACGTCCGACGACCCGGCGGCGGTCGGCGCGGGCATCGCCAAACGCGGCGAAGCCTGGCAGTCCGCGACGCCGACGATCGAGGTCCCGTCCGCCGACGACTATGCCGCGCGCATCGAGAAAGAGGGCGGAACCATCGTCGTGCCGAAGGTTCTCATTCCCGGCGTGGGTTATCTGGTGACCTTCAGGGACACCGAAAACAACGTCTTCGCCATCCTCGAACCGGTCGAGGGCAATCCCTTCGCGGCGGAAACCGGTCAGGCCGGAGCATAGCCCCGGCCGAAACGCGCCATCACCAGCCGGTAGGGGATCAGCGCGACCACGGCAATCAGCAGCTTCACCGACAGGTCGCCGATCGCCCAGGACACCCAGCGCGGCGCCTCGACGCCGAGCGAACCGAGCAGGGGCGCGGCCTCCGAGGCGAACCCGTCGCCCGGACCGGCAAAAGCGAAAACGGCGGCAAAGGCGATGGAAAAGAAGATCGCCGTGTCAATCACTGAACCGGCGACCGACGAGATCACCGGCGCGCGCCACCAGCTCTGCCGGCGCAGGCGGTTGAACACCGTCACGTCGAGAAGCTGGGCGACAAGAAAGGCCGAGCCGGAAGCCGCAGCGATTCGCGCCAGCCGGCCCTGCTCCGTCTCGAAGCCGATCAGGCCGAGCGAATAGAGCAGGTTCGGCACCGTCATCGAGCAGATCACCGCGACGATGAAGCCCGTCACGACGACGACGCGGGCAAAGCCCGGACCGAAACGCCGGTTGGC
Organism: uncultured Alphaproteobacteria bacterium; assembly: GCA_963712205.1. Taxonomy (GTDB): domain Bacteria; phylum Pseudomonadota; class Alphaproteobacteria; order Rhizobiales; family Rhizobiaceae; genus Oricola. Next base: position 555,220 of record CAVQHF010000012.1, on the reverse strand, counting down.
GAGATCCGTGACGAGAAAGGCGAAGGGATAGGTAAACGCGCCCCAGGTCAGGATATCGGCGAGCGCGAGCGGGCCGACTTGTCCCTCGACGGGAAACTGGACGAGCACGTTGGAAGCCACAACGACGGTCGCCATGGCGAGGACGAAAGGCAATACGGCAGAGAGCTTGAGCATTTTTTTATCCTGGGTGATGCCACCAGTTGATGAACGAAAACAGGCCGGTCGCCCGGCCTGCGGTCTGAGTGTCGTCAGGTGCCTGAAATCAGGCAGCGACTTCCGTGGTCTTCTTGGCGATCTGGCGCTTCAGCAGGCGGGCGCGCTGCGACAGCTCGCCTTCCTTTGCCTTGGCCAGGAACGCATCGAGGCCACCGCGGTGCTCGACGGTCCGCAGGGCGGCCGCGGAAACGCGGAAACGGTAGCTCTGGCCGAGCGCCTCCGACATCAGCGTGACCTGGCACAGATTGGGAAGGAACCGGCGCCGGGTCTTGTTGTTGGCGTGGCTCACATTGTTGCCGGACTGGACAGCCTTGCCGGTCAGTTCGCATGCGCGTGACATGATGATCACCTTCGAATTCGGTTTCTGGCTCCGCAAACCCAACACAGTCTCATGTCGCGCCAGCAAGGGCGTCGTCACCGGACAATTGCGGCTTCTCGCGGAAAAGTCAGCGTCCTATAGTGACAACCGGCATTTTCGTCAACCGTCTCGACCGATTTTGAGGCCGTTCGCAGAGCCCTATCATAGAATTGACGAGATTCGGCGCGATTGCGGAGGCGTCGGGACCTATCATTGGAGCAGAACCATGCGCAAGGCGATAGCCGCATTGACGATTCTCCTCTGCGCTCCGGCCATCGCGGACGCCGGCGCCGAGTCCCGTTCATACCGGTCCGAATACGCGGTCAGCGCGCTCGGCATCCCCGTCGGCGTCACCAGTTTCGAGACCAGGTTCACGCCGCAATCCTACGAGCTGAGCGGCACCTTGCGCGCCCGCGGGCTGGTCGCCCTGTTCCAGCCGACGAGCGGCAGCCTCACCGCGACGGGCCGGATCGGCCCCGGCCGGGTCGAGGCGCGCGACTTCAAGCTCGATTATGTCAGCGGCAGCGACAAGCAGCATACCGAGATCGGATTTTCCGGCGGCGCGGTGACACGCACCGTCAACGCGCCCGAGGTCAAGAAGCGCAGCGGCTGGATCGAGGTCGCGTCGGCGCATCTGAAGGACACGCTCGATCCGATCAGCGCGATGCTGGTGCCGGCGTCATCCTGGCGCGACGTCTGCAATCGCACGATCCGCGTTTTCGACGGCGCCATGCGCGCCGACATGAAGCTGTCCTTCCTGCGCGTCGTGCCGTTTTCCGCCGAAGGCTACAAGGGCGACGCGATCACCTGCCGCGCCAAGTTCGTGCCGGTGTCCGGCTATCCCGAGGGCAAGAAGGAAGTGGCCTGGATGCGTGACAAGGGCGTCATCGACATAGCCTTCGCCCCGATCGAGGGCACCTCGCTCTTCGCGCCGGTCAAGGCGAAGATCACCACCCAGATCGGCCTGTTCTCGATCTACGCGACGCGGTTCGAGACGATAGAGGAGTAGCCGCGCCGCCCGGCTGCTTGACAAAACCCTCGCACGCGGCAACGGATTGGCATGTCCAGCTTGTCCGCAAGTCCCGACGCACCTGACCGCAAACGCTTCGTCGCCACCCTGATGGGGTTCGGCGCGATCCTGATGTGGGCCTTGCTCGCCCTGTTCACCGCGGCCTCCGGCGACGTGCCGCCGTTCCAGTTGTCCGCCATGTGCTTTACGATCGGCGCGGCCATCGGCTTTGCCGCGACGGCCGGGCGGCACAGGCGCGAGCGCCCGCGAGGGCGGATCCCCTGGCAGGCCTATCTGCTCGGCATAGGCGGGCTTTTCGGTTATCATTTCCTCTACTTTACCGCACTGCGCCACGCGCCGGCGGTGGAGGCGAGCCTGATCTGCTATCTCTGGCCAATGCTGATCGTGACGGGAAGCGCCCTGATGCCGGGCGAACGGCTCGGCTGGCACCATCTCGTCGGCGTCGCCTGCGGCTTCGCCGGCACGGCGCTGATCGTCACCGGCGGCGACGGTTTCGCGCTGAAGGCCGAGTACGCCTATGGCTACGCGGTGGCGATCGCCGCCGCCTTCACCTGGTCGGGCTATTCGCTGCTTTCGCGCCGCTTTTCGGCGGTGCCGACCGATATCGTCGCGGTCTATTGCCTCGCGGCGGCCGTCCTGTCGCTTTTCGCCCATCTGGCGCTGGAGCCGACCGTGTGGCCGCAGGGCGTCGTCGAGTGGCTCGCCGTCGCCGGCCTCGGCATCCTGCCCGTCGGCGCGGCCTTCTATGTCTGGGACTACGGCGTCAAGCATGGCGACATCCAGGTCCTCGGCGCCTCGAGCTATGCCGCGCCGCTGATTTCGACCGTCATCCTGATCGCCGCCGGACAGGCGGCGCCGACATGGGCGATCGCGATCGCCTGCCTGCTGATCACCGGCGGCGCGGCGATCGCGGCCAAGGATCTGTTTTTAACGAGGAGGAAGCGCCATGTTGCCGTTTGAGGGGGGAGTGTCGGGAACGGAAAACGGGACGCTGATTTTCGCGGTCCTGCTTGCCATCATCTATCTCCTGTACGGGTCGCGGCGGGCGTCATGGCTGAAGGTCGCCGCCAAGACGCTCTCCGTCGTGCTGCTGGCGGTTCTCTCCGTCATTCAGAACGCGCCGTGGCTGCTGACGCTTGGCCTTGCGCTCTGCGCGGCGGGCGATTTCTTCCTCGCCATCGAGGACCGCAGCGAGCGTTTCTTCCTGGCCGGGCTCATCGCCTTCCTCCTCGGTCACGTCGCCTATATCCTCCTCTTTTCCGCCCTTCCCGAGACCGCGGCGACGCTGCCGGTCTGGCTCAGAACGGTGATCATCGCGGTGGTGATCTTCGTCGCGCTGGCGATGGCGGCGATGCTGTGGCAATCGGCGGGCAACCTGCGCTGGCCGGTGATGATCTACATCATGGCGGTCGTCGCCATGGCCAGTTCCGCCGTGACGAATGGCGGCGGGCTGATTACCGCGGGCGCGTTGAGCTTCATGGCCTCCGACACGATCCTCGCCACCGAGCGCTTCATGATGAAATCCGACGCCCCCGGCCGCGCCTTCACCGGACCGGCGGTCTGGATCACCTATTTCGCAGCCCAGCTGCTGATCCTGTTCGGCGTGCTCGCCGCCTGAAACGCATCAGGCGTTGCGGGCCAGCCTGCTTTCAAGCAGGTCGCCGCTGTCACGCAGGATCGGATAGGCGGCGGTCACCAGCAGCGAGTTGATCTCTTTGAGCGCCCGCACGATTTCCAGGTGCATGTTGCTGGTCTCGATGCTGATGACTTCGCCCGACTGCAGCCGATGCAGGTGCCGGTCGTGGCTCTCGCGTTCCAGATGGCGCATGTGTTCCTTCTCCTTGACGAGTTGGCGCGCCGAGGCGAGGTCGCTCGAGATCAAGACGTTCAGAGCCAGTTGCAGGTTGGCCAGAACGCGGGCGTGAATCGCGGTCATCTCGCTCCAGCCGGCGTCCGAGAACTGAAGACGTTTCGCCGATTTCTCCTCGGCGAGCGGTATCAGCGTCTTGGCGATGATGTCGCCGGCATGTTCGAGATTGATCGCGAAATCGGTGAGTTCGATGCCGCGCCGCGCCTCCTCGGCGGTGAGTTGGCCGCGATTGACCTCGGCGATGAACAGCTTGATCCCGGTATGCGCGCGGTTGACATCGGCATCGAGCTTGCAGACCAGATCCGTCTTTTCCGGCGCGCCGTTGTCGAACAGGTCCATCACCGGCCGGAACATGGTTTCCACGGTTTCGCCCATACGCAGGAGCTCGCGTGTCGCCGAGGCGAGCGCAAGGCTGGGCATGGTGATGACGGAGCGGTCGAGCGCGCTCGCCGGCCGCGCCAGCGACACCGCTTCGACGCTCGCCGTGAGGTTCGGCAGGAGCGCCACGGTCAGTCGCGCCATCAGCGCGGAAAAGGGCAGGCAGACGACAACGAGGCCGGCATTGAATGCAAGATGGAAATTGACGAGCTGAACCGCTTCCGTCGCGCCGAGCAGCAGCATCGGTATCGTGGCGACCTGCAGCACACCGACCAGAACGGCCGCCAGAACGCCACGGAACAACAGGTTGCCGAGCGCGATGCGCCGCGCCTCGACACCGAGATTGCGTGTCAGCCAGACCGCGATCAGCCCGCCGCCCGCATTCGCGCCAAGCACCATTGGCAACGCCACTTCAAGCGGCAATACGCCTTGCTGGGCGAAGGACACCAGCAGCAGCACGGCCGCAACGGACGAATGGAAAAGCCATGTGGCGAGCGCCGCGACCGCAAACGACGTTATCGGATCGCCGCGCAGATAATTGACGATCATCGGCAGAAAGGAACTCTCGCGCAGCGGCTCGGTGGAGTCGCCGATCATCTTCAGCGCCAGCAGGATGAAGGCCGCGCCGAGCAGGATGCGCCCGACCTGGCGTACCGTGCGCCGCTCGAACTTGAGAAACATGGTCGCGCCGGCGAGCAGCAGCACCGGCACCAGCGCGGAAAGATCGAGCGACAGCACCCGCACCACCAGCGCCGAACCGAGATCGGCGCCGAGCAGCGCGGAAATGCCGGTCGGCAGCGACAGGATCCCGCTCGACGCGAAACCCGCCGCCAGCACCCCGACGGCGGTCGAACTCTGCAGCACGACGGCAAGCGCGCAGCCCGCGGCGGCGGCGGTGACGTGCCAGCCCTTCATCGAACGCAGGGCGTTCTTCAGCGCCGTTCCGTAGGCGCGTTCGACGCCGGTGCGCACCATGCGTACGGCCCAAAGCAGCAGCATCACGGCCGCGGCGAGATTCAGGATGACGAGCGATGGATGCATTCGAGTCTCCGGCCGAGGCAAATCAGTCGCCACGGCCATATCGAACTGGAAATGAAATCCGTATTCGCGCCGGTTTGCAACTGGCTATCGCATGTGCTGCGCGAAGACCCCTTCAGTTGGTTCGGGTTCGGCGGCCAGTGCTGGGCGCGCGAACTCTAGGCGCCCTTGGGCTGGCGCGGCACCGGTTTCCAGTCCGGCGGAGCGAGCTCGAAGCTGGCGAAATCGAAGCCCGGCGCCACCGTGCAGCCGACCAGCGTCCACGCGCCGAGCGACGTCGCCGTCTGCCACCAGTTGGCCGGCACGACGATCTGCGGCCGTTCCCCGGCGGCGAGATTGGCCCCCAGCCGGTGCGCCTCGGCGTCGTGGCCGTTCGACGACATCGTCAGGACCAGCGGCGAACCGGCATAGAAGTGCCAGACCTCGGCCGCGTCGGTGACCCGGTGCCAGTGCGACACGTCGCCGGCCTCGAGCAGGAAATAGATCGCCGTCGAGTGGCCGCGCGCATTCGCCTGCCCGCCGGCATCGCGAAAGGTTTCGGCATACCAGCCGCCTTCGGGGTGAGGCGTCAGTCCGAGTTCCTTCTTGATCCGCTCGGCCGCGAGGTTGTGCATCAGAAATTGTCCTTGCGCTTGCGGATCTCGGCAAAGACTGCCTCGTCGCTGGCGTCTTCCATGCCGAGATGGGCGCGGATTGCCGGATCGTCGGCGCGCAGGAACGGATTGGTCGAAAATTCCGCCGCAAGCGCGACCGGCAGCGTCGGCTCGCCCTTTTCGCGCAGCCGCTCGACCTCCGCCGCGCGCGCGATCAGCGCCTCGTTGTCGGGATCGACGGACAACGCGAAACGCGCATTGGCCAGCGTGTATTCGTGGCCGCAATAAAGCATCGTCTCCGGCGGCAGGGCCTTGAGCTTTTTCAGCCCGCTCCACATCTCGTCCGCGCCGCGTTCGAACAGCCGTCCGCAACCGAGCGAAAACAGCGTGTCGCCGGCAAACAGAACGCCCGCTTTCGGCGAAAAATAGACGATGTGCCCGGCGGTGTGGCCCGGCGTCTCGATGATTTTGAAGTCATAGGCGCCGAAGGAGAACACGTCGCCCTCGCCGACCGCCTCGTCGATGCCGGGAATCTTCGTCGGCCTCGCCCTTCGGCCCGGTGACATGGCAGCCATATTTCGCCTTCAGCGCCGGGATTCCCTGCGTGTGATCGGCGTGATGATGCGTCACCATGACGTCGGTGATCGTCCAGCCCTTCGCCTCCGCCATCCTGGCAATGCAATCGGCGTCGGATGCGTCGATCGTCGCGGTGCGTCCGCTCTCGGGATCGTGGATCAGGACACTGAAATTGTCCGACAGGCAGATGAACTGTTCGATTTGCAGCACGTCACACACTCCTTCGCACCCGTGATCGCGCGGCCGCCATTGCCCTTGCCGCCGCGATGGGATTTGTTGCACCTGAGGGAGCACGACGCAACCGGGGAACACCACCGTCAGATGCATATGGATATCGTCGAAATACGCGGTTTCTATCACAGCCTGCTCGGCCAGATCGCGACGCGCTCGATCGGCATGGGCCTGACGCGCATCTGGCAGCCGTTGCCCAACGAGCGCCTGCTCGGCCTCGGCTATGCGCGGCCATGGCTCGACCGGTTCGAGCCGGACACCGAAAGGACGCTTTCCTTCATGCTCGCCGCCCAGGGCGCGGTGAAATGGCCCCCCAGCGGCCCGTCGCGCTCCGCGCTGGTCTTCGACGAGGAACTGCCGCTGCCCGATTCCGCCATCGACCGCATCCTGATGGTGCATGCGCTCGAACATGCCGAGAATCCGCGCGAGACGCTGATGGAAGCCTGGCGCGTGCTGGCCCCGAACGGCAAGATCGTCCTCGTCGTGCCCAATCGCCGCGGCCTGTGGGCGCGCTTCGAGCACACGCCCTTCGGCACCGGCCGGCCGTTTTCCAAGGGCCAGATCTTCAAGCTCCTGCGCGAGGCCAATTTCACGCCCGGCCCGATGGCCGAGGCGCTGGCCTTTCCGCCGGTCAAATCCCCGACGCTTCTGCGCGTCGCCTTCCGCACGGAACGCGTCGGCCTGCGCTTCTGGCCGATCTTTTCCGGCGTCATCATCATCGAGGCGCAGAAGCGGCTGTTCCAGGGCCTGCCGGTCGCCGAGCGCCAGTCGCGCCGCGTCTTCGTGCCGGTACTGGCGCCGCAGGGCGCCGCGCGCGGCGCCGACACGGCCTGACGGGACAACGCCCTTCTCGACATTTGCCGTGGTCGGCGCTATTGCCCTGCCGTCTGCAACCACGCCCGAAAAGGCCGAAAAGGAAAGTCCAAGGCGATGTCCGCGCGCGAAAACCCGTCCCGTCCCGTTCCCAATCCCGGCGTGATGGAAATTGCCGCCTATGTGCCGGGCAAGAGCAAGGCGAAGCCGGGCGTCAAGCTGCACAAGCTGTCCTCCAACGAGACCCCGCTCGGGCCGAGCCCGGCGGCGATCGAGGCCTACAGGGCCGGGGCGGCAACGCTGGAATTCTACCCTGACGGCTCGGCCACCGAATTGCGCAAGGCGATTGCCGAGACGCACGGCCTCAACCCGGACAATCTGATCTGCGGCAACGGCTCCGACGAGCTGCTCGGCCTGCTGGCGCATGTCTATCTCGAGCCCGGCGACGAGGCGATCTTCACCGAGCACGGCTTCCTCGTCTACAAGATCCAGATCCTCGCCAATGGCGCGACGCCGGTCGTCGCGCCGGAGACCGACCTGCGGTCCGATGTCGACGCCATCCTCGACCGCGTCACCGCGCGCACGAAGATCGTCTTCCTCGCCAATCCGAACAACCCGACCGGCACCTATATCTCGGATGCCGAGGTCAAGCGCCTGCAGGCCGGCCTGCCGAAGCACGTGCTGCTGGTCCTTGACGCGGCCTATGCCGAATATGTCCGCCGCAACGACTATTCCGCCGGCGTCGAACTGGTCTCCGACAACGAGAACGTCGTCATGACGCGGACCTTCTCCAAGATCCACGGCCTCGCCGCGCTGCGCATCGGCTGGATGTACGGTCCGGCCCACATCATCGACGCGCTCAACCGCGTGCGCGGGCCGTTCAACCTCAATTCGGCGGCGATCGCGGCAGGCGCGGCGGCGATCCGCGACCGCAAGCATGTCGACGAGGCGGCGCATTTCAACGAGACATGGCTGCCGGTGCTGACCGGCGCGCTGACCGATATCGGCCTGACCGTGACGCCGAGCGTCGGCAACTTCATCCTGATCCACTTCCCGGACGGCGATCCGGAAAAGTCGGCCGCGGCCGCCGACGCCTTTCTCACCGAGCGCGGCTACGTGCTGCGCGCCGTCGGCGCCTACGGCCTGCCCAATGCCCTGCGCATGACGGTCGGCTCGGCGGAAGCCAACGAGGGTGTCATCGAGGCGCTCAAAGACTTCATGGGCCGCGCCTGAGCCATGTCCCGGGAAAAGCCCCTCTTTGAGCGCGTCGCGCTGATCGGCATCGGCCTGATCGGCTCGTCGCTCGCCCATGTCATCCGCCGCGAAAATCTCGCCGGCGAAATCGTCGTCTCGACGCGCAGCCCGCAAACGCTGAAACGCGCCGAGGAACTCGGCCTCGGCGACCGCTACGAGGCCGAAGCCGCCAAGGCCGTCGAGGGCGCCGACCTCGTGATCCTGTCGATCCCCGTCGGCGCCTACGGACCCGTCGCGCAGCAGATCGGCCCGCATCTGAAACCGGGCGCTATCCTGACCGATGCCGGTTCGACCAAGGGTTCGGTGGTGCGCGACGTCGCGCCGCATGTGCCCGAGGGCGTGCACTTCATCCCCGGTCACCCGATCGCCGGCACCGAGCATTCCGGCCCCGATGCCGGTTTCGCCAGCCTGTTCGAGGGCCGCTGGGCGATCCTGACGCCGCTGCCCGGCGCCGATCCGGAGGCGGTCGAGAAGCTGACGGCGTTCTGGACGGCCTGCGGCTCGAAGGTCGACACGATGGACCCCGAGCATCACGACCGCGTGCTCGCCATCGTCTCGCACCTGCCGCACATCATCGCCTACAACATCGTCGGCACGGCGGACGACCTGGAAGCGGTGTCGAAATCCGAGGTGATCAAGTATTCCGCCTCCGGTTTCCGCGACTTCACCCGCCTCGCCGCATCCGATCCGACCATGTGGCGCGATGTCTGCCTGTCCAACCGCGACGCGATCCTGGAGATGCTCGGCCGGTTTTCCGAAGATCTCGCCGCGCTGCAGCGGTCGATCCGCTGGGGCGACGGCGATGCGCTGTTCGATCTCTTCACCCGAACCCGCGCCGTCCGCCGCTCGATCATCGAGGCGGGCCAGGAGGTCGACGCACCGGACTTCGGCCGCCACCCGGAAATTGCGAAGCCGGGCGAATAGACGCAGGCTCGCCAGCCGAACCGGAAAAGGAAATCCGCCCATGTCCCTGTCGCTTTATGATGTCAGCATCCCGGTATTCGCCCGCTCGCTTCGCAACCTGTCGGCTTTCCTCGAAAGGGGCCGTACCTGGGCCGACGAGAACGGCCTGGCGCATGCGGAGCTGCTGGAGGCGAAGCTCTATCCGGACATGAAGCCGCTGACCTACCAGGTTCAGCGCGCCGGCGACGCGGCATGCTTTACGGCCGTGCGCGTCGCCCAGGTCGGTCCGCCCGGGATCGCCGACGACGAAAAGAGCTTCGACGAACTCCAGGCCCGCATCGCCGCGACACTCGGATTTCTGGACGCGGTGCCGAAGACCGCGATGCAGGGGCGCGAGGACGCGGAGGTCATCCTGAAAACGCCGGACCGCGAACTGACCTTCACGGCGCGCGATTACGTTCTCGGCTTCGCCGTCCCGAATTTCTTCTTCCACGTGACGACGGCCTACGGCCTGCTGCGCCACAACGGCGTGCCGCTCGGCAAGACCGACTTCATCGGCCCACGATAGGCACGGCCTTTTTCCGGCGTCAGTCGACCGGCGGGATCGTGCCGACCGGGATGAAACCGATGACCGCGTTGCCGTCCGTGATCCTGACGGGAAGCTTCAGTTCGGGCGTCCCGTCCGGCCCGGCCTTCGGCGGCATCGCGGCAAACGCGTCGAACTGGGAGGAATATTCCGGAAAGACCGGCTTCAGCTCCTGCGCGAAACCGGCCGGATCGACGAGAAACACGTCGAGCGTCGCATTCACCCGCCCGTCCATGCCGATCTCGAACGGCCCGCTGACGAGCAGGCCGCGCTCCGGCGTCAGCAACAGCGCCAGCCGGTGTATCTCGCCGGAAACGCCGCGCAACGACTGCACGCCGCCGGCCGCCAGCGCCACGCCGTTCTTGATCGTCATGTTGGCGTCGCCGGACAGCGCCGGCAGATGCCGCCCGCCGGCAAGCCCGGCGTCGATCACGAGGCCCTCGTAACGCCAGGCCAGATCGACGTTGTCGTCGACCCTGCGCAGATGCGTCTCGGCGTGCGCCGCGGCAAGCGCCCGCTCGATGCCGGCAAACCCGACCGTCAGATCGTCGACCACCGCCGAAGCATGCTGCGGCACGGGATCGTCGAGGACGGCGCTGGCCTGCGCGAGTGTCCAGTCGAATTTCATCGCGCCCGCAAAGTCGCTTGTCACCGTGACCGGGCTGTCGAGTTCGGCGATGATGTTGCGCGGCTCGTAGACCTGCGCGGCGGTGCGAAACCCGCCGGCCTTGACCGTCAGCCCGTCCGCCGGCCGCGCGACGTCGAACGACGTGCAGAAAACCTCGAGCCGGAACGGATAGCCGCGCACCTCCCGGTCGGCGCAATCGATGGCCGTGCCGCGCGCCTGCTCCTCGGCGACCATCCGGTCGGCCTCGGCGCCGACCCGGCCGGCAAGCCAGTGCCATCCGTAGGAATAGCCGATCCCGGCGGCGACGATCCCGAGCGCCAGGAGGCGAATGCGCCGGCCGGCATTGTAGGGCGGTTTTGATTTGTTGTTTGCCATGCTAGATGCCCTTCGCCCCCGAATGTGGAAACAGTTTGCTCAATGGATGATTTCTGGGTTTTCGGCTACGCGTCCCTGATGTGGAAGCCCGGCTTCGACTATGTCGAAAAGCGCCGCGCGCGCCTGCACGGCTATCACCGCAGCCTCTGCATCATCTCGCTGGAACACCGCGGCACCCGTGAACGGCCCGGGCCTCGTCATGGGGCTCGACCGCGGCGGCTCCTGCGTCGGCGTCGCCTTCCGCGTCGCCGCCAAGAACCGCGAGCCGGTGCTCGCCTATCTGCGCGAGCGCGAACTCGTCACCAATGTCTATCTGGAACACTCCGGTTCCGTCACGCTGGAGGGGAACGGCAGGGCCAGGGCGCTCGCCTATGTCGCCGACCGCGATCACGGCCAGTATGCCGGCAGGCTGAGCGTCGAGGACGCGGTGGAGCGCGTCTGCGGCGCCGTTGGCGGCATGGGGCCGAACGAGGACTACGTCATCGCCACCGCCGACCATATCCGCACGCTCGGCATCCGCGACCACTGGCTCGAGCATGTCGTCGCCGAGGTCAGGAAGCGGACGGGCTGACGGCTTTTTCCCGCAATTGTGCGAGCCGCTTCTTCGCCGTATCCGGAAACGGCGGTGATGCCGGATCGTCGGCAAGCGCCAGCAACTGCCGGTCGCATTCGCCCTCGATACGCCCGACCAGTTCGCGCGCGGAATTCCTCGCGGCTCAATCCTGGCTGGATCGGCTTGAGGATTTCCACCTCGATCAGCCCCGGATAGCGCAGGAACGACCGCCGCCGCCAGTAGAGCCCGGCATTGTGCGCGATCGGCACGACCGGAATGTCGAGTTCCTCGTAGAGATTGACGATGCCCATCTTGTAGTTGGGCTCGGCGCCGGGCGGACGGCGCGTGCCCTCCGGATAGATCACGATCTGGCGCCCCTGCCCGACGGCGCGGCGTGCGCCGCGATTGACCGACGCGATCGCCTGGGTCCGATTGCCCCGGTCGATCGGGATCATGTCCATCTTCTTGATGTACCAGCCGAACAGCGGGATCCACATCAATTGCCGCTTGAGGATGTAGACCGGGTCCGGCCACCACGGCAGGAAGGCGAAAGTGTCCCAGGCCGACTGGTGTTTCGGCGCGATGATGTAGCTGCCCTCGGGCAGGTTTTCCTTGCCGCGCACGACGTGGTCGGTGCCGACGATCACCTTCATCAGCCACAGATGCGTCTTCGCCCAGAACTTCGGCACGAACCAGGCCCGCTTGCGCGGCGCAAGGAAGAAGAACGGCGTGAACGCGATCATGTAGATGAGCGTGACCGCGTAGAACATGAAATTGAAAACGAAGGATCGAAACGCCAGCAACGCCGCACCCGGTAATTGAGAGAATTTGCCCCTGAGGCTGCTGCCGAAAGGCGATACACGCCGCGCGCCGATAAGGCAAAGGCTTCGATGCCACGAGACCGTCAGTTCGGCGTGGAGAGCGCGGCCTTTTCCACCGCCGCCCGCGAACCGGACGTCGGAGCGAGCACGGTGCGTATGCGCGCCGCGCTGTATTTCAGATATTCGCCGAACAGCACGCGGTAGCGGCGGACCCACTCTTCGCTGCCGACCGCTTCGTTCTCATCGCCGAAAACCGCGTGCGGGATCAGCGTCACGCCCTTCATCGCATACCGCAGCTCGAGCAGGCTGCGCGGCATGTGGTAGTCGTTGGTGACGACGATCAGCGAATGAAATCCGTGATCGGCGACCCATTGCGCCGTTTCCGCGGCATTGCCGATCGTGTCGAGGGCATCGTGATCGATGTCGACGCAACAGGCGAACTGCGCCTCGTCCACCGCAAAGGTCTTCAGCAGCACCTTGCGCGAGGCGGAAGGATGCACGCCGCTGATCAGCAGACGCGCGCCCTTGTCGTCATTCAGGAGCCTGACCGCCTCGTCGACGCGGGCATGCCCGCCGGTCAGCACGACGATGGCGTCCGCGCGCCGGTCGGCAGGCGCCGACCGGTAATGCGCGACATTGACGAGGAACAGCAGGAAGCCGCCGACAAAGAAGACAAGCGCGATCACGACCGCCGACGCCAGAAGACGTGCGATCAGCCCCAAACGGCGCGATCGCCGTCCCGGTCCCGTCATGGGAGTCTCGCCTTGAACTGCCGTGCCACCACGCCCCTCGGTGTCAAGCGCTTCGTACATGACGAAATGGTTAACCCCCAATTGCGGCGCGGCATAGGCGAAAACCGCGGGCCTCGGCCGGCGTTCCGGCACAAAATCGATTTGAACGCGGCAATTCAGTCGAGCCGGCCGGGATCCGCGCGCCGGTCATCGATGTCGTGCAATGCCCGCAGCACCGTCACGCGGGTCGTCAGCGCGGTCAGCGCGCCCACCAGCACGATCACCGCGATAACACCGGCATAGGCGCCGAAACCGATCGAGAAATCGCCGAAAAAGGCGGAGGCCTGTTCGCCTTCCGGCGTGATGATGTTGCGCGCCGACCACCAGCTGACGATGACGAAGACGACTGTCGCGGCCCCGCCCCCGGCGACGCCGCCCCAGATGCCGGAAAACAGGAACCGCGTCTGGAACTGCCGCGCGATGAAGCCCGCCTCCGCGCCGACGAAATGCAGCACCTCGATGATCTCGTGGTTGCCCGCCATCGCGCCGCGTGTCGCGAAGATGACGGTCAGCACCAGCGCCGACAGGACGAGCGCCAGCACGCACAGCCCGATTACCGTCGTCGTGCGCGCCATGCCGACCAGCCGGTCGACCCAGGTGCGGTGATCGTCGAGCGAAGCGTTCGGGATGGCGTCGTGGATCACCGTCCTCAGCGCCGCGAAGTCCGGCGGATTGTCCTCGTCGATCGTCACGACGACGAGGCGCGGCACCGGCAATTCGTCAAGTCCCAGTCCGGAGCCCAGCCACGGCTCGAGCAGCGCCACGGTTTCCTCGCGACTGATGATCCGCGCCCCGCGCACGCCGGGAAATTCCGAGGCGAGCACGCGCGCCTTTTCCAGCGCGGCCTCCATGTCGAGATCATCGGCCGGGCGGATCTGCACGGTCGCCTCGCGCGCGATCTGGCTTTGCCAGGTGGAAGCGCTCTTGTTGACGAGCGAAACCGCGCCGACCGTCACGCAGGCGAGGAACGACATGATCGCGATCACCAGCACCAGCGCATCGCTGGCGACGCCGGATTTCGGCACGATCGGCGCGAGCGTGCGCAGCCCCGGCAGGCGCTGCGCCGTCGCCGGCCGCACCGGCCCGCCCTTCGCCGGACCACCCTTCGCCGGGCCGGACTGTTTTTTCGCGGCGATGGGTCCGGTTTCACTCATAGATTTCGAGCTGTCCCTGGCTGAGAATCATCCGCCGCGCCTCGACCTGGTCCATCAGGCTGAGATCGTGCGTCGCGATCACCACGGCGGTGCCGAGGCGGTTCAGTTCGAGGAAGAGACGCAGCAGCCGACGCGCCATCGGCGTGTCGACATTGCCCGTCGGTTCGTCGGCGAGCAATATTTCCGGCTGGTCGATCAGCGCCCGCGCAATCGCCACGCGCTGCTTCTCGCCGCCCGACAGGACAGGCGGCAGCGCATGCACCCGCTCGCCGAGCCCGACCCATTTGAGCAGTTCGAGGACGTCGTGCTGGTAGGACGATTCCTCCTTGCCGCGCACCCTGAGCGGCAGACCGACATTCTCGTAGATCGTCATGTGGTCGAGCAGGCGGAAATCCTGGAAGACGACGCCGATACGCCGGCGCAGCAACGGCAGTTCGGCGGGCTCGATCGTCGCCATGTCCTTGCCGAAGACGGTGATCAGGCCGCGCGTCGGCCTCAACGACATGAACAACAGGCGCAAAAGCGTCGTCTTGCCCGCCCCGGACGGACCGGTCAGGAACTGGAACGACTGCTTGGGGATATGAAACGAGACGTCGCGCAGGACTTCCGGCCCCATCCCGTAACGCAGCCCGACATTCTCGAATTTGATCAAGCGCCCCGTCCGAATCGCGAATAGTGCATATTCGAAGGATTAGAGCACTTGGCCACCGAATTGAACCGGCATGCGCGCCGACGGACCCGGTAAAAACCTTCGATTAACCAAACCCGCGTAGACCCGAATCATGGCGGTTCCGCGTTTAAAGGAGCGCAATCGTGGCGCAGGACATTATTGATGCGGAATTCGAGACGGTCCGCCGCGACGGCGAAGTGCATCCGACACGGCTTGCGCGCGACCCGGCGACGCCTCCGGCTCCCGCCCCTGTTCCGGCCCGCGAGGACCAGATCGGCATCCTGAAATCGGCCGCCCGCAAGAGCGTCCGTCCGGGCATGCGCGCCCATGCGCTCTATCTTGTTGCCGTCACGCTCGCCGCCTTCACCGCCTTCTACGTCTCCGGCGGCTACGTGCTGTTCCGCACCGCCTCGGCCGCGCCTGCCCAGAGCCGTCTCGCGCTGGAAGTCGCGCCCGCGCCACAGGAAGCCGGAATGCGTCAGAAAGCCGACGTCGTCACCGTCTCGGCGACGATCCGCAACGGCACGGCCAGCGAAAAACGCATTCCCGACGTGCTGCTGACCTTTTCGTCCGGCGCCGGCACGAAGAACCTCGTCTACCGCGTCCCGCGCGGCGAAACGCTCGCGCCCGGCAAAACCCTTGCCTTTACCGTGAGAATGCCCAAGAAACCGGGATATGCGCAGGCTCCCCGCCTGACATTCGACAACAGCGGAGTGTGACATAATGCCGGTCGTACGGGGCAAGCGGATAGAGGTTCTCTATTCCGCCTCCACCATTGCAGCGCGCAATCTCGAACTCGCCAAGGAAATCGCCGCGCGCGACTACCGCGACCTGCTCGTGATCTCGGTCCTGAAAGGCTCCTTCATCTTCTCCGCCGATCTGGTGCGCGCCATGCACGACGCCGGCATGGAGCCGGACGTGGAATTCATCATGCTGTCGACCTACGGCGCCGGCACCGAAGCCGGCGAGGTGAAGATCCTGCGCGATGTCGACAGCGATGTCAGCGACCGCGATATCCTGCTCGTCGACGACATCCTCGAATCCGGCCGCACGCTGACATTTGCCCGCGACCTGATGCTCGAACGCGGCGCCAAGAGCGTCGGCGTCGCCGTCCTGCTCGACAAGTCGATGCGCCGCCAGGCCGAAACGCCGCTGCAGCCCGATTTCGTCGGCTTCGAATGCCCGGACCATTTCGTCGTCGGCTACGGCATGGATGTCGGCCACGCGTTCCGCGAACTGCCCTTCGTCGGCATCGTCGCCGGAGACGCGTGATGGCATCGATCCTGATCGTCGAGGACGATGATTCCGTCCGCACCTTCACCGCGCGCGCCTTGCAGATCGACGGTCATGCCGTCGACCAGGCCGACGACGGCGACACCGGGCTGGAAAAGGTCGTCGCCAACAAGGGCGGCTACGACCTCGTTCTCTCCGACATCCGCATGCCCGCGATGGACGGCATCGCCATGGCGCGCGAGATCGCCAAGGATTTCCCGGACCAGAAGATCCTGCTGATGACCGGCTATGCCGAGCAGCGCGAACGCGCCCGCGATGTCGCCAGGATCATCGTCGATGTGGTGCAGAAGCCGTTCACGCTGGCCGAAATCCGCCAGGCCGTCTCGAAGGCGCTGGCCGGATAAAGCACTCCACCTTCTCCCCGCATGCGGGGCGAGGAAGAGACGCGGCCTCAGTTCAGTTCCAGCAGCCGCTCGAGATAGTCCTTCTCGAGCTGCGGCGACAGCGCGTTGCCGAGACGCTTGCGGATCGCCTCGAGGATTTCGCGGGCGCGGCGGATGTCGATCTCGTCGGGGACCTTCACCGATTCGCCGAAATCCGGGCCGGCCGAGCGCTGCGGGCGGCCGAGCGGATCGCGGTCGAGGCCGTTGCGGTTGCCGCCGGGCTGGGTTGCCCCGTTGCCGCCGTCCATCGCCTGCTGCATCTGCTGCATCATGTTGTCCGCGCCCTGCCTGAGCGCATCCATCGCCTCGCCCTGGCTGTCGAATGCCTGGTCGCCCTCGCCCTGTTCGAGCGCCTGTCCGGCCTCGCCCATCGAGCGTCCGGCGTCGCCGAACTCTTTGCCCGGATTGATGCCCATGCCGCGCAAGCCGTCCATGAACTGATCGAGCCGGTCGCGCAGCCCCTGCTGGCCGGGCGCGAGCCCCTGCAGGCCCTGGCCGTTGCCGTTCTGACCGAATTGCTGGCCGTTTTGTCCGGGACCCTGCTGGCCCATCTGGCCTTGCTCGCCCTGCTGACCCTGGCCCTGCCCCTGCTGACCGTCCTGGCCCTCGCCGCGGCGGTTCTGCCGGTAGGTCTCGTTCATCAGCTCCTGCTGGCGGCGCAGGATTTCGCCGAGCTCGTTCATCTGCTGCTGGGCCTGGTTCTGCCGGTCGCCCTGCTGCATCCGGTGCTGGCCCATCTGCAGATTGTTCATCATGTCCTGCAGCTGCGACAGCAGGTCCTGCGCCTGATCGCGCGCGCCGTTCTTGGCCAGCTCCTCGATCTTGTCGAGCATGTCCTGCAGATCCTGCATGTCCATTTGCTGCATGTTTTCCGACGGCATCTGCTGGGCGAGATCGGGATTGTTCTCCATCTGGCGCGCGAGTTCGCGCATGTATTCCTGCATCGCGTCGCGCAGTTCGGACATCAACTGCTCGATTTCCTCGTCCGAAGCGCCGTTTTCGAGCGCGTCCTTCAGCGCCTGCTGGGCCGCCTGCAGCCGCTTTTCCGCATCCGACAGGTTGCCGTCCTCGATCGTGCGGGCCAGTTCCCACATGTAATCGACGACACCGCGCAACGCCTCGTCATTGCCCTCGGCTTCCCGAAGCCGGGCACGCGCCGTGATCAGGCCGAGGAAGTAACTTGCGTTCTTGATGGTCTCTTCCGGATAGAGCATCAGCGTGTCGAGAACGTCGACGATGTCCGGCGCGGCATTGGCGTCGAGCGCCAGATTGCGCCGCTGCTCGATGATCGCGCGCGCCAGCGGATTGGCGAAGGGCCGGCCCGGCAGCACGAATGTCCTGGTTTCGCTGCGCCCGGTCTGGCCGCGGTCGTCCTCCGCCTCAAGCGTCATTTTCACCCGCGCACCCGCCCAGGGATGCTCGCCGAGATCGCGCATTGTCTTGGCGGCGCCGTCTTCGGACGACCGGCGCGGCAGCGACAGCGGCACATCCGGCGCCTCGTAAAGCGGATGCGCGTCCTCGTTCTGCTTGTCGGCAAGCGTCACGATACCGCGCGCCTTGGCGACGCGGTAATCGTCGAGCGCGTTGTATTCGACCGTCATCGTGCCGTTGGCGGCCCGGGTCGGGTCCTTGGCATACGCGATCGTCGGCGCGTTGTCGGGCGTGACCGTGAACGACCAGTCGCGCAATGTGTCGCCATCGCCGGAAACCGCCAATTCGCCGGAACTGTCGAGCGTCACCTCGAAGCGACGCGACAGCGCCGCCTGCGGCTGGTCCTCGCCGGCGCTCGTGCCGAGCGGCGTTTCGGGTGCTGGCCAGGTGACCGTCTCGAGCCCCGATCCGCCGGCTATCCTCACGACCGCGACGCTGCCCTCCGGCACCGTGAAGTCCGTCTTTTGTACGTTCTGGTCCGAGGTCAGGAAGATCGGCGCGATGCCGGTATAGGAAGGCGGCGTGATCCAGGCGTCGATGCGCGGCGGCAGGGCTTCCGTGGCGCTGTGGCTGCGGAACGCATCGCCAAGACGGCCGCCGGTGCTGCCGAATGACCAGGCGAACGCGACGACGGCCAACAGGGCCACGGCGGCGCGCAGCGCATAGGGATCGCGCGCGGGAATGTCGGTCTTCGCACTGGCGCCGTGCAGCCCGTCGATCCGGTCCGGCCATGCGGCGCTGGTGCTCGTGCCAGAGCGCGGCGGCGAACTTGTCGCCCGCGCCGGCGGAAAGCGTGTCGTCCTGCGCCGTGATCGGCGCATGGGGAAGCGCGTTTTCGTTTTCGAGCCGCCGGTCGATCTCGTAGGGCGACGGCAGCCGCATGGACTTCTCAGCGGCCACAGGCTCGCCAGCGCGGCAAGCCCGAGCCCGGCGGCGATCGCGATGCGCGCCACGTCGCCGACGGCGCGGAAGACGCCGAACCAGGACAGGATCATGAAAAGAGCGATAACGCCGGCCAGCGGCAGCAGCCGCGGCAACAGCCGCTCGGTCACGATGGCGGCATAGGTCGCCGTCCGGGCAAGCCGAAGCCTGCGCGAAAGCGTGTGCGGGGCGGAGTGCTCGGTCTCGACTGCCATGCGCCTCATCTCTTCATGCCCAGAAGGTAGCATTCTTCGTGGCAAAGACGAGGCGAAAATCGCCGGATACCGTTCACGGATATGTCAGCCGTTGGGGATAATTCTACTCAAAGCCAGTCCGGCACGCTGTCGAGCCCGATCAGTTCCTCGTAGGTCGGCCGCCGCCGGGCGACATGGAACCGGTCGCCCCGAACGATCACCTCCGGCACCAGCAGCCGCGAATTGTAGGTTCCCGCCTGCACCGCGCCATAGGCGCCGGCCGAGCCGAACGCGAGCATGTCGCCCGCCTCGACGCGCGCCATGTCGCGGTCCTTGGCGAGAAAATCGCCCGATTCGCAGACCGGCCCGACGATGTCGGCCCTCATCCGCGCGCTGTCCGCACCGGCTTCCTTCACCGGCGACACCTCGTGCCAGGCGTCGTAGAGCGTCGGGCGGATGAGATCGTTCATCGCCGCGTCGACGATGACGAAATTCTTCTCGTCGGCTTCCTTCACATAGATCACCGAGGTGACGAGGATGCCGGCGTTACCGGCGATCATGCGGCCCGGCTCGAACACCGCGGTGACGCCGAGCGGCCGGATATGCTTCTTGACGATCTCGCCATAGGCCGCCGGCAGCGGCGGCGGCGCGTTGTCGTTCCTGTAGGGAATGCCGAGACCGCCGCCGAGATCGACATGATCGATCGCATGGCCGTCGGCGCGCAACTGCCCGACCAGTTCGGTCAGCAGACGGAACGCATCATCGAAGGGCTGCAGCTCGGTGATCTGGCTGCCGATATGCATGTCGATGCCGGAGACGCGCAGGCCCGGCAGTTCGGCGGCGCGCCGATAGACGTCGCGCGCCCGCAGCCAGGAGATGCCGAACTTGTCGCCCTTCTTGCCGGTCGAGATCTTGTGATGCGTCTTGGCATCGACGTCCGGATTGATGCGCAGCGACACCGGCGCGACCTTGCCGGCAGCGGCCGCGCGCGCCGAGAGCAGGTCCAGTTCCGGCTCGGATTCGACGTTGAAGCAATGGATGTCGGCGGCAAGCGCGAAATCCATCTCGCGCGCGGTCTTGCCGACGCCCGAGAACAGGATCTTTTCCGGCGGAATGCCGGCGGCAAGCGCGCGCCGCAATTCGCCTTCCGAGACGACGTCGGCGCCCGACCCGAGCTTCGCCAGCGTCGCCAGCACCGCCTGGTTGGAATTCGCCTTCATCGCGTAGCAGACCAGCGCGTCGATATCGGCGAAGGCCTCGGCGAAGACGCGGTAGTGCCGCTCCAGCGTCGCCGTGGAGTAGCAATAGAACGGCGTGCCGACCGAGGCGGCGATATCCGCCAGCGGCACGTCCTCGGCGTGGAGAACGCCGTCACGATATTCGAAATGGTTCACCGGCCGGGCTCGCGTCAGGAAATTGTCAGATCAGCGGATCGAGGATGAAGGGCTTGTCTTCAGCCGGCGCGCCCGGCTGTTTGGCCTTCTGGGCGGCCGCGGCCGCCGGGGGCAGTTCCGGATCGCCGGCACGGCCGCAGGCGGCGAGGCTCGTCGCGAGCGCCGCAAGGAGGAGTATGCGCTTGATCCCGGTAACACCCATCGTCGTCAACCTGTTCCGCTTCGACCCGCGACGCGGGCCGGAAATTTCCTAGCGCGGCAGCGCGCAAATGAACACCCCTGCCCGCACGCCGTTCAGGCGAGTTTGGCGAGCTTCTTTTTCCAGGCACGGATCTGGCGGCGCACCTCCTGCGGCGCGGTGCCGCCATAGCTTTTCCGGCTCGCCGCCGATTTCTCGACCGTCAGCACGGTAAAGACCGCATCGGTGATGCCTTCATGGATCGAGCGAAGGTCGTCGAGCGACAGTTTTTCCAGCCCTTTTCCCTGCGCTTCCGCCATCGCGACGGCGCGTCCGGTGACGTGATGCGCCTCGCGGAACGGAATGCCCAGTTCGCGCACCAGCCAGTCGGCAAGGTCGGTCGCCGTCGAATACCCCGCGCCCGCGGCCTTCTTCATCGCCCTGGTGTTGACGGTCATGTCGGAGACCATGCCGGTCATGGCGGCGATCGCCAGTTCCAGCGATTCGGCGGCGTCGAAGACGGCTTCCTTGTCTTCCTGCATGTCCTTCGAATAGGCGAGCGGCAGGCCCTTCATCACGGTCAGAAGCGCGACCAGGTTGCCGTTGATGCGGCCGGTCTTGGCGCGCACCAGTTCGGCGGCGTCCGGGTTCTTCTTCTGCGGCATGATCGACGAGCCGGTCGAAAACGCATCCGACAGGCGTGACGAAGCCGAATTGCGGCGTCGACCAGATGACGATCTCCTCGGCCAGCCGCGACAGGTGCGTGGCGCAGATCGAGGCCGCGGCCATGAACTCCAGCGCGAAATCGCGGTCGGAGACCGTGTCGATCGAGTTGCGCGTCGGCTCGGCGAAACCGAGCGCCTTGGCGGTCTGGTGCCGGTCGATCGCAAAGCCGGTGCCGGCCAGCGCCGCCGCGCCGAGCGGGCATTCGTTCATGCGGGCAAGGCAGTCGCGCATGCGCGAAAGGTCGCGGCCGAACATTTCGACATAGGCCATGCAGTGATGGCCGAACGTGACCGGCTGCGCGGTCTGCAAGTGGGTAAAGCCCGGCATGACAGAACCGGCATGCTCCTCGGCGCGCGCCAGGAAGGCCTCGATCAGCCGCTTCAGCGCGGCGATTGTCTTTTCTGTCTCGGCGCGCACCCACATGCGGAAATCAAGCGCCACCTGGTCGTTGCGCGAGCGCGCCGTGTGCAGCCGCCCGGCCGCCGGACCGATCAGGTCGGAGAGCCGCGCCTCGATATTCATGTGGATGTCTTCCAGCTTGCGCGAGAAGACGAAGTCGCCCTTTTCGATCTCTGACCGGATCGTGTTCAATCCGTGAACGATCTTGTCCCGGTCGTCCTGCGAAATTATGTGACAGTCGGCAAGCATCGTGGCGTGGGCGATCGAGCCGTCGATATCCTGCGCGAAAAGCTTGCGATCGTAATCGATGGAGGCGTTGATCTCCTCCATGACCGCCGCCGGGCCGGACGCGAACCGCCCGCCCCACATCTGATTGGAGCCCCTGGTCTTGGTATCGTCGGACATGAAAGAACAAACCCCGGAAACGAATAGCGCCAGGACGGCGCGGAGCCGCCCGTCCATCGGAAAAATCGCGGCCATCGCGATTGGCCTCGGCGCCGTCGCCGGCGCCGCCGGGGTATACGCCACGGGCATGCTTTCTGGCAATGGCGGCCTGCTGGCGGGCGCCGCCTCGGACGGACAATGCAAGGCCGCCATCGCCAAGGGCGAAAAGCTGAAGCCGCTGCTGACCGGCGAGATCGCCGGAATGGCCAACCGCACCCAGGCAAACGACCTCTCCGCGCTCGCCTTCAACGGTGATGACGGCAAGCCGCTCACGCTGGCCGATACCGGCGGCAAGACGCGCCTCGTCAATCTCTGGGCATCCTGGTGCGCGCCCTGCCGCGAGGAAATGCCGGCGCTCGACAAGCTGCAGGCGGAAAAGGGCGGCGACGACTTCCAGGTGGTGGCGATTTCCGTCGACGGCGGATCGGACGAAAAACCGCGCAAGTTCTTCAACGAAATCGGCGTCAAGAACCTTTCCTTCTTCCACGATCCGACGATCGGCGCCTTCAACACGATGAAAAAGGAAGGCCTCGCGTTCGGATTGCCGGTCACGGTGCTGGTCGATTCGCAAAATTGCGTCGTCGCCAACATGAACGGCCCGGCCGAATGGGCGAGCCCCGATGCGCTGCGCCTGATCGACGCCGCCGTCGCCGAATCCGGCGGCAAAGGTTAACGCGGATGGCGCCCGCGGAACCTTCCCTTACGCAATGAATCGTTAAAGTTGTGCTTGAATCGCCCCGGCAGGCGCTACATGTGGTGAGAACAAATCGGGAAACAGGTCGAAACGCTGATTCGTCGCCGATTCGTTCCGCCTCGGTTCCGTTCGTTAACGAAATCCTACCGAAGCGCTAACAGACATGGTTAACAGATGATGAAGATAATCAAGAGAATTCAAACTGTTATCAAGGATGGCGATTCCCGTCAGCGGCCCGGAGCCGACCGGTTAACGGATTCCGTTCTTTTGTTCCGCAATTGCGATTGTGCGATTCAGGAACTGGTAGCGGCGCCCATGGAAATCGCAACATCTGGTAGGGAACAAAGCTGCAACCTATGAGAGTCACCGATTCGTCGCCGATTCGTTCCAGACTCGTTCTGGTTGTTAAGTTCTGCAACCCTGGAGTGGTGGATAGCCCGTAATTTCGCGTAATTTGCACCCTGTAATTGCTGAATCGGCGTGTTAAAGCCATGAAGTCCCCTTCGCGGGCGATACCGCGCCGGAATCCCCCGGACTCGAACATCGTGACAGAGTCAATGCCCTCGGACATCTTTAGCGGCCACACGGTCAAGGCGGTGCTCGGACCGACCAATACCGGCAAGACCCATTACGCGATCGAACGCATGGTGGCGCATTCGAGCGGCGTCATCGGCCTGCCGTTGCGCCTGCTGGCGCGCGAGGTCTACGGACGGGTCGCCGAGAAGGTCGGCGCCAGCCAGGTGGCGCTGATCACCGGCGAGGAGAAGATCGTTCCGCCGAAGGCGCGTTTCCAGGTCTGCACCGTCGAGGCGATGCCGCCCGAGACAGACGCAGCCTTCGTCGCCATCGACGAGGTGCAGCTGGCCGGCGATCTCGAACGCGGCCACATCTTCACCGATCGCATCCTCAACGTGCGCGGCCGCGAGGAAACGCTGCTGCTTGGCGCGGGCACCATGGCCGGCATCCTGCGCCAGTTGCTGCCCGGCATCGATATCGTCAGCCGCCCGCGCATGTCGCAGCTCGTCTATGCCGGTTCGAAGAAGATCACCCGCCTGCCGCGCCGCTCGGCGATCGTCGCCTTCTCCGCCGACCAGGTCTACGCCATCGCCGAACTGATCCGCCGCCAGCGCGGCGGCGCGGCCGTCGTCATGGGCGCGCTGTCGCCGCGTACGCGCAACGCCCAGGTCGAGCTCTACCAGAGCGGCGACGTCGATTTCCTCGTCGCCACCGACGCCATCGGCATGGGGCTCAATCTCGATGTCGACCACGTCGCCTTCGCGCAGCTGCGCAAGTTCGACGGTTACACCTATCGCGACCTGAACCCCGCCGAGATGGGCCAGATCGCCGGCCGCGCCGGCCGCCACATCCGCGACGGCACGTTCGGCGTCTCCGGCCACGCTCTGCCGCTCGGCGACGAGACGGTCGAGCGCATCGAAACGCATGAATTCGATTCCGTGAAAGTGCTGCAATGGCGGTCGCGCCAACTCGATTTCTCGTCGATCGCCGATTTGCGCGCCTCGCTGGAAACGCCGCCGCAGATCCCCGGCCTGACCAAGGCGTTGCCCGCCATCGACCAGCGCGCGCTCGAATTTCTTGCCCGCGACGTCGCCGTCGCCGACATCTGCAAGGGGCGCGAGCAAGTCGCGCTTCTGTGGGACGCCTGCGTCCTGCCCGACTACCGCAAGATCGCGCCGGCCCAGCATGCCGACATCATCTCGCAGATCTTCTTCGACATCGTGCGCCGCGGCCATGTCGACGAGGACTACATGGCCGAGCAGGTTCTGCGCTCCGACCGCACCGACGGCGAGATCGACACGCTGTCGGCGCGCATCGCCCAGATCCGCACCTGGACCTATGTCGCGAACCGGCCCGGATGGCTTGCAGACCCCCTGCATTGGCAGGAAAAAACGCGCGCAATCGAGGACAAGCTGTCCGATGCGCTGCATGACAGGTTGACGAAACGCTTCGTAGACCGCAGGACATCCGTGCTCATGAGGCGCCTGCGAGAGAACGTGACCATGGATGCAGAAATCAGCGCAACCGGCGATGTAACGGTTGAGGGCCACCATGTCGGCCAGTTGGACGGATTCCGCTTTTCCGCCGACAAGTCCGCCGAGGGCGAGGACGCCAAGGCCGTCAAGGCCGCGGCGGCCAAGTCGCTCGCGACCGAGTTCGAGGCACGTGCCGAGCGCTTCGCCGCGTCCGGCAACGGCGACTTCGCGCTCGGCATGGACGGCATACTGCGCTGGCTCGGCCAGCCCGTCGCGACCTTGGCCGCGTCGGAGGAATGGCTGAAGCCGCGCCTCATCCTGCTCGCCGACGAACAATTGACCGGGCCGGCCCGCGACAAGGTCGCCGCGCGCGCCGAGCGCTTCGTCGCCCATCATATCGAGACGCATCTGAAGCCCCTGGTCGATCTCGGCCGCGCCGACGAGCTTTCCGGCATCGCCCGCGGCATCGGTTTCCGCCTGATCGAGAATTACGGCATCGTGCCGCGCCGCGAGATCACCGACGAGATCAAGTCGCTCGACCAGGACGGCCGCGCCGCGCTTCGCCGCTACGGCGCGCGCTTCGGTTTCTACCACATCTTCGTCCCGGCGCTGATCAAGCCGGCGCCGGCGGGTCTGCTGACGCTGCTCTGGGCGCTGCAGAACGACGGCAAGGACAAACCCGGCTATGGCGACGTCGTTCAGTTGCTTTCGACCGGACGCACCTCGCTCGTGCCCGACGCGAGCTTCGATGACGCCTTCTACAAGCTGGCCGGCTACCGGCATCTCGGCAGCAGAGCCGTGCGCGTCGACATCCTGGAACGTCTCGCGGATCTGATCCGCCCGGCCCTGCAATGGCGCGACGGCTCCAGCGCCCTGCCCGACGGCGCCGTCGGCGGCGGACGCTTCTTCGTCACCCCCGCCATGATGTCGATCCTCGGCGCGACGGCGGAAGACATGGAAGCGGTGCTCGGCAGCCTCGGCTATCGCCACGACAAGGTCGAGCCGGCCGAATTCGAGGCGAAACTCGCGGCACTGAAGGAAGCCGGCGCTCCGCCGGTTGAAGCCGCTTCGGAAGCGCAGCCGCAGGAAGCCCCGGCCGAACAGGCCGCCGAGGCGCCCGCGCAAACCCCGGAGGGCGAAACGCCGGCGGCCGAGCCGGTGGCGGAAGTCGCCGAGGCAAAGACCGCGGAAGCGGAACAGCCCGCTCCCGCGCCGGAAGAGGCGGCGGCACCTGCCGCGCCCGAGCCCGCAGCCGAAGCAGCGCCCGCACAGGCACCCGAAGAGCCAGCCGCAGAACCGGCTGAAGCCGAGGCCGCCGGAACCGGAAGAAGAACCGAAGCCCGTCATGGTCTGGTACCAGGTGCGCGGCGAGCGCAACCGGCGCGGCAACCGTCCGCAAGGTCAGCGTCCAGCAAGGTCAGCGGCAGGAGAAGGCCAGCGCCACGAGGGCGAACAGCGCAACCGGAACAAGCCCGGACGCGGCAAGTTCCGCGGCAAACGCGACGGCGACCAGCCGCACGGCAAGGGACCGGGCAAGGGCGAAGCTTTTGCCTCGTCGCGGCCGCAGCGCCGCGACAAGCCGCTTGATCCGGATTCGCCCTTCGCGAAGCTCGCGGCGCTGAAAGACCAGATGAAGAAATAATGCCGGGGCGGGATGAGCGCTGACAGGCAGCGTATCGACAAGTGGCTGTTCTTCGCCCGCGTGGCGAAATCCCGAACGCTCGCCGCCAAGCTCGCCCAGGGCGGGCATGTCCGCGTCAACGGCAACAAGATCTCCCAGGCAAGCCAGGAGATCAAACCGGGCGACGTCCTGACCGTGACGCTCGAACGCCGGGTCATCGTCTATCGCGTCGTCGATTGCGGCACGCGCCGCGGACCGGCGACGGAAGCGCGCGCGCTCTACGAGGATATTTCGCCGCCGCCCTTGCCGAAGGCCGACAACGCGCTCGACCGGATGGCCGGCAGGCGTGAACCCGGCGCGGGCCGCCCGACAAAGAAGGAACGCCGCGCGCTCGACAAATTGACCGGCGAGGACGATTGACGCATGCCGCCTCGGCCGCGATAAGGCTCCTGCAACGTTAAAGTCAGTTTCCAGAGGCAGGTCAGATGAGCTTTTCCTTCCGGCGTTCGGACTTCCCCGACGGATTCCTGTTCGGCGCGGCGACCGCCGCCTACCAGATCGAGGGCTCGTCCTTCGGCGGCGCCGGCCCGTCGCACTGGGACACCTTCGCCGCAACGCCCGGAAACGTCGTCAACGCCGAAACCGGCGCGATCGCCTGCGACCACTACCACCGCTACGCCGAGGATCTCGACCTGATCCGGTCCGGCGGATTCGACGCCTACCGTTTCTCGACGTCCTGGGCGCGGGTGATGCCGGACGGAAAAAACGTCAACGCCGAAGGCCTCGATTTCTACGACCGGCTCGCCGACGCAACCCTTGAACGCGGCCTGAAACCCTATCTGACGCTCTATCACTGGGACCTGCCCGCCGCGCTCTCGGATCTCGGCGGCTGGCGCAACCGCGACGTCGCGTCATGGTTCGCCGATTATGCCGGCATCGTCATGCAGCGGATCGGCGATCGCATGACGGCGACGGCGACGATCAACGAGCCATGGTGCGTTTCCTGGCTCAGCCACTTCTGGGGCATCCACGCGCCCGGCCTGCGCGACATCCGCGCCGCGGCGCGGTCGATGCATCACGTCCTGCTGGCCCATGCCCGCGCGCTCGAGGCGATGCGCGCAACCGGCCATTCCAACCTCGGCATCGTCCTCAATTTCGAGCATGCCAATCCGGCCAGCGACCGGCCGGAAGACGTCGCCGCGGCGAAACGCTATGACGGTTTCTACAATCGCTGGTTCATCGAGGCGCTGACGCGGAAGTCGTATCCGCAAGATATCCTGAAAGCCTTCGGTGACCATATGCCGCAGGGTTACGAGGACGATCTGCAGGCGATCGCCGCCCCGATCGACTGGCTCGGCGTCAACTATTACACCCGCGCCAACGTCGCACACGATCCCGCAAGCGCCTGGCCGTCGCTCAAATCCGTGCCCGGTCCGCTGCCCCAGACCGACATGGGCTGGGAGATCTATCCCGACGGCCTGCACGGCTTCCTGACGCGGCTTCACCGCGACTACACCGGGGACACGCCGATCATCGTCACCGAAAACGGCATGGCATGGGACGACCACGTCGAAAACGGCCGTATCGACGATGCCGAGCGCGTCGCCTATTTCGACGCGCATCTGGCCGCCGTTCGCCGCGCCATCGCCGACGGCGCGCCGGTCAGGGGCTATTTCGGCTGGTCATTGCTCGACAATTACGAATGGTCGTTCGGCTACGGCAAGCGCTTCGGCATGGTTCATGTCGATTACGAGACCCAGAAGCGCACACCCAAGGCGTCTTTCGAGGCTTTCCGCCAGGCGATCGGCGGCAATTAGGCAGGAATTCCAATCATGGCGCGATTGACGCCAAATCCTTTCCTCCGCGCGCGTTTTTGCCCACTTGCACGCGTCCTGCAAAGCCGTTACCCATCCGCACCGGACCTCGCGGCCGCCAGCCGGCCGGTCATCGCTTACGCTGGAGCATGCCCGTGACCTATATCGTCACCGATAACTGCATTCGCTGCAAATACATGGATTGCGTGGAAGTCTGCCCGGTGGACTGCTTCTACGAAGGCGAAAACATGCTTGTCATCCATCCCGACGAGTGCATCGATTGCGGCGTCTGCGAGCCGGAGTGCCCGGCCGACGCCATTCGCCCCGATACCGAACCGGGGCTGGAGCATTTCTTGCAGATCAACACGGAATATGCCGACAAGTGGCCGAACATCACGATCAAGCGTGATCCGCCGTCCGATGCCAAGGAAATGGACGGTGTGGAGGGAAAATACGAGAAATTCTTCTCGCCCGAACCCGGCCAGGGCGACTAGGCGGGAGGCGGCCTCGCCCCGCTTCGGCTTGAATTTCCGCATATTCACCCCATATTACTTGCAGTGGGCTTCGTGTCGCGGACACCATGGAAGCCTGTATTTTGTGCAACGCATTGAAAAACGCCGTTTTTTGTGATAGACATGTAAGAATGTCATCACACGTCACGCTTTTGGGCTGTTTGACGCTCCCTCTATGAAGGAACGCAACGTAACCGGTAGTTAAACGGGCAGGTCTTCGTGACCTCAATCCGGCTCCCGGAAGCGTTGATCGCGTGCGTGTGGAATGGCGGACAACAGGCTCTGGTCCCCGACCCGGAATCGGCCGGCGGGCACCCAGACAGGGAGTAAGCAAAGTATGGCGGCTGCCTCTAAGAAAACGTCTCAACGGCAGGGATTCAAGACCAACGAATTCATCGTGTATCCGGCCCATGGTGTTGGCCAGATCGCGACGATCGAGGAACAGGAAGTTGCGGGCCACAAGCTCGAACTGTTCGTGGTCGAGTTCCAGAAGGACAAGATGCGCCTGAAGGTTCCGGTGGCGAAAGCCATTGCCATCGGCATGCGCAAGCTGTCCGAGCCGGGTTTCGTTGAACGCGCCCTGAAGATCCTTCAGGGCCGCGCACGCATCAAGCGCACCATGTGGTCGCGCCGTGCGCAGGAATACGATGCCAAGATCAACTCCGGTGACCTGATTTCCATCGCCGAGGTCGTGCGTGACCTCTATCGCGCGGAAAACCAGCCGGAACAGTCCTATTCGGAACGCCAGCTCTATGAAGCGGCCCTCGACCGGATGGCCCGCGAAATCGCGGCGGTGAACAAGATCTCCGACACGGAAGCCGTTCGCCTGATCGAGAGCAATCTCAACAAGGGCCCGAAACGCGGCGCCAAGGCCGAGAACGACGAGGCCGAAACGGACGCGCAGGAAGAAGCTGCCTGATCGTTTCCGATCCGCTCACAAAATCGTGAAACCCGGCCCTTGCGGCCGGGTTTTTTGTTGCACCGGAAGGACTTGCGCCAACCGGCCGTTTCCGTGCGGAAAAAATATCCGCCCGACCTGTAATCCGCACGCAACAAAAAGGCGTATTTTGGATTAACATTCAGGAGGCAACAATCGGGAGAACGGCATGAGTTCCGAACTTGCACGGAGAACGATGGTAAAGGCCGCAATGGCCGCGCCCTACCTCGAGCGCGAGGAGGAACACGATCTTGCCGTCCTCTGGAAGGAAAAGCAGGATCAGGACGCCCTGCACAAGATCACCACCGCGCATATGCGCCTCGTCATCTCGATGGCATCGAAGTTTCGCAATTTCGGTCTCCCGATCAACGACCTGATCCAGGAAGGCCATGTCGGCCTGCTCGAGGCGGCCGCCCGTTTCGAACCCGAGCGCGAGGTGCGCTTCTCGACCTATGCGACCTGGTGGATCCGCGCCTCGATGCAGGACTACATCCTGCGCAACTGGTCGATCGTGCGCGGCGGCACCTCCTCCGCCCAGAAAGCCCTGTTCTTCAATCTGCGCCGCCTGCGCGCCCGCCTGTCGCAATCGGGCGCCGCCACCTCCGCGCCGGCCATGTACCGCCAGATTTCCGATGCGCTCGGCGTTTCCGAGAAGGACGTCGCGCTGATGGATTCGCGTCTCTCCGGCCCGGACACCTCGCTCAGCGCGCCCGTCTCCGACGAGGATAGCGGCGGTGCCGCGCGCATGGATTTCCTCGTCGACGACCGCCCTCTGCAGGACGAGGTGGTCGAAGGCCTGATCGACGACCGCCGCCGCCACGACTGGCTGTACGGCGCGCTCGACGTCCTCAATGAACGAGAGAGACTGATCATCAAGCAGCGGCGCCTGTCCGAGGACGGCGCGACCCTCGAATCGCTCGGCAACGAGCTCGGAATCTCCAAGGAACGGGTTCGCCAGATCGAGAACCGGGCGCTCGAAAAGCTGCGCGGCGCGCTGGTGCGCGGGAATCCGGACATGGCCGACCAGCAGCGATACGCCTGATCTTCAGTCGGTGACGGTCTTGTAGCTGCGTCCCGGGGTGACTGCCTCGCCGGGCTTCAGGCCGTTGAGCACCCTGAACAGTTCCTCTTCGCGCGAGACTCCGCGCATGCGCGCGGCAAGCGTGCGGGCGCTGTCGCCCGGCTGCGCCTTGAGGATATGCACCGACAGCGGCTTCAGCGCGCTCTTTTCGGCCGCCGTGAGCCGCCGGAAACTGTTGGTGACCGAAGCGGCCAGCGCGTCCAGTTGGCCCGAACCGCGCGGCATCGCCGTGAGAATGCGGTAGACCGACTTTCCGGCCCTGACCACGGTGATGTCGAAATCCCACATGTCGGCGGTCGCCCGGGCCGAGGCCGCCGGCATTCCGTTGACCTGCATCATACGGATGCTGTTCGCATCGAGGCCCTCCACCCAGCCGCTGCCGATATAGGTGGCAAGCGATTGTCCTGGCGGGACGTCGACGCCATCGAAGCGGATCGCCGCATTGTCGGAGGCGCGCGCCCCGAGAACCGCTTCGGCGCGGTTGTCGATCTCGAAGCCCTCGGGAAACGTGAAGGTGATGCCGAGCGCCGCATGCGAATATGTCTGGCCGCGGACATAGCCTTCCTCGGCGGAGTCGCCGAACAGCATGCCGTCGATGCCGGCGAGATAGCCCTCATGGTCGCGCTCGCCATGGCCCGGCGGCCCGTATTTGCGCGCATGGCCGATGGCCAGTTCGATGCGCTGCGGCGTCGACGGGTGGGTCGCGAGAAAATCGAGGCTGGTGTCGTTTTCGCCGGACGCGTTGCGGAACTCGGTATAGGCCGCCATGGTTTCCTGGAAGGCCGCCGCGGCATAGGGATCGAAGCCCGCCTCGGCGATCGACTTGATGCCGATGGCGTCGGCCTGCAGTTCCTGGTTGCGCGAGAACTGGGCCAGCCGCAGCTTGCCGCGCACCAGCGCCCGCCGTCCGGCATCCTTGTCGGAGAGCACATCCGAGACGATGCGCCCGGCAAGCTCGACCTCCGCCTCCTTCTGCTGGCGCAGAATGCCGTGATTGGCGGTCACATGCCCCATCTCGTGCGCAATCACCGCCGCGAGTTCCGCCTTGTCATTGGCGAGCGCCAGCAGGCCGCGCGTGATGTAGAGAAAGCCGCCCGGCAGCGCGAATGCGTTGACGTTGGGCGAATTCAGGATCGTGATCTGATAAACTTGGCTCGGATTGTCCGAGACGGTGACAAGCTTGCCGACGATGCCGGCCACCATGCGCTCGAGCTTGGGATCGGAATATTCGCCGCCATAGGTCGCGAGGATCTTCGGATGCTGCGCCTCGCCGACGCGGGCCAGCCTGGAGGAGCGCACATTCTGCGCGATGATCGGGCTGTCGGAGGGTTTGATCGAGGAATCGCCGACCAGATCGGCGAGATTCTGGCATGACCCAAGCAACAACGGCAGCGCCAGCACCGCGGGCACAAGCCGTCCGTGGCGCAAAAGCGCACTCCGGCGGCCGAATACCGCCGTTGCCATTGAGAACAAGCTGTACATCATGCGGAAATACTTGTCCGGCACTCGAATCGGTCGGGGTGGCCCCTGTAACCCGTATTTCGGCTTTCAGACACACCGATGCAAGTCACAAGTGTTTCAAGGGCCCGTGTCCGGACAAAGGTTCGCGACGTCGATTTCACGCGTGACCGCATGACAGCCAATTTTGGCGAAACCACGGTCATGCCGGTTCGGCCGAGCCGAGATAGTCCCGGATCGCCTGCGGCGCGGTCCCGGGATCGAGAAGCGTCTCCGTCGGCCCGCCGGCGACCACCGTTCCCGCGGCAAGAAAGACGGTCTGCGGCGCGATACGCCGCGCGTCCTCGGGAAAATGCGTGACCATGAGCGTCGTCATGCCGCGTTCGGAATGGATCCTGGCGACGAGGTCCAGCATTTCCAGGCGCAGCGCCGGCCCGAGCGAAGCGAAGGCCTCGTCGAGCAGCAGCACCGGTCTGCGCCGCACGATCACCCGCGCGAGCGCGACACGCTGGCGCTCCCCGCCCGACAATTGCCCCGGCAGCCGCGCGCCGTAACCGCCAAGCCCGACCGAGGCAAGCGCCACTTCCGCCGCGTCGCGGTCGGCCCGGTCGAGCCGCAGCGAGGGCGACAGGCCGAGCGCGACATTGTCGAAAACGCTCAGATGCGCGAACAGGTTGTTTTCCTGAAACACCATCGAGACCGGCCGTTCGGAGACGGGCACGCGCGCCATGTCCTCGCCGTCGAAGCGGATCGCCCCCGATTGCGCCACCTCGAACCCGGCGAGCAGATTGAGCAGAGTCGACTTGCCGGACCCGCTCGGCCCGACGAGCGCCGTGATCGCGCCCGCGCTAAAATCACAATCGAAACGCATTTCCTGCCGCTCCGGCGCATAGCGGAAGCGCACGTCGTCGCAACGGATGGTGACCGCCTGTTCGCTCATGTTTCGCTGCGCTCCCCTGCAGTGTCTTCCTTGCCGGCACGGTCAGCGATCATCATCAGTGCCATTGTCATTGCGCAAAGGATCAGGGCAAGCCCTGCCGCGTCCTGCGTGCGGTAACTGCCCATGCGCTGCAGGATCAGATAGGGCAGCGTCTGCACGTCCTGCGACCCGAAAATCGCAATGACGCCGAGATCGCCGAGCGAAAGCGCCAGCGAAAAGGCGAAGGCGAGCAGGGTCGCGCGCCGCACCAGCGGCCATGTCACGAGCCGCAGCCGCGAAAACCCGCGAAGGCCGAGTTGCAGGCACAGCCGATCGTAGCGTTCCGCCGCGCCCGTCACCGACGGCAGGATCAGCCGGATCGCAAACGGCACCGCCATCGCCGCATTGATCGTCACGACCATGACCGGCGCCGCAGCATAGGCGTCGGAAAACTGGCGGATCACGACGAACCAGCCCGCCGCGATCACCACCGGCGGCACGACGAGGATCAGGCTCGACGATTGGCCGATCGTCCGTTCGGCGCGCGTTCGCTCGCCCCTGAAGCGCCGTCCCGCCGCCGCCCGCGCCATGCCCGAGGCAAGCGCCAGCGACAGGCCGACCGCAAGGCACGCCGCCAGCGTGCCGAGGACGAGGCTGGTCGCAAGCGCCCGCTGGAACCCGGCCTGCCCGAAAAGCCCGACGAGATCGGCCGACAATCCGCGCCAGACGATGACGGCGAAGGGAAGCAGGACGAAAAGCGTGCCGATGAGGATCGTTGCCGTCGACACAATTTGCCCCGGAACATGCCGTCTGACGAGGAACGGCCTCAGCGCCCCGACGGTCATCCCGGCCGAAACTTCCCCGCCAGCCCGCGCCAGCAGGCCGAAGGCGAGCGCCGTCACCGCGATCTGGACGGCGGCGAGCAGCACCGCGCGCGCGATGTCGAAATCGAAGGTCAACGCCTGGTAGATCGCCACCTCGAGCGTCGTCGCGCGTGGCCCGCCGCCGAGCGTCAGCACGACGGTAAACGAGGTCACGCACAACATGAAGATCAGCGATGCCGCCGACGCCAGCGCCGGCCGCATGAACGGCCAGACGACATGGCGGAACCGCGCCCCGAACCCCATGCCCAACTGATACGACAGCCTGTCGTATTCCCCCGGCATCGAGGCCAGCCCGCCGAGCACGATGCGCACGGCGAGCGGCATGTTGAAGAAGACATGCGCGATCAGGATGCCGGTCAGCCCGTAGATCGAGGGAAAGCCGAGGCCGGCGCTCTCCACCATCCGGCTGAACGCGCCGCGTTCGC
Source organism: uncultured Alphaproteobacteria bacterium (assembly GCA_963712205.1). Lineage (GTDB taxonomy): Bacteria > Pseudomonadota > Alphaproteobacteria > Rhizobiales > Rhizobiaceae > Oricola. The sequence continues at coordinate 520,683 of CAVQHF010000012.1, read as the reverse complement.
CGTAAAGGCCGACGATGGCGAGGACGGCGACGATCTGCGGCAGCGCCAGCGGAAGCGCGAACAGCCGCAGGACGAGACCGCGGCCCGGAAAGCGGCGCATTTCGTAGAGCGCGGCGGCGACCGGAACGGCAAGAAGCAGCGACAAACCGGTCGAAAGCGCCGCCTGGACCAGCGTGAAGCGCAGGCTGCGCCAGACAACCGGATCGCCAAGCGCGCCCGCAACCGCGCCGCCGCCACCCGGCAGCGCCATGATCGCGAGCGGCAGAAAGGCGCCCGCCGCAAGCAGCACGAGCGCCAGGACCGATGTCCAGGCCGCCGTGCCGGCACCGGCCAGGCTGCGCGTCGCCACACTCACGGCCGGCCTATTTGCTCATCACCGAGAGCCACTGCTTGACCCAGGCCTCGCGATGCTCGGCGACCTCCTCGGGCGTGTAGATCAGCGCCTTTGTCGGCTGTACGAGCTTGCCGAAAGCCGGATCGAGCGGTTTTGACGTCGGCGCGGCAGGAAACATCCAGTTGGTCTCCGGGATGATGTCCTGGAAAGCGGGACTCGTCATGAAGGAAAGGAACTGCGCCGCAAGCGGATTTTGCGCGCCTTTCCTGGTCTGCCCGGCGACCTCGATCTGCATGTAGTGGCCTTCCGAGAAGGAGGCCGCCTGGTAGCGGTCGCTGTCTTCGGCGATCATGTGATAGGCCGGCGAGGTCGTGTAGGAGAGAACCATATGCGCCTCGCCGGAGGTGAACAGGCCGTAGGCCTCCGACCAGCCCGGCGTCACCGTCAGCACGCGCTGCTTCAGTTCCTCGTATGCCTCCGGTGCGAGATCTCCGTAGATATTCCTGATCCACAGCATCAGGCCGAGGCCCGGCGTCGAGGTGCGTGGATCCTCGATGACGATCTTGCCTTCCCTGCCCTTGAGGAAATCATGCATGCTTTTCGGCGGATTGACGATGGCCTTGGTGTCATAGACCACGGCGAAATAGCCGTAGTCGAACGGAACGAACGTGTCGTCGGACCAGCCGCCCGGCACGGTCACATTGTCGGTGGAGATCCCGTGCGGCGCGAAAAAGCCGGTCTTCTTGGCTTCCGCCGTCAGGTTTGTGTCGAGACCGAGCACGATATCGGCATCGGTGTTGCCGCCCTCGAGCCGCAGTCGGTTGAGAAGCGCGACGCCGTCGGCGACGGAGACGAATTTCAGGTCGCAGTCGCATTGCGCCTCGAAGGCCTTTTCGACCTGCGGGCCGGGCCCCCAGTCGGCCGTGAAGCTCTCATAGGTATAGACCGTCAGCGTGCCCTCGGCGGCGGCGGCCTGCGAAAAGCCGGCACAAGCGAGAGCGGTAAAAAGAATAAGCGAAGTCCTGTGCATCACGCACCTCCTTGGTTCGAATTGGGATCGAGGCGCGTAACCGCTGGTGCGGACAAAAGCGTCTAATCCCTACGCCGGTGCAAACCGGATCAGGTTCGACGGGTTGGCTGATGCCTCTCAGCCGCATATGCGGCACCCCGTTAGAGCGCCCCCCTTGTAGAGGGACGAGGGCCCGTCTTCAAGAGCAAACGCGTATTGCCGCTTGGCGGTTCGAAAAAGCTTCGATAGTGCTGGGCGATGTCCGGTTCACGCACCCAACGTTTCGCGATCCTGCTCGACGGCGCGCTTTCACCAACCGAGCGGCTGCGCAGCCAGCTTGCCGGCTGCCGGGTCCTGGCCGCCGACGGCGGCATCCGCCATGCCGAGACGCTGGGTCTCGATCCGGAGTTCTGGCTCGGCGATTTCGATTCCGCCGACGGCCCGCTCGCCGAACGATTCGACCACGTGCCGCGCAAGGATTACACGACCGAAAAGGCGATTTCGGACGGCCAGATCGCGATTCGTCACGCGCTCGACGCAGGCGCGCGCGAAATCGTTCTCGCCGGCGCGCTCGGCGGCGAGCGCAGCGACCACGCCTTCTTCAATCTCGCGGCGGCGGCCGATCTTGCCCGCAACCGGCCGGACGTCTCCGTGCTGCTTTCCAGCGGCTGCGAGGAGGCGGTGCCGCTCCTGCCGGGCAAGGCTTTCAGGCCGGACTGGCCGGCGGGAACCGTTTTCTCCGTCGTGAGTTTTTCCGCGATGAAGGGCCTGACCGTCAAAAACGCGAAATGGCCGCTCGATGATGTCGAAGTGCCTTTCGGTTCGACGTGGACCTTGTCCAATGTCGCTGGAGAAGGGCTCGAAATTCTGTTATCGGATGGTTGCGGTGTCGCAATTTGTCAGCTTGAATGTTTTTCGGATCCGGTGTGACATATGTCACAATGTTGATGTTTTCGGCTGGGTAATGTGATGTCGGGAGAAAAGGAGATCACCCCATGAAAATTGCAAAATCCATTGCTGCACTTGCACTTGTCGGCGCGCTCGCCGGCGGCTGCACGACGGCGGAACAGACCGGTACGGCCGGTGCTCTTATCGGCGGTGCCGTTGGCGGCGCGGTGTCCGGAGACCTTGGCGGCGTCGCGATCGGCGCGTTCGTCGGCGGTGTCGGCGGCTACCTGCTTGGCAAGGCAGCGGACGGCCGGTGCCGTTATCGCCGTTCGGACGGCACGATTTTCTACGCTCGCTGCCCGTAATCGGTGCCTGAGTGAATTTGCGGGCCGCGGATCGCCGCAAGGCGGTTCGCGGCTCTTGCTTTTCGGTTGCCGCCATCCGAGAAGGCGCTGGAGCGTTTCACCTCCAAACCGATCCCGTTAGACGATGGCCATCTCTCCACCCCTGCTGCGCGCCGAAAGCCTGACGCTGACATTCGGCGGAAGGCCGCTTTTCGAAGACGTCTCCTTTTCCGTCCATGCCGGCGACCGCATCGCGCTTGTCGGGCGCAACGGTTCGGGCAAGTCGACCCTGCTGAGGATCGCCGCCGGTCTGGCCGATTCGACCAGCGGCGAGGTGATCACCGAGCGCAACGCGACGATCCGCTACTTGCCGCAATCCCCCGACCTCGAAGGCTTTGCCAGCATCGGCGCCTATGCACGCGCCGAACTCGGCCCCCTCGACGATCCGTTCCGCGCCGACTACCTGCTCGGCGAACTCGGCCTCGACCCGGACCGCGCGCCGAATGGCCTGTCCGGCGGCGAGACGCGCCGCGCGGCACTGGCCCGCACGCTCGCGCCCGAGCCCGACATCCTGTTTCTCGACGAGCCGACGAACCACCTCGACCTGCCGGCGATCGAATGGCTGGAAGGCGAACTGTCCCGCTCGCGCTCGGCGATCGTGCTGATCTCGCATGACCGGCGCTTCCTCGAAAAACTGTCGCGCCGCACCCTCTGGCTCGACCGCGGAACGCTGCGCGAGAATAATGCCGGCTTCGCCGAATTCGAGGACTGGCGCGACAAGGTGCTCGAGGAGGAGGAGCGCGAGCAGCACAAGCTCGGCCGCAAGATCGTGCGCGAGGAACATTGGGTCACCTACGGCGTCAGCGGCCGGCGCAAGCGCAACATGCGCCGCCTCGGGGAACTCACCGAACTGCGCAAGGCCTTCGGCGAACATCAAAAGCCGGAAGGCACCGCCAAACTCGCCGCCGCCGATGCGCGTGAAAGCGGCAAGCTGGTCATCGAGGCGAAAGGCATTTCCAAGAGCTACGGCGCCGAGACGCTGGTGCGCGACTTCTCGCTGCGCGTCCATCGCGGCGACCGGATCGGCCTCGTCGGCCCCAACGGCGCCGGCAAGACGACTCTGGTGAAACTGCTGACCGGCGAACTCGCGCCCGACGCGGGCAACGTGCGCCACGGCGCCAATCTCGAGATGGCGGTCCTCGACCAGCGCCGCGATGCCTTGCGGCCGGAAGAGACGCTCGAACACTTCCTGACCGACGGGCGCGGTTCCTCGCTCGTCGTCAATGGCGAGCAGAAGCACGTCGTCTCCTACATGAAGGACTTCCTGTTCAAGCCCGAACAGGCGCGCACGCCGGTGCGCGAGCTTTCCGGCGGCGAAAAGGCGCGCCTGTTGCTCGCCCGCACGCTGGCGCGGCCGGCCAACCTGCTCGTCCTCGACGAGCCGACCAACGATCTCGACATGGAAACGCTCGACCTGCTGCAGGAACTGATCGCCGGCTTCCCCGGCACGGTGCTGCTGGTCAGCCACGACCGCGACTTCCTCGACCGGACCGTCAACGCGGTCATCGCGCCCGACGAGACCAGGCCGGGCGAAGGACGCTGGATCGCTTATGCCGGCGGCTATTCCGACATGCTTGCCCAGAAGGGCGCCACCGGCACGCCGGCAGGCGCGAAACCGAAACCGGCGGGAAAACCATCCGCGCCTTCGCCCGCGCCGGAAAAGCCGCAGGCCGGCAAGTCGAAACTCTCCTACAAGCAGAAATACGCGCTGGAGACCCTGCCCGGCGAGATCGAAACCCTGGCAAGGGACATCGAGACCCTGGAGGCAAGGCTCGCCGACCCCGCTCTGTTTGCCAAGGATCCCGCCGGCTTCAACAAGGTTGCCGCCGATCTCGAGACCAAACGCGCGCGCCACGCGGCGCTGGAAGAGGAATGGCTGGAACTGGAGATGCTGCGCGAGGAGATCGAGGGCGCCTGAGCGCTATGCGATCGGCTTGCAGCGATGCCACTCTTCCTGCGGCTGCCCGGTGCCGTCGATGATCCGGTCCACCCGCAGATCGTCTTCGCTCCACAACTGCATGCGCACGTCATGCGCCTCCTCCGGATCGCCGATCGGTCCGATATAGCGGAAGGCGTGGCGGGCATATTCTCCGGTAATCTGCGCGCCGGACGGTATGCGGATCGACGGCCCGTCGATCGACATCGTGCGCCCGTCGGCGGAACACCAGTCGCCGTCGATGGCATCGGCACGGGCCGGAAGCGAAAAAAGCAATATTGCGAAGAACGCGAGAAGAATTCGCCTGGTCATGTTTCTTTCAAATCGCAAGTTTGCCGGGTGATGCCGGAGAACCCCGCAAGTCACGGAACCTGCGGTTGAAGAATGGCGGGCGCGAAATATCCATCGCGCCCGCAGTTTCCCGACCGGGTCAGGAGAAGAACTGGCCGCCATTCGCCGAGATCGTCGAACCGGTGATGAAACCGGCATCGTCGGCGGCGAGGAAAACGACGCAGCGCGCGATTTCCTCCGGCTCGCCGAGGCGGCCGACGGGGATCTGCGGCAGGATGCGCGATTTCAGCACCTCCTCGTCGATCGCCCGCACCATCTCGGTTCCGATATAGCCCGGGCAGATGGCGTTGACCGTGATCCCGGCACGCGCGCCTTCCTGTGCGAGCGCCCGGGTGAAGCCGATGTCGCCCGCCTTGGAGGCCGAATAGTTCACCTGGCCGGCCTGGCCCTTCTGGCCGTTGATCGAGGAAATGTTGACGACGCGGCCGAATTTGCGGTCGCGCATGCCGGACCAGACCGGATGCGTCATGTTGAACACGCCGGACAGGTTGGTGTTGATGACCGCGTCCCAGTTCTCCTTGGTCATCTTGTGGAACATGGAATCGCGGGTGATGCCGGCATTGTTGACCAGCACCTCCACCGGGCCGAGATCGGCTTCCACCTGGGCTATGCCCGCCACGCAGGCGTCATAATCGGCAACCGACCACTTGTAGACGGCAATGCCGGTCTCGCTCTTGAACTTCGCGGCGGCTTCGTCATTGCCCGCATAATTGGCGGCGACCGTGTAGCCGGCATCCTTCAGCGCGATCGAAATGGCGGCGCCGATGCCGCGCGTTCCACCGGTTACGAGTGCGACTCGTCCCATATTAATTCCTCCTCCTCGTTGCACTTCTCTGAAATATCGTTTTCTGGAATCTCGTTGTCGAAGCGGCGGGCCATGTCCTGGCCCGCCATTCCGGTCTGTTCCTAGCGCTCGACGCACATGGCGACGCCCATGCCGCCACCGATGCACAGCGTGGCCAAACCCTTCTTGGCGTCGCGCCGCTGCATCTCGAACAGCAGCGTGTTGAGAATGCGCGCGCCAGATGCGCCGATCGGGTGGCCGATCGCGATCGCGCCGCCATTGACGTTGACGATGTCCGGGTTCCAGCCGAGATCCTTGTTGACCGCGCAGGCCTGCGCCGCGAACGCCTCGTTCGCCTCGATCAGATCGAGATCGTCGACCGACCATCCGGCCTTCTCCAGGGCCTTGCGCGAAGCCGGGATCGGGCCGGTGCCCATGATCGCGGGATCGACGCCCGCCGTCGCCCAGGAAACGATGCGCGCCATCGGCGTGATGCCGCGTCTGGCCGCTTCCTCTTCGCTCATCAGCACGGTCACCGCCGCCCCGTCATTGATGCCGGACGCGTTGGCTGCCGTCACCGTGCCTTCCTTGTCGAAGGCCGGACGCAGCTTGCCGATGCCTTCGAGCGTGACGCCGTACTTGATGTACTCGTCATCCTCGACGACCGTGTCGCCCTTGCGGCCCTTGACCGTGTAGGCGACGATTTCATCCTTGAACTTTCCCGCCTTCTGGGCCGCTTCCGCCTTGTTCTGCGAAGCGACGGCGAAAGCATCCTGGTCCTGGCGGGTCAGCTGCCACTGGCGCGCGACGTTCTCCGCCGTATTGCCCATGTGGTAGCCGTGGAAGGCGTCCATCAGACCATCCTTCAGCATTGTGTCGATCATCTTCATGTCGCCCATCTTCACGCCGCCGCGCAGATGCGCGCAATGCGGCGCCATCGACATCGATTCCTGTCCGCCCGCGACGATGATCTTCGCGTCGCCGGTCATGATCTGCTGCATGCCGATGGCGACGGTACGCAGGCCCGAGCCGCAAAGCTGGTTCAGGTTCCAGGCCGTGGTCTCCTGCGGGCAGCCCGCTCCCATCGACGCCTGGCGGGCCGGGTTCTGGCCTTCGCCCGCGGTCAGGACCTGACCCAAGATGACCTCGTCGACGTCGCTCGCATCGACGCCGGCGCGTTCCAGCGCACCGCGAATGGCGGCGGCGCCCAACTCGTGGGCCGGCACATTCGCAAATGCACCATTGAACGATCCGACCGGCGTGCGGGCGGCGCTTGCGATAACCACAGATGTCATGATGGGTACTCCTCGTTAGGGTCCGGCAAAAGCCGATACGATAATTGATTGTAGCGCTTGGCCAGCGACACTCAATGCCTGCCTTAAAAGCATCGCACTGTGCAAGACCAGTCGGCAATTCGGCCTACACCTTTGGCTGCAGTGCAACAAAACGCTTTGATATGAACCAAATTTGTCACTAGTATTTCCCACAACAAATAAATATCGGGCCCACAGCGGACCAAACGGGAGAGCGCGACATGGCAGGCAACGACGAGCCGACCGTTATCAAGAAATACGCAAACCGGCGCCTCTACAATACAGGCACGAGTACCTATGTGACGCTGGAGGACCTCGCCAAGATGGTCAAGGACGGGGAGGATTTCGTCGTCCATGACGCGAAAAGCGGTGAGGATCTCACCCATGCCGTCCTGACCCAGATCATCTTCGAACAGGAAGGCAAGACCGGTCAGGCGATGCTCCCCATTTCGGTCCTGCGTCAGCTGATTTCCTTTTACGGCGACCAGATGCAGATGGTGCTGCCGAGCTATCTCGAACACTCCATGACGATCTTCACAAAGGAACAGGAGCGCCTCCGCGAGCAAATGACGTCGATGGTCGGCAAGACCCCGATCGACATCATGGCCTCCGGCCAGCAGCTGATCGAGGAACAGACGCGGCGCAACATGGAGATGTTCCAGAACGCGTTGCAGATGTTCTCGCCCTTCCCCGCCGCATCCGGCGAGACGCAGGACGAAACCGAGGCGAAATCCGAAAAATCGTCGCCAGGCGAACTCAAGTCCATGCGCGAGCAGATCGCCGCGATGCAGCGCAAGCTCGACTCGATGGACAAGTGAAACCGGTCGACGACCCGTTCGAAACGAAAACCGCACAGTTGAGTAAGTAATTACTTACCAGCCAAGCGCGCAGCCGTCCTTGCGCGGATCCGATCCGCCGATGAGGAAACCCGTCTCCCTGTCGATCACAACCGCCTGGCCGCCGCCGCGCGGACCGGTTGCCGGCGCGACCGGGTGACCCATCGCCCGCAGTTTCTCGGCGACATCGCCCGGCAGTCCGTCTTCGGCACGGATGACGCCCTCGTCATCCCAGAAGACCCGCGGATGGTCGATCGCGGCCTGCGGGTCCATGCCGTAGTCGAGCATGTTGCCGAGCACATGGGCATGCCCCGTCGGCTGGTAGGAACCGCCCATGACGCCGAAGGAAATCGCCGGAAGCCCGTCCTTCGTCACCATCGCCGGGATGATCGTGTGCAGCGGGCGCTTGCGCGGGCCGATGGCATTGGGATGCTTCGGGTCGGCGCTGAAGCAGTTGCCGCGGTTCTGCAGCGTGATGCCGCTTTTCGGGGTGACGATCTGCGCCCCGAAATCCCCGTAGAGGGAATTGATGAAGGACACCGCCATGCGGTCGCGGTCGACGATCGACAGATATATCGTGTCCGAATCCGGTAAATCCGGAAGAGTAAGCGATTGATTACGCTTTGCCGGGTCGAACTGCGCCGCGAGCGTTGCGGCGAAATCGCGCGAGATCAGCCGTTTCGCGGCAACAGGCATCACGTCGGGGTCGCTGAGCCAGGCGTCGCGGACGCTGTAGGCAAGACGCGCCGCCTCGATTTCGCAGTGATAGCGCTCGGCGCTGAGATCCGGGTGGCGGCGCGCCTCCATCAGGTCGAGCAGATTGAGCATGATCATCGCCACCATGCCCTGGCCGCTCGGCGGCAATTCATGCAATTCGTGATTTTGGTAAGTGATTTCTAACGGATTGACGAGGGATGTCTTGCAGGCGGCGATATCTTCCTCGGTCAGGAATCCGCCCTTCGCCTGCAGCGTCGCGGCGATCTCGGCGGCGATGGCGCCGATATAGAAGGCATCGGCGCCATTCTTGGCGATCATGCGCAGCGTATCGGCAAGCGCCGGCTGGCGGTGACGCTGCCCGATCCGCGGCGCCCTCCCGTCGAACAGCAGGTGGTGGCGCGCGCCCTCATCCCGTCCGAGCGTCTCGACCTGCTTGGCCCAGTCAAAGGCAACCCGCGGTGCGACGGCGTAGCCTTCCTCGGCATAACGGATCGCGTCGCGCAGAAGCCGGTCGAAACCGAGCGTGCCGTGTACGGCGAGCAAGGTCTCCCAGCCCCTGACGGCGCCCGGAACGGTGACGGCGTGCGCGGAATGCTTGGGGATATCCGTGAAGCCGTTCTCCGCATACCACTCGGCATGCGCGCCGGCCGCCGCGCGGCCCGCGCCGTCGATTCCGGTAACCGTGCCGTTGGGCGCGCAGACGATGGCAAAACAGTCGCCGCCGATCCCGGTCATCTGCGGTTCGATCACCGCGAGCGTCGCCGCCGCCGCGACAGCCGCATCGGCGGCATTGCCGCCCGCCTTCAGCACCTCCAGCGCCGAAACCGAGGCCAGCGGATGCGATGTGGCGACGAGGCCGTTTTCGGCGATGACCGGTGAGCGGCCGGGAAGCTGAAAATTGCGCGTCAAGGGTTTCACCTCCCGGGAAAAACAGTTTGAACATTTACGGACGGCCCGCGCATGCTACGAAGCCGGCGCAAGCTGTGATGAGAACAGCGGTAAACACAAGAGAACCGGGGCCATGTCAAATCTTTCGCTCGCCAAAGCCAATGAAATCATTGCCGCTACGCTGGCAAAAGGCCAGGAACTCGGGCTGAAGCCCCTGTCGGTCGCCGTGCTCGATGCCGGCGGCCACCTGATCGCCTTCCAGCGCTCCGACAATTCGTCGTTCCTGCGCTACGAGATCGCCGCCGGCAAAGCCTATGGTTGCCTGGCGCTCGGTGTCGGTTCGCGCTGGCTCAATACCCAGGCCGAAACCCGGCCGCATTTCCTTGAAAACCTGTCGGCGATCTCCGGCGGCAAGATCGTTGCCGTTCCGGGTGGCGCGCTGGTCAAGGACAATGGCGCGATCATCGGCGCCGTCGGCGTCACCGGCGACACCTCCGACAACGACGAAGCCTGCGCCATCGCCGGCATCGAGGCCGCCGGGTTCGAGGCCGACGCGGGCTAACCCGCGATACCCCTGTTGACGGCAATCAACGACATGCTCGCACTTCTGCTGGAAATCGGCGCGCTGATCGCCATCGCGAACGGCGTGCACCATACAATCGATCAACCCGTCCTGAGTTGGATCGTCCCGGCCGCCGCCGTGATCGCGGTTGTGCTGCTGTGGGGCCGTTTTGCGGCACCGAAATCCGCAAAACGTCTTCAGGGCCCCGCACTGCTTGTCTTCAAGGCCGCTATCTTCGCCGCCGCATCCGTCTCGCTTCTCGCCACCGCCGGGCCCGCATGGGCCGCGGCTTACGCAAGTCTCGCGATCCTCCAGCTTGGCCTCGCCGCTACCATCGGCCGCTTGTAGCGATTGCCGCCAGAATGTTTCTATCTGTCCCTGAAAAGCTCTAGTTGAACGACACGTCCCGTCCGGCCGACCGGATCGAGACCGAGAAACCGGCCATCAGGTCGATCGCCGACATCATCATCAAAAGAAAGAACACCGATGTCGCCGCCGACTTCACGACGAGGAATTCGACCAGGAAAGCGACGAAGACGAAGGTCGACAGCAGGTGGTCGATCACCGACGCATTGGACGTCCGCGTCGATTTCAGGATCTCGAAGAACATGAACACAAGGCTCACGGCGATCAGCGCCTCGCCGAGAGTCATTGTCCAGACTCCGCCGGATATCATCGGCAGCGAGAACAGGTCCATGGCGAAAGGATCGCCACCCGACGCACCGGCAAGACCCGCGATGACGAGATTGTAGAGAATGAAGGGTACGATCAACAAAGGCACCTGTGACACGGCGGAATTCCCTTTCCTGGCTGGTCGTCGGATGACAGTTTCCTAGGACGTTAACCCGGCGCGGGCAATCGCCGCTCTCGCCATTGCCTCACTCTTGACGGGCCAGCCCCAGTGTCTCGATGGCCGGCTCGAAGACTTTCCGGTCCGGGTCGTAGACCCAGAGAACGCCTTCGGAGATGTCGAACCAGGCGCCGTGCAGCGTCAGCCGCCCGTCGGCCTCGCGGTCGCGGACATAGGGGAAGGTGCGCAAATTTTCGATCGATTCGCGCACCGACATGCATTCCACCGCCGTATGGCGCGGATCCTGGCCGGGATGGATGTGCTTGTCCTCGGGATGGTCGATATGCATGTGCCGCACGGCGTCGTGGCCTTCGCCATGCGCGACCCGGTCGATCGCCGGATCGAGCAGGCTGATCCAGTGGCCGATGGCGTCGCCCTCGTCGAGCATCTGCCGGCGTTCGTCGAGCGCCGCAGCCACCCCGCCGCAGCGCCCGTGCCCCATCACCACGATATGGCGCACGCCGAGGCTGACGACCGCGAACTCGATCGATGCCACCGAAGAACGGTAACGCCCCTCGGCGTTGTAGGGCGGCACCAGATTGGCGACATTGCGCAGGACGAAAATCTCGCCCGGCCCGGAATCGAAAATGATTTCCGGCGCCGCCCGCGAATCGCAGCAGGCGATCACCAGCGCCTCGGGCTGCTGCCCGCTGGCCGCCAGGTCGCGGTAGTGGTCGGAGCGCTTGCGGTAGGTCGAGTGCAGGAAGCCCTGATAACCGTCGAGCAGTTTTTGCGGAAATTTGGCCATGCCGAGGAGGTAGCGCCGTAACGGCATCCGTTCAAGCCGTTTTGTGCGGCGACTTATGCGCGGCGCGGCGGCGAGGGCAGCGGGCCGAGCTGGCGCATCTGCACCATCGACATCGGCCGCAGCAGACTGGACTGGTCGGTTTCCAGCATCAGTTCGTCGGCGCCGCGCTTGCAGGCGCGGGCGACGAGCTCGTAAACGGAGGCCGTGGCAAGCTGCAGCGCCTTTTTCGGCGCATCGCCGGAAAGCAGGCGCGCGAGGAAAAGCGCCGCGGTCATGTCGCCCGGCCCGTTCGGCGGATTGGCGATCTGACGGTGTTCGGCGAGAACCGCCTGACCATCGCTGACGAGAAGATTGCCGGTGCCGCCGGCCAGCAGCGAATGGGCGCTCGTCACCAGCACGTGTTTCGCGCCGAGATCGCCGGCCGCCGCCCGGATTTCCTCGTTCGAACCCGCGTCCGTCCCGGTCAGCCAGCCAAACTCGAATCGGTTGGGCGTCACGATGTCCGCGCTCGAAAACAGCCGGTCCCTGATCTCGGCCGCGACCGGCTCCGGCACGTAGAGGCCGCCCTGGTCGCCGACGACCGGATCGCAGACATGCAGCGCATCCGGATTGGCCTTGCGCACCGCCTCGATGAACGCCGCGACCGGCCCGGCCTGCTCGGCGGACCCGAGATAGCCGGTCAGCACCGCGCCGACCTCCGCGATATGCGGCGAAGTGGAAAGCGCCTCCATGAAGGCGGCGAATTCCTCGCCCCCCGGCACGATGCGCGGCGCGGGCCCGTGGCCCGGATGCCATGGCAGCATCACCGTCGGCACCGCCCAGACCGGAAAACCGAGCGCTTCGAGCGCGAAGACGGCCGCGCGGTTGCCGACCGAACCGCGCGCGACATGGCTCGATATGACGACCACCGCGGGCCGCGCGGAAGAATCTGCTTTGCTCATCTCCGCAGGTAGCCGATCAGCCACACGGCAAGAACGAGAAAGGCGATGGCCGAGAGCGCGCGACCGGTGCGCCGGCCCCAGACCTCGACCGGATCATCGGGATCGGCCTCGTCGGCCGCCATGTGGGAGCGGGCGCGGTTGACCGTGCGCGCAAGCGTCGACTGTCCGACGATCTCGGAATTGGCCGCGGCGCGATCGAGCACGCGCTGCGCCTCTCTTTCGCGGGCCAGGTCGTCCGGGTGTTTGTCAGCCATGCTCGAACCGTTTCGAATTGTGGAAGCCGCGCGGACACTATCGCGCACCGCACATCGCGGCAACAATCCAGCACGACCCGCGCGGTTCCGGTTTGCCAAAGAATTGTGCTGCATAGCGCAATCGCTTTGTTATGGTAACGCAGCAAATAGCCGCTAAAGAGCGATAATCCAGGCGGGAGGGGACAATGCCGAAAAACGCTAGTGCGCCGGTCAAGCGATACATCTCCGCAATGATCGAGCATCTCGACGAGCCGGACGACCGCCTGAAAGGGCTCGGCTATTGGCTCCTGTCCGATGCCAATATCGAAGACCTCTCCAATATCGATCCGTCCTGCGCCGCCGCGGCACTGCTCAAGACAGCCGACGCGGTGGCGAGCCACGCCCGCGGCGCGTCCGTGGTTCGCGTCGCACCGGCCTGCGCGCCAAATTGCTGTGTCGTCTCCGTCGTCAACGAGAACATGCCGTTCCTGTTTGATTCGGTGATGGGCGAGATCAACGACATGTCGCACCGCGTGCGCCTCGTCGTACACCCGATCCTCGAAGTGAAGCACCACGGGCCCGAATTCGAGCTGGTCGACCGTTCCAAGACGGCGGCCGACGACGACGTGGCGATCCGCACCAGTGTCATCCATGTGATGCTGGAGGACCTCACCGAAGAATCCGCCCGCACCCTCGAAGCCAATCTCGCCGGCATCGTCGAACAGGTGAAATATGCCGTGCGCGACTGGCGCGCGATGCTCGACCGTCACGACACGATCATGCGGGAGCTGCAGACCAAGGTCCTGCCGGTCACGCCCGCCGACGTCAACGAGGCGATCGCCTTCCTGGAATGGCTGCGCGACGACAACTTCACCTTCCTCGGCATTCGCGAATACGACTACAAGGGCGGCGAGGCGCGCGGTCAATTGGTGCGCGCCGACTTGCCGGGTCTCGGCATCCTCTCCGATCCCTCCGTGCGGGTGATGCGCCGCGGCGACGAACCGGTCACGACCACACCGCATATCCGCGCCTTCCTGAATTCCAAGGATATCCTCATCGTCGCCAAGGCGAACATCAAGTCGAAGGTCCACCGGCGGTCCTACATGGATTATGTCGGCGTCAAGAAATACGATTCGAAGGGCAAGCTGTCCGGCGAGATGCGCATCGTCGGCCTCTTCACCTCGACGGCCTATACCCGCTCGGTCACGCGCATTCCCTATCTGCGGTCCAAGGTCGACGGGGTCATGAAGCGCTCCGAATTCGATCCGGGCAGCCATTCCGGCAAGGCGCTGATGAACGTGCTGGAATCCTATCCGCGCGACGAACTTTTCCAGATCGACGTGCCGGCACTGACGAAAAACGCGCTTGCCATCGTGGCGCTGGCCGACCGGCCGCGCGTGCGCGTTCTCAGCCGCATCGATCCCTTCGACCGCTTCGTCTCCGTCATCGTCTTCGTTCCGCGCGACCGCTACAATTCCTCGGTGCGCGAGGACATCGCCAGCTTCCTCGCCGAAGCCTATGACGGCCATATCTCGGCCTACTATCCCGCTTTTCCCGAAGGCGCATTGGCCCGCGTGCACTTCATCGTCGGCCGGCGCGAAGGCAAGACGCCGACGCCCGCGCAAGCGAAGCTGGAAGCCCGGATCGAGGCGATTGCCCAAACATGGGAAGACCATTTCTACGACGAACTGGCGGCCGATGGCATCAGTCCGGCCGCGCGTGCCCTGCGCGATGCCGGCTTTCCCGAGACCTATCGCGATACGGTCCTGCCCGCCCAGGCGGTCCAGGACCTGCAGCGCATCGCCCGCCTGTCGTCCTCCAACCCGATCGATGTCGATTTCTTCCGCCCGGCGGGCAAGTCCCACAAGGAAGCGGGCCTGCGCATCTACCACTACGGATCGCCCGTCGCGCTGTCCGAGCGCGTGCCGCTGCTCGAGAACATGGGTTTTCGGGTCATCAGCGAACTGACCTATGCCATCGACGTCGCCTCGAAGCTCGGCAATGTCGTCTGGCTGCACGAGATGCAGTTGCAGAGCCAGTCCGGAAAATCGGTGCCGATGGACGACGACGCCGTGATTTTCGAAAACGCCTTCATGTCCGTCTGGAAGGCCGAAAGCGACAACGACGCCTATAACGGCCTCGTGCTCGCCGCCGGCCTGACGTCCCGGCAGGTCGCCGTTTTGCGCGCCTATGGCCGCTATCTGCGACAGGCGGGCATTCCTTACGGCCAGACCTACATGGCCGACGCGCTGATCCGTCATCCGCTTCTGGCGCGCCAGCTCTACGACCTGTTCGAAACCCTGTTCGATCCGGCCCGCAACGCCGATCCGAAGGAAGACACCGAGGTGACTGCCAAGCACGTCCGCGCCGCGATCGCGGACCAGCTGGCCGAGGTGCCGTCGATCGACGACGACCGGATCCTGCGCTCCATTCTGACCGTCATCGACGCGACGCTTCGCACCAATTATTTCCGCCCCGGCGCCGACGGCCTGCCGCGCTCCTCACTCGCTTTCAAGCTCGATTCGCGCGCCATCGCCGACCTTCCGGATCCCAAGCCCTATCGCGAGATCTTCGTCTTCGGCCCCGAGGTCGAAGGCGTCCATCTGCGCTTCGGGCCCGTTGCGCGCGGCGGGTTGCGCTGGTCCGACCGCGCCCAGGACTACCGCACCGAGGTGCTCGGTCTCGTCAAGGCGCAGCAGGTCAAGAACGCCGTCATCGTGCCGGTCGGCGCCAAGGGCGGCTTCTATCCGAAACGCCTGCCGGCGGGCGGCAGCCGCGACGAGATCTTCGAGGCCGGACGTGCCGCCTACATCACCTTCATCTCGACGTTGCTGTCGGTCACCGACAACCTCGAAGGCGACACGGTCGTCCCGCCCGAGGCGACGGTGCGCCTCGATGGCGACGATCCCTATTTCGTCGTCGCCGCCGACAAGGGCACCGCGACCTTCTCCGACACCGCCAACGCGATCTCTCAGGAAATGGGCTTCTGGCTCGACGACGCCTTCGCCTCGGGCGGATCGGCGGGCTACGACCACAAGAAGATGGGCATCACCGCGCGCGGCGGCTGGGAGGCCGTCAAGCGCCACTTCCGCGAGATGGACAAGGACATCCAGTCCGAGCCCTTCACCGTCGTCGGCGTCGGCGACATGTCGGGCGACGTCTTCGGCAACGGCATGCTGCTGTCGAAGCAGATCAGGCTGATTGCCGCCTTCGACCACCGCGACATCTTCATCGACCCCGACCCCGACCCGGCAGCCAGCTTCGCCGAGCGCAAGCGCGTCTTCGCGCTCGGACGCTCCAGCTGGCAGGATTACGACACCAAGGCATTGTCGAAGGGTGGCGGCATCTTCCCGCGCTCGCAGAAGTCGATCACCCTGTCGAAACAGGCCGCCGACGCCATCGGTCTCGGCAAGACAAAGGCCGCCCCGAACGAGATCCTGACCGCGATCCTCAAAGCGCCGGCCGAACTCCTGTGGTTCGGCGGCATCGGCACCTATGTCCGCGCCTCGACGGAGACCAATCTCGATGCCGGCGACAAGGCCAATGACGCGATCCGCATAACCGCGAAGGAAGTCGGCGCCAAGGTCGTCGGCGAGGGCGCCAATCTCGGCATGACCCAGCGCGCCCGCATCGAGTACGGCCTGCATGGCGGCAAGTGCAATTCCGACGCCATCGACAATTCGGCCGGCGTCAACTCCTCTGACGTCGAGGTCAACATCAAGATCGCGCTGAAACCGGCCATGGACGACGGCGCGCTGCCGCGCGGGCAGCGCAACAAGCTGCTCGCCGACATGACCGAGACGGTGGCGGCGCTGGTGCTGGAGAACAACTATCTGCAGACGCTCGCGATCTCGCTTGCCGAACGCCGCGGCCTGTCGATCCTCTCGCTGCAGGAGCGGCTGATGGAATCGCTCGAAGACCGCGGCGCGCTCGATCGCGACGTGGAATTCCTGCCCAATGGCGAAGTCATCGCCGAGCGCCGCAAGGCCGGTCGCGGCCTGACCCGCGCGGAAATCGGCGTCCTGCTCGCCTATGCCAAGATCGTCCTCTTCGACGACATCGTCAAAAGCAATCTGCCCGACGATCCGCATCTGGAAGCCGACCTGCTCGGTTACTTCCCGCCGCGCATGGTCAAGGAGTTCACCGACCGCATCAACGCGCACCGGCTGCGCCGCGAGATCATCGCCACCCGCCTTGCCAACGAGGCGATCAACCGCGGCGGAACATCCCTGATCAGCCGCTTCGAGGATGCGACCGGCATGCTGCCGAGCGGCATCGTGCGCGCCCATGTCGCGGTGCGCGACGGTTTCGGTTTCCCGCAGCTCTATGCCGCGGTCGACACGCTCGACAACAAGATCGCCGGCACGCGCCAACTCGACATCTATGACGATATCGGCAACTCGCTTCGCCAGGCGACGGGCCATTTCATCAAGAACGGCGAAAGCCACGCCCCGCTCGGCGATTCCGTCGCCGCGCTGCGCGCCGCCGTCGCCGAACTGGAGCCGAAGCTGCTGACCATCATGCCGGACTATCTCGCCGACTGGGTCAAGGAGCGCCGCGACGCGTTCAAGACCGACGGGCTGGGCGAGGCGATCGCCAGGAAGATCGCGCTGATGCCGATTATCGCCATGATGCCGGACATCATGAGCGTGTCGAAAGAATCCGGGCGTTCGGTGCTCGATTCCGGCAAGGCCTTCTTCGCCGTCACCGAGATATTCCGCATCGGCCGCCTCGAACGCCTCGCCTATGACACCTCCACCGACGACTATTTCGACGGGCTGGCGCAGAACCGCGCCCTCGATACCATCTACTCGGCGCGCCAATCGATCACTGCCGCGGCTTTCGCGGCGGCCGGCCCCGACAAGTCGCCCGAGGAGGCCGCTGCCGAATGGCTGGAGACCAACAAGCTGCGCATCACCCGGGTTCAGGACCGCATCGCCGACCTGACCAAATCCGGCAGCCTGACGGTTTCGCGCCTGACGGTCGCAGCCGGCCTCTTGGCCGATCTCGTTTCTTGAGGACAGGAGCACACCGGCGATGACCGCCCTTGACGTTGACGGAAAGCCGGCCGCCGGTTCGCAACCGGCTGTCTCGAGAAAGGGCATCCTCGGCTGGATGTTTTTCGACTGGGCCCAGCAGCCGTTCCACACGCTGATCATCACCTTCGTCTTCGCGCCCTATTTCGCCGCCCATGTCGCGCCGAACCCCGTCGAGGGCCAGGCACTGTGGGGTTTTGCCGCCGGCATCGGCGGCTTCGTCATCGCTTTGCTGTCGCCCGTCCTCGGCGCGATCTCGGACGCGACCGGACCGCGCAAGCCGTGGATATTCGGGTTCACCGTCATTTCGGTCGTCGCCGTCTTCACGCTCTGGTTTGTTCCGCCAGACGCCAGCCCGGCAATGATGTATTTCGGTCTGGCCGCCTTCACGGTGGCGCTGATCGGCGTCGAATTCGCCGCCGTCTTCAACAACGCGATGATGCCCGGCCTGGTCGACCGCGAGAAGCTCGGAGGCCTGTCGGGCAATGCCTGGGCGCTCGGCTATGCCGGTGGCCTGATTTGCCTGATCGCGATGCTGGTGCTGATGGTCGCCAGCCCGGAATCGGGAAAGACGCTTGTCGGCCTGACGCCGATCCTCGGCCTCGATCCGGCAACGCTCGAAGGCGACCGCGCCTCCGGTCCGCTGACCGCGGTCTGGAACCTGATCTTCGTGATTCCGCTGTTTTTCTACACGCCCGACGCGGCGCGACGCGAACGGGTTGCCGGTGCCATTACCCGCGGCCTGCGCGAACTGTGGCACACGCTGCGCAACATCTCGAAAGAGCGCAGCCTGTTCGCCTTCCTGATGTCGAGCATGATCTACCGCGACGCCCTGAACGGGCTTTATACCTTCGGCGGTATCTACGCCGTCGGCGTGCTCGGCTGGTCGACGATCCAGCTCGGCGTTTTCGGTATCCTGGCGAGCGTCACCGGCATTCTCGGCTGCATCGTCGCCGGCTGGGCCGATACCCGCATCGGCACGAAGCGCGTTGTGGTGACCATGATCATCGGCCTGATTATCGCCAGCGCGATGATCATCTCGACCAGCGACACCCAGGTGCTGTTCATGACCGTCCCCGCCGGCTCCGGGGCGCCCGACATCATGTTCTATTGCGCCGGCGCACTGATCGGGGCGGCCGGCGGCGCGCTGCAGGCCTCCTCGCGTCCGCTGCTCGTCGATCAGGCCGAACCGGAACGCATGGGCGAGGCCTTCGGCCTTTACGCCCTGTCCGGCCGCGCCACGGCCTTCATCGCGCCGTGGTCGATCGGCATCGTCACCGTCGCCTTCAACAGCCAGCGCATCGGCATCACGCCGATCCTCGTGCTGTTCGTCATCGGCATGCTGCTGCTGATCCCGGTGCGCTCGCGCACCTGATCGGCAGAATTTGTTTTGTCGCGTTTCCGGACGGCGAACCGGATTCCGCTTCGCCTGGAAACGCTTTAGTGCCGGAAGTGCCGGACGCCGGTGACGACCATGGCGATACCGTGTTCGTCGGCCGCCGCGATCACCTCGTCGTCGCGCATCGAGCCGCCCGGCTGGATCACCGCCTTGGCGCCCGCCTCGACCGCGCTCAACAGCCCGTCGGCAAACGGGAAGAAGGCGTCGGAAGCGACCACGCATCCCTTCGTCAGCGGCTCGGCAAGACCCAGCGCCTTCGCCGCGTCCTCGGCCTTGCGCGCCGCGATGCGCGCCGAATCGACCCGGCTCATCTGCCCGGCGCCGACGCCGACGGTCGCGCCGTCCCTTGCATAGACGATCGCGTTCGACTTGACGTGCTTGGCGACCCGGAAGGCGAATTTCATGTCGGCCAGTTCCGCGTCGGTCGGCTGGCGTTTGGTGACGCATTTCAGGTCGAGATCGTCGACGACCGCGTTGTCGCGTTCCTGCTTGAGGAAGCCGCCCGCGACCGTCTTGACGAAAATGCCCCTGGCGCGCGGATCGGCGAGCGACCCCGCCGTCAAAAGGCGCAAATTCTTCTTCGACGCGACGATCGCCGCCGCCTCGTCGGTCACGGAAGGCGCGATGATCACCTCGGTGAAGATCTTGACGATCTCTTCCGCCGCTTCCGCGTCGAGCGTTCCGTTGAGCGCGACGATGCCGCCGAAGGCCGAGGTCTGGTCGCAGGCAAACGCCTTGCGATAGGCATCGGCCAGCGTCTCGCCCGTCGCCACGCCGCAGGGATTGGCGTGCTTGATGATGGCGACGGCGGGCCTTGCCGGATCGAATTCGCTGACCAGTTCGTAGGCCGCGTCGGTATCGTTGATATTGTTGTAGGACAGCGCCTTGCCCTGCAGCAGCGTCGCCGTGGCGACGCCCGGCCGCTTCTCGCCGGTCAGATACAGCCCGGCCGCCTGGTGCGGATTCTCGCCGTAGCGCATCGCCAGCGACAGCGTGCCGCCGGTCGCGTGATTGCGGCTGACCGGGGGGAGCGACAACTGCTCGGCCATGTAGGCGGAGATCATCGCGTCGTAGCTCGCCGTGCGCTGGAAGGCGCGGGCCGCGAACGCCTTGCGCTTGTCCAGTGTCGAGCAGCCCTCGTTCTCGGCCAGCATGGCCGTCACTTCGCCGTAGTCGGCCGGATCGGTGACGATGGTGACATAGGCGTGGTTCTTGGCCGCGGCGCGCACCATCGCCGGACCGCCGATATCGATATTCTCGATCGTCGTCGGATAGTCGGAATCCGCGGCGACGACCTGCTCGAACGGATAGAGATTGATGACGACGAGATCGAACGGCGCGATGTCGTTCTCCTCCATCGCGGCGACATGTTCCGGATCGTCGCGCACGGCAAGCAGGCCGCCATGGACCGCCGGATGCAGCGTCTTGACCCGCCCGTCCATGATTTCCGGAAATCCGGTGACCTCGGCGACGTCGATGACCGGCATGCCGGCATCCGCGATCGCCTTGCGCGTGCCTCCGGTCGACACCAGTTCGACATTGTGCTGGACGAGCTCGCGGGCGAGCTCGATCAGCCCGGTCTTGTCGGAAACGGACAGGAGCGCCCGGCGTATGCCGACGCGGTCGGGAGCGGGAATTTTTTTCGAAACAACAGCCATCAGCCGATCTCGCAGTCTGGAAAATGGGGAAGTGCGGCTGCTGCTAACATGCGGACGGCCGGTTGCCTATCGCACATGCCGATTTTGCAACGAAAGATGGAGCCTCAGGACGCGTGGAAGCGCCGCAGGGTCCATTCGACCGTGTCGATCTGCGGCCAGATGCCCGAAATCAGGATCATCCTGGTGCGCACCGGGCCGGCGACGCCGGCGAAATGGATCGAATCCTCCAGCGTCACGTCGCCATGATCGGCAGTAAACCGCCACAATTCACCCTGGTCCGTGGCAAGACGCACCGACCGGTGATCGTCCTTCTCGGCGCGGATCGCCGGATGGAGGTGGAACCGGATGTCGAACTGGTGCTGTTCGGCGCTTGCGCTCCTGCGCGCGCCGGCGACCAGCCGGTCATAACCTTCCAGCCGGTTGCCTTCGTCGCGCAGCGTCAGGCCGCGTTCATGCCAGAGCCCGAACAGCTTCAGGTAGCCGTCATGCTGCGCGGCGAAACCGGGAGCGGCCGCATCCTCGTTGCGCTCGATCCGCACCGTCGACGGACCGGACACCACGCGGAAACGGCACTCCGGCCAGCTCTTGCCGAATCGGGCGAAGCGCGCCGAGGAGGTGTCGTCGATGACCAGCGTCGAATGCGCCGCCGTCATCCGCGCCAGTTCGCGATAGCTTTCCCGGTCGAGCCGGTCGACGCCGCTGTTGACGATCAGCCGCTGGCGGCCGTTCGAGAATTCGAACGCCAGGCAGCTCGCATGGCCATTGTAGCTGTGCGGCCCCGACGGCGGGACGCCGGTGTCGGCGATGACCACGGAATGGCCCTTGGCGAGCCGCTGGTAACCGGAATGCGGCATGTGGCCGAGCGGCTGGGAGCCGTTCTGGTCATGCCGCAGCACGGCCGCCGCGAGGTCGAAATTGTTGCTTCCCGCCCCATGAAACATCGCGATGTGCCCGTCGGTATGCCGGAAGAAGCGCAAGGCCGGGAACATCCGGTCGACGGCGCGCACGATCTCCTGTGGCACCGGTTTCGACGCCGAGACATAGCATTGCGCCAAAGGCAGCAGATCGGCGAGCAGGCCCGGAAGCGCATCCGGACAACGGCTCACATGGCCGCCGTCGGGCAGGATCTGCGCGCGCAGCTGATATTCGAGATTGCGCGCCGCGCTGCGTTCGAAACGCGACGATGACGGCAGCACCTGCGACGCGAAACACAGCGCGATGCGCACGGTCAGCGCCTCGAGATCGTCGCTCATCGACGGGGCCAGCCCGCGCAGATAGCGGACCTGGCGGGCAAGCGACGTCATGAAGCGACGGTAGAACGCGTGATCGCTTTCGAGCAGCAGCAGCCGCGAATACTGCATCCAGGCGATGACCCGCGCCGCCGTGACGCTCATCCGCCACGGCGTGCCGGAAAGGCTCCTGCCGTGGCTCTGGATCCAGTCGTTGACCAGCGCGCGGGCATTGGCGGAGGCAAGGTCGCTTTCCGCGCCCTTCAGGTGACGCAGCCAGCGGAAGCCGTGCAGCGTCTCCTCCCAGTTCGCGGAGGGCGGCTGCGACAGAAAAGGGCGACGCACCGCCGGTTTCGACGACCCGGCCCGAAAATGAAAACCGGCCTTCATAGATGTCGCGGGCAACGAGCGGATCGCTCGGACGCAGGTCCGGCGGGACCATGGCGAGGCGTTCCGGCACCGGCCCGATGAACCGCCAGGCAAATACCGGCCCTTTCTGGATACGCTGGCGCACCAGAGACCAGTATATACGGGCGCCGGACAGCCAATAGCCCGGGTCGCTCATCAGTGTGGGTTGGCCCAAACGTCCTCCATCCCGCCGCTACGGCGAATCAAACGATATTGGTTCGCACGTACCTTATAAAGAAGGAAGTCAACGCGGACTAAAGGAGACGCCGATATCGTGCGGCGAAGAAACCGTCGACACCGCTGATCGCGGGGTCGCCAAGGTCGAGATGCGCGGGGGTCAGCCGCAAGAAACCGTCCGCGGTGATCGCCTCTTCGAAACCCGGCGCTTCCTCGCCACGCACCGGCACGATTTCGAAATCGCGATGGCTTCCGGCGAAACGCCGCGCCACCTCCTCGCCCTCCAGCGGATCGAGCGAGCAGTTCGAGAACACCAGCAGCCCGCCCGGCGCGACGAATGACGCCGCCTTGTCCAGCATCCGCGCCTGCAGATCCGCGAGTTTTTCGATGTCGGCCGGCGATTTGGTGAACGGCACGTCGGGGTGGCGGCGCACGGTTCCCGTCGACGAGCAGGGCGCATCGAGCAGCACCGCATCGAAAGGAGCGGCGGGCGCGAAGGCGAACAAGTCCGCCGCGACCGTTTCGCAGGCGCCGTCGAGCCCGAGCCGTTCGAGATTGGAGACGAGCCGCTTCAACCGGTTTGCCGACAGGTCGAGGGCCGTCACATGCGCGCCGGCATCGGCAAGCTGCGCCGTCTTGCCGCCGGGAGCCGCGCAGAGATCGGCCGCGCGTTTTCCCGCGAGGTCGCCGAACAGCCGCGCCGGCATGGCGGCTGCGGCATCCTGCACCCACCACGATCCTGCGTCGAAGCCGTCGAGTTCGACGATATCGCGCGATGGCCCCGTGAGGCGCAGCGATCCCGTCGGCAACACGATCGCGTCCAGTCTTTCGGCCCAGTCGGCGGCTTTTTCCCGCTCCGCTCGCCTTAGCGTCAGGTCGATCGGCGCCTCGATACGGTGGCAGGCACCGATCGCGGCGGCTGTTTCCGGCCCGAAAATCGCGTCGAGACGTTCCGCGAACCACCGCGGCGCCCGCACCGGGGCCGCCGCGAAATCGGTGAGCAGGCTGTCCTTTTCGCGCGCCGCGCGGCGCAACACGGCGTTGACGAGACCGGCGAAGCGCCGCGCGCGCGGATCGGACTGCGCTGCGGCGACCGCGAGGTCGACGGCGCTGTGATCGGGAATGTCGAGGAAAAGGATCTGGGCAAGGCCGGCGATCAGGATGTTGCGCAAGCCCGTCGCACCGGCCGGCAGCGGCTTGTCGGTGAACCGTGCAATGACGCCGTCGAGATCGCCGTAGTTGCGCAGGCTCGTCAGAAGGATCGCGCGCACAAGCGCCCGGTCACGCGGCTCCAGCGCCAGATAATGCGGATGGCCGTGAACCTCGTCGGTCAGCCCGTCCATGGAGGATTTCGCGTCGAGGATGGCGCCGAGGATTCGGTGCGCCGCCTGGCGCGCCGCGAGACCCGGTTTCGTCGCCGCGTCCGGAGAAGGCCGGTTTCCTGTCTTGTCCTGCCTGTTCTTGCGCGGTCCGTTTCTGCGCCCGGCTGCCGGACGCGCTCAACCCCACGGCCCTTTGTTGCCGCCGCGGCCCCATTCGCGGCCGCCGGTGTTCGGAATGCCCGACGTTCCGGAGCGCGACGGGCGCGCCGAAGGCGCTGCCTTCGGCGCCGGTGCGGGCGCAGCGGCAGGCTTGTCCATCTCGGCGGCCATCGCCATCAGCGCGCGAATGCGGTTTCCGGTGTCCGGGATGGGTCGAAAACAGGTTGTCGGCCCTTTGTCCGTTCAACGGATTGATGATGAACATGTGCGCGGTCGCCGGATTGCGTTCGGCCGCCACATTGACGGTGCGCCCGGCGGCCTCGGCGATCTTCCCGAGCGCGCTGGCGAGCCACTGCGGATTGCCGCAGATCTCGGCGCCGCGCCGGTCGGCGGAATATTCGCGTGTCCGGCTGATCGCCATCTGCACGATCATCGCCGCCAGCGGCGCGACGATCATCGCAACCAGCACGCCGACGAAACCGAAGGGATTGTTGTTGTTGCGCGAGCCACCGAAGAAAAACGCGAAATTGCCGAGCATGGATATCGCGCCGGCGAGCGTCGCCGTCACCGTCATCGTCAGCGTGTCGCGGTGCTGGATATGTGCCAGTTCGTGTGCGATCACGCCGGCGACTTCCTCGTGGCTGAGCCGCTGCAGCAGGCCGGTGGTCGCGGCGACGGCCGCATTGTCCGGATTGCGTCCGGTCGCAAACGCGTTCGGCTGGTCGTTCTTGATGAGATAAACCTTCGGCATCGGCAGACCGGCGCGCTGCGCGAGCGCTTCCACGATGCCGTAATATTCCGGCGCGTTGGCGCGGTCGACCGCGACGGCGTTGTGCATTCGCAGCACCATCTTGTCGGAATTCCAGTAGGAAAACGCGTTCATCGCAAGCGCGATGATGAAAGCGATCATCATGCCGCCGGTTCCGCCGATCAGATAGCCGACGCCCATGAATAGCGCTGTCATGAACGCAATCAGCATGGCCGTTTTGACGAGATTCATCGATGCAACTCCGGATTCCCGCGACAGGGTGGATTTGGCTCGCGCCGGACTATAATAGTGTGTTCGCGAGAGCGCGTTTTCAACTGCGGGCGAGCGCCCGCCGCAGCCGGAATGCACGATGAGTGACGATACCGCCAGAACGGCAAGCCCGGAAGAGAGCGGCAAGGAGCCGGATGGCACGGCGCCAGCGCCGCGCCGCTTCGAGGACCTTCCGCCGGCCGCGCAGCGCGCGTTGCGCGAAGCCGAGGACAGACGGGCAGGATTGCGGGCCGAGGAAGCCGGCCGGCCGCGCGAGGTCGGCGGGCGCGGCGGCAAGGATCCAGCCCGCTACGGTGACTGGGAAGTCAAGGGCGTCGCCGTCGACTTCTGATCGGTTCCGGCATGCACTCCCGTCCCGAACTGTGCCAAATCAGGAATTTCCCGATCGGCGGCGTCTCAAAACGGCACACTGCGAATCCCGAAAAAGGGCATGGTTTGCGGGTGTTGCGCAGACATGAATCGGCATGACGGAATTCGATCGAGTGCGTTAACGCGACGTTGACGATGTTTGAATTCCAACCGCCCGGATACCCGCAATTTAGCCATCTGCAAAGGATTTCGGCCTAGCGTCGGACCGCGAATGGCATGGCGTCTGCTCATTGAGCGGCAGGATCATGCCAAAAGGAGTGTGTGGCCGTGCGTATTGTATTGAACAGTCTCAAGAACTTCGCCCGCGACGATCGCGGAAACTTCGCCATCATGTTTGCCGTCCTGGGAACGACGCTTCTCATGGGGTCAGCAATGGCCATCGACGTGGCGCGAATGTTCTCCTACCACAACAAGCTGACCTTCGCGGTGGATGCTGCGGCGCTCGCCACGACGCAGGGCCTGACCCAGGGCGACATCGCCATCGAGGACGCGGAGGCTGCCGTCCGGAAATATCTGGATGCCAATCTCGACGGCCGCAACCTGACGCCGGAAAACGTCGTCATCGACTCGATCGACGTCGACAAGGCCAACCGCACGGTCGAGGTCGACGCTCATACGATCATGCCGATGACGATGGCCGGTATCGTCGGTTACGACAATCACCGCGTCGAGGCCAGCACCAAGGCCAAGTTCTCCAACACCGAAGTCGAAGTGGTGATGGCGCTCGACATCACCGGCTCGATGGGCAGCAAGATCAGCTACTACTCGTCGGACACGAAGCTGGACACGCTCAAGAATGCGGCCAAGAATGCGGTCACGACGCTGTTCACGGATACCGGTTCCGAGGACCGTATTCGTGTCGGTCTCGTCCCGTATTCGGCTTCGGTCAACGTGGCGCCGGTCATCGACAAGATCCAGACCACCGCTGCCACGAAGAAGGTATGCTCCTACAGCTACTATTATGGCTACACATGCCATTGGGTGACGTTCTATCCCGATTGCGTGTACGAGCGTAACGGCACGCAGAAATTCACGGACGCATTCGCCGATTCCACGGCAAAGATTCCGCGCTCCGCGAACACCTGCCCCAGCGCCGAGATCATGCCGCTGACGGACAACGAGACGGCCCTGAAAAACAGGATCAACAGTTTCTCGGCAAACGGCAGCACGGCGGGTCACATCGCGATCGCATGGTCCTACTACATGCTGTCTTCCAAGTGGAACAGCGCATGGCCCGTGGGATCCGAAGCCGCGGACTACAACGCTCCTGGCGCGCGCAAATACGCGATCATCATGACCGACGGTGAATTCAACACCTTCGAATCCGGGGGCGGTGACGCCGCCACCAACTCCAGGAACTATGCGCTCGGCCTGTGCAACTCGATGAAGGGCAGCGGCATCAAGATCTATTCGATCGCCTTCGCCGCCAACTCCACGGCCAAGAACCTGATGCAGAGCTGCGCATCGACCAACACGGCCACGTCGAAATATTACTACGACGCGACCGACGAAGCCGCTCTCGACGACGCGTTCAAGCAGATCGCCGACGACATCAAGGGCCTCAGGCTCATCAACTGACGCCCTCGATCCCGCGCACGGACACCAAAATGAAAAGGCCGCCCTTTCGGGCGGCCTTCGCAATTCCGGGAACCGGCGGTCGTCAGACCGGGACGCTCAGGCGTCCATCCGGTTGCACAGGACTTTACCTGCCGTCAGAGGCTGCTCCGACGGAGTGAGACCCGCATAGACCGTACCGGAACCTTAGAACCACTCGACATCGGATCACCTCCTTTCGATTGTTGAAGACAACACCAATGTGGGGTGATTTGCCCCGCCTGCCAAGTCCCTTTTCGAAAAACCTGTCCGAACGAAAAACGGGGGCCGAAGCCCCCGTCGCAGATCCATGCCGCCGCGGACCGCCTCAGCCCTTCTTGTTCTGCCGGTTCTCGATCAGGTCGTCGACCACCGACGGATCCGCCAGCGTCGAGGTGTCGCCCAAAGCGCCGAAATCGTCCTCGGCGATCTTGCGCAGGATACGGCGCATGATCTTGCCCGAACGCGTCTTCGGCAGGCCGGGCGCGAACTGGATCTTGTCGGGCGAGGCGATCGGACCGATTTCGGTGCGCACGTGGTTCACCAGCTCCTTGCGCACGGCGTCCGATCCTTCCGCGCCCGCCATCAATGTGACGTAGCAGTAGATGCCCTGGCCCTTGAGGTCGTGCGGGTATCCGACGACCGCGGCTTCGGACACCGCGTCGTGGCTGACCAGCGCCGATTCCACTTCCGCCGTGCCCATGCGGTGGCCCGACACGTTGATGACATCGTCGACGCGGCCGGTGATCCAGTAATAGCCATCCGCGTCGCGGCGGCAGCCGTCGCCGGTGAAATACTTGCCCTTGTAGGTCGAGAAATAGGTCTGAATGAAGCGGTCGTGGTCGCCATAGACCGTGCGCATCTGCCCCGGCCAGGAATTGGTAATGCACAGATTGCCGTCGGCGGTGCCTTCGAGCACGTCACCATCCGCATCGACGAGCTGCGGCTGCACCCCGAAGAACGGCCGCGTCGCCGAACCCGGCTTGAGGTTGGTCGCGCCCGGCAGCGGCGTGATCAGGATGCCGCCGGTTTCCGTCTGCCACCAGGTGTCGACGATCGGGCATTTCTTCTCGCCGACGACATTGTAGTACCATTCCCAGGCTTCCGGATTGATCGGCTCGCCGACCGATCCGAGGGTGCGCAGAGACTTGCGCGACGACGCTTTCACGTAATCGTCGCCGGCGCCCATCAGGGCGCGGATCGCAGTCGGCGCGGTGTAGAAAATGTTGACCTGGTGCTTGTCGACAACTTCCCAGAACCGGGCCGGCGTCGGATAGTTCGGCACGCCCTCGAACATCAGCGTCGTCGCACCGTTGGCGAGTGGCCCGTAGACGATGTAGGAGTGCCCGGTGACCCAGCCGACATCGGCGGTGCACCAGTAGATGTCCCCGTCGTGATAATCGAAAACGTATTCGTGCGTCATCGACGCATAGACAAGGTAACCGCCGGTCGTGTGCAGCACGCCCTTCGGTTTGCCGGTCGACCCGGAGGTATAGAGGATGAACAGCGGATCCTCGGCCTTCATCTTGGCCGGCGGGCAGTCCGGTTTCGCCTTGGCGAGCGCCTCGTGATACCAGATGTCGCGATCCTCGAACCAGTCGATATGGCCGGCGGTGCGCCGCACGACCAGCACATTCTGGACGCGGACTTCCTGGCGCTCGGCGATCTCGATGGCGAGGTCGGTGTTCCGCTTCAGCGGGATCTTCTTGCCGCCGCGCAGGCCCTCGTCCGCAGTGATGACGAAAGTGGATTCGCAGTCGACGATGCGCCCGGCCAGCGCGTCCGGCGAAAAGCCGCCGAAGACGATCGAATGGATGGCGCCGATACGCGTGCAGGCAAGCATCGCATAGGCGGCTTCCGGGATCATCGGCATGTAGATCGTGACGCGGTCGCCCTTCTTGACGCCGTTCGACTTCATCACGTTGGCGAGCCGGCAGACCTGGTCGTACAGCTCGTTATAGGTGATCTTCCTGTCGTCGTAGGGGTTGTCGCCTTCCCAGATGATCGCGACCTGGTTGCCGCGCTTCTTCAGGTGGCGGTCGATGCAGTTGTAGGAAACGTTGGTGACGCCGTCCTCGAACCACTTGATCGAGACCTTGCCCTTGAAGGAGGTGTTCTTGACCTTGGTATAGGGCTTGAACCAGTCGATCCGCTTGCCGTGCTTGGCCCAGAACTTCTCCGGTGACGTGACGCTCTGCTTGTACCATTTCAGGTATTTCTCGTCATCGATCAGCGCCCGCTTCTTGGCGTCGGGCAATACACGGTAAACTGGACTGGACATTCAGGACCTCCCGGGATGCTTGCGATCAGACTATGTCGCGGACGAGCACGGATCAGTCTCCTCCATGCTCCGTTGTCCGTATTGTGTGCGGTTTATAGCGATGTGAGTCCAGACGTAAATTAGACCAACGGCGTTGTTCCTTCGGCGCAATTCGCTTCTTTCGCGGACGCCACGCAGGGAGAATTCCGTTACGCGATGACTCAAAGCGTGACTTGTGCACTGCAACATCATGCACTACGGGCGCACCAAACAGGGCCGGCCCCCTTGGGGAGGAGACCGGCTTGATCATGACGCCGCCCGCCGGGGACGGGCTCATGACAGGGACGCAAACAAAATGCACTCGTTCACCTACGCCGCGCGCCGCGCGCGGCTGCCGATGGTCATCGCGGCCCTGTCCGCGGCATGTCTTTCCACCCCCGCCGCGAGAGCGCAGGGCCCGCTGAAATCGGACAATCCCTGGTACAGCGTCGCCGTCTCCGACACCGACGAGGAACACGCCCACCATATCCTGAAGCCGTCGCCCTTCGACTCCATGACCGGGCTGCAGCTCGCCGCCGTGCCGAAGGCCAACCGCATCCATTACAATGCGCCGTCGAAATGCGTCCCCGAACGGCTGAAGTCCGTGCTCGAACGGGTTGCGTCGAAATACGGCCCGATAACCGTAAACTCGACCCTGCGAAGCCCCTCGCGCAATCGCAGGGTCGGCGGCAAGAAGCGGTCCTGGCATCTGAAATGTGCCGCGGTCGATTTCCGCGTCCATGGCGGCACGAAAGGGCTTCTGGCCTATTTGCAGAAGCAAAAGGAAGTCGGCGGCTTCAAGCGCTACAAGAGCGGCTTTTACCACATCGACACCGGCCCGCGGCGCACCTGGTAACAGGCCCGCCCGGCGACGGGGGACGGCAAAAAGCCCGGCGAAAGCCGGGCTTTTCCGTTTTGCGAATTACGCCGCGGCCATCGTTTGTGCCGAAGCCTTCTCCGCCGGCCGCGAACCATCGAGCTTCAGATCGGCAATGGCCTCGCCAAGCGCCACGTCGAGCGGGTGGTGCGGTTCGGCGCCGATCAGCGCTTCCAGCTTGTCGTTGGCGAGCGAATGCGGAACGCGCCAGAGATAGGACATCTTCGCGATCTCGCGCAGGATCGGATTGAACAGGCCGACGGCGCGGATCACGGTCCACGGCACGCCGCCGCGTTTCAGCTTCCGGCCGGCGGCCTTCTCCGCCGCGGCGTGCATCTCCTCGCCGGTAACCGCATGGCCGCGAAAATGCAATGTCGCAAAAGGCGCCGTTTCGGCCCGCTTCTCCGCGACCCGCACGAAGGTTTCGGCGAGATCGGGAAGATAGGCAAAGGCATGAACGGTGGTCCAGGACGGCCCCGGCCAGGTGAACTTGTTCTTCTTCAGATCCTTCAGGATCATCAGGTCGAGCCAGCTTTCCGGCCGCTTGCCGCCGAAGAAGTCGCCGGCGCGGATGATGATGGTTCGAACGCCCTTTTCGCGCGCCGCGCGCTCATAGAGGGCTTCCATCGCGATGCGCAGCCGCGCCTTCTCCGTGTCGCCGCTGACAGGAGCGTCCTCGGCCGTGTCGACACCGATCGAATAGCCGTAATTATAGACATTGCCGGGGATCATCACGGTCGCGCCTGCCGCCTGCGCCGCCGCCAGCACGTTTTCGGCGAGCGGCATGACCGTATTGGTCCAGTCGTCATAGGCCGGGTTGAGCGTGTGAACGATGACGTCGGCACCGGCGCAGGCCCTATGAGCGCGTCGCGGTCGAAGGCGTCCGCCGTCACCGGTTCGACGCCTGGCGCCAGCGTCGAGACCTTGGCACCGCGCGCGATGCCCTTGACCCGCCATCCGGCCTTGAGGAATGCCCTTGCCACCGCATCGCCATTGCGTCCGGCCGCTCCGAGGATTGCTGCTGTCTGCATGATCAGTCTCCTGTGTTCGTGTTCGCAGACACATGTAAAGAGACCGGAAATGAATGAATATACAAGACGTTGGATATCTGTTATTCATTCTTGAATGGATCGCGATCGCTTCGACTGGAACCTGATCAAGAGTTTTCTCGCCGTGCTCGACGCCGGCACGCTGTCCGGCGCGGCGCGCGCCACCGGCATCTCGCAGCCGACGCTCGGCCGCCATGTCGACGAACTGGAGACGCTCACCGGTCTTGTCCTGTTCGATCGCGGCCGCGCCGGCATGACCGCGACCGCAGATGCGCTGGCGCTCGCCGAGGAGGCCCGCGCCATGCAGGCGGGCGCGGCGTCCTTCGCCATGGCCGTGGCCGGGCGCGAGGCCGCGGTGGAGGGCACGATCCGCATCACGGCAAGTGAGGTCGTCTCGACCTATCTCCTGCCGGAGATCCTCGTCGCGCTCGCCGAGGAGGAGCCCGCGCTCGAGATCGAACTGGTCGCAAGCGATTCGGTGCAGAACCTGCTCGCCCGTGACGCCGACATTGCCGTGCGGATGGTCCGCCCGACCCAGAACGACCTGATCGTGCGCAAGGTCAACGAAGCCGCCATGGGCGCCTTCGCACATCGCGACTACCTCGAAAGACATGGCACGCCGCGAAAA
Organism: uncultured Alphaproteobacteria bacterium; assembly: GCA_963712205.1. GTDB lineage: Bacteria > Pseudomonadota > Alphaproteobacteria > Rhizobiales > Rhizobiaceae > Oricola. Next base: position 488,647 of record CAVQHF010000012.1, on the reverse strand, counting down.
CCCGCCGACCTCCTTTTCCATCGCATCGTCGGACAGGACCGCGACGACCTGATCCTGCGCGGCATGGCCCGGCTTGGCATGAAGGCGGACCGGTCCGCTTTCGCCTTCCGCGTGGATCACCCGATCGTGTCGTGGGAACTCGTCAGGTCGGGCGCCGGAATCGGCTTCGCGCAAGTTGCGATAGCGGCCCGTTTCCCCGCGCTCGTGCGCGTGCTGCCGGAACTCGAAATCGAGCCCCTGCCCTACTGGCTTTGCTCGCACCGCGAACTCCGCCACAGCGCCAAGGTACGCCGCGTCTATGATTTCCTGGCCGAGAGACTGGCCGCCCTGCCGCTCGGCGGCGTCACGTCCTGAGCGCCCTCAGCGAAAGCGACAGCGCCGCCGTCGCCAGCAGCACGACAGAGAAGGCGGCGAAGATGACCGCCAGGCCGAAATGTTCGGCGACAATGCCGAGCACGGCGGGCGCGGTCAGCGCGCCGGAATAGCCGAAGGCCGTCGCGATGCCGATGCCGATCGCCGGTTCGATGCCGGGGAACCGGCCAGCCGCCGAAAACACGATCGGCACCATGTTGGCGAGCCCGAGGCCGCAGACGAGAAAGCCGGCGATCACCATCACCAGTTCCGACGACAGCCCGGCAATCGCAAAGCCGGCGCTTGCGACCAGCGCCGAGACGAAGAAGGTCCGCCCGTCGCCGAACCGGTCGCGCAGCCCGTCGCCGAGGAAGCGCATCAGCGCCATGGTGCCGGAGAAAGCCGCAAAGGCGTAGCCCGCAATCGCAACCGGCGCCTGGTGGTCCTTGGCGAGATAGAGCGCGCTCCAGTCGAGGATCGAGCCTTCCGGCACGAAGGACAGGAAGGCGCAGACGCCGAGAATGTAGATGCCCGCTGCGGTCGGCAGCAGCGCGAGGAGCCGTTTCGGCGACAATCTGCTGTTTTCGGTTGCTCCCTTCGTGTCGCGCGCCTTGGCGTCGCCGAGATAGAAGAACTGCGCCACGATCACGATGACGCCGGTCATGACGAGAACGGCAACCGAGTGGCCCATGTCGCCGAACCGCGCCAGCAGCCAGCCGCCAAGCGGCGCGCCGGTCAGACCGCCGAGGCTCCAGAAGCCGTGACACGACGACATGATGGCGTGGCCGCGCGCCTTTTCCACCGTGACCGCGTTGGCGTTCATCGCCCCGTCCATCGCGCCCATGAACACACCGAGCCAAAGCATGGCGAACGCGGTGACGGCCACGTTGGGAGCCAGCGAGATCAGCAGCAGGCCGGGCACCAGGAGGAACGAGGTCCAGCGCACGATCCTGTCCGAGCCGTAGCGGGTCGTCAGCACCGCGCCGGTCAAACAGCGCGATCAGCGCGCCGATGCCGAACATGATGACAAGCGCGCCGAGCACCGATTCGGTAATCCCCAGTCGCCCGGCCAGAACCGGGATCTTCGGCGCCCAGTTGCCGACGACGAACCCGTTGGCGTAGAATGCCGCCGATACCGCCCAGCGCGCCTGTCGGATACGGCGCGGATCGGTGGCTTGCGGCAGCGTCGGACTGGCCGGCGGCGTGTCGATAGCTGTCATCGGATATTCCGTTTAAATCGATTTAACGACGCTATCCCACCACTCGGGCTTTGTAAATCGGGATCACGCCGCGGAGGTTCGCACGGATTCTGGCCACCTGTCACGCCTCGTGACCGGCCGCCACGAGGCAATACGCGGGAACCGGTTCGCCTTCCCCCGCGTTAGGAAATCATTGTCTCGCGAAAGGAAATGCCATGACCCTCGGCACTGTTCTTCTGATCATCCTGATCCTGCTTCTGATCGGCGCCATTCCGGCGCGCGGCCGTTTCGGCAACGCGCCGCTCGGCATCGTTGGCACGATCCTGCTGATCGTCATCATCCTGATGCTGCTCGGCCAGATCTGACGCCGGCTCGGGTCTATCCGTAAACGACCAGCAGGTCCTTGGCGTCGATCTGGTCGCCGGCCTTGACGGCGACTTCGGCGATGGTGCCGTCGCGCTCGGCATGGATGGCGGTTTCCATCTTCATCGCCTCGATGGAGACGAGCACGTCGCCGGCCTTGACCTCCTGGCCGGCGATCACGCCGATCGTCGAGATCACGCCCGGCATCGGCGCGCCGACATGGGCCTCGTTGCCGGGTTCCGCCTTGCGCCGTGTCACCGCGCCGGTCGCGCCATGCGCCCGGTCCGGCACCTTGATGCGGCGCGGCTGGCCGTTGAGCTCGAAGAACACGGTCACCATGCCCTTCTCGTCGGTCTCGCCGACGGCAAGGCAGCGGATGACCAGCGTCTTGCCCTTTTCGAGCGCGGCGAAGACCTCTTCCTCGCTGCCCAGCCCGTAGAAATAGACCGGCGTCGGCAGCGAGGAGACCGGGCCGTACATCGCCTGGGCATGCGCGAAGTCGGTGAAGACCTTCGGATACATCAGGTAGGAGGCGAACTCGAACTCGTCGATCTCGCGTTCGATCTTCTCCTCGATCTCCTTGCGCATGGCGGCGAGATCGGCTGGCGGCAGCAGCGAGCCGGGAACGTCGGTATAGGGCTTTTCGCTCTTCAGAACCTTTTTCTGGATGCCTTCCGGCCAGCCGCCGGGCGGCTGGCCGAGATCGCCGCGCATCATCGAGACGACCGAATCCGGGAAGGCGATGTCCTTGTCCGGGTTTTCGACCTCGGCCACCGTCATGTCCTGGCTGACCATCATCAGCGCCATGTCGCCGACCACCTTCGACGACGGCGTCACCTTGACGATGTCGCCGAACATCTGGTTGGCGTCGTGATAGGCGCGCGCCACCTCGTGCCAGCGCGTCTCCAGGCCGAGTGAGCGCGCCTGTTCCTTCAGATTGGTGAACTGGCCGCCCGGCATCTCGTGCAGATAGACTTCCGAGGCCGGTCCCTTCAGGTCGCTTTCGAAGGCCGCGTACTGGGTACGCACCGCCTCCCAGTAGAAGGAGATCTTGCGGATCCAGTCGGCATCGAGCCCGGAATCGCGCTCGGTGCCGCGCAGCGCCTCGACGATCGAGCCGAGGCAGGGCTGCGAGGTGTTGCCGGAGAGCGAATCCATCGCCGCGTCGACGGCGTCGACGCCGCTCTCGACCGCCGCCAGCACCGTCGCCGCCGCGATCCCCGACGTGTCATGGGTATGGAAGTGGATCGGCAGGTCGGTCGCCTCGCGCAGCGCCTTGAACAGCACCCGCGCCGCCGCCGGCTTCAGCAGGCCCGCCATGTCCTTGACCGCGAGCATGTGCGCGCCGGCCTTTTCCAGTTCGCCGGCCAGCCCGACATAGTATTTCAGGTCGTATTTCGGCCGCGCCGAATTGAGGATGTCGCCGGTATAGCAGATCGCCGCCTCGCAGATCCTGTTCTCCTCGGCGACCGCGTCCATCGAGACGCGCATGTTGTCGACCCAGTTGAGGCAGTCGAAGACGCGGAACAGGTCGACCCCGCCGGCCGCCGCCTGGCGCACGAAGTGCTTGACCACATTGTCGGGATAATTGGTGTAGCCGACGCCGTTGGCGCCGCGCAGCAGCATCTGCAGCAGGATGTTCGGCGCCTGCTCGCGGATCTTGGCCAGCCGCTCCCACGGATCCTCGGTCAGGAACCGCATGGCGACGTCGAAGGTCGCGCCGCCCCAGCATTCCAGCGACAGGAGCTGCGGCAGGGCGCGGGCATAGGTGCCGGCGATCGCCACGATGTCCGCCGAGCGCATGCGCGTCGCCAGCAGGCTCTGGTGGGCGTCGCGCATCGTCGTGTCGGTCAGGTAGATCTGCTTTTCGGCGCGCAGCCACCTGGCGAAGCCTTCGGGACCGAGTTCATCGAGCCTGGGCTTCGTCCCGCCCGCGGGGATCGGGATGCCCACCCACGGCACGCTCGGCGGCGCGGCATCGGCCGGCGGCCGCGGCCGGCCCTTGGTCTCGGGATGGCCGTTGACGGTGACGTCGGCGAGATAGGTCAGGAGCTTCGTCGCGCGGTCGGCGCGCCTGACCTGCGTGAACAGTTCCGGCGTCGTGTCGATGAACTTGGTCGTGTAGGTATTGTCGCGGAACTTCTGGTGGCCGATGATCGCTTCGAGGAAGGTCAGGTTCGTCGCCACCCCGCGGATGCGGAACTCGCGCAGCGCCCGGTCCATGCGCCGGATCGCCTCTTCCGGCGTCGGCGCCCAGGCCGTCACCTTTTCCAGGAGCGGATCGTAGAAGCGGGTGATCACCGCGCCCGAATAGGCCGTGCCGCCGTCGAGCCGGATGCCGAAGCCGGTCGCGCCGCGATAGGCGGTGATGCGGCCGTAGTCGGGAATGAAGTTCTGTTCCGGGTCCTCGGTGGTGATCCGGCACTGCAGCGCGTGGCCGTTGAGGCGGATGTCCTCCTGGCGCGGCACGCCCGATTCCGGCGTCCCGATCGCAAAGCCGTCGAGGATGTGGATCTGCGCCTTGACGATGTCGATCCCGGTGACCTCCTCGGTCACGGTGTGCTCGACCTGGATGCGCGGATTGACCTCGATGAAGTAGAACTTGCCGGTGTCGGCATCCATCAGGAACTCGACCGTGCCGGCGCCGATATAGTCGGTCGCCGCCGCGATCTTCAGCGCGTGGCCCGACAGTTCGGCGCGCTGGTCGTCGTTCAGATACGGCGCCGGCGCGCGTTCCACGACCTTCTGGTTGCGGCGCTGGATCGAGCAGTCGCGCTCGAACAGGTGGACGGCGTTGCCATGCGTGTCGCCGAGGATCTGCACCTCGACGTGGCGCGCGTTCTCGACCAGCTTTTCCAGATAGACCTCGTCCTTGCCGAAGGCGGCGCGGGCCTCGCGCTTGGCTTCCAGCACCTCGCGCTCGATCTCCTCTTCGGAGCGGATGACGCGCATGCCGCGCCCGCCGCCGCCCCAGGACGCCTTCAGCATCACCGGATAGCCGACCTCGAGGGCCATTGTCTTGACGGTCGCCATGTCGTCGGGCAGCGGCTCGGTCGCCGGCACCACCGGGACGCCTGCCGACACGGCCAGATTGCGCGCGGCGACCTTGTTGCCGAGCGCCCGCATCGTCTCCGGTTTCGGGCCGATGAAGGTGACGCCGGCGGCCGCGCAGGCCTCGACGAATTCCGGGCTCTCCGACAGCAGTCCGTAGCCCGGATGGATGGCGTCGGCGCCCGACTGCCGCGGCGACCCGCAGCACTTCCTCGATCGACAGATAGCTCTCGATCGGCCCGAGGTCGCGCTCCAGATGCGGACCCTTGCCGACCTGATAGCTCTCGTCGGCCTTGAACCGGTGCAGCGAGTACTTGTCTTCCTCCGCCCAGATGGCGACGGTCTTGATCCCGAGTTCGTTGGCCGCGCGGAACACGCGAATGGCGATTTCGGAACGGTTGGCGACGAGAATTTTCTTGATGGCCAAGGCTCTAACCCGGTCTGGCGTGGAAGTCAGACGGAATCTTTATCGCCAAAAATTGTGCAGTGCAAACGCCGAAACCGCTATATCGCGGCGACGATGATGATCTCCACCTTGTAGTCGGGCGTCGCCAGCTTCGATTCGCCGGCCGCGCGGGTCGGTGCATGGCCGGGTGCGACCCAGGCATCCCAGACCGCGTTCATTTCGGCGAAATCGGCCATGTCGGCGAGCCAGATGGTGGCCTGCAGGATGCGCGTCTTGTCGCTGCCTGCCTGTTCCAGCAGGGCTTCGATACGTCCCAGAATGGTTTTTGTCTGCTCGGCCACGCTTTGGCCGGGATCGCCGACCTGTCCGGCCAGATAGATCGTGCCGTTGTGGATAACGGCCTGGCTCATGCGTTTTCCGGTGTCGATGCGGGTGATGTCACTCATGATTGTCTCGCTTTCTGGTGGGCCGGTCAGGCTTCGTTGAAGCCGGTCAGGACATGGGTCAGGTTGTCTCCGAGCGCGTCGGAGAGATATCCGCCCTCCTGCACGAAAAGCGTCGGCAGGCCAAGCCCGGAAATCGCCGCGCCGATCCGCGAAAAGCCCGGCGTCGTGACCGCAAGCCCCTTGAACGGATCATCGATATGGGCGTCGAGACCGAGCGCGACGATGACGGCGTCGGCGCCGAAGGCGCGGATGCGATCGAGCGCGACGTCGAGTGTCGCCAGATAGGCGTCGTCTCCCGTTGCGCGATCGAGCGGCAGGTTGAGATTGTAGCCGAGGCCGACACCCTCGCCGCGCTCCTGCGCGTGACCCCAGAAGAACGGATAGAACCGCGCCGGATCGGCGTGGATCGAAATCGTCAGCACGTCGGAGCGCGAATAGAAGATACCCTGCGTGCCATTGCCGTGATGCACGTCGACGTCGAGGATCGCCGGGCGCTTGCCGGCGGCGCGCAGCCGCTCGGCGGCGATGCCGGCATTGTTGAAGAAACAGAACCCGCCGGCGAGATCGGCATAGGCGTGATGCCCCGGCGGACGGCTCAGCGCATAGATGGCGCGTTCGCCCCAGGCGATGTGGTCCGCGCCGGTCACCGCCGACTGCGCCGACCAGTAAGCCGCCTCGAAGGTGCCTTCGGCGATCGGACAGGCGGTATCGGCCTGGTGATAGCCGGCCTGGCCGACGGCGGATTTGGGATATCCGTCGGTGCGGTTGGCCGGATGGATGTTCGGGATCACCTCTTCGCCCGCCCCCTCGATACGCCGCCAGCGGGCATAGATATTCTGCAGGAAGGTGATGTATTCGGCGGTGTGCAGCGCCGCGATCGGGCCCAGTCCGGCATCCGCCGGCGCCTCGAAAATGCAGCCGGCCGCCTGCGCCGCGGCCTTCAAAATCTCGATGCGCTTCGGCTGTTCCGGATTTGGCAGCACCGCGCCATTGGCCATGAAGTGCTTGGGGTCGTGTTTCCACTGGCGTTCGTCGAAGATCGCTTTCATCGCGTGCCTCTATCATCTTTCAGGGCGGCAAGCCCCGTTTCATCGAGTGTCAGGATCGTTTCGCCCTCGGTCGCCGCGAAGCCGAGCCGGTCGTAGAACGCCTGCGCATCGGCATTGTCATCATACACGGCGAGCTTCAGATAGCCCGCGTTCCAGACGTCGCCCGCATCCTCGGCGACTGCTTTCAGGAGCCACCGGCCGAGACCCCGCCCGCGTGCCGCCGGCGAGACCCAGAGATCGGATACGTAGACGCCGGCCGATGCCCGGACGGTCGAAAAGACCGGCGAATAGAGCGTGGCGCCGACCACCGCGCCGTCCAGCTCGGCAACAAGCGCGCGAAAGACCGGATGATCGCCGAAGCCCGCGCGCGCGAGCATGTCCGCCGTCGCGCCGTGACTGTCGCCGATATCGTTGGAAAGGCGCCGCAGCGCCTTGTTCAGCCGCTCGGCATCCGCCGCCCCGGCCTTCCTGATCGCGATATCGCTCATTGTCAGATCGCCGTCCGGTCGGCGCCCTTGAGGCCAAGCATGTCCCGCGCGTCGGCGGGCGTCGCGACCTCGCGGCCCAGTTCCTCGACGATCCGGCGGATCTTGGCGACCTGTTCGGCATTCGATTGCGCCAGTTTCCCGCGCGCGATCATCAGGCTGTCTTCCAGCCCGACCCGCACATGACCGCCCATCGCCGCGGCCATGGTCGTCAGCGGTATCTGGTGCCGCCCGGCGGCGAGCACCGAAAATGTGTAGTCCGATCCGAACAGCTTGTCGGCGATCAGCTTCATGTGGCCGAGATTCTCCGGATCAGGTCCGATCCCGCCGAGGACGCCGAAGACGAACTGGATGAAGAAGGGCGGCTTGACCAGCCCGCGATCGGCGAAGTGGCGCAACATGTAGATGTGGCTGACGTCATAGCACTCGAACTCGAACCGCGCGCCGCGTTCGGCGCCGAGCTCCGTCAGGATGCGGGCGATGTCGCGCGGCGTGTTCTTGAAGACGAGGTCGTCGGACTCTTCGAGGAACGGTTTTTCCCAGTCATGTTTCCAGTCACTGATCCTCTCCGCCGCCGGATAGAGCGCGAAATTCATCGTACCCATGTTGAGCGAGCACATTTCCGGCTCGGCGCGTTTCGGCGCTTCCAGCCGCTCGTCGAGCGTCATCACCGCGCTGCCGCCGGTGGAGATGTTGAGCACAGCATCGCTCGCCTGCTTGATGCGCGGCAGGAAGGCCATGAAATGCTCCGGCAACGAGGACGGACAGCCGTTCTCGGGATCACGCGCGTGCAAATGCAGGATCGACGCGCCGGCCTCCGCCGCGCCGATGGCCTGCTCGGTGATTTCGCTGGCGGTCACCGGAAGATGCGGCGACATCGAGGGCGTGTGGATCGAGCCCGTGACGGCGCAGGTGATGATGATTTTCGACATGGTCCGGTCCCGCTCAGGCGCTTTGCGGCAGCGCGGTGTGAACCTCGCTCATGAATTGCTTCAGCGACCGGTCGAGCATCTCGATGATCTCCTCGACCTGGTTTTCGTTCACGATCATCGGCGGACAGACGAGGATGTGGTCGCCCTCGTAACCGCCGCGCGTGCGCCGCGAATAGACGATCAGCCCGTTCTCGTAGGCGATGTCGACGAACCGCGAATAAGCTGCAAGCGATGCGGGCAGCGGCGCCATCGTGCGCCGGTCGGCCACGAATTCGAAAGCTGTCAGAAGCCCCTTGCCGCGTACGTCGCCGATCACCGGGTAATGCCGCATCAAGTCCTCCAGCCGCGACTTGAGAAGCGTACCCGTCCGCGCCGCATTGGCGACCATGCCCTGACGCTCGATCTCCTCGATCACCGCCAGCCCTGCCGCGCAGGCGAGCGGGTTTCCGGCATAGGTGAAGCCGTGCTGGAAGCCGCCGGCATCGAGCACCGGTTCGACGATCCGGTCATGCGCAGCCATCGCGCCGAGCGGCACATAGCCCGCCGCGAAACCCTTCGACATCACGATGATGTCGGGCGCGAGGTTCCAGTGTTCGCCGGCGAGGAATTTTCCGGTCCGCCCGGCGCCGGTCATCACCTCGTCGAGGATCAGCAGCACGCCGTATTGCCGGCAGATCTCCTGCACCCGCTCCATGTAGCCCTTCGGCGGCACCAGCGCGCCCGTCGAGGCGCCGCCGACCGGTTCGACCATGAAGGCGAGCACCGTTTCCGGCCCCTCCTCGATGATCTTTGCTTCCAGCATGTTGGCGTAGTGCAGGCCCGTCGCCTCGTCGTCGGGATCGAGCCCGTCGAGATAGGCGCGCGGCGCGGGAATTTTCGGCATCGCCCGCATCATCGGCTCGAACGGTTCGGTCAGCGGATCGTAGGACGTGATCGCGAGCGCGCCGAGCGTGCAGCCGTGATAGGACGGCGCGCGCGAAATCACCTTCCAGCGTCCGGATTGACCGGTGGCGACGGCATACTGGCGCGCCAGCTTCATCGCGCTTTCCACCGCTTCCGATCCGCCGGAAACGAAGAACACCTTGTCGAGGCCGTCCGGCGTCAGCGCGGCGGTCTTGGCGGCCAGTTTCTCGGACGCCGCGGTCTCGAAATGCAACCTGTAGCCGAAGGTGGATTTCTCCATCTGCAGCCGCATCGCGGCGAGCACGTTCTCGTTGGAATGGCCGATATTGCAAACCATCGCGCCGGACGATCCGTCGAGATAGCGTTTGCCGTCGACGTCCCACATATAGATGCCGCGCGCCTGATCGAGCACCGGCTTGCGGCGGCGGCTCTGGTAGAAGAGGTGGCTTTTCTGCTGCTGTGCCATGAAAACGGTCCGGATGAACGCTAGGCGCTCAGGGCCGCGCAATCGCGCGGACGCAGGCGAAGGGAAACGGGCGCGCCTTCGGCGAAGGGACGCTCGTCGATCATGTTGATGGCCTGGAGCTGGTGCTCTCCCGCGCGCACGAAATAACGCACGGCCTGACCCTGGTAGTCGACGGTCTCGACGGTTGCGTCGACGGCGATGGTACCGTCGGCCGGCGCATCGCGCTCCGTAAGCAGCAGCTTCTCGGCACGCAGGACGAGCTTGGCCGGTCCTTCCGAGGTGACTTGCGGCGCCTTTGCCGCGGGCACGGCGATCCGCCCGAAAATTTCCTCATCGAAGGCGAGGCTGTCGCCGTCGTGGCCGACGCATGTCGCCGGCAGAATGTTCGAGGCGCCGAGGAAATTGGCGACGAATTCGCTGGCCGGCGTGTTGTAGACCTCTTCGGGCGGACCGACCTGTTCGACCCTGCCCGCCGACATCACGACGATCTGGTCGGACAGGGCAAGCGCCTCGGACTGGTCATGGGTGACGAAGATCGTCGTCACGCCGATCCGCTCCTGGATGCGCTTCAGTTCGACCCGCATATCCTCGCGCAAATTGGCGTCGAGCGCCGACAAGGGTTCATCCAGCAGCAACACGTCGGGTTCGATGACGATTGCGCGGGCCAGCGCAATGCGCTGTTGCTGGCCGCCCGACAACTGCTTCGGATAGCGGTCGCCGACGCCCGGCAATTGCACCAGTTCGAGCGCGTCGCGCACCCGCTTCTTCGCCTCTTCCTTCGGCACGCCGCGGTATTTCAGCCCGAAGGCGACGTTTTCGGCGATCGTCTTGTGCGGAAACAGCGCGTAGTTCTGGAAGACGAGCCCGAGATTGCGCTTGTGGATCGGCACGTCGTTGACGCGGCGGCCCTTGATCAGGATCTCGCCCTCGGTGGGATCGAGCAGGCCCGCGACCATGCGCAGCGTCGTCGTCTTGCCGCAGCCGGACGGGCCGAGCAGCGTCACGAAGGCGCCATCGGGGATTTCCAGCGATGTCTTGTGGACGGCCGTAAACGCCTCGAAGCGTTTCACGATGTCGGTCAGGGTAACGGAACTCACGGGCTGCGCCTCCGGTCTGGCTTGAATGTCCCCGCCGCGGCATCGCGGCGGGAACGGTTTTTAAAGGGCGAGGTCAGTAGCCCTTCTGGACGCGGCCGAACATTTTCGACCATTCCGCCTCGTGGCCGTTCCAGTAATCCGGATTGGCGAAGGTCAGGCCGGCGAGCGTGCCGGTCGGATCGAAGGCCGGCAGCGTCGGGATCTTCTTGCCGAGATCGACCTTGGTCGGATCGAGCGCCGGCGGATAGTTCTGGCCTTCCGCGACGGCGATGGAGGTTTCCGGCGCCAGCATGAAGTTCAGCAGTTCCTCGCAGGCTTCCATCGGCGAGCCCTTGATGACGAACAGGCATTCCTGCCAGCCGAAGCCGTTCGGCGGGTCCATGTAGCCGATGTCGTGGCCCTGTTCCTGCAGCGCGTAGATGCGGCCGGACCAGCCCTCTGTGACGTAGATTTCCTCTTCCGCCAACAGGCTCATCAATTCGGCGCCCGAGGTCCAGTATTTCAACGCCAGGTCGCGGTGTTTGCGCACGGCATCCCAGACGGCATCCATGTCGGTCGCGCCGTTCGGGTCCTGATCGGTTTGCAGCGAGGCGTACCAGACGCGCGTGCGCCAGTCGGCCCAGCCGCCGATCTTGCCCTTGTAGGCGTCGTCGATGAGGATCTTCGCGCCCTTTTCCTTCATCTCCTCGTCGGAGATGTGCTTGCGGTTATAGGCAAGCCCGGTGGTGCCATAGTCGTAGGGTACGCAGGACAGTTTGCCGTTGGTCACGCCGCGGAACACGTCGACCAGCTTCGGGATGACATATTGCAGGTTCGGGATGTTGGCCTCGTTCAGTTCGGAGGCCAGGTCGAGACCGGCATAGCGCGCGTAATCGAACACGCCCGACAGGTGGGCAATGTTGTATTCGCCCGGCTGGCTTGCCTTGACGCGCGACAGGTATTCGTCGCCACCGCCGAATGTGCCGTCGACCACCTTGATGCCGGTCTTGGCGGTGTAGGGATCGAAGGCGTATTTGCGGAACGCCTCGGAAACGACGCCGCCCCAGCCGTCGAAACGGACCTGCTCGGTCGCCGCCATCGCTTCGCGCGCGAACGGCGTCTGCACGCCGTAGGCGAGGCCGGCCGCCCCGATCAGGCCGAGGAATTTCCGCCGGTCGAGATCGCCGTTTCTGTATCGTTCCAGCAGTCTTTCGTATCGTCTGGTATTGTCCATCGTACTCTCCTTCGTGGGTCGATTGGTGCCGGGAGCGGTTATCCGCCGCGGTTTCGGGCGAGTTGTCGGGCAATCGCAGCTCCCAGAAGCGGCAGCCCGACGGTAAGGACGATCATCACCGTGCCGAGCGCGTTGATCTCCGGCGAGATCGAATTGCGCAGCATCGCGAAGATCTGGGTCGGCACGGTCTCGACGCCGCCCGGCTTCCAGAACAGCGTGCCGGTGATGTCGTCGAAACTGATGGTGAAGGCGAACAGCGCGCCGGCGAGAACGGCCGGCAGCATCAGCGGCAGCGTGATCTCGAAGAAGGTCTGCCTCGGGCTCGCGCCAAGGCTCATCGCCGCCTCCTCGATGTCGCGCTTGATGGAGACGAGGCGCGCCTGCACCACGAGGACGACGAAAGGCAGCGTGAAGATCACGTGGCCGAACAGCAGCAGCGTGAAGCTCTTGTTGATCGACATGAAATTGAGGAACAGCAGCAGCGCGACGGCGAGCACCACCTCGGGAACGAGGATCGGCGCGATCAGGAATGTCGAGATCAGATTGGAGCCGGGCACCCGGTAGCGCACCAGCGCCAGGCTCGCCAGCACGCCGAGCGTCGTCGATATCCCCGCCGTCAGCGTTCCGAGAAGGATGGAGGTGCGGAATGCGCGCAGGATTGCCTCGTTCTGTGCCAGCTCGACGAACCAGCGCACCGACAATCCGGTCATCGGGAAAGCGCCGAACTGGCTGGAGTTGAAACTCAGCAGCACCACCACCGCCACCGGCAGGAACATGAAGAGATAAACGAGAAGCGCCCACAGGCGAATGAGGGACCAGCCCATCAACCGAGCCCTTTCATCAATTGCGCCATGCCGAGATAGCGGTTGTAGATCAGCACCAGCGTGCCGAGCACGGCGAGAAGCATCAGCGACAGCGCCGAGCCGAGCGGCCAGTTGAGCTGGGTGATCACCGCCTCGAAGACGAGATTGGCGAACATCGCGTCCCGCGGCCCGCCGAGGACAAGCGGCGTGATGTAGGTCCCCGCACCGAGCACGAAGCACAAGCAGCCCGCCCGCCGCGAGGCCGGGAAGCGACAGGGGCAGCGTCACCTCGAGGAAGCTTTGCCACCGCGTCGCGCCGAGAGAGTGGGCCGCGTCCTCCAGCGTCACGTCGATGCCTTCGAGGCTGACGAAGACATTGAGGATCATGAAGGGCAGCAGAAAATGGACGAGGCCGAGAATGACCGTCGTCTCGTTGTAGAGCATCTGGATCGGCTCGTGGACGATGCCGAGCGACAGCAGGATCGAGTTCAGCGCGCCTGAGACACCGAGAATGTTGATCCAGCTCATCGTGCGGATGATGTAGCTGATCCAGAAAGGCAGCATCAGCAACAGCAGCAGGATCGCCTTGTTGCCGCGCGATCGGGCGATGAAATAGGCCGCCGGATACCCCATCAGCGCGCAGACGATGGTGGTGATTGCCGCGATCTTCAGCGTGTTGAGCAGAATGTCGCGATAGAAGCGGTCGGTCAGCGCTTCCTGCCAGTTGTCGAAGAAGAAACCGACCTGGTCGGCGCCCGTCGCCGTGCGCAGCCAGAACGAATAGACCAGAATGAAGAGCAGCGGCACGAAGAGCAGCAGCGTCACCGCCGTCAGGGCGGGCGATAAGAGAATCCATGGCTGGCGGGCTTCACGCCTTTCGACCGACATTCGATAACCCCTCGCGGATGCGGTGAGCCTTGACTTTGGCGCTCGGCCGGTCATTCATCAAATAGATAATCGGAATTATCATTATAGGTTTGATCTATGGCTGGCTTTACGGCCCCGTCCCGGCATTCGGACCGGCTGGTGCGCGAACTGGACTGGAACCTGCTGCGCACCTTCGTCGTGCTGGCGGAATCGCGCTCCATCACCGAGGCCGCCGGGAAACTGCGTCTTGCCCAGCCATCCGTCTCCACCGCGCTGAAACGGCTTGAAGCGCGTATCGACAAGAAGCTGATCGACCGGTCTCCGGGCCATTTCCGCCTGACGCAGGCCGGCGAACTGCTCTACCGCGAGGCGGTCGATATCCAGGGATCTATCTTCCGTCTGACGACCGCGATGCGCGAAGTCACCAACGAGGTCCAGGGCCACGTCAAGATCGCCGTGGCGAGCCATGTCGTCTGCCCGGTCTTCGACGAGGCGCTGGCGCATTTCCACGCCAAGCATCCCAAGGCGACCCTGTCCGTCGACGTCGATACGAGCCGAGAAGCCATAGCGGTCGTCAATGCACGCAGCGCGAGTTTTGCCATTTGCCTCGTCAAGGAACGCAATCCGAAGCTCGAATACCGCCGCCTTTACCGCGAGTTCTTCGGCCTGTTCTGCGGCCCGCCGCACCCGCTCTTCGGTCAAAAGGGTCTGACCAGCAGCGACCTCGCGGGCCACGCCTCGGTAAGTTTCGAGACCGACCGCCTGCACGACGTGTTGCGGCCGGTGACGCTGATGCGTGCAGAAGCCGATCTCGGCGACCGCATCGTCGGCACGTCGAGCCACCTGGAGGAAGTCCGGCGGATGATTATCGCCGGACTTGGTATCGGGCCTCTCCCCGTCCACGTGGCCCAGCGCGATGTCGATGCCGGCCTGTTGTGGCACCTGCCGCCCTACGACAAGATGCCGGAGATCGACGTGCACGTGGTCTGGAATCCGCGTGCAAAGCTGAACCGCGCCGAGGAAGCGCTGCTCGCCGAATTGCTGACCCGCATCGAAGAGACGCCGATCGAAGAGCGGACCTACCGCTAATCGAACATCTACAATGGCGTCAGGCGGCAGCCTCGGCCATCAGCCGGCCATGCGCCGCCCTGATTTCGTGCGGGATGCGCCTTGCAACGAATGCCGCGACGCGCGCGTAACGTTCCGGTTCCGGCGCGGTCTCATGCGCCGCCCCGATCCGCGCCCAGACGGCGAGGAACAAGACCAGGCCCGTCAACTGCATGAAATCATGCGCAAGCGGGCTGGCGTCTTGCGCCGCGAGTACGGTCTCGCGCGCCTCGATCCACAGCCCCCGCGCCCCGGCCACGGCCTCCGACCCGGTCTCCGCCGCGATCCCGCCGATCAGCGCGGCGAAAGACGAAGCGCCTTCGCCGACGCGCAGCCCGCGCGTCGCGAGCGCCCCGGCATGAATACCGTTCGCACCTTCATAGATCGCGGTGATGCGCGCGTCGCGATAGGTCTGGTCCACTCTGTACTCGCGCAAGTATCCGTAGCCGCCGAGGACCTGTGCGCCGGTTTGCGCCGCGCGCATTCCCGCCTCGGTGCAGAACACCTTGGCGACGGGGGTCAGGAATTCGACCAGATCCGGATCCTCGCCCGCCTCCAGGATGACGAGGGAGAGATGGGCAATCGCCCGCGCGCCGAGCGCCAGCGAATCCATCTCGTCGAGCATGCGGCGGACATCGGCGTGCCGGTCGAGCGTCGCCGGCGCGCCATCCGGCCCACGCCCCTGAATGCGTTCGCCGGCATAGGCCCGGGCGATGTCGAAGGCGCGCGCCGCATGCGCCGCGCCCTGCAGCGACACGTCGAGACGGGCGTGGTTCATCAGCGTGAACATCGCCTTCAGACCCTCGCCGGGCCTGCCGATCAGCTCTGCTTCTGCACCGTCGAACACCATCTGGCAGGTCGGCGAGGCATGCAGGCCCATCTTCTCCTCGATGCGCGCGACGCCGACTGCGTTTCGCGAGCCGTCGGCCTTGTGCGACGGGCAGAGAAACAGCGACAGGCCCCGGATACCGTCGTCGCTGGTGCGCGCCAGCACCAGATGCAGAATGCCGGCGCTCATGTCCTGGTCGCCGCCGGAAATGAAAATCTTCTCGCCGTCGATGCGCCAATGCGTGCCGGTTTCCTCGGCCTTGCAACGAATGCGCGACAGGTCGGATCCGGCGCCCGGTTCCGTCAGGCACATCGTCGCCAGCCATTCGCCCGAGGCGAGCGGCGGGATCATCCGCGCCTTCTGGTCGTCCGTGCCGAAAGCGAGGATCGTGCGGATCGCGCCGGGCGCGAGGCCGGTGACCATCTGCAGGCTGTGGCAGGCGCCGGAAAAGATCTCGCTGGTGACCGCCAGAAGCGCCGCGCCCATCCCCTGTCCGCCGAATTCCTCCGGCGCGGTCAGGCCCGGCCAACCCTGTTCGACCCAGGCATCGTAGACGGCGCCAAATCCGTCCGGCATGCGCACGCGGCCGTTTTCCAGCCTGCAGCCCTGAACGTCGCCCGGCTCGTCGAGCGGCGCGATCTCGCCTTCGGCGAAGGCGGCGAAATGGCCCGCCAGTTCGGCGGCGAGGTCTGCGTCCCAACCGGGAATGCGCCGCGCGCCGGCGATCACGTTCAGCGAAAACAGGATATCGGCGACCGGCGCCGCAAACGGTTTCATCCTCGTCTCCTCACGCCCGGATCAGCGCCGGTTCGCTGTCGTCGTACAGCCGTTCGAGAAGCGCAGCGCGCCGCGTCAGCACCTTGCGGTTGTTCAGGCTGCCCTTCGCCGTGATCTCGCCATCGCCGAGCGAAGCCGGTTCGGCGAGGACGAGGGCGCGTGCGACCCGCGTCGATGATCCGGTCGACTGCGCCGCACGGCTGCAAAGCCTGCGCGCGATCTCCGCGCCAAGCGCCGGATCGTGCAGCGCGCCGTCGATCTCTTCCGGTTCGTACCCGGCCGCGGCGAGCGCCTGCCGGTCGGGGAAGATCATGATACCGATCTCGTTCTTGTCATGGCCGGTGACCACCAGATCGGCGGCGAGCGGCGCGAGACAGCCGAGAATGTCGAGCCGCAATCCCGCGGCGCGCACCCAGGTGCCGGTCAGAAGCTTGAAGTCCTCGGAGATGCGCCCGTCGAAGCGCAAGCCCGCCTCGGGCCGCGCCGGATCGACGAAACGCATCGCGTCGCCGGTGATGAAGAAGCCTTCCTCGTCGAAGCTCTCGCGCGACTTTTCCGCGTTGCGGAAATAGCCCGCCATGATGTTCGGCCCCTTGACGCGAACCTCGCAGCGCATCTCGTCGTCGGGGATCAGCTTCGCGACGACACCGGTCAGCGGAACGCCGACAATGCCCGAGCTTTCGGTGGGTTCATGCTGCAGCAATGTCGCCGGCGCGGTCTCGGTCAGCCCCCAGCTCGACGTCATCAGCGGCACGGACCCCGTAACCTCCATTGCCATCTCCTCGAAGCCCTGCCAGACATCCTGCGGCAGCGACGCACCGGCATAGAAGACCAGATCGAGATCGGAAAAGAACCGCTGCCGCAGATCGGTGTCGGCGCGCAGCGCCGAAAGCAGCATCGAAAAGCCGACCGGAACGTTGAAGGCGAGCGTGCCGGTGACCAGGCCGAGATTTTCCAGCGTCCGCTCGAACAGGCCCTTCACCGGCTTGCCGTCGTCGATATAGAGGCTGCCGCCATTGGCGAGCATCAGGTTGAAGTTGTGGCTGCCGCCGAAGACGTGGTTCCACGGCAGCCAGTCGACGATCACCGGCGGCCGTTCGCGCAGGAACGGCAGCGCGTCGGCGATCTGCGTCTGGTTCACGCACATCATGCGATGCGTCGTCGGCACGCCCTTCGGGCTCGAGGTCGAACCCGACGTCATCAGGATCTTGACGACCGTGTCCGGCCCGACGACACGCGTGCGCCGCATCGACATCGGCGCCGCCATCGCCGCGCAGCAGGTCGGCGAACGGCGTGACGCCGGAGGTTCCGGGCCGGCTCGCGACGATTTCGATGCCGGCCAGTTCGTCGAGTGCGATCGCCTCGCGATACTGCTCGGCATCGACCGCATAGACGAGCGCCGGGTTCACCAGTTCGATGACATGGCGCAACCGGTCATGCGCGCCCGGGATCAACGCATATTGCTCGGCGACGGGCACCGTCGGAATGCCGGCATACTGGGCGGCGAGCGTCAGCAGACCGTGATCGACGCCGTTGCCGGAAATGATCAGGACAGGGGTTTCGCCGTTGAGCCCGCGGCCGAGAAGCGCGGCGGCGATGGCGCGCACCTTCTGCAGCGTCGCCGCATAGGTTTCCGTGCGCCAGCCGGCGCCGTCCCGCTCGGCGATGAAAACGCGGTCGGGCGCTTCACCGGCCCAGCGGTGCAGCCAGTCGCCGGTCGTCTGCGCGACCGGGCCGAGCGGATAGGCCGAGGTCAACAGGATCGATCCGTCGGCGCGGTCCTCGCGCACGACATTCTGCGGCAAATATCGATCGCCCATTGTCATTCTCCTCCCCTGTTACCCTGCTCGACCGTCTGCAGCGCCGCGATCAGCGCCGCCGCGCCGTTTTCGCCGAGACCACCAAGCAGTTTCTCCTCATGCGCCCGGACCGCCCGCAACGCACGTTCGCAAAGCCGCCTTCCGGCAAGCGTGGCGCGCAGCGCATGGCTGCGCCGGTCGGTCGGCGACGGATTGCGTGTAATCAGGCCGGCCTGTTCGAGATCGTCAATAATGACGACGAGATTCGAGCGCTCGACGGCGAGCGTTCCGGCCAGCTGCGTCTGGCTGAGATCCGGATTGTCGATGACGAGAACCAGCGCCGTAAACGTGATCATGCGCAGCCCGAACGGCTCCAGCGTTCGCGCGAGATCGGCTTGCACCGCATTGAAGGCGCGCTTCATGTTGTAGCCGGCAAAGCCGCGCAACGTCCTGTCCGACACGGGACCTCCCTGACCTGCCTCCGGCAGGCTCTTGCGTATTGCCTTCGCCATGACGGCATCTTCTCCCGGACAATTCCGTTCATATTGATATCACAGATAACTGTTATGTCGAATAACAATTATCGCGGCCGAATTCAGCGGCGCGAAACCTTTCGCAACCTCAGTTCGGAAGCAAAAACAAGGTGATGGCAGGGAACAGCACCAGCAGCACCACACGCACAATGTCGGAGCCGACGAAGAACATGACGCTCTTGTAGGTCTGCGCTATCGGCGTTTCACGGTCCATGGCGTTGATGATGAACAGGTTCATGCCCACCGGCGGCGTGATCAGCCCGACCTCGACGACGATCAGGACGAGGATGCCGAACCAGATCGCCAGATGCTCGGGGCTGAGGCCGAAATCGAGCACGCTGATGACCGGGAAGAAGATCGGGATCGTCAGGAGGATCATCGACAGCGAATCCATCAGGCAGCCGAAGACCAGGTAGAAGACCAGGATCAGCGTCAGCACGGTCCACGGGCTGAAACCCTGGCTGACGACGAAACTGGACAGTTCCTGCGGCACCTGGCTGAGCGCGAGAAACGAGTTGTAGAAGCTCGCGCCGAGCACGATGAAGAAGATCATCGCCGTGCTCATCGCCGTCGACAGGATACTGTCCGCAAAGACCTTCCAGCTCAGATTGCCGGAAACGAGCGCGATCAGCCCGGTGCCCGCCGCGCCGACCGCGGCGCCTTCCGTCGGCGTGAACCAGCCGAGATAGATGCCGCCGACGACGAGCACGAAGACCAGCAGCACCGGCCAGACGTCGAGCAGCGCCCGGACCCGTTCGGGATAGGGAACCCGCTCGCGCGTTCCCGCCGCTTCGGGGTAAAGGCGGACATAGAGCGAGATGGTGATGATGTATCCGATCGCGGCCAGCACGCCCGGGATGAAGGCGGCGAGGAACAGCTTGGCGATGTTCTGCTCGGTCAGGATCGCGTAGATGACGAGGATCACCGACGGCGGAATGAGGATGCCGAGCGTGCCGCCGGCGGCGAGTGTCGCGGTGGAAAACCCGCCCGAATAGCCGTAGCGGCGCAGTTCCGGCAGCGCGACGCGGCTCATCGTGGCCGCGGTCGCAAGCGACGATCCGCAGATCGCGCCGAACCCGGCACAGGCGCCGACGGCCGCCATGGCGACGCCGCCGCGGCGATGGCCGAGCCAGCTTTCCGCCGCCCTGAACAGCGACGACGACATGCCGGACAGCGTCGCGAACTGGCCCATCAGCAGGAACATCGGGATGATCGACAGCGAATAGGACCCGAAGGTCGAATAGGTCTCGCTTTTCAGCTTCGCCATGAACATCGCCGAGCCGCCCATCGAGAAATAGAGGCCGCCGATGCCGCAGATCATCATCGCGAGCCCGATCGGCGCGCGCAGGAAGATCATCACGAGGAGAATCGGGAACGACAGATATCCCAGTTCGAGCATGCTCAATGCGCCGGTCCTTCGGATTGGGGCATGTAATCGGCGCCGGTGACCAGCCCGGCGACGCGCGCGACGGCGCAGTAGACGGCCACGATGACGACGGTGACCGACGCCGCGAAGCTGGCCGCATAGGCCCACCAGATCGGGAATTGCAGCAGGAAGGTCGTTTCGCCGTTGCCGAACTTGCTCGCCAGCCCGGCAAAGAGCCGCCAGCTGATCAGGATCAGCAGCGCGGCCAGCGCGACTTCCCAGAACGCGACGATGACGCGGTTGACCGACTTCGGCAACAGCCCGGTGAAAATGTCGACCGTCGCATGGCCGCCATGCAACTGGCAGATCGGGAAAAACGAGAAGATGGAGAACGCGATGCCGGCTTCGACGATCTCGAAATCGCCCTTAACGGGGCCGAGATTGGTCAGCATCGCTGGCGATACCCGGCGCCAGGCTGTTGAGGAAGTCCGAATGGCCAAGCGTATTGGCGCCGCGTCCGAGAACGCTGATGCAGGTCAGGATGACCAGCGCCAGGAGAACGATTCCGCCGATGAGCGCCATCGTGCGGGCAAGCCACTCCATAGATCTGAGCATGAACGGTCCCCTCCACAGGCGCCCGGCATGTAGGCCGGCCCCGGGGCGCGGACGCCCCGGAGCCGCCGGTGTCTTAGTTTCCGTCCGTGTACTTGGCAATCAGCCCACGGGCTTCTTCGAGCAGCGCGGTGCCGTCGAGGCCCTTGTCATCCATCTCCTTGACCCAAGCATCGATCGTAGGCTGGGAGGCGTCACGCCATTCCTGGATCTCGTCCGGCGTCAATTCGATGATGTTGTTGCCGCGTTCGACCGCAACCTTGCGGGTCGGCGCGTCATATTCCTGCATGGTCTTGCCGGCCCAGCCCGAGAACTCGAGACCGGAATTGGCGTCGATCACCGCCTTCAGGTCGTCCGGGAGGCTGTCGTACTTGTCCTTGTTCATCGCGAAGATGAACGAGGTGGTGTAGAGCGACGCGCCCGGGAACTCGGTGTGGTTGGTGACCAGTTCCGGCACCTTGAGGATACCGGCCACTTCCCACGGAATGACGGTCGCGTCGATCACGCCTTTCGACAGCGCCTCCGGCACCGCCGGAACCGGCATGCCGACCGGAGTCGCGCCGAGCGAGGAGAACAGCATGTTCGTCACCCGCGTCGGTGCGCGCAGCTTGACGCCATTGAGATCGGCCACCTTGCGGATCGGCTCCTTGGAATGGATCAGGCCCGGGCCGTGAACCCACACGCCGATGACATGGAAGTCCTTGAAGTCCTGGTCGAGCATCTGCTCTTCGGCGATCGTCCAGTAGGCCTTCGAGGTCGCCTCGGCATTCGTCATCATGAAGGGCAGCTCGAACACCTCGGTGCGCGGGAAGCGGCCCGGCGTGTAGCCGGCAACCGTCCACACGATGTCGGCGACGCCGTCGATTGCCTGGTCGATCAGTTCCGGCGGGGTGCCGCCGAGCTGCATCGACGGGAAGCGCTGGATCTTGATGCGGCCGTTCGATTCCGCCTCCACCTTGTCGGCCCAGACGTCGAGCACGTATTTCGGCACATTGGCCTGCGCCGGCAGGAACTGATGCATCCGAAGCGTCACTTCCTGGGCCTGGCCTGCGTCGCGCCGAAGCCCGCGGCAAGAGCCGAAAGGCCGGCCACGCCCGCCATGGCGAGCAGATTTCTACGCATGAAGTTCATGGATTTCCTCCTCCGTTCTGAACTCAGACGGCCGTTTAGCCGTCTTTTATGTCAATGTGCTACAGTTTTTTTGCCGCAACGCCCATTTTTCGTAACACAACTACGACAAATACGTCTCACTGGAAACAGCACGCTCCAGTCCGTCGAACGATGGGGCTACTCGGCAACATTATACCAGTAATCCGGCGATGACTGTCCTGCCTTGCTCGTGATTGTTTCTCCCGCGCCGGGGCGCGCATGTCGATCGTTCGTGAATGCCTATTCGGGCTGGCCTATGGCGAGCTCGATCGCATCGAGCCCGTCGATGCCGCCGGTGATCCGGTCGCCGGCGACGACCGGGCCGACGCCCGCCGGCGTGCCGGTCATGATCAGGTCGCCGGGCGCCAGGTGATAGAAGCCCGACAAATGGCTGACGATCTCCTCGACCTTCCAGATCAGGTCGGAGAGTTGCGCGTCCTGCTTCGTCTCGCCGTTCAGCTCCAGATGGATACGCTGGTCGCCGACAGGGCCGAAGTCGGTCGCCTTGGTGATCGGCGCCAGAACCGCCGAGTTTTCGACATCCTTGCCAAGATCCCACGGTCGCTGCTTGGCGCGTTCGGCGAGTTGCAGGTCACGCCGCGTCATGTCGAGACCGCAGGCATAGCCGTAGATCGCGCCAAGAGCTTCGTCGCGGCCCGCCTTGAACACCGGGCCGCCGATGGCGAGCACCAGTTCCATCTCGTAATGGAAATTGCCAGTGCCCGGCGGATAGGGGATCGTCGAACCCGACGGCGTTAGCATCTGCGCCGACTTGGTGAAATAGAATGGCGCTTCGCGATCGACCTCGACGCCCATTTCGGCGGCATGCGCCTCATAATTGCGTCCGACGCAGAAAATGCGATGGACCGGATAGAGGCCATCCTCGCCCTTGACCGGAACGGTCCTGACTTCGGGCGCATCGAACAGAAGACGGTTCATCGCGTGCGCTCCTCGCAAGAGCCGAGCCGCTCCCGCAGCGACCGGCCATGGGCGCGCGGGAAGAATACCGCCCTTGCGTTCGTCCGCAGCGGCGTTGCAAGCTGTTCGCCCATCGTGTCCTCCCCTTCACGGCTTTCGCCTCTGTTGCGCTATTGGTATGTGTACTTATGATAAGTATGCTTGTCAATTGCCGGGGAACCCGTAAACTGGTCCGGACCGCTAAGGGAGGGGGCGATGCCCGAAATCTACGAGATGGCAGGACACCTGATCCGCCGGCTGAACCAGATCTCCGTCTCCGTCTTCGCCGATCGCATGGCGCGCGAGGGCCATGAACTGACGTCGGTGCAATTCGCGGCCCTGACCCTGATCGAGGCCGATCCGGGCATCGATCAGGCGACGCTGGCCGGCGCCATCGCCTATGACCGCGCCACCATTGGCGGGGTCGTCGACCGGTTGCAGCATAAGGGGCTGATCGAGCGCACCGTCAGCCGAAAGGACCGTCGCGCGCGCTCCCTGTGCCTGACGGACAAGGGCCGGCAGCTCATCGACGAAGTGCGCCCGATCGTCTGGGATCTGCAAAAGGACATCCTCGCCGGCCTCGATCCGTCCGAACAGAAGGATCTGCTCGCCCTGCTGAAGAAGGCGACTGATGCCGGCAACGCGCTCGCCCGCGCGCCATTGCGGACGCGCGACAGGGGCGAGAAGGCCAAAGTGCTCTAAGTATGCAGAAATCCGTGAATCTCTTCGCCACGGAGTGCAAACCCGAATGAACACCCGCTAGGGTTCGGCGCTCGACAATAACACGCAGCAAGGGAGGGCTCGTGACAAAGGTTTTCACGACAAAACGCATGCTCCAGTTCGGAGATTGCGACATCTCGGGAACGGCGTATTTCCCGTCCTATCTCAACATACTGAACGGCGTGAACGAGGAATTCTGGGCCCATATCGGATTTCCCTGGCATCACATCATCTGGAAGGAGCGCTGGGGAACCCCGACCGTTCACATCTCGTGCGATTTTTCCAAGCCGTCGTTTTTCGGCGAGGAACTGCATTTCGAAATGACGGTGGTCAAGGTCGGTCGGTCGTCGGTCACCGTGCATCACGAGATCAGTTTCGACGGACAAAGGCGCTGGTCGAGCACCCAGGTTCTGGCGGCCAGCGATCTCGACAAGCATTGTTCGATACCGTGGCCGGAGAATGTGCGCGAGAAGCTCGAATCGCTCCTGGTCGAGGCGTAAAACCGCCGCCCGTCAGGCGAAGCCGGGAAAATAGTCGACGCGGATGCGCGACCGCGCGACGCCCAATTCCCTCAGCGCGGTGCGAAAATTGAGCACCATCGCCCTCGGACCGGAAACATAGAAGGTCCGGTCCCTGAAATCCGGCACTTCGCTTGCGATCATGTCTGCGTCGATCAGGCCCTTGTACATGTTGGATCCCGGAATGGGATCGTCCCTGACGGCATAGACCGTCCGGATACCCAGTTTGCGCTCGGCGTTGTTGAGGACATCCGCATATGCGATCTCGCTGGAGCGGTTGTTGCCGTAAAACAGGACCAGCGGACGCGCTTCGCTCCGGTCGACAAGATCCTGGATCATGCTGCGGAACGGCGTGATCCCGATGCCCCCGGCAATGAAGACCAGCTTTTCGTCCGGATCGCGCGGCAGGGTGAAATCTCCCGAGACATGCGAGGCATAAACGACATCGCCGGGCCGAAGCGACAAAAGCGAGCGTTTGAACGCGCTGGGCTGCGCATAGAACTTGACCCCCAGGCGCACCGCCTGTTCGCCCGGCGCGGAGGCGATGGTGAACGGGCGGCGGTTGCCGCGGTCGTCCGGACAGCGCACATTCATCGTCCAGTCCACATACTGGCCCGGACGGAACGGCAATGACCGGTCCGATTTGAAGACATAGTCGTAACAGCCGGCCGCGATCTTCTCGATACCGACGAGCGTCAGTTTGAAGCGCCCGTGCGGATTGACCGCGAATGCCATCAGGTTGCCGACAAGCAGCGCCAGCTCGGTCGAAAAATAGAAATTGCCTATGGCGACGTTTTGCGCCGACAGGATGCCGACCAGGATTCCGAAGACAAGCCGCCAGGAACGCCCCAAGGGCGCCGTCAACGGTTCCGTCAGCATCGCGAACCCGGCGAACAGCACCGGCGAATAGCGCAGCGTCTCGTCGAGCGCCTGGAGCCAGGGAACGCCCCGGGCCAGCAGCAGCGTCGCGATGATGTTCGCGCCGACAAACGCACCCACCATCTCGAAGCGCTGCACCTTGCGCAGGACGAGGAGACCGCCGATTACGACCAGGGGCAGCAGGGCGAGATTGCTGGCGACCCACCATATCGGCGGCTGGTCCAGAAGAAACGACGATGCGACGACGCCGATCGCCACCGGATTGAACACATGCCGCTTGCGAAAGGCGAGCAGGAATTTGGAGGCGACGGCCACGAACGAAGCCAGCGCCAGCCCCTGAAGACCCTGCACGTCGTCGGCGGTTGTCGGCGGCATGATCAGGATCAGAATGATCGCGGTGATCCAGATCGACTCGGCATTGACCGGCACGCGAAACAGCGCCGCGAACAGGCGGTTCGTCAGGTAGCATGTCCCGAAACGAAGAGCGTCGTGAACGCCAGCGCGGTCGGATCAATCAGTCCGATCCCGAACAGGCCGGCCACGAAGGCCGCGGCCAGCAACGCGCCGACATAGAACAGGACCAGCCGGTACATGGTGATGTGGTTCAGGCGGGCGTCGATAAACTTGATCATTGGATTTCGAAGGCTCCGAATCCGCTGGTTTGCGTCGAAATGCCGGCTGCGTTCACCATCAGCCCCTCCAGCCCGGCGGTCTCCTCGATGAAATAGATGCCGTCGGCGCCCATGGCGCAGGCGGCTGTGGCGAACCGGTCGGCCTCGAGCACGTCGGCGCCGATGACGGTCACGGAGACGATGTCGTCGAGTTCGTCCCCGGGCTGTCTCGGATTGTAGATATGGCGTCCGCGCGCATAATTGCCCGAGGTCGCAATGCCCCGGTTCGAGAGCCGCACCGCGCCGATGATCTCGTCCTCGGCGAAGGGATTGCGGATGCCCGTGCGCCACTCTTCCCCGTCTTCGTTCACGCCGTCGGCCTGGATGTCGCCGCCCGCGTCGACGAAGAAATCGCGGTGGCCGGCTTCGCGCAGCAAGTCGGCCGCGTTGCGCACCGCCCAGCCCTTGACGATCCCGGATGGATCGAGCGAACCGTCCGGCCTGCGGATGTCGAAATAGCCGTCGCTATCCAGCCTGGTTTTCTCCGCCAGCGCCAGAACCTCGCGCATCTCCGCGCTGATCGCGTCGCGGCAAAGGCGCCCGGCATTCATGGCCGAGATTTCGCTGTCCGCCTTGTAGGTGCTGAAACGCCGGTCCACCGCGTCGAAATAGCCGAAAGCCTCTGCCATCGACCGCGCGCCTGTCCCGCCTTCGGCAATGCAGATCGTGATCGGCATTCCCATGATCAGGCGGGTTTCCTGCAGCACGGGTCAGTACCCCGCCTGCGTCAGCGCGGAATAGACGGAACGCAGGAACGCCGTGCTGGTGAGCGTGGCGCCGGAAACCATGTTGACGCGGATGTCCTGCGCCCGCACCACCTGCCGCTTCAGCATCGGCAGCGCCTGACGGTTGATGTAACGGCTTGTCCCCGTATGGTTCGGATAGTCCAGGACATCGATCGAGACGATCTGCCCGCCGCGAATGTTCACGCGTGTCCGGACCTGGCCGTAATAGGCATCGAACGTCGCGCCCGTATACTGGCCATCCGCATATCCCCGCCGCGTGGCAACGGGAATTGTCACCGCATCTTGCGGCGCGGCCGTCACGCTGGCTCTGGTCGGCGCGGACGAGGCCATGTCCGTTCCCGCCAGATACGGCACGAGAGCAAGCGTCGAGATGATCGTCGAGTAGCGGTGTGCCTTTCGCATGGGCACCTCCTTTCGGAAAACCTAAGTCGTCAGTTTCCCGAAAGTACCGGCCCGCAAATGACAATTCGCTGACAGCCCGGAAAAGGGCGCCGTGCGCGACGATTGCCGCGCCATTTCCGATTGGGAGACAAATTATGAGGAGGCTGGCGGAGAGGGGGGGATTCGAACCCCCGATACGGTCACCCGTATGCCGCATTTCGAGTGCGGTGCATTCGACCACTCTGCCACCTCTCCGCGGCGGCTTTGACAAGCGGGCCGGTCATTAGCTGGCTATGACGGCGAACACAAGCCTTCGCCTCCGAAAAGCTTGACTTTTCGTCACACCCGGATCATAGGGAGGCCGCTGGCGCGGGAATTCCGCGCCGCTTTGGTTTGTGTCCGGCAAAGACCGGAGGCAAAATCACAACGAAACCGTCACGACTGACCAAAAAGACGGCCTGCCCCGCCGCGCATGCGGAGGATGGCAAGAGCCGGACCGAACACGAAAGGACATAAAGATGTTCGCAGTCATCAAGACGGGTGGCAAGCAGTACCGCGTTGCCGCCCAGGATCTGCTGCAGATCGAAAAAGTTGTCGGCGACGCCGGCGACGTCATCGAATTCAACGAAGTGCTCATGGTGGGCGAAGGCGCTGACGCGACCGTCGGCGCGCCCTTCGTGGACGGCGCCCTCGTCACGGCGGAAGTCGTCGAGCAGGGCCGCGCCCGCAAGGTGATCGCGTTCAAGAAGCGCCGCCGCCAGAACTCCAAGCGCACCCGCGGCCATCGCCAGCACCTGACGACCGTGCGGATCTCCGAGATCCTGACCGGCGGCGCCAAGCCGTCGAAGAAGGCCGCCGCCAAGAAGCCGGCGCCTGCGAAGGAAGAGACCAAGGCCGCGGCTCCGAAGGCCGAAGCGCCCAAGGCGGAGGCCAAGCCCGCCAAGAAAGAGGCAGCCGCTCCGGCAGCCGCCGCAACGCTGTTCACCGCGCCGGCAGGCGAGGCCGACAAGCTGACCAAGATCAAGGGCATCGGCCCGGTCGCCGAAAAGCAGCTCAACGAGCAGGGCATCACCACCTACGCGCAGATCGCCGCCCTCACCGCGGCCGACATCGCCAAGGTGGACGAGAACATGCCGTTCAGCGCCGACCAGATCAAGGATTGGCAGGAACAGGCAAAAGCCCTGATCAAGTAAGTAACAACTCGGTGCGCAGGGTTGAAAAAACGGCCCCTTGCCACCATAAGGACAGAAAACGCGCTTAGGTGCGCGGCAGGAGACAGAAAATGGCACACAAGAAAGCTGGTGGTTCGTCGCGTAACGGTCGCGATTCCGAATCCAAACGTCTTGGCGTGAAGAAGTTCGGTGGCGAGCGCGTCATTCCGGGCAACATCCTCGTGCGTCAGCGCGGTACGAAATGGCATCCGGGCGTCAATGTCGGGATCGGCAAGGATCACACGCTCTTTGCCCTGACCGAAGGCGCGGTGGAGTTCAAGGCGAAGGCCAATGGCCGAACCTATGTATCCGTGATGCCGATGCAGGAAGCCGCAGAATAAGCCGGAGCCAAATATAATCCGGTGTCTCACAACCCGGAAACAGGCACAGGCCAAACGATGAGGGGAGATGGGACACCACCATCTCCCTTTTTGTTTGAAAAGACCGACCGATGATCAACACAGCGCCGAATGACAGCATGCATCGTCTGACCGACCTGAGTTACGACACGCCTGTCCTGCTGACCGAGCGTCTCGTGCTGCGCCCGCCGCACCGCGACGACCGCGAGGAACTGGCGGCCATCGCCAACAGCCGGCAGATCGCCGAGATGACGTCGCGCATGCCCTTCCCCTACGGTCTGGGCGATGCCGAAACCTTCATCGACCGCTGCATCCGTGGCGAACACGAGGGCTATGTCTACGCCATCACCCAGGCCGAAACCGGCCATCTGATGGGATTCTGCAGCCTTGAGAAGCGCGAACGGTCCGGCGGTTTCGAAATCGGTTTCTGGCTCGGCGAAGCCTATTGGGGCGCCGGCTACGCCACCGAGGCGGCCAGCGCGCTTGTCGACCAGGCCTTCCGCTCGACCGGTGCGGAACGTGTGCATGCGGTCTGCCGCACGGTGAACGCGCGCTCGCGCAACGTCATCGCCAAATGCGGCTTCGCCTTCGTCGGCCTCGACGAGATCGACACCGTATCGGTCGGCCGCGTCCCGGTGGAGCGCTACGTTCTCGACCGGGGATCATGGCTCGCCCGCAAGGCGAACGCAAAGCCGGCCTGATCCGGCACACCGGAAAACACGTATGGGCAATCAAGGGAGATTGCCCATGCCTTTTCTACGCACCTTTCTCGTAACGACGATCGCGGCGCTACTTGTCGCGGCCCCCGCCTCCGCCGCCGAATTCCGGCTGGAAGACTTTTTCCAGGGTCGAACGACCGCCACCGGCAGTTTCCGGGCGATCAGCGGCCTGAAGCGCACATTCGATGTTGTCCTGCATGGACGATGGACCGGCAAGACGCTCGTGTTGCGCGAAGACTTCCGCTACGCCGACGGCGAACGCGACACCAAGACCTGGCGCTTCAGGAAAACCGGCCCGAAAACCTATGTCGGCACCCGCGAGGACGTCATCGGCGAGACAATGGTGCGTCTCGACGGCAACAGGGCCTATTTCAGCTACCGGGTCGATCTCGATCCGGGCGAAAAGCGCAATATCGTCCGCTTCCATGACCGCCTTGAACTCTCGGACGACGGCCGCCGCATCGCCAATACGGCCTGGGTCTTCAAGGGACCGTTGCCGGTCGCGCGTGTCCGGGTCGACTTCAGGCGTTGATCTGCATCCAGACCGGCATGTGATCGGAGCCTTGCGCGCTCTGGTCCACCCGCGCCTCTCCCATCCGCTCGGCAAGCGCCGGCGTGGCGAAGCCGTAGTCGAGGCGCTTGTTGGGTCGCTTTTTCTCCGGATCGGTCCAGCTCCACCCGGCATCGGACGCCGTCACGTCGACGAGGTGGCCGTCTTCGGAAACAACGGCCCGGTATTCGGCGAGATCCGGCTCGAGATTGAAGTCGCCGAGCAGGATGAAATCCTCGGCAATGGGCAATTCGGAGTAGCCAAATTCGCCGATCCCGGTGACGGCGGTGCCGGTGCGCGGCGCCGAAAACGCGATCTGCTTCAGCGCTTCGATCTGGCCGAGACGTTCATCAGGGTCGATGTGATCGAGATGCACGGAATAAAACCGGATCGGGCCATTCGGCGTGTCGATCAGGGCTTCCAGCGCGCCGCGTTGCAGGTTGAGCGACGCGGTGCGCGCCGAACGCGGCAGGAGATGGCCGCGCGAGGACAGGATCGGCCAGCGCGAGACGACCATGTTGCCGAACTGGAACCGGGTCTGCACCGCCCTGCCGTCGGCCACCCGGCTGCCGAAATCGATGTCGGCCGGCATGTGATGAACGGTGAACCGGTCGGGCAGCAGCGCCTCGATCTCGGCGACCATGTCGCGGCCCTGGTTGCGCATGAAGCCGCGCGTCACTTCCTGGAAGGCGATGACATCGGCGTCGCGCACGGCATCGACGATGCGTTCGAGATCGTAGGCGCCGTCGAGCCCGATACCGAACTGGATGTTGTAGGTGACAACCTTGATCGTCATTTTCCGTTTCCCGATTTCATTCTCGCGCTTTCTGCCGCAATGCGGTAGACGAGGCCGAAACTGAACCACTTAGATAACAGAACCATGAAATTCCTCGATCAGGCAAAGGTCTATATCCGCTCCGGCGACGGCGGCGCCGGCGCCGTGTCCTTTCGCCGCGAAAAATACATCGAGTTCGGCGGTCCCGACGGCGGCGACGGCGGCCGCGGCGGCGACGTCTGGGTGGAAGCGGTCGAGGGCCTGAACACCCTGATCGACTATCGCTACCAGCAGCATTTCAAGGCCAAGACCGGCATTCACGGCATGGGCCGCGACAAGACCGGCGCCAAGGGCGCCGACGTCACGCTCAAGGTACCGGTCGGCACGCAGATCTTCGAGGAAGACAACGAGACGCTGATTTGCGACCTGACCGAGGAAGGCCAGCGCTTCCTGCTCGCCAAGGGCGGCAATGGCGGCTTCGGCAATGCCCATTTCAAGACCTCGACCAACCAGGCGCCGCGCCGCGCCAATCCCGGTCTCGAAGGCCGGGAGCGCACCATCTGGCTGCGCCTCAAGCTGATCGCCGACGCCGGCCTCGTCGGCCTGCCGAACGCCGGCAAGTCGACTCTTCTGGCAAGCGTCACCGCCGCCAAGCCGAAGATCGCCGACTACCCGTTCACGACGCTGCACCCCAATCTCGGCGTCGTGCGCATCGACGCGCGCGAATTCGTCCTCGCCGACATTCCCGGCCTGATCGAGGGCGCCCATGAGGGCGTCGGCATCGGCGACCGCTTCCTCGGCCATGTCGAGCGCACCAACGTCATCCTGCACATCGTCTCGGCAGTGGAGGAAGACCCCGCCAAGGCCTACCGCACGGTGCGCCGCGAACTGGAAGCCTATGGCCACGGCCTGACCGAAAAGCCGGAGATCGTCGCGCTGTCGCAGATCGATACCGTCGACGCGAGAACGATCGCCGAAAAGGCGAAGGCGCTGAAAAAGGCCGCGAAGAAGGAGCCGATGCTGTTTTCGTCGGTCAGCCGCGACGGGCTTGAGGAAGTCCTGCGCGCGCTGATGACCCATATCGAGGAAAAGCGGAAGGACGAGGAGCCGGTCGAGGACGATCCGCGCTGGCAGGTGTGACGCCATGCCCGGCCGCCTCGCCCCCTACAAGCGGATTGTCGTCAAGATCGGTTCCGCCCTGCTCGTCGACCGGAAATCCGGTCTCAAGCGCGACTGGCTGCAAAGCCTCGCCCGCGACATCGCCGGCCTGCGCAAGGACGGCCACGAAATCCTCGTTGTTTCCTCCGGCGCCATCGCCATGGGCCGCACCGTCCTCGACCTGCGCTCCGGCTCCCTGAAGCTCGAGGAAAGCCAGGCCGCTGCCGCCGTCGGCCAGATCGCGCTGGCGCGGGCCTGGGACGAGGCGCTCGGCGCGCAGGACATCACCACCGGACAGGTCCTCGTCACCATCGACGACACGGAATCGCGCCGCCGCTACCTCAATGCCCGCGCCACCATCGGCGCGCTGCTGCGCATGAAGGCGCGTGCCGGTCATCAACGAGAACGACACCGTCGCCACCTCCGAAATCCGCTATGGCGACAACGACCGCCTCGCCGCCCGCGTCGCGACGATGATGAATGCCGACCTCCTCGTCCTGCTCTCCGATGTCGACGGGCTCTACACCGCGTCCGCCCGCGACCGATCCCGACGCACGCCATCTGGCGGACGTCGCCGCGATCACGCCGGAGATCGAGGCGATGGCCGGCGATGCCGCCTCGGAACTGTCGCGCGGCGGGATGCGCACCAAGATCGAGGCGGGCAAGATCGCGACCCAGGCCGGAACGGCGATGATCATCGCCAAGGGATCGCCCGATCATCCTCTCGAGGTTCTCGGCAGTGGCGGCGCCTGCACCCTGTTCCATCCGAATCCGGCGCCGGTTTCCGCCTGGAAGAGCTGGATCGCCGGCCAGCTCGAACCGCAGGGCCGGCTCGTCGTCGATGCCGGCGCGCACACTGCACTCAAATCCGGCAAGAGCCTGCTGGCCGCCGGCGTCAAGCGAGTCGACGGCACCTTCGAACGCGGCGACACGCTGGCGATCGTTCTGGAAGGCAGCGGCGCGGAGATCGCCCGCGGCCTTGCCGGCTACGATTCCGGCGAGGCGGCGAAGATCGCCGGCCACCGGACATCCGAAATCGAGGCGATCCTCGGCTATGCGCCGCGCGCCGCGATGGTCCATCGCGACGACATGGTCGTGAAAGCATAGGCTCCCGCCGCCGCATTGCCCTCCGGCCCGTTGAGCGTTAAAGAAACGGCTCCGGAAAAGGACATGGAACAATGCTGACCAGGGCCGACAACAAGCATGTCGATATCGCCGCCTTGATGGCGGATATGGGTGCGCGCGCGAAATCCGCGAGCCGGCCACTGGCGATTGCATCCACCGAACAGAAAAACGCCGCGCTCACCGCCATGGCGGACGCGATCGTTTCGGGGTGCGACGACATTCTCGCCGCCAATGCCATCGACATGGCCAATGCCGAGGAAGCCGACCTGACGCCCGCCTTCCGGGATCGCCTGAAGCTGACCGCGGACCGCGTCGCGGCCATGGCCGACGGCATCCGCGCCATCGCCGAACTCGCCGATCCGGTCGGCACCGTGATCGCCGCATGGGAACGCCCGAACGGCCTCAAGATCGAGCGCGTGCGCACGCCGCTCGGCGTCATCGGCGTGATCTATGAAAGCCGCCCGAACGTGACGGCCGATGCCGGCGCGCTCTGCCTGAAGGCCGGCAACGCCGTGATCCTGCGCGGCGGGTCGGATTCACTCAATTCCTCGCAGGCGATCCATGCCTGCCTCGTCGCGGGCCTGAAATCCGCCGGCCTGCCCGAAGACGCCATCCAGCTCGTGCCGGTGACCGACCGCGCCGCCGTCGGCGAAATGCTCTCCGGCCTCGACGGCGCCATCGACGTGATCGTGCCGCGCGGCGGCCGCAGCCTGGTCGAGCGCGTGCAGAGCGGACGCCCGCGTGCCGGTCTTCGCCCATCTCGAAGGCGCTGTGCCACGTCTATGTCGACAAGTCCGCCGATCTCGACATGGCGAAGGCGATCGCCGTCAACGCCAAGATGCGCCGCACCGGCATTTGCGGCGCCGCCGAGACCCTGCTGGTCGACCGCGCCGTCGCTGACAGCCATCTCGTGCCCGATCCTCGATGCGCTCCATGCCGCCGGATTGCGAGATCCGCGGCGACGCCGATGTCTGCAAGCTCTGGCCGAAGGCGACGCTGGCGACCGAAGCCGACTGGCTGACCGAATATCTCGGACCGATCATCGCCGTCGCGCTGGTCGACGGCATCGGCGGCGCCATCGACCACATCGCCCGCTATTCGTCCAATCACACCGAGGCGGTGATCGCCGAGGACGAAGCAGTCGTCGACCGCTTCTTCAACGAGGTCGACAGCGCCATCCTGCTGCACAACGCCTCGACGCAGTTCGCCGACGGCGGCGAATTCGGCATGGGCGCGGAGATCGGCATCGCCACCGGCAAGATGCATGCGCGCGGCCCGGTCGGCGTCGAACAGCTGACTTCCTTCAAGTACCGCGTGCGCGGCACCGGTCAGATCCGTCCCTGAGCGCCCGATGACAGAACCGGGGGAACGGTATCCGGGCGTCGCCCGCAAATATCTGCGCATGCCGCATGTCGAGCCCGGCATGACGGTGGGCCTGTTCGGCGGGTCGTTCAATCCGCCGCACAACGGCCACCAGCTGGTCACCGAGATCGCGCTGCGCCGCCTCGGCCTCGACCAGCTCTGGTGGATGGTGACGCCGGGAAATCCGCTCAAGGACACGCGCGGCCTGCCGCCGCTCGCCGACCGCATCGCCTGGTCCGAGAAGATCAACGCCGATCCGCGCGTCAGGGTGACCGCCTTCGAGGCCTCGCACGATGTCCGCTTCACCGCCGATACGCTCGCCATTGTCCGCCGCTACAATCCCGGCGTCCGCTTCGTCTGGATCATGGGCGCCGACAATCTGGCGAGCTTTCACCACTGGCAGAACTGGCGCGACATCGCGCTGACCTTTCCCATCGCGGTGGTCGACCGGCCCGGCGCGACCTTGTCCTACCTGTCGTCGAAAATGGCGATAACCTTCGATTATGCCCGCGTCGACGAGTGCGACGCCGCGCTGCTCGCGTCGCTTCCGGCGCCCGCCTGGACGTTCCTGCACGGCCCCCGTTCGCCGGTCTCCTCGACCGCAATCCGCAACGGCGCGAAACCGTCTGTTAACGAAGCTTGAAGGCGGCTGTCTTGAAAGTGTTAACGGCTCGTGACTATCTTTGTGGTGTGGAAGGCGAATCACCTTCCGCATCGTTTGTTCCGAATTGAAAGGAAGCACTTGAGAACAGCGACATTCAAGAAGGACGATATAGCGCCTTCGACGCCCGATATCGGCGAAGCAAACGCCGCAGATCGGGCCCTTGAACTGGTCCGGGAAAGTCTCGAAGACTCCAAGGCCGAAGACATCGTTTCCATCAATATCCAGGGCAAATCCGCACTCGCCGATTACATGGTGATTGCGTCGGGCCGTTCCCATCGTCATGTGGGCGCGGTGGCCGATCATTTGCTGCGGGCATTGAAGGAGGCCGGTTACGGCACCGCCAAGGTCGAAGGCCTGTCCTCTGCGGACTGGGTCCTGATCGACGCGGGCGACGTGATCATCCATGTCTTCCGTCCGGAAGTCCGCGACTTCTACGCGCTGGAGAAAATGTGGCAGGAGCCTGAGGAAACGCCGGACACCCTTCATTAGGGTTTGCGGTTTCACCAGACCTGAAGCGCGATGCGGTTGACCATCTTTGCGGTAGGCCGGATGAAATCCGGCCCCGACGCCGACCTCGTGTCGCGCTATGCGGACCGGCTCTCCAAGACCGGAAAATCACTCGGTTTCGACTTCGAGGGTCTGACCGAGATGCAGGAAAGCCGAGCCCAGACGGCCAGCCAGCGCAAGGCCGAGGAAAGCGAAAAATGCGCGGCTTTGGCCCGTGAGGCCTCGACCGCGCTGATTTTGCTCGACGAACGCGGAAAATCCCTCACCTCGCGCCAATTCGCCGACAAGCTGGCCGATTTCCGCGACCGCGGCACGGCGCGCATCGTCTTCGCGCTCGGCGGCCCTGACGGACATGACCCGCAATTGCGCGAAAGGGCCGACCTCGTGATTTCCTTCGGCAACCAGACCTGGCCGCATCAACTCGCCCGGATCATGCTGGCCGAACAGCTCTACCGCGCCATGACGATCCTGTCCGGACACCCCTATCATCGCGATTGAACCGGCCGGGTCATCATCTGGCCGAACTTCGCGGTTCCATTGCCGGCACGCTAGGATAGACTTTGCCGCAGGAAACAAAGCGATTCTTTTTCGACGCCTGATGCGATTCCCGTCCCGCACCACATGTCTGCTGCTCGTCTGCCTGGCAAGCGCGCCCACGGCCGCGTACGCGCAGGAGAAGGCCGACACCGACACCCTCGCGAAAAGCCTTGAGCAGAACGCGTCGGAATTGACCGGAATCCTCCACCAGCAGGCGATCTCGACCAAGCGCAGCAGCGAGTTGCAAGCCGAGGTGGCGCGTATCCGCAAGGACCGCGAATCTCTCAACACCGCCATCATCCAGGCCGCCAAGACCGAGAAAAAGCTCTCCGCCGATGTTCTCGATCTGGAGGAACGGCTTGTCTCGACCGGCCGCGAAGTCGATACGGTGCACGCCAGCCTGCGCGAAAGGAAAGCGCTGCTTGCCGAGGTCCTCGCGGCATTACAGCGCATGGGGCTCAATCCGCCGCCCGCGATTCTCGTCACGCCCGAGGACGCGCTGTCCTCGGTCCGCAGCTCCATCCTCCTGAGCGCCGTCGTGCCCGACATGCGCGACGAAATGCTCGTTCTCGTCGCCGATCTGAAGGAATTGAAGCGGCTGAAAGCCACTTACGAGGCCGAACGCGAGCAGTTGCGCACAACGCTCTCCGGCCAGAAGGAAGAGCAGGTCAGGCTTTCACTTTTGCTTGAGGAGAAAAAAGCGCTCGAGGCGAGCAAGAACAGCGCGCTTGCCGCCGAACAGCAGCGCGCGGCCGAACTCGCGTCGAAGGCGGCAAACCTGCAGGACCTGATCGGCTCGATCGAGCAGGAAATCCAGTCGGCGCGCGAGGCCGCCCGGACGGCGCGGCTCGAAGCCCAACGCCGGATCGACGAGGGTCGCGAACGCGCTGAAAAACAAGCGCTTTCGTCGGCGCGCATCACGCCTGCCTACGCCTTTTCGGACCTCGCCGGCAAGCTCTCCAAGCCCGTCTCTGGCCGCATAATTACCGCATTTGGCGACGATGACGGCTATGGCAGCCGGACTCAGGGCGACACGATCGAAGCCGCTCCCGGAGCCTATGTAACCGCGCCGTCGGATGGCTGGGTCCTCTATGCGGGCCCGTTCCGTTCCTACGGACAACTCTTGATCCTGAATGTCGGTGACGACTATCATGTGGTACTCGCCGGAATGGAGCGCATCGATGTCAGTCAGGGTCAGTTCGTTTTGGCTGGCGAGCCGGTAGGCGCGATGGGTACGATACATTTGGCTAGCGTTTCGGCCGCAGCCGCTGCAAATGAAAACCCGACGCTCTATGTTGAGTTCAGAAAAAATGGCAAACCGGTAGATCCGGGTCCCTGGTGGGAAACGATCGGTTCTGGAAGGACATGAAGGATATGATGCGAAAGTTCTCACTGTTGTTCGCCGGCGCGTTGATGGGGGCGGCCTCCATGCTGGCCTTTTCCGGCCACGGCCTGATCTCGGCGAACGCCGCGGGCAGCGACACCTACAAACAGCTGGCGATCTTCGGTGACGTGTTCGAGCGCGTACGCGCCAACTACGTCGAACAGCCGAGCGACAAGGAGCTGATCGAGAGCGCGATCAACGGCATGCTTGCCTCGCTCGATCCGCATTCCTCCTACATGAACGCCGAAGACGCGGCCGACATGCGCACCCAGACCAAGGGTGAATTCGGCGGTCTGGGCATCGAGGTCACCATGGAGGACGAACTCGTCAAGGTGATCACGCCGATGTTCGGCACGCCCGCCGAAAAGGCCGGCGTCCTTGCCGGCGACCTGATCTCCAAGATCGACGGCGAGGAAGTCCGCGGCCTGACGCTCCAGGACGCCGTCGACAAGATGCGCGGTGCGGTCAACACGCCGATCAAGCTGACGATCCTGCGCAAAGGCGCCGACAAGCCGCTCGACATCACGGTCGTCCGTGACATCATCAAGGTCCAGGCGGTGCGCTACCACGCCGAAAACGACATCGGCTATCTGCGCGTGATCTCGTTTACCGAGCAGACCTTCGACGACCTCCAGCAGGGCATCGACAAGCTGACCGAGGAAATCGGCAAGGACAAGCTGAAGGGCTTCATCCTCGATCTCCGCCTCAATCCGGGCGGCCTGCTCGACCAGGCGATCAACGTCTCCGACGCCTTCCTCGACAAGGGCCTGATCGTTTCGACGCGCGGCCGTGACGACCGCGACAGCCGCCGCTATTCGGCACGGCCGGGCGATCTGACCGGCGGCAAGCCGCTGGTGGTCCTGATCAACGGCGGTTCGGCGAGTGCCTCGGAAATCGTTGCCGGCGCGTTGCAGGATCATCGCCGCGCGACTGTCATCGGCACCCAGTCCTTCGGCAAGGGCTCGGTCCAGACGATCATCCCGCTCGGCGAAAACGGCGCCCTGCGCCTGACGACGGCGCTGTACTACACGCCGGCCGGCATCTCGATCCAGGGCAAGGGCATCACGCCGGACATCGAGGTCGACCAGACCATTCCGGAAGAACTGCTCGGTCGCGACCTGACCCGCGGCGAATCGGATCTGCGCGGTCACATTCCCGGCGCCGAGGAGGATTCGAAAGGATCCGGCTCGATCGCCTATGTGCCGCAAGACTCCGAGAAGGATGACCAGCTCAAATTCGCGCTGGCCCTGATGCGCGGCGAGAAGTCCGATCCGTCCTATCCGCCGGATCCGGCAAAGGCGCTGCCGAACTGATCCGTTGCCAAAGGCACGAAAACCCATGTTACAAAAGGCCACCGTAACCGGTGGCCTTTTTGATTCGCGGCGGTAACAGACGATGACCGATCTCAACACACCCCTTGGACAGTCCGGCAGCAAACCTGCCGGAGCGACCGGGCGTCGGTCGCCTTCCGAAAAGCCACCCCGGGAACGAAGCGGCCGCGGTGTCGTCCCGGTTGCCGCCGGCATATTCATCTGCATCGTCGGCCTCAATGCCTATGCGGCCTTCCTGCGCGATCCCCTGCCCGACACCGCGCCGATCGCGCTTGCCGAACAGACCGCCGAACCGTCTGCCGATGCGGGTCCGGTGACCGGATCGGTCGCAGCGCCCGCGCAGGGCGACACGTCCGGCGTCAATATCGTCTACGGCAAGCCCGGCGACGCATCACGGGATGCCGGCACCGATGCGGCCGCCACGACACCCGATGCGGGTCCGCCGGTCGCCGAGGGCCGCATATCCGAAGGCGGTCCGAAGATCATCATCGTGCGCGATCCCTCCGCGGCCACCGTCGGCCAGCCATTGCAGGTCGCCCACCTGCCCGAGGAGCAGGCGCTTGAATCGAGCAAATGGGGCGAGCTGCCGGTCCGTGCGCCGGACGGGCGCCGGCCGATGGATATCTATGCGCGGCCCTGGTCCTCGGCCGGCGGCAAGCGCATCGCCGTCGTCATCGGCGGCCTCGGCCTCTCGCAGACCGGCACGCTGCGCGCGCTCAAGGATCTGCCGCCGGAAATCACGCTTGCCTTCGCGCCGCAGGGCAACAGCCTCGAGCGCTGGATGAGCGAGGCGCGCAAGGCCGGGCACGAACTGCTCGTCCAGGTTCCGATGGAGCCGTTCGACTATCCGCAAAGCGATCCCGGACCGCAGACCCTGACCGTGGAGGCGACGAAGGAGGCCAATCTGGCCAATTTGCGCTGGGCGCTCGGCCGGATCACCAATTATACCGGCATCGTCAACTATCTCGGCGGCCGCTTCGCGACCGACGACAAGGCGATCGGACCGGTCCTGCGCGAGGTCGGCGAACGCGGGCTGCTGTACATGAACGACGGCACCGCCGGCGGCAAGCAGCTGGCATCGCTCGCCCGCGCCTATGATGTCCCCTATGTATCCGGGCAGGTCGTGCTCGACACGACACAGGATCCGTCGGCCATCAATGCGCGGCTGAAGGAGCTGGAAAAGATCGCCGAAGTGAACGGCTATGCGATCGGCACCGGATCGGCCTTCGAGGCGACGGTCGACACCGTCGCGGCCTGGGCGAACGGCGCCAAGAAACGCGGATTCGAAATCGTCGGTGTTTCCGCACTGGCGCGATAGGACCGGACATGGCCAAGACCAAGACAAAACCCGCGCCGCAAGACCTGCCCTACCGCCCCTGCGTCGGCATCATGGTGCTGAACGGCGACGGCCTCGTCTGGGCCGGCAAGCGGGCCAAGGAAGGCAACACCGAATATACCGGCCACCCGAAGCTCTGGCAGATGCCCCAGGGCGGCATCGACAAGAACGAGGACCCGCTGCCCGCCGCCCTGCGCGAACTCTACGAGGAGACCGGCATGCGCTCGGTCGAACTGATCGAGGAAGCGCCGCAGTGGATCAATTACGATCTGCCGTCCGAAATGATCGGCATCGGCCTGAAGGGCAAATATCGCGGACAGACGCAGAAATGGTTCGCCTTCCGCTTCACCGGCGACGACAGCGAGATCCGGATAGATCCGCCGCCGGACGGCCACGAGCGCGAATTCGACGACTGGGCGTGGCTGCCGATGGCGGACCTGCCCGGCTTGATCGTTCCGTTCAAGCGCGGGGTATATGACGAACTGGTGCGCGTTTTCGGGCATCTGGCGGGAGTGACGGCCCCATGATGCTGATCGGGCTCCTTGGCGGCATGAGCTGGGAATCGACGGCGATCTATTATCGCGCGATGAACGAGGCCACGCGGGCCGCGCTCGGCGGTCACCATTCGGCGCGCATCCTGATGCATTCCGTCGATTTCGAGCCGATCCAGCACCTCCAGCACGAGGGCAAATGGGGCCAGTGCGCCCGCATTCTCGTCGACGCCGCGAAATCCCTGAAGGCGGGCGGCGCCTCGTTCCTGGTGATCGCCACCAACACCATGCACAAGCTCGCCGACGAGATCGAGGAAGGGTCCGGCCTGCCGCTGCTCCACATCGCCGATCCGACCGGCGAGGCGATCGTCAAGGCCGGATACAGGAAGGTCGGCCTGCTGGCGACCCGCTTCACCATGGAGGAGCGGTTCTACCGCCACCGCCTCGAAAGCCGCTTTCATCTCGATGTCGCCATTCCCGACGAGGAGGAGCGCGCCGACATCCACCGCATCATTTACGATGAGCTGTGCCTCGGGACGGTCAACGCGGTTTCGGCCGCCCGGTTTCGCCAGGTCATCGATCACATGAAATGGGCCGGCTGCGAGGCGGTGATCCTCGGCTGCACCGAGATCACCATGCTGGTCTCCGCCGACACGGCCGCCCTGCCCGTGTTCGACACGACCGCGCTGCACGCGCAGGCGGCTGTCGCGCTGTCGCTGCAGGGTGAATTGCTTGGCCTGAAGACATGACATGCGCAGGCGCCGGATCGGACGCCGGAAAGCGAGGTTGGACATGATCCTCGAAAAAATCGCGTTTCGCGCGGGCGAACCGGAAGACCGCCTCGGCATATTGGCGGTCCAGCGCCGTGCCTTCGGCGGCGAGGCGGAGGCGAAACTGGTCGACCGGCTGATCGAAGGCCCGGAAGAGACGATCTCGATGGTCGCGGATCTCGACGGCATGATCGTCGGCCATATCCTGCTGACCGAACTGGCCGGCCCGGAAAGGAGCCTCGCGCTCGCTCCGCTCGGCGTCGATCCCGAATGGCGCGATTTCCTGATCGGAACGGAATTGACCAACCATGCCATCGCGAAAGCCCGCGACGAGGGCTGGCACTCGATCTTCGTCCTCGGCGATCCGGTCTATTACGGCCGCTTCGGTTTCAAATCCGGGCTTGCCGAGCACGTCGGGTCGCCCTGGCCGGGGCCGAATTTCATGGCGCTCGAACTGCTGCCCGGCGCCGTGTCGGACTATCGCGGCGCCGTCACCTATCCGGACGCATTCTCCGGCGCCTGAAACGAAAAAGGCCCGCAATGCGGGCCTCTCGAACACATTTGGACTTGGGCCTTATGCCGGAAGGATCGCGCTTCTCCAGCGTGGTCAGCTGGTCGAGATACATCTGCGCCTTGGTGACCGCCTCGTCGCCTTTCGCGTCGGCCAGATCCTCGCGCGCGTGCTGGATGCGCTCGGCGACGTCGGCAGCATCGATGTCCTTCACATTGACCGCGGATTCGGCGAGCAGCGTGCAGGAGTCCGGAACGATGTCGATGAACCCGCCGAAGACGCAATAGCGTTCCGTGTTGCCGGAGGCGTTCTTCACCTCGACCACGCCCGGCTGCAGCGTCGCCATCACCGGAGCGTGCTTGGAAAGGACGGTAAAATAGCCTTCCTGGCCCGGCACGACCACTTCCAGCACGTCTTCCGACACCAGAAGCCGCTCCGGAGAGACCAGTTCGAATTTGAATGCGTCAGCCATATCTCAGATCACTCAGCCTGTTTTTCTGACAGCGTCGCGACGAAGCCGAGCACCGTCCCGATCAGCGTCCCGGCGATCACGTTGAACGCGGTCGAATTGGCGAAGTCTATGCCAAAGAACTGATCGAGCGAATCCGGCCCGATCACGAGCCCGGTCAGCGCGCCGGCGAGAGCGATCTCAGCAACTGCGACCAACCGGTTCATGGCGTTACCCCGCTTGCCTCACGGCGCGCGTCAGGCTGCTTCCGCAGCCAGACGCTGTGCCTTTTCCATGGCTTCCTCGATGGTGCCGACCATGTAGAAGGCGGCTTCGGGAAGATGGTCGTAATCGCCTGCGACGAGGCCCTTGAAGCCCTTGATCGTGTCGGCGAGATCGACGAGCTTGCCCGGCGCACCGGTGAAGACTTCGGCGACGAAGAACGGCTGCGACAGGAAGCGCTCGATCTTGCGGGCGCGCGCCACGGTCAGCTTGTCCTCTTCCGACAGCTCGTCCATGCCGAGGATGGCGATGATGTCCTGCAGCGACTTGTAGCGCTGCAGCGTCTGCTGCACGTCACGGGCGACCTGGTAATGCTCCTCGCCGACGACCTGCGGGTCGAGCATGCGCGAGGTGGAGTCGAGCGGATCGACGGCCGGGTAGATGCCCTTCTCGGAGATCGCGCGGTTGAGAACCGTCGTCGCGTCGAGGTGGGCGAACGAGGTCGCCGGTGCCGGGTCGGTCAGGTCGTCGGCCGGCACGTAGATGGCCTGCACCGAGGTGATCGAACCCTTGGTCGTCGTCGTGATGCGCTCCTGAAGCGCGCCCATGTCGGTCGCCAGCGTCGGCTGGTAGCCCACGGCCGAGGGAATACGGCCGAGAAGCGCCGACACTTCCGAACCCGCCTGCGTGAAGCGGAAGATGTTGTCGACGAAGAACAGCACGTCCTGGCCCTGGTCGCGGAAATATTCGGCGATGGTCAGGCCGGTCAGGCCGACGCGTGCGCGTGCGCCCGGCGGTTCGTTCATCTGGCCGTAAACGAGCGCCGCCTTCGAGCCCTCGCCGCCGCCTTCCTTGTTCACGCCGGACTCGACGAACTCGTGATAGAGGTCGTTGCCCTCGCGGGTGCGCTCGCCGACGCCGGCAAACACCGAGTAGCCGCCATGCGCCTTCGCGATGTTGTTGATCAGTTCCTGGATGAGCACGGTCTTGCCGACGCCCGCGCCGCCGAACAGGCCGATCTTGCCGCCCTTGGCGTAGGGAGCCAGCAGGTCGAGAACCTTGATTCCGGTAACGAGGATTTCGGCTTCCGTCGACTGCTCGGTATATTCCGGCGCCGGCTGGTGAATGCCGCGCATTTCCTCGCCCTTGACCGGGCCGGCTTCGTCAACCGGCTCGCCGATGACGTTGATGATGCGGCCGAGCATCTGCGGGCCGACCGGAACCATGATCGGCGAGCCCGTGTCGACGACCGGCTGGCCGCGAACGAGACCTTCCGTCGAGTCCATCGCGATGCAGCGAACGGTGCTCTCGCCGAGATGCTGCGCGACTTCCAGAACGAGGCGCTGGCCGTTGTTGATCGTTTCGAGCGCGTTCAAGATCTTCGGCAGATGCCCGGAGAACTGCACGTCGACGACGGCGCCGATCACCTGGGCGACTTTGCCTTCCGGGCCCTTGGCCAATTTCACGGCGGCCGGTTTCTTTGCTGCTGCTTTTGCCATCGTGTTACCCTTTCTTAGAGCGCTTCCGCGCCAGAAATAATTTCAATGAGTTCCTTGGTGATCTGAGCCTGACGCTGGCGGTTGTAGCTCATCGTCAGCTTGTCGATCATTTCGCCCGCGTTGCGCGTGGCATTGTCCATCGCGCTCATGCGCGCGCCCTGTTCGGAAGCGGCGTTTTCGAGCAGCGCCCGGAAAACCTGAACCGAGATGTTGCGCGGAATGAGGTCGGAGAGGATCGTGCCCGCATCGGGCTCGTATTCGTAGATCGCGTCGCCGGCTGTCTGCGCCTCGGCCCCTTCGGCCTGGGCCGGAATCAGCTGCTGCGCGGTCGGGATCTGCGAGATCACCGACTTGAACTCCGAGTAGAACAGCGTGCAGACATCGAACTCGCCATCGTCGAACAGGTCGATCACCTTCTTGCCGATCGAATTCGCATCGGAGAAGGCGAGGTTCTTGACCGCGCGCAGATCGACGCGGTCGATGACGTGATTGCCGAGATCACGGCGCAGGATATCGTAGCCCTTCTTGCCGACGGTGATGATCTTGACCGTCTTGCCGTCGGCGAGGAGCTTGCGGGCATGCTCACGCGCAAGCCGCGCAATCGACGAGTTGAAGCCGCCGCAAAGCCCGCGTTCGGCGGTGCAGACGAGCAGCAGGTGCGTGTCGTCCTTGCCCGTGCCGACCATCAGCTTCGGTGCGTCGTCGCCGTCACCGAGCGTCTGGGCGACGTTGGCGAGCACCGCGCCCATGCGCTGCGAGTAGGGCCGCGCGGCTTCGGCGGCGTCCTGCGCACGGCGAAGCTTCGCTGCCGCCACCATCTGCATGGCTTTGGTGATCTTCTGCGTCGCCTTGACCGAGGCAATGCGGTTTCGAAGGTCCTTGAGTGAAGGCATGCCGGACTGTTCCGTTCCCTGGTTTCGACCCGCGCCTTACGCGAACGACTTCGCGAAAGCGTCGATCTCCGCCTTCAGCTTGGCCTCGATTTCGTCGGAAAGCTTCTGCTCGGAGCGGATCGCCTCGAGCACTTCCTTTCCGTCGGTGCGCATGTGGCTGAGCAGACCCTGCTCGAACTTGCCGACCTGGTTGACGGCGAGCTTGTCGAGATAGCCCTTCACGCCGGCATAGATCACCGCGACCTGCTCTTCCGTCTTCAGCGGCGAGAACTGCGGCTGCTTCAGGAGTTCGGTCAGGCGCGCGCCGCGGTTGAGCAGGCGCTGCGTGGCGGCGTCGAGGTCGGA
Organism: uncultured Alphaproteobacteria bacterium; assembly: GCA_963712205.1. GTDB lineage: Bacteria > Pseudomonadota > Alphaproteobacteria > Rhizobiales > Rhizobiaceae > Oricola. The sequence continues at coordinate 443,775 of CAVQHF010000012.1, read as the reverse complement.
GCCGAACTGCGCGAAGGCCGCCATTTCGCGGTACTGCGCGAGCTCGCCCTTGATCGAGCCGGCGACCTGCTTCATCGCCTTGATCTGCGCGGCCGAGCCGACGCGCGACACCGACAGGCCGACGTTCACGGCCGGGCGGACGCCCTGGAAGAACAGGTCGGTCTCGAGGAAGATCTGGCCGTCGGTGATCGAGATCACGTTGGTCGGAATGTAGGCCGACACGTCGTTGGCCTGGGTTTCGATGATCGGCAGCGCGGTCAGCGAACCGGCGCCATGATCCTCGTTCAGCTTCGCGGCGCGTTCCAGCAGGCGCGAATGCAGGTAGAAGACGTCGCCCGGATAGGCTTCGCGGCCCGGCGGACGGCGCAGCAGCAGCGACATCTGGCGGTAGGCGACGGCCTGTTTGGACAGGTCGTCATAGCCGATCAGGGCGTGCATGCCGTTGTCGCGGAAATATTCGCCGATCGTGCAGCCGGCGAACGGCGCCAGATACTGCATTGGCGCCGGGTCGGACGCGGTCGCCGCGATGATGACGGAGTATTCGAGAGCGCCGCGCTCTTCGAGAACCTTCACGAACTGCGCGACGGTCGAACGCTTCTGGCCGATGGCGACGTAGACGCAGTAGAGTTTTTCCTTTTCCGGGCCGTTGTCGTGGATCGGCTTCTGGTTGAGGAACGTGTCGAGGATGATCGCGGTCTTGCCGGTCTGGCGGTCGCCGATGACCAGCTCGCGCTGGCCGCGGCCGACCGGGATCAGGGCGTCGATGGCCTTCAGGCCGGTCGACATCGGCTCATGCACCGACTTGCGCGGCATGATGCCGGGCGCCTTGACGTCGACGCGCTTGCGTTCCTTGGTCTTGATCGGGCCCTTGCCGTCGATCGGGTTGCCGAGCGCGTCGACGACGCGGCCAAGCAGTTCCTTGCCCACCGGCACGTCAACGATGGCGCCGGTCCGCTTGACGATGTCGCCTTCACCGATCTCGCGGTCGGACCCGAAGATCACGACGCCGACATTGTCGGTTTCGAGGTTCAGGGCCATGCCGCGAATGCCGCCGGGGAATTCGACCATCTCGCCGGCCTGAACATTGTCCAGACCGTAGACGCGGGCGATGCCGTCGCCGACGGACAGCACGGTGCCCACTTCGGAAACTTCGGCTTCCTGTCCGAAATTCTTGATCTGGTCCTTAAGGATTGCGGAAATTTCCGCGGCGCGAATATCCATCAGCCGACCTCTTTAAGCGCGAGCTTCATTGATGACAATTTGGTGCGAAGTGACGTGTCGATCTGGCGCGAGCCGATCTTGACGATCAGACCGCCGAGAAGCGACGGATCGACGGTCATGTTGATCTCGACGTCTTTACCGGCGACATCCTTCAACGTCGCCTTCAGTTCCTTTTCCTGGACTGCCGTGAGCTTGAAGGCGCTGGTCACGTCAGCTGCGACGACGCCCTTGTGCTCGGCGGCAATCGCCCGGAAGGCTTCGATCATGCCCGGCACCGCGAAAAGGCGGCGATTGGAGGCAACGACCTTCAGGAAATTTGCGACCAGCCCGTCGAGGCCGGCCTTCTCGGCAACCGCGGTGATCGCCCGCAACTGCTCGTCGGTGGAAAAGACCGGGCTGCCGATCAGGCGCCGCAGGTCTTCGCTCTCGTTGATAAGCGCCTCGAACGCGGTCAGTTGCTCCTCGACCTTGGCGAGCAAATTGGACTCGAGCGCGATGTCGAAAAGAGACTGTGCGTAACGGGAAGCAACACCGGAATTGCGAGATGATTTGGCCACTGGCAATCGCTTCTCTGTTTAATTCCAACACGCACACGGAGCCGGGCCGATTGGCTTTGCGCAACGCATTGATCTTGTTGATATTTCTGATTCACAAAATAGCACGAAAGTCGCGCGCCGTCTGTGAATTGCGAGCCGTCTAGCACATGCTTTTGGCGCGCGCAACACGACCACGGCCGCCTTTTGTCGCAGAATCGGCGGATTCCGGCCGCATTCGCCTGACTCTACGGCACGATTCCGAAGACATAAACAAGCGGCCCCGCCGCCAGGGCGATCTCGATCGCGATCGATATCCAGTTGAATGCGGTGTTGCCGCGATCGAACAGGATCGAGACGAGGCGCCCGAACGCGGTGAACGCCCAGCCCGCCCCGAGCACGAGCCAGATGAACGGCTGGTTGAAGACGATCGCGGTCAGCGCCGTGCCGAGATAGAAGCCCGCCATCGTCGCCCGGCTCTCCGATACCGCTTCCGGCACGCCATCGACGGGCTTCAGCCGCATGATGCGCAGCGACAGCCGCGGCGTAAGAAGGCACATCAGGCCGAAGACCAGCGTGACGATGGCCGAAGCCCAGGAAAGCCATTCGCCGGGTGATTGCGGGGGGATGATGGAGATCATGGTTTGTCCCGTTTCCTTGTTCTCGCCTGCACGTCTCAGCGCTCGACAGGAGCGGAGATCCGCGACAATCGCAGCACGCGTTCCCGATACATCAGATAGAGGCCGCTGGCGCAAATGATCGCGGCGCCAACCACGGTCCACCGGTCCGGCAGGTCGCCGAAGACGATAAAACCGAGCAGCGTCATCCACAAAAGCTGGCTGTAGACGAACGGGGCCAGTTTCGGCGCGCTGGCAATGCGGCTCGCCTTGATGAACATGGTGTGGCCGATCAGGCCGAAAACCCCGAACACGCAAAGAAGCGCCGTGTCGAAGAGCGTTGTGGGCAGGGCCGCGTCCGTCCAGGCGAACGGCCCGAGCAGCAGGACGCCGACGAGGGAGGGATAGAAAACCAGGCTCGCCTGGGTTTCCGTGCCGGCCAGTTTGCGGGTCAGGATCGAATAGAGCGCGTAAACGAAGGTCGCCCCGATGGAATAGAGAATGGCGAAGTCGAACATCGCCGTGCCGGGACGCACGACGACGAGGACGCCGACAAAGCCGACCATGATCGCCATCCAGCGGCGCGGCCCGGCCCACTCGCCGAGCAGCGGGCCCGCGAGCGCCGTGACCACCATCGGCGCCGACAGCAAGACGGATACCGTTTGCGCCAGTTGCAGCGTCTCCAGCGCCTTGAAGTTCAGGAACGTCGTCAGAGGCAGGGCAAGCCCGCGCAGCAGCTGCAGAAGGAAGTTGCGTATCCGCCAGACATCGGCGTTGGCCCATGCGCGCGACAGGGCGAACTGGACGAGCGCCTGCGAAGCGAAACGGCACCAGACGACGAAAAAAGCCGTCAGCCCGGAGGTGACGAGGTATTTCGCGGAAGTGTCGAGCAGCGCGAACATGAGAAACATGCCGAGCGACAGCGCCAGCGCAACGGGCGGCATCGCTTCGGCATCGACATCGGTACGGGGCGTGGTCGGAGACACTTGATCGCTTTCGGCAGGTTACCCGTGCATGCCGACGGGCCATCTGCTTGTCAAAGGAAACTTTGCGGATCGATGTCGATGCTGACGCGCACGGAGCCGCGCGGGCGCGGCGCACTGCCGATCATGGCGCGCAGGAAGGCCTGCAGATTGGCCCGCTCCGGCCCGTGCACGAGCAGCCGGAACCGGTGCCGCCCGCGGATCAGCGCCAGCGGCGCCTCGGCGGGACCCAGCACCATGATCTCGCCGTGCCGGCGCGGCGGCGCGCAGCGCCCGGCCGTGGTTTTCCGCCTCGGCGCGGCTGTTGGCGGAAACGATGATCGAGGCGAGACGCCCGAAGGGCGGCAGGTGCCCGCGTTCGCGCTCGCCGATCTGGTTCTGGTAGAAGGCCTCCGCATCGCCCGACACGATCGCGCGCATCGCCGGATGCTCCGGCTGGAAGGTCTGGATCAGGCCGAGGCTCTTCTTGCCGGTCCGCCCGGCCCGGCCGGTCACCTGGCTGAGAAGCTGGAAGGTGCGCTCGGCGGCGCGCGGATCGCCGTTCGCCAGACCGAGATCGGCATCGACGACGCCGACCAGCGTCATGTTCGGGAAGTTGTGGCCCTTGGCGACCAGCTGCGTGCCGATGACGATGTCGACATCGCCCTTCTCGATCGCCTCCAGTTCGAGCCGCAGCCGCTTCACGCCGCCGAGCATGTCCGACGACAGCACGATCGTGCGCGCATCCGGGAACGCCTCGACGACCTCCTCGGCGATGCGTTCGATGCCCGGTCCGCAGGCGACGAGATGGTCGAGCGTGCCGCATTCCGGACAGGCTTCCGGCACCGGCTCGTGATGGCCGCAATGATGGCACAGAAGCTGGCCGCGGAACCGGTGCTCGACCAGCCAGCTCGAACAGTCCGGGCACTGGAATCGGTGGCCGCAGACCCGGCACAAGCGTCAGCGGCGCGTAACCGCGGCGGTTGAGAAAGAGAAGCGACTGCTGCTCTTTCTCCAGCGTCGCGCCGATCGCCTTCAGCAATGGCGGCGACAGGAACTTGCCGCGCGCCGGCGGCGTGCGGCGCATGTCGATCGTACGCAGTTCCGGCATCGCGGCTTCGGCGAAACGCCGGTCGAGCCGCACATGGCGATAGCGCCCGCATTCCGCGTTGAAGCGCGTCTCCACCGACGGCGTCGCGCTCGCGAGGACCGCCGGGAAACCGCCGATATGGGCGCGCACCACCGCCATGTCGCGGGCGTGGTAGAAGACGCGGTCCTCCTGCTTGTAGGCGGGATCGTGCTCCTCGTCGACGACGATCAGGCCGAGCTCGCGAAACGGCAGGAACAGCGCCGAACGCGCACCGGCGACCACACGGACGCGCCCGTCGGCGACCTGCCGCCAGACCTTTTCGCGCGTCTTCGGCGCGAGGTCGGAATGCCATTCGGCGGGCGGCGCGCCAAAGCGGCCATGAAAGCGCTCCAGGAATGTCTGCGTCAGCGCGATCTCGGGCAGCAGGACGAGCACCTGTTTTCCCTGTTCCAGCGCCGCGGCGATCGCCTCGAAATAGACCTCGGTCTTGCCGGAACCGGTTACGCCTTCCAGCAATGTCGCCGAAAAGCCTCCTTCCGAGGCCCGGGCGCGCAAAGCGTCGGCGGCCGCCCGCTGGTCGCCCGACAGGTCGGCGGCGTCGTAATCCGGGTCGGGTATCGCGACGACCGGCATCGGCGGCAGCTCGATCTCCGTCAAACGAGCCCGCCTTGACGAGACCGTCGACGACCGACAGCGAAACGCCGGCGGCATGCGCCAGGCCCGAACGCGTCCAGCCGAGACAGTCGGACGCAAGGTCCAGCACGCGCGCGCGCGCCGGCGTCATGCGGTCGGGAAGCGCTTCCGTCCTGCGCAGGCCGGGCGTCGGCGGCTCGGGATCGAAGGCCGCCGGCACGCGCAGCACCATGCGCGCGACCATACCCGGCGCCGACAGCGTGTAACGGGCGACCCAGTCGACGAAGCGGCGCATGTCGGGCGCGACCGGCGGACAGTCGAACACATGCTCGATCGCGCGCAGCTTCTTCGGATCGACCTTTTCGGCGCTCTCCGCGTCCCAGACGACGCCCGCCACCAGGCGCGGGCCGAGCGGCACGGCGACAATCGACCCGGGCTCGACCGACATCCCCTCCGGCACGACATAGGTGTACGGCCGTTCCGAGGGCGTCGGAACGAGAACCGGCACCGTGGAGGAAATGCGTGACGAATCTTGCTTCATTACCCCGTGACCTTGCCCACTCTTTGGTCTAAACGGAAGCCCGATCGAAAACCTCCGCGACGCGGGACAACCGAGGGCGATGCCATGAAATTCTTTGTCGACACAGCTGACGTGAAGGAAATCCGCGAGTTGAACGACATCGGTCTGCTTGATGGCGTAACCACCAATCCGTCTCTGATCATGAAAGCCGGCCGTGATATCACCGAGGTCACGAAAGAAATCTGCGGGATTGTCGACGGTCCCGTTTCCGCCGAGGTCACGGCGCTCGATTTCGACGGCATGATGAAGGAAGCCGAGGTACTGGCGAAGATCGCCGACAACATCTGCATCAAGGTGCCGCTGACCTTCGACGGCCTGAAGGCCTGCAAGGCGCTGACGACCGAGGGCCGCAAGGTCAACGTGACACTGTGCTTCTCGGCGACCCAGGCGCTGCTCGCCGCCAAGGCCGGCGCGACCTTCATCTCGCCCTTCATCGGCCGTCTCGACGACACCGGCATAAACGGCATGGAACTGATCGGCGAGATTCGCACGATCTACGACAATTACGGCTTCCAGACCGAAATCCTCGCCGCCTCGATCCGCACCGTGAACCACGTCAAGGAAGCCGCCCTGATCGGCGCCGACGTGGCGACCGTTCCGCCGGCGACGCTGAAGGCGCTGGTCAAGCACCCGCTGACCGACAAGGGCCTGGAGGGCTTTCTCGCCGACTGGGCGAAGACCGGCCAGAAGATCGTCTGATCCGGCTTCCCGCCGCATGAAAAAAGCCCGCCGGATCGGCGGGCTTTTTGTTTGCCTTGAAGAACTGATCAGCCGATGAATTCGGCGCCCGGATCATCGCGCAGCACATGCTCGCAATGCTTCTGCATGTGCACGGTCAGGTCCTGCACGTCGCCTTCCAGCACGTCCGGCTCGATCGGCTTGCCAATTGTCATCTTGAAGGGCTGGCCCTTCTTGTTGAGCAGTTCGTGGAACACCGTCATGTCGCGCAGTTCGGGCGTGCGGTGCGACAGCAGGTAGAACAGCTTCGAATTGCGCGCGCTCATGTGCATCGGAACGATCGGCACGTTGTAGCGCTTCGCCATGTGAACGCCGGTCGCCTGCCAGGGCCGCTCGTTCAGCCGCCCCTTCGCCCAGTAGGCGATGCGTCCGGACGGGAACAGGATGATCGCCCGACCGTCCGAGAAGGCGCGGCTGGTACGCACCAGCGTTTCGCGGCTCTTGGCGTGCGACTTCTCGGTCGTGCGCCATTCGACCGGGATGATGACTTCCGAAAGCCGCTGGCTGACGCGAATGGCGTCGCGGTTGGCGAAGAACATCAGGTCCGGCCGCGTATCCTTCATCATGTCGTAGACGGCCACGCCGTCGGCGATGCCGGTCGGGTGGTTGGAGACGAGGATGAAACCGCCTTCGCGGGGCAGGTTTTCCTTGCCCTCGAGCGATATGTCGAGCTGCAGCAACCGGCTGATATATTCAAAGCAATCGATGCCGCTGATTTCGGCGACATCATTGGCCATGCGCACGGCCTGGTCGTAATAGAGCACCTTGTAGAGCGCCGGACGGATCAGCGGCCACATCGGATGCTTGACCAGCGTCTGGCCGCGTTCCTCGATCAGCTGATCCACGATATGCAGGTTGCTCTGCAAGCGCGCGTCGGCACGCCCCGTGACGATATCGGAAAATGTCGAAGATGCGCTCTGGAATTCCATGGCCATGTATCCGGTGGGCGTCAGCCGTCCTCTCACCGATTTGTATATCGATAGTATGACACATCAGCGCGAGTTTGAAGTGCCGGACTGCCGCATAACGTGTCGCGACCGGATTTTCAAAGTATTAATAGGCCCTTACGTCAAGAGCGGGTTCTTACATGCCAGCCTTGTGCACACCCTTGTAGGCCTGGTCGCCCCACACCTCGTGCACCCGCTGATCGCGGCCGCAACCTTTCCGGTATCCCTTGTAGGCGCTTGCCCGCGTAACATAGCCGAAACGCGTCAACTGCCGGACCTGGCTCTTGTAGTAGTTCTGGTGATAGTCCTCCGCCTCCCAGAAAGTCGCAGGTCCTTCCACTGCCGTAACGACTTTTTGACCCAGTTGCTTTTCGGCGTCCGTGACAGCCTCGCGGGCGATTGCCGCTTCCTGGTCATTGGCGGCGTGGATGGCGGTGGTGTAGCTGTGGCCACGATCGCAGAACTGGCCGCCGGGATCGGTCGGGTCGATCGTACGCAGAAATGTCGTCACCAGGGTGCGGTAATCGGTCCTGGTGTCGTCGTAGTCAACTTTGACGACTTCCCGGTGATTTCCGTGATTGCGGTAGGTCGGATTCTGCATCTCGCCGCCGGCATATCCCGAAGTCGTGGCGACGACGCCGTCGACATGGTCGAAATCGCTCTCCACGCACCAGAAACAGCCTCCGGCGACCACCAGGGACTTGGTTCCGGCATCAGCGGGAAGCGGCGCGAGCGAGGCCGCAAGGAGAATGGACGCGAGGGCGGCTGGTTTCAGGCGTGTCATGACGGATCCTTTGCTGGAGCGTTCCATCATCTGAAACCACAAGCCGCCGCGCGAGCCCAATCAGTTTTGAACACGGTTGCGTGAGCGGCGATACGCGTCCGATCCCCCTTGATTTGGAAAAACCGCGCCGCAGGTATTGCCCGTGGGGAACAACCAGCCCGGCATGGAGGACAATCATGAAAAGGCACGCAACCGCAATCTGGACCGGCGATCTGCAGAACGGCCGCGGCAACGTCACGACGCAGAGCGGCGTCCTCAAGGAGAAGCGCTACGATTTCCGCAGCCGCTTCGAGGACGAGGACGGAACGTCGGGCACAAATCCCGAAGAACTGATCGCCGCCGCCCATGCCGGCTGCTTCGCCATGCAGCTTTCCCATTTCCTGGCCGAGAACGGCACCCCCGCCGACAAGCTGGCGGCGACCGCGACCGTCGAGGTCAAGCCCGGCGAGGGCATCAAGGGCTCGGCGCTGGTGCTCGAGGCGACCGTGCCCGGCATCGATCAGGCCAAGTTCGAGGAACTGGCGGGCAAGGCGAAGGCCGAATGCCCGGTTTCCGGGGCGCTGGCCGCCATCACGATCACGCTCGACGCGAAGCTCGTCTGAGCGGAAAGACCGGTTGCGAAGCGCGCGGTCCGCGCCCGGAGGCGGAAACGCCCCGGGCAATTTTGTTTCGGCATGGCCGCCCGGAAAATGCCGAATTTGACGCGCGAACGCCCGAGATAACAACCATATGTCGCGGTTTTGGCGGTATCATTTCCTCACATTTCGTGAGGAGACACCGCCATGCCCGAGCGCATTTTCCAAGCCGTTGAAGCGAAGCCTTCCGCCTCACTTTCGATCCGCGACATCACGGACGAAGCCCGCGATCTGGCCGATTTCGCCGCTCACGAGCGCATCGTGCTCGGCGAGGACCGGAAACGCGGCCTGACCGCGATCGTCGCGATCCACTCGACGGTCCTTGGCCCCGCGCTCGGCGGCACCCGCATCTGGCCTTTCCCGACGCGCGAGGACGCGCTCACCGACGTGCTTCGCCTGTCGCACGGCATGACGCTGAAAGCGGCCATCTCCGAACTGCCGCTCGGCGGCGGCAAGGCGGTGATCGTCGCCGATTCCCGCACCGGCAAGACCCCGCAGATGCTGGAAGCCTATGCCGAGATGCTGGCGACGCTGACGGACCGCTTCATCACCGCGGAAGACGTCGGGATGACGCTCGACGACGCCGACTTCCTGCGCCGGCGCACCCCGAACGTCACCGGCACCTCCATCGGCGGCAGCGGCAACCCTTCGCCGATCACCGCCGAAGGCGTCTTTCTCGGCCTCGCGACAGCGGTACGACGCCGGCTCGGTTCTAACACGCTCGACGGCCTGCGCGTCGCGGTCCAGGGCCTCGGCGCGGTCGGCTGGTCCCTGTGCGAAAAGCTCCACGATGCCGGCGCCGCCCTGGTCGTGACCGACATCGACGCCAGGCGCGTCGAAGCCGCGGTGACCGAATTCGGCGCCCGCAAGACGGCTCCCGACGCGATCCTGACCGCCGACGCCGATGTCCTTGCGCCCTGCGCGCTCGGCGGCATCCTGTCGGAACAGACGATCCCCGGCCTGAAGGCAACCGTCGTCGCCGGATCTGCGAACAACCAGCTGGCGCGCCCGGAAGACGACAGGCGCCTGAAGAACCGCGGCATCCTCTACGCGCCCGATTACCTGATCAATGCCGGCGGGCTGATCAACGTCGCCGCCGAACTGGCGCCCGGCGGGTATGACCGCGACGCGGCCTTCGCGAAGGTTCGGGAAATCCCGGCCACGCTTGCCCGCATATTCGACCGTGCGGAGGAAACCGGCGCGACGACCGGCGAGGTCGCCCGGACGATCGCCGAGGAACGCATCGCGGCCGCGCGGCGCAAGCGCCGCGCCGCCGCCTGACGCCCGTCGGGCACGGGCCTGTTTCAGTCCGCCAGCGCGTCGAACACGCTGAGCGCTTCGGCGCCGTAGATCATCGACGGGCCGCCGCCCATATAGAGCGCCACCGCGATGGTATCGATCACCTCCTCGCGCGTGGCGCCATATTTCTTCGCCGCCTTGGCATGGAAGGCGAGACAGCCGTCGCAGCGCGCCGTGATCCCGATGGCGAGCGCCATCAGCTCCTTGGTTTTGGAATCGAGCGCGCCGGGCGCGATCGCCGCCTGCGCCAGTTGCCCGAAACCTTTCGACGGCTCCGGCATCGCCTTGCGCAATTCGGCCATGCGCCTGTTGGTCTGGTCGGTGAATGCAATCCAGTCGGTCTCGGCCATCGGTTTTCCCTTTGCTGATTTCGTCCGGGCTACTGCGAAACCGGTACGAACGGATTGACACCGGTCAAAGGGGGCGTCAGTTCGTTTCCTGCACAGCTTTCCCGTTCGAAGTCCACAGAGACCGCGCCAGAACCGTGCCCGCCCCGATGGAATGATCGAGCTCGTCCTTGCCGAGTTCCTCGATCAGGGTCGGCCTGTCGGACAGCAGCGACACGCCGAGCGCGGCGCGATGTTCGGGCAGAAGGTAGCCCAGCAGTTCGAGAATTGTCGGATACACGTCCACCATCGACGCCGGCCGGTCACTGACGCCCTGCGGAACACCAGGGCCGAAGGCGATCAAGAGGTCCCGGCGGGAACGCGCGTCGAGCTGGGCGTCCAGGGGGTTGAGCATCATTAAATGATCGCTTTGCAGGAGCACGATCGTATTCTCCAGCAGGCCAGCTTTCTCGAGCCTGTCGATGAACCGCCCCGTGAGCCGGTTCGTGCAGTCGATCGCGGCAACAAGCGGAAGCCGTGGATCGCCCGGCGCAAGATCATCGCTGCATGCCGGAGACAGGACGCCGTTCGGGAAATGTCCGCCATTGGTCGTCAGCGTGAAGTAGAACGGCTCACCGGCCCGGTGCAGTCGCTCGATCTCGCCAACGGAGAAATCAAGGATACCATCGTCATAAGCGCCCCATTCGGAAAGCGGACCTGAAAAACCAGGATGTTCGAGCAGTCCGACGCCGGAATCATAGTGATGGGAACGGATAAAGGCATCCGTGCCGGCGAAAGAAAGGTGGAATCCTTTAACGAACTCCGTCCGGTAGCCGTCACGCGCCAGGATATCGGTCAGGCATGTCGCACCTGGCATGAAATCCATGCTGTCCGGATGAACGTTGACCCGCTGCGCCCAGGGATAGACCAGCGGCACGCCGCACTGGCTCGCCACCTGTCCCGCGATCGTCCAGCCAGTGAATTCGATCTGGGAAATACCGGTCGCGGAAAATCCTCGTTTCGTCAGTCGTATCAGCGGTTCCATGGCAGCGCGGGTTTCGTCCAGTTCCGCGAAAGTCGCTTCGGTGCTTTCCAGATAGATATGAATGAGGTTCGGTTGCCTGGCGCTCCGGGGATGTTTCGCATCCGCTGGCGCGAAATGCGGACTACCCGGCGACAGGTCTGTGACGGGACGCGTCAGGCTGTAGACCCCGTTCACGGTTACCGGGTTGAAGAGAAGGAACGGCACCGCCAATAGGTTCACTGTCCTGCGCAGTTTCGGCGCGTACATGCCCAGCATGTAGACGGCACCGCTCAGGCAGAAAAAGGCCACCGCGAAGAGGCAAACGCAATACAGCAGCAGCGGCTCGGGCGTCGCGCCGCCCACCCCGGCCATCAGGTGATAGACGATCGCGTTGATGTCGAAAGCGCCGAAATATTCCCTTACGGCAAGCCAGACGAAGACTGGAATGACAGCGGCCAGATAATAAGGCCGGAAATGACGTGCGGGCCCCGAAAAGGCATCTCGCAGGAAGAGCAGAAGCGCTATTCCAACGACAATCGCCGCCAATGAATACGATGTCACTGTGTATATGGAATGGTCGCGACGACCATTGTCAAGATGAACAACGGCGATAATACCGATGCAGAGATTAAAAAGCGCTGCAAGAATCGTAATTGCTAAAATATGGCGTACCGATTTTCGTCGAGATTTCCTTAAAGGTCGATTATTCGCCATTGTCACCTCGCAAGAAAACAACGACATTCGTAGTTTTAGAGTCTTAAAGAGTCTATAAGAGCAGTATCACAAGATTTTGTATGTATTTTTGGATATTACATTACGCAACGGAATGAAAAACGCGCTCTCGCGCGCCTCCTTCAAGTCACAAAATTCCGCTACGTAAAATTGCATCCGGAAAGGACGGATCAAACGTGGCATTTGATCCTTATACTTTTGATTCAGTTACAGAATCGCCCGCAACAAGCGACACTCAATCACGGCGACGTCTGGCTGGAAGGCTGCCGGTAGCCCTACACCCGCCGCTCGACCATCATCTTCTTGATTTCGGCGATCGCCTTGGCCGGGTTCAGGCCCTTCGGGCAGGCCTGGGTGCAGTTCATGATGGTGTGGCAGCGATAGAGCCGGAACGGGTCTTCCAGGTTGTCGAGCCGCTCGCCAGTCGCTTCATCGCGGCTGTCGATCAGCCAGCGATAGGCCTGCAGCAGCGCGGCGGGGCCGAGATAGCGGTCGCCGTTCCACCAGTAGGACGGGCACGACGTCGAGCAGCAGGCGCACAGGATGCACTCGTACAGCCCGTCGAGCTTGGCGCGGTCCTCGTGGCTCTGGCGCCATTCCTTCTCCGGCGCCGGCGTCTTCGGTTCCAGCCACGGCTCGATCGAAGCGTGCTGGGCGTAGAACTGGGTCAGGTCGGGCACCAGATCCTTGACCACCGGCATGTGCGGCAGCGGGTAGACCTTGACCGCGCCGTCGATCTCGTCGGTGCCCTTGGTGCAGGCCAGCGTGTTGGTGCCGTCGATGTTCATCGCGCAGGAACCGCAAATCCCCTCGCGGCAGGAGCGGCGCAGCGTCAGCGTCGGATCGACATTGTTCTTGATCCACAGCAGCGCCGTCGAGAACCATCGGGCCGCAATCGTCCATGTCGACGTAATAGGTGTCGATGCGCGGATTGTCGCCGTCGTCCGGGCTCCAGCGATAGACCTTGTATTCGCGCAGATTGGTCGCGCCCTCGGGCTTCGGCCAGACCTTGCCCGCGTTGACCTTGGAGTTCTTCGGGAGTGTGAGTTCAACCATTCCTGCAGTCCTCAGTAAACCCGTGCTTTCGGCGCGATCTTCTTGATGTCGATGCCCTCGGCGATCAGGTCGGTGTGCACCGGCCGGTAATCGAGCGAGACCTTGCCGTCCTCGGAGACCCAGGCCAGCGTGTGCTTGCGCCAGTTCTCGTCGTCGCGGCCGGAAAACTGCCTTCCGCGTAGTCCTCGCGGGCGTGCGAACCGCGGCTTTCCTTGCGGGCTTCGGCGCCATGGACCGTGGTGGTGGCGCAGGCCATCAGGTTTTCCAGTTCCAGCGTCTCGACCAGATCGGAGTTCCAGATCATCGACCGGTCGGTGACCTTGAGGTCCGACAGTTCGCCCCAGATCGCCGAAATCCGCTTGCAGCCCTGCGCCAGGCTCTCCTGGGTCCGGAAGACGGCGGCGTCCTCCTGCATGGCGCGCTGCATCTTCTCGCGCAGCACGGCCGTCGGCGTCGAGCCGTTGGCGTGGCGCAGCCGGTCGAAGCGATCCATGATCTTCTCGCAGGCCGCCTCGTTGACGTCCGGGATCGCCGCCTCGCGGTCGATCACCTCGCCGGCGCGGATCGCGGCGGCGCGGCCGAAGACGACGAGGTCGATCAGCGAGTTGGAGCCGAGCCGGTTGGCGCCGTGCACCGAGGCGCAGCCCGCCTCGCCGACGGCCATCAGGCCGGGCGCGACGGCATCGGGATTGTCCTTGGTCGGGTTCAGCACCTCGCCCCAGTAATTCGTCGGGATGCCGCCCATGTTGTAGTGCACGGTCGGCAGCACCGGGATCGGCTCCTTGGTGACGTCGACGCCGGCGAAGATCTTCGCGGACTCCGAAATGCCAGGGAGACGCTCCGCCAGGACGGCCGGATCGAGGTGGTCGAGATGCAGGAAGATGTGGTCCTTGTTCTTGCCGACGCCGCGGCCTTCGCGGATCTCGATCGTCATGCAGCGCGAAACGACGTCGCGCGAGGCGAGGTCCTTGGCCGACGGCGCATAGCGCTCCATGAAGCGCTCGCCCTCGGAATTGACCAGATAGCCGCCCTCGCCGCGCGCGCCCTCGGTGATCAGGCAGCCCGCGCCGTAAATGCCGGTCGGGTGGAACTGCACGAATTCCATGTCCTGCAGCGGCAGGCCGGCACGCGCGATCATGCCGTTGCCGTCGCCGGTGCAGGTGTGCGCCGAGGTGCAGGAGAAAAAGGCGCGGCCGTAGCCGCCGGTCGCCAGCACCACCATCTTCGCCGAGAAGCGGTGGATGGTGCCGTCGTCGAGGTTCCAGGCGACCACGCCGGTGCAGCGGCCGTCATCGTCCATGATCAGGTCGAGCGCGAAATACTCGATGAAGAACTGCGCCTTGTGCTTGACCGACTGGCCGTAGAGCGTGTGCAGGATGGCGTGGCCGGTGCGGTCGGCCGCCGCGCAGGTGCGCTGCACGGGCGGACCGTCGCCGTAATTCTGCATGTGGCCGCCGAACGGGCGCTGGTAGATCTTGCCGTCCTCGGTGCGCGAAAACGGCACGCCGTAATGCTCGAGCTCGTAGACGGCTTTCGGCGCTTCCATGGCGAGATACTGCATGGCGTCGGTGTCGCCGAGCCAGTCGGAGCCCTTCACCGTGTCGTACATGTGCCACTGCCAGCAGTCGGGCGTCATGTTGGTCAGCGAGGCGGCGATGCCGCCCTGTGCGGCGACCGTGTGCGAGCGCGTCGGGAAGACCTTGGTGATGCAGGCGGTGCGCAGGCCCTGCTCGGCCATGCCGAGCGTGGCGCGCAGACCCGCGCCGCCGGCGCCCACGACGACCACATCGAACTTGTGATCCTCGGTGCGGTAGGCAGACCCTGCTTTCGAAGCGTCAGTGTTCATCGGTATCGTTCCCCGGAATGCGGACCGGATCTCGCGGCGCTGGTCTCAGCCCGCAAAACCCAGTTTCAGGATTGCAAAGACGGCGAGCGCGCCGACAACAAAGGTGAAGAATACATTGGCCATCAGGGCCGCGAATTTCGCGCCCTCGCCATGCACATAGTCCTCGATGATCACCTGCATGCCGAGCTTGGCATGGTAGAGACCGCTCACCACGGTCAGAAGCAGGATCACCGCGACCAGCGGATTGCCGAGCGTGGCGCGCACCTCGTCGTAGGGCGCGCCGATGCACGACGCGATGATCCACACGAAGCCGATCATCAGCGGCACGTTGGCCACGGCGGTCAGGCGCTGGCGCCAGAAATGCCCGGTGCCGTCCTTGGCCGAACCGAGGCCCGCGGCGCGTTTATAGGGGGTCAGAATCGACATCTCTTCCTCCTGCATCAGCGCGCGATGGCGCCGACGATCCAGATCACCAGCGTCAGCGCGACCGAGGCCGTGATCGTTGCATAGGCAAGCCTGGTGGCGGTGTGCTTCTCGAACAGATAGCCCATGTCCCAGACGAAATGGCGCAATCCGCCCAGCATGTGGTGGATCAGCGCCCACGTGTAGCCGAACAGCACCAGGATGCCGAACCACGAGCCGAAGAAGCCGTTGACGAAATCGAAATAGCCCGGCCCGCTGGCCGCCGCGATCAGCCACCAGGCGACCAGCAGCGTGCCGAAATAGAGCGCCGCGCCGGTGATGCGGTGCACGATCGACATGACCATGGTCGGGATCAGCTTGTAGATTTGCAGATGCGGCGAAAGCGGCCGGTTTGTCTTGCTCGCGGGACTGGAAGCGCTCACGTTCAGGCTGCTCCTCGTTTGGATTACGGGCGTATGCGTCGCGGGGACGTACCCGTTAATAGGCTGGCTTGGCCGCCGCGTCAAAGGATCGCAGCGGCTTCATCGTCATCCCATAATGGGATTTGGGTGCAATGCAACACCGCGCTCGATATTCAATCGATTGGAAAGCCACCCGATTTCGAAAAACTGCGCCGAACCTTTCCAAATATCTGATTTGGAAAGCGAAACCGCTCACCGGCGGCATTCGAGGGGAACTTCGCCCGACACGAACCATGTCGCGTCGCGGCCTTCGAGAATCAGCGCATAGATGCCTTCCGAATAACGCGTCGACTGGCCGGCGGGGCTGGCCGGCATGGTCGTTTCGAAGCCGCGGCTGTCGACGACGCTCGCGCTCGAACCCGAGCGGGTGACCGACAGCGTCGCGTCATGGGAACACCGGTAACTGGCCTGGCGGACGGGAGAGCTTGTGGAAACCTGGGAACCGGGGCCAACGCAACCGGCAAGGACGGTAACAAAAACAAGCGGAAACAGGGTATGGAGCTTTGTCATGATTCGGTGATACGCCCGGTAGATGCAACGGACAAGCCGCTACGCGACCGCCCATTCGCCGCCGTGCCCGTGCACGCCCGGCCGATGGATGCAGACGCGGTTGCGGCCTTCCCGCTTGGCGCGGTAGAGCGCCATGTCGGCGAGACGGCTGACCTCGGAAACCGTCTGGCCCTGCCGCCACTCCGCGATGCCGAAGCTCGCAGTGACGCTGTCGCCGCCGAGACGGTCGTGACTCTGCGATTCGAACACGGCGCGCACCGTTTCCGCATAGAGCCGGCCGCTCGCGGCATCGGAATTGGTGATGACGATCATGAACTCTTCGCCACCCCAGCGCACGACGAAATCGCCGTCACGTGCGGCCCCCTCGAGAATGCGGGCGAACCGCGACAGGATCGCGTCGCCGACGTCGTGTCCGTGGCGGTCGTTGACCGATTTGAAATGGTCGATATCCGCCATGACGACCGCATGGCAGTGGTCGACGCCGCTCGGACCTTCGTAGAGCGCCGCGATACGGCTGTCGAAGCCGCGCCGGTTGAGGACGCCGGTCAGCGGATCGGTTTCACTGGTCCGGGTCAGCCGGGTCACGATTTCCATGCTGAAAATCACGAACAGGCTAAACGCAAGCGCCAGCGCGACGATCGAAACCGAAAAATGCACCAACAACGCCAACAGCGAATTCGGATAATTCGCCTGCGTCAGCGACGAGCCTTCGAAAAATACGATAAAAGCGCCGCGACAGACGAGTTGTATCGCGCTCATGACGATGATCGCCTGCAGAACCCGGTCGATCCTCCGGGTCATGTCGCGGTGAAGCGAAAACGCGGTATACACCATCATCGCGAAGACACCGGCATGCATCACTACCGTGCGGGCGACGATGTCGTCCTTGCCGAAGCGATACCAGCTGACGAGCGCCAACATTGCCGCGCCTGTCAGCCAGAGTGCCTTCCAGGGCGCCCGGCCGCGATAGAACAGGAATGTCGCACCGCAAAAGAACAGGGCCATGCTGATATAGAAGGGGCTGGTGGCATAGATCTCGACGACCGGCGACATCAGCGGGCGCAGGAAATCCCCCACGAAGGCGCATGCGCCGAGGAAATATGACAGCGCGAAGAAGCGCAGCGCCCTAACATCGCGCGCATAGTGCCACAGAACGGCAAAACCGACCGAAAACACCAGAAAAATCAACGGACTGATCAGTTGGAAGAAGGATTGCCCTTGCACCGTCGCACCTTGTCTCGCTCCCCGGCGGATGGCCGGTGATGCATTGCCGCGAACGATAGACCCATGAGTTTGATTTCAGGTTAACCCGCCGTCCCGATTTTCCCGCGCCGCACAATTTTCCCGAAATATGCTCCCCGCGCCAGCAAATGCCCGAATGCCGCACCGCGATGATTCGGTTCGGTCCACTTCCGCAATCGGGAAATCCGCTCTAAAGCGGAGCGATGCTCACCATTCTCGTCACCGTCGCGCCGGTCTTCCTGCTCATCGCCACCGGCTGGGGCGCGGTCCGGTCCGGATACCTGCCGGCTTCCATCGCCGACGCGCTCAACGGTTTCGCGGTGAAGCTCGCCGTGCCGGTGCTGCTGTTTCGCGCGCTCGAGCGGCTCGATTTCCACGGCGCCTTCTCGGTGCCGATGCTGGTCAGTTTCTATACCGGCGCATTCGTCTGTTTCGCGGTCGGCATTCTCCTGGCGCGCCAGGTCTTTGGCCGCAGGCCCGGCGAGGCGGTCGCCGTCGGCTTTTCCGCGATGTTTTCGAATTCGGTCCTGCTCGGCGTCGCCATTGTCGAACGCTCCTTCGGAACGGCGCCGCTGACGCCCGCCTTCGGCATCATCGCCTTCCACGCCCCGGTTCTTTACGCGATCGGTATCGTCACGATGGAATTGATGCGCCGCGACGGCCGCAAGCTTTCCGAGACGTTTGCCGTCGCCGGGCGCTCGATCGTCGTCAATCCGCTGATGATCGGCATCCTTGCCGGCGCGGCGCTCAACCTGTCGGGTTTCAGCCTGCCCGAACCGGTCATGGCGGCGGTCGACATGATCGCCTCGGCGGCCATTCCGGTGGCCCTTGTCGGCGTCGGCGCGGCGATGACGCGCTACCAGATGCGCGCCGATCTCGCCGAAAGCGGCATGGTGGCGGCTTTGTCGCTGTTGCTGCATCCGCTGATCGCGTTCACGCTGTCGCATTTCGTCTTCGACCTGCCGCCCGACATGGTGCGCGCCGCGACGCTGTTGGCGGCGATGCCGCCCGGCATGAACATCTATGTCTTCGCGGTGATGTACGACCGCGCGATCAGCCTTGCCGCCTCGGCCTTCCTGCTGTCGATGACGCTCGCCGTTGCCACGGTCTCCGTCTGGCTCTATGTGCTGCACCACCTGGTGCCTGGCTGAACCGAAAACGGCGCCCGAAGGCGCCGCTGATTCAGTTGGTATCGCAATATGTTAAAGCTTGCGCACGTCCACGAAGTGGCCTGCGATCGCGGCGGCCGCGGCCATCGCCGGCGAGACGAGATGGGTGCGGCCCTTGAAGCCCTGGCGGCCCTCGAAATTGCGGTTCGAGGTCGAGGCGCAACGCTCGCCCGGCTTCAGCCGGTCGTCGTTCATCGCGAGGCACATCGAGCAGCCCGGCTCGCGCCATTCGAAGCCGGCTTCCAGGAAGATCTTGTCGAGACCTTCCTTCTCGGCCTGCTCCTTCACCAGGCCTGAGCCCGGCACGATCATGGCGCTGACGGTCGGCGCGACGGTCTTGCCCTCGACGATCTTCGCCACTTCGCGCAAATCCTCGATACGGCCATTGGTGCAGGAACCGATGAAGACGCGGTCGATCGCGATGTCGGTCATCCTGGTGCCCGGTTTCAGGCCCATATATTCCAGCGCACGCCATTTCGAGGCGCGCTTGTTGGCGTCCTCGATCTCGTCCGGATTCGGCACCTCGCCCTCGATGGAGACGACATCCTCCGGCGAGGAGCCCCAGGTGACGATCGGCGGCAAATTGGCGGCGTCGAGCGTGACGACCTTGTCGAAATGCGCGCCCTCGTCGCTCTTCAGCGTCTTCCAGTATTCGAGCGCCATGTCCCAGGCCTCACCCTTCGGCGCGCGCGGCTTGTCCTTGATATATTCGAAGGTCGTCTCGTCCGGCGCGATCAGGCCGGCGCGCGCGCCGGCTTCGATCGTCATGTTGCAGACCGTCATGCGGCCTTCCATCGACAGGGCACGGATCGCCTCGCCGGCGAATTCGATCACGTAGCCGGTGCCGCCGGCCGTGCCGATATGGCCGATGATGGCGAGGATGATGTCCTTTGCGGTGACGCCGTCCGGCAGTTTGCCGTCCACCTGGACGAGCATGTTCTTGGCCTTGCGCTGGATCAGCGTCTGGGTGGCGAGCACGTGCTCGACCTCCGACGTACCGATGCCATGCGCCAGCGCGCCGAAAGCGCCATGCGTCGAGGTGTGGCTGTCGCCGCAGACGATGGTCATGCCCGGCAGGGTGAAACCCTGTTCGGGCCCGACGATGTGGACGATGCCCTGGCGCTTGTCGTTCTCGGAATAGTATTCGATGCCGAAATCGCCGGCGTTCCTGGCCAGCGCCTCGACCTGGATACGGCTTTCCTCGTTCTTGATGCCCTGGTGGCGGTCAGGCGTCGTCGGCACGTTGTGGTCGACGACGGCAAGCGTCTTCGCCGGCGCATGAACCTCGCGATGCGCCATGCGCAGCCCCTCGAAGGCCTGCGGGCTTGTCACCTCGTGCACGAGGTGGCGGTCGATATAGAGCAGCGAGGTGCCGTCCTCGGCGGTGTCGACCATATGGTCGTCCCAGATCTTGTCGTAGAGGGTGCGGGGTGCGGTCATTGTCCTGGTGTCCGTGATAAGCTGTCGAAATTGGCGAACCGGCTCAAGGCCGGGAGCGGATGATGCTCACAGAAGTCGGTTCAGCGCCGACACCGCGACGCGGGCATGAAAGCGCGAAGGCAGGCGTTTTCTGTCCTGCAGAACGAATGCCTCGCATTCCGTATGTCCGAAATTCTTACTCACGGCGCGCTCTTATCAACTTTCCCGGTCATGGGCAATCTGGCGACGCCGCTCCCGACCGGCCTCTACCGTCCCATGTCCATCTGCATCTCGAAATAATGCCGCTGCTCTTCCGGCACGACATTGAGATTGCTGCGCCCGGCGCGAACATCGTTGAAGAGTTGCTTCTCGGCGATGTTGTCCAGGGAAAAGCTCGGATTGAGCTGCGGCGTGAGAACGCGGTCGTAGAGCCGTCCCGCGGCGATGGCGTTCAGACGCCCGCCACCCATGCTGGTGCGGTCCGACCGCGGCGGCCGGCGCGGCGATGAAAAGCGCGAGGGCGATCAGGACGAGTTTGCGCATGTCGGTCTCCATTGGGTCGGTCAGGTCATGTCGTCTGTCAGATAGTGTCCCGCCGACCCACAGTCAAAAGGCGGCGAAAGCATGGCGCCGGGAATCCCGTACCCCGGCGCAGGTCAAGGCCGGATCAACCCGCCGTGATAGTCGAGCTGGTAGGCCGGCGCGCCACGAACCGAAATCGTCTCGATACCCGTGAAATTCCGGAAATCGCCGCCGCTGGCGTCGCGATAGGCGAAATCGCCGCTATCGAATGCGAAGCCCCCGAGGAAGCGCCCCTCGGAATACATCGCCGTCAATGCCTGACGGATCAGCTTCGCACCATCCGCTCCGGTCATCAGGTCGTCACGAAAAATCCTGCCGAAATAATTCATCGCCCAGACCGGCTCGTCCTCGTGCCAGACGACTTCCTGGCCGACGAAATCCGTCCCGCCGAAGTAGCTGTCGCGGTAGCAAAACGGGGAGCGTTCATGGCCAAGATCGTGCGAACCCGTGCGCGACGAAAGCATCTTTTCGCCGCTTCCGACATAGGTGACGGTCTTTGCCTCGATAATGAAATCGTGAAGGGAATCGAACATTTCATGAACATTACGCGATGCGGGACGCCGACGCAATCGCCCGGGCCTACCCGCTAGTTCCGTTCATCCGCGCGCCGCATCCGCTTTTCCAGCCGCCTGAGCGCGATCGACAGCCCGATCGTCAGGATCAGGTAGATATAGGCGACGATGGAATAGGTCTCGAAGAAGCGGAACGAGCCCGCCGCATAGACCTTGCCCATCTGGGTGATGTCGGCGACGCCGAGCACCGAGACCAGCGAGGAATCCTTGACCATGGCGACGAAGTCGTTGCCGAGCGGCGGCAGGATGGTGCGGATCGCCTGCGGAAAGACGATCAGCCGGAAACGCTGCCAGCGGTTGAGGCCGAGCGCCTCGGCGGCCTCGATCTGACCCTCGTCGACAGCGAGGATGCCGGCCCGGAACACCTCCGCGATGAAGGCCGAATAACCGATGGTCAGCGCCAGGATCGCGCGCCACAGAAGCGAGAGGTCGCGCACCAGCATCTCGCCCATCCATCCCGCCGCCTGCAGCGGCTGGGTGACGGTATTGATCAGCCAGACGAGGCCGGGCGCGCCGACGAAGGCGATGTAGAACAAGAGCACCAGGATCGGCACGCCACGGATCACCTCGACATAGAAGCGCGCGATCTGGCGCAGGACCAGCGATCCCGAAAGCCCCATCAAGGCGATCAACAGGCCGAGCGCCGAGGCGAACGCGAAGCCGACAAGCGTCACGAAGACGGTGATCCGCACGCCCTTGGCGACGGTGAAGAACACCTGCGTGTAGAGGTCGTTCGCCGCGATCACCACGGCCAGTGTCAGGCCGATGACGCCGAGCGTCACCAGCCACCAGGGAAAGTCTTTCTCGCCGTTGCGGCCGTCAGATGCCAAGGTCACCCTCCCGCGCGCCGCCGAGCCAGCCGGCGGCGCGAGGCATGGTCATTGGTAACATCCGGAACTATTCGCCGAACTTGTAGTCGAGGAACCACTTCTTGTTCAGCGCGTCGATCGTTCCGTCGGCCTTCAGCGCGGCGATCGCCGCATTGACCGGCGCGACGAGATCGGAACCCTTCGGAAAGATGAAGCCGAAATCCTCCGTGCCGAGCGGATCGCCGATCAGTTTCAGGCCGCCGTCCGAAGCCGTCGACATAGCCCTTGCCGGCGGTGCCGTCGGTCAGCACCATGTCCACGTCGCCGGTCTTCAGCGCCTGCACGGTGGCGCCGAAGGTCTCGAACAGCTTGATGCGCGGATTCTGCTCGTCGCCGTCCAGCACGTCATAGACGGCGGTGTAGAACGGCGTCGTGCCCGGTTGCGCGCCGATCAGCAGATTCTCGTCTGCGGCGAAACTCTTTGCGTCGGTGAACCGGTTTTCGTCGCCGCGCACCAGCATGAACTGTTCGGAGCGCATGTAGGGATCGGAGAAATCGACCTTTTCCTTGCGTTCGTCATTGATGGTGATGCCGGTCATGCCGATGTCGTATTGCCCGTCGGACACGGCCTGGATCATCGCGTCCCAGGAGGTGTTCTGGTACTCGACGGCGAAATTCAGCCGCTTGGCGATCTCGTTCACCGCGTCATATTCCCAGCCGATCTGTTCGCCGGTCTTCGGATCGATGAACTGCAGCGGCGGATAGGCGTTTTCGGTGACCACGACCACCTTGCGGCCGGCGAGATCCGGCAGGTCCTGGGCACTGGCGGAAACCGCGAACACAACGGCCGCGAATGCCGAAAGGATGAATTTGAGCTGGGTCATGGGATTGGCTCCTGTCACGATGCCGGTTCCGGCGCGATTGCCGGAAGCTTGGAACCGACTGTAGCCCGCCATTCGCCGCATGCAAGCGGTCACGAACCCGGAAGACCGGACCGGCAGATCAGTTCTCGCGCGTTCCGGGCGCCGAGCGGAATGCAGCGTTGAGTTCGTTCAGCAATTCGTGCAGTTCGCTCAGCCGTTCTGCGCCAACCGGAAGCCGGCAGAGCATTTCCTCGCGCATCGCGACGACACGCTCACGCAATTCCGTGCCGGCCTGTGTCGGCGCGACGAGCACTCGTCGCTCGTCCGCAGGATCGCGGGTGCGGCTGACATACCCGGCGGTTTCCAGACGTTTGAGAAGCGGCGTCAGGGTCGCCGAATTGAGGCCGAGCGCCGCGCCGATGTCGCCGACCGGAAGCGGCGCGCGCTCCCACAACACCAACATGGTGATGTATTGTGGATAGGTCAGTCCGAGCGGGTCCAGAAGCGGCCGGTAGAGCCGGGTGAACATTGCGCTGGCGGAATAGAGCGCGAAACAGAGCTGGCGGTCGAGCCTGAGCGCCTCGTAGCCATCGGAGGCGGCGCGCCCGGTATCGCGCGCCGTATCCTTTTCCGTTTCCAATCCGCTCATGCAGCCTTCACTGACAATGCCACGTCGATATTTCCGCGGACCGCGTGGGAATAGGGGCAGACCTGGTGAGCGGTCGCCACCAGCTCTTCCGCGGTTTCCGCGTCGAGCCCGGTGATCTCTGTCTCCAGCGCCACGCCGAGCCTGAATCCCTCGCCGTCCGGCAGGAGCTGCACGGTAGCCGTCACGGCCGCATCCTGCAACGGTGCCTTCCGCTTGCGCGCGACCAGCCGCAACGCGCTTTCGAAACAGGCCGCGTAGCCGGCCGCAAACAGCTGTTCGGGATTGGTCGCGCCGCCGGCGCCGCCGAGTTCCCTCGGCATGGCGAGCGACAGGCTGAGGAGGCCGTCCTCGGATTTGGCGCGGCCCTGGCGGCCGCCGCTGACGCGGGCTTTGGTGGAATAGAGTGCGGTCATCGGTATCTCCTATTAATTAGTGCACGATTTAATCGCACACTAATTAATAGCCGTCAACTCCGAAATCCGCCGGCGTCATGGGGCAAACAAAAAAGGCGGGCCAAGGCCCGCCTTTCGATCCCTGCGAGGTGCAGAAAGTTTTATGCGTTGTCTGCCGGGGCTTCCGCCGCAGCAGCTTCGGCTTCGGCGGCCTTTGCGGCCTCAGCCGCTTCCTCGGCTGCCTTCTCGGCGGCGAGCGCCTGCACCGCGGCGACCTTCTCGGCCTCCAGACGCGCCTTCTCGTCGAGCATCTTCTGGCGCTCTTCGTCGTTCAGCTTGCGCGAACGGGCGTTCTTGTTCTCGACGATACGGGCCTTTTTGCCCGTCAGGCCGCGCATGTAATAGAGCTTCGCGCGGCGCACCTTGCCGCGGCGGACGATCTCGACGGCCTCGACCATCGGCGAGAACATCGGGAACACGCGTTCCACGCCTTCGCCATAGGAGAGCTTGCGAACGGTGAAGTTCTCGTTGAAGCCGGCGCCGGAGCGCGCGATGCAGACGCCTTCATAGGCCTGCAGACGGGTACGCTTGCCTTCCGTCACGCGGACCTGGACGCGGACGGTGTCGCCCGGCGAGAAATCCGGGAAGGTGCGCTTTTCGAGAATCTTGGCGGCTTGCTCGATTTCGAGCTGGCGGATGATGTCCGTCATGTTGATATTCCTCTTGTTCTTTTGAACCGCCAGAGCGCTCTCGAAGGGCAGAAAGTGCGAGGACCGTCATGCCTGGCCATTCGGCCGGAGCGTATTCACGAGATCGTATTTGCTGTTGAGATCGGGACATTCCGCCCGAATTCCGCGCGGCCATACAGGAGAAAGCGGCGTTTGTCACCTCCCGAAGCTGATTTTTCGGACGATCACGCGGGAACGCGACGCCGCCTCTCTTGCGCGCGCACCGTCCGATCGGCTAGCCCGTAGCGGGGCGTTCGGCCCGACATGTTGGGCCCCATGACTTTTTTCGATTCGCTTTTGCTGTTTGCGGCCGGTTTTCTGGCCAGCGCCGTCAATGCCATTGCCGGCGGCGGCACGTTCCTCACCTTCGGCGCGATGACGCTGGTCGGCCTGCCGCCGATCGTCGCCAACGCAACCTCGTCGGTGACCCAGTTTCCCGGCTATGTGACATCGGCGCTCGCCTATCGCAGCGAAATCCGCAACGATCTGCGCGAAGCCCTGATTATCGGCGCAGTCTCGGTGGTCGGCGGCCTCGGCGGCGCGCTCACCCTGCTTGCCCTGTCCAATCCGACCTTCCGGCAGATCGTGCCATGGCTGCTGATCGCGGCAACCGCCCTGTTCGCCGCCGGTCCGTGGCTGCGAGCCGAAGACGCTCAGCCCCGACCACCCGATGGGGCCGGTAGGCCTGTTCGCCCAGTTCGCTCACCTCGGTCTATGGCGGGTTTTTCGGAGCCGGCATGGGCATCATGATGCTGGCCGTGCTCGGGATTGCCAAGGGCGGCGACTATCACCGGCTCAACGCGATCAAGAATTTCGTCGCGGTGCTGATCGCCGGCGTGGCGATCCTCGTCTTTGTCGGCGGCGGCGTGGTGGCGTGGCTTCCCGCCGCGATCATGATCCCGGCCGGCGCGCTCGGCGGCTATGCCGGGGTCTGGATGGCCAAGCGGGTGCCGCAATCCGTCGTCCGCATGGCGGTGATTGCCGTCGGGCTGCTGCTGAGCTGGTATTACTTCACGCGGTAACGTGCCGGACAGCAAGGATCATTCGCCAAGCAAGTCCGGCCGCCGCTCCTTCGTCAGCTTCTCCGCCTGCTCGCGCCGCCACTCGTCGATCTTCGCGTGATTGCCGGAGGTCAGCACCTCCGGGATCGTCCGGCCCTCCCATTCGGCGCGGCCGGGTGTAATGCGGATGTTCGAGCAGCCCGCCCTCGAAGCTCTCCGTTTCGCCCGACGCCTGATTGCCCATGACGCCCGGCAGGAGCCGCACCACCGCGTCGAGCAGCACCTGCGCCGCCACCTCGCCGCCCGACAGCACGTAATCGCCGATCGAGACTTCCTCCAGATCGCGGCCGTCGATGACGCGCTGGTCGACGCCCTCGAAGCGGCCGCAGACGATGACCGCGCCGGGACCTTGCGCCAGTTCGCGCACGCGCGCCTGCGTCAGCGGTTTGCCGCGCGGGCTCATCAGCAGGCGCGGGCGCGGATCGTCTTCGCCGATATTGGCGTCGAGCGCCGCGGCGACGATGTCGGCGCGCATCACCATGCCCGCCCCGCCGCCCGCCGGCGTGTCGTCGACGCTGCGGTGCCTGTCGGTCGCGTAATCGCGGATCTGCACGGCATCGAGCGCCCAGTCGCCGCGCGCCAGCGCCTTGCCGGCCAGCGCCTGGCCGAGCGTGCCCGGAAACATCTCCGGATAGAGCGTCAGCACCGTCGCCTTGAAGCTCATGCCTCGCCCTCTTCGCTACCCTCTTGGCCGCGCGCCTCGATCTCGCCCGGGCGGATCAGCGTCAGCCTGCCGGCGTCGAAATCGATTGCCGGCACGGTCTCGCGCGAGAACTCGACCAGAAAGGCCTGTTTGCGCGCCAGACCGCCGCCGGGCGTCACTGGCGCGACCTCCAGCAGGTCGCCGGCGCCGAAATTATGCACCGCGATCACCTGACCGGTCTTCTCGCCCGCCTCGTCATGGACGGCGAGGCCGACCAGATCGGCGATGAAGAACTCGTCCTCGTCCAGTTCCTCGTCCGGCAGCTGGCTCCGGTCGACGAACAGTTCGACGCCGTTCAGCGCCTCGGCTTGCGTGCGGCCCTTGACCTGCTCGAAGCTGACGACGACGACATTCTTCTGCGGCCTTATCTCGGTCACGTCGAAGGCGCGGCCCTGCGCGTCGTAGAGCGTGCCGTAATCGCCGAGCGCCAGCGGATCGCCCGTATAGGGCTTCACCCGCAACTCGCCGCGCACGCCATGCGGCGCGCCGATCACGCCCATCAGGACCGGATTGTCCGGTTTTGTCATTCGCCACTCCAAAAAAGATGGCCCGCGATACAGGCTTTTCAGTCTTGCGCCAAGCGCGGCTGTGCAAGCAATCGCCCGGTAACCATTCATGGGCACAATGGCGCCATGCCCGACACCGATGCGCCCCTCGTCAATGCCAGACCGGACCTCGCCGCCGCCCGTGGCGCGTGGCTGGAGCAATTGTCGAGCGAACGCCGCCTGTCGCCCAGGACGCTGGAAGCCTATGAGCGCGACACGCGCCAGTTCCTCACCTTCCTGACGACGCATCTCGGCGGCGCGCCCGGCATCGCCGACGTCGCCGACCTGAAATCGCTCGATTTCCGCGCCTTCCTGACCAGGCGCCGCGCCGCCGGCGCCGGCGCCCGCACGCTCGGACGCGGACTGGCCGGCATCCGCTCCTTCATGCGCCATCTGGAGCGCAACGGCCTCGCCAATGCGGCCGCCGCGACCAGCCTGCGCGCGCCGCGCCAGCCGAAATCGCTGCCCAAGCCGCTGACCGCCGCCGACGCGCGCCGCGTCGTCGACGCCTCGGAACAGCTGAACGAGGAACCGTGGATCGCGGCCCGCAACGCCGCCGTCCTGACGCTGCTCTATGGCTGCGGCCTGCGCATCGGCGAGGCGCTGGCCCTTTCCGGCGAGCGCGCTGAAAGACCGCCGCGACAAGGCGCTTCGTGTCACCGGCAAGGGCAACAAGACGCGGCTTGTGCCGCTGCTGCCGGTCGTCTTCGACGCCGTCGATCTCTATCGCCGGCTGTGTCCCTACGATCTGACCGCCGACGAATCGCTGTTCCGCGGCGCGCGCGGCGGAACGCTGCAGGCGGCCGTCCTGCAGCGCGACATGCGGGCGCTGCGCGGCGCGCTCGGTCTCGCCGAAACCGCGACGCCGCACGCGCTGCGCCATTCCTTCGCGACGCATCTTCTGGGCAATGGCGGCGATCTGCGCACCATCCAGGAATTGCTCGGCCATGCCAGCCTGTCGACCACGCAGGTCTATACCGGCGTCGACACGGCGCGCCTGCTCGACGTCTACCGCAACGCCCATCCGCGCGCCTGAAAGCCCCAATTTCGCGCAGGCTCTTAACGGAATGGTCGCCATTTTGTGCGAGATTGGCGCGATGAACCGCCTGTTTGACCGTATGGACCGTCTGTCCGGCCCCCTTCTCGGCGCGCTTGGCCTTGCCAACGCGCTGTTCGCGCTGAGCTTTCTGGCCGTGCTCTTCGTGGCAGTGCAATCGCTGCCCGCGCGCGCCGGTGAGACCTGCCGCGGCGAAAACGTGCTCGACGAGATGAAGCGCGACGACCCGGCAAGCTACAGGAAGCTGATGGACGAGGCCGCCGCGACGATCAACGGCGACACGCTGCTGTTTCGCATCGACAAGCCCGGCCTGGCGCCGTCCTGGCTGTTCGGAACCATGCATCTGACCGACGAGCGCGTCGTCGACCTTCCGGTAAAGGCGAAGCAGGCCTTCGAGGGCGCGGACACCGTCGCCATCGAATCGACCGAGATTCTCGACCCGGCCAAGGCGCAGATGGCGCTGTTTTCCAAGCCGGACCTGACGATGTTCACCGACGGCAAGGCGCTGTCGGACTACCTGACCGCCGAACAGCGTGCGATCCTGAAGGACGGGCTTGCCAAGCGCGGCATGCAGCTCGCCCTCGTCGACCGCATGAAGCCCTGGCTGCTGACCGCCATGGTCGCGCTGCCGAAATGCGAGATGGACCGCAAGCAGGCCGGCGCATCCTTCCTCGACCTCAAGCTGGCGCAGGATGCGCAGCGCGAGGGCAAGGACCTGAAGGGCCTGGAAACCATCGTCGAGCAGTTCGACGCCATGGCCTCCCTGCCGATGGAATTCCATGTCCGCGGCCTGATCGACACGATCGCGCTCGGCGACAAGATCGACGACGTCGTCGAAACGATGATCGAACTCTATGTGCAGGGCAGGACCGGCGCGGTCTGGCCGATGCTGCGCGCCGTCACGCCCGAGATGGAAAGCGACGAGGACCTCGCCGCCGGCTACGCCGCCTTCGAGGAAAAAATGGTCCATGTGCGCAACAGGACCATGCTGCAACGCGCCGCGCCGCTGCTCGACAAGGGCGGCGTCTTCGTCGCCGTCGGCGCGCTGCACCTGCCCGGCGACAAGGGCCTCGCAAAGCTTCTCGCCGACGCCGGCTACACGGTCACGCCGGTCTACGAGTAGTCCGCGCGCGAATTTGTGATCACCTTTGCCCTTGGCGAAATCTTGCCGTTGCGTTAACTTTTTAATTGTCCGGCCGGATCCGGACCAGGGAAAAGGAGAAGCGCATGTCTTACAAAGCAGTGGCCCTTGGCCTTGCCGCCGCGCTCTTCGTAACCGCCGGCGCATCCGCTTGCGGTTTTCATCAAACCGTGGCGGAAAACAAGACACCGGTCGACTACACCAAGCTGAAGACAATGGATGTAGCGCAAGTTCCTGGTCGATGCTTGGCTCATTAAATACCTCGACGAGTGGCACAAAGCCTGATCGCCGACTGATCTCCAATCAAATTCACGCCCGGCGTACCTCTGAGACGCCGGGTTTTTTCGCGCCGGATTGGCGTGCCTACCGGAAATCGATCCGGAAACTGCGCACGAGACCGAGCCGAAAACCGTACTGATCGCGGGAGCCGACGCCGGTCACGGGCGAATTCGAGGCATCCCCGATCAGGCGGTTGTAGCTGGCCGAGCTTTCCACCGCCCAGTTGGGCGTAAAGTCATACCGCAGCTTGGCCTCGGCGCCGACGGACTTGAAGCCCGGTCCGGCATCGAACTGCGGCAGCCCGGACGCAACGGCTTCGGCCGCCGTGACACTGAAATAGGTATCCATATAGGCGCCGTCGGCGAACGACGCGCGCGGTCCCGCCGACAGCGTCAGCTTGTCCGCCGGCCGCATGATGAGATCCGCGCCGATTTCGCCGACAAATCCGTCATGTCCGGTCACGCCGCGGCGGATCTCGGAGAACACCCTGAAACCGGGCGTCGTCCAGGACGCGCCGAGACCGAGTTCGACGGCCGCGTCGACATCCGCGAGACCGGTCAGCGCCGGCGTGTCGGCCGCCTTGCGCGCGCCGCGATAGGCGAACGAGGGATAAAACGACAGGCCCATTCCGTCGCCGCCGCCGATCTGGAAACCGTTCGAGAAGGTCAGCCGCTTCAGGCGGAATGTCGGATAGGGGCTGAAGAGATAGTCGGACGCATCCCTCGTAGCGCGGTGCGACCGCGCCGCCGCCGCCGAGTTCGAACTCGATGCCGGGCGTGGAGTTGCCCGCAAGCGACGGCGAAGCCGCCAATGCGGCCGCGAGTGCGCACGCGCCGAGCGTTGCGCTGAATTTCGACAGATTGGTCAAACCGGTAAGCCCCTTTTCGCCGCGTGCTTCTAGCACGATGCGACCATCCACGCCGTTCCGTCTACGGAAAAACCGTGAAGGGATTGTTCCCGTTTCCGCAACGGCGCGATGCCGGTGCGGAAAAGACTACATGTGGATCGGCTTGCCGAAGGCGGTCGCCAGCGCCGCCTCGCGCACGGCTTCCGACATGGTCGGATGCGCGTGGCAGGTGCGCGCCAGATCTTCCGACGACCCGCCGAACTCCATCAGCACCGCCGCCTCGTGGATCATCTCGCCGACGCCCTTGCCGAGCATGTGCACGCCGAGCACGCGGTCGGTTGTCTTGTCGGCGAGGATCTTGACGAAACCGTCCGGCGCCAGCATCGCCCGCGCGCGGCCATTGGCCGAGAACGGGAACTTGCCGGAGACGTAGTCCACGCCCTCCTTCTTCAGTTCCTCCTCGGTCTTGCCGACGGAAGCGACTTCCGGCTCGGTGTAGACCACGCCCGGAATGACGCCGAAATTCACATGGCCGTGCTGGCCGGCGATGATTTCGGCGACCGCCATGCCCTCGTCTTCGGCCTTGTGCGCCAGCATCGGGCCCTTGACCACGTCGCCCAGCGCATAGATGCCGGTGATCGAGGTCTGCCAGTGCTCGTTGATCTCGACGCGGCCGCGCTCGTCGAGCACGACGCCGGCCTTTTCCAGACCGAGGCCGTCCGTGTAAGGCTTGCGGCCTGTCGCCACGAGCACGATGTCGGCCGAAACCGTCTCGGCGTCGCCGCCCTTGACCGGCTCGAAGGTGACGTCCGCGCCCTTCGCCGTCTTCTTGACGCCGGTGACCTTGGCGCCGAGCCTGAACTTCATGCCCTGCCGTTCCAGCAGACGCTGGAACTGCTTGGAGACCTCGCCGTCCATGCCGCCGAGAACCGTATCGAGGAATTCGACCACGGTCACCTCCGCGCCAAGCCGCCGCCAGACCGAACCGAGCTCGAGCCCGATCACGCCGGCGCCGACCACCACCAGATGGCCCGGGACCTTGTCGAGTTCGAGCGCGCCGGTCGACGAAACGATCGTCTTCTCGTCGAATTCCAGCTCGACGCCGGGGATGCCGGCGACGTCGGAACCGGTGGCGATGACGATGTTCTTCGCCTCGATCTCGCTGCTCTTGCCGTCATTGTCGGCAACCGAAATCTTGCCTTCGCCAAGCACCGTGCCGGTGCCTTGCAGGACATCGACCTTGTTCTTCTTCATCAGGAAGGCGACGCCGTCGACATTGGATTTCACGGTGGCGTCCTTGTGCGCCATCATCGCCTTCAGGTCGAGTTTCGGCTTGCCGACCTTGACGCCGAGCTTCGGCAAGGACGCCTCGGCCTCGTGGAACATCTCGGACGCATGCAGCAGCGCCTTTGACGGGATGCAGCCGATGTTGAGGCAGGTGCCGCCGAGCGTCGGCCGCTTTTCGACGATCGCGGTCTTGAGGCCGAGCTGCGCGCATTTGATTGCGCAGACATAGCCGCCCGGTCCCGATCCGATCACTACAACATCGTATGCCATGGCCAGACTGGCTCCTTTCCGCGGCGGCCCTAGGCTTTGCAACCGCTCCGACTTGAGTGGTTGTCCAGCTCGGACACCGGTTCGACGCCGGACGCCGGCAGGTCGCCTTCACGATGTGGCCGCGGCTGCAAGCGGCCGCCCGCGGCCGTCACGCCATGAGACTGTACAAGCATCATGACGAGACCGATGATCGATACGGTCCACACCGCCGTCCTCAATCCGGGAATGCCGGCCATGAAAACCGGATGTAGACGACGCGTGCCCAGAACCAGACGAGTGCGCCCGTCGCGCCCCAGCCGCCGGTCTTGCCCGTCACCGCCAGGGCCAGCGCCAGCGCGATGAAGGCGCCGTAAGTCTCGACGAAGTTGCGCAGGCCGCGCGTCAGCCGGTCGCAAACAGCCGATACCGGCTCTGCCGTGTCGCGCGCGCTCAGCGCGTAACCGAGACCCCGGTCCTTCACCAGCCACAGCGTCTGAATGACGATATGCACGAGCAGAAGGATCACGCTCCATCCGAGAACGGTGATCTCCGTGGTAATTGCCGCATCTTCCATGACCTTCCCTCCTCTTTTCAGGCGGCCGCGTGGCCGCCGCGAGGCTTACAAGTCTAGCACGAGACGCTCGGGATCCTCGAGGCTCTCCTTGACCCGCACCAGGAAGGTCACGGCTTCCTTGCCGTCGACGATGCGGTGATCGTAGGAAAGCGCCAGATACATCATCGGGCGGATCACCACCTGGCCGCCGATCGCCATCGGCCGTTCCTGGATCTTGTGCATGCCGAGAATGCCGGATTGCGGCGCGTTCAGGATCGGCGAGGACATCAGCGAGCCGTAGACGCCGCCATTGGAGATCGTGAAGGTGCCGCCCTGCATGTCGGCCATGCCGAGCTTGCCGTCGCGCGCCGCCATGCCGAGCCGGCCGATTTCCTTCTCGATATCGGCGATACCCATCCGGTCGGCATCACGCACGACCGGAACGACGAGGCCCTTGTCGGTGCCGACCGCGACGCCGATATGGCAGAAATGCTTGTAGATGATGTCGGTGCCGTCGATCTCGGCATTGACCGCCGGGACTTCCTGCAGCGCATGCGTCACCGCCTTGGTGAAGAAGCCCATGAAGCCGAGCTTCACGCCGTGCTTCTTCTCGAACAGGTCCTTGTATTTCTTGCGCAGGTCCATGACCGCCGTCATGTCCACCTCGTTGTAGGTGGTCAGCATCGCGGCCGTGCTCTGCGCATCCTTCAGCCGGCGCGCGATGGTCTGGCGCAGCTTCGTCATGCGCACGCGTTCCTCGCGTACGGCATCGTCTTCCGGCGACGGCGCGCGTGCGGCGCGCGGCGCTTCCGGCTGGGCCGCAGCGGTCGCGCCCGAGGCGATCGCTTCGATGACATCGCCCTTCAGTACCTGCCCGCGCTTTCCGGAACCGGCAACCTTGTCCGCCGCGACATTCTCATCGGCCATCAGCTTGGCGGCCGACGGCGCCGGCGGCATGTCGCCGGATTTCGCGGCCGGTGCGGGCGCGGCGGCAGCGGGTTTCGCCTCTTCCCTGGCCGGCGCGGCCTGTTCCGTCTTTGCTTCCTTGGCCGGTGCCGCGGCAGGGGCGCCCTCGCCCTCGTTCAGCATGCCGAGAAGCGCGTTGACCTCGACCGTTTCGCCTTCCGGCGCGAGGATCTCGCCGAGCGTGCCGGCGGCGGGCGCCGGCACTTCCAGCGTCACCTTGTCGGTTTCGAGCTCGACCAGCGTCTCGCCGTCGGCGACGGCGTCGCCGGTCTTCTTGTACCACTTGCCGATCGTCGCTTCCGTGACCGATTCGCCGAGGGTGGGTACGCGGATTTCTTTAGCCATCGTTCAGTCTTTCCAAAATTCGTGGTTCAAAGCGGCGTCATTCGCCGAGAGCGTCTTCGAGGAAGGACGCCAGTTGTTCCTTGTGTTTCGACATCAGGCCCGTCGCCGTCGAGGCGGACGCCGCGCGGCCGGTGTAGCGCACGCGCTGATGCTTGGCGTTGATGTGGGCGAGCACCCATTCCAGGTAGGGATCGATGAAGGCCCAGGCGCCCATGTTCTTCGGCTCTTCCTGGCACCAGACCATGTCGGCGTTCTTGAAGCGCGACAACTCGGTGATCAGCGCCTTGGCCGGGAACGGATAGAGCTGTTCGAGGCGAAGCAGGTAGACGTCGTTGACGCCGCGCGCCTCGCGCTCCTCGAGCAGGTCGTAATAGACCTTGCCGGTGCACATCACGACGCGGCGGATCTTCGAATCCGTCACCAGCTTGATCGGGCCGTCCTTGATCATCTCGGCATCGTCCCACAGCAGCCGGTGGAACGCGCTTTCGCCCGACATCTCGTTCAGCGTCGACACCGCGCGCTTGTGGCGCAGCAGCGATTTCGGCGTCATCAGGATGAGCGGCTTGCGGAAATCGCGCTTCAGCTGCCGGCGCAGGATGTGGAAATAGTTGGCCGGCGTCGTGCAGTTTGCCACCTGCATGTTGTCTTCCGCGCACATCTGCAGAAAGCGCTCGAGCCGGGCCGACGAGTGCTCCGGACCCTGCCCCTCATAACCGTGCGGCAGCAGGCAGACGAGGCCCGACATGCGCAGCCACTTGCGTTCGCCCGACGAGATGAACTGGTCGAAGACGACCTGCGCGCCATTGGCGAAATCGCCGAACTGCGCTTCCCAGAGCGTCAGCCCGTTCGGCTCGGCCAGCGAATAGCCGTATTCGAAACCGAGCACCGCCTCTTCCGAGAGCATCGAGTTGATGACCTCGAACCGGCCCTGGCCCTTGGCGATGTTGTTCAGCGAGACGTAGCGGTCTTCGGTTTCCTGATCGTAGAGCACCGAATGGCGCTGCGAGAAGGTGCCGCGTTCGCAATCCTGTCCGGACAGCCGCACGCCGTAGCCTTCCTGGCACCAGCGACCCGAAGGCCAGCGCCTCCGCCGGTCGCCCAGTCGACGCCCTCGCCCGTCTCGATCATCTTGGCGCGGTTGTCGAGGAAGCGCTGGATCGTGCGGTGCGCGTTGAACCCGTCCGGCACGGTCGGTCAGCTTCTTGCCGATCTCCTTGAGCGCCTTCATCGGCACGGCGGTCTTGCCGCGCCGGCGCTCGTCCTCGTTGTCCGCCTTGGACAGGCCCGACCACTTGCCGTCGAGCCAGTCGGCCTTGTTCGGCTTGAAATTGTCGCCGGCCTGGAACTCGACTTCAAGATGCTCGCGCCAGTCGGACTTCATCTTGTCGTATTCGTCGACCGTGATCAGGCCTTCGGCGATCAGCTGGTCGGCATAGATCTGCGCCGTCGTCTTGTGGGCGCGGATCTTGCGGTACATCAGCGGCTGGGTGAACGCCGGCTCGTCGCCCTCGTTGTGGCCGAAGCGGCGGTAGCAGAACATGTCGATGACGACCGGCTTGTGGAACAGCATCCGGAATTCGGTCGCCACCTTCGCCGCGTAGACCACCGCCTCCGGATCGTCGCCGTTGACGTGGAAGATCGGCGCCTCGATCATCTTCGCCACGTCGGACGGATAGGGCGAGGAACGCGAGAAGCGCGGATTGGTCGTGAACCCGATCTGGTTGTTGATGATGACATGCAGCGTGCCGGCGACACGGTGGCCGCGCAGCGCCGACAGGCCGAGGCATTCCGGCACCACGCCCTGGCCGGCAAAGGCCGCGTCGCCGTGGATCAGCAGCGGCATCACCTTGGCGCGATCCTCGAGCGGCACGATTTCGTCGCGCTGCGCGCCGCCGGCGTGCTGGTCCTGCTTGGCGCGCGCCTTGCCCATCACGACGGGATCGACGATTTCGAGATGCGACGGGTTGGCGGTCAGCGACAGATGCACCTTGTTGCCGTCGAACTCGCGGTCCGACGAGGCGCCGAGGTGGTATTTCACGTCGCCCGAGCCCTCGACCTCGTCGGGCGTGTAGGAACCGCCCTTGAACTCGTTGAAGATCGCGCGGTGCGGCTTCGCCATCACCTGGCTGAGCACGTTGAGGCGGCCGCGGTGGGCCATGCCGAAAACGACTTCCTTCAGGCCCATGGCGCCGCCGCGCTTGATGATCTGCTCCAGCGCCGGGATCAGCGATTCGCCGCCGTCGAGGCCGAAGCGCTTGGTGCCCTTGTACTTGACGTCGATGAACTGCTCGAAGCCTTCCGCCTCGACCAGCTTCTGCAGGATCGCCTTCTTGCCGTTGGCGGTGAACGCGACGCCCTTGTCCGGGCCCTCGATGCGCTGCTGGATCCATGACTTCTCCTCCGGGTTGGAGATGTGCATGAATTCGACGCCGATCGTGGAGCAGTAGGTCCGCTTCAGGATGTCGAGCATCTCGGGAATGGTCGCGTATTCGAGCCCGAGAACGTTGTCGATGAAGATGCTGCGGTCGTAATCGGCCTCGGTGAAGCCGTAGGCCGAGGGATGCAGCTCGTTATAGTCTTCCTTCGGCCCGGCAGATCCCGAGCGGATCGAGATTGGCGTGCAGATGGCCGCGCATGCGGTAGGCGCGGATCATCATGATGGCGCGCACCGAATCGCGCTGCGCCTGCAGGATATCGGCGTCCGAGGTCGGCTTGCCGGCGACGGCCGCCTTTTCCTTCAGCTTGGCGCCCATATGGTCTTCGACCACGGCCCAGTTGCCGTCGAGCGCGGAGGTCAGCTCGCCATTCGGCGTCAGCGGCCAGTTGTCGCGCTCCCACGACGCGCCGCGCGCGTTCTTGCGCACGTCGTCGGGCTTGTCGTGCAGATCGCCGAAGAAGGTCTGCCATTCGGCCGGCACGGAGGCCGGATTGTCCTGGAACTGGGCGTAGAGTTCCTCGATATAGTGGGCGTTGCCGCCATAGAGAAACGAGGTCGACGCGAAAATGTCGTTGAGTTCGTCGGTGCGTGCCATTTGCTTCACCTTGTGCGGGCCGTGCCGGCCCGATCCTTGGGTTGCCGTTGCGCCTTGGCGCTCATGTTTCCATGGCGGTCTCGAGCCGCCTTTGCCCCTCGGTCGAGTCCGGGGCGAACGCGCCGCCCCGGTCTGTCGCTTCAGCCCTTCAGCACTTCGACCAGCGTCTTGCCGAGCTGTGCCGGCGACGGCGAGACGCGGATACCCGCATCCTCCATCGCCGCGATCTTGTCCTCGGCGCCGCCCTTGCCGCCGGAGATAACCGCGCCGGCATGGCCCATGGTGCGGCCGGGAGGCGCCGTACGGCCGGCGATGAAGCCGACCATCGGTTTCTTGCGGCCCTTCTTGGCCTCGTCCTTGAGGAACTGCGCCGCGTCCTCTTCGGCCGAGCCGCCGATCTCGCCGATCATGATGATCGACTGGGTTTCGTCGTCGGCGAGGAACATTTCCAGCATTTCGATGAACTCGGTGCCCTTGACCGGGTCGCCGCCGATGCCGACCGCGGTCGTCTGGCCGAGGCCTTCATTCGTGGTCTGGAACACCGCCTCGTAGGTCAGCGTGCCGGAGCGCGACAGGATGCCGACATTGCCCTTCTTGAAGATCGAGCCCGGCATGATGCCGATCTTGCATTCTTCCGGCGTCAGAACGCCCGGGCAGTTCGGGCCGATCAGGCGCGAACTCGACTTGTCGAGCTTCGCCTTGACGTTGACCATGTCCAGCACCGGAATGCCCTCGGTGATGCAGACGATGAGCGGGATCTCGGCCTCGATCGCCTCGATGATCGCGGCGCCCGCGCCTGCCGGCGGCACGTAGATCACCGATGCGTTGGCGCCGGTCGCTTCCTTGGCCTCGCCGACACTGGCGAAGATCGGCAGCTCGCGGCCGGCCGCCTCGCCGGCGCCTTCGCCCGCGGTCCAGGTTTCGCCGCCCTTCTTCGGGTGGATGCCGGCGACCATCTGGGTACCGTAATAGCCGAGCGCCTGTTCGGTGTGGAAGGTCCCGGTCTTGCCGGTCAGTCCCTGGACGAGAACCTTGGTATCTTTGTTTACGAGGATGGACATGTGCTTTGCAGCTCCCTTAATCCTTGGCGTCCGGTTCGGCCTTGACGGCATCCGGGTCAGTGGAATCGATTTTCAGAACAAGGCCGGGAAAACCCGTCTTTTCGACATGCGGGCTGTCCTCGGCAACGAAGGTGAGAACGGTCTGGAACGTGCCGGGCATCGTCGGCGTGACGCCCCAGCTGTAGGCATGGAAGCCGTCATTGACGTAGTAGCGTTTTTGCGCGACGCCGACGAGATCGGTGACCAGTTGCGCATCGATCTGCTCGGTGGCGCCGAAATCGTAGAGCGCGCAGCTCGTCACCGGCGGAGCTTCCGGAGCGACGATATGACTGAGAAGCAGGTGGTGGAGCTTGCCGGCGACGACCCGTTCGAAGACGGAGCGCGTCATCCGGACGTCCCCGCCGTCCTTGGCGATCGCATCGTCAGCCAGTTTGAGAATGGCCGCGAGTTCCTCGCTGGAACCCGGGGCGGCAGTCCGCCATCCGAGCGATCCGGCGAGATCGATCATGCCGTCATAGGACAGTCGCTGCGGCACGCAGACCTCGCGGAACGCGGCCACGAAGGCCACGCCGTCCGGCGCATGCGCCAGTGCCGGCGTCATCGACGCCGCCACGAGCGCTGCTGCAACAGCGACTGACCGCGACGCGTGCACTACGCGGCCTCTCCGACGGCTGCGACGATCTTCTGCGCCGCGTCATCGAGATCGTCGGCCGCGATGACGTTGAGGCCGCTTTCGTTGATGATCTTCTTGCCGAGTTCGACATTGGTGCCTTCGAGGCGCACGACCAGCGGCACCTTGAGCCCGACTTCCTTCACCGCCGCGACGACGCCTTCGGCGATCACGTCACATTTCATGATGCCGCCGAAGATGTTGACGAGGATGCCTTTGACGGCCGGGTCGGCGGTGATGATCTTGAACGCCGCGGTGACCTTTTCCTTCGACGCGCCGCCGCCGACATCGAGGAAGTTCGCCGGCTCCTTGCCGTAGAGCTTGATGATGTCCATCGTCGCCATGGCAAGGCCGGCGCCGTTGACCATGCAGCCGATGTCGCCGTCGAGCGCGACATAGGCGAGATCGTGCTTGGAAGCCTCGATCTCCTTCTCGTCCTCTTCCGACTTGTCGCGCAGCGCCATGATGTCGTCGTGACGGAACAGCGCGTTGCCGTCGAAGGAGACCTTGGCGTCGAGCACGCGCAGATGGCCGTCCTTCATGACGATCAGCGGATTGACCTCGAGCAGGCTCATGTCCTTCTCGGTGAACGCCTTGTAGAGGATCGGGAACAGCTTCATCCCGTCCTTGGCCGCGTCCTTGGTCAGCTTCAGCGCCCTGTTGAGCTTCTTGCAGTCGGCATCGGTGACGCCGGTCTCCGGATCGATCGCCAGGGTGACGATCTTGTCCGGGGTTTCCTCGGCGACCGCCTCGATGTCCATGCCGCCCTCGGTCGACACGACGAAGGCCGGGCGGCCGACCGTGCGGTCGATCAGGATCGACAGATAGAGTTCGCGGTCGATGTCGGCGCCGTCCTCGATATAGAGGCGGTTGACCTGCTTGCCGGCCGGGCCGGTCTGCTTGGTCACCAGCGTCTTGCCGAGCATTTCCTTGACGTTGTCGACGACTTCCTCGACCGATTTGGCCAGCCGCACGCCGCCCTTGGCGTCCTCGCCGAGTTCCTTGAACTTGCCCTTGCCGCGTCCGCCGGCATGGATCTGGCTTTTCACCACGTAAAGCGGTCCGGGCAGTTTCTTCGCCCATTCCTCCGCCTGCTCGACGGAATAGACCGCCACGCCGCCGGCAACCGGCGCTCCGTAGGAGTGCAGCAGCCGCTTGGCCTGATATTCGTGAATGTTCATGGCAAATCCTTCATGCCTTTGTGCGGGAGATCCGGTTTCGGATCACTTCAGGTTCGGCGCGATGCCGCGGCAGGCTTCGCAAAGCCCCGCAACCGCATCGACCGACTTGTCGAACTGTTTCTGCTCGGTCTTGTTGAGCTCGATCTCGATGACGCGCTCGACGCCGCCGGCGCCGATGACGGTCGGCACGCCGACATACATGTCCTTGACGCCGTACTGGCCGTCGAGATGCGCCGCGCAGGGCAGCACGCGCTTCTTGTCTTTCAGATAGGCTTCGGCCATGGCGACGGCGGAAGCGGCCGGCGCGTAATAGGCCGAACCGGACTTCAGCAGGCCGACGATCTCGGCGCCGCCGTCACGGGTGCGCTGGATGATTTCCTCGAGCCGGTCCTTGGAGACCCAGCCCATCTTGATCAGGTCGGTCAGCGGAATGCCGGCGACCGTCGAGTAGCGGGCGAGCGGCACCATGCTATCGCCGTGGCCGCCGAGCACGAAGGCGGTGACGTCCTCGACCGACACCTTGAACTCCTCGGCGAGGAAGTGGCGGAAGCGCGACGAATCCAGCACGCCGGCCATGCCGACGACCTTGTTCTTCGGCAGGCCCGAGAACTGCTGCAGCGCCCAGACCATCGCGTCGAGCGGGTTGGTGATGCAGATGACGAAAGCGTCCGGGGCGTATTTCTTGAGGCCGGCGCCGACCTGTTCCATCACCTTCAGGTTGATGCCGAGCAGGTCGTCGCGGCTCATGCCGGGCTTGCGCGGCACGCCCGCGGTCACGATGCAGACATCGGCGCCCTTGATCGCCTCATAGGAATTGGCGCCCGTGAACGACGCGTCGAAGCCGTCGACCGGCGAGGATTCCGCGATATCGAGACCCTTGCCCTGCGGGATGCCTTCCGCGATGTCGAACAGGACGACGTCGCCCAGTTCCTTCAGGCCGATCATGTGAGCGAGCGTTCCGCCGATCATGCCGGAACCGATGAGTGCAATCTTGTTGCGTGCCATGGTGGGATGCTTCCGTTGAATACCTAGAGTGGTTGTCAAAGCGCGGCGCATGGTCGCATGAGCCGTTATTGCCGGACGGGGAGGTGGACCAGTACGGCATAAAAATCAACAGAAACTTTCGTCATCAATATTTTCAAACGGTTAGATAATTCGGTTCTTACGTAAAAGTAAGAATTTTTCGCCGATTTGTCACAAATCTGTCCCGCATCTGCCGCAATCTCCTGTCGGTGCCGTTTCAATCAGATCCCATTTGTTACCGAAAGGACCGCCAGACGGCGCTGCCGGCGAGGCGAGCCCGAGCGGCATCACGCGGCCTGCCCCGCATGCGCCACCCATTCCTCCGAGCGCATCTCGATCAGCCGCGAGGCCGTGCGGTCGAATTCGAAGGCTTCCGTGCCCGTTTTGGCCTGATAGAGTTCCTGCGGCTCGGCTTCCGCCGAGACGACGACGCGGATGCGGTTGTCGTAGAGCGTATCGATCAGGTTGATGAAGCGCTTCGCCTCGTTGCGCCGGTTGTCATGCAGCACCGGCACGCGCTCGATGAAGATCGTGTGGTAGTTGCGCGCGATCGCCAGATAGTCGCGCGCGCCGAGCGGCTTCTCGCACAGATCGGCGAAACCGAAACGCGCCGCGCCCATCGCGACCGCCGGCACGGTGATCTCGCGCCCCTTCACCTCGATCATCTCCTTGTGCGGCGGCAGCCCGCCGGTCAGCCGCATCCAGACGTCGTCGAGCGCCCGGTCGGCGGCGGCGCCGAGCGGCGCGACATAGAGTTTCGTGCGCGACAGCTTGTCGAGCCGGTAGTCGCGATCGGCGTCGAGGCTCATCACCTGCGCATGCGCTTTCAAGACGTCGATAAAGGGCAGGAACAGCGACCGGTTGAGCCCGTCCCTGTAGAGATCGTCCGGCGCCACGTTCGACGTCGCGACCAGGATCACGCCATGCGAGAACAGCGCGCTGAACAGCCGCGACAGGATCATCGCGTCGGCGATATCGGTCACCGAGAACTCGTCGAAACAGAGCACCCGCGCCTCGTCGGCGAGTGCGCGGGCGACCGGCGGAATCGGGTCGTCGCCCTTGACGCGTCCCGCCTTCAGCGCCTTGCGGTGCGCGCCGATGCGGTCATGCACGTCGGCCATGAAATCGTGGAAATGCGCGCGTCTTTTGCGCTT
Organism: uncultured Alphaproteobacteria bacterium; assembly: GCA_963712205.1. GTDB lineage: Bacteria > Pseudomonadota > Alphaproteobacteria > Rhizobiales > Rhizobiaceae > Oricola. The sequence goes on along the minus strand of CAVQHF010000012.1, from coordinate 401,779 downwards.
CGCCGGACAGGCCGCGAAGAAGAAATCCATCAGCATCGTCTTGCCGCGCCCGACGCTGCCATGGACATAAAGGCCCTTGACCGCGCCCGGTTTCGGCGCCCGCTGGGCGAACAGCCAGCCCAGCGACGAGGATTTGGCGGCAAGCCGCAGCGAACCGATTTCCTCGTTCAGCGCGTCGAAACGGCTCGCCAGCGCCTCCTGGGCGGGATCGGGATCGAGTTTGCCTTCGGCCGCGAGCGCGTCGTAACGCGCCCGCACCAGGTCGCCGGGGTCGTGCCTGTCAGCCATCGGCCGGTTCGCGCGACGAAACTAGCGCGACAGCGTGATCGCGGCGCCGCTCGTCGTCTGGCCGTTGAAGGATCCATTGCCCGACGAGAACAGGGTCGCGACCTTGTTGCCGCCGGAGTCGCTCAGAACCACCTCCTGGCCCTTCACGTCCCACGCGGCAACGTTTGCCGCGTCGCCGGGGCAGCCGCGCGAGGCAGCGCGGAAACCGCCGGTCCACTTGGTCAGCGCCATGAACATCTGGCACGACGAACCCCCGGTGGTGACCTTCCAGGCACCGACCATCGCTTCACGCGTGACCGGAGCCGCCGTCGCCACGCTCTGGATGCTGCTGCCGTCGGACGGTGCATTCGGATCCATGAAGGTCTGGTTTTCGGTGCCGGGCGCGGCGGGGAAGTTGCCTTGCGCGTCAGGTGTCATCCCGGGCTGCACGGGTGGCGGCAACTGGCCGGAGGTCACGGTACCGGAGGGAGCCGGCATGATCGGGGCCGGTGCCGGGCGCGTATCGAAAGTTCCAAAACGGGAACTCGTGCATCCGCTGACGGCAATCGCCGCCGAGACAAGACAAACACCCGCTGCAAACGCAGATTTCCGCATTACAATCTCCTGTATTCCCGGAACCGCGTCCCGAGCCGATGCGCCCTTCACTTGACCAATAAAATGGCGAAATAAGGAAAACACAACCTTAACAAAACCCTGCCATCGGTTTCTCAACGGTTACACGTTTCGTTAACCATTATGGCTTGCTGCCCGAAGGGTGCAATTGCAGGATTCGACAGGGAAATGGAAGCGCCTTGCGCCGATTTTCACGGCGGGAATGAAAAAGCGGGCCGATTGGCCCGCCTCTTCCCTTGCATCGAAGACGCAATCAGGCGCTGCGCACCGGATCGAGCGTGACCGTGTAGAGTTCGCTGTCGCCGCGGTCCATCAGGCGAACGGTCATCTGTTCGGTCGTCCCGTCGATGTCGACCAGCCCGAAGAACTGCAGGCCCATCGACGGCGGCAGGTTCTGACCCTGCTCGGCCGTCGGCGCCTTCACGTATTTCACCTGCGGACCGAAGGTCATGTCGAGATCGTTCGGGCCGAACGTACCGGCATGCAGCGGGCCGGAGACGAATTCCCAGAACGGCTCGAAGTCCTGGAACTGCGCCTTTGACGGATCGTAGTAATGCGCGGCCGTGTAGTGAACGTCGGCGGTGAACCAGACCGTGTTGGTGATGCCGGCGGTCTTGATGTAGCGCAGCAGGTCCGCGAACTCGAGCTCGCGGCCCTTCGCCGGACCGTTGTCGCCGTTGGAGACGGCTTCGGCGCCGGCCTGTTCCTTCCAGTTGTCCCAGACGATCAGGCCGATCGGCATGTCGCAGGCGATCACCTTCCAGGTCGCCTTGGAATTGGCCAGTTCGCGCTTCAGCCAGGCGAGCTGCTCGGCGCCGAGGATGCGGCTTTCCGGCGTCATCTCGGTTTCCATCGCCGGACCGTTCGGACCGCGATAGGAGCGCAGGTCGAGGAAGAAGACGTCGAGCATCGGCCCGTAGGCTATTTTGCGGTAGACGCGGCCGGGTTCTGCCGGCGTGTAGCGGATCGGCGTCATCTCGTGGAAGGCCCGGCCCGAGCGCGCCGCGATCAGGCGAACCGACTTCTCGGTATAGCGGTCGTCACCGGAAAGATCCTTGGAATCCGACCAGTTGTTCATCACCTCGTGGTCGTCCCACTGGTAGAAGGTCGGGCAGATCTCGGAGAGCGCTTTCACATGCGCGTCCATCATGTTGTACTTCCACTGGCCGCGGAATTCGTCGAGCGTTTCGGCGACCTTGCGCTTCTCGTCGATCAGCACCTTGTTGACCCACTTCGTGCCGTCCTTCAGCTCGACCTCGTCCTGCATCGGGCCGTCGGCATAGATCGTGTCGCCCGAATGCAGGAAGAAATCCGGCGTGTGCCTGGCGATGGTGGCGTAGGTCAGCATGCCGTCGTCATCGATGCCCCAGCCCTGGCCGGCGGTGTCGCCCGACCATGCGAAGCGCACCGAGCGCTTCGACATCGGCGCCGTGCGGAAGCGGCCGGTGATCGGCTCGGAGACGGCGTTGACGTCGGAAAGGTCCTGGGCGGTCATGCGATAGAAGATGTCCTGGTCGGCCGGCAGGTTCTCGATCAGCCGCTTCACGGCGAAATCGGTTTCCGGCAGGGCGTTGAGCGAGGCCAGCTTGCGCGCATCCTTGAAGCTCTCCGAGGTCGCGACCTCGAACATCACCCGCGACGGGCGGTCGGTGCGTGTCCAGACCATGCCGGACATGGCGTCGACGTCGCCGGACTGCACGCCATGCGTGAAGACCGGGCGCTGGCCGGCGCGCGAATAAAAGGGAACGGCAAGGCCGGATCCTGCGACGAGGCCGGCGGCGCCCGCGCTCGCCATGAAGGCGCGGCGCGACAAGGTCAGTGATTTGGTCATAGAAGGGTCTCCCGTTAGGCGCACTCCGCGCCGCGTGGAGACATCGGCTTCTTTCATGGCAGCCGTTTCTCGATCGCATGAAATTTTGGCTACGGCTTGATGACGGTTCCAACGCAGCTCAGCGCGCCGGGCGGAAGCGCTCGATCTCGCCGTTGCGGTAGAACAGATTGTAGGTCTCGAAGGGGATGATCTGCCCGGCCGGCGTGACGAAATGGACGCAGGAGCGCTTGACGTTGCCGACGCAGAAATCGAACCGGTCCATGAAGTTGGATATGACAACGCGGAAAACGTTTTCGTAGCCCAGCCCCTCCGGAACCGTCACCTGCGGCAGGCAGCACAAGAGGTCGCCGAAACGTTGCGCGGCGTTCGGTTCGATGGTCGACAGCGAGAACAGGTCGAAGATGCGTTCGCGCAATTGCGGGTAGCGCTCGAAGGTCACCGCGTTCGGCAGTTCGGCGACAAGCTGGTCCTTCGGGATCATCGCGGTCACCGGCATCACCTTGTCGCCGTTGCGCAAGCCGTAGCCGATCGAGATCGCGGTCGGATTGCACGGCAGCGGGATCATGTCGGCCTCGCCGAAAATGCCGCTGTCCTCGATGATCCGCCTTCGGATATCGGTCAGCAGCACGCGGTCGGTCTTCGGATCGAAATCGAGATTGCGGCCGGCATCCTGGATCGGCTGGAAGGTGACGCCGCGCACGCACCGGTATTTGAGCGCATGGGCGATCAGGTCGCCCATCTCGTCGTCATTGACGCCCTTCTTGACGGTGCAGACCAGCGTCGTCGAGATGCCGCGCCGTTCCAGCGCCTCCAGCGCGTTGCGGCGAACCTTGGAAAGATCGGCGCCGCGCAAGGTCTTCAGCGCCCCGGGGCGCAGCGAATCGAACTGCAGATAGACCTCGAGCCCCTTGCGCCGCTCGGCGAGCGCGTCGGCAAAGGCCGGATCCGACGCGATGCGCAACCCGTTGGTGTTGATCATCAGGTGACGGATCGGCCGTTCGCGCGCCATGTCGATGATGGTCAGGATATCCGGGTGGATGGTCGGCTCGCCGCCGGACAGCTGCAACAGGTCCGGCTCGCCCTCGCTGGCGACCAGCGCGTCCATCATCCGGGCGATGGTCGCCACGTCGAGCTGCTTCGTCGCGGCTTGCGACGAACCGGCGAAACAGACCGGACAGGTCAGGTTGCAGGCCTCGTTGATCTCGATGATGGCGAGGCAGGAATGCTGCTCGTGATCGGGACACAGCCCGCAATCATACGGGCAGCCATGATCGGTCCTGGTCTGCACCTCCAGCGGCCGGTCGCCCGGCTTCAGGAAGGAGAGTTCCGCCTTGTAGTAGGCGGCGTCGGAAGAGATCTTCGTCATCTGCACGCCGTGCTCGCGGCAGCGCTTCTGGTACCAGACGTCGTCCCCGTCGATCAGGATCTTGGCCGGCACGAGCCTGAGGCAGGTCTCGCACAGCGACTGCGTCTGGCCGTGGAACAGATAAGGTCGCGATTTGCGCAGCGGCGCGTTCATTCCGGCAAACCGGCCTTCTTGCGATTGAGATAGAGCCGCCTGAGTATCCAGTAACCGAGTACGCCGAGCAGCAGGCTCGGAACGGCGACCACCCACACGGCGCCCATATAGGGGTCCGATGGTTGTGTCAGGGCATACAGGATAAAGAATGCGCCGCACGCGCCCGGAAACAGCAACGCAATGCCGAGCAGCGCCAAAAGGGTGATCCCCAGTTTCCTCGCGACGCTTTTCTGGGGCTCGGGCCCGTCTCCATTGTCAACATACATCGCCGCCAGCTCCCGGAAATTTGCCAGACTAAATCACGAGGCCCGGCGCGTCACAAGCCGGCTCGTTCAGGCGCTCTCAAGGCGTTTGGCACTGTCCGCTGTGGCGATCATCACCACGGCATAGACAAGAAGCGCGATCGACAGAAACTGGAAGACGGTCAGGCCGGCGAAAAGCGCGCCATAGGGCTTCAAGAACTCCAGTGCGAAACGCTGCACGGCATAGAAGCCGACGGCGTAGTAGAAGCCGTCGCGTTTCCAGCGTTTCGAGCCCGCGAGCAGCATGGCGGCATAGACCGCGCCGAAGCCCGCCATCGCGAGGCTCTCGTAGAGCTGGACGGGATGGCGCAATACGCCGTCGCCGAAATCCCAGCCCCAGCCAGCCCCTGTCGCAATCCCGTGCGTATTGTCTTCCAGCCCGGACAGCAGGCAGCCGATCCGCCCGACTGCAATGCCGAGCGCCATCGGCAGCGCGTAGATCGCGCCGGTGCGCGCCGTAATGCCGTAGATGCGCTTGTAGATCTCGATGGCGACAATCGCGCCGAAGACGGCGCCCTCGATCGAGCGGCCGAAGCTACCGACCCCCGATAGATGGAGATTGAGCGTTCCGAATATCCATGCGCTGGTTCCCGCGCCGAACAGCACCGCCACGACATAGCCGAACCGCAATTGCGGCGCGACCGGCCGGTCGGCGAACCAGCCGCGCCTCAAAAGCACAAGGGCCGCCAGCGAGGCGGCCCAGGCAAGGATGTCGAACAGGGCGTGGATCGTCGGAAACGGCATGAAGTGCCTCCGCCCGGTTCGTTATGGAATGGATTATTCCGCGGTCGTGGTTTTTTCCTCGGCCGCGGTTTCCTCGGCAGGAGCCTCGGCGGCCGGCGCTTCCTCTGCGGGCGCTTCCTCGGCTGCAGCCTCTTCGGCCGGTGCTTCGGCGGCAGCGGCAGCGGCAGCCTTCTTTTCTTCTTCGGCAGCTTCGGCGGCGGCCTTGGCTTCCTCTTCCTTCTGCTGCTTCATCGCGACGCGTTCCTGGGCGGCCTTGCCCGGCTGCGCCTTGTTCGGGTTGTTGCGCGCTTCGCGCTTGACCAGGCCGGCCTCGTCGAGGAAGCGGGCGACGCGGTCGGTCGGCTGCGCGCCCATGCCGAGCCAATGCTTGATGCGCTCTTCATTCAGCGTCACGCGCTTGGCTTCGCCGTCCTTCGGCAGCATCGGGTTCCACGCGCCGACCTGCTCGATGAAGCGGCCGTCGCGAGGCGAGCGGACGTCGGCGATGACGACGTGGTAATAGGGACGTTTCTTGGAGCCCGCGCGGGCCAGACGGATTTTCAGTGCCATGGTTTACTCCTGTAGTAGCCTGTTCGTTCGTCTCTGGTTTTGTCAGCCGGCTTTCAACCGGCCGTATCCTCGGTCTTCGCCGCGATCGCCTCGTGATGGCGGATCACTTCGCGAATGATGAAGGCAAGGAATTTCTCGGCGAAATCCGGATCGAGATCGGCATCCTTCGCCAGCCGGCGCAGCCGTTCGATCTGGTGTTTTTCGCGATTGGGGTCGGAAGGCGGCAGGCCGTGCAACGCCTTCAGCTCGCCGACGGCTTTCGTGCAGCGGAACCGCTCGGCCAGCGTGTGGATCAGGATCGCGTCGAAATTGTCGATCGAGCGGCGAAGGTCCTTCAACAGCTCCTGCGCGTGATCCGCGGTTTCCGGCACGTTCATGGCGCTCCCCCTCACTTCTTCTTCGGCAGGCCGGGAAGGCCGCCGCCAAGTCCGGGCAGTCCCGGACCGCCGAGGCCCGGCAGTTTCGGCGCCGCCACCGCCGAGACCGGCAGCCTGGGCCTGCTTCTGCAGCGCTTCGAGTTCCTTCGGGCTCATCTTGGAAAGATCGGGCATTCCGCCCATGCCGCCCATGCCGCCGGGCAGGCCCATCTTGCCGGCGAGGCCGCCCATCATCTTGCCCATCATGCCGCCGCCCTTCTTGCCCTTCATGGACTTCATCATGTCGGCCATCTGGCGGTGCATCTTCAAGAGCCGGTTGATCTCGGCGGCGTCCGTGCCGGAGCCGGCGGCGATGCGCTTCTTGCGGCTGTGCTTGAGCAGTTCCGGGTGGGCGCGTTCCTTCGGCGTCATCGAGGAGATGATCGCGAGCTGGCGCTTGAAGATCGAATCGTCGAGGCCGGCGGACGCCATCTGGTCCTTCATCTTGCCCATGCCCGGCATCATGCCCATGATGCCGCCCATGCCGCCCATTTTGGCCATTTGCTGAAGCTGGTCGGCGAGATCGTTCAGGTCGAACTTGCCTTCCTGCATCTTCTTCGCCATCGCCGCGGCCTTTTCCGCGTCGATGGTTTCGGCGGCCTTCTCGACGAGGCTGACGATGTCGCCCATGCCGAGGATGCGGTCGGCGATGCGCTTGGGATGGAACTCCTCGAGCGCCTCCATCTTCTCGCCGGTGCCGATCAGCTTGATCGGCTTGCCGGTGACGGCGCGCATCGACAGCGCCGCGCCGCCGCGGCCGTCGCCGTCCATGCGGGTCAGCACGATGCCGGTGATCGAGATGCGCTCGTCGAAGCTCTTCGCCAGGTTGACGGCGTCCTGGCCGGTCAGCGAGTCGGCGACGAGCAGCGTTTCGTGCGGATTGGTCGCCTTGGCGATATCCGCCATCTCGACCATCAGCGGCTCGTCGATATGCGTCCGGCCGGCGGTATCGAGAATGACGACGTCATGACCGCCGAGCTTGCCCGCCTGCACGGCGCGCTTGGCGATCTCGACGGGCCCCTGCCCCTCGATGATCGGCAGCGTCGCGACGCCGGTCTGCTCGCCGATCTGGCGCAGCTGTTCCTGGGCGGCCGGACGGCGCGTGTCGAGCGACGCCATCAGCACCTTCTTGCCCTGCCGCTCGGTCAGCCGCTTGGCGATCTTGCCGGTGGTGGTGGTTTTACCCGAGCCCTGCAGGCCGGCCATCATGATGACGACGGGCGCGGGCGCGTTGAGGTCGATGACCTCGCCCTCGGAACCCAGCATCTCGACAAGTTCGTCATGGACGATCTTGACGACCATCTGGCCCGGCTTGACGCTCTTGACCAGATCCGCCCCGACGGCCTTCGCGCGCACCTTCTCGGTGAAGTCGCGCACGACTTCCAGCGCCACGTCCGCCTCGATCAGCGCACGGCGCACTTCGCGCAGCGCCGCGGAGACGTCCTTGTCCGACAGCGCGCCGCGTCCGGTCAGGTTACTCAGGATCGAACCGAGGCGGTCCTGAAGCGATTCAAACATGTCTTTCTCCACTTCCGGCGTTTCCCGGAAGGTAGTGATCCGAAACGGCGACCAAAACCCCAAAGCCAAAAAGCACCCGGGGGCGCATCGCGCTGCCGGGTGTTGACCTCCGGGATCCTTCGCTTCGCGGCGTCCCGGTCGGTGGCTCGGAGTTTCAACTCGTCGCTAGTCGCGGCGGGCTATGGCGGAAAAGGAGGCGGGAGTCAAGGTTTCGCAGCGGCAGGCGTCGCTTGCGCCATCTTGCTTTCGCGGAGACCGGACCACCTAACACACCATGACGACCACGCTCAACGGATCAGGCGGCACCGCCACCCCTTCACCCCGCTCGTCCAATCCCTATTACCGCGGGCCGGTCAGCGATCATTTCGACGGCGACGGTCTTCTTCAATCCGGGCGGCGCCCCGCCCCGGAGTTTCCTCGATCTGCTGCGCTGGCAATTGGGCCCGGGCAATGTCGCGCTGGCCGAAACGCTATCCGAGCCCGTTCGACGGCCATGTTCCGGACGAAAGGGTCCACGGGTCAAACCTCAGGGTCACGATGATCGGCCATGCCTCCCTGCTGCTGCAGACGGCCGGGCTGAACCTGCTGTTCGACCCGGTCTGGGCGAAACGCGCCAGCCCGGTCCAGTGGTTCGGGCCGAAACGGCGCAATCCGCCCGGTGTCCGCTTCGACGACCTGCCGAAGATCGATGCAGTGCTCGTCAGCCACAATCACTACGACCATCTCGACCTCGCGACGCTGAAACGGCTGGCGCGCGAGCACGACCCGCTCTTCGTCACGCCGCTCGGCAATGACGCGATCATCAGGGATGCAGCCGATCCGGCCCGGATCGTCACCGGCGACTGGGGCGACGTCTTTCCGCTTTCGGCGCAGGTGAAGCTGCATCTGGAGCCGGTGCATCACTGGTCGGCGCGCAAGGGATCCGACCGCCGCATGGCGCTATGGGCCGGATTCGTCGTCGATGCGCCCGGCGGCAAGATCTACCATGTCGGCGACACCGGCTTTCACGACGGCAGAAACTACCGCGCGGCAGCCGAAAAGCATGGCGGATTTCGCCTCGCCATCCTGCCGATCGGCGCCTATGAGCCGCGCTGGTTCATGGAAACCCAGCACCAGAACCCCGACGAGGCGGTGCGCGGCCACAAGCTGTGCGGCGCCGCGCATACGGCCGGCCATCACTGGGGCACCTTCAACCTGACCAACGAGGGCATCGAGGAGCCCTTGAAGGCGCTCGGTGACGCGCTGGAAAAACATGGGGTTTCGGCCGAAGTTTTCCGCCCGCTCAGGCCCGGCGAGGCGTGGGACGTGCCGGCGATCACGCCTTAGCCGCACCAAACCAAATCGCCGCATCCGCGAATAATGCTGGTAACCGGCGCGAAAATCGCCCATTTGAAGGGAATGGCTGCGCTCGCAACGGCGCGCCCGCCGTTAAAATCCAGAACGAAAGCCGCATTGCTTGTCCAAAACACCCGATAGCACGGCAGCGCAAGCTGCTCCGAAAGACGCGCGCGCATGGGCCAAGGCCCTCGCCAGCTACAACCGCCCGAGCTACGCGCGAGGCATTGTCGAAATCGCCGTCTCCTTCCTGCCCTTCGCCGCCCTGTGGGCGGCCATGGCTCTCCTGCTGATGCATGGCTACTGGCTGGCGCTGGCGCTTGTCGTCCCGGCGGCCGGTTTCCTGGTGCGCCTGTTCATGATCCAGCACGATTGCGGCCATGGCGCCTTTTTCGGCAACGAACGCGCCAATGACTGGACCGGCCGCGTCCTCGGCGTGCTGACGCTGACGCCCTACAGCGTTTGGAAGCGGATCCATGCGCTGCACCACGCCGGCGCCGGCTGTCTCGACCATCGCGGTTTCGGCGAAATCGCGACGCTGACCGTCGAGGAATACAACGCCCTGTCGCCCTGGAAGCGGTTCAAATACCGGGTATACCGCCATCCGCTGGTCCTGTTCGGCATCGGCCCGGCCTATCTGTTCATCCTCGAACACCGTGTGCCGATGGGCATGATGCGCCGCGGCTGGCAGCCCTGGCTTTCCACCATGGGCACCAACCTGGCGATTGCCGCCGTGGTCGGCGCCGCCATCTGGCTGGTCGGCTTCAAGGTTTTCCTCGCCATCCAGCTTCCCGTCACCATCCTTGCGGCAACCGCCGGCGTGTGGCTGTTCTTCGTCCAGCACCAGTTCGAGGAAACCTACTGGGAGAGACTTCCCGAATGGAAACGCCAGGAAGCCGCCCTGCATGGCAGCTCGCATTACGACCTGCCGGCGCCGCTGCGCTGGATGACCGGCAATATCGGCGTCCACCACGTCCATCACCTGTGCGCCCGCATTCCGTTCTACCGGCTTGCGCGCGTCCTGCGTGATTTCCCGGAACTGCGCGACATCAACCGGATGACGCTGCTCGACAGCCTCAAGACGATTCCCCTGGCGCTGTGGGACGAGACCTGCCACCGCATGATCTCGTTCGGCGAATACCGGCGAACCCGGATGGCGGCCGCCTAGCCTAGTCCGGGAAATTCCAGCCGCCGGCGTATTCGACGCCGGCGACGCCCGCAAATTTGCGGATGCGGTCGAGTTCGGCGTCGAGATCGGCCAGCAGCGCCTTCGACAGCCGCACGCCCTTTTCCGGCCAGAACTTGCGAACCGCGAGCACGTCGCGATTGCGGTCGGCCTTCATGTCGATGCGCCCGACCAGCCGGTCGCCCCTGAGGATCGGGAAGACGTAATAGCCGTAGACCCGCTTTTCTTCCGGCACGAAGATCTCGATCCGGTAGCGGAAATCGAACAGCCGCTCGGCGCGATTCCTGTCCCGCAGCGCCGGATCGAACGGGCTGAGCACGCGAACGCGCCCCGGCGGTTCGGGCGGATTATCCAGCACATCCGGATAGTTCCGGAATCGTAACGATGCGCGCGGTTTCGAGCCGTCGGCGCTTTCGATCAACACCGTCTCCAGCTCGTCCTCGTTCTCCGCGATCCAGTCCGCCACCTCGTCCGGTTTCAACAGGTCCCAGAAGGCGGCGATCTCGCCGCGCGTCGCGAAATCCCAGCCGCTGCAACGCGCTGCGGCAGGCCCAGTCGACGAATTCGTGGTGCTCGACTTCCGCCGCATGATGCGCGCCAGGGATGACCCGCTCGGCGAGATCATAGACCTTCTGGAAGCCGTCGCGCCGCGCGATCGCCAGCTTTCCGGTGCGCCACAGATATTCCAGCGCCGTCTTCGACGGGTGCCAGTCCCACCAGCCGGTCGATGGCTTGTCGCCCTCGAAATCACGCGTCATCACCGGGCCGTCTTTCGCGATCCGCTCCAGCACGCCGTCGCATTCATGCAGGAAGGGCGCGCGCTGCCAGCCTTCCCAGCGCTGTTGCAGCCGCGCGTCCTCGCGGACGAAACGGTGCCGCCAATAGGGGAACAATTCGCACGGGATGATCGAGGCGTCGTGCGTCCAGTGCTCGAACAGGAGATTGTCCTTTTCGACAAGGGTCTTGAGGTGCTTCTCGCGATAGGTGGCATTGCGCGAAAACAGGATCTGGTGATGGGCGCGGGCGACCGTGTTGATACTGTCCACCTGCACGAAACCGAGTTGCCGGATCGCCTCGAGCAGATCCGCCTTGGTCTGGCCCTTGTGCGGCGGCTCGGAGAGGCCCTGCAGCGCCAGGAAGGCGCGGCGGGCGGTGCGATTGTCGATCGTGGCGGTCATGGTTTGCGCATGGTTCAGAATTTGCGGCGAGACTGGAACGGAAATCGGGCCGGACGCAAGCCGCAGGCCGAACACTGCTGACACTGGCATTTTAAGCCCTGATCCGCCATATAGCAGCGACAACCAGGGGAAACCGGAAGACAGATGGCGCTCGACGTTCCGTTTGCGAAAATGAACGGGCTTGGAAACCTGATCATCGTGGCCGACATGCGCGGCCGCGCCGATACGATTGCGCCCGCGGCCGCCGTCGCGCTCAACGCCGCCCCCGAAACCCGCTTCGACCAGATCATGGCGATCCACGATCCGCGCCTCGACGGCACCGACCATTACATCGACATCATCAATTCCGACGGTTCGCGGGCGCAGGCCTGCGGCAACGGCACCCGCTGTGTCGTCCAGGCGCTGTCGGCGGAGACCGGCAAGTCCGGCTTCACGTTCCAGACGCCCGGCGGCATTCTCAACGCCGAGGAGCACGCCGACGGGACGATTTCGGTCGACATGGGCAAGCCCCGCTTCCGCTGGGACGAAATTCCGCTGGCGGAGGAATTCCACGACACCACCGGCATCGAATTGCAGATCGGCCCGATCGACGAGTCCGGTGCTGCACACGCCGTCGGTCGCCAATATCGGCAATCCGCACGCCGTCTTCTGGGTGAAGGACGACGTCTGGTCCTACGATCTCGCCCGCTTCGGCCCGCTTCTGGAGAACCACCCCATCTTTCCGGAAAAGGCGAACATCACCATCGCCGATGTCGTTGCGCGCGACCACATCGTCATCCGCACCTGGGAGCGCGGCGCCGGCCTGACCGAAGCCTGCGGCTCGGCCGCCTGCGCGGCGCTCGTCTGCGCGGCGCGCATGGGCAAGACGGACCGCAAGGCGACCGTGACGCTGCCCGGCGGCGATCTCCTCGTCGAATGGCGCGACGACAACCACATCATCATGACCGGCCCGGCCGAATGGGAATTCTCCGGCCATCTCGATGCGAAGACCGGCGAATGGCGTCGCGACGAGGACGCCCCGTCGCAGGAGGCGATGTGATGAGCGTCGATATCGTCACCTTCGGCTGCCGGCTGAACACCTATGAATTGGAAGTCATGCGCCGCGAGACCGAGGCCGCCGGCCTCGGCGAACTCGACGGCGGCGCCATTGTCTTCAACACCTGCGCCGTGACCGGCGAGGCCGTCCGCCAGGCACGCCAGGCGATCCGCAAGGCGCGCCGCGAAAACCCGGAGGCGCGCATCGTCGTCACCGGCTGCGCCGCCCAGACCGAGCCCGCTTCCTTCGGCGAAATGGAGGAAGTCGATCTCGTCATCGGCAATGACGACAAGCTGAAGGCGCAAAGCTACCGGGCACTGCCCGAATTCGGGATCAACCAGTTCGAAAAGGTGCGCGTCAACGACATCTTCGAGGTGACCGAGACCGCGTCGCACATGGTCGACGCCATCGAGGGCCGCGCCCGCGCCTTCGTCCAGGTCCAGAACGGCTGCGATCACCGCTGCACCTTCTGCATCATCCCCTATGGCCGCGGCAATTCGCGCTCCGTGCCGATGGGAGCGGTCGTCGAGCAGGTCAAGCGCCTCGCCGGCAACGGCTATCGCGAAGTCGTGCTGACCGGCGTCGACCTGACAAGCTACGGCCCGGACCTGCCCGGTTCGCCGAAGCTCGGCAAGCTGGTGCGCACGATCCTGCGCCAGGTGCCGGACCTCGACCGGCTGCGATTGTCGTCGATCGATTCCATCGAGGCCGACGACGACCTGATGGAGGCGATCGCCACCGAACAGCGCCTGATGCCGCATTTCCACCTGTCGCTGCAGCATGGCGACAATCTCATCCTCAAGCGGATGAAGCGCCGCCACGCCCGCGAGGATTCGATTGCCTTTTGCGAGGACGTTCGCCGTCTGCGGCCCGACGCCGCCTTCGGCGCCGATATCATCGCCGGCTTCCCGACCGAGACCGAAGCGCATTTCGAGAATTCGCTGCGCGATCGTCGACGAGTGCGGCCTCGCCCATGTCCACGTCTTCCCGTTCTCGCCGCGCGAGGGCACGCCGGCGGCGCGCATGCCGCAAGTGGCGCGCGAGATCGTCAAGCAACGGGCGAAGCGCCTGCGCGAAAAGGCCGACGCCGCCTGGGCGCGCCATATGCAGCGTCTCGCCGGCACCCGTCAGCAAGTGCTGATCGAACGCGCCGGCATCGGCCGCACCGCGGATTTCTCGCTGGCCAGCGTTGCCGGTCTGGACGCCGCCCCCGGCAACATCGTGCCGGTCGTGATTGACGGCGACGATGGCGCGATGCTGACCGCAAAACCCGCTTTCGCGCTGGCAGCCGAGTAAGTATAGTCCGCGCCATGGCATTTGGATTCGTCAAAAAGATTTTCTCCTTCGGCAAGAAGGCCGTTGAGGAAATCCCGGCCGAAGAGGCCGAAACCCAGGCAACAGAAACCGAGGCGCCGGCAGCCGAAGCTGCCGTCCAGGCCGCATCTTACGAAGCGGTAGCCGCCGCCGGCGAACCGGATATTCCGCCGCCGCCGCCAGAGCAGCCCGAACCGCCGCAGCCCTCCGAGGAACCCGCGCCCTCCTCGCCGCCCGAAACGCCGCCCTCCGAGGAGCCGGTTCCGGGCGAAAGCCCCGAGGAATTGCCGCCCGGCCCGGATACGCCCGAGCCCGAACACGCGCCGGACATTCCGCCCTCCGCTCCGCCGGAAGCGCCACCGGTGCACGAACCGGTCTACGAGCCGCCCTCCGAAGTTCCGTCGGAACCGAACGAGGTTCCGTCCTATACGCCGACAGAGGTTCCGCCGGGCAATTACCCGGCGGAATTCACTTCTGCCGAGGCAAAAGCGCCCGAACCGGTGGAAGAAGCTGTCCCCGAACCCGAGCCCGAGCCGGTGATCGAACCCGAACCTGGCCGCGCAGGAGCCTGAGCCTGAGCCTGAGCCTGAGCCTGAGCCTGAGCCTGAGCCTGAGCCTGAGCCTGAGCCTGAGCCTGAGCCTGAAGCGAAACCGCAAGCCGAACCCGAAGTCCAGCCCGCGGCGGACATGCCGGTGGCGGAAGAGACGGTTTCGGAAGCGTCCGCCGCCGAACCGGCGCGCGCGGAACCGAAAGGCAAGGTGCTGATCGGCGCGGAACGGCCCGCGGACACCGCGCCGCCGCCATCCCAGCCCGAGCGCCGAAACTGGATCAGCCGCCTGACGAATGGTCTGTCGCGGTCATCGCGCCAGTTGTCCGAAAACATCGCCAGCGTCTTCACCAAGCGCAAGCTCGACGACGACACGCTGCAGGATCTCGAGGACGTGCTGATCCAGGCCGATCTCGGCATCGAGACCGCCATGCGCATCACCGACACGCTCGCCTCCGGCCGATACGGCAAGGAGGTCTCGAGCGAAGAAGTGCGCGGAATCATGGCGAGCGAGGTCTCCAAGGTGCTGGAACCGGTCGCCCAGCCGCTGGAACTCGACCTGTCCTTCAAGCCGCATGTCATTCTCGTCGTCGGCGTCAACGGCACCGGCAAGACGACGACCATCGGCAAGCTTGCCGCCAAGCTGCGCGATGCCGGACTCAAGGTCACGCTCGGCGCCGGCGACACTTTCCGCGCGGCGGCGATCGAGCAGCTGAAGATCTGGGCCGACCGCACCGGCTCCACCTTCGTCGGCTCCAAGCTGGGAGCGGATGCCGCCGGGCTCGCCTGGGACGCCTACAGGACGGCGCAGGAGAACGGCTCCGACGTCGTGATCATCGACACCGCCGGCCGGCTGCAGAACAAGGCCGAACTGATGGACGAACTGGCGAAGATCGTCCGCGTGCTGCAGAAGCACGATCCCGATGCGCCGCACACGGTGCTGCAGACGCTCGACGCGACGACCGGCCAGAACGCGCTCAACCAGGTCGAGATCTTCCGCAACGTGGCCGGCGTCAACGGCCTCGTCATGACCAAGCTCGACGGCACGGCGCGCGGCGGCATCCTCGTCGCCATCTCCGCCAAGTACAAGCTGCCGGTCTATTTCATCGGCGTTGGCGAGGGTGTCGACGATCTCGAACCGTTCCACGCCGACGATTTCGCCCGCGCGATCGCCGGGCTTGCCGCCTGATCAGTCGGCGGAAGCGAGTTTTTTCGGTTTCAGCGCATCACTGACCGCATTGATCGCCTCGATCCAGGTCGCCATGTCGGCCGTCAGGCTTTCGGTCCAGGGCGTGACGAAATTCAGCACGTGCAGCTTCGAGGCGCCGTCATAGAAGCTGATCTCGTGAATGGAGATGTCGAGATAGCCGTCACGGTCGGAATCCGCGGCCGTTGCGCGCGCCTTGACCCGGGCCCTTCCAAGCGAACAATCGAGCGGATCGTCATAGCCGGTCGCGTCGCAGAAGGTCACGAAGCGGCGATACTGGAACCAGCCTTCCGGCAGGGGCGACCGCGACATGGCAATCGTTTCGCGGCGCTCGTGCACGGTGAGGCGGGCATGGCCCTCCACCCTGGCGGAAAGAAGCTCGACGAGCGGACCGGTGGACTCGGCGTCGAACAGCTTGTCGTCGCGGATGCCGAGTTCGGCCTGTTCGCCATCGACGCCAAGCGTCCAGAGATAGCCGGGAAAGAGGTCGCTTCCGCACCGCAGCGCGCCGGGCACGATGCCGGGCTGGATGTCGGCGAAACGTACGGGTTCGGGCCCGCCGCCGGTGTCGGTCAGAAATTCACAAGCCGCGGCGGGAGACGCCGTCACGACAAGCAGAACCGCGAGAACTCGGGAAAAAGAAAGTCTGGGCATCGCGCGCTCCTTTCAATGGGCGAAGCGCGCGGGAAAGCAGGCTTCGCGTGGCGGCCCGGTTCCTCCCGATGGCAATCGTGCTACTAAAGTAGAACGGTCGTCAGGCGAGTGTGTGCCCGATTCCTTGACGAAGGATTAACCATGACGCTCCCGAATGCTGCGCTGCGACATGAATGCGCCGCCTTATGCTCGCCGCTTCGCACTGGCAATTGCCGATCCGATCGCCTAGGTGAGAAACTCGGTCAGGAACGAAACGCCGGAATACACATGACAAAGCCGATCTTCGAACGCGACCCCTCCGATCCCGAACGCGAGAAAATCAATCCGATGCTCAAGCTCGCGCTGGAACTCGGGCCGCTCGTCGTCTTCTTTTTCGGCAATTCGCGCGGCGAATGGCTGGCCGGGCATTTTCCGGCCCTCGCCGATATCGGCGGCCCGATCTTCATCGCCACGGCGCTGTTCATGGCCGCCACGGTGGTCGCGCTGGCCGTCTCCTGGATGTTGACCCGCACCCTGCCGATCATGCCGCTCGTTTCCGGCGTCGTCGTCCTCGTTTTCGGCGCCCTGACCCTGTGGCTGCATGACGAGGTCTTCATCAAGCTGAAGCCGACCATCATCAACACCATCTTCGGCGGGCTCCTGCTCGGCGGATTGTTCTTCTTCCGCACGTCGCTGCTGCGCTATGTCTTCGACAGCGCCTTCAACATCGACGAGGAAGGCTGGAACAAGCTGACCTTCCGCTGGGGGCTCTATTTCCTCGCCATGGCGGCCGTCAACGAGATCATCTGGCGCAATTTCTCGACCGATTTCTGGGTCGCCTTCAAGGTCTGGGGCTTCACCCCGCTCGCCATTCTCTTCACCATGTCGCAAATGCCGCTGATCCATCGCCACTCGCTCGATGAACCGGCCGAAAAACAGGCCGGGGAATAGCTCACGCCTCGGCGGGCATCGCCTTGCGCCAGCCGTCCATCGCGAGAAGCGCGCTCGCGCCGGTCAATGCCAGCATCCCGCCGAGCACGGCCGTTCCGGCATAGCTCGTTGATCGCCGTGCCGATGGCGAAGGTCATCGCCGCCACCATCTGGCCGACGAAGTTCGACACCGCCATCAGCGCCGCGCCGGCGCCGGGCCGCGCCGACATCAGGTCCTGCAGATAGCTGATCGACACCGACAGGATGATCCCGGCGCCGAACGCCGCCGGCACCGCCAGCGCATAGGTGACCGCCATCGAGGTCATCGAGGCGAACAGGAACAGAAAGCCGGCATAGACCACGCCGCCGATCGCAATCAGCCCCGGCTTGGAAACATGCCGCAATGCCAGTCCGCACATCAGCATGAACGGGATTTCCAGAAGCGCGATCGCACCGTGGAACCGGCCCACATCCGGCGTCGCCCCGCCGATTTCCTTGACGATCAAAAGGCCGAACACCGCCATGTAGAGCTGGTTCGAACCGGTCACCAGGCCGACCGCCAGGATCCGCGCGGCGATCCCGCCTTTGGCGAGTTCCCGGAATGCCGCAACGAAACGCAATCCCGATTTCGGGTCTTCGAGTTGTCCCGAGGATCCCGGCCGGCCAGAAAAAGGCGAACAGGATGAAACAGATCAGCGCGGAAGCCCCCGCCGAAAGATAGACCCCGATCAGCGCCACCCCGGACGACAGCGCCAGCGACCAGAGCGGTGGCGTGATCACGAAGGCAAGCGAAAAGGAGGCGCGCATGATCGCGAAGATCTGGTCGGCATGGTCGCCGCCGCGCGTCCTTCCCGCCAGCCGCGCCAGCGCGAAAAGCTGGCTGAACACGCTGAAGCCGAGCGGCAGCAGGACGGTATGCGCGATGACGAATGCGACCGGCGAACCCGTGAGCCAGACGAGCGAATAGCCGGTTGTCGCGAAAACGAAGCTGAGCACCAGCATCTGGCGCCGGTTCGCCCGCTGGTCGGTCACGATCCCGACCACGACCGAGGTGATCACCATTACCGAGGAGGCGGCCGTGAGCACCGCCGAATAGGCCGCGTCCGAAAGGCCGAGCAGTTCCACCGCCACCAGCGAGGCGTAAGGCATCACCGAGGACACGGCCACGCCGTCCAGGAACAGCGCCGTCACGACAAGCCGCAGCAGCGGGTCGCGAAATATGATGACGAAGGATGAAAGCACGCTGTGCTCCGGAAACCGTCGGCAGCACTGCATAGGCCCGATGCGAAAATCGGGCAATTCACTTTCAACCCGTGGTTCCTGCCGCAGCGAACAAAAACCCCGGGCGATTGCCCGGGGTTGTATGGGTCCGGTTGTGCCGGCCGTCAGCCATGGCCTTCGAGGACGCCCTCGCGCACATCTTCGGCCTTGTCGGCCAAGGTCTCGATTTCGCCGGAATCGAGCCCGAGATCCATGATCACGTTGATCGCGATCACGGTATCGGTGCTGATCGGAACGGTCTTGTCCGACGCGACGCCGAGGAAAATTGCGGCGAGATCCGTCGTGCTCGCCGGATTGATCCCCATGGACGACAGATTGAGCGTGCCGTCATAGAGAGCTTCCAGCATGGCCAGGTTCTGCAGCGGCGAGTCGACAACGGTGATCGTATCCCAATTGGCGGCAACATAGTCCGCGAAGGCCTCGGCGCTCATGTTGTAAAGGCTGGCCGTAGCCGGATCCCAATTGGCGAGGACCTCGTCCAGCGCGCGCGCGAGAACCTTCGAGGGCGAGCGCGCGACGCTCAGCCGGCCGAGTTCGACTTCCGGAATGCCTTCCTGGGCCCAGGCGGGCTTGCCGCCGCCATCACCCTTGCCGGCCTGACCGGCCTTCGGGCCTTTTCCGTCCGAGTCTTCACCGGCACTGTCGGGGCGTCCGCCCTGACCGCCCGACCCATGATCGCCGCCGTCGGCATCATGGCCGCCGCCACCGCCTTGCCACCGCCGCCATTGCCGTTGCCGCCGCCGCCATTGCCGCCGCCGCTGCCTTCAGCGATCGCAGCATGTGTGCCCAGATCGAGCAGGTTGTGGCTTCCGACGGAAATCCCGCCGACCAGAAAGGCGAAAGCCGATACACCGGTCAGCAACGCGATTTGCAGTTTTTTCTTTTTGTTCAGCAGAATCATAAATTTCTCCTCGATCGCTGTAGGGGCAGGGGCGATTCCCTTCCTCCCTTGCGCGATCCAAGCGGCGAAGCGCCTCCTGATCATTGATACATGTCAATCGGGGAATGTGATAATCCGAACCAATTTGATCCGCAGGTGACAGGCCGGCGACACAATCGCGGACCTTGTCGGCCAACAAAAAAGAGCGGAGGCATCGATGCCTCCGCCTGTTGTATTTCAGACAACAGCGGCTCAGGCCGTGGCTTTCGTCTTTTCCAGACGCTTGCGGTCGACGGGATCGAGATATGTCTTGCGAAGGCGAATGTTCTTCGGCGTCACCTCCACCAGCTCGTCGTCCTGGATCCAGGACAGCGCCCGGTCGAGCGTCATCTTGATCGGCGGGGTCAGCTTGACGGCCTCGTCCTTGCCCGCCGAACGGATGTTGGTGAGCTGCTTGCCCTTGAGGACATTGACCTCGAGATCGTTGTCACGGGTGTGAATGCCGATGATCATGCCCTGATAGACCTTGTCGCCGGGCTCGATGATCATCGGGCCGCGGTCTTCCAGGTTGAACATCGCATAGGCGACGGCTTCGCCGGGCTGGTTGGACAACAGCACGCCATTGGTGCGGCCGCCGATCTCGCCCTTGTAGGGCTGATAGTCGTGGAACAGGCGGTTCATCACGGCGGTGCCGCGGGTGTCGGTCAGCAGTTCCGACTGATAGCCGATCAGCCCGCGCGTCGGCGCATAGAAAACCAGACGGACGCGGTCGCCGCCCGACGGACGAAGCTCGGTCATCTCGGCCTTGCGCTCCGACATCTTCTGCACGACGACGCCTGAATGCTCCTCGTCGACATCGATGACGACTTCTTCGATCGGCTCCATCAGCGTGCCGTTTTCATCCTTGTGCATGACGACGCGCGGACGCGACACGGCCAGTTCGAAACCCTCGCGGCGCATCGTCTCGATCAGCACGGCCAGCTGCAATTCGCCGCGGCCGGAGACGTAGAACGAATCCTTTGAATCGGATTCCTCGATCTTCAGCGCCACGTTGCCCTCGGCTTCCTTGAGCAACCGGTCGCGGATGACGCGGCTCGTCACCTTGTCGCCCTCGGTGCCGGCAAGCGGCGAATCGTTGACGAGGAAGCTCATCGTCACGGTCGGCGGGTCGATCGGCTGCGCCTGCAGCGGTTCGGTCACGGACGGATCGCAGAACGTGTCGGCGACCGTGCCCTTCGACAGGCCGGCGATGGCGACGATGTCACCCGCATGCGCCTCGTCGACGGGCTGGCGTTCCAGGCCGCGGAAGGCGAGGATCTTCGAGATCCGGCCGGTTTCGATCTGCTTGCCGTCCCCCGACAGCACCTTGACCGACTGGTTCGACTTGACCGAACCGGAATGGATCCGGCCGGTAATGATGCGGCCGAGGAACGGGTTGGCTTCGAGGATCGTCCCGATCATCCGGAACGGTCCCTCCGCGACCGTCGGTTCGGGAACATGCTCGAGGACGAGATCGAACAGCGGCGCCAGCGACGCGTCGGCCGGTTTTTCGGTTTCCGGCGCCATCCAGCCGTCGCGGCCGGACCCGTAGAGGATCGGGAAATCGAGCTGCTCGTCGGTGGCGTCGAGCGCGGCGAACAGGTCGAACACCTCGTTGATGACCTCGTCGGCGCGCGCGTCGGAGCGGTCGATCTTGTTGACCGCGACGATCGGGCGGAGCCCGACCTTCAGCGCCTTGCCGACCACGAACTTGGTCTGCGGCATCGGGCCCTCGGCGGCGTCGACCAGCACGATGGCGCCATCGACCATCGACAGGATGCGCTCCACCTCGCCGCCGAAATCGGCGTGGCCGGGCGTGTCGACGATATTGATGCGCGTGCCCTTCCATTCCACCGAGGTCGCCTTGGCGAGAATGGTGATGCCGCGTTCCTTCTCGATGTCGCCGGAATCCATCGCGCGTTCCTGCACGCGCTCGTTTTCCCGGTAGACACCGGATTGTTTCAACAGTTCGTCGACCAGCGTTGTCTTGCCATGATCGACATGCGCGATGATCGCGATATTGCGGAGTGCCATGTCTTGATTCCGAAAATGAAAGGCCGGGCTCTCCGGCCCGGCATTGCGTTGTTGAGGTGCTCAT
Organism: uncultured Alphaproteobacteria bacterium; assembly: GCA_963712205.1. GTDB lineage: Bacteria > Pseudomonadota > Alphaproteobacteria > Rhizobiales > Rhizobiaceae > Oricola. The sequence continues at coordinate 380,335 of CAVQHF010000012.1, read as the reverse complement.
ACCGGCTTTTTCGCAATTGCGAAAGACCGTCCGTGTTTCGAGGCGGCGAAGCAATGCCTAATGGATTGTTAACCCGGGTGGCGCAATCTGCGTTCCGGGAGAACGAACCATGGCATTACTCAATATCCTGTCCGTCGCGGCGCTCACGGCAGCCGTTGCAATTGCCGGCGACGCCGTGACCGCGCCCGACACGAACCCGACCGCCGCCGAACTGGTCTACGCCGATGCGCCTTTTGGCGTCGACCCGATGGTGACCGGACCGGTCAGCAAGGGATTCGAGACCCGGCGACAGATGGCCGGCTGCGACCTGGCACGCTGGCCCGATGTCCCGCTCGCCTGCTACCCGGACTAGGATGCTTTGCCGGTCGCCTCGCTGACCAGCATCAGTTCGCCGATATTCTCCGTCGTCACATAGCCGGTGAGACGCCCCTCGCGGTCGGTCACGCCGACCGCCGGCGCGCCATGCGCCTGCAACAGCTTGAAGGCGGCGTCCAGCATTTCGCTCTCGCCGATGACCGGAATGTCCCGGATCATCACCTCATGCACCGGCGCCGAGCGGCCGCGCTCCTGTAGTCCCGCCACCATGTCGGCGCGTGTCAGGACGCCGCGTAGATTGCCGCCGCCATCGACGACGGGGAACTCGTGCTGCGTCGTGCGCAGCAATGCCTCGGCGGCGTCGCCCAGCGTCGAGGCCGGACCGAGCGCATCGTAGTGGGTGATCATGGCGTCGCGAACCTTCACCTTCGAGGCGATCGCCTGCAGGCTCGTCGCCTGGGACTCGGAGGCGGCGGCGACATAGACGAAGATCGCCACGAAGATCAGCAGGACATTGCCGGAAAGAAGCCCGAGAAAGCCGAAGAAAAAGGCGGTCACCTGGCCGACGCGCGCCGCGATCTCGGTTGCGTGAACGCGCGAATACCGGGTGGCGAGCAATGCCCGCAATACCCGCCCGCCATCCATCGGAAAGGCCGGGATCAGGTTGAACAGCACCAAGACGATGTTGACCACCGCGAGCCGGGCAACGAAACCGAGCGACGTGTTTTCGATCTGGGATATCGACGCGATATCCGGATATCTGCCAAGGGCGAGGATCAGCACGGCCGCGATGACGACATTCACCAGCGGACCGGCGATCGCCACGACGATTTCCTCGCTCGGCTTCTCCGGCATGCGTTCGAGTTGCGCGACACCGCCGATCGGCAAGAGCGTGATGGTCGGTGTCTTGATACCGTAGCGCCGCGCCGCCGTCGCATGGCCGAGCTCGTGCAGCACGACGCAGGCGAAGACCGCGACGATGAACAGCACGCCCTCCGTCGCCGCCGAGCCGCCGCCCTGCTGGAACTGCGCGATGCCGATCCACAACAGCAGCAGGAAGAAGGTCAGGTGAATGCGGACCTCGGTCCCCGCGACCTTGGCGATCGGAAATGACCATTGCATTGCATGAACTCCAGATTGGTCGGCCGGCGCGCAGCGAGGCTGACAACGCGACCCTTTCTATCTAATTGGTAGCTGATCGGGAAACCAGCAAGGACTTGGCTTCATGCAGATCGGAATGATCGGACTGGGCAGGATGGGCGGCAACATGGTGCGCAGGCTGCTGCGCGCCGGTCACGAGTGCGTCGTCTACGACATTCACCCCGACAGCGTCGCCGCGCTTGAAGCCGAAGGCGCGAAAGGCGCCGACAGCCTCGAACGCTTCGTCGAGCTCTTGCAGCCGCCGCGCGCGGCCTGGATCATGCTGCCGGCGGCGATCGTCGGAAAGACGGTCGACAGCCTCGCCGCCCTGATGGCGCCGGACGATATCATCATCGACGGCGGCAATTCTCCCTATCGCGAGGCCGTCGACGCCAATGAACGGCTCAAGGCGTCCGGCATCCATTACGTCGATGTCGGCACCAGTGGCGGCGTCTGGGGGCTGGAGCGCGGTTACTGCCTGATGATCGGCGGCGACACCGAAGCCGTGCGGCGGCTCGATCCCGTCTTCGCGGCGCTCGCGCCGGGCGGCGGCGGCGCGACGCCCGCCGAGCGCGGCTATCTGCATTGCGGCGCGGCCGGCGCCGGGCATTTCGTCAAGATGGTCCATAACGGCATCGAATACGGCATGATGGCGGCCTATGCCGAGGGCATGAACCTGTTGAAGGCGGCCAATGCCGGCGCGCGCGACCGCGACGCCGATGCCGAGACCACCCCGCTCGACCATCCCGAATATTATCGCTTCGACCTCGACGTCGCGGGGATCGCCGAGGTCTGGCGCCACGGCAGCGTCATCTCATCCTGGCTGCTCGACCTGACGGCGCAAGCGCTGAACCAGGATCCGGACCTCGACGGCTATGACGGCCGTGTGTCGGATTCCGGCGAGGGCCGCTGGACGATCAACGCGGCGATCGATACCGGCGTCCCGGTTCCCGTCCTGTCGGCGGCGCTGTTCCAGCGCTTTACGTCACGCGGCGAATCGGAATTCGCCGACCGTCTCCTCTCCTCGATGCGCTTCGCCTTCGGCGGACATCTGGAGAAGAAATAGGCCGGATCACACCAGCCCACGCTTCCTCAGCATCGCGTCGGGCGTCGGCAGACGGCCGCGAAACGCCTTGTAGGCGTCTTCCGGATCGACGGTGCCGCCCGACGAATAGATATGGGTTTTCAGCTTCTCGGCGATCTCGGCGTTGAACGGATCGCCGGTCTCCTCGAAGGCGCCGAAGGCATCGGCGTCCATCACTTCCGACCACATGTAGGAATAATAGCCCGCCGAATAACCGTCGCCGGCAAAGATGTGCTGGAAATGCGGCGAGCGGTGGCGCATCGCTATGGCGTCCGGGATCTTTATGTCCTCCAGAACCTTCGCCTCGAATTCCAGCGGCTTTTCCGGCGCTTGCCTGCTGGCGTGATAGGCCATGTCGACCAGCGCCGAGGCGGTATATTCGACCGTCTCGAAGCCGGCATTGAAGGTCTGCGCCGCCAGCACCTTGTCGAGCAGCTCCTTCGGCATCGGCTCGCCCGTCTCGACATGCAGCGCGTAGGTGTTGAGCACCTCCGGCACCGTCAGCCAGTGCTCGTAGAGCTGCGACGGCAATTCGACGAAGTCGCGCGAAACGCTGGTGCCCGAAACGGACGGATAGGTGACGTCCGACAGCATGCCGTGCAGCGCGTGACCGAACTCGTGGAACAGCGTGCGCGCGTCGTCGAAGGACAGGAAGGCCGGCTTGCCCTTGGGCGGCTTGGCGAAATTCATCGTGTTGAGGATGATCGGCGTCTCGCCGAGAAGCTTCGACTGGCTCTGCAGTCCGCTCATCCACGCGCCGGACCGCTTCGAGGGCCGCGCGAAATAATCGCCGATGAACAGCGCCCTGTGCGAGCCGTCCGGGTTCTTCACCTGCCACAGCCGCGCGTCGGGGTGATAGAGCGGCACGCCCTTCACCTCCTCGAAGGTGATGCCGAACAGCCGCGTCGCGACCGCGAACGCCGCCTGGATCATCTTTTCGAGCTGCATGTAGGGTTTGACGTCGTCGTCGGAAAAATCGAAACGCCGCTGGCGGATTTTCTCCGCATAATAGCGCCAGTCCCATTTCGCCGGCGCGAAATTGTGGCCCTCGGCGACGATCAGCTCCGCGATGTCGTCGGCTTCCTCGCCGGCGCGCGCGACGCCCTTTTCCCAGACGGTTTCGAGCAGATTGCTGACATTGTCCGGCGTCTTGGCCATCGTGTCGTCGAGCTTGTAGGCGGCATAGGTCTCGTAGCCGAGCAGCGCCGCCTGCTCCTGGCGCAGAGCCAGCGTCTCGGCGATGACGCTTGTATTGTCGGTCTCGCCGCCGTTTTCGCCACGCGCGAGCCACGCGGTATGGACCTTTTCGCGCAAATCGCGCCGCGTTGAATAGGTCAGGAACGGATCGGCGATCGAGCGCGACAGGCTGACGGCATGCTTGCCGGGACGACCGCGTTCCTCGGCGACCGAGGCGAGCGCATCGACCAGCCAGCCGGGCAGGCCTTCGAGATCGGCCGCGTCATCGAGCGGCAGGATCCAGTCGGATTCGTCCTTCAGCACGTTCTGGCCGAATTGCGTGCCGAGCGTCGCAAGCCGCTCGGTGATTTCGGCAAAGCGCGCCTGCGCCACGCCCTCCAGCGCAGCCCCGGAGCGCACGAAGCCCTTCCAGTGGCGCTCCAGCACGCGAAACTGTTCCGTCGACAGGCCGAGCGCGTCGCGCTTTTGCCACAGCGCGTCGACACGCTCGAACAGCGGCTTGTTCATCGCAACGGCGGTGCGGTGGCGCGCATAGAGCGGCGAAACGGTGCGCTCGACGGCGCGGATCGTGTCGTTGGTGTGCGAACCGGCCCGGTTGAAGAAGATCGCCGAGACGCGCGACAGCTTCTTGCCGGCCTTTTCCAGCGCCTCGACGGTGTTCGCGAAACTCGGCTCGTCCGCGTTCGAGGCGATCGCCTCGATCTCGGCCAGATGCGAATCGAATGCCGCACGGATGACGGGTTCGAAGTCCTCGTCGCGGATCGCCGTGAAATCGGGCAGGCCGTGCGGGCCTGTCCAGTCGGTCAGCGGCGAGGTTGTGGCGGTCACGGTCATGAGGGCTCCTTGCGGGATCGGGAAATGCGTCGATGTTCAGCTAGGCGATGAATGCGCGGTTTCCAAGATGCATTCCCGCATTCCGGCGCCAAACCGCGAATGCGCCGCTTGACAGCTTCCGGAAATATAGTAAGCCTGCCTTATTATATGCATACCTTAGGAAAGACCTTGCCGTGATCGATTCCGAGACATTCGGTTTCATGGTGTCGGACATCGCGCGCATGACGCGCGCGATGCTGGAGAAGCGCATTGCGACCGCCGGCCTCGGCATCACGCCGGGCGAGGCGCGCGCACTGCTCCACATCGCGGCGCTGGAAGGCGCGCGGCAGGGCCGCATCGCCGAGCGCCTCGGTGTCGAGCCGATGACCGCGTGCGGCTATATCGACAGGCTGGAAAAACAGGGCCTCGTCACCCGCGAGCCTGATCCCGACGACCGGCGCGCCAAGAACGTCATGACCACCGAGGCCGCCGAGGCCCTGATCGACGGCATTCTCGAACAGACCGCCGCCATCCGCGAGCAATCCTTTGCCGGCCTCGCTCCGGCCGAGCGCGATACGATGATGCAAACACTCAGGCAGGTCCGCGCCAATCTTCAAGACCTTCTGGCCTCAGAGGCGGCGGAGGCGGCCGCGAAATGACAGCCCCGATCATGAGCGTACGGCGCACGACGCTGATTTCGTCCGTTCTGGTGGCGCTTGGCCCCATCTCCATGGCGCTCTACACGCCGGCCATGCCGCAGCTTGTCGAGGCGTTCCAGACGACGCCCGCGGTGATCAAGGCGACTTTGACCGCCTATTTCGCCGGCTTTGCGTTCTTCCAGCTCGCCGCCGGGCCGGTCGCCGACTCGTTCGGGCGGCGCCTGTCGACGCTGGTCTTCATCGCGATCTACATCGCCGGAAGCCTCGGCGCGGCGCTGGCGCCGAACGTGCACGTGCTGATCGCCGCCCGCCTTGTACAGGGCATCGGCGCGTCGATCGGCGTCACCGTTTCGCGCGCCATCGTGCGCGATCTCTTTCCCGGCGACGCCGGCGCGCGCATTCTCAATCTCGTCGGCATCATGCTCGCCGTCGCGCCGTCGATCTCGCCGGCGCTCGGCGGCTTCACGGTCGCGGTCGCCGGCTGGCATGCGGTGTTCGTGCTGATGCTGCTCTTCGGGGTAGGCATCGGCGCGATAGGCCTGTTCGCGCTGAAGGAAACGATCGTACCCGACCCGTCGCGGTTCCGCCCCGCCAGGATCGCGCGCTCCTACGGAGAACTTCTTCGCAGCGCCGAATTCATGACCTCGGCCATCTCCGTCGCCTTCGGGGCGGGCATCTTCTATGCCCTGGCGACGATGCTGCCCTTCGTGATGATCGATGTCGTCGGCATGACGCCGATGCAGTTCGGCTTCTCGATGCTGTGCCAGTCGGGCGTGTTCTTCCTTGGATCGGTGGCGTTTCGTGTGATGATGCGCTGGATAACGCCGCGCCAGGCGGTCGCCCCCGGCCTTTGCTTCATCTTCGCCGGAAGCGTTTCGATGGCGATCGCGCCGCATCTGTTCGGGCCGTCGCTGCTGACGGTGATGGGATCGGTGGCGTCGATGTCCTTCGGCGTGGCGATGATCATGCCCTACCTGCTGATGGCGGGCATGCGGCCGTTTCCGCATATCGCGGGCCAGGCTTCGTCACTGACCGGCTTCTTCCAGGTAGGCTCGGGATTGGTCGGCGGAACGGTGGGCGCCTGGATCGGTTCGCCGGTGGCCTCGGTTTCCATCGTGATCCCCGCCATGGGCGCGGTCAGCATTATCGCCTACCTGTTCTACCGGCGCGTCGAGGCAAGGCTGACCCCCGGCGAGGCGATACCGCAGGAGGCCGCCGTGCCGGTCACACCGGCACCGGCGGAATAAACGGCTATCAGCTGTTGCGCTTGCGCGCCGCCAGCGTGCGCAGGCGCAGCGCGTTGAGCCGGATGAAGCCCGCCGCGTCCTTCTGGTCGTAAGCGCCGCGGTCGTCCTCGAAGGTGACGAGCTCTTCCGAATAAAGCGATTTCGGCGACTTGCGTCCGGTGGTGATGACATTGCCCTTGTAGAGCTTCAGCCGCACCGTGCCCTCGACATCCTTCTGGCTGTGGTCGATGGCCGCCTGCAGCATTTCGCGCTCCGGCGAGAACCAGAAACCGTTATAGATCAGTTCCGCGTAACGCGGCATCAACTCGTCCTTCAGGTGCATCGCGCCGCGGTCGAGCGTGATCGACTCCATTGCGCGATGGGCGGCGAGCAGGATGGTGCCACCCGGCGTTTCGTAGACGCCGCGCGATTTCATCCCGACGAAGCGGTTTTCAACGAGGTCGATCCGGCCGATGCCGTTGTCGCGTCCGAGATCGTTCAGCGCCGCAAACAGGGTCGCCGGCGACATTGCCTTGCCGTTCAGCGCGACCGCGTCGCCGTTCCTGAACCCGATCTCGATCTCGGTCGCCTCGTCCGGCGCGTCCATCGGCGAGACGGTGCGCATGTGGACATATTCCGGCGCTTCCATCCAGGGATCTTCCAGCACTTTGCCTTCGGAGGAGGAGTGCAGCATGTTTGCGTCGACCGAGAACGGCGCCTCGCCATGCTTGTCCTTCGGCACCGGAATCTGGTGATCCTGCGCGAAGTTGATCAGGTCGGTACGCGACTTGAAGGTCCAGTCGCGCCACGGCGCGATCACCTTGATGTCGGGATTGAGCGCATAGGCCGACAGTTCGAACCGGACCTGGTCGTTGCCCTTGCCGGTGGCGCCATGCGCGATGGCGTCGGCGCCGGTTTCCTCGGCGATCTCGACCAGCCGCTTGGAAATCAGCGGCCGCGCGATCGACGTGCCGAGCAGATAGACGCCTTCATAGACGGTATTGGCGCGGAACATCGGAAAGACGAAATCGCGGATGAATTCCTCGCGCAGATCCTCGATATAGATTTCCTTGATGCCGAGCATCTCGGCTTTCTTGCGCGCCGGCTCAAGTTCGTCGCCCTGGCCGAGATCGGCGGTGAATGTCACGACTTCGGCGCCGAGTTCGGTCTGCAGCCATTTCAGGATGATGGAAGTGTCGAGTCCGCCCGAATAGGCGAGCACGACCTTTTTGACGTCTTTCTTTGCGGCACTCATTTCGCTTCTGTTCCAGTCGATTGCGGGATTGGGAAAATCGCGCGCACCATATTGCGTTTGCGCGGCGGTGCAAGCGGTTTGCTTTGATTAGCGCTGCCGCGTCATTGTCCATTCGACGAATGCGGCCAGAACCAGAAAGATCACGATGGTCATGGTGAAGCCGAGGACGGCATCGGAAAGATAGTGAGCTCCGAACACGACGCGCAGCCCGGCCATGGCGACGGCAACCACCCCGACGGCAACCGCCGACCAGACATACCGGTGAACGGCGAGCAGCAGCGCGAGACACATCAGCCACCCCGCGGCCGCGGCCTCGCCCGAGACGAAGGAACAGTTCGACGCGCAAAGACTGGTCCTGGTGCCCGCCTCGACAAAGGCGAGCCAGCCGCCGAAATCTTCCGTCATCCACGGCCGCGGACGGCCCCAATGTGCCTTCAGCACGCCGTTGACGATCAGGCCCGGTCCGAGAATCAGCGTCGTCACCAACACCGTCTTCAGCCGCACGGCGGCATTGCGCCAGCGCCATCCCGACCATAATTCGGCCACCAGCACGATCAGGGCGATGATGCCGAGAATCGCCGGCAGCGGATGGAGGATTTCGCGAATACTGTAGAGGACTGGCGTCCCGGCGAGCGGGAAGCCCGAACAGCCCATGCCGTTCGCCCGCTCCGTCGCCGACGCAAGCGGCCGAATCGAAGAACCAGCCCGACACGGCGAGATCCAGCTGCGGCGCGAGACGGAACTGCAGCAGCAGCACGAACCACATCGCCGTCGCGACGGTGGCGACGAGCGGATCGGCGAGCGGCCCGAACGGTTTGTTGGCGCGCGGTATCGGCAAGAGTGTCACGGTCCTTGTTGGTTCGGCGTTCCCTGTGGCATGGTGCGCCACACCCTGCAAGTCCGGGCGCATCGACGCAAACGAGATCACGCCGCAATGCCTGTCTTCATTCCCGATTGGCCGACATTGGCCGCATTCTCCGTCGCCGCGATCGTCCTGGCGATCACGCCCGGACCCGACATGACGCTGTTCCTGTCGCGGACGCTCTCGCAGGGCCGCGCCGCCGGGTTCGCCTGCATGTTCGGCGCCTATGCCGGCGTGGCCATCCACACATCCATGGTGGCGCTCGGCCTGTCGGCGCTGATCGTCGCCGCGCCCGCCGCCTTCACGGCGCTCAAGGTCGTCGGCGCCGGTTACCTCGTCTGGCTCGCCATCGACGCGATCCGCAACGGTTCCTCGCTGACGATGAAGACGGAAAAACGGCAGGCGCCGCATGTCGGCGCCAGTTTCCTGACCGGCATCGGCATCAACCTTCTCAACCCGAAGATCATCCTGTTCTTCATGACCTTCCTGCCGCAATTCGTCGTTTCCGGCGACCCGCATGCCACCGGCAAGTTCTTCTTCCTCGGCGCGCTGTTCATGATCATCGCCATACCGATCACCTCGGCCATGGTGCTGGCCGCCGGATGGATGTCGGAAACGCTTAGAAAAAAGCCCGTCGTCACCCGCGTCATCGACTGGCTGATGGCCGGCGTTTTCTCGGCCTTCGCGGTGAAGATTCTGCTCACGCAGTCGCGCTGACCTGCTGCCGTTCGAAGATCCGGAAGCGGCGCGATAGAAGCCCGTAGGCCAGTCCTCCGGCCAGGCCGCCGACATAGATCGCCGGCGTCGTGCTCAGGAATGACACCACGAATGCCCCGTCGCCCATGAATGCGCCAAACAGCAGGACGGCCAGAACCGCGGTCGCCACGCCACAGGCCGCAAAATAGATTTTCGACCGGTAACCGCGCCGCCGGGCGACCGCCAGGGTTGCGATAAAACCGGGCCATGCGGTCGATGCGGTGATGGACACACCGACCATCAGCGTATTGAGAAAATCGGCCACTTCCCTGCGGCTGATGCCATCGCCCGACAGCGCCTGATCCGGCAGGAAGATGACGAGAAGGCAGAAGAATGCGGCGATGATAACGGCCACGCCATAACCGGCAACGGCGAGCAACGTGTTGCGAACGAGCCCCGCCATGCGGGCTTACTCGCCGTGCCCGGCGATCATCATCGCTTCATAGGCGAGCCGTTCGGTCTTTTTCATGCGCTCGGAAGCCGACTTCAGCTGGCCACAGGCGGCGAGGATGTCCTGGCCGCGCGGCGTGCGGATCGGTGAGGCATAGCCGTTGGCGTTGATGAAGTCGGCGAATTTTTCGATCTGCTCCCAGTCCGAACATTCGTAGTTCGAGCCCGGCCACTTGTTGAACGGGATCAGGTTGATCTTCGCCGGAATGCCCTTCAGCAGGCGCACCAGTTCCTTGGCGTCGGCCAGGCCGTCATTGACGCCCTTCAGCATGACATATTCGAAGGTGATGCGCCGTGCGTTCGACAGGCCCGGATAGGCCCGGCAGGCTTCGAGCAATTCGTTGAGCGGATACTTCTTGTTGATCGGCACCAGCACGTCGCGCAGTTCGTCATTGGTCGCATGCAGCGAGATCGCCAGCATGACGCCGGTCTCCTCGCCGATCTTCACGATTTGCGGCACGACCCCCGAAGTCGACAGCGTGATGCGGCGCTTCGACAGCGAAAGCCCGTCGCCATCGGCGAAGACGAGCAGCGCGTCGCGCACATTGTCGTAATTGTAGAGCGGTTCGCCCATGCCCATCATCACGACGTTCGAGACCTTGCGGCCTTCCGACGGCACGATGGCGCCTTGCGGCGTGTCCTTGTCGGGAAAATCGCCGAGCCGGTCGCGCGCCAGCAATAGCTGCGACACGATTTCCTCGGAGGTGAGATTGCGCACCAGCCGCTGCGTGCCGGTGTGGCAGAAGGTGCAGGTCAGCGTGCAGCCGACCTGGCTGGAAACGCACAGCGTGCCGCGCCCCTCCTCGGGGATATAGACGGTCTCGACCTCGACCGGCCGGCCGGCGCCGCGCGGCGGAAACCGCAAAAGCCATTTGCGGGTGCCGTCATTGGAGACCTGTTCCTCGACGATTTCCGGCCGCGCGATGGAGAAATTCTCCTTCAACATCGCCCGCAGGTCCTTCGACACATTGGTCATGTCATCGAAATCGGAAACGCCGCGCACATAGAGCCAGTGCCACAACTGCTGTACACGCATCTTCACCTGGCGTTCCGGCACGCCGGCGTCCCTCAGCGCGTCGCCGAGCTGCGCGCGCGTCAGCCCGATCAGCGTCGGCTTTTCGGCCGGCGCCAATCGCACGGTCTCGCCGGGCGCCTCGCGCGCAGCGCTTTCTGTCAGGTCGATGGAAACGCCCATGGTCAATCCGTCATGTCTGCAAGACGCGCGCCTTATCATAACCGGCGCGCCGCGTCACGTTGCCTCAAACGGCGAAAACCGGGATCGGGTCCCGGCATCGTCCGCTTCGGCATATATAGTGCGTTATTTGCAGCTCTGAATGGCGTCGAGCGCCGCCGTCACCCCGGACAGCGAATATTCATAGGTCGTGTTCGTGCCGCGCCGCGACACCGCGTTCACGATCATCTTGGTACCCGCTTTCATCGCCGCAACGAGCGCCGGTTCCTGGGCCGCGTTCTCGACCCACGCGGAATTTTCCTTGGTGAAGAACGTGAACGGTTTTCCGTCGACGCTGACCGTGACCTTGGAGCCTTCCTTCAGCGTATAGCCCGCCATGAACTGCGGTTCATAGGTGACGTTCTGCTTGGCGCGCTGCGTCACCAGGAAGAAATTGTCGCCATGGTCGACATTGGCCGGCTGTTTCGAGGTCGGCACGGACAACGCATAGCAAACCTTGCCGCCGCCCGAATCATAACTGAACGCGCCCCAGTCGTTGAACTCGCCGATGCGTGTCGGCGTCTGCGCCATGGCGCTTGCCGCACTGCTCGCAATCACACCCGCTGCCAGCAATCCCGCGAAGACTTTCGCTCTTGTGAACATATTCCCTACCGGTTCTTGTCGGTCACGCATGAAACATGAGGATTTGGTTAACCCAATCTGGACGAGTCAGGGTTACCAAACCGTGAACGGAACGCCAATGATTTTACCCTTTTTGCCCGCCCGCCTCGTGATGCGCGACACCTTTGTCCCAACGCGTGACGATTGCAGCGTGAAAGCGGCAAGAGTTTGACTTTATTCCGCAAAGCGGATGACAGACCTGCCCTCGCGGCACTATCATCGCCAAAAGGGACATAATCCCGCCCCGAACTTCTTGAAACGGGAATTCTGGCAACCGACGGATCGAATGGACAAAGAGCAACACAAGCATTTTGCGGCGCTCGCACGCGCAGTTGCCACGTCCCGCGACAGGACCGCCTTCACCGAACTGTTCGACCATTTCGGCCCGCGCATCAATTCCTACCTGCGCCGCATGGCGCTCGAACCCGGTCAGGCCGAGGAACTGACCCAGGAAGTGATGATTGTGCTGTGGCACAAGGCGGAGCTGTTCGATCCCGCGAAGTCGTCGCTCGGCACCTGGTTGTTCCGCATCGCGCGCAACCGCCGAATCGATCTGGTCCGGCGCGACAAATCCGGACGGCTCGATCCCGACGACCCGGTTTTCCAGCCCGACGAGCCCGAACCCGCCGACATGGCCCTCGACGCGGAACAGCGCGACGAACGTGTCCGCGAGGCGCTGAAGGAGCTGCCGGCAGAACAGCTGGAGCTGGTCAGAAAGGCGTTCTATCTCGGCCAGTCGCACAGCCAGATCGCCGAGGAGACCGGGCTGCCGCTCGGCACGGTCAAGTCGCGCATCCGCCTCGCCTTTGCGCGATTGCGCGCCGCGCTGGAAAGCGACGAGAGGATCGATACCGATTTCCCTTAGCCGGGTAATCGGCGCGCGATCTTCAGATGCGCGAAAGTCTAAAATTTTTTATGGAAGTTTAATACTTGATTGAGTAAACATTGATTCGCACCGGCATGATGCCGAAGCTCACATTCCGGCAAGCTGTTTCAATGACTGTCAGACGACATTGCCGTCGGGAGCAGGCATGACCTCCATTTCGTCGATCAATTCCTCCGCTCTGCAGATCATGCGGCAGTATCAGCCGTCTTCGGCATCGGTCGCCGACAGCACTTCCGTCGGGAATGACATTGTCGCAACCGCCAACGGTGCCGGCGATCCTTTTCGGGACGCACGCGCTGCGGCCTCAGAATCCGTTTTCAGCGTGAACCATCTCGATATCACCAAAATAAAGCTCGATCTGATGGAGAAGGTCGGAGAAGCGTTCGGGATCAGGATGGACGATTACGACAACCAGGCATCTTATGGTTCTGCCATTCGCAAGGCGGTTTCGGAGATCAAGAAACAGCCCGATGGTCACCTGGTCCTCGCCGGGATCGAAAAGGACCTGGGGCTGGACAAACTCGGCATGTCGATCAACTCGATGATCAACGCCATCATCGATCCGCAGGGTGATGACGGCGACAAGCTGGATGCCGCTCTGAAACGGCAAGCGGGCGAGGATGGGCAGACACAGGATGCGGCCCCTGTCCTTGCCTCGGTCACATTGGACGATACCGGGATTTACGGCCCGTCGGCCTGACAGGCGAGCCTGTCGAACGAATTCAAACGTCGATTACGGGTTTATCCGTTTCCGCCTCGTCATTCCGGTGATCGGCAAGCGCCCGGCGCGCCGCGAGGCGATGCGCGTCGGTGATATTGCTGCGCACCGCGCCGAGCGCCGCCATCAGCACCGCGACATCGTCGGTAAAGCCGACGCCGAGCAGGAAATCGGGAATGAAATCGAGCGGCAGGACGAAATAGGCGAGCGCGGCCAGAAGGATGCCGCGCACCCGCGCCGGCGTCTTCGGATCCAGCGCGCAGAAATAGCCGGCAACGACGTCTTCCATGAACGGCACCTTGCGCGCCGCCTTCCTGACCGTCGACCAGAACTGCTTGCGCACGCGCTGCTCGCGCCGGTTCTGCTCCTCGCCGGAGCCCGGTTCGAGGATCTCGCCGATCAGCGTGTCATCCATGCCGTCTTGTCCGTTTTTCATGCGATAAATGTGGTGAACCGCGGCGCCGGCTTCAAGCGGCCGCCGCATCCATCGCCGCGGCGAGCTTGAGATCGAGCTCCGTGACGCCACCGGCGTCATGCGTCGTCAGGGTGACCTCGACGCGGTTGTAGACGTTGAACCACTCCGGGTGGTGGTTCATCTTTTCCGCCGTGATCGCCATCTCCGTCATGAAGGCGAAGGCCTTGCGGAAATTCTTGAACTTGAACGTCTTCCGGATCGCGTTACCGTCGGCCGCGGCACTCCAGCTCTCGAGCTTTTCCAGCCCGGCCGCGATTGCGCCCGCGTCGAGCTTCTCCCGGCTCACTGTACCAGGCGCGCGGCGGCCGGCGCGTTTTTTGCCACGTTGGGAACCGAAACCCGCGGCGACAACGGATAGCTTTCCTCGACGATATAGGGTCCGCCGCCGACCGATTCCCGCGACGACATCAGAACGAACCGGTTCACCGCGAACGGCGGCACGTGGAAATTGCCGCGGCCGGACAGATAACGGGCCACCTGTTCCGGCGGTGTGTTGCGCAGCCGCGCGATGGTGACATGCGGCGTGAACTTGCGCGGATCTGCAGGCAGCCGCAGCCGCTGGCAGATGCGATCGATTTCCGCCTGCAATTCGGTCAGGTCGGGCGAGGCGGTGGGTGTCGCGAACAGCGAATGCGGTTTCTTGCCGCCGAAGACGCCGAGACCGGACAGTCCCATCCGGAATTCGAACCGCCGCACCCGCGACAGCGCGTCGGCGAACTCGTCGGCGACATGGTGTTCCACATCCCCGATGAAGCGCAGTGTCAGGTGGTAGTTTTCGACGTCGATCCAGCGGGCGCCGGGCAGTCCTCCGCGCAGCAATGACAAGGACATCGCCGCATTGTGCGGAATTTCCAGGGCGGTAAACAGACGCGGCATGACGCTCTCCCCCGTGGTCGGAAGTGTGGCAGGCAAATCACTTTATCCCCACCTGAATCGAATCACGGACAGGCTGACCACGCAAGCTAAAATTGGCACGGGATCGTGGCCCCGGGCCCGCCGACTCCCGCTGCGGAAACTTCTCTACGCACCGCGCGCGCCGAGATAGTCGCGCATGACGGGCAGGAATTTCTCCACCATGGCGTCGACGCCGGCCGGGTTGGGATGCATGCCGTCGCCGAGCAGTTTGGCACGGTCGGTGATCGCGCCGTCGAGGAAAAACCGGTGGAAAGGCAATTTGTACTTTTCGGCCAGTTCCGGAAAGATCGCATCGAATTTCGCGGCATAATCCTCGCCCATGTTCGGCGGCGCCAGCATGCCGGCGAGAATGACGTCGACGCCGCGTTCCTTTAGCCGGCTGATCATCTTGTCGAGATTGGCGCGCGTGATATCCGGCGACAGACCCCGCAATGCATCGTTGGCGCCGAGCTCCAGGATGACGAAGTCCGTCCCGTCGGGCACCGACCAGTCGAGCCGCGCCAGCCCGTCCGCCGTGGTGTCGCCGGACACCCCGGCATTGGCGATCGTCACGTCGTGGCCTTCTGCCTTGAGGGCCGCCTGCAGCCGGTCGGGAAAGGCCTCGCCCGGCCCGAGCTGATATCCCGCCATCAGGCTGTCGCCGAAACCGACGCCGGCGAGCGTTTCGCCCGCCTCGGCGAGGCGAACAGCGCCAAGCAACAATCCGGCGAGGAGAAAAATACGTAACCAGACTTTGAACATCGCCGTTCCGACACCATTTTGTCCCAATGCCGTTCATATAGGATCGAACATCCGTGACAGAAGCTCTTATTTCCCTCACCGACGTCGATCTGAAGCTCGGCAGTGGCGTCAACGCCGTCCATGTCCTCAAAAGCGTGCACCTCGACATCGGCGCCGGAGAATCGGTCGGCGTTGTCGGACCGTCCGGATCGGGCAAGACGACGCTTCTGATGGTGCTCTCCGGTCTCGAACGGCCCGACCGCGGAGACGTGAAGGTGGCCGGCGCGATGCTCAGCGCCATGCGCGAGGATGACATCGCCGCCTTTCGCGGCCAGAATATCGGTATCGTCTTCCAGTCCTTCCACCTGATTCCGAACATGACGGCGCTCGAAAACGTCGCCGTCCCGCTCGAACTCGCCGGCGCGCGCAACGCCTTCGAGAAAGCCGGGCGCGAACTTGCCGCGGTCGGATTGCAGGACCGCGTTACCCACTATCCCGGGCAATTGTCGGGCGGCGAGCAGCAGCGCGTCGCCATCGCCCGCGCGCTCGCGCCCGACCCGAAGATCCTGATTGCCGACGAACCGACCGGCAATCTCGACGGCGAGACCGGCCACCTGATTTCCGAGCTCCTGTTCTCCAAGCAGCGCGAACGCGGCATGACCTTCGTGCTCGTCACCCACGATCTCGATCTGGCGCGCGAATGCGACCGCCGCGTGATGGTCGATTCGGGCCACGTCCGCGAACGCAATCCCCTCGACGAGGCCGCGGAATGACGCGGATGCCGCTGGCGCGCAGCATCGCGCTGGCGATGCGCTTTTCGATGCGGGAACTGCGCGGCGGACTGTCCGGCTTCTATGTCTTCCTCGCCTGCATCGCGCTCGGCACGGCGGCGATCGGCGGCGTCAACGCCGTCTCGCAATCCGTCACCCGGGGCATCGACGAGCAGGGCCAGGTCATCCTCGGCGGCGACCTGCGCTTCGAACTCGTCCACCGCACCGCCACCGATGCGGAGCGCGCCTTTCTCGACGGCCTCGGCAAGGTCGCCGTCAGCGCGAACATGCGCTCCATGGCCCGCCTCGAGGACCAGTCCGACCAGTCGCTCGTCGAACTGAAGGCCGTCGATGCGTCCTACCCGCTTTACGGCAAGCTGGAGACGAACCCCGCCCTGCCGCGCGGCGACCTGTTCGACGCGAAGAACGGCGTTTACGGCGCCGCCGTCGAAAAGATCCTGCTCGAGCGCCTCGGGCTTTCCGTCGGCGACAGGATCCGCCTCGGCAACGCGACCTTCCGGATCCGGGCGGTCCTGACCCGCGAACCGGACGCCGTCTCCGACGGCTTCGCCTTCGCGCCGCGCCTGCTTGTCTCGATGGACGGGCTGGACGCCTCCGGCCTCGTGCAGCCCGGCTCGCTGGTCGAATATGTCTACAAGGTCCGCGCCGCGCCCTCGGCGACGCCGGATGATCTGCGCCGCATGAGCGAGCGGGCGGGAACCGAATTCCCGGCCGCCGGCTGGTCGATCCGCAATCGCGCCAACGCCGCGCCGGCCCTGTCGGCGAATATCGAGCGCTTCGCCCAGTTCCTGACGCTGGTCGGCCTCACCGCGCTGGTGACCGGCGGCGTCGGCGTGGCCAATGCCGTGCGCGCCTTTCTCGATTCCAAGCGCAACGTGATCGCGACCTTCAAGTGCCTCGGCGCGCCGGGCGGATTCGTCACCATGGTCTATCTGATGCAGATCCTCGCGATCGCCGTCGTCGGCATCGTCGCCGGTCTCGTTCTCGCCTCGCTCATGCCCTGGGTCGCCGCCTGGGCGCTCGCCGACATCATCCCGCTGCCGGAAAGCCAGGGGCTTTATCCGGGCGCGCTGGCGCTCGCCACCGTGTTCGCATTCGTGACGACCCTCGCCTTCGCCATTCTGCCGCTCGGCCGGGCGCGTGATATCCCGGCGACCGCGCTGTTCCGCGACCAGGGCTTCGACGGCGACCGCCGGCCGCGCCTCGCCTATCTCGCCACCGCCATCGTCCTGATCGCCGCCCTCGCCCTGCTTGCCGTCGAGACGTCCTTCGACCGCCGCATCGCCGCGATCTTTCTCGCCGGCATCGCCTTCTCCTTCGGCGTGCTGCGCGCCGTTTCCGTCGCCGTGCAGGCGATTGCGAAACGGGCGCCGCGGGTCCGTTCGACATCGCTCCGCCTTGCGATCGGCAACATCCACCGGCCAGGCGCGCTGACCCCGTCGGTCGTCCTGTCGCTCGGCCTCGGCCTGACGCTGCTCGTCAGCCTCGCCCTGATCGACGGCAATCTGCGCCGCCAGATCGCCGGCAACCTGCCCGAGCGCGCGCCGAATTTCTTCTTCGTCGACATCCAGGGCGCCATCATCGACGACTTTTCCGCGCTGGTGACGAAAACCGCCGGTACTGACGCCGTGCTGCAGCGCGTGCCGATGCTGCGCGGCCGCATCGTCGAACTGAACGGACAGGACGTGGCGAAGACGGAACTGCCGCCGGAAGGCGCGTGGGTGCTGCGCGGCGACCGCGGCATCACCTATTCGGCGACCGTTCCGGAAAACTCCACCCTGGTCGAGGGCAAATGGTGGCCGAAGGACTATTCCGGCGAACCGCTGGTCTCGTTTTCCGCCGAGGAAGCCCACGAAATCGGGCTCGGCATCGGCGACACCGTCACGGTCAACGTGCTCGGCCGCAACATCACCGCGCGCATCGCCAATCTGCGCCAGGTGCAGTGGGAATCGCTCGCCATCAATTTCGTCATGGTGTTCTCGCCGAACACCTTTGCCGGCGCGCCGCATGCCTGGCTCGCCACATTGACGATGCCCGGCGCGGATACCGCGACCGAGGCGACCATCCTGCGCGACGTGACGCAGGCCTTCCCGACCGTCACCTCGGTGCGCGTCAAGGACGCGATCGACCTCGTCAACCGGCTGATCGGCCAGCTCGCCACAGCGATCCGGGCCGCCGCCGCCGTCGCGCTCGTCGCCTCGGTGCTGGTGCTCGGCGGAGCGCTTGCGGCGGGCAACCGCGCCCGCGTGCACGACGCGGTGGTTCTGAAAATGCTCGGCGCGACCCGCACCATGCTGATCGGCGCCTTTTCGCTGGAATATCTGATGCTCGGCACGGCGACGGCGCTGTTCGCGCTGTTTGCCGGCGGCGTCGCGGCCTGGTTCGTGATCGCCCAGATCATGAACCTGCCTTGGCAACTTCTCCCCGGCGTCGCGGCGGGAACGCTGGTCACCGCGCTGGTTCTGACCGTCGGCTTCGGCCTCGCCGGCACATGGCGGATTCTCGGCCAGAAGGCGGCGCCGGTTTTGCGCAACTTGTAACGATTTGCGCAAGGTTTCGTTAACCGTCGATCGCGCAGGACGCCATAAGATAAAAACGGATGGCATTTCCGCCGCTTAATCATGGTCTCCCGGTCTTGTTTGTGCCCTCTTCACACCTCATATTATCCGCAGGCATGCTGGAGTCCCGCCAGCGGCGCCGCGGTCGGAAGCAAATGCGCCGGCCGGACACCCGACGGGATTTGTGAGCAACAGAGGTAAAAATGGCTGAACTTCGAAACCTGAATACGCGCGCCGGCCAGGCTCGCACCTATGATGCGAGCATCGACGCCGGGCTGCGCGCCTACATGATCCGCGTCTACAACCTGATGGCGCTTGGCCTGGTGATCACCGGACTTGCGGCGCTGGGCACGATGATGCTCGCGACCACCACCGATCCCTCCGCGGCTGTCGCCACGCTGGGCAATGGCAAGATGCTGTCGAATGTCGGCGTGGCGCTTTATGGTTCCCCGCTGCGCTGGGTCGTCATGCTCGCCCCCCTCGGAATGGTGTTCTATCTGAGCGCCCGCATCCAGAACATGACGGTTTCCGGCGCCCAGACGGCTTTCTGGATCTTCGCCGGCCTGATGGGTCTTTCCCTGTCGTCGATCTTTCTGGTCTACACCCCGGCAAGCATCGTCCAGACGTTCTTCATCAGCGCGACCGCCTTCGGCGCATTGTCGCTCTACGGTTACACGACCAAGCGCGACCTGTCGGCGATGGGCTCGTTCCTGTTCATGGGCCTGATCGGCCTGATCGTCGCATCGCTGGTGAACCTGTTCCTGCAGTCTTCCGCGCTGCAGTTCGCGGTCTCCGTGATCGGCGTGCTGATCTTCGCCGGACTGACGGCCTTCGACACCCAGCAGATCAAGTCGATGTATTACGAGGGTGACGGCGAAGCCGTTGCCGGCCGCAAGGCCATCATGGGCGCGCTGCGCCTCTATCTCGACTTCATCAACCTGTTCATGTTCCTGCTGCAGTTCCTCGGCAACCGCAACTGACGCACCGGATCATAGACACGTAAAAGGCGGCCTCCCGGCCGCCTTTTTTGTTTGAACGGCGGGAAAAAATGCCGATTACTGGCAGGCGCAACATCTGCAAGGTCATCTGCATGCCGCCTGTCGAAATCCGGGACGCCGCCCTTTCCGACGTTCCCCGCCATCACCGCCATCTACCGCCACGCCGTCCTGCACGGCACCGCCAGCTTCGAACTCGATCCGCCGGACGAGGCGGAGATGCGCAACCGCTTCGAGGCCGTCCGCGGGCCCGGTTTTCCCTATATCGTCGCCGAAACGGACGGCGGCCGTATCGCGGGCTACGCCTATGCCAACGCCTTTCGCGCCAGGCCCGCCTATCGCTGGTCGATCGAAAACTCCGTCTATATCGATTCGGAGATGCAGGGCCGCGGCATCGGCAGGGCGCTGATGGTGGAACTCCTCGCCAGGGCCGAGGCGCTCGGCTTCCGCCAGATGATCGCGGTCATCGGCGGCTCCTCGCACAAGGCTTCGATCCGCCTGCATGAAAGCCTCGGTTTCGAGATGATCGGCACCTTCAAGGGATCCGGCTTCAAGTTCGGCCGGTGGCTCGACACTGTCCTGATGCAAAGGGCGCTCGGCGACGGCGAAGACACCCTGCCCGACGAAACCGCGTTTCCGGGAACGCTGTACCGGCCGAAGACCGAATCAGTTTGAGGCGACGACCCTGAGCGGCTTGTCGAACACTTTCAGCACATTGGCGAGTTCGTGCCCGCGCTTCAGGACCATGCCCGACGCGGCGACGACGCTGAACGCGCCCTGCCTGCGCGCCAGTTTCGGCGTCTTCTCGATCCGGTAGAGCGGCACTTCGGAAGACCGGCGAAACACCGAAAAGACGGCCCGGTCCTTGAGGTGGTCGATGGCGTAGTCCCGCCATTCTCCGGCGCCGACCATCAGGCTGTAGATGCGAAGGATCTGGTCCAGCTCGCGCCGGTCGAACCGCACCATGACGAAATCCTGCCGGCTTTGCCGGGATGGTGCGAGCGGTATCACCGTGTCGGAGCGGTCCTGGCCGTCATCCGGCGGCTGGACCGCGTATATATGCGAATCGTCCTCGGCCATTCATGCTCCCGCTGTTTCGCGGTAAAGTTTGCCGTGTTTTCGCGTTCTTGCAAGAGCAACCGTCCGAAAAGGCAAACCCAGAGGACGCAAACCTGCGTTAACGGACCGTTAACGACCCACTCACAATTTGGAACACGATGTACCTATCAGTGACCGGCGGCCACCTTTTTGCCTCAGTTGCGACACATCGCGGCCCCGATTCAAATGGAACCTCTGGCTGTTGCCGATTGTGTTCCACGACACATGTCTGGGGAGCGCAATAAGCAGGGTGAGGGTGGTAGCCGGTTCACGGCGCTAGGCTTTGCCACCTTTGGACCGGTTCGGTGCAGGTATTGGAAACCTCTAGCCCCCCAGCCCCCCGATACCGCATCGTACCGGTCCACACCTTGCGACCCTGAACCGCGCCTAGCTCGTTTGGCGGGGAAGGATGGCTGCGCCAATGATCGCGCCGGGATCGCCGCTTTTCGTGGCCTTCTGGAGAAGCACGGCGCAGCCATCGGCGTTTTTCACCGCCAGTTCCGAATTCGGAATATCGACCGTCAGCGGTTCCCCCTCCCACATTCCGATCGTCTGGTAATCCACGACCGCGTTCACGTAGGGAATCATCTTGCCGGCGTTTTCGCCGCGCGCGATGGCGACATCGGCGTGCCGCCTGAAATAGACGAGCACCATGTGAACCTTGGTGTCGCCGATCGGCGCACCGGCGGCCGTGACCCGCATCCGGTCGCCGAGATCCTTCAGCGTCAGCGGCACCGTCAGGCCGTTACCTTGCGCCTTGTCCTGCTTCAGCGTGGCAAGGATTTCGCGAAGATGGCCACCATTGGTGTGCGAGCGCCCGTTCATGACGGCCTGCGGCGTGTAGACCCCGCGCCGTTTCAGCCCGCGGGCATAGTCATACTGGCGCTTGGAATTGGCGTCGGACCCGAGCGTGTCCGTCCAGCCGAGATAGTCCCAGTAGTCGACATGATAGCCGAGTGCGACAACGTCGCCGCGCGCCGCAAGTTCCATCAGCGCCGAATCGGCGGGCGGACAGGAATTGCAGCCCTGGCTGGTGAACAGTTCGACCACGCCGAGCGGCTGCGCAGGAAGCGCATCCCCTGCGACCGCGTCAGTTTGCGCGAAAACGGCGAGTCCCGCCGCCAGCGCCATCATGGAAAGAAGTCTTTTCACCCTTATCACCTGTTCCGGCATCCGAGCATGAAATGTATGGAGGCAGGTGTTCAATGGGAATTCACATTAGGGTGAGAGCCTTCCCGCCGGGGATTTCCCGGCGGGAGCCGTCGCGACATGCCCGGCCGGTCAGGCGGCGGCCGATGCGCGCAATCGAATCCTGTGGGCGGGGAAGAAATGTGACAGTCCCTTTTCATTTCTGTCACAAAACGCTTTTATCAGGCATCAACGACGCCAGGAATCAGGAAGACGCACATGAAAATCGCAGTTCTCGGTGGCGACGGCTTCGTCGGCTGGCCGACCTCGCTCCATCTGAGCGACAAGGGCCATGACGTTCACATCATCGACAACCTGTCGCGCCGCTGGATCGACACCGAACTCGGCGTCCAGTCGCTGACCCCGATGGATTCGATCCAGGAGCGTACGCGCATCTGGCACGAGGAGACGGGCCGCAAGATCCATTTCCACCTGATCGACCTCGCCCGCGATTACGAAGTCTTCAAGCAGTGGCTCGTCGAGCACAAGCCGGACGCGATCATCCACTTCGCCGAACAGCGCGCCGCGCCTTATTCGATGAAGTCCGACCGGCACAAGAACTACACGGTCAACAACAACGTCAACGCGACGCACAATGTGCTCAACGCGCTGGTCGAGACCGGCGTGCACGCCCATCTCGTCCATCTCGGCACCATGGGCGTCTACGGCTACTCGACCATCGGCGCGGCGATCCCGGAAGGTTACCTTCCCGTCGGCATCGAGACGCTGGAAGGCGAGACGGTCGCCCAGGAAATCCTCTACCCGGCCAATCCCGGCTCGATCTACCACATGACCAAGTGCCTCGATCAGCTGCTGTTCCAGTTCTACGCCAAGAATGACGGCCTGCAGATCACCGACCTGCATCAGGGCATCGTCTGGGGCACCCACACCGACCAGACGCGCAAGCACCCGCAGCTGATCAACCGCTTCGACTATGACGGCGACTACGGCACGGTGCTCAACCGCTTCCTGATCCAGGCGGCGATCGACTACCCGCTGACCGTCCACGGCACCGGCGGCCAGACCCGCGCCTTCATCCACATCCAGGATTCGGTGCGCTGCATCGAGCTGGCGCTCAACAATCCGCCCGAAGCCGGCGACAAGGTAAAGATCTTCAACCAGATGACCGAGACCCACCGGGTGCGCGATCTGGCCGAGATGATCTCGAAAATGACCGGTGCGAAGGTCGCCTACCTGCCGAACCCGCGCAAGGAAGCCGCCGAGAACGACCTGATCGTCAAGAACGAGCAGTTCCTCGAACTCGGCCTCAATCCGATCACGCTGGAAGAGGGACTGCTCGACGAGGTTGTCGAGGTGGCGAAGAAATTCGCCTACCGCGTCGACCGCAGCCGCGTCCCCGCCGTTTCGGCATGGACCAAGGACATCGCCAAGACGGTCGAGAGGGATCCGGAAGGCAAGCGGCTGAAAAGCGTCAGCTGACGCTGGAGACGCGGGCGCTCAGAACAGCGCCGGGTGGCGAAGCTGCAGCGCCTGCAGGGCGAAGACTGTCTTCATGTCCGTGATCCCGCCGCTGGCGGCCTGTCTGGCCGCCACGGCGATCGGCATCTCGACGACCTCGATTTCCTCACCCTCGCCGTCCACGCCACCGCCGTCGCCGATCCTGTCGGCCTCGCCATAGGCGGCGAGATAGAAATGCATCATCTCCGTCGCGCAGCCCGGCATCGACCACAGCGATCCGGCATGCTGCAACTCGCCGAGCCGGATGCCGGTCTCTTCCATCACTTCGCGCCGCGCGGCATCGGCCGGGTCCTCGCCGTCGGTCAGCCCGGCCGGCGCCTCCAGCAGCAATGCGTCCCTGCCCGCGAAAAGCGGCCCGACCCGCGGCTGGCAGACCAGCATCACCACGCGGCGCTCCGGATCGTAGGGCAGCACGCAGACCGCGTTGCCGTGATCCTCGACCTGGCGCTGATGCCTGGTTCCGTCTGGACTGACCATCGTCAAAAGGTGAAACCGGCCCCAGCCGTCGTGAATGGTCTTGATATTGTCGATCACATGCACTGAAACATCTCCCGTGCGGCCGTCCCTGGTCGCCATGCCAGCACTATAGAAGCCGCGCACCGACAGGAATACCAGGATCGTCATGACCACGCCCGCAAACGCATATGTCACGCTCGTCACCAATCGCGACTATGCCGACGCGGCGATCGCGCTGGTGCGCTCGCTTGCGCTCACCGGCACCAAGGCCGATATCGTCGTCATGCACACCGGCGCGGTTCATGCGGCGGATCTGGAACCGCTCGAGGCGCTCGGCGCGCGCTGCATCGAGGCGGAACTGCTCGACACCTCGCCGGAGTTCAACGCCCGCCACCAGCGCGACAAGCTGCATGCCGACGCGCCCTTCACCAAGGGCAACAAGCCGGCCTTTCATACCCCGCTCGACAATTTCGCCAAGCTGCGCCTGTGGGAGCTGGAGGAATACGACAATTGCGTCTTCATCGACGCCGACGCCATCGTCGTGCGCAATATCGACCGGCTGTTCGATTACCCTGAATTTTCCGCCGCGCCGAACGTCTATGAGAGCCTCGCCGATTTCCACCGGCTGAACTCGGGCGTCTTCGCCGCCAAGCCCTCGAAGGCAACCTTCGCGGCGATGATGCAAAGGCTCGACCGGCCCGGCGTTTTCTGGCGGCGCACCGACCAGACCTTCCTGCAGGATTTCTTCCCGCAGTGGCACGGCCTGCCGGTCTTCGACAACATGCTGCAATATGTCTGGTTCAACATGCCGGAACTGTGGGACTGGAAGTCGGTCCATGTCGTCCATTACCAGTATGAAAAGCCCTGGCAGGAAGACCACCCGAAACGCGCGCAATTGCAGCCGCTGATCGATCTCTGGCAGGCGTTCCGCAGCGGCGAGAACATCCCCGACATCGATACGCTGGCCAACCCGGCGGTCCCGCAATGAAGGTCCTCGTCACCGGCGGCACCGGCTATGCCGGGCGCTTCATCGTCGAGGCGTTGCTGGCGGCGGGTCATGCTGTCTCCTCGATGGGCCGGACGAAACCCGAGGATAACTTCTTCTCAAGCCCGGTGGATTTCATTGCCGGCGATCTCGACCCGGAAAACGCCTCGACCGGGTCTGTTCGATGGCGTCGACGGTTTCGTCCATGCCGCCTTCCACCACGTGCCGGGCAAATTCCGCGGCGGCGAGGGCGACGATCCCGAAACCTTTCGCCGGCTCAATGTCGATGGGTCGCTGGCGCTGTTCGCGGCGGCAAGGAAAGCCGGCGTCGAGCGCGCGGTGTTCCTCTCCAGCCGCGCGGTCTACGGCACCCAGCCGCCGGGCGCGATGCTGACCGAGGAGACCGAGCCGCATCCCGACACGCTCTATGGCGAGGTGAAGCTGGACGTCGAGCGAGAGCTCGCCGCAATGGCGGACGATGCTTTCCTGCCCGTCTCGCTGCGCGTCACCGGCATCTACGGCCCCGCCGGACCGGGCCGGGCCCACAAATGGGCCGGCCTGTTCGCCGATTATGAATCCGGCAAAACAATCGCGCCGCGCGTCGGCACCGAGGTCCATGGCGACGACATGGCCGCCGCCGTGCGGCTGATGCTGGAAGGCGACGCGGAAGCGATCCGCGCGGCCGGCTGCCTGTTCAACGTTTCCGACCTCCTGCTCGACCGCCACGACCTGCTCGCCGAATATGCCCGCCTGACCGGCTGCACACGGCCCCTGCCAGAACGCGCCGACGCCTCCGGATATAATGCGATGGATTGCGCGCGGCTGAAGGCGCTGGGCTGGACGCCGAGGGGGCGGCTGGATCTCCAGCGGCTCGTCTGACTATCTGTCCTGAGGCGTTTCCCATCGTTCAATTGGACAAGAACTGAGAACTAATCCCTTCGAGGAAAAACTCTCCGAAATCCGACGCAACCTGCTCTCCCCGTTGCCTGTTTTTCGGATTGGCGTAACCTCCTTCACCCTCGTCCTTCGAGGGTCGCCTCCGGCTCCCACCTCAGGATGAGGGTGAGAAACGGCGCGCGAAAGCAAGCCCTCATCCTGAGGTGCGAGCGCAGCGAGCCTCGAAGGACGAGGGCAAATCCCCTTCACGCGTAGCTCACCACCTCGAACTCGATCCCGTCCTCGTCGTCGAAATAGAAGCGGCGGCCGGGTTCGTAGTCGGCATGGCTATGCGGCGCGTATCCCATCGCCTTGACGCTTCGCCTCCACAGCGTCGAGATCGTCGACCACGACGCCGATATGGTTCAGCCCGCCGCGGGTGAAATAGGTCTCGTCGGCCGGGTCGCCGGGCGTGCCCTTGGCGTAGATCGCCAGATAGCTGTCGTCCGAACCGACATGCACGGTGAAGCCGTCATATTTGGCGGCGCCTTTCCAGCGGATTTTCCAGCCGAACAGGTCGCACAACCGCTCGGCGGTTTTCTCCGGGTCGGTGACCGTGAAATTGACGTGCTCGAGAACACCCTGACTCATCCTTGTCTCCATTCCTTGACGTGAATGGCCGGACCATAATTCCTCAACAAAGGTTGAGGTCAAGGGTGTTCCCGGCTTTTTCGTCCGGGTCGGTCCGGTTTACGGCCGCAGGAGGATTTTCCCTTTTCTGCCGGGGGTCAGCGCCGCGCTCACCGCTTCGGCGATATCGTTGAAGCTGAAGATTCCGCCGGCCGGCAGCTTCAGCGCGCCCTGCGCGGCGAGCCCGACCAGTTCGCCGATCAGGCGCGCCTTGTCGTGCGGCGCCATTTCATTGCTGACCTTGGCGCCCCAAAAACCTTTTACGGTGAGATGCTTGAAGATGAGCGTGCCGGAATTGAGCTGCAGCGGCGCGCCTGTCGCGGTGCCGAATGTCACCAGCAGACCCTCATTGCCGAGAAGATCGGCAAGGTCGGTCGCGATTTCCCCGCCGACGGAATCGACGGCCGCGCGCGCGCCGGCTTCGCCGAGGATCGCCTTCGCCGCCGTCTTCCAGCCGTCGGTGGCGGTGGAAAGCACATTGTCCATGCCCAGTTCTTCGAGTTCGGCGACGGTTTCGTCGCGCCGCACGAGATTGAGCAGATTGATGCCGCGCGCACGCGCCAGCGTCGCGAGAATCTTGCCGACCGCGCCATTGGCGGCGGTCTGGACGACCCAGTCACCCTTTTCGACCGCGAGAAACTCCAGCAGCGAGATCGCGCTGAACGGCATGGCGATCAGTTGCGCGCCGAGTTCGTCCGGGATCGCGTCGGGCAGGGGAACGATTCCGGCGGCAGGCGCGAGGAAAGGATTCCGCCCATGTGCCGTGCACGCCGGCGACCGCGACGCGTTTTCCGACGAGACCCGCATCGACGCCCTCGCCGGCGGATTCGACCACGCCGACCGCCTCGGTTCCGCCGATGGCCGGAAGCTCGGGCTTGTAGCCGTAGCTCCCGTGCACGGTCCACAGATCGTGATTGTGGATCGGCGACAGCACGGTGCGGATCAACACCTCGCCCTTGCCGGGAACCGGTTCGGGGCTTTCCGCCGGGTGAAGGACCTCGGCCGGGTCGCCAAAACGGTCGTGAACGAGAGCTTCGCATGGGTATCTCCTTGGATTGCGAATGAAAATTGAAAGTCAGGGCAGGAGGCGGCGGCGCATGTCGTCAAGCGAATCCGCCAGCGGCGTCCTGTCCGCCGAAAGCCTCGCCAGGATCGCCGCCCCGAGCCACTGGGCATAGAGAAGGCGGGCCGCGACCTCGGGCTCCGCCTGCGGCCGGAGCGAACCGTCCGCCGCGCCGTCACGAAGCAATTGCGCCAGCCGGCCGACCAGTTGCGCGACGCCGTCGTCGAGGATGCGGCGCATCTCCTCCGACAGGTCGGAAACCTCCGCGCCGAGTTTCACGACGAGGCAGCGATCGGCGATGCCGCCGGCCTCGTCGCCGTCGAGCCATGCGGACCAGAAGCGCATCAGCTTGTCGCCCGCGCTGCCCGGCTCTTGCGCCAGAGCGTCCATGCGCCGGAGATAGTCGTCGACATAATCCTGCAGCAGCGCGCATCCGAAGGCCTCCTTGGAGGCGAAGTAGTAATAGAACGACCCCTTCGGCACGCCGCTGCGATCGAGCAGCTGCTTCAGTCCGACACCGCCGAAACCGCCCTTG
Source organism: uncultured Alphaproteobacteria bacterium (assembly GCA_963712205.1). GTDB lineage: Bacteria > Pseudomonadota > Alphaproteobacteria > Rhizobiales > Rhizobiaceae > Oricola. The sequence goes on along the minus strand of CAVQHF010000012.1, from coordinate 352,298 downwards.
AGCACAAGCTCACGGCCGGTATCGAGGATGCGCTGGCGGGTGTTCCCGGTTTTGTTCTCTGCGGTCATGGCGGGCATATAGGAAGTAGTAGACCGGTCGTCTAGTAGCTGGCGAAGAAAAATTCATGCGGCGCGCGGGCACGGCGGCGGCAGGGCCGCCGGCTCTGCATTTACGGCGCATGTGGCGCATGCGCCCTCCCGCTTGCCGCGCACGCCGCGTTCTCCCGGTCCAGCGCCAGCGCGTGGCATTCGGTGAGGATGTCGTCGACTTCGTGAAACGCCCGCTTGCGGCGGCCGGGCGGGTAGCCGGGGCGCATGGGCGAGACATATTTGCTGCGATTGAGGCCGAGATCGCGCCTGGCTTTCCAGCGGGCAAGGCGTTTGGCCTGTCCGTCGAGATCGTCCAGCGCGCGTTTCAGCCCGGCGAGCCGGCGGCAAAGGCGGGTGGCGTCGATCTCGTCGTCGGGCGCGGGGATCCGGATTTCGGGGATCGGGCGCGGTTCGGAAATGCCGATGACGCAGATGCGCGGAAAGGATTTCGCGCGGCGGCGGCGCGGGTGAAAATCGAAGCGCTTGCGGGGATCGAGCAGGGGCAGGGCGATGGCGGCGGATGTGGTTGTTGTGGTGGTGGATGATGTGGTGGGTTGTTTGCGGCGCGCCGGCGCCACCACAACAACAACATCGCGCGCGGCGATCACGATCAGGCGGCGGACGGCGGATTCGGCCGCACGGAGAATGCGCAGGATGTGGTTGTGGAGATGGCGCGGCAGAGTGGCGACCGTATTTCGCCCTCAGCCAGACCGGCCATGGCGAACAGCGCTGCCACGATGCGCAGAAGCGCCTCGCGGTTGCGTTCGATTGCCCGGGTCCAGTTGATCATGCGCCTTCTTCTCCATGTTTCATGGACGAGAGAAGGGTAAGGGAGGGGGAGAGCAGGTGGATAAGTTCGGGGCGAATTTTCTCATACCCCTGCCGGAGATCGGGCTCCGGCGATCTCTCCCCCTCCGTCATCCTCGGGCTTGACCCGAGGACCCATTCCGTGAAGCTGAAACGATGGGCGGCTATGTCTACATGCTGGCGAGCAAGAAGCGCGGCACGATCTATATCGGCGTCACCGCCGACCTGTCGCAGCGCATTTACGACCACAAGCAGCGGCTCAAGAAGAAGAGCTTCACCGCGCAATACGGCGCCGTCCGCCTCGTCTGGTACGAGGAACATGACGACATCACCGATGCGATCCAGCGCGAGAAATCACTCAAGCGCTGGCGGCGGCAATGGAAGATCGACCTGATCGAAGCTGTAAATCCCGAGTGGGAAGAACTCTATCGCGGGCTCGGCTGGTGACCGTTCTGCGTCTCCCTGCCAGACGGCAACTTCACGGAATGGGTCCTCGGGTCGAGCCCGAGGATGACGGAGGAGAGGTGAGCTTGGTGGCTAATCGCCGACATCTGCGCGACGATCATCGCCCATGCGCGGGATATGTCGCTTCGTCAGGATCGGCGGAGAAAGCCACAGACCGTTCATGCGAACCGGCCTTCACCGCCTTCTCGCCGCCATGGCGAGTTGCTTGTGCGACACGGTCACGAAATGACCCTTCGCCGCCAAACGAAACCCGCCGGGCTTTCCAGCCCGGCGGGTTCGTCATTTCCGGCAATGCCGCTCCGGCTTACGCCGCCAGATCGCGCAGCACCGTCTGCAGGATGCCGCCATTGTGGACGTAGCCGAGCTCGTCGGCGGTATCGATGCGGCAGATCAGCGGCACGTCCCTGGTGACGCCGTCGGCATAGGTGATCTTGGCGATCACTTTCTGGCGCGGCTTGACGTCGTTGAGGCCCTCGATGGTCACCGTCTCGTCGCCCTTGAGGCCGAGCGACTGCCAGGTCGTTCCCTCTTCGAGCACGAAGGGCACGATGCCCATGCCGACCAGGTTGGAGCGGTGGATGCGCTCGAAGGACTGCGCGATCACCGCCTTGACGCCGAGCAGGTTGGTGCCCTTGGCCGCCCAGTCGCGCGACGAGCCGTTGCCGTATTCGCCGCCGGCGAAGATGACCAGCGGCACGCCCTCTTCCTTGTATTTCATCGCGGCGTCGTAGATCGGCATTTCCTCCTTGGAGGGATAGTGGATCGTGTAGCCGCCCTCGCGCCCGTTTTCGCCCAGCATGTGGTTGCGGATGCGGATATTGGCGAAGGTGCCGCGCATCATCACCTCGTGATTGCCGCGCCGCGTGCCGTACTGGTTGAAGTCGGCGACGCCGACGCCGTGATCCATCAGGTAGGAACCGGCCGGCGACTGCGCCTTGATCGAACCGGCCGGCGAAATGTGGTCGGTGGTGATCTTGTCGCCGAACAGGCCGAGAATGCGCGCATCCTTGATGTCGCCGATCTCGCCGGCTGTCTTGCCCATGCCGACGAAATAGGGCGGGTTCTGCACATAGGTCGAGGCGTCTTCCCAGGCATAGGTCTGGCCGGCCGGCACCTTGACCGCCTGCCAGTTCTCGTCGCCCTTGAACACGTCGGCATATTTCTTCTCGAAGATCGCGCGGGTGACGTATTTCAGGATGAACTCCTGGATCTCCTTGTTGGTCGGCCAGATGTCCTTCAGGAAGACGTCGTTGCCGTCCTTGTCCTCGCCGAGCGGCTCCTTGGTCAGGTCGATATTGACCGTGCCGGCCAGCGCATAGGCGACGACCAGCGGCGGCGAGGCGAGATAGTTCGCCTGCACGTCCGGCGAGATGCGGCCCTCGAAGTTGCGGTTGCCCGACAAGACGCCGGCGGCGATCAGGCCCTTGTCGTTGATCGTCTTGGAGATCGGGCCGTTGAGCGGGCCGGAATTGCCGATGCAGGTCGTGCAGCCGAAGCCGACGAGGTTGAAGCCGATCTGGTCGAGCTCCTTCTGCAGGCCGGAATTTTCCAGATATTCCGCGACGACCTGCGAGCCGGGCGCCAGCGACGTCTTCACCCAGGGCTTCTGCTTCAGGCCGAGCCTGTTGGCGTTGCGCGCCAGCAGTCCGGCGCCGATCAGCACGGACGGGTTGGAGGTGTTGGTGCAGGACGTGATCGCGGCGATGGCGACGTCGCCATGGCCGAGATCGTAATCCTCGCCCTCGACGGCATAGCGCTTGTCGAGTTCGGCCGGGTTCTTCTTGTATTCCTTTTCGAAGGATTCGCGGAACTTCTCGCCCACGGTTTCCAGCGCCTGGCGGCCTTCCGGACGCTTCGGGCCGGCCATCGACGGCACGACGTCGCCGAGATCGAGTTCCAGCGTGTCGGTGAAGACCGGATGCTCCGACCCGGTGTCGCGGAACATGCCCTGCTCCTTGGCATAGGCCTCGACCAGCGCGATGCGGTCCTCGTCGCGGCCGGTCATGTTGAGATAGTTGAGCGTTTCCGAGTCGATCGGGAAGAAGCCGCAGGTCGCGCCGTATTCCGGACCCATGTTGCCGATGGTCGCCGCGTCGGCCAGCGTCAGGTGATCGAGGCCGTCGCCGTAGAACTCGACGAACTTGCCGACCACGCCCTTCTGGCGCAGCATCTGCACGACGGTCAGCACCAGGTCGGTGGCGGTGACGCCTTCCTTCATCTTGCCGGTCAGCTTGAAGCCGATGACTTCCGGCAGCAGCATGGAGATCGGCTGGCCGAGCATGGCGGCCTCGGCCTCGATGCCGCCGACGCCCCAGCCGAGCACGCCGAGGCCGTTGATCATGGTGGTGTGGCTGTCGGTGCCGACGCAGGTGTCGGGATAGGCGATCGGTCTCGCCGCCCTCGTCCTTCGTCCAGACGGTCTGGCCGAGATATTCGAGGTTGACCTGGTGGCAGATGCCGGTGCCGGGCGGCACGACGCGGAAGTTCTTGAACGCCTGCTGGCCCCATTTCAGGAAGCGGTAGCGCTCGCCGTTGCGCTCGTATTCCTTCTCCACATTGTGGGCGAAGGCCATCGGCGTGCCGAATTCGTCGACGATCACCGAGTGGTCGATGACGAGATCGACCGGCACCAGCGGGTTGATCTTCTCCGGATCGCCGCCGAGCGACACCATCGCGTCGCGCATCGCCGCGAGATCGACAACGGCCGGAACGCCGGTGAAGTCCTGCATCAGCACGCGCGCCGGGCGGTAGGCGATCTCGTAGCCGGCCGCGCCCTTGTCGTTCAGCCAGTTGGCGACGGCCTGGATGTCGGCCTTCCTGACCGAGTTGCCGTCCTCGTTGCGCAGCAGGTTCTCGAGCAGAACCTTCATCGTGTAGGGCAGTTTGGAAATGCCTTCGAGGCCGTTCTTTTCGGCTTCGGCGAGGCTGTAATAGACATAATCCTTGCCGCCGACATTGAGCGTCTTGCGGCATTTGAAGCTGTCGATCTTGGACACGGTCTTAACCTTTCGAGTTCGGTTGGCCTTGCGAGGGACGAACTCTTCCGCATGCACATCGAACGTGCGACCGTGAAGATGCGGGTGCGACCATTTCCGCTGTCCGTCCCTGCCAGGCCACGCGAAGAGGCCCGACAATGAGGTCGGCTCAATATGTTTGCGCACCGGCCGCTGGTGCGTCGCGCTCCGTATAGATCAGTTTTTTGACCCTTTCCAGACCGTCGAAAGTCAAAAAGCACGGGTTGTTGCCTATTTCGTGCATTCCATGCCACATGCCCGGCGGGGAGTAGCCGAGCGATGAAACTTGTCGTCGACGACCTGGCCGCCGACCGCGGCTCCGGTCTGATATTCGAGAACATCAGCTTTTCGCTCGGCGACGGCGAAGGCCTCGTCGTGACCGGCCCGAACGGCGCCGGAAAATCGACGCTCATCCGCGCCGTCGCGGGGCTGCTCAGGCCCGCCCACGGCACGGCGCGCATCGAGGACGAGACCGGCACATGGACCGACCTCGCCGCCGCGTCCCACTATCTCGGCCCGATCAACGCGATGAAGCCGGCGCTGACCGTGCGCGAAAACCTCGCCTTCTGGCAGGCGTTTGCGGGCAAGCCGGCGATGACCATCGACGAGGTGCTGCGGACTGTCGGGCTCGAACACACCGGCGACCTGCCGTTTTCCTATCTGTCGACCGGCCAGCGCCGCCGCATCGCGATCGCCAAGCTCCTGCTCAACTGGCGCCCGGTCTGGCTGCTCGACGAGCCGACCTCCGGCCTCGACGCGGCCTCCGAGCGCCACTTCGCCGGCCTCGTGCGCGATCACATGAAGACCGGCGGCATCGTCGTCGCCGCGACGCATCTGCCGATCGCCGTCGACGGCATGAAACGGCTCACCTTCGGCGAGGCGCTTGCGGCATGATGTCGCGCTGATCCTTCGGGATATCCGCATCGGCGTGCGGGCGGGCGGCGGGATGCTGATCGGCATCCTGTTCTTTCTCGCGGTGATCACCGTCGTGCCCTTCGGCGTCGGCCCCGATCTCAAGCTTCTCGCCCGCATCGGCCCGGCGATCCTGTGGATCGGCGCGCTGCTCGCCTCGCTGCTCGGCCTCGACCGGCTGTTTCAGGCCGACCGCGAGGACGGCTCGCTCGATCTCCTGATCATGGCCGGCCACGAGCACCCGCTGGCGCTGACCGTCTTCGCCAAATGCGTCGCCCACTGGCTGACGACCGGCCTGCCGCTCGTCATCGTGTCGCCGGCGCTCGGCCTCTTGATGAACATGGAGCCGGCGGCCATCGCCGCCACCACCGCGACGCTTCTCGCCGGCACGCCCGCCATCACCTTCATCGGCGCGACCGGCGCGGCCATCGCCGTCGCCCTGCCGCGCGGCGGATTGCTGGTTTCCGTCATGGTGCTGCCCTTCGTCATTCCCGTCCTTATTTTCGGCGTGATGGCGGCCTATGGCGCTGTCGAGGACCCGGCGCCGTTCCTGCAGCCCTTTCTGCTGATGTGCGCGCTGACCCTGTTTTTTGCCGCTCTCGGACCGCTCGCGGCCGGCGCGGCGCTGAAAGGATCGTCCGATTGATCCGGCGCGGCCAAATTGCACAGCAGCCGAGAATTGCGCCGTTTCGCGGAACCCATTAAGAAACGCCCATGAGTGACACGATCGCCCCGGCCCAACGTTTCAGCCTGACGGCGCTGGCCAACCCGACACGCTTTCTCTCCTATTCGGGGAAGATCCTGCCGTGGCTCGGCGGGCTGAGCGCGATCATCCTGATTGTCGGCCTCTACATGTCGTTCACCGCGCCGGCGGATTACCAGCAGGGCATCACGGTGCGCATCATGTATGTGCATGTGCCGGCCGCATGGCTGTCGATGATGGGCTACATGGTGATGGCGGTCTCGGCGCTCGGCACGCTGATCTGGCGTCACCCGCTCGCCGACGTCTCGATCAAGGCCGCCGCCCCGATCGGCGCGGCCTTCACCTTCCTGGCGCTGGCGACCGGCTCGCTCTGGGGCAAGCCGATGTGGGGCACCTGGTGGGTCTGGGACGCGCGCCTGACCTCGGTCTTCGTCCTGTTCCTGATGTATCTCGGCATCATCGCGCTGCAGCGCGCCATGGACGATCCCGTCAAGGCCGCCCGCCCGGTCGCGATCCTGGTGCTGGTCGGCACGGTCAACATTCCGATCATCAAGTTCTCGGTCAACTGGTGGAACACGCTGCACCAGCCCGCCGCCGTCATCCGCATGGACGGCCCGACCATCGATCCGAGCATGCTGTGGCCGCTCCTCGTCATGGCGGTCGGCTTCACGCTGTTGTTCTTCTTCATGCACATGGTCGCCATGCGCACCGAGATCTGGCGCCGCCGCATCGCCGCCATGCGCCGGGCAAGCGCGCGCGAGCAGCGCGGAGCCGCCAAGCCGGTTCTGGCCGAGTAGACCGATGACCCACGCGCAATATGTTTTCGTTTCCTACACGCTCACCGCGCTCGTTCTCGGCGGCATCGGCCTGTGGCTCTGGCTCGACCGCCGCGCCCGCCTCGCCGAACTGAAGCGGCTCGAGGAAAGCGGCGTGCGCCGCCGCTCGCAGGACTGAGCCGGGCGAAAACCATGAGCGAAACCGCGCAAAAGCCGTCGGGCAAAAAGATCAACTGGGCCGTGTTCATTCCGGTCGCCGCCTTTGTCGCGCTGGCCGGCCTGTTCGCGATCATGCTTTTGAAACCGCACCGCGACTCCTCCGTCGTCCCCTCGGTGCTGATCGGCAAGCCGGCGCCGGAAACCGCCCTTCCCGCCATTGCCGGCCTGACCGCGCCCGACGGGTCGCCGGTGCCCGGCTTCGATCCGGCGAAGTTTCCCGACCATCCGATCCTGGTCAATGTCTGGGCGTCCTGGTGCGCGCCCTGCCGCGAGGAACACCCGCTGCTGCTGGCGCTCTCCAAGCAGGAGGGCGTGACCATCGCCGGACTGAACTACAAGGACAAGCCGAAGAACGCCATCGGCTTCCTCGAAGGCCTCGGCAATCCCTACGCCATCGCCGGCGCCGACACGTCCGGCCGCGCGGCGATCGAATGGGGGGTCTACGGGGTGCCGGAATCCTATATCGTGTCCGGCGACGGCACCATCCTCTACAAACATGTCGGTCCGCTGACTCCGGAAGTGATCTCCACCGAGATCCTGCCGCGGCTGCGGGGCGGAAAAACCGGCAATTGAACAGAAAACCACCATCCATCGTCCGTCCGGACAATGAAATCCGACCATCTCAGGGGCCATCTCGACAGGTAATCGACACCAGGGTGTGAATAGACGTTCACAAAACGGTTTTGATGCTTGCCCGAGCCTCTCCAGTAAAGCATGTTTGCTCGATCATGACGTCCCTCACAGTCGATATCCGGCCCGCTTCCAGCAGAGATGCCCATCAGATCGCGGACGTGCACGCGGCGGCATGGCGCAACGCCTATGAAGGCCTGATCCCGCACAAATCGCTGCAATCGATGATCGGCCGCCGCCACACCGGCTGGTGGCAGCGCGCCATCGCGCGCGGCACGTCCGTCATGGTCATCGACATGGGCGGCCTGATCGCCGGCTACTGCACCTTCGGGATCAATCGCGCCCGTGCCCTGCCGCAGGAAGGCGAGATCTACGAACTCTATATCCGGCCGGAATACCAGGGCATCGGGCTCGGAACGCTGCTCTTCGACGCGGCGCAGGCAAGCCTGAGAAACCACGGCTGCGACGGCCTCGTCGTCTGGGCGCTGGAAGACAACGCCATGGCCATGCGCTTCTACGAGGGACATGGCGGCCGCGACATCGCGCAGGGCTTCGAGACCTTCGAAAGCAAGCCGCTGCGCAAGGTCGCCTTCGTCTGGCAGTAACCGGGAATCTCCGGACTCAGTCCGCTCCCGGTCGACCCGTCGACCCCGCGATTGCCATCGCATCGGACAACGTGTCATGACCATGTCATGAAAACGGTCTTATCCAACTGACCCTCGACGCCGAGAGCCTTGGCGTCCGCGAATTCAAGCAAAGAAATTCCGACATGAAGAAGACCGCAATCGGCGTGGATTTCGGCACGTCCAACAGCACGGCCGCATTCGACGACGGCACCGCTCCGGCGCTGGTGCCGCTCGAAGACGGGAAATTCGACATGCCGAGCGCGGTGTTTTTCGATTTCGAGGACGGACAGCGAAGATACGGGCGCGGCGCGATCGAGGCCTATGTCGGCGATACCGAAGGGAGGTTCATGCGGGCGCTGAAGAGCATCCTGGGAACGAGCCTGCAGGATGACAAGACCTATATCAACGGCACGCGGGTGGCGTTCGTCGACATCATCGCCGGCTTCATACGGTCGATCAGGCTGAAGGCGGAGGAATTCTGCCAGTCGGAGATCGATACGGTCGTTGCCGGCAGGCCCGTCCATTTCATCGATGATGACGACAATGCCGACAGGGAAGCGGAACGGACCCTCGAGCGGATTTTCCGGGCCGCCGGATTCAGGGATGTGGCATTCCAGTACGAGCCGATCGCCGCCGCGCTGGACTATGAGAGGGCCGTGCGGAAAGAGGAAATCGCGCTCATTGCCGATCTCGGCGGCGGCACCTCGGATTTTTCGGTCGTACGCATTTCACCCGCCGGCAGGAGCAGGATCGACAGGGGCAACGACATCCTGTCGACCGGCGGCGTGCATGTCGGCGGCACCGACCTGGACCGGCTGACCAGCCTCGACAAGGTGATGCCGGAACTCGGCCTGAACAGCCGTCTCAGGAGAGACTTCGGCGACGGCCTGATAACGATCCCCCGGCACGTCTTCGTCTCGCTCGAGCACCTGGCAGAAGATTCATCTGCTCTATGACAAGGCGGTGCTGCGCGAGGTGAAGGACTATCTGAGACTGTCGGAAAGTCCGCATCTCATCGAGCGGCTGTCGCATGTGTTGCACGAACGGCTGGGCCACAGGCTGGCGCTGGCGGTCGAGGCCGCCAAGATCGACCTGACCGACGCGCCGGCAACCGAAATCGATCTCGCGACAATCGAACGCGGACTGCGCGTGGCCATCGACCGGGCCGGCTTCGACGACATCATCGGCCGGGAGACGCGCGCGATACAGCAAACCATGCGAACCGCCATCCAGGACGCGGGACTTGGCCCCGACGGGATTTCGACGATCTTCCTGACCGGCGGCACCACCGCGATACCGGCGGTGAGGCGGGCCCTGCTCGAAATCGTTCCCGGCGCGACGGTCGTCGACGGCGACCGGTTCGGCAGCGTCGGCATCGGTCTGGCCCTCGAGGCCACACGCCGGTTCGGCTAGGCGCCGGACTTGACGCGGGTCAATGATCCCCGGTTTCGCCATTGTTAGGCTTCGGTCACGCGGGCGCGGGGAGGATGGGCCTTCGGTTTGATCGCGCCGCTTTGCATCGAGGAAGGGGAGAGCCGCCGATGCCGGATTCAACAGACGACACTCACCGGGCAGGCTTTGCGGAAGCCGCCGTTCTTTTCATCCTCGGTTTCGGCCTGTTCATGTTCTGCCGGCGAAGCGACTTCCTGCCGATGATCCCGGCGATGATCATCGTCGCACCGATTTTCATCCTGCGGTTCAGCCGCGTGCTGCCGGCCGGCCGCTCGATAGGCCTGACGATCCTCGGCTTCGTGCTGGCCTTCAACATTTCGCTGTGGGGCATCTTCGACATGGGCGATGCCACGCTGAGCCTGGTGTTCAACGTCGTCCGCTCGACGATCATCGCGCTTTATTATGCGCTGCCCTATGTGGTCGACCGGCTCGTCACGCCGCGATTGGGCAAACGGCTTTATGCCACGCTCGTCTTCCCCGCCGCGATGACGGCGTCGATGTTCCTGTCCTCGATGCCGCCGCCGATCGACGGCACGGCGGCGAAGAACGTCTTCGCCACCGCGCCCCTGCCGCTTCTGCAGATCTACGCGCTGGCCGGGTTATGGGGCTTCGTGTTCCTGTGGTCCTGGCTTGCGTCCTGCGTCAACCATGCCTGGGAGAGCGGCTTCCGGCACCGGCAGGCGATTGCGGCGGGCCTGGCTTTCGTCCTGGTCGCCGGCGGGCTCTACGCCTGGGGCAGCCTGCGCGTCATGACCGCGCCGGACGTGCCGACGGTCAAGATCGCCGCAGTCGTGATGCCGAAGGAGGAAGGCGGTCCGGAATCGATGGTTCAGGTCTTCGAGGACCGGATGACCTCGCCCCACGAACCGACGATGGACCATATCCGCTCCATGACCGCCGAGGCCGCCGCCAATGGCGCGAAAATCGTCGCCTTCAACGAATTCGCCATCGTCGTCACCGAGGCGAACCACGAACGCGCCCGCGCGGAATTCTCCAAGATCGCGGCCGACAACGGCGTGTGGCTGGCGATCCCCTATGGCTGGGTGCCGAAAACCGGCAAGGGCGCGAACCGGCACCTGCTCATCGACGATACCGGCGCGATACAAGCCGACTACCAGAAGCGTTTCCTGCTCGGGTTCGGTGACTTCGGCGAAAACGCCGTGTTCAAGAAAGGCGCCGAAATCATCCAGACCGCCGACAGCCCCTATGGGCGCATCGCCTTGTCGATCTGCCGGGACATGAGCTTTCCGGACTTCGCCCGCCAGGCGGGCCGCGCCGGGGCCGACATCATGCTGACCGGTTCGCACGAATTTCCGAAGGGCATCACGCTCAACGATCCCTACCGGTCGATCGAGAACGGCTTCACCCATATCCGCCCGACCTATGACGGCATCACCTATGCCATGGATCCCTATGGCCACGTCCTCGCGCAGATGCATCGCGGCACCGGCGTGCCCGGGATCATGTATGCCGATGTACCGATGAAAGGCGTTCGGACACTTTACGGGCGCTTCGGCGACTGGCTGGGCTGGCTGTCGCTGGCGCTTGTGGCGGTCTTCGCGGTGGCGGCGGTATTTTCCGGCGATACGCGGCGGGTAGTGGCCTAGTTCTCGAACACCCGCATCGGCTCGCTCGTCGAGCGGCCCGCGTTCGCCGTGATAGGCCGGCACGTCGATCCGGCAGGCGAAATCCGTCCGCCATCGTGTCCGCCACCTGGCGCGCCAGGTCGTTGGCTTGCGGATTGGCCAGCGCGTCGACATAGCCGACCACGCAGGCGTCGCCGATCCCCGGCTGGCCGACCTTGGAGACGACCAGCACCTGGCCGCGATGCGCCTCGTCCGGCGCGCCGGTATCCGGGTTCGGATTCTCGATGTACCAACGGAGGATCGTCGCGAACGGCACGCCGTCGCGCAGCCGCCATTCCACCGTGTCGTTTGCCTGGTTGAAGGCGCCGAAGCTTTCCCAGGCATTGCCGGCATACCAGTCGCCGACATAGCCGAAGAACACCGTCTGGCGGAGATCCCCCTCGGAAAACAGGATCCCGTATCCGGCATGGCCGGAGCACGAGAACGTGCCGCCCACCTCGTTCGTCGACAATGCGATGCAGCCTGTATCGAACTCGATCCTGGTATAGATGCTGTCGACCGCGTCGCCGGCATGCGCCGGCACGGGCACGGCCAGCGTCATCAGCGCGCAGGACAGGAACAGGTCTCTTGCGGTCATCGCCATCCATCTCCGGTTCCGGCGAGAATGCCATCCCGCCGCCCAAGGGGCAATGTAGCGTGGGGGAAGGGAATGCGGCGTTGGTATTGTTGCACCGCACAGTAAAAACCGGTATCAGCCGCCGACACCAAGGAGTAACCGGATGCGCATCGAAGCGATTGCGATAGGCAACAACCCGCCCGAAGATATCAACGTGATCATCGAGGTGCCGGTCGGCGGCCAGCCGATCAAGTACGAGATGGACAAGGATGCCGGCGTGCTGGTGGTCGACCGCTTCCTCTACACGCCGATGACCTATCCCGGCAATTACGGCTTCGTCCCGCACACCCTGTCCGATGACGGCGACCCGATCGACGTGCTGGTCTGCAACACCCGGCCGCTCATTCCGGGCTGCGTCATCAATGTCCGCCCGATCGGCGTCATGCTGATGGAAGACAATTCCGGCCAGGACGAGAAGATCATCGCGGTGCCGACGCATGCCCTGACCAAGCGCTACGACAGCGTCAAGGACTATGTCGACATGCCCGACATCACGCTCAAGCAGATCGAGCATTTCTTCGAGCACTACAAGGATCTCGAGCCCGGCAAATGGGTCAAGATCGGCGGCTGGCAGAATGTCGACACCGCCAAGCAGCTGATCATGGAAGCCGTCGAGCGCGCCAAGACCGCCAAGGGCTAGAGCTTTTCAGGGCTCGTTAATTTTGCGGCACCCTCAGGCAGGCGCGCTGCTGATCAGCCACATAGCCCCGGGCAGGCGCACGCTCGTACCATCCGCATAGGGAGCCAGTTCCTCGCGGAGGGAGGTGACGGCGGCCGAGACGACCTCCGCCGACTGGTTGCGCAGCCAGCTGTTCACGGCGCCGATCTGGGTCGACTGGACCACGGCCTCCTCCAGCCCGCGGCCGGCGGCGATATCGAGTTCCATATCGAGTTTCTCGAAACGCGGCGGTGTCCAGCCGGCCGCTGTGAGAACCTCGGCAACATGGTCCGGGTCGGCGAAGGCGAACATTCCGGGAGCGTTCGGGGCCGGTTTCGGTCGCGGCGGCAGGTGGCGCGCGACTGCGGTCATCGGCACCTCCATCCACGGATTTTCGCCCAGCGTGCGCCAGCACACGAGTGCCATCCGCGCGTCCGGAGCCGCGCCGCGGCGCATATTGGCGAACGCCGCCACCCTGTCGCCGAAGAACGTCACGCCGAATGCCGAGGTCAGCAGATCATATTCGTCCAGCGTCGCCGTGGCCGGATCGGCCTGCCGCCAATCGACATTGGCGATGCCGGCGGCATTCGCGCGCCGCTCGCCCTCGGCCAGCATCGGCCCGGAGATATCAAATCCCGCGACGCGGCCGGAGGGGCCGACGGCGCGCGCCAGCTCAAGTGTCGGCGCGCCACAGCCACAACCGATATCCACCACCCGTTCGCCGGCGCGCGGCGCGGCGAAGTCGAGCAAGGCGTCCGTCACCGAGGTGAGCGTGATGTCGGTATGCTCCTGACGAGCCACCCAGATGCTGCCGCCCTTCCCGTTCCAGAAGGCCAGCATGTCGGCATTGATCTCTTCGAGGGCGGCCATGCAAGTCCTCCTCCTGCCGGGCTGGAGTACAAGCTGCGCCGTCGCGGGGCCGATTGCAAGCCGCCGCCCGGTCAGGGGCGGCCGTCCGAACTGTCGTTGTTCACTGTGGGCTCGGACCGCTCGTCCCGTTACCTGGACGTTCTGATGCTGGTCTTCTTTCGCCAGTACGTTCAGCGCCGCGATAATCCCGTCGACGGCATCGATGCGGACGCGTCTTGTCGCGGGCGGTTTCCCCGGAGATCACGCTGAAGGTCGATTTCGGCAGGCCGAGCGCCTTGGCGAGCAGCGCGATCGCCGCCTTGTTCGCCTTGCCCTTTTCCGGCTGCGCCGTGATCCGCAATCTCAGCCGGACCTGGCCGTCGTCGCGCGTCTCCGCGCCCTCGATCGCATTGCGCGACGCGTTCGGCGTCACCCGCAGGAAAATGTCGACATGACCGTCGCCGGCGCGGGCGAACGCGGGCAAATCCATCAGATGATGGCGGGCGCCAGCACGTTGATGATGATGCGCTCGAGGAAGAAGATGGCGACGAAGAGCACGATCGGCGAAATGTCGATGCCGCCGAGATCGGGGATGACGCTCCGGATCGGCCTGAGCAGCGGCTCGGTCGCCTTGTAGAGGAAATCGCCGATCATCGCGACGAAGCGATTGTGGTTGTTCACGACGTTGAACGCGTAAAGCCACGAGAAAATGACCATCGCGATCACGATCCACTTGTAGATACCGATCGCGAACAACAGCGTTTGAATGATCGTCAGGCCCACGCGCAGTCTCCTTTGTACAGCCGAAGATCACTTAGGCGTTCCGGCCGCCGCCTGCAAGGCGATGCCGACGGATGAAAATCGCCATCGCCGGCATTTCTTCTTTGCCAAGCGGCCATCCAGCAAATAACGGTGGCGGACATGACAGCGGATTCCCCCGAAACGATCAGCGCCAAGCGCTTTGCGGCCTTCGCTCACGGGGCATTCGTCAACTATTGGACGGCGCGGTTCTTCTCCACCTTCGCTGTCCAGATCGTCGCCGTCTCGGTCGGCTGGCAGGTCTATGACCTGACCCGCGATCCCTTCGATCTCGGCCTGATCGGCCTCGTCCAGTTCCTGCCGCTGCTGCTGCTCGTTCTCGTCACCGGCACCGTCGCCGACCGATTCGGCCGCCGCCACGTCATGGGCGCCGCGGTGGCGCTCGAATGCGCCTGCGCCGGGGCGATCCTGTATTTTTCGATACGCGGCCTGTCGGGCCCGCTGCCGATCTTCATCGCGCTCGCCGGAATGGGCACGGCGCGCGCCTTTTTCGGCCCCGCCTCGCAGTCGCTGGTCGTCAACCTCGTTCCGCAGCAGGACTTCGCCAACGCGGTCGCCTGGAACGCGTCCTCCTGGCAGGTGGCGAGCATCGTCGGCCCGGTCGCTGGCGGCCTGCTCTACGGCGTCGGCGCCAATGTCGCCTATGCGGTCGCGGTCGCGATGTTCCTGGCGTCGTTCCTGCTGATCACCCGCATTCCAAAGCCGCCGGTGCGCAGCGAAACCCGCAAGGTCACGTTTTCCTCGCTCTTCGACGGGCTGCGCTTCATCCGCAAGGAAAAGGTGGTTCTCGGCGCGATCTCGCTCGATCTCTTCGCCGTGCTGCTCGGCGGCGCGGTGGCGCTGCTGCCGGCCTATGCCCGCGACATATTGCATCTCGGCCCCTGGGGCCTCGGCCTGCTGCGTTCCGCGCCCGGCATCGGCGCCATCGCCATGGCGGCCTTTCTCGCCGCCTCGCCGATCACCGACCATGCCGGCCGCATCCTGCTTTTCTTCGTCGGGCTGTTCGGCCTGTTCACCGCCCTGTTCGGCCTGTCGTCGCTCGCCTGGCTGTCGATCGGCGCGCTGGCGCTGATCGGTGCGGCCGACATGGTCAGCGTCTATGTCCGCGAGACGCTGCTGCAGCTGTGGACGCCGGACGAGGTGCGCGGCCGCGTCAACGCGGTGAACATGGTCTTCCTCGGCGCGTCCAACGAACTCGGCGAATTCCGCGCCGGTTTCATGGCGGCGCTGATCGGCGTCGTTCCCGCGGTGGTTTTCGGCGGCGCCGGCGCTGTCGGCGTCGCGATCGTCTGGGCGTTGCTGTTCCCGCAATTGCGCGACGCGCGCTACCTGCACCGGCAGGGATAAAACGTGTCTCAGGCGCGTTCGCCGGGCAGAAACACCAGTTCGAGGAAATCCTGAAGCCACGCGAATACCGCGCGATCGTAGAGATAGCGGCCGTGCAGATGCTGCCTGCCGATCTGCGAACCCGGCAATTCGAAGCGATGCGCGCCGCGCACCACCCAGCGCTGCATCATCGCCTGCGTCAGTTCGGCGTGGAACTGCACCGCCCAGGCATTGTCCCCGTAGCGGAACGCCTGGTTCTCGTAGGTCTCGCCGGCCGCCAGCTTCACGGCGCCCGACGGCAGCGAAAAGCCCTCGCGATGGAACTGGTAGATCATTTCCGGCCAATCCATCAGCGCCTGTCCCTCCTCGGTCGGGTCGAGCCTGTACCAGCCGATCTCGACCAGCCCGTCCGGGTGGCTTTCGACGGTGCCGCCGAGATGATTGACCAGCATCTGCGCGCCGAGGCAGATGCCGAGCAGCGGCTTGTTGTCCTTCAGCGGAACCGCCATCCAGTCCGTCTCGCGGCGAATGTGGTCGGCTTCGTCATTGGCGCTCATCGGCCCGCCGAACACCACCGCGCCGGCATGGTTTTCCAGCGTTTCGGGCAAGGCATCGCCGAGCGGCGGCCGCCTGATGTCGAGCGGAAATCCCATTCGCGAAAGCTGTTGCCCGACGCGGCCGGGGGACGAGGTTTCCTGATGCAGCACGATCAGGACCGGTTCGCGGCCGGTTGTCTCCGTCATCCCTCGGCATCTCCGCTGCCGGTGACCCGCGCCTGGACGGCGTTGCGCAACAGCACGCGGTCGCGCCCGTCGACGCCGAGCAGTTCGGCGACGCGCCAGACCAGATTGTCCTCGAGCTCGTGGTTCGAGCCGTCCGCATAGACGATTTCCCACAACAGCTCGATGAAATGCACGCGCTCGTCCGCTTCGAGATTCTTCATCAGGACGCTGGTGAACTGGTAGAGATCGACGGCCTCGTTGTCGGCGTCGCGCGCCGCGGCGATCAGCTTGTCGAGCGTCTCCGTATCGAGCGCGTAGGTCTCCCTGAGAACCTCGGCGAAGCGCGCCTGCTCGGCCTCGCTGTAGATGCCGTCGGCGCCGATGACGTGATACATCAGCGCCGCCGCGGCCAGTCTCGGATCGTCCCGGGAAAAAGCGCGGTCGCCGTCATGCGCCGCGTCGATATTCAGCCCTTTGAAAAAGGCAGCGATTCGTTCGAACATTCCAATTACCTCGACGGGAAACTGTCAGTTTGCCCGCCGCAGTGCAACATTCAAAACAGGCGAAAACGGCGCGAAGATTCTTCTGGCTCCGAATCCGTGTCGATTCCCGGATCGTCGGGAAGCGGCCGCTGCTCGATTTCCGGCTCGGCCCCGGTTTTATCCTTGCCGGCATCCGGTTTTTCCGCCGGCGCCTCCCCGGCCGGCGGCTCGGGCGCCGCCTTCGCGGTTTCCGTTTCGTCAGCTTTTCCGGCCGGCTTTTCCTCCGCCGCCGCTTCGGCCGGCTCTTCGACCGCGACCGCGTCGATCACCGGGCCGGATGCGTCATCCTCCGCGGCCTCTTCGATGGTCCCGGTATCCTCGGCCGTTTCGGCTTCGGCAGGCTCCGGCTCGGGTGCCGGTTTCGCCGGTTTCGTCTCCGGCGGCGCCGCCGGGCTTCCCGCCGGAATGCCGGGCACCATCGGATCGAGGTCGTTTTCCAGCACCGGACCGAGCCGTTCGACCGGCACCTTCCACTCGAAGGCGTCGAGGCGACCGCTGATCGGCGAGATCGGCGCCCAGCTTCCCGAGACATAGCCATCGGCCGTCCAGGCCGGATCGCGCGGCGCGCGCACCGCCCGGGCGAGCCACTCGCGCACCTTGCCCTGATCGCCCGTTTCGGCGTCTTCGATATCGGCCATCAGCATGAAGGCGCCCTCGCGCGGATCGTTGCGCAGCACCATCGCCACAGCCTTGCGCGCTTCGGAATATTCGCCGGCCTCCAGCGCCATCTGCGCCGCGATCATCGAGGATTCGGTGTTGTTCGGCTTCAACTGCGCCAGCCGCCTGGCCTTCTTGTAGCGGTCGCTCGCCGAATCGCCCGGCCGCGCATTGACATAGGCAAGCGCGATTTCGGGATGCGGCGCCTTGCGCCATGTCGCTTCGAGCACGTGCACGCCCTTGCGCTGATCGTTCAGCCGGAACGCCGCCTGCGCGGCGGCAACCGCGGCCGGCGCGAAATCCGGCGCCAGCCGGTGCGCTTCCAGCGCCGCGGACTTCGCCTTGGCGGGATCCTTCTCGAGGTTTTCCAGCGCCAGCGCCGTCAGAAGCACCGCGCGCTTGCGCTTGGCCGCGTCGCGGTCGATCTGCTTGGCCTTCTTCTGGCTTTCCAGAAGCCGGATCGCGCCGTCCCAGTCGCTGGCCGCCGTCTTCAGTTCCAGCGCGGCATTGCCCGCCCAGCCGAGATGCGGCGCCAGTTCGGCGGCCTTTTCGGCATAATGCTTCGCCGCCGCCCGGTCGCCGAGGCGCTTGGCTTCCATGTAGAGGCCGCGAAGGCCGAGGATGCGCAGTTCCGGATCGGCGAGCATCGCCTCGAATTTCTGCCGGGCGTCGTCATTGTGGCCTTCCACCATGCTCGCCTGCGCGTCGAGCAGCTGCAGCAGCGGCTCGGTCGTCGAATTGAGCAACCCGCCGGCCTGCTTGAGCATGAGCCGCGCCGTGACGCTGTCGCCGGCGCCGGCCGCGATGATGCCGGTCGACAGCGACTGGTAGCCGCGGTCGCGCCGCCGCGCCCGGAAGAAGCGCTGCACCCGGTGCGGCGAGGTGATGAGAACGCGCACGATCCACCATGTCAGCATGATCGCGACCACGATGGTCACCAGCGCCACGGCGGCGACCATCAGGGAAACGGTGATCTCGCGTCCGGCGATCGTCATCACGATCATGCCCGGCGTGTCGGCGACCCATGCGAACCCGAAACCGAGGATCGCGACGGCGATAACGAAGAATAATACGCGTAACATGCCCGTCGCTCCCTATTGGCCCGCATCCGGCGCGCCGGTCTTGACCGCGCCCGTCAGCACATTGGAGATCAGCCTGTCGAGTTCGCGGCGCGCCTTCAGGTCGGCCATGAAACCGGACGACGCCTGTTTCGACGCTTCGGGCAGCTTGTCCCATTCGGCGCTCACGCGGTCGAGATCGCCGTCATGCAGCGCGACTTCCATCCGCGCGGCGATCGCGCCCGGATCGTCGCCCTCGACCTCGCCGACCGGCCGCACCTTGACCAGCGACCGCGCGCTGGCCATCAGCCGGTCCGCGATCCCGGCATCGGGGCCCGCCCCGCTTGCCGCCGCGACGATCTGGTTGGCGACGGACGGAAACCGTTCGGTCAGCTGCGCCAGCGTCGGAACGCCCGTCGCCGCATAGTCGCGCAATGCCGCGACGCCGGCGTCGTCATTGCTGACCGAGGCATAGGCTTCGAGCTCGCTCATGAAACCGGTTCCCCGGTCGGCCGCCGATTTCAGCGCCGTGGCGGCGATGGCCGCGGCAACGCGGTTGCCGGCACCGGATTGGACGTCGTGCTCGACGCCCGCGACACGCTCCTGCAGCGCGCCGATCTCCGCCTTCAGGCCGGTGATGGCGTCGCTCGCGTCTTTCGCCGCCTGGGCCGCCGATCCGGCCTCGCCGCGAACCGCGTCCAGCGCCGCCGCATCGACGCCCGACGTCCCGCCTTCGAGGGCAGAGAGCTTGGCCGACAGGTCGGAAAGCTGCGTCTCGACGTCGCCGATCCGTCCGGAAAGCGCTTCCAGACCGGCGCCCTCGCCGGCGCCGCCCGAGGACACCGCATTGGCGAGCGAATCGACGCGCTCCTTCAGGGAGGCAAAATCGTCCTGCACCGCAGTCAGCGCCTGCCCGTGCGTGTCGACCACGCCGCGCACCGCCTCGACTTCAGCGGACAGGTCGCCGGGGGCGGCCGGCGCCGCGCCTTCCATCGACGTGACCTTGGAGGTGAGCGCATCGATCTGCGATTGCAGCGGCGTCAGGTCCGGCGCGGGTGCCGTGCGCAGCGACGGGATGACGCCCGCCCACTGCAAGCCGCCGGCAAGCAGCAACGCGACGAGGCCGCCAAGGATACCGCCGCCGAGCGCCGACAGGCCGCGCCCGCCGGTGGCCGGCGGGGCAGTCGTGGCCGCTTTCGGCGCCGCGCTTTCTGCGGGTTTGTCTTTCGCCGGCCGCTCGCCGCTTTCGACCGCGCCACGCGCGGCTTCATCCATCTCGTCGGACGTGCCTGTGGTGTCGGCTGCCGCCGCCTCGATCTCTTCCCCGGCGTTGCGGCCGAATTCGAATGCGACCGGTTCGGCTTCGGGAACGGTTCCGTCCGTTTTCGGCGCCTCCGTGACCTCCGTGGCTTCAAGATCGAGGGTCACGGGTTTGCGCGTCGGTTTGCTGCGCCGGCTCGTCGGCTTCTGAACCATCGGGGGACTCCTGCAGGAAGTTCTTCGCGTCGTCTTAGCACGGCTTTCGCAAAGCTAAAGGGCGAGAATCGGGAATCAGCCCTTGCCGGCGGACAGGATGTCGCAGAGCGCCGCGAGCAGGGATTGCTCGGTTGGCTCTTCCGCGACGGAAATCCGGCCTTGCGCGCGCTCCGGCAGAGCCTTGGCCACTCGCTCGGAGATCGTTAAAAACCGCGTATTTACATAGGCTTGTGGAGATTGCGCCTTGGCGTGTTCCGCAGAAGGCGCGGGCCGAAAGAGCCGAATGGAAAAGCACCGCGTCGGGCGATCCGGCCGACAATTTTTTCTCGAGAATATCAGTCATATGACTGACTATTTTGGTCGAATAGACCTCGCAAACGAGGCAATTCATGCCCGTGCGGGCGAGCTTTCCCTCCAGATCGCCGGTCCGCCGCCTGCCGCACAGATAGACCAGCACCGAACCCGGTTTCTCGCGCGCCGAAACCAGCGCGACGAGATCGTCGACCGCCCCGTCGGCGGAGTGGACATCGCGAAATCCGCGCGCCAGCGCGTCGGCCTTCGTCGCCGCGCCGACCGTGTAGACGGTCTTGTCGAAAAGCGCCGTGACGAACGTGTCGGGCGCAAGCCGCACGGCGTTGCCGCTGGTGACGACGACGGCATCGGCGCGCGCCGCTTCCGCCGGGTCGATTGCGGGGTCCGTCGCCGTCACCTCGGTCAATGGAACGACGACCGGCTCGAAACCCATCTCCGCGATCGCTGCCGCGGACTTGTCCGCGCCCGGCTGCGGCCGCGTGATCCAGATGACGGGTTTCGCCACCGCGCTCATTGCCGAGCCGCGCTCACAGCCAGGAGGAAAAGAACGCGTCGCCGGCGTCCCGGCGCAGGCGGCGGCCGGCGTCGCGGCCGAGCGCGGCGGAATCGGAAACGGGGCCGGAAAGAGCGATCTCGTGCGCCTCGCTCCCGTCGGGCGTCAGGATCATGCCGCGAAACGCGATGCCGCTTCCGTCGACCGTCGCAAGGCCCGCGATCGGCGTCCGGCAGGAGCCGTCGAGTTCGGCGAGAAAGGCGCGTTCGCAGGCAAGCGCCGTTGCCGTGACGTCGTGGTTCAGCGGCTCGACCAGCGCGTCGGTGCGCGCGTCGCCGGCCCGTCCCTCGATGCATATCGCGCCCTGGCCCGGCGCCGGCAGAAAGAAGTCCGGATCCATCAGGTCGGTGATGATGTCGGCCATGCCGAGCCGGCGAAGCCCGGCATTGGCGAGCAGCGTCGCGTCGGCAACGCCTTCCGACAGCTTGCGCAGCCGTGTCTGCACATTGCCCCGGAACTGCACCACCGAGATGTCGGGCCGCAGCCGGCGGATCAGCGCCTGGCGGCGCAGCGACGAGGAACCGACCACCGCGCCCTGCGGCAGGTCCGTCAGCGACTTCGCCTTGTTCGAGATGAAGGCGTCGCGCGGATCCTCGCGCTCGAGAAACGCCGTGATCGCCAACCCGTCCGGCAGGACGGTCGGCATGTCCTTGGAGGAATGCACGGCGAGATCGATTCGCCCGTCGGCGAGCTGTTCTTCCAGTTCCAGCGTGAACAGGCCCTTGCCGCCGACCTCGGCCAGCGGCCGGTCCTGGATACGGTCGCCGGCCGTCGAGATCACCACGACCTCGATCATTTCCGGCGCGATGGCGTGCGCGGCGATCAGCCGGTCGCGCGTCTCGTGCGCCTGCGCCAGTGCGAGCGGGCTTCCCCGTGTGCCGATCCTGATCTTTTCGTCCGCTGCCATAGCTGTTTGCAAGCCTGCCGTTCCGTGTTACCCGAAGCCGGACAGGTAACCCCAATTCCGCGCATCGGCAACCGCGCCCGGTGACGCGGCATACCGAGAAGCGGCCCGGACCCCATGACGACCGTGCTTGGCATCGAAACGAGCTGCGACGAGACCGCGGCGGCGGTCGTCCGCCGCGCCGGCCCCGCCGCGCCCGGCGAGATCCTGTCGAACACCGTCTACAGCCAGATCGCCGACCACGCGGCCTATGGCGGCGTGGTGCCGGAAATCGCCGCGCGCGCCCATGTCGAGGGCCTCGACGCGATCATCGCCCGCGCGCTCGCCGAAGCGAACGCCACGCTCGACGATATCGACGCCGTCGCGGTGACGGCCGGGCCCGGCCTGATCGGCGGACTGATGGTCGGCGTGATGACCGCCAAGGCGATCTGCGCCGCCAGGAACAAGCCGCTCGTCGCCGTCAATCATCTCGAGGGCCACGCCCTGACGCCGCGCCTGACCGACGGGCTGCAATTCCCCTATCTGCTGCTGCTCGTCTCCGGCGGCCACACCCAGATCCTGCTGGTCAGGGGCCTCGGCGACTACGCCCGCTGGGGCACGACCATCGACGACGCGCTCGGCGAGGCTTTCGACAAGACGGCCAAGCTGCTCGGCCTGCCCTATCCGGGTGGCCCCGCCGTCGAACGCGAAGCCGCAGATGGCGATCCGAAACGCTTCGCCCTGCCGCGCCCGATGAAGGGCGAGGACCGGCTCGATTTCTCCTTTTCCGGCCTGAAGACGGCGGTGCGCCGCGAGGCGACGGCGCTTGCCCCCCTGACCGACCGGGACGTCACCGATCTCTGCGCCTCCTTCCAGGCCGCCGTCACCGACACGCTGCGCGACCGCATCAGCCGCGCCTTCGGCAAATACCGCGCCGAGGTCTCGGACGGTCCCGCTGCTTTCGTCATCGCCGGCGGCGTCGCCGCCAACGGCGCGATCCGCGCCATGCTGGCCGACGCCTGCGCGCAGAACGGATTCACGCTGCACGCGCCGCCGCTCGATCTCTGCTCCGACAATGCGGTAATGATCGCCTGGGCGGGACTGGAGCATTTCGAGGACGGCGCGGTCAGCGGCATGGACATCGCGCCGCGCTCGCGCTGGCCGCTCGACCGGAATGCCGAGGCGCTGATCGGCGCGGGACGGCGAGGGGCCAAGGCATGAGCGTGACGGCGTGAGGAAGATGCCATGAGCGGAGATCGCATCGCCGTGCTCGGCGCCGGCGCATGGGGCACGGCGCTGGCCGCGTCCTTCGTGCGCGCCGGACGCGGCTGCATGCTGTGGGGCCGCGACACCGAGACGGTGACCGCCATCAACGAAAATCATCGCAATCCGCGCTATCTCGGCGACATCGCCCTGCCCGGCGATCTGGCCGCCACGACCGGTCCCGACGCCGCGCTCGCCGGCGCGGGCGTGATCGTGCTCGCCGTTCCGGCGCAGACGCTGCGCGCATTCCTTGCCGGCATGCTCGACAGGGCCGCGCCGGACGCGGTCTTCGTCTCCACGCGCCAAGGGCATCGACCGCGCGACCGGCCAGACCATGTCGGAGATCATCGACGAGATCGCCGGGCGCGACCGCTCGGCCGTCCTCTCCGGCCCGAGCTTCGCCGCCGACGTCGCCGCCGGACTGCCGACGGCGGTGACCGTCGCCGCGCATGATCTGGAACGGGCGAAATCGCTTGCCGAAACCCTGTCGAGCCGGACGCTGCGCTGTTATGCCGCCGACGACCTGATGGGCGTCGAACTGGGCGGGGCACTGAAGAACGTGCTGGCGATCGCCGCCGGCATCGTCCACGGAGCGGGTCTCGGCGCCAGCGCCGTCGCCGCGCTGACCACGCGCGGGTTCGCCGAACTGCAGCGCGTCGCCGCCGCGCTTGGCGCCAGGCCCGAGACGCTGGCGGGCCTGTCCGGCCTCGGTGACCTGATCCTCACCTGCGGCTCGGAGAAATCGCGCAATTTCGCCTATGGCGCGGCGCTGGCGCGCGGCGAGGACCTCGCCCACCGCCCGCTCGCCGAGGGCGTCTTTACCGCCTCGGTCGCCGCGAAACTGGCCCGCGAACACAGCCTCGACGCGCCGATCATCGCCGCCGTCGACGCCATTCTCGCCGGCAGCATCACCATCGACGAGGCGGTGGACGGGCCTGATGTCGCGCCCGCTCAAGACCGAGACTTGACGCCGCCGCCCGCTTCGCTAGCTAGGGCGAAACGAAATCCCCGGAGGCATCGACATGGCGAATTACTGGTTGTTCAAGTCCGAACCGTTCAAGTTTTCCTGGGAGATGCTGAAGGCGAAGGGCGAGGCCGGCGAGGAATGGGACGGCATCCGCAACTACCAGGCGCGCAACAACATGCGGGCGATGAAGCTGGGCGACAAGGGCTTCTTCTACCATTCCAACGAGGGGCTCGAGGTCGTCGGCATCGCCGAGGTCTGCAACGAGATCCATCCCGATTCGACCACCGACGATCCGCGCTGGGAGTGCGTCGACGTCAAGGCGGTCTGCGACATGCCGAAGCCGGTGACGCTGAAGGACGTGAAGGCCAATCCGAAGCTCGCCGGGATGTCGCTGGTCACCTCCATGCGCCTCTCCGTCCAGCCGGTCACCGAAGCCGAATGGCTGGAAGTCTGCCGCATGGGCGGCCTCGACAATCCGCCCAAATGATGGTACAGATGGACGGACAGGACAGAGTTCATCCGCGCCAATACCGCAATCATGGCGCCGCCGCATGTGCCCGAAATCCGGCTGCACCTCGCCGACGAGGCGCATGACCTCTGGCACCGCACCGAGGAGGAACTGCAGGAAATCGGCCTCGAGCCGCCGTTCTGGGCCTTCGCCTGGGCGGGCGGGCAGGGCCTGGCCCGTTACGTGCTCGATCATCCGGACCGCGTCAAAGACCGCCGCGTCGTCGATTTCGCCTCCGGTTCCGGCCTCGTCGCCATCGCCGCGGCGCGCGCCGGCGCCGCCTCGGTGACGGCAAACGACATCGACCCGTTCTGCGAAACGGCCGTCGGCCTGAATGCGGACCTCAACAATGTCGCGATTGCCTATGACGGCCGCGATCTCGTCGGCGACACGGCGCTCGACGCCGATGTCGTTCTGGCCGGCGACGTGTTCTTCGACCGCGAGATGAGCGCGGCGGTCGTTCCCTGGTTCGAGATCCTCGCCGCGCGCGGCACCGCCGTCCTCGTCGGCGATCCGGGCCGTTCCTACCTGCCGCGCGAACGGCTGTTCCCGCTCGCCGCCTACGAGGTTCCCGTCACCCGGGCGCTGGAGGACGCCGAGGTCAAGAAGACGAGCGTGTGGCGATTTGCTTGAGTTTTTTTCCGCTCCGGTGTTTTCTCGCCGCGGGAGAATTTCGGGAGGACACTCAATGGCATTTGGCGGAGTCAACTATATCGCGGTTCTGGTCGCGGCCGTCGCGGCCTTTCTGGCCGGCGCGATCTATTACGGCGCATTCGGCAAGGCATGGATGAAGGCGGCGCGAATCGAGCCCGCCAATGCCAAGATGTCGATCACGCTCATCGCCACGAGCTTCATCAGCGAACTCATCATGGCCTGGACCCTGGCGGGCATCATCGGCCATCTCGGCCAGGGCGAGATCACGATCCGCAACGGGCTGATCTCCGGCGCCCTCGTCTGGCTTGGCTTCATGGCCACCACGCTGACGGTGAACCAGCGTTACCAGGGTTTCGGCTGGAACCTGTCGATCATCGACGGCATTCACTGGCTGATCGTCGCGCTCCTGATGGGCGGGATCATCGGCGCGTTCGGGGTCTAGACAGTCACTTTCACAACCGTTTCCGGCCCGATGCGCGGCAACAGCCAGCGCATCGCCGCCGGCGCGACCGCGATGCATCCCTCGGTCGGCGGGAAACCCGGCCGGGCGACATGCAGGAAGATCGCCGACCCGCCATAGCGCTTGCGCCCTAGCGGCAGGATTTTCCTCTTTGGTCGCGGGTCCGGACGGCGAACCGGTTTCCACTTCGCCTGGCCCCGCTCCAGGTTCCAGTCGAGAACGAGACAGACATCGTAGAGCCGGTCGTCGCGCATCATCGTCTCGTGGCCGGCGCGAAACGGCAGCCGCACCGGCCGGTTGTAATTCGGGTCCGCCGGCGCGTCGCACCAGCCGTCGCGGGGCGTGATCGCGCGCAGGCGAAGCCTCGAATGCGGCCGCACCAGCCGGTCGGCGCGATACCAGCCGTAAACGATGCGCATGCCGGCGATCGGCGTCGCCCCGTCGCCCTCGCGCTTGACCGGACGCATGCCGCCGCGTCCCAGCGCGCAGGCAAAGACCCGGTCTCCGGCCAGAAGCAGCCCCCGGCATGGGTCGCGCGGCGCCCTGCGCACATGGATCGTTGAAATCGCCAGTTTTCCGCCCGCCCTTTTTCGTTCACCTTTTTAGGCAATCACATCTTGGTGCAATGCTTCGTGAGGCGCTTTTATCGTTCACATTTTCATGACAGGGAACTTGTGCATAGTGTGATGATGCCTGACACTCCGGGACCGAGGTAAGACAATCGATGAATCCAAGAACAATTCTTCTGGTCGATGACGACGAAGATCTGCGTGAAATGCTGGTCGAACAGCTTTCGCTTTACGAGGAGTTCGTCGTTCTGGAGGAGGGGAGCGCCACCAAGGGCATCCACTCGGCGCGCGGCAGCGTGATCGACCTCCTGATCATCGATGTCGGCCTTCCGGACATGGACGGCCGCGAGGCCGTCAAGATCCTGCGCAAGTCCGGCTTCAAGGCGCCCGTCATCATGCTGACCGGCCACGACACCGATTCCGACACCATCCTCGGGTTGGAGGCCGGCGCCAACGATTATGTCACCAAGCCGTTCAAGTTCGCGGTCCTGCTGGCGCGCATCCGCGCCCAGCTTCGCCAGCACGAACAGAGCGAGGACGCGACCTTCGTCGTCGGGCCCTATACCTTCAAGCCGAGCCAGAAACTGCTGATCGACGGCCACGGATCGAAGATCCGGCTGACCGAAAAGGAATCGGCGATCATCAAATATCTTTACAGGGCCGACAGGAAGGTGGTCACGCGCGACACGCTGCTGGAGGAAGTCTGGGGCTACAATTCCGGCGTGACGACCCATACGCTGGAAACCCATGTCTATCGCCTGCGCCAGAAAATCGAGCGCGATCCCTCCAATGCGGCGATCCTCGTCACCGAAAGCGGCGGCTACAAACTCAATCCCTGACTGTTTGCCGGCATGCCTCGCCGGATTGATGTTCGGGCGTGGACTTTTCATTCGCGAATCCGTCATGTAACAGCGGCATTCACTGATGTTACGTCCGGCGGACCCAGCCATTGTCGCTAGAAGACGATATTCGCATAATTTCCGGTGTTTCGCTGTTCGAGGACCTGAGCGCCGAGCAGCTGCGCCTGCTTGCCTTCGGCGCCGAGCGCGTCACCGTCGCGCGCGGCCGCGAGCTCTATCGCGAAGGCCAGAACGCCGAATGCGGCTTTATCGTCGTGTCGGGCGAAATCGACCTGTTCCGCGAGACACCGCGCGGCCGCCTCGTCATCCGGCAGGTCGGTCCGGGCATGATTCTCGGCGAACTGGCGCTGATAACCGAGACCAAGCGCCTCACCGGCGCCTGTGCCGCCGTGGAAACCCAGGTCATCCGCGTCAACCGCAGCCTGTTCCGGCGCATGCTGGAGGAATATCCCGAAACCGCGGCGGCGCTCCACCAGCAGCTCTCGGTGCGCCTGTGCAACCTCCTCGACCAGATCGGCGACCTCGAAGACCGCTTCAGCGACGACTGACTACAGCGCGAATTTCGCGATCACCGGCACATGGTCGGAGGGTTTTTCCCAGCCGCGCGCCTCGCGCAGCACGGTGATGTCGGACAGCATCGGTTCCAGATCCGGCGATCCCCAGACATGATCGAGGCGGCGGCCCCTGTCGGATTCGTCCCAGTCCTTGGCCCGGTAGCTCCACCAGGTGAAGATCTTTTCTTCCGGCGGAATGAAGACGCGCATCAGGTCCGACCAGCCGCCGGCCCTGCGCAGATCTTCCAGCGTCTCGGTCTCGATCGGCGTGTGGCTGACGACCTTCAACAGCTGCTTGTGCGACCACACATCCGTTTCGAGCGGCGCGATGTTGAGATCGCCGACCAGGATCACCGATTCGGCCGTGCCCGGATCGGCGGTGATCGCGCGCATCTCGTCGAGGAAACCGAGCTTGTGGGCGAATTTCGGGTTGATGTCCGGGTTCGGCTCGTCGCCGCCGGCCGGCACGTAGAAATTGTGGATGCGCACCGCCCGTTTCGGCGCCTTGACGATGCAGTCGAGATGGCGCGTGTCGCCAATGCCGCAGAAATCGCGGCTTTCGACTTCTTCGAGCGGGAATTTCGAGATCGTGGCGACGCCGTGATAGCCCTTCTGGCCGTGGATCTCGACATGCTCGTATCCGAGCTTTCGGAACGCCTTGGCCGGAAACTGGTCGTTGGGACATTTCGTTTCCTGCAGGCACAGCACGTCGGGCTGGTAGGTTTCGAGAAACGACTCGACGATCGGCAGGCGAAGGCGGACGGAATTGATGTTCCAGGTGGCGACTGAAAATGTCATGGGATTCCCCGAAATAGGTCCCTTTCTTCTTTCAGCCGGCCGTCGCAAAGACAAGCGGCCGGATCGCTATTCGCGCCGGCCGCCCACAATTTAGCGATTTCGCTTGCGCCTACTGGCCGCGCTTCTGCCGCTGGTCGCGGATGCGCCCATAGGGAACGTCGAAGGTCTTGGCGCCGAATTTCACGCCCTGCTGGACATTGTAGACCATCACGGTCGTGTCCTTGCCCTGGGCGTCGCGAATCGTCCACTGGCGCAGATCGTAGCTCTTCGGATCGAACATCATGGTGATCTCGCTGTCGCCGAACAGCTGCTTGTCGCCGATGACGATCGTCGTCAGCTCGTCGTCCTGCTTGACGCTGCGCACGCGGCTCCCGGACAGGTCGATCCTGTCGCCGAGCAGCACCTTCAGCGGCGTCTTGCCGAGCGGATAGATGTCCCAGGTATTCAGTTTCTTGTTGTTGACGACAAGCGACGAGCCGTCGGCAACGACGCGGATCGGCGACGGCTTCTCGTAGAGGAACAGCATCTTGCCGGGCCGCTCGATATAGAACTTGCCGCCGGTCTGTTCGCCGTTCGGTCCGAACTGCACGAACTCGCCGGCCATGGTCTTCACCTGGGCGAAGTGGTCGGCGATCTGCTGGGCCGTGTCCGCGGCGGCGGTCGCCGTCGACAGCGGCATCGCCGCGAAGGCGCCGGCCACGATCGCGCCGAACATCGCGCTCCGCCGCGTCATGCCCGTGTTTTTCCGAATCGTCATGAGACGCTCCTTGGTCTCTTCCATTTCCGTTTGCCGGGATGGTTAGGCATACAGTTTGGCTTCTCTGTGGCATGTGCCACAGCGCGGTGCCCGCCGGGCCCTACATCTCGTCATCTTCGGTCGGAACGAGAATCTCGCGCTTGCCGGCATGGTTGGCGGGACTGATGATTCCCTCCTGCTCCATGCGTTCGATGATCGAGGCCGCGCGGTTGTAGCCGATGCCGAGACGCCGCTGGACATAGCTCGTCGAGGCCTTCTTGTCGCGCAGCACGACGGCCACCGCCTGATCGTAGGGATCGTCGGAATCCTCCAGACCGCCACCGCCGCCCGAACCGACGCCATCGCCGTCGTCTTCATCGTCGTCCTCGGTGATCGATTCGAGATATTCCGGCACGCCCTGCGTCTTCAGATGCGCGACGATCTCCTCGACCTCGCGGTCGGAGACGAACGGCCCGTGCACGCGCTGGATGCGCCCGCCGCCGGCCATGTAGAGCATGTCGCCCATGCCGAGCAGCTGTTCCGCGCCCTGCTCGCCGAGAATGGTGCGGCTGTCGATCTTCGACGTCACCTGGAACGAGATGCGCGTCGGGAAGTTCGCCTTGATCGTGCCGGTGATGACGTCGACGGAGGGGCGCTGCGTCGCCATGATGACGTGGATGCCGGCCGCGCGCGCCATCTGCGCCAGCCGCTGCACCGCGCCCTCGATGTCCTTGCCGGCGACCATCATCAGGTCGGCCATCTCGTCGATGATGACGACGATATAGGGCATCGGCTCCAGATCGAGCGTCTCGGTCTCGTAGATCGCCTCGCCGGTCTCCCGGTCGAAGCCGGTCTGCACGGTGCGCGAGATGTCCTTGCCCTTCTTGGCCGCCTCTTTCACCTTGGCGTTGAAGCCGTCGATGTTGCGCACGCCGATCTTCGACATGTTCTTGTAGCGCTGCTCCATCTCGCGGACGGTCCATTTCAGCGCCACGACGGCCTTTTTCGGATCGGTCACGACCGGGGTCAGCAGGTGCGGAATGCCGTCATAGACCGACAGTTCCAGCATTTTCGGGTCGATCATGATCAGCCGGCATTCCTCCGGCGTCATCTTGTAGAGGATCGACAGGATCATCGTGTTGATGGCGACCGACTTGCCCGAGCCGGTGGTACCCGCGACGAGCAGATGCGGCATCTTGGCGAGATCGGCGATCACCGCCTCGCCATTGATCGTCTTGCCCAGCGTCAGCGCCAGCTTGGCCTTCGAACTGTCATAGGCCTGCGAGGAAATCAGCTCGCGCAGGAACACCGTCTCGCGGCGCGCATTCGGCAATTCGATGCCGATCGCGTTGCGGCCCGGCACGACGGCGACGCGCGCGGCGATCGCGCTCATCGAGCGGGCGATGTCCTCGGCCAGTCCGATCACGCGCGACGACTTGATACCGGGCGCCGGCTCCAGTTCGTAAAGCGTGACGACCGGACCGGGCCGGACGTGGATGATCTCGCCGCGCACGCCGAAATCCTCCAGCACGCCTTCGAGCAGCCGCGCATTCTGTTCCAGCGCCTCCGGCGAGAGGCTCGCGTCGCGGCCGACATTCTTCGGTTCGGCGAGGAGATGGATGGACGGCAGGTCGAAACCGCCGTCATGGATGAAGCTCACCTGCGCCTCGCGCTGCACGCGAACGCTCTGTTTCGGCTTCGGCGCGGGCGCGGTGACGCGTGCCGACGGGCCGGTCGCGGGCGCATCGGCCGGCATTGCCTCGCCGCGCGGCGGTGCCGGCGCCCAGTCCTGCGCGCCGTCCCAATCGTCCTCTTCGTCCTCCCCGACGTCGAAATCGGGATCGAACGCCGCCTCGGGACCGGCGGCGAAATCGGGTTCGACGCGCGGACCGGCCACGCGGTGGACGGCGCGGCCGCGCACCGGCTTCGCGTGGCGCTTCGTGCCGAAAATCGCGCGCCGCAACCCTGCGCGCACGGTATAGAAGCCATGGATCAGGGCGCCGATGGTGACGAAGCGGCCGCCCCGGCCGGTTTCCTCGTCATCGTCCTCGTCCAGTGCCTCGGCGCCCTGCCAGAGGAAGCCGCAGGATACGGCAAGCGCATAGACCGCCGCCGGCGCCAGGAAGAAGAAGGCCAGGAAACGCACCCAGCCGGTCGGATAACCGCCGGTCATCATGCCCGGAATCCGCAGCACCATGTCGCCGAAAACGCCGCCGAGTCCGGTCGGCAGCGGCCAGTGACTGGTGACCGAAAAGCATCCGATCATCGCGGCGGCGAGGATCGCCGCCACCGGCCACGCCATCAGGCGGCGCATCGCGTGCGACCAAAAGTGACCGCGAATGCGCGCATAGCCCCAGAAAACGAGCGGAAGCATCGCCGGCAGCGCGGCAATACCGAAAAACTGCATCAGCAGATCCGACACGACCGCGCCGGGATAGCCCATCGCGTTGCTGACGGCCGTGTCCGCCGCGAAGCTCCAGCTCGGGTCGCCCGCGTTCCACGTGGCCAGCGAAAACAGGATGAATGTGCTCGCCAGCCACAGGAGCGCGCCGGACGCGATCTCCAGCTGGCGGCGCAAAAGCGCGGTCATTCCGGCGGAAAGCGTGCGGTCGGCCCTGTGGCCCCGCCCAATCGTCCTGTCCGCTGATACTGAAATGGCGTGATCGGCCCGCATCCCGTATTCCCGTCGTTTGCCTGCCCCCACGGCAGACGCATTTTTTCTGCGCCAGCGTAGTAAAGCTTGGTTAAACAGGCATTAACCATCCATCCGCGCGGCAAGGACGGGGCGTATGGCCGGACAAAAAAGGCCCGGTCAAAAGACCGGGCCAGTTGGTGTGATGATAAACATCACGACGGGATCAATAGCGGGGACGGACGAAGGAGGAGGTTTCGTCCGTCCCCGGGGTTCGCCCGCGGCCTCAGCCGCGAGAGAATTCCGGGTAGGCTTCGACGCCGATTTCGGCCTTGTCCATGCCCATTTCCTCTTCCTCTTCGCTTGCGCGGATACCGATGGTCGCCTTGAGGATGAACCACACGATGCCGGACACGACGAAGGTGAAGATGCCGATCGAGACGTATCCGATGAACTGCGTGCCATGAAGGTAGCATCCGGATTGGTGAACGGCACGATGATCGTGCCCCAGATTCCGGCCAGCAGGTGGACCGGGATCGCGCCGACGACGTCGTCGATCTTCAGCTTGTCGAGCAGCGGCACCGCGAAGACAACGATCGCCGCGCCGATGCCGCCGACCAGGATCGCGGCCGGTACGCTCGGCGTGAGCGGCTCGGCCGTGATGGCGACGAGACCGGCCAGCGCGCCGTTAAGCGCCATGGTGACGTCGACCTTCTTGTACAGCAGTTGGGTGAGGAGCATCGCAACGACCACGCCGGCGGCAGCCGCCAGGTTGGTGTTGGCGAAGATCCGCGAAATGTCGGTGACGTCGCTGATCGTGCCCATGGCGAGCTGCGAGGCGCCGTTGAAGCCGAACCAGCCGAGCCACAGGATGAAGGTGCCGAGCGTGGCGAGCGGCATCGACGAACCCGGCATCGGCGTTGACCTCGCCATTCGGCGCCGTATTTGCCCTTGCGCGCGCCGAGGATCAGGGCACCCGAAAGCGCGGCCCAGCCACCGACCGAGTGAACCAGCGTCGAGCCCGCGAAGTCACGGAACTCGGTGCCGAACGCGGCTTGATAGCCATCCGTGTTCAGCCAGCCGCCGCCCCATTCCCAGGAGCCGGTGATCGGATACATGAAGCCGGTCAGTATGACGGTGAAGATCATGAACGGCCACAACCGGATGCGTTCGGCGAGCGTGCCGGAAACGACCGAGGCCGCGGTGGCGCAGAACACCATCTGGTAGAACCAGTCGGACGCCGTCGAATAACCGGCGTCAAGCGCGTTGCCGCCGACCGGATCGAAGCTGTATGGGCCGAACGAACCGATGAAGCCGCCGTCGACGCCGACATACATCAGCTTGTAGCCGATGGCCCAGTAGAGCAGGCCGGCGACCGAGTAGAGCGCGATGTTCTTCAGCGACTGCATCGACACGTTCTTGGAACGCACGAGGCCCGCTTCCAGCATGGCGAAACCGGCCGCCATCCACATCACGAGGAAGCCGCCGATGAGGAACAGCAGCGTGTTGAAGATATAGGCCGTATCGGCCGCCAGCGCATAGGCCGGCGCCTCGGCCTCCTGCGCCATCGCCGGCGCTGCGCACAGCACTGCGGCTGCGGCGAGACCGGCCAGGCCATATTTGAAACCTTTGGACATAGTCATGTTTGATGAACTCCTGAGTAACTGTCGCGCGCCTTAGAGCGCCTCGGAATCGGTCTCGCCGGTGCGAATCCGGACGGCGTGGTCAATCGCGTAGGTGAAGATCTTGCCGTCTCCGATCTGGCCGGTTTTCGCGGCGCCGGAGATGGCCTCGATGACCTTCTCGACCATGTCGTCATCCACCGCGAGCTCGATCTTCAGCTTCGGCAGGAAGCTGATTGCATACTCGGCTCCGCGATAGATTTCCGTATGCCCCTTTTGACGCCCGTACCCCTTCACCTCGGTGACGGTCAGGCCCTGGACGCCAAGCCCGGTGAGGGCTTCGCGCACCTCATCCAGTTTGAAGGGCTTGATGATGGCCATGACTATTTTCATGCGCAGTGTTTCCCTTTTTTGCATTGCGCCGGCCGCGCGGGCCGGTGGTCGTGATAGCGGCACGGCAGAGCCTGCCGAACGCTGTCACTCCTCCCGATTCAAGACGCGTGCCAAACCCAGGGAAAAAGAGCAAGCTACTGAAAGATATGGGGTATTCAGTCAGGACGCGAGAATTGCTGCAATGCAGCGTCCATATCTTGCCTAAAGAATATGCATACTGGAACTATCGATTAAAAATTAGGCTAGAGAATCAAAAACCCGGGCCGGAGCCCGGGTCTGATCGTGTTGGTCGCCCGATGGCTCAGGCGTGATAGGCCGATTCGCCGTGGGCCGCGAGGTCGAGGCCTTCGCGCTCCGCTTCCTCGGGGGCGCGGATGCCGGTGATCGCCTTGGTGATGTAGATCAGCACCAGCGAGCCGATACCGGACCACAGGATGGTCACGACGACGCCCTTGAACTGCGCCATGACCTGGGCGCCCATCG
Source organism: uncultured Alphaproteobacteria bacterium (assembly GCA_963712205.1). GTDB lineage: Bacteria > Pseudomonadota > Alphaproteobacteria > Rhizobiales > Rhizobiaceae > Oricola. The sequence goes on along the minus strand of CAVQHF010000012.1, from coordinate 317,989 downwards.
TGACGCCTTCGCCGAAGCCGATGCCGCCAAGGCTGGAAGCCGTCAGCACGCCGGTCATGATCGCGCCGACCATGCCGCCGATGCCGTGCACGCCGAACACGTCCAGGCTGTCGTCATAGCCGAATTTCGACTTGATCGTGGTGACGAAGAAGTAGCAGATCGGCGAAACCATCAGGCCCAGCACGATGGAGCCGACCGGCCCGATCGAGCCGCAGGCCGGCGTGATGGCGACCAGACCGGCCACCATGCCGGACGCTGCGCCGAGGCCGGAGGCCTTGCCGCGCGTAATGCTTTCCACGATCGACCAGGAGACGACGGCCGCGGCCGTGGCGACGAAGGTGTTCAGCATCGCCAGGGTAGCGCCCGATGTCGCCTCCAGGTTGGAGCCGGCGTTGAAGCCGAACCAGCCGACCCACAGCATCGCGGCGCCGACCATGGTCAGCGTCATCGAGTGCGGCGCCATGTTGTCCTTGCCGAAGCCGACGCGCTTGCCCAGCACCAGCGCCCACATCAGGCCCGCCATGCCGGCATTGATGTGAACCACGGTGCCGCCGGCGAAGTCCAGCGCGCCCCAGCCCAGGATCAGGCCGCCTTCGCCCCAGACCATGTGCGCGATCGGGAAATAGATGAAGGTCACCCACAGCACGGTGAACAGCATCACGCCGGAGAACTTGGCGCGTTCGGCGAAGGCGCCGACGATCAGCGCCGGGGTGATGGCCGCAAAGGTCATCTGGAAGGCGATGAAGACGTATTCCGGCAATTCGACGCCGTCGGTGAAGGTCGCCACCGTCGAATCCGACGTCACGCCGGCGAGGAACACCTTGGACATGCCGCCCCAATAGGTGCCGGCTCCGCCGAAAGCGAACGAGTAGCCCCACAGCACCCAGACGATCATCACCACCGAGGTGATCAGCGTGCACTGCATCAGGACCGACAGCATGTTCTTGGAACGCACGAGGCCGCCATAGAACAGCGCCAGGCCCGGGACGATCATGAACAGGACAAGGAGCGAGGACGTCATCATCCAGGAGACGTCGCCCTTGTCCACGATCGGCCCGGCCGCCTCGGCGGCTTCCTGCGCGAGCACGGCGGACGAGGAGATGAGAAGAGTTGCAAGCGCCAGCGCGCCTGTGCGGAATCGTGATATCATCGGTTTAAGCCCCGCTTGTTCCTGCGCATCACAACGCATCGGAATCGGTTTCGCCGGTGCGGATTCGCACGGCGCTTTCAATGGAAATTGTGAAGATCTTGCCGTCGCCGATCTGGCCGGTCTTGGCCGCGCCGGCGATGGTTTCGATCACCTTTTCGACGAGGTCGTCATCAACCGCGACCTCGATCTTCAGCTTTGGCAGGAAGCTGATCGAATATTCGGCGCCGCGATAGATTTCGGTATGGCCCTTCTGTCGCCCGAAGCCTTTGACTTCGGTGACCGTCAGGCCCTGAATGCCGATCCCGGTGAGGGCTTCTCGCACCTCGTCCAGTTTGAACGGCTTGATGATAGCCATGATAATTTTCATTCGCCCATCCTTTCGAGACGGTTGCACACCGTTCCTCGCCGGAAACATTCCGGTCGGCGAATAGGATTCAAAAGCCGTGCCAAATCGCGCATCGGAACAAGCAAAAGGCTTTTTTTCGATTCGCGATCAAAAATCGGACAAGAATTGCCCATGAATTAGGCGTCATCGCCACTTTTGCTCAAGTTTTAGGCAAAAACCCGTCGACGCGGAAGCCTAGCCGCGCAGCCGGATCAGGCCTTCCTGGGCGACGGACGCGACCAGCGTGCCGTCGCGGGCGTAGATCGCCCCGCGCGTAAAGCCGCGCGCACCCGACGTGTTCGGGCTGTCCTGGGTATAGAGAAACCAGTCGTCGAGCTTGTGCGGACGGTGGAACCACATCGCGTGGTCGAGGCTGGCCATCTGGATGTCGCGGTCGAAGAACGAGCGCCCATGCGCAAACAGCGACGTGTCGAGCAGCGTCATGTCTGACAGATAGGCCAGGACCGCGGCCTGCAGCGCGCGGTCGTCCGGCACCGCACCGGTCACGCGGATCCACATGTGCTGCTTCGGCGGCAGTTTCTCGCGCGTCATGTAATGGGTCAGCGACACCGGCTTGAACTCGATCGGCCGCTCGCGCTGCCAGTATTTGCGCAGGGCTTCCGGCAACTGGTCGATGAACTGGCTGACCAGTTCCTTCTCGGACAGCAGCGTTTCCGGCGCCGGGACTCCTTCCGGCATCTCGATCGCATGCTCGAGACCCGGCTCGTCGATCTGGAACGAGGCCGACAGCGAGAAGATCGCCTCGCCGTGCTGGATGGCAACGACGCGCCGCGTCGTGAAGCTCTTTCCGTCGCGGATCCGGTCGACCTCGTAGATGATCGGCACTTCCGGATCGCCCGGCCGCATGAAGTAGCAGTGCAGCGAATGGACGTGGCGGTCCGGCTCGACGGTGCGCTGCGCGGCGACCAGCGCCTGGCTGATCACCTGGCCGCCGAACACGCGCTGCCAACCCGATTGCGGGCTGCGACCACGGAACAGATTGCGTTCCAGCGGCTCCAGATCGAGAATGGAAATCAGTTCCTCAACGGCAGAAGACATGGCGGGTAATCCGGTTTGGATATGTCACCGCGCTTTGCTACAGGTGGAACCGGACAAGTCAAGATCGCGGCCGCGACCGGGCCGCAAACGGAGATGCCCATGCCGGCAGCAACGAAACGCAAATCCGCCGCCAAGACGCGCGCGAAACAGAGCGCTCCGCTCGACGTCCTGATCGCCGGCGCCGGCTATGTCGGCCTTGCCGCCGCCGCCGCGATCGCCCATGCCGCGCCGCATCTTTCGATCCGCATCGTCGATCCGGCGCCCGAGGGCGTCTGGAAGAAGGACGGCCGCGCCTCGGCCATCGCCGCCGCCGCGATCCGCATGCTGGAAGAGCTCGGCTGCTGGGACAAGATCCTGCCGGATGCCGAAGCGATCCGCGAGATGATCGTCACCGACAGCCGCACCGGCGACCCCGTCCGCCCGGTCTTCCTGACCTTCGACGGCGAGGTCGCACCGGGCGAACCCTTCGCCCACATGGTGCCGAACGTGACCATGAACGGGGCGCTGCGCGAAAAATGCGAGGCCTGCGGCGTGACAATCTCGCAGGGCGTCGGCGTCTCGGGATTTTCCGAGGAGGCTCCGGGCGCGCCGCTGACCGTGACGCTTTCCGACGGCGAGGAACTGAAGACCCGGCTGCTCGTCGCCGCCGACGGCGCCCGCTCGGCGCTGCGCGCCCTTGCCGGCATCAAGACGGTCCACTGGGACTACGGCCAGATGGGCATCGTCGCCACCATCGCGCATGAGCGCCCGCACGAGGGCCGCGCCGAGGAGCATTTCCTGCCCGCCGGCCCCTTCGCCATCCTGCCGCTCAAGGGCAACCGCTCCTCCATCGTCTGGTCGGAAACGGCCGCAAACGCCGAGCGCCTGCTCAAGGCCGACGATTTCACCTTCGATTTCGAGCTGGAGAAGCGGTTCGGGCTGAAACTCGGCGAAATCCATGTCGAGGGCCAGAAGCGGGCCTATCCGCTCGGCCTGACGCTCGCCCGCGACTTCGTCAAGCCGCGTTTCGCGCTCATCGGCGACGCCGCGCACGGCATCCATCCGATCGCCGGCCAGGGCCTCAATCTCGGCTTCAAGGACGCCGCCGCGCTGGCCGAAACCATCGTCGAGGCCGACCGGCTCGGCCTCGATATCGGCGCGCTCGACGTGCTGCAGCGCTACGAGCGCTGGCGGCGCTTCGACACATGGCAGATGGGCGTCACCACCGACGTGCTGAACCGGCTGTTCTCCAACGACTTCACGCCGCTGCGCGCGGTCCGCGACATCGGTCTCGGCATCGTCGACCGCATGCCCGGCCTGAAGGGCTTCTTCATCGGCCAGGCGGCGGGTCTCTCCGGCCCCGCCGCCGCGGCTGTTGCGCGGCGAGCCGATCTGAACGGTCCCGTCAATTCATCCGTGACGCCGCGACGGCGGCGGCAGGCGGCCTGCGCCCGCTCCAGTCGGTGTCGCGGGTGGCGAACATCAATACGGTCAGGATGACGAAGCCGGTCACGCTGCCGACAAGCAGCGCCGCCTCGGCCAGTTGCAGCACGACATAGAGAAAGCCGTAAAGCGCCGCGAACCCGCCGAAGGCCGCCACCGTCCACACCCGTCCGGGAAACAGCGAGGCGACGAAACCCGCGATTACCGCGCCGGTCGCGCCCGCGGCGACGGCATAGGCGATCGTGAAGCCGACGAATTCGGCCAGCCCCAGCAACAGCGTGTAGAAGACGACGATCATCATGCCGGTCATCGCGTAATGCACCAGATGCATCCGGCCCTTCGAGACGATCTCGATCACGAAGATGACGAGAAACGCCATCGACACGAACAGGACACCGTATTTTACCGCGCGGTCGACCTGCTTGTAGAAATCGACCGGCTGGTAGAAACGCACGCCGAAGGCGCTGTCGCGATGCTGCGAAACGAGGTGCGCATCGGCAAGGCCCAGATGCGGGATCTCGCGCGCCAGTTTCGGCACGCTCCAGCTCGCCTTGAAACCGTCCTCCGCCACGCTGCGCGACTGCGGCAGGAATGCGCCGGAAAAGCTCGGATGCGGCCAGGACGAGGCGAGCGTCACCGTCGTCTGGTCGCCCGCCGGCACGAAACGGATTTCCTGCGACCCTTTCAGGCCGAGCGCCATATCGACCGCCAGCGTCTGGCCTCCGGCGCCGAAGCTCCCGGTCAGCCCGGCCGGCGCGCTGAGCCCGGAATAGGAATCGCCATAGACGGCGCCCAGTCCCGGTTCGATAGCCTCGATTTCACGCCCGTTCGCCCTGAGCGACAGGGTCTCGATGCCTTTCAGGTCGGATATGCCGGCAATGATGCGCGCCCGTGACCAGTCGGCGCCGCCCGCCGGGTAGGGCAGCGTCTCGAAATCCGGCGCGGTGAATATCGCCGACATCGCCAGATCGGCCTGGTAGACGACGGCCTCGTGAATGCCGCGCTTGCGGGTTTCCGTCGTCGCTCCGCCATCGACCGAGAGCCGGTCCGGCGCGATCAGCACCTTGCGCGTCACCTCGCGTGGCGCATCGCCCTCCTTCCCGCCGGGCTGCATCACGGTGACCGGCACTTCCAGAAAAGGGCCGGAAAGCGTCTGCACGCCGCCCCATTGCCGGCCGATCTCCGCCGTTGCCCGGCGGAAATTCGCCTCGCGGTCCTGCACCAGCAGCCATACCGCGAAAAGCGGCACGGACAGCATGACGACGAGAACGCCAAGGACGAAGAACTTCACGCCGAGACTGCGCATGAACAACGGCGCCATGCCCGCCGCCTGCGAAATCGGGGATGCGGCATCCGCGCCTTGCGTTGCGCCGTTATCGCTTTCGGTCTCGGCCATGTGACTTCCCTCCACATCGGGTCCGAAGGTTGAACGGCCGTAACGAAGTGTGATCATCGCGGCTGAAATCGGCCCGCAAGAGGGTCATTTCGGGGTGATGCGATGGACAGATGGTGGCCGAAATCAGGCGGAGGCCAGCCCCAGGGTGCGTTCGATGCGCGGAAAGCACTCCGCCAGCACCGGCGGTTCGCCAAGCGCATGCGCCAGCGCGATCGAGCCCTGCCAGTCGGCGATGACGGCGCGCGCCCGCGACAATGCGATCGCCGGCCGGAGCCCGGCCCGGCCGAGTTCCGTCGCCACGAAACCGGTCAGGAGTGAAAAACTCTCCGCCGCCCGCGCCGACTGGTCGGCCATGGTCGGCCGGAATTCGCGCGTCGCCGAAAAGATCGGACAGCCGTGCCGCACGCGGCTTTGCTGCGACGATTGCAGCCGCGCGACGAGCAGTTTCAGCCGCTGGCGCGGCTCCGGCGATTCGGCGCTGACCTCCTCGATCAGCGTTTCGGTCTGGTGGACGAAGAGATCGGCGACCGCCTGGGCGAGATCGGCCTTGGTCTTGAAGTAATAATAGACATTGCCGAGCGGAACGCCCGATGCCGTCGCGATATCGGCAAGGCTCGTCGCCTCGTAACCGCGCGTCCAGAACAGTTCCGCCGCCGCCTGGACCAGCGCCTCGCGCTTTGCCTCTCCACGCTTGCGTCTTGGCTTCTCAGTCACCTGCCGCTTTCCCGATTCGGTTCGACGCCAGCCTATCTCACGATTACGGATTGTCGAGGGAACGCGCTTCCGACGGCAGCATGATCGGCACGCCGCCGCGCACAGGATAGGCGAGCTTCGCCGCCTCGGAGACCAATTCGCAGCGCTCCCTGTCGAAACGCAGCGGCGTCTTGGTCAGCGGGCAGACGAGCAGATCCAGCAGCTTCGGGTCGATCTCGTCGCCGCGTTCTTCCTTCTTGCCGGTGTTTTGCTTTTCGGTGTCCTGCGCCATCTGCCGTTCCGTTCTCCGTGAACGCGAAATCCTATTGCAGCGTTCTGCCGGAGTCATCCTTGTCGCGCGCCAGCGCCATCTCGGTCAGCGCGATCAGCGTCTCGGCGCGGCTTTTCAGGTCCGGCGCCTCGAGCAGGGCCTGTTTTTCCGCCGGCCCGTAGGGCGACATCATGCACAGGGCGTTGACGAGCGTTTCGTTGCCGGCGCGCTTGACGCTGTCCCAGTCGGCTTCGAGTTCGTTGGCATCGAGATAGGCGCGGAAGACCCGCAGCAGTTCCGCCCGGTCGACGCATTCCGCCTCCCGGCTGTCATCGAGATCGGACACGAACGGCGTGATCCGGCACTGGCGGAACGGCAGGCGTCCGTTGAGCTCCTCGGCGACGCGGAAGCGGCAAATGCCCTGCAGCGAGATGATGTAGCGCCCGTCGCCGGTTTCCGCGAAGGAGGCGATGCGCCCGAGACAGCCGACCGCGCACAGATTGGGTTTTTCCGGCTTCCCGGTATCGCCGCTGAATTTCGGCTGGATCATGCCGATCACGCGGTCGCCGCGCAGCGCCGCATCGAACATTTCCAGATAGCGCGGTTCGAAGATGTTCAGCGGCATCTGGCCGCCCGGCAGAAGCAGCGCGCCCGACAGCGGGAAAACCGGAACCGTCTCCGGTACGTCCCTTGCGGTGCTGTATGTCATGTTTCCTGCCTGCATTGCGCTGAAGCGATCCTCCCTGACCGCGATCCGCTTCCGAATCTGGAGCAGCGAGCCGCCGAACTCAAGGGCGTTCGGCAACCCCGCTTAACGGAACAATATGCTCGACAGCTTGCGCCGCGCCTTCACGGTCGCCGGATCGGTCGGGCCCCAGGCCTCGAAGAACTTCAGCAGTTCGAGCCGCGCGCCGTCCTCGCGCCATTCGCGGTCGGCCGCCATGATGTCGAGCAGCAGGTCCGCCGCGCCCTCGCGGTCGCCGGTCGCATTGCGGATCTGGGCGAGATCGAAGCGCGCGTCGTGATCCGCCGGATTGGCGGCGAGACGCTGTTCGAGCGCGGCCGGATCGCCGAGCCCCTCGACCTTTTCCGCAAGCTCCATGCGCGCCTTGACCGATGCCAGTTCGGTCGAGCCGGCGATTGCCTCCGGCGCCTGCTCGACCATCTGCCTGGCCTGTTCGCTCTCGCCGGCGTCGAGCAGCATGCCGGCCAGACCCGCATAGGCTACCGCGTTGTCGGGCACCTGCTGCAGGATCATCTGGTAGATCTGCGCCGCCTGGTTGAGATCGCCGGCCTCGCGCGCCGCCGTGGCCGCCTCAAGCGCCTGTTCCAGCGCCTTTTCCTGTTCGCCGCCCTTCGAGGCGCCGGCCAGCTTGGCGATGAACTCGTTCAGCTGGCTGTCCGGAACCGCGCCCATGAACCCGTCGACCGGCTGGCCATTGTGAAAGGCCACGACCGCCGGGATCGACTGCACGCCCATCTGGCCCGGGATGGCCGGATGATCGTCGATGTTCATCTTCACCAGCTTGACCTTGCCGCCGGCGTTCTTCACCGCCGCCTCGAGGCGCGGGGTCAGCTGCTTGCACGGGCCGCACCACGGCGCCCAGAAATCGACCAGCACCGGCTGGTTGCGCGATTCGGCGATCACGTCCTGCTGGAAGTCGGCCGTTGTCGTGTCCTTGATCAGCTCGCCGGACGCAATCGGGCCGCCCGCCATCGCTGGCGCGGGTGCGGCGGCGCCATTGCCCGTCCCGCCGAATTCCACGTGCTGCGCGCCGTAGCCGCTCTGGCCGGCGGCGAACGGATTGTCGTTCGAGTTCATCGTTTTTTCCTTCGCACCGAGTGCTTATTCGTTCGCTTATGTCGCGTTTTCGGATGCAAGTTTCAAGATATGAAGATCGTGGCCCGTCGCCTCGACGAAGCGTTTCATGTCCTCGCTCGCGATCGATGTCGTCGCGTCGTTCGTCAACGGGTGGGCGTTGATGACGTCATGCGCCATCAGCGCCTCGTCGAAGATCAGCGTCACCGCATTGCCGCTGTCGTTGATGACCCCGAAAGCCGTCACCGCGCCCGGAATGACGCCGAGATACTCCATCAGTTGGTCCGGCTTGCCGAACGAGACCCGCCCGCTCGCGCCGATCAGCGTATGGACGGTCTTGAGGTCGATCACCGCGTCCTCGCCGACCGTGAGCAGGAAATACCGGCCCTTCTTGTCCTTCAGGAACAGGTTCTTGGTGTGCCCGCCGGGGATGGCGTCGCGCAGCGCCTTCGATTCCTCCACCGTGAAGACCGGCGGATGGTATTTCGTGGTGACCGCGATGCCCAGGCCATCGAGAAAGGCGAACAGGTCGTCCCTGGTTTTCCTGGCGTTGTCGTCCATCAAACCGCTCCCATTCGTGCCGTGACGCTTCAATAGGGGGATGCGGCGGCGCTTGGCAAGGCGCGCATCCGGGCGCGGCAAAAACTCATGCGTCACGATGCCAAATTTGCTGTTGCATTCGCCCGGCGCTTGCGGCATAGAGCGCGGCAGCCGTTTCCGGCTCGCCGAGCGGGCGTAGCTCAGGGGTAGAGCACAACCTTGCCAAGGTTGGGGTCGTGAGTTCGAATCTCATCGCCCGCTCCAGTTTCTCCAGTCAGAATCGATACGATGCCGGAGCGCCGCCGCGACAGACGACGCTTGTGCCCGATGTCGGGATCATCCATGTCGACAGTCGAGCCCTGCCCTTGACGGCGGCCGGTGCGCGGATGCCGCAGGCCGAACCCCGGAATTTAACCGTCCGCGATCTGGCAGGCCGTCAATATTTGTCGTATGGCGGCGCGTGATCCGTCCGGGGCCTCGCGTAAAACCGATGGACAAGCCGGCGGATTTCGTCCTTCCCCTGATGATACCCAAAAGAATTCACCAGACCTGGCATGAACGGACTTATCGGGAAAACCGCGGCACGCCGCAAAGCTGGATTTCCCGCAATCCGGGATGGCAATATACGCTCTGGACGGATGACGACCTGCTGGCCTTCGTGCGCGCCGAGTTTCCCGACCTGCTCGAACTCTACAACGCCTATCCCAATGCGGTGCAGCGCGCCGATCTCGGACGCTACCTGCTGCTTTACCGCTTCGGCGGCGTCTATGCCGACATGGATACCGACTGCCTTGCCGGGTTCGATCCCGTCACCGGCGACGACCGCGTGATCCTTTGCGAGGAACCCAGTACCCACTGGCAACAGGCGACATCGCTCGGCATGAAGCGGATGTATTTCAACGGCACCATGGCGAGCCCGGCGGGCCATCCGTTTTGGCGCCATGTCATCGACTACACGTATAAATGCCGCCACGCCGGGCCCAAGGACGTGCTCGATTCCACCGGGCCGCTGATGTTTTCCGGCGCGATCGCCGCCTATCCGCATCGCGACGAACTGGCATTGCATTCGTGCCACCTTTTCGCGCCGACCGACAAGGAAAGCCGGCAACCGCCCGAAAAACCGTACGGACCCTATTCGCATTTGCGCCTCTCCCGCCACAACTGGGCCGGAACGTGGTTCCATGACCGCGAGGAGACGCGATTCGAGAAGCTCAAGGGCACGCTGCGGAAATGGCGCGTCGACGCGACGAGGCCGGCAGGACTGACCCCCGAGGCCGCGCGGTCCGGCATCGATGTCGACAAGCTTCTTGCGCCCCTGCCGCCTTTCGATCCGGGCTATCGCCCCGATGTGGCGGTGTTCGTGCCGGTGCGCGACGGCGCGCCCTTCATCGAACGCAACATGGAACTGATCCGCTCCCTCGACTATCCGGCCGAAAAGTTGCGGCTGGTCTATTGCGAAGGCGACAGCGCCGACGGCTCGCGCAAGATGCTCGAGCGCCAGCGCGACGCGCATGCATCCGCCTTTCGCGGCATCGAGATCCTGCATTACGCCACGGGCCTGGCACTGCCGCGCGCGGAGCGCTGGAAACCGGAATGGCAGAGGAAGCGGCGCGGCGCGATCGCCCGTGCGCGCAACCACCTGATCCGGCACGGATTGACCGCACGAGACGAGTGGGTCTTGTGGCTGGATGTCGACGTGTGCGATTTCCCGCGCGACATCCTGACGGTCCTGCTGGCGCGCAATCGCAAGATCGTGACGCCGAACTGCGTGACAGAAAGCGGCTGGCCGGAGCTACGACCTCAACAATTTCCTTGAAATCGGCAAGCCGAAAAAGTCCTATTATTACAAATACATGATCGACGGCATCTTCCAGCCGCCAGATGATTTCCAGAACCGCCGTCATCTGCACGACCTGCGCTACCTCGACGAGGCGCCGCTGTCGTCGGTGGGCGGGACCATGCTTCTGGTGCATGCTTCGGTCCATCGCGCCGGTCTGGAATTTCCGGAGATTCCCTATAACGACCTGATCGAGACGGAAGCCTTCGGGCGGCTCGCCAGTGAATTGGGTCTGGCGCCCTGCGGCCTGCCGAATGTCGAGATATTCCATGTCAAAAGCTGACGAAAAACCGGGCTCGCTGGTCGTGCAGGTCGTCACCTGCCGAAAATCGCCCGCCGAACGGCGCAGTTCGGCGATGGCGGAACTGGGCCGGCTGCCCATTGCGCTGGAGACCGAGTTCGTGGACGGCTTCATCGCCGAGGATACGGTCATCGACGAGCTCTATGACGCCGCAACCAACAGGCGGCGCTGCAAGCGGCCGATCTCGCGCACCGAGGTCGGCGTCTATGCGAGCCACAGGCTGGCCTGGCGCCGTCTTCTGGATAGCGATCATGCCGCAGCCTTTGTGCTGGAAGACGATTTCGGGTTCCGCGACGTCGGGCAGGTGTCGCGCGTGCTGGAGAGCTGGCCCGCCGTGCTCGAGGAGCGCGATATCGTCAAGCTGTTCGATTTCGAGAAACGGGCGGTCAACCGGCCGATGTTTTCCCGCCGCGCCGGCGGCGTCGAGCTGGTCAAATGGCGGTCGCCGACCGCCGGCATGGTCGCCTATCTGATCTCGCGGCAGGGCGCTCAGAAATTCCTCGCCCGCGACAGGATCTTCCGGCCCGTCGACGAGGACGTGAAATATTTCTGGGAGCTCGGCCTGGATATCTGGTCGGTGCCGGGAAATCCGGTGATCGAGGTCAGCGAGCACCTCGGCGGCAGCCTCGTCAACACCGACCGCGACCAGACGAAAACCTACCGGTTTGTGCGCAGCATCTGGGGCAACCTGCTGACGGCCGATCGGAAGATCCGGACGCGGCTGCATCTGCAGCGTGAGCGCCTGATGCGGCGGTTCGGCAGCTCCGATTGAGCGGCCCGCGCTTGCCCGCCATCCGGGAATGATTGCCCGGCGCCGGGCTCAATGGAAATTCCGGCCTTTCGGCAGAACCCTGGCCGAGGCTTCCGTGCGTTTCAGCGTCTCGTAATCGGTGCGCAGTTGCGGCGCCTCCTTCAGGAGCTGGGCAAGCCGCGAGCGCGGCTTCAGTTTTTCGCGGATCTCGATCACCGGCCGGCGCACCTCGTCGGCATTCGCCAGCCCCTCGTTGCCGATGCCCTCCGTCTCGATCTCGGCCAGCAGTGGCGTCAGATCCTCCACCCGGTCGGCGACGACATGGATGACACCCATCTCGTTCTGCAGCTTCCCCGTGACGCGCACCAGCCGGGAACCCAGCACCAGCGCCCGGTAGCGCTCGAAGACTTTCGGCCAGACGATGACGTTTGCCACCCCGGTCTCGTCTTCCAGCGTCATGAAGATGACGCCCTTGGCCGAACCCGGTCTTTGCCGCACCAGCACCAGCCCCGCGACATCGGCGCGCCGCCCGGTGGGAATATCGTCCAGTTTCCCGTGCCTGAGCACGCCCATCGCATCGAGGTGACGGCGCAGGAACGAGACCGGATGCGCCTTCAGCGACAGCGACAGGTAGCGGTAGTCGTGCACCACCTGCTCGCCCGGCGGCATCGGCGGCAGTGTCATCTCCGCCTCGCCGGCGATCTCGATACCGGCCTCGTCGGGATCGCGGACCAGCGCCGGCCGCTCGAACAGCGGCAGGTGCTCCTCGGCCGATTTCTCGTCCAGCGCCCGGACGGCCCAGAGCGCCGCGCGCCGGTCGAGCCCGATGGAGCGGAAGGCGTCGGCATCCGCCAGCCGCTCGATCTGCGCGCGGGCAAGCCCCGAGCGCAGCCACAGGTCGCGCACCGAATCGTAGCCGCCGCGGCGCCGGTCGGTCAGGTGGGCGATTTCCTCCTCGCGCAGGCCCTTGACCTGCCGGAAGCCGAGCCGCACCGCTTTTTGCGTCTCGATGACGTCGCGCATCTCGCGATGCCGCGGGGCGATCCGCGCGGCCGCGTCCGGCTCGTCGGCGTCACGATCCTCCAGCGCATTGTCCCAGCCGGACGCGTTGATGTCGACGGGCCGCATCTCGACGCCGTGCTCGCGCGCGTCGCGCACCAGCTGCGCCGGCGCATAGAAGCCCATCGGCTGGGCGTTCAGGATCGCCGCGCAGAAGACGTCCGGATAATGCGCCTTCAGCCAGCACGACGCATAGACCAGCAGCGCGAACGAGGCGGCGTGGCTCTCGGGAAAGCCGTATTCGCCGAACCCCTCGATCTGGCGGAAGCAGCGTTCGGCGAACTCCGCCTCGTAGCCATTGGCGACCATGCCCTCGATCATCTTGGTCTGGAACGTGTGGATGGTGCCGACGCGCCGGAAGGTCGCCATGGCGCGGCGCAGCCTGTCGGCCTCGCCCGGCGTGAAGCCGGCGGCGACGATGGCGATCTTCATCGCCTGTTCCTGGAACAGGGGAACGCCCAATGTCTTGCCGAGCACCGCTTCCAGTTCCCGGCTCGGATAGGAGACCGGCTCCTTGCCCTGCCGCCGCCTGAGATAGGGATGCACCATGTCGCCCTGGATCGGGCCGGGCCGCACGATCGCCACCTCGATGACGAGGTCGTAGAAATTGCGCGGGCGAAGCCGCGGCAGCATGGTCATCTGGGCCCGGCTTTCGATCTGGAAGACGCCGAGCGTGTCGGCCCGGCAGATCATGTCGTAGACCTGCCCCTCTTCCTTCGGGATCGATGCCAGGGTGAGCGGCCGGTCGTAGTGATCTTCGAGCAGGTCGAAGGCGCGGCGGATGCAGGTGAGCATGCCGAGCGCCAGGATGTCGATCTTCAGGATGCCGAGCGAATCGAGGTCGTCCTTGTCCCACTCGACCATGGTGCGCCCGTCCATCGCCGACTTGGTGATCGGCACCACCTCGTCGAGCCGGTCGCGCGTGATGACGAAGCCGCCGACATGCTGCGACAGGTGGCGCGGAAAGCCCATGATCTCCGTCGAAAGCTTCAGCACGTTCTGCGTCGTGCGGTCGTTCATGTCGAGACCCGCGGCCTTCGCCTCGCGCTCGCCGAGATCGGCGTTCGACCAGCCCCACACCGAGCCGGAGATCGCCGCCGAGACATCCTCGGACAGGCCGAAGGCCTTGGCGACCTCGCGCGCCGCCGAGCGCGCCCGGTAGGTGATCACCGTCGCCGCCAGCCCGGCCCGGTCGCGGCCGTATTTGCCGTAGATGTACTGGATCACCTCCTCGCGCCGCTCATGCTCGAAATCGACGTCGATGTCGGGCGGTTCGCGCCGTTCCGGCGAGATGAAGCGCTCGAACAGCAGATCGGTCAGCACCGGATCGACCTCGGTGATGCCGATGCAGAAGCAGACCGTCGAATTGGCCGCCGAACCGCGCCCCTGGCAGAGGATGTTTTGCGAGCGGGCAAAGCGCACGATGTCGTGCACGGTCAGGAAATAGGGCGCGTAGTCGAGTTCCGCGATCAGGGCGAGCTCGTGCCGGATCTGGCCGGCGATCCTGTCCGGAACCGTTTCCCCGTAACGTGTCCGCGCGCCTTGCCAGGCCAGCCGCTCCAGCTCCTCCTGCGGCGAGGCGCTGTCGCCGCACGGCTCGTCGGGATACTGGTAGCGCAACTCGTCGAGCGAAAAACCGAGTTCGCCGAAAAACGCGAGGCTTTCGGCGACGGCCGCCGGTTCGGCGCGGAACAGCCGCGCCATTTCGGTAGCCGGCTTAAGAGTGCGTTCGCCATTGGCGGAAAGAAGGTAGCCGGCCTCGGTGAGCGGCACATGCTCGCGGATCGCGGCCAGCACGTCGCCGAGCACCCGCCGGGACGGATCGTGGCAGGTGACGTCGCCGACCGCCATCAGCCGTATGCCGGCCGCCTGTGCCAGCGCGCGGCTGGCTTCCAGCGTCACCCGGTCGCGCCCGTCATAGGCGGGCGTCAGGGCAAGACGGACGGAGCGGCCGAAGGCGCCCTTGAGATCCTGCAGGACCGAAAGGCATGTTTCGTCGAGCCTCTCGGGCTTCGGCAACACGGCAAGCGACAATCCCTCGCCCCATTCGAACAGGTCGCCGCGCAGAAGCACCGGCGCGCCCTTTTCGCCGCGCAGATTGCCGGCCGTCAGCAGGCGGCAGAGACGGCCCCAGCCCGCCCGATTCTGCGGATAGGCGAGCACGTCCGGCGTACCGTCCGAGAAGACGAGGCGGGCGCCGGGCCGGTATTCCAGTCCGGCTTCCTTTGCCGCCATGTGGGCGCGCACCGTGCCGGACACCGTGTTGCGGTCGGCAAGCCCGAGCCCGGCAAGGCCGAGGCGCCTCGCCGTCACCACCAGTTCCTCGGGATGCGACGCGCCGCGCAGGAACGAGAAATTGGAGGCGGCGGCGAGTTCCGCATAGGCCGGTTCAGCGGCCATCAGGCAAACATCCCGTGCATGAACCATTGCGGCTGGACGCCGCGCCCGGCCGGGCCGTAGAGCCCCCTGCGGAACAGCCAGTAGCGCCGCCCGGCCTCGTCCTCGACGCGGTAATAGTCGCGCGGCGCGGGGCAAAGATCGGCGGGCGCATCATTGCCCCACCACTCGCCGCCGATGCGTTCCGGCCCTTCCGCTTTCGCCACCTGGTAGAGCGCGCGCCGCCAGCGGAAGCGGAGCGGCGGGCCTTCCGGCACGCCGGCGACCACCTCGACCGGCTCGGGAATGTTCAGCAGCCGGGCGGGCCGCGGCGCGGCGGGTTGCGGAGCGCTTTGTTTCGCCGGCAAAGAAAATCGCCCGGCCGCCGCCGGACGGCGGGTCTCGGCGCGCTCGGGCTCATGGCTTTCGACGGCAACGGCCTGGCCGACCGGATGCCGGGTGCCGGGAAACGCGCCGTCGCCGAGCCGCGCGGCGATGCGGTCGAGCAGCAGGGCGACATCGGGATCGTCCTCGCCGCCGCGCGCGAAATCGCCCTGCTCTCCCGTAAGCTCTCCCCTGGCCAGCACGTTGAGCCGCACCACGTCGAAGCCGTAGCCGGCATCGATCTCGTCGCCCATGGCGGCGAGCCGTTCGCGGAACAACTTGACGATGGTCTCGGGATCGCGCACCGGCCGCGACGCCCCGACGCAAAGCCGGTAGACCGCGCCGTCGACGCGGAACAGCGTATATTCCAGCGCCCGCGCGCCGGCGCCTCGGCGTTCCAGATCGGTTTTCAGGCCGGTCGCCAGCGCCATCAGCAGATGTTCGACGTCTTCCGTGCGCCCGACCGGCTCGGCAAGCCGCCGCTCCACCGACAGGGCCGGCACCGGCAGGCGCGGCGAGATCGCTTCGTCGACCGCGCCCAGCGCCTGGTCGAGCCGGAGCAGGCACTGCCGCCCGAAACGGCGCGCCAGCGGCGCGCGCGGCGCATCGATGAGCTGGCCGACGGTCTTCAGCCCGACCTTGGCGAGCCCGGCCAGCGTCTCGCCGTCAAGCCGGAGCGCGGCCAGCGGGAAAGGGGCGAGAACGGGCGCCTCCGCGCCCCGGTCGATACAGAGCGTTCCGGATGCGAAACGGGTTGTCGCCCAGGCCGCGCCGGGCGTCGCGGCGACCGCCGCCCGCACCGCGAAACCCTGTTCGAACAGCCGCGCCAGAAGATCGGCGACGAGACCGTGCTCGCCGCCGAAAAGATGCGCACAGCCGGAAATGTCGAGGAAGAGGCCGTCCGGCGCGTCGAGCGCCACCAGCGGCGTATAGCGGTCGCACCAGTCGGCGATCGCGGTGAGCAGGCGGCGGTCGGCTTGCGCGTCGGCGGGCACGATGTCGAGATCGGGATGGGCGGCGCGCGCATCGGCCAGCCCCTGGCCACGCCGCAGGCCCCGCGCTTCCGCCGCCTCGTCGAGGCTGGCGATGCGCATGGCGTTCTTCTCCTTGTGCGCGGTGACCAGCGGCGGCGCCGGCCGGTCCGCCTCAGGAGGCTTCTTCTGCCGCCAGGCCTTGCCCATGCGTCCCCGCGCGATGCGGTCGGTCGCCAGATACGGAAAGCTCAGCGCCAGGATGCGCTGGCCCGGAAACGGCGCGGGGGAAGGTGACGAGCGTGCCGCCGGATCCGGCCGCGGCGTTTCCGGCGGGGCGTGTCCCGCCGCGGCGGGCCTGTTCGGTGTAAAAATGGCGTTCATGGCTGTTCCAGTGGATGAAATGGGTCCGCCCGGCGGGACCGGCCTTGTTCTTCTCGATCGTCACGGCAAAGCCCGGCGGCCCGATCCCGCCCGGAACGGCGCGCGCATGCGCCGTGCCCGCCAGCACCGTCAGCGGCGCCGAAGGGGAGGGCGCGACGACGAGACGGAGCGGCGCGGCGCTCGCCTCGGCCTCCGCCGACTGGCGCAGCAGCAGGACGGGCCGTCCCGACGTCTGCGCGCGCCGGTTGAGGCGCTGCGTCTCGCGCAGGCCGAACCCGCCGATATTGCCGCGCATGTCGAGAATGGTGGCGGCAAGCCCGCGCGTGCGCGCCGCCTCCTCGGCGACCCAGAGCGCGTCAACGAGCCTTTTCGGCTCGACCGTGAGCAGCCGCTCCGGCGCAAAGCCGAGCGCGGCAAGACCCCGCCCGTGCGGCGCGCCGGCCTCGGCAAAGACGCCCGGCGCGCCGATCCACAGCACCGGATCGCGCGCCAGAAACGCCGGCGCATCGGTCAGCGACAGCAGCGCGGCGGCAAACCCGGTCGCGAGCCCCGCATCGCGCGCCGTGCGGGCATGGATTTCGGTGAGGCTCGCAAGCGCGATCCCGCCGCCAAGCTCCCGGTCGAAATCCGCCGCGCCGGTGGCCAGAAGGGCCGCCCGCTCCGCATCCCGCGCGTCCGCCCAGCCCCGCTCCTCCCCGGCAAGGGCCGGCGGCGTCTGCTCGATGGAGGCGATCTGCCGGCGCAAGGACAAAAGCGTCGCCCGCGCCGTGGCGCGTGCTGCTGACGCCATGGCGTTCGTCCTGTCTTTCCTGTTTCAAAATCCTGCCGGCCCGCGCGCTTCACCCGCGCGAGGCCAGTCATGTTCTTGTTATGTTCCTATTGATTCCGGCAAACTGCCGAAGAGTCAAGAGAAAGGCAAAAAAGAATTTATTCCTCGAACATCACGGCGCGGCCCACCCCCTCGCGTGTTCCCCTGAGACACTATATAGAGGGCCGGAAACACGACGAAAAAGACACCATGGACCGCACCGACCAAAGCGGCGACTGGGCCGACAGGCTCTCGCCCGATCTCGCGACGATCGAATCGATCGCGCTGACCGCCTACGCGCATCTGCCGCAGGAATTCCGCGCCCTGACGGCGATGTGCAGATCATCATCGCCGACTTCCCGACCGACGAGATCAGCGACGATCTCGGCCTGGAAACACCCTTTGACCTGCTCGGCCTGTTCGAGGGCCGTGGCATCGCCGAGCGCTGGAATCCCGGCACCGGCGAAGAGGCCAACCGCATCACGCTCTATCGCCGCGCCATTCTCGACTACTGGTCGGAAAACGAGGAATCGCTGGGCGACATCATCACCCATGTGCTGATCCACGAACTCGGCCATCATTTCGGCCTGTGCGATTCCGACATGGAGGAGATCGAGGAAGCCGCCGAGTGAGAGGAGCGGCCGGCGAGGCGCTTAAGGGCGGGAGAAAAGATAACTCAGCGCCGCGCCATTGATCTCGCGCAAGAGCTTGCGCTTCATCGCCGCCTCGTAATCGGAGAAATCGCGCGCCACCTCGACGAAGGCGCCCGGCCCGTGGATCACTTCGGCGCGGTAATAGGCGACCGGATCGGGCTTCTCGCCCTCGATGACGAGGCCGTTCACGGTGACATTGGAAAAATCGAAATTGCGGTAGGCGGTCGCCGGCTCGTAGCCCTCGTTGGTGACGCCGTCGCCGGACACGTCGACAACCGTGCGGGCGCATGAAAGCGGCGCGCGCGAAAGCTGGATCGCCGCATGGCCGAGCGCATAGCCGAGCGCCGTCGGAAATTCGTCGAAACCGCGCGGATGCGCCTCGATCCGGTCGGCGAAGGCGAAGATGTCCGCGTCGGTGCGCAGGAATGTCCACGGCACGACCGCGACCTGCTGGAAGCGGCCGCTCCACTCGAACGCCATCGCCTGGATGCCGCCGGCCTCGATGATCGCGCCCCGGATCGTCTCGTCGCGCATCGCCCGCGCGAGCCCGCGCATCTGCAGCGTGAATTCGTCGGCATCGACACTGGAGGAAACGTCGAGCGCCAGGACCAGCGACAGGCCGCAGCGCGGCTGCGCATCTGCCGCCGCCGTCCCTGCCAGAAGGGCGGTGAGCGCTATGGCGGCGGAAACGCGAATGCCGCCGCTCCTACTGCTCGCCCAGTTTCATCGACGGGTCGTATTCCTTGCCCTCGACGCTCTTGACCACCGCCTGCGCGCAGCGCATCGCATGCGTGTCCGGGTCGAAGGAAAAGGACGGCGAACCGTGCAGCGACCAGCCCTTGTTCAGCGCCGCGGTCACCTTGTGGCAGAAGGTGGCGTCGTCCGGACCGGTCAGCAATCGATAGAGCTGCATGGCGTTCAATCCCTTTCCTGTCCGCGTTGCCTGGCGGCGAGCGCCAGCGTGCGCCTGGCATCTTCCAGATGCAATCGTTCCACCATCCGCCCGTCAAGGTCGATTACCCCGGCGTCCCTGTTTTCGGGACGGTCGAAGGCAGCGACGATGGAGGCGGCCACCGCCTCGCGCTCGGGCGATATGCCGAAAGCGGCGTTCGCGCCCTCGATCTGCAGCGGATGGATCAGCGTCTTGCCGTCGAAACCCATGCCGGCGGCCTCCCGGCATTCGGCGGCAAAGCCTTCCTCGTCGCGAAACGCGTTGAAGACACCGTCGAGAATGTCGAGGCCGAAGGCGCGCGCCGCAACGATCAGGTCCATCAGCATCGGCCGCAACACGGCGCGGTCCGGTCCGGGCAGGCGCAGATCCTTTGCGAGATCGTTCGAGCCGGCGACCAGGCAATCGAGCCGCGAGCCTTGCGTTCCGCCCCAATCGGCGATCGCCGCGGCATTCAGGATCGCTTTCGGCGTTTCCATCATCGCCCACAGCCGGATCGTGTCGGCCGCATCGGTTTCCGTCAGCATGTCGGCCACGTCGGCGACGTCGCGCGGCACGTCCACCTTCGGGACCAGGATCGCATCCGGCTTGCACGCGCGGGCGGCGAGAAAATCCTCCGCCCCGAATTCGCTCGACAGCGCGTTGATGCGGATCACCCGTTCGCGGGCGCTTTGCGGATGCGCCATGAAATGATCGCGCAGCCGCTCGCGCGCTTCCTCCTTGGCCGCCGGTGCGACGGCGTCCTCGAGATCGTAGATGACTGCGTCGCAGGCAAGCGTTTCGGATTTCGCCACGGCCTTCTCGTTCGAGGCGGGCACATAGAGAACGGAGCGGCGGAGGCGAAGCGGGCGTCTGGTCATGCGAGGGTTTGACATCATTGCGCGAAACCCCGCAAGTGGTGCCGGTCAACCGGGGTGAATCATGGCGGACCAAAGCTGCGACATCGCGATCATCGGCGGCGCGTTGGCCGGCGCCGCGACAGCCTGGCATCTGGCTCGGCTCGGCCATGACGGCAACATCGCCGTCTTCGAGCGCGATCCCGGTTTCGCGCAGGCCGCCACCGCGCTGTCGGCATCCGGGATCCGGCAACAGTTCTCGCTGGCCGAAAACATCGCCCTGTCGCGGCGCACGCTCGAATTTCTAGGAAAAGCCACAGATCATTTCGAAATCGAAACGGATATCGGCTTTCACGAAAACGGCTATCTGCTGCTGGCGAGCGAAGCCGGGCGCGAGACACTGGCCGCCAATCACGCGGTGCAGAAACAATGCGGCGCAGACGTCGCGCTGCTCGATCCGGTCAGTCTTCGCGAGCGGTTTTCCTGGTTGAACACGGACGGCGTCGCCGCCGGATCGCTCGGCCTTTCGGGCGAGGGCTGGTTCGACGCCATGGCGCTGCTGTCCGCCTTCCGCCGCGCCCTGAAGGCAAATCCCAAGGTGTCGCTGATCACCGGCGATGTCGCGGAGATCGAGACCACGTCCGGTCGGGTAACCGGGGTCAGGCTTGCCGATGGCAGCCGCTGGGCCTGCGATACCGCCGTCATCGCCGCCGGTCCGTCCTCCGGCGCGCTCGCGCGGGCATCCGGCCTCAGCCTGCCCGTGGAACCGCGCAAGCGCACGGTCTTTTTCTTCCACGCCCGGGAGCGTTTCGCCGACATGCCGCTCACCGTCGATCCGTCCGGCCTCTATGTCCGGCCCGAGGGCGACGGCTACATCACCGGCATGTCGCCGCGCCCCGACGAAGACGGGCCGGCCGATCCGCAAGATTTCGAGCCGGACTGGCCGCTCTTCGAGGACCGCATCTGGCCGCTGCTGGCGATACGCATCCCGGCCTTCGAGGCGCTGAAGCTGCAAACGGCCTGGGCCGGCCACTACGAGTACAATCCCTTCGACCGCAACGCCCTGATCGGCCCGGTTGCGGAGATCGGCGGGCTTTACGTGATTTCTGGGTTTTCCGGCCACGGCGTCCAGCAGGCGCCATCGGCGGCGGAAGCGCTCGCCGAGCGCATCCTGTTCGGGCAGTACCGCACGACCGATTGTTCGGCCTTTTCGCCGGACCGGGTCGCCGCCGGCCGGCGTTTCGCCGAGCGCAACATCATCTGACGAACGCCAGAATCGGCCGCCGCGACAAGAATGCTTCATTTTTTCCGCGCGCTTTGCTAAGGCCGTGCCAACAATTCCGAACGGAAAGCGAAAACGATGGACAAGTTCACCACGCTGAGCGGCGTCGCCGCGCCCCTGCCGATCGTCAATGTCGACACCGACATGATCATCCCGAAGGATTATCTGAAGACCATCAAGCGCACCGGTCTCGGCACCGGCCTGTTCGCCGAAATGCGCTACAACGAAGACGGCAGCGAAAATCCGGATTTCGTTCTCAACAAGCCGGCCTACCGGAACGCCAAGATCCTCGTCGCCGGCGACAATTTCGGCTGCGGCTCGTCGCGCGAGCACGCGCCCTGGGCGCTGCTCGATTTCGGCATCCGCTGCGTGATCTCCACGTCGTTTGCCGACATTTTCTACAACAACTGCTTCAAGAACGGCATCCTGCCGATCGTCGTCTCCCAGGAAGACCTCGACAAGCTGATGGACGACGCCGAGCGCGGCTCCAACGCCACGCTGACGGTCGATCTCGAGGCGCAGGAAATCCACGGCCCCGACGGCGGCGTGGTCAAGTTCGACATCGACGCCTTCAAGAAGCATTGCCTGCTGAACGGCCTCGACGACATCGGCCTGACCATGGCCAAGGCCGCGAAGATCGACAGCTACGAAACGCAGCTGGCCGAAAACCGCCCCTGGGCCTGACCCGCGTCATCATGTTTTTACCGGACGGCCGGAGGCATTCACCTTCCGGCCGTCTTTTTTATGGCCCCGTTCGCGCGGCAGGGGAGGCTGGAATGCAGACACCGAAACGATTTGTGACCGCCTGTCTTCTCGGCATGGCGCTGGCGTCGCCCGCCCTGGCGCAGGATACGTCGCCCGAGGAAATCCACCTTCGCCGGCGGAACGATCACGATCGCCGAAACGCCGGATTACGAGAAGGTCGTCAGCTTCAACGGCAAGGAAATCGCCCGCGATTTCCAGGCCTTTTTCGACCGCACCGCGAACGTCGCCGGCACCGATGTCGCCCTGATCTCGATCGGTCCGGGCGGCAATGCCTGCGGCGCCAACACGCTTATCGTCTGGCCCGACGGAAACGGCGGCGTCAACACCGATTCGCTGCCCGGCGATTGCGGCTGGCCGCTGCCGGCCGTGTCCGACTACGCGATCATCTTCGCGCCCTGGATCGGACCCGGCGAGGAGATGCCGGTCCGCCGATGGACGCCGCAAGACGGCTTCCGGACCGCCGGCATGCTGCGCTTCGTGCCCGAACCCGGGACCGGCTGGGACGACCTTGCCGCCAATCCGGCGATCCATCCGGAGGAATATTTTTCCAACCAGGCGTTCTACGGCTCCGCGTTGAAAACCCTCGGTTCCGATCTCGCCGAATATGCGCTCGGACTTCGCGTTTCTTCCGAAATGGAAGAAGTCTCCGACGGAGTTTACGCGACATCCGGCTGCGTGCCGCACAATTGCGGTGGCGCGGATTCGCTGCTGGTCGTCGATCTCGACGCGCGTAAAGCATGGTTCGCGCAGATTCGCGGCAATGCGGTCGCGCAATGGCCGAATCCCGCAAACTGGCCCGATGCGGCGCGCGCCGAACTGAAACGCCTCGCTATCCCCTGACACTGCCGTGCCAGCCGCCCGCCGACATTGACACGGCCTTTTGCTTAAGCGCAAAAAGAGCTTGGGGGATGGGCCGGCTTTTGCGGGCCGCTGCAACAATCGAGGTGAGGGATGACGGCAGTACTGGACACGACGATACGGATTATCGCCGACAAGGCCGGCATCGAACCCGAAACGATCAAGCCCGACACCTCCCTGATCGACCTCGACATCCAGTCGCTTGATCTCGCCGAAATCATTTTCGATCTCGAGGACGAATTCGACATCGAGATCGACATGAACGCGGCGACCGCATGGGACAATCTCAAGACGGTTTCCGACGTCGCCGATTCCGTTGCGGAGATGGTCGCCAAGGCAACTGAATGAACAGGAAACGCATCGTGGTCACCGGCATCGGTGGCCTGTGCTGCCTCGGCAAGAATGTCCCGGAAATCTGGAATTCCATGCGCAACGGCGTCTGCGGCATCGGTCCGCTGACGATACCCGACAAGCACGACCTGAAGACGGCCATCGCCGGCCAGATCGCGGAACTGCCCGAACATGACTTCGACAAGCGCAAGCTGGTCTCGATCAGCCGTTTCGGCCTGCTCGCCGCCCTCGCCGCCGATGAGGCGCTGCGCCAGGCCGGCCTGGACGCGCGCGAACGGCCGGACATGCGCATCGGTTCGGTGATCGGCGTCGGCGTGTTCGGCGGCGACGCGATCGAGGAAGCCTATCGGGCCATCTTCCTGGAAGGCAAGAAACGCACCGACATCTTCGCCGTCCCGAAGGCGATGCCCGCTTCCGCGGCGGTTCACACCAGCATGATCCATGGCCTCAAGGGTCCCGTTTACGGCGTCACCTCGGCCTGCGCGTCCTCCAATCACGCGTTTTCGACCGCGCTCGACATGCTGCGTGCCGGCCGCGCCGACGCCATCGTCGCGGGCGGATCGGACGCCTCGCTTTCCTACGGCATCGTCAAGGCATGGGAATCCATGCGCATCCTCGCAAAGACCGCCTGCCGGCCGTTTTCGGCGGACCGCGAGGGCCTGGTTCTCGGAGACGGGGCAGGGGTCATGGTCATGGAGACGCTCGAAAGCGCCGAGCGCCGTGGCGCGCCGATCCTGGCCGAGATCGCGGGCGCGGGCCTGTCGGCGGATGCCAGCGACATCGTCGCGCCGACCGTCGAGGGACCGGCTTCCGCGATGCGCGACTGCCTGGCCGATGCCGGGCTGGACCCGGCCGAGGTCGACTACATCAATGCCCACGGCACCGGGACGATGGGCAATGACCGCATCGAGACCCAGGCGATCCGCGAGGTCTTCGGCAAACACGCCGACGCGCTCTCCGTCTCGTCGACGAAATCCATGCATGCCCATTGCCTCGGCGCCTCCGGCGCGATCGAGGCCATCGCCTGCCTGCATGCGATCCGCGACGGCATCATTCCGCCGACGGTGAATTACACCGAGCCCGATCCGGAATGCGATCTCGACGTGACGCCGAATGTCGCGCGCGAACGCAAGGTGTCAGGTGGCGATTTCGAACGCCTTCGCCTTCGGCGGCGCCAATTCGGTGATCGCCTTCAAGGCCGTCTGATCAGGCGCAATCCTCGACGAGCGCCAGCGGCTGGTCCGCCATTGCCGCGCCCCTGACGTGATCGCAGACCGCCGCATGCACGCCCGGATCCTTCAGCACCCGCCGGTGTCCGAGCCCGCTCGTCGTATGCAGGGCGACATGCCGTCCGGCGCGCGCCATCCGCAGCGCATCGGCATAGAGCACGTCGGTATCGTCCATGTCGTGGACGACGAGCACCGGCCGGTCGAAATCCTTCAGCTGATCGGATGCGACGAACAGATCCAGCGACTGGCCGAGAATCGTCAGGACCTTGCGCTCCAGCGCCGCCTGCGCCACCGGCGGCAGGCCGACCCGCCGGCCGAACCAGCGGAAGAAGGCCGGCATCGAATTCGGCGCGGCGATCATCACCAGCGTGTCGGGACGGCGCGCCGGAACGCACATCGCCGACCCGAGCGCCGCGTTGAGCGCGACCGCGCCACCGAAGGAATGGCCGATGAACGTGTCGAACGGGCCGTAATGGCGCCAGGCCGCGTCGACCGCCGCGATGCCCTTGCCGAGATGCAGGTGCCGCCCGGTCGAGGCGCCATGGCCCGGCAGGTCGACGAGAACGGCGTCGATGCCCTGTTCATTGAGCGCTTTCGCCAGCGCCAGCAGGTGCAGCGAGCGGGAATTCCAGCCATGGACGAGCAGCGCCTTGCGGCCGTCCGGCCGGTCCGCCGGCAAATGCCATGTCGCGACAAGCCCGCTCGACGTCTGCAGCATCAGCGGCTCCATGCCCCGCGGCATGCCGCCGGCAAGCACCTTGCCCCGTGGCCGCGCGGTGCGGCTGAATATCCGGAACGCGTAATCGGCTGTGGTGTTCGGCCAGCGCGTTCCGCAAAATGCGATCAATCTCTTTGCAATCCGGTCTCGCGCGTGCAACATCGCATCAGATCCTTTATGTTCAATATTGAACAGAATAGTACAACCATGAACGAAGTGCAAGACGCCGAAGCAAAACCGGCAATGTGGGAGAACCCGCGATTCCGAAACTGGATCGCGGTGGCGCGCGCCTGCCATCTCGTCCAGCAGGAACTCGCGCGCCAGCTGAGGCCGCTCGATCTCAAGACCCCGCATCTCGACATCATGGTGAACCTGGTGCGCACCGCCGGCATCAGCCAGCAGGATCTCGCCCGGAAACTGTTCGTCGGCCGCTCCAACATGACGATGCTGTTGCCGCAGCTCGAAAAACGCGGCCTTGTCGAGCGCCGGCCCGATCCCGCCGACAAGCGCGTGCTGCGTCTTTATCTGACCGAAGAGGGCCACGCGCTTGCCGACCGGGCGATCGCCATCCAGGCGACGATCATCGATGACATGATGTCAGCGACGACGCCGGAGGAATGCGAGATGGTCGGCGATTCGATGCGCCGCGTCGTCACCCGCCTGCTCGAGATGCAGTCTGGCGCCGAAGAAACCGAAAGTGAGTGACATGACGGACCGCAGGCTGATTTCCACCGGCTCGCCCTTCGAGAAACAGGCTGGCTATTCGCGCGCCGTCGTCCAGGGCGACTGGTGTTTCGTCTCCGGCACGACCGGCTACGACTACGAGACCATGACGATGCCCGGCGACGTCGAGACGCAGACGGCGAACACCCTCGCCACGATCGACCGGACGCTCGCCGAAGCCGGTTTTTCGCGCGCCCAAATCGTGCGCGCGCAATACACGGTGACCGATCCCGCATTCGCCGACCGGGTGTTCCCGATCCTCGGCGAATATTTCGCCGGCATCAGGCCCGCCGCGACCATGGTCGTCGCCGGCCTGATCCGGCCCGAAGATGAAGATCGAGATCGAGGTCACCGCCTTCCGAGGCTGACGTTTCGCAGCCCGCCGGCCCGCCTTAACTCTGGTTCGCGCTAATCCGTCCGCCGCTGCAGTTATTACGCTAGGATTACGTAGCGTCATGATGCGTACCGGCTCGATGGCCGGCCGACGCTTGGCGACGAGAAACCTGAGGACTCTCGCATGACAGGGTAATTCCAGCCGGGACACAAGCCTTGCGACAACGCCGCGAGGACAATTCCTCCATGACGGACATCACGGCCCGCGCCTTCATGAGCGACAGCGTTGCGCGCCAGCTTGCGAGCGAACCGTTATCGCCGCCGGAAGTCGATGATCCTCATGCGGTACCGGGAGGTGTTCGAAAACGGCCGCGTTCTCGATCTCGGGGTCGGATCCGGCCGCACAACACGGTATCTCGCGTCCTTTTGCGCCGATTATCTCGGCATCGACATTTCGCCGGAAATGCTGGCCCATGCCCGCCGCGACCATCCACGGACAGCGCTTTCGCGAGGGAGATATCCGGGCACTTGGCGATCTGGACGAACCGGAATTCGATTTTGTCCTGATCGCCTACAACACGATCGATGTCCTGGACCATGACGACCGCCTCGCGCTCCTGGCCGCTGTTCGCCGCATTGTCCGACCCGGGGGCTGTTCGTGTTTTCGACCCACAACCGCGCTTGGCGGCTATGCGGGAAGCCGCCGGCCTGCCGGCTCTGACAGCGTATCGGACCTGCCGCGCCATCTGTATCGGACCGCGCGCGCGGCGCGCGCCGATTCGCAATCATCGCCGGCTGGCTCACCTCCAGCGGGTCGAGGACGGACTATGCCATCGTGACCGGTTCCTATGACCGCATCCGGCCTCGTCTATTGCATCGACCGGCAGACGCAGCTCCGCCAGTTGCGCGACTGCAACTTCGAGGCGCTTGGCGTCTATGACATCGAGGGCCGATTGCTCGAACGATGAAGACATGGCCGTTGAGAGCTACAATCTTCATTTCGTCTGCCGGACCCGACTGCTAACTCCGCAAGCCCCATTCGCCATGCTTGCACCATCGCGGTTGAATTCCCGCCGCGCTGCCTCTATGCCGTCTCCCGATCATACATTCCATCAGGTATCCTTCCATGACCACACGTTCCCTCCTTCTCCTGCCCGGCGACGGCATCGGCCCCGAAGCCATGGCCGAGGTCCGCAAGCTGATCGGCCACATGAACGAAACCGAGAATGCGGGTTTCGTGACCGACGAAGGCCTCGTCGGCGGGTCGGCCTATGACGCCCACGGCCAGGCGATCTCCGAAGAAGACATGGAAAAGGCGATGGCCGCCGACGCCGTGCTGTTCGGCGCCGTCGGCGGCCCGAAATGGGATGGCGTGCCTTACGAGGTTCGCCCGGAGGCCGGTCTCCTGCGCCTGCGCAAGGACATGGCGCTATTCGCCAATCTGCGCCCGGCGATCTGCTATCCCGCGCTTGCCGCCTCCTCCTCGCTGAAGCCGGAAGTCGTCGAGGGTCTCGACATCCTGATCGTGCGCGAACTGACCGGCGGCGTCTATTTCGGCGAGCCGAAGCAGATCATCGACCTCGGCAACGGCCAGAAGCGCGGCATCGACACGCAGGTCTACGACACGTTCGAGATCGAGCGCATCGCCGGCGTCGCCTTCGAGCTGGCGCGCACGCGCTCCAACAAGGTCTGCTCGATGGAAAAGCACAACGTCATGATATCGGGCGTCTTGTGGAAGGACGTCGTCACCGAGATCCACAAGGCGAAATATTCCGACGTCGAACTGACCCACATGCTGGCCGATGCCGGCGGCATGCAGCTGGTGCGCTGGCCGAAGCAGTTCGACGTCATCGTCACCGACAATCTGTTCGGCGACATGCTCTCCGACGTCGCAGCCATGCTGACCGGTTCGCTCGGCATGCTGCCCTCGGCCTCGCTCGGCGCGCCCGACCCGGTCACCGGCAAGCGCAAGGCGCTTTACGAGCCGGTGCACGGCTCCGCACCGGACATCGCCGGCCAGGGCATCGCCAACCCGATCGCCATGATCGCCTCCTTCGCGATGTGCCTGCGCTACTCGTTCAACATGATCGCCGAGGCCGACCGCCTCGAAAAGGCGATCTCCACGGTGCTCGACAAGGGCCTGCGCACCGGCGACATCATGTCCGATGGCTGCACGAAGGTGACGACCGTCGCAAATGGGCGACGCCGTTCTTGAGGCCTATGCGGGCTGATATATCCGGTCATGTGCCGCTGGGCGGGGCCGGAAGACACATCCGGCCTCGCGCGTCTCCTCACGGAAATCAAGCTGCATTACCGGCTGCAGCCGAATGCACCCGGGGAACAGGAGAGGGCGGCCGCCGAATGGCTTCAGCCCAAGCCCGGCCACGGGCGCTTCGTCCTGGCGCTGGCCGGCAAGGATGCCATCGGCTTCACCTTCGTCGCCGTGGTCCGGCCGGCGACCGGCCTGTCCGGGGCGCTGCACATGAAGGAACTTTTCGTCTCCCGGCACCATCGGGGACGAGGTGCGGGCCGGCAACTCCTCATGTTTCTCGCCGGTTATTGCCGGGCCGAAGGGCTGGAACGGATCGATTTCACCACCGAGAACTGGAACGAGGATGCAATCCGCTTCTACGAACGTGAGGGCGCGGCGATCCAGAAACAGAAGATCGCGCTACGATTAGATGCGGCGAGCCTGAAAAAGCTTGCGGCGGGCGGAGACGAATAGGCGGCGTTGCCTCAGCCCGAATTGCGGATTTCCTGCATCTTCTTCTGCATTTCGGGACCCCATTCATCCAGGATCTTTCGCACCTTCGCGACATAGGCCTCGTTTTCCGCCACCGGAATTGCCGGATCGTAGACATCCGCCACCTCGACCATGGACCTGCGGTCCGTCTCGTCGAAAGCCGCGGCCATCGCCCGCGCGTGATGACTTTCGATGCCCAGCGCTTCGAAGGCCGACCGGCCCATGCGGATGGAGCTGTCATAGGTTTCGCGGATGATGTCGCGGCACCCGGCGAAGTAGAGGTCGTAGACGTGGTCGCGGTCGACCGCGCGGGCCATCACATGCAGGTTCGGATGGTTCTGGAGAAGATATTTCGTCAGCTCGGTGATCTGCTCGCGTTCGTCGATGGCGATGACGAGCAGCTTGGCCCGCTCGACGCCGGCAGAGTGCAGCAGGTCCGGCCGCGTGGCATCGCCGAAATAGACCTTCACGCCGAAGCGCCCGAGCATTTTCGATCGTCTGCGAATTGTAGTCGATCACCGTCGCCTTGTAGCCGGCGGCATTGAGCATCCGGTCCACCATGCCGCCGACGCGGCCGTGGCCGGCAATGATGATGTGATTGTCTTCGTCGATGGCATCCGCTTCGCGTTCCTGGTCCGCCGAGAATTTCGGCGCGATCACGCGGTCGTACAGGATGAAAAGCGCCGGCGTCAGCAGCATGGACAGCGCCACCACCAGCAGCAGCTGGTCGCCGATCGCGGCGGGTATGACCGCATTGGCGACCGTGAAGGAAAGCAGCACGAACCCGAATTCGCCGGCCTGCGCGAGGCCGAGCGCGAACAGCCAGCGATCCGTGCCGCGCAGCCTGAAGACCGTCGCCAGCACATAGAGCACGAGCGCCTTCGTCAGCATCAGACCGAGCGTCAGCCCGACGGTCAGCATGAGATTTTCCGAACAGCAGGCCGAAATTGATGCCGGCGCCGACGGTCATGAAGAACACGCCGAGCAGCAATCCCTTGAACGGATCGATGTCGGATTCCAGTTCGTGCCGGTATTCGCTATTCGCCAGCACGACGCCGGCGAGGAAGGTGCCGAGCGCCGGAGACAGGCCGACCAGCGACATCAGCAGCGCGATGCCGATGACGATCAGCAGCGCCGTCGCCGTGAACAGTTCGCGCAGTTGCGCGCTCGCGATAAACCGGAACAGCGGCCGCGTCAGATAGCTGCCGATAATGACGACGACGCCGATCGCCGCCAGCGTGACAAGCGCCGTCTGCCAGCCGTTCAGTCCCGCGACCAGGCTCATCGCGTCGCCGTGACCGGCTGCTTCCGCGCCGCCCGCCGCCGCCATGCTGCGCGTCGAGCAGTTCCGGCAGCGCCAGCAGCGGGATCAGCGCCAGCATCGGGAATGACGGCGATATCCTGGAACAGCAGCACCGCGAAGCTCGACTGGCCGCCGTCGCTGCGCATCAGCCCCTTTTCGTTCAAGGTCTGCAGGACGATCGCGGTGGAGGAGAGCGACAGCACCAGCCCGATGGCGAGCCCCACCGTCCACGGCTGGCCGAGCGCCATTGCGGCGAGCATGACGGCGAGCGCGGTGCCGAGCACCTGCACGCCGCCGAGGCCGAGCAGCCGGGCGCGCATCTGCCACAGCAGTTTCGGCTCCAGTTCCAGCCCGACGAGAAACAGCATCATCACGACGCCGAATTCGGCGAAATGCTGGATCGACAAAACGTCGACGCCGAGCAGCGCCAGCACCGGCGAGATCACGATGCCGGCGATCAGATAGCCGAGCACGGAACCGAGCCCGAGGCGCGTGGCGACCGGCACCGACAATACCCCCGCGACGAGGAAGATGAAGGCAAGCAGCAGAAAATCGGTCATCGGATCGTCCCCTCCGGCGGCAATTGCGCAAGTCTGCCCAAAATGGGGCGGTCCGCAACGGAATAAAGCCGCCACGCGCGTTTTGTCCGGAACGCCGGCAGCCGGGCACGG
This sequence comes from uncultured Alphaproteobacteria bacterium, assembly GCA_963712205.1. Lineage (GTDB taxonomy): Bacteria > Pseudomonadota > Alphaproteobacteria > Rhizobiales > Rhizobiaceae > Oricola. Next base: position 286,969 of record CAVQHF010000012.1, on the reverse strand, counting down.
ATTGACGTTGCTTTCTCAGGATCGCGACGAAATGCCGTCGCTGCTCAATATCATCCTCGATCGCACTTCGGCGGCACCTGACGACCCTGCGGAGAGAAGCGGTCTTATTTCGTCACCGGGACATGGAATGAGGGCGCGATCCGCTTCCACGCGCGCCCGGACGCCGCTATTCGGAAACAAAAGTCACCCTGCGTTTCGATGCGGCGAGCCTTTCGCGACTTGCCGGACAAGACCGGGCGGCAAATGCGCAAGCGCCCGGCGAAAACGCCGGGCGCCTTTGAGAGGCCTATTGCCAGGTGGTGAAGCCGATCGACAGGGTCTTCGGCGAACCGCCGGAAATCGCGTTGATTCGGAATTGCGAAACGCGACCCTCATTGGTGCGCGCGCAGATGTAGCTGCCGACCGGGAGATCGCTCAGCGAAACGCGCTCGGTCGTCATCCGGGCCGCCGCGCAGCCGGCGGCGCCGCGGTTGGAGCGGTTGCCGACGCCGATTTTCGCGCCGTTGCGGGGCACGAGATAGAGCAGGGCCCGCGTTTCGGCCTGGAACCAGAAATCCGCCCCGGTCTGGGTCACCGCGCCGCGATCAAGATCGAACAGGTAGGTTTGCGGAATGTTGAGCGGACCGGTCGCGATGGTGCGCGGTCCGCCGCCTCCGCCGCCGCCGGCGCGGCACTGGAAGCCGCCGCGAACCGCAATGCAGTTCTGGCCACGCGGCTGTTCGCGCTGGACGCTGCCCGACGATCCGTAGATGCACAACAGGGCCGGCTTGCCGCCGATGTCCTGGATCTTCGTCTCCGACAGCCGGTTGACCTGCGGTGTCGTCCACCAGCCGGACGGCAAGGGATCGGTGATCGTCCGGCGCGCCTGCTCGAGCGGACAACGCAGGAAATCGGCGCTCGCGGCACCGGTCGCTCCGGCAAGAAGCGCGGCGGCAATCGCAATTTTGGCAAATAGGCGCATGGTATCCTCCTGTGTGCGGGCGGATTTCCGCCGGCTTTGGCCCCAGCGTGCCAACGACGGGCGCGGCCCGATGTGCCCTTGCGCACAGCTCGGCGATTGACTTTTTCGCCGCACTGCATCAAAACGCGGCCACCATGAGCACTACAGCGTCGAAAACTATCGTGACGATCTGACCGCTCCGCCCCACACTCTCCCGGGGGGCGGGATGAGTGGTGCTTGCCGAAGCAAAGGGGAGAGAGGAGCAAAGAGAAAAGCCATGGGCTTCGTAATCGCTATCGTTGGCGCAACCGGCAATGTCGGTCGCGAAATGCTCAATATCCTGGAAGAGCGCGGCTTCCCGGCCGACAAGATCGTGCCGCTCGCATCGCGCAAGTCGATGGGGCAGGAAGTCTCCTATGGCGACAAGCTGATCAAGGTCCAGGCGCTGGAGAACTACGACTTCTCCGAGGCCGATATCTGCCTGATGTCGGCGGGCGGCAATGTCTCGAAGGAATGGTCTCCGAAGATCGCCGCCAAGGGCTGCGTCGTCATCGACAACTCCTCGGCCTGGCGCTACGATTCGGACGTTCCGCTGATCGTGCCGGAAGTCAACGCCGACGCCATCTCGGGCTTTACCAAGCGCAACATCATCGCCAATCCGAACTGCTCGACGGCCCAGCTCGTCGTCGCGCTGAAGCCGCTGCATGACGCGGCGACGATCAAGCGCATCGTCGTCTCGACCTACCAGTCGGTCTCCGGCGCCGGCAAGGAAGGCATGGACGAGCTGTTCACGCAGACCCGCGCCGTCTTCGTCTCGGATTCGCTCGAAAACAAGAAGTTCACCAAGCGCATCGCCTTCAACGTCATTCCCCATATCGACGTCTTCATGGAAGACGGCTACACCAAGGAAGAGTGGAAGGTGCTGGCCGAAACCAAGAAGATGCTCGATCCGAAGATCAAGGTCACCTGCACCGCCGTGCGCGTTCCCGTCTTCATCGGCCATGCGGAAGCGGTCAATATCGAGTTCGAAAAGCCGATCTCGGCCGACGAGGCCCGCGACATCCTGCGCGAGGCGCCGGGCTGCATCGTCATCGACAAGCACGAGGACGGCGGCTACATCACGCCCTACGAGAGCGCCGGCGAGGACGCCACCTTCATCAGCCGCATCCGCGAGGACGCGACCGTCGAGAACGGCCTCAACATCTGGGTCGTCTCCGACAATCTGCGCAAGGGCGCGGCGCTGAACACGGTCCAGATCGCCGAACTGCTGGTCAATCGCCACCTGATCCAGCCGAAGAAGCAGGCCGCCTAAGTAATAGCTTGTAAAAAGAGACGCGGGCCGGGAGGGAATCCTTCCGGCCTTTTTCATGTGTCGACCACCGCCGTCTCGACGGCGAAGATAATCGGCAGGTGCTGCGCGATCTGGTTCCAGCTTTCGCCCTCGTCGGCACTGGCGAACAGCGACCCCGAATTCGGAGCCGAAATAGAGCCCGGTCCTGTCCAGCGTATCGGCCGCGAAGGTCCTGGCGCAGGATGCACAGATAGGCGTCTTTTTGCGGCAACCCGTTGCGCAGGTCGGTCCAGGTCTTTCCCGCATCGGTCGAGCGCCAGACGGCGGCCTTGGCGTCCGGCACGAAGCGGCCCGCCTGGTCGCCGTTGAGCGGGATCAGCCAGACCGTATCCGGATCACTCGGATGGACGACGACCGGAAAGCCGAAACTCGACGGCAGCCCCTCTTCGATCGATTCCCATGCGCGTCCGCCGTCGTCCGAGCGGTACATGCCGCAATGGTTCTGCTGGTAGAGCCGCTCGGCCCTGCCCGGCGCGCGCGCCACCGCATGCACGCACTGGCCGTATTCGGGATAACGCTGGTCCTCGGGCGCGTAGTCGGCGCGGGTGCCGCGGTTGCGCGGCGTCCATGTCTTGCCGCCGTCGCCGGTGTGATAGACGCCGGCGACCGAAATCCCGACCCAGAGCTGGTCGCTTTCATGCGGATCGGGCACCAGCGAATGCAGAATCATGCCGCCACCGCCGGCCTGCCATTCCGGCCGGGTCGGGTGATCGCGCAGGCCGGCGACATGCGAAAAGCTCTTGCCGCCGTCGTCGCTGGCGAACAGCCCGGCCGGCTCGACCCCGGCATGCAGCCGGCCGTGCGCGGCGGACAGGCTCCATACAGATTTGATCGGCGGGTCTTCCTCGCCATAGGCGAGGCCTTCGCCGGAATTCTCCCATGTTTCGCCCAGATCGTGGGAGCGCCAGACCCCGACGCCGGTCCAGGGATTGCCGCCGGCGGCGAAGATCGCGCCGCTCTCGGGATCGAAGATGACGTGATGGATCACCCAGCCGTCACAATAGGGGCCGCGCATCGCCCAGTTCCTGCGGGCCGCGTCGCTTTCGAGGATGAAGGCGCCCTTGTTGGTGCCCAGAAGAACGAGAACTTTCTTCGCCATGCCGGCATCCTCCTCGCGCAAGCCGCAGCAAGTCCCGTGGAAAACCGGGAAGGGGCTGGATAGTTATGTTGATATCAATATAATTGAAAGATGTCAAAACAGCACCCGTTTCCGCGCGAAGCAACGCTCGAAGTCCGCGACAACTGCCTGTGCCTGCATCTGCAGCGCGCCGCCCGCGTCGTCGCGCGCCGTTTCGACGAGGTTTTCCGTCCGCTCGGCCTGACCAACGGACAGTTCTCCCTGCTGATGTCGCTGAACCGGCCGGAGCCGCCGGTCATGGGCGATGTTGCGTCGCTTCTGGCGATCGACCGCACCACCCTGACCGCGAACCTGAAACCGCTGGAACGCCGCGGCCTCGTGACGGTCTCGCCCAACCCGGACGACCGGCGCAGCCGCCGCCTCGCCCTGACCGAAAAGGGCCACGCGCTTCTCGCCGAGGCCTACCCGCTATGGCGCGCCGCGCACCGCGAAGTCGAAGGGCTGATCGAAAGCGCCGACCGCCTGCGCGCCGACCTGATCCGCCTGTCCTGACGGACCCGCCATAAAAAAGGGCCGGCTGGTTTCCCGGCCGGCCCTGCTTCTGATATTGCGCTCCGCCTATTCGGCGGCCTTCGGAAATTCCTCGAAGGGTTCCGCCGGCTCGGATTGCGCCGGGCCGGACGGCGGCGTCTCGTCGGCCTTTTCGCTGTCCTGCGCCGCGCCTTTGGGCTTGCGGCGGAACATCTTGGCGAGCAGGCTGCGCTCGTCGGCGTTCCAGGCATTGTCGCGCGTGAACACCATCAGCGCCGACGGCGTCACGACCAGCGTCAGCATGGTCGAGAAGGCGAGGCCGAAGACGATGGCGCTCGACAGCGCGATCCACCACTGCGTCGACGGCGCGCCGATCGTCACCTCGTGGCTGAGGATCGCCAGGTTGACGCCGAAGGCGATCGGCAGCACGCCGAGGATCGCGGTGACCGCGGTCAGCATGACCGGGCGCACGCGCTCGCGGCAGGTTTCGAGCACCGCGTCCAGCTTGTCCCAGCCTTCCGATCGCAGATGCACATAGGTGTCGATCAGCACGATGTTGTTGTTCACCACGACACCCGCCAGCGCGATCGTGCCCACCGCCGTCATGACGATGACGAACGGCATCTGCATCACCAGCAGGCCGAGCAGCACGCCGACCGTCGACATCACCACCGCCGTCAGCACCAGCCAGACATAGGTGAAGCGGTTGAACTGCGCGAGCAGCAGCGCGAAGATCAGGAAGATCGCCACGCCGAAGGCCTGGCCGAGGAAGGCCGAGGCCTTCGCGCTTTCCTCGTTCGAGCCGGCCAGCTTCCAGCGGACGTTTTCCGGCAGGTTCAGGGTCGGCAATGCCTTGGCGACCTTGGCCTGCATCTCCGCGTCCTGCACGCCTTCGACGAGGTTCGCCGAAACCGTGATGGTGCGCGTGGTGTTGATCCGCTTCAGCGTCCCGAGGCTGCGCGCCGGTTCGCGGCTGACGAAGTTCGACAGCGGCACCGCGCCCTGCGCCGTCTCGATGCGCAACTGGTCGAGCATCGACAGCGTGCGCCGGTCTTCCGGCAGCCGCAGGCGGATGTCGACGGCGTCGTCGGCGCCCGCCGGGCGATAGTCGGAGAGTTTCAGGCCGGTGGTCACGAGCTGCACGACGGTGCCGACCGAACCCGGACCGATGCCGTATTTCGCGGCCTCGGCGCGGTTGACCTTGAGCTCCCAGTCGATCGACGGCGGCGGCAGGCCGTCCGACAGGTCGATCACCTCGGGGAGCGTGCGCAGATAGTTCGCCACCGTTTGCGCCGCACCGTCGAGACCTTCCGGATTGTCGGCCGACAGCTCGACCTGGATCGGCTTGCCCTGCGGCGGACCGGCTTCCGGAACCGAGACTTCCACCTCGATGCCCGGCATGCCGCGCAGCGCGCCGCGCAGATCGGTCAGGATGTCGCTGCGCCGGCTTGCGCTCGCGCCAGTCGACGAACTCGTACTGGATCGTGCCGATCACGTCCTCGTCGACGCTGCCGCCGAAGCCGCCGCCGCCGTTCGAGGCGCCGACGCGGGTATAGACGGTCTCGATGCCCGGCCATTTGAGCATGCGGTTTTCGACCATGCGCACCGCTTCGTCCTGCTCGTCGAGCGACAGGTTGCCGCGCGCATGCACATAGACCAGGCCGTAATCCGGTTCGACGTTCGGGAAGAACTCCGTGCCCTTGTTGTACTTGGCGAAGGCGACGACGATCGCCACCATCAGCACCGCGACCATCGAAAGCGTGATGATCGGATGCCGCACCGCCTTCTTGACGACCATCATGTAGAGGCCGTCCGGCTTGCGCGGCTCGACATGCGCCTTGCCGAAGATCGAGCCGAGCGTCGGCGCGAAGAACAGCGCGTAGAGAATCGAGGCCGAAAGCGTCGCGATCAGCGTGATCGGGAGATAGCCCATGAACTCGCCGACGATGCCCGGCCAGAACAGCAGCGGCGAAAAGGCCGCGATGCGGGTCGCCGTCGCCACGACGACCGGGCCGAACATGCGCCGCGCCGCTTCCGCGAAAGCCGGGCCGGAGGCCGTGCCCTCCGTCATGCGCCGTTCGGCATATTCGGTCACGATGATCGCGTCGTCGACGAGCATGCCGACCGCGAGGATCAGGCTGAACAGCACGACGATGTTGACCGTGTAGCCGGCGACCGAAAGCGCCAGGATGCCGATCAGGAACGAGGTCGGAATCGCCAGGCCGATCAGCACCGAGGAGCGGATACCGAGGAAATACAGGATGACGATGAAGACCAGGATCACCGCGGTCAGCACCGAGTTCTGCAGGTCCTCGAGCATCGTGCGGATGTCCTTGGACTTGTCCTGGCTGTAGGTGACCTGGACGCCGGCCGGGCAGCAGCGACTTGAACTCTTCCGCCGCCGCCTTCACGCCGTCGACGGTCTCGATCAGGTTCGCGCCGGTGCGCTTCGACACCTCGATCGCGATCGCCGGCTTGCCGTTGAGACGGGCGATCGACGTCGCGTCCTCGAAGGTCGAGCGGATCGTCGCGAGGTCGCGTGCGCGCACGACGGCGTTTCCGCTTGCCGCGATCGGCAGGTTGGCGACGTCCTCGACGGTTTCGATCAGCGCCGGAACCTTGACGGCATATTTGCCCTCCTGGCCCTGCAGCGTGCCCGCCGCGACCAGCTGGTTGTTGGCGTTGACGCCGCCGATCAGGTTGTCGAGCCGGAGATTGTAGGAGGAGAGCTTCACCGGATCGATGTTGACTTCCACCATTTCGTCGCGCGAGCCCTGAAGCTTGGCTTCCAGGACGCCCGAGACTTCCTCGAACCGGTCGCGCAATTCCTTGGCGGTGCGCGTCAGCACGCGTTCCGGCGCATTGCCGGAAAGCGTCACGACGAGGATCGGAAATTCGGAGATGTTGACTTCGTTGACCGACGGCTCGTCGGTCCCGGCCGGAAATTCCCGCTTGGCGTTGGAGACCTTGGACCGGACGTCCTCGAGCGCGGACGACAGATCCGCGCTCGGCTCGAACTCGATGATCACGTTGCCGCCGCCCTGGTAGGAGTTGGACGTGATCTTGTCGATGCCCTTGATGTTCTTGACCTGGGTCTCGACCGGCCGCACCAGCAATCGCTCGGCATCCTCCGGCGAAATGCCCTGCAGCGCGAGACGCACATAGATCACCGGGATCTGGACGTCGGGCTCGGCTTCCTTGGGAATGTTGAGATAGGCCACCGTGCCGGCGACCAGGAAGAACACCAGCGCAGTGATCGTCAGGCGCGCGTTCCTGACGGCGATTTCGAGGAAACTCATCATCGTCACATGGCTCCCGTGGTCGCTTCCTCGACCAGCCGCTTGATGGTTTCGGTGTCGGCCTCGACCGGATGCACCTTCGCGCCGTCGCCGACGAAATTCTGTCCGGCGACGATCACCCGCGCGCCCTTGGGAATTCCGCCGAGGATCAGCGCGCCGGTGGAATCGTCGACAATGTCGATCGGATGGAACTCGACCTCATCCTTGTCGTTGACCGTCCGCACGCCGAGTTCGCCGGCGTCGTTCAGCGCCACGACCGAACGCGGCACCGGGGTCGACAGCACCGGATCGCCGCGCAGGATGACTTCCGTCGTCATGCCGGCCGGAATCTTCAGGTCGGGATTGGGCACCTCGACCTCGACCGTATAGGTGCGGGTCGCCGCCTGCGCCGCGCGGCTGACATAGCGGATCCTGCCGGTCACGGTTTCGCCTGTGACCAGACGCAAATCGGCCTTGGCGCCGACACGGACAACGCCGAGATCGCTTTCGTTGACTTCGCCGACGCCGATGATCGGGTCGAGCGAGATCAGTTTGGCGACCGGGGTCCCGCCGTCCACCGACGCGCCCTCCTCGACATTCAGGACGTCGATTACGCCGTCATAGGGTACGACCACGTCGAGCCGGTCGAGTTCCGCCTGCGCGGCTTCGAGCTGGCTCTCGGCGGAACGCAGCGCCGACATCGCGACATCGCCCTGCAGCGTCGGCAGGGTTCCCTTTGCGACAAGGCTCTCGGTCGCCTTCGCCTCGGCCTTGCGCTGTTCGAGCAGCTGCTCCGCGGTCCGCACCGCCGCGTCGCGGCCTTCCGGCGCGATCCGGAGGATCACGTCGCCCTTCTTGACGACATCGCCCTGCTTGACGTCCAGTTCGCCGATGATGCCGCCGGTACGCGCCGTCAGCGTCGTGACCTTGTCGGCCTGGGTGACGCCGGAAATCTTGATCGAGCGGGCATGCTGGATCTGCGGAATCACCGCCACGCCGACCGTCTGCAGCGCCTCGGCGGCATCAGCGGAAGTCTCCGTCGCTGCCGCTCCGCTCTCCGCGGTTTGCTCGCCTTCGTTCCCCGCCGCGCTTCCCACGAAGGAAAATTCGCCGGTCGCGATCCAGGCGGCCGAGCCCAGAAAAACAAGAATGGCCAGATAACGATTGATTTTCATGTTCGTCTCTACAGGTCATCGGAAAAGGCGGGCGCGGCACATTTGGTGACAAATGGCCGCAGGCCAGTCCTTGTTCAATAGTTTCGACCGTTTGACTGGTCGTTTTCGAAAATTTGCAGAATCGATTGTCTTTTCCGGTGTGCATGCCGCGGCACACAAAGCCGTTTGACATCCGATTATGCGAAATCCACCTTCCTGTTCAGGGGGAGGCTTCTTATCCGTTGCCCCGTCAGCGCATGGACGGCATTCGCCAGCGCGGGGATAGAGGGCGGCGTGCCGATTTCGCCGACGCCGCCGAGTTTCTGCGAATTCTCCAGGATCGCCACCTCGAATTGCGGGCACTGGCTTATTCGCATGGCGTCATAGTCGTAAAAATTCTCTTGCGAGACCATGCCGTCTGAGAAGGTAATCGCCTGGCCGATCGCCGAGGACAGCCCGAAGATGATGCCGGATTCGATCTGCGCCGTGACGATCCCGGGATCGAGCGCGCGGCCGATTTCGGCCACCGCCCAGACCTTCTCGATCCGGATGCCGTCCGGCGCCTGCGCGATCTGCACGACCTCGCCGACCCACGATCCGAAGCAAAGCGTAAACGCGACGCCTTTTGCCTTGCCGTCCGGCAGGGCCTCGTCCCAGCGCGAAATCCCGGCGAGTTTTTCCATCACCGCCACGGCAAGCGGATAGTCCGCCATCAGCTTCAGCCGAAGCGCGATCGGATCCTGGCCGGCCTTCGCCGCGATCTCGTCGAGAAAGCATTCGTGGAAGAACGCGTTGAAGGAATTGCCGACCGAACGCCAGGAACCGACCGGAACCGCCATCGCCGTCTCGATGCCGGTCACACGGTAATTGGCGATCGTGTAGGGCTGGTCGAATGCGCCTTCCGTCAGCAACCGCTCCGGCCCGCCCATCGGCATCGACGGGAATATCCGCCGCCCCATGCTCTTCATCAGCGACGGCGTGGCGATCCGCATGTCGACCGCTTGCGGAACGCCGTCGGAAACACGGGCACGGAACCGGCCGACTGCCGCGGGACGGTACGTGTCGTGCGTCATGTCCTCTTCGCGCGTCCACGTCACCTTGACCGGCTTGCCGTCCGCCTGCATCGCCAGCAGCGTCGCGTAGATCGCGAAATCCACTTCCCCGCGCCGTCCGAAACCGCCACCCAGATAGGTCGTGTTGACGGTGACGCGGTCGGACTTGATTCCGGCGATCCCGGCACAGACCGTCTGCAGGATCGTCGGCATCTGGTTCGGCGCCCAGATCGTAAGCTCTCCATTACCGAATTGCGCCGTGGCGTTCATCGGTTCCATCGTGGCATGCGCCAGATAGGGCACCTCGTAATCGGCGGTGATCACCGAATCCGCGGGTGCATCGGCAAAGGCCGTCTCGACGTCGCCGTCGTCGCGATATGACGAACCGTTCCAGGTCCCGGCCGCCGTTTCGCGGAAGACGTTCATGATCGACTCGGTATCGGCCGGGTAGGGCGCTTCGTCCCATTCGACCTCGATCGCTTCCGCCGCCTTGAACGCCGCCCAGGTGTTTTTCGCGATCACGCCGAACCCGGTTCCCGTCTGGGTATCGAGCCGGACAACCTTGATGACGCCGGGCGTCTTTTCGGCCGCAGCCGTGTCGGCGGAGCGGATCCCGCCGCCGAGGCGCGGATTCATCCGCACGGTGCCGTACACCATGCCGGGCAGATCGACATCGATACCGAAGATCGGCGCGCCGGTTACCTTGGCATGCAGGTCGACGCGCTTCTGCGACGTACCGAGGATTGTCCAGTCCTTCGGATCCTTGAGGGCGATTTCGGCCGGCGGCGTCATCACGGCGGCCGCGGACGCGATCGTTCCGATCGAAACGCGCTTGCCGTCCGGCGCGACGATGTCGCCGCCTTCGATGGTTAGCTTCGCCGGCGTGGCGCCGAGTTGTTCGGAGGCCGCCGCAAGCAGAAGATGCCGCGCCACCGCGCCGGCATGGCGCATCTTGTCGAATCCGTCGCGCACCGAGGATGAACCGCCGGTGATCTGCAGGCCGAGCACTTCCCCAAGCTTGCCGGACACGCTGCGCGTCGCCTCGGCGACGAACGACTCGGCAAAGACAGGAAATGGCCCGGATTCTTCCAGCACCGCGGAATTGTAGTAGGCGCCCGAGGCCGGTCCGTGTTCGACCGTCACCGCGTCCAGCGGCACGCCCAGTTCCTCGGCGACCAGCGCCGCGAGCGTCGTCGCGACGCCCTGGCCCATCTCTGCGCGCGGAGCGATGATCGTGATCGCGCCGTCGGCGCCGACGATCACGTAAGGGTTGAGCGTCGTCTCGCCCTCGGCGAGATCGCCTTCGAGCGGATTGGGCCACGGCCGGCTTGCAGCGTAGTAACCGACGGCCAGGCCGCCGGCGACAAGGCCGGTGCCGATCAGGAAGGTGCGGCGCAAGATCTTGCCCATCGGATCAACTCTCGCTCGCCGTTTGCGCCGGCATCTGTGCGGCGGCGCGCTTGATGGCAGCGCGGATGCGCGGATAGGTGCCGCAGCGGCACAGATTGCCCTGCATCGCGTCGTCGATCTCGGCGTCGGTCGGGTTGGGGATGTCTTCGAGCAGGGCGACGGCGTTCATGATCTGGCCGGCCTGGCAGTAGCCGCATTGCGGAACCTGTTCCTCGATCCAGGCCTGCTGGACGGGATGCAGCTTTTCGCCCTGCGCAAGGCCGTCGATCGTGCGCACGTCGCCGGTCACGTCGCCGACGGCGGTCACGCAGGACCGCGTCGCGACGCCGTCGATGATCACCGTGCAGGCACCACACGCCGCGACACCGCAGCCGAATTTCGGGCCCTTGACCCCCGCGATGTCACGCAGTGCCCACAGCAGTGGCATTTCAGGATCGACGTTAAGGTCGCGCGTTTCACCATTGATCGTGAGCTGCATGGCCGGTTCCGTTATCGGATTGCTTTTGAGGATCACGCAACCGCACCCCTACGGAGACCGCATCCTGACGAATTGACAAAATAACGAAAAATGTCGTAACGTCAACCCATGATGTTCCAGACACCACCCGACAAACGCGGCACCATCCTGTCCGCAGCCTTCGACGTCTTCATCAATTATGGTTTCAGGAAGACATCGATGGATGACATTGCGCGCGCGGCAGGCATGTCGCGTCCCGCGCTCTATCAGGTTTTCCGTAACAAAACGGAAATCTTCCGGGCCGCCAGCCTGAGTCTGCTCGAGATGCTCAGCCATCAGTCGAGAGCGGCTTTCGAAACCGACAAGCCTTTTGCAGCGCGGCTTTACGATTCGCTCGACCGCAGCATCCTGTCCCTGCACCGCAAGATCGACGCGACGCCGCACGGCGCCGAATTGATGGGCGTCAACGAGGAAGTCGCCAGCGACATCGAGGAGAAGTGGTGCGAACAGATGGTGGACGCCATCGCCAGCGGCATTTCCGCGGCCGAAGCGGCCGGCGAAATCGCGCTCGAACCGCTCGGCACCGATGCCGAGGCCGTCGCGACCGTCGTTATGCAGGCGATGGAAGGCATGAAAGGCAAATATCTGCGCGGCGATCCGATCGAGGACGACGTGCGCAGGATGGTGTCCTTCGTCGCCGGCGCGCTGACTGCGGCGAAGTCATCCTCCTAGAGCTTCTATCTGTCCCTGAAAAGCTCTAGGCCGCCGACCGGCCCGGTCGCATGCGATTCATGGCCGCGCGCATGCGTTTTCCCACCGGTTTCTTCAGCGTATTCGGCAACTCATGCGCGCTGATTTCCTCGGACAGGTCGAGTGTCGCGTGCGCTCCGATTGCTTCGAAATTCTGTTCGAGAAAATCCGCAGCGGCAGCCCTGCCCATCTCCTTCAGATACTCGACGAATTTCCATTCCGCATTGACCTTCGACGACGCGGACAATTCTTCAACGACCGCGTCGGCCGCGACCCGGTGCATCCGGATCGCCCTGTAGCTGGTGCCGTCCAGCCGTCCGTCGGCGATCAGCCGCCGCACGAACTCGATCGCCCGGAATTCGCGGAGCAGGGCCGAATTGAATGTGATCTCGTTCATCCGGTCCTGGATCTCGATCGCCGTGCGTGGCGTTTTCTCCGTCTCGATCGGGTTGATCTGCACCAGCAGGCAATCCTGCGTTTCCGTCTCGTAGAAAAACGGAAACAGCGCCGGGTTGCCGCCAAACCCGCCATCCCAGTAAGGAACCCCGTCGATCTCGACGGCCTGGAAAACCGTCGGCAGGCAGGCCGAGGCCAAAACCACGTCGGGTGTAAGTTCCTCCTGGCCGAACACGCGCACCTTGCCCGTCCACACATTGGTCGCCGACACGAAGGTCTTGATCGCGCCGCATCGCTTCACCCGCTCGAAATCGATGTGCTTTTCGACCACGTCACGCAGCGGATTGATCCCGAGCGGATTGATGTCGTAGGGCGAGAAAACACGCGACATGATATCGAAGAACCGGTAGGTCGGCGAGTGATCGAGGCTCCAGTTTCCCCAGAACACGTCGACGGGGGTGCGCTGCACCGGCGAAAAGCGGCCTTTCCTGCTGACCGCCCGCCAGAATTCGTACAGGGATTCCCGCGCGCCGTCGCGACCGCCCTTCGCCCAGCCGTCTGCGAAGCGCCACTGCGTTCATCGCGCCGGCGCTGGTCCCCGAAATCGCCTCGAATTCCAGCCGCCCGTCTTCCAGAAGCGCGTCGAGCACGCCCCAGGAAAAGGCGCCATGCGAGCCGCCGCCCTGCAGGGCGAGATTGATGGTTTTCATGTGTCGTGCCATCTCCGTTGGAAGTTCATGTCTGTCGGAACTAGAGTGCGGTCCAGCCCCCATCGACCGAGATCGTCGTTCCGGTGATCTGCTCGGCGTGATCGGAACACAGGAAGACGACCGTGCCGCCGATCTGCTCGACCGTCGCGAACTGCTTCGACGGCTGTCGCTCCAGCATCACCTCGCGGATCACCGTGTCGCGGTCCATGCCGTATTTCTCCATCGTGTCGGGGATCTGCGCTTCGACCAGCGGCGTCAGCACATAGCCCGGACAGATCGCGTTGCAGGTGATCGGAGCTTCGGCGGTCTCCAGCGCCACGACCTTGGTCATGCCGACGAGACCGTGCTTCGCCGTCACATAGGCCGATTTGAACGGCGACGCCGTCAGCCCGTGCGCCGAGGCGATGTTGACGATCCGGCCCCAACCGCTCTTGCGCATGTAGGGCAGGGCGGCGGCTGTCGTGTGGAAGGCGGAGTTCATGTTGATGGCGATGATCCGGTTCCAGCTATCGACCGGAAATTCCTCGATCGCCGCGACGTGCTGGATGCCGGCATTGTTGACGAGGATGTCGACGCCGCCGAATTCCTCCGCCGCCCTGGTGACCAGCGCGCGCGCATCGTCACCCTTCGACATGTCGGCCTGGATATAGACCGTGGCGTTGCCGTGCTGTCGCGCGATTTCCTTCGCCAGTGCATGGTCTTCGTCATCGTTCGTGTAGGAATTGATCACCACATTGTGCCCTTCGGCCGCCAGCGCGTGCGCGATGCCAAGGCCGATCCCGGAATTCGACCCGGTCACGACGGCGGTTCTGACTTTTTTCATTTGATCCTTGCTCCTTCGACGACTACATCCTGCGCTCTGTTGCGACGCAACATAAATACAACTAGGACGCTAGTCGCGATTTGTAAAAGGGGTGGAATGATGACGATCAGAATTTACGGATATCCTGGCTGCACCACGGTAAAGAAGGCTCGCGAATGGGCGGAAACCACCGGTCTGACGCCGCAATATGACCATTTTTCCAAGCTTCCCGATCTGAAACAGGAAATCGGACGATGGGTCGCCGCCGCCGGCATCGATGCCGTCTTCAACGACCGGTCACAAACCTGGAAGAAGATGGCACCGGAAGAGCAGGCGGCTATTTCCGCAAGCGATCAGGCGAAGATCGACGCCATGGCCGCCGATCCGCGCCTCATCAAGCGGCCCGTCGGCACCGACGGCAAGACGGTTCTGACCGGATTCAGGCAGCAAGACTGGGAAGCCGCCTTTCTTTGAACCTTTTGGGCCGCGATTGCGCATGACCCGGCGAAACGATATGGAAGCCGCGAATGGCACGGACAGGGCACCGATGAGCGATTATCTGAGCGAACCCCTTGAACGCCACCGCACCGTCGGCGTCGATGTCGGCGGCGTCATGGTCGGCGGCGATGCGCCGGTCGTCGTCCAGTCCATGACCAACACCGACACGGCCGATATCGACGCGACCGTCGCGCAGGTCGCGGCGCTGCACCGCGCCGGCTCCGAGATCGTCCGCATCACCGTCGACCGAGACGAGAGCGCCGCCGCCGTGCCGAAGATCCGCGAGCGCCTCGAACGGCTCGGCGTCTTCGTGCCGCTGGTCGGCGATTTCCATTATATCGGCCACAAGCTGCTGGCCGATCATCCGGCCTGCGCCGAGGCGCTCGAAAAATACCGCATCAATCCGGGCAATGTCGGCTTCCGCGAGAAGCGCGACCGCCAGTTCACCGACATCGTCGAAATCGCGATCCGCCACGACAAGCCGGTGCGCATCGGCGTCAACTGGGGTTCGCTCGACCAGGAACTGCTCACCCGGCTGATGGACGAGAACCACGCGAACGGCGCGCCGCTGACCGCCCGCGAGGTCACCCGCGAGGCGATCGTCCAGTCGGCGCTCCTGTCCGCGGACCTTGCCGAGGACATCGGCCTGCCGCGCTCGAAGATCATCCTGTCCGCCAAGGTCAGCCAGGTCCAGGACCTGATCGCCGTCTACACCGAGATGGCGCGGCGCTCGGACCACGCCCTTCACCTCGGCCTGACCGAGGCCGGCATGGGCTCGAAGGGCATCGTCGCCTCGTCGGCCGCCATGGGCATCCTGCTGCAGCAGGGCATCGGCGACACGATCCGCATCTCGCTGACGCCGGAACCCGGCGGCGACCGCACCCGCGAGGTGCAGGTCGCCCAGGAACTGCTGCAGACCATGGGCTTCCGCCAGTTCCTGCCCGTCGTCGCGGCCTGCCCCGGCTGCGGCCGCACCACGTCGACGGTCTTCCAGGAACTCGCCCGCAGCATCGAGGACGACCTGCGCCGCCAGATGCCGGTCTGGCGCGACAAATATCCAGGCGTCGAGAACCTCAAGGTCGCGGTGATGGGCTGCATCGTCAACGGACCCGGCGAATCCAAGCATGCCGATATCGGCATCTCGCTGCCCGGCACCGGCGAAACCCCCGCCGCGCCGATCTTCATCGACGGCAAGAAGGCCGCGACCTTGCGCGGGCCGAACATCGCCGCCGATTTCCAGGCCATGCTCGCCGACTATATCGAGCAGCGCTTCGGCCGGGAAAAGAGCTTGAAGGCAAGCTGACGGTCAGGGGAACCGGAGGAAGGGTGTCATGACAGTCCGATTGGCCGCCGCGATCCCTCTGCTCCTTGCCCTCGCATCCGCCGCCGCCGCGCAGGACGGGGATGTGCGCGTTATCCTTCCGCTTCCGCTGGACGCGAAACCCGATACGACCTTCGAGCGCGTCGGACCGGGCGCCGCCGAGCCGAAACAGCCCGATGTCGCCGATATCTGCAATCTGATCGCCGCTTCCGCCGACGAGCACGGGCTTCCCCGCCCCTTCTTCGCCCGGCTGATCTGGAAGGAAAGCCGGTTCGACGCCAACGCCGTCTCGCCCACCGGCGCGCAGGGCATCGCCCAGTTCATGCCCGGAACCGCCTTCATGCGCGGCCTGCGCGACGCCTTCGATCCCGAACAGGCCATCCCGGCCTCGGCCAAATATCTTGCCGACCTGCGCCGCGACTTCGGCAATCTCGGCCTCGCTGCCGCCGCCTACAATGCCGGCGAGGAACGCGTGTCCGGCTGGCTTGCGGACGGCGGCTTCCTGCCAACGGAGACGGAGGATTACGTCCTGTCGATTCTCGGCAAGGCGGCGGACGAATTCCGTGACCTGACCACCGACGAGGAACAAAAACCGCTCGACGAAAAGAAGCCCTTCGAGGAGGCCTGCCGCGCCCTTCCGGTCATGCGGACCGCCGCCGCGCCCTTTGCCGGCACGCCGAAACCGGTCTGGGGCGCCCAGGTCGCCGGCCATTTCAAGCAGGCGGTGGCGCTCAGGCAGTGGAAACGCGTCCGCGCGCGCCATGCGAAAATCCTCGGCGACAAGGAACCGGCCGTCTTTCGCGCCCGCAGCCCGATCGGCCGCAAGCAGCTCTATGTCGTGCAGATCGGTGCGCCGGACCGCGCCGGGGCGACGAAGATCTGCGACAGTCTCCGCCGTGCCGGCGGCTCCTGCATCGTGGTGAAGAACTAGAGCCGTTCATTTGAAGATGAACGGCTCTAGGACTCCCGGTTGGCGACGAAGCGCGCCGCTTCGCAAAGCATCTGCGATCGCGGCTGGTAAAGCTGCAGCGTCTCTTCCGCCCTGGCGACCAGCCGGGCCAGTTCGCAGCGCGCCCATGCCTCGCCGCGAAGGCTGACCAGCGTGCCCTTTCCGGCGCCGGCATCCTTGCCCGTCGCCTTGCCCATCGCCGCGGCCGTCTGGGTGACGTCGAGGAGATCGTCGGCAAGCTGGAAGGCAAGCCCGATCGTCTCGCCGAACGAGCGCATCCGCTTCTGGTCCGCCAACGGCGCGCCTGCCAGGACGGCGCCCGCCTCGCAACCGAAACGGATCAGCGCGCCCGTCTTCATCGCCTGCAGCGTGACCACGCCGTTTTCGTCCGGTTTCGCGGTCGCCGCCGCAAGATCGAGCGCCTGGCCGCCGGCCATGCCGCCAAGCCCGGCCGCCCGCGCCAGCAGATTGACGAGTTCGGCCCGGGTATCGCCCGGCAAGCCGCTCGCCTTGTCCGAAACGAGATCGAAGGCGAAGGTCAGCAGACTGTCCCCGGCGAGGATCGCCGTCGCCTCGTCGAAGGCCTTGTGCACCGTCGGCTGGCCACGGCGGATGTCGTCGTCATCCATTGCCGGCAGGTCGTCATGGATCAGCGAATAGCAATGCACGCATTCGAGCGCGCCGGCGACGTAAAGCGCCGACTGGTCCGGCGCGCCGAACAGCCGCGCCGTCTCCAGCACCAGAAACGGCCGGAACCGCTTTCCCCCGTTCAGGACACCGTGGCGGATCGCGGCCATCAGCGATGGCGGCCGCTCGATCTCGCCGTCGAGAACCGGCGCGCCGAAGGCATCGGAGAGGAACGCTTCGACCTGCGCGGCGCGGGCGGCAAGCGCCTGACTGAATTCAGCTTGCAACATTCCTTCCCGATGGCCGCTCACGGCGTTGCGGTCAAGTCCGGCATTGGATCGGCTGCGATCCTTGTTGCGGGAAAATGCCTTATTGCCTAGGAAAAGCGATCACCGCGACCCGGCTCACCCCAGCACATCGAACGGGCAATCGACGATTTGGCATCCAGCAGAAAAACCGCGAAAGCGGCCGGCAAGAAAACCGGCAGGAAAACCGGCGACAAAAGAGCACCGGCAAAGCCTCGCCGAAGGAAGAAGCCCGCTTCCGTCGGACACTGGCGCGCGCGCCTCGTGCGCTGGCTGCGCAACGGCATCGCGGCTCTCGTTGTTCTCCTTCTGATACCGCCCGGCCTGTCGCTGCTTTACCGCGTCGAGGCCGTCCACCCCGTTTCCACGCTGATGCTGCGCGATCTGGTCACGTTTCGCGGTTACGAACGCGACTGGGTCGAATTCGACGCGATCGCGCCCGTCCTCGTTCAATCCGTCATGATGTCGGAGGACGGAAAGTTCTGCGCGCATGACGGCGTCGACTGGGGCGCCCTGAATCAGGTGATCGACAACGCGCTTGACGGCGAAAAGACGCGCGGCGCCTCGACGATCACCATGCAGACGGCCAAGAACCTGTTTCTGTGGAACGCCCGCTCCTTCATCCGCAAGGCAATGGAAGTGCCGCTGGCGATCTGGATCGACATGGTGCTGTCGAAGAAGCGGATCATGGAGATCTATCTCAACATCGCCGAATGGGGCGACGGCATCTACGGGGTCGAGGCCGCAAGCTGGACCTATTTTTCCCGCCCGGCCTCCGAACTGACCGCCGCCCAGGCGGCGCTTCTCGCCGTCACCCTGCCCAATCCGCTGGCGCGCGATCCCGCCAGGCCCGGCAAGGGGCTTATCCGGCTTGCCCGCATGATCGAGGGCCGTGCCCGCCAGTCCGGCGCTTATATCGAATGCCTGTACTAGTCGGCGCCGCGCGGCGCACAAATTTTGCGTCCGAGTCTGGTCAAGACGCATTCGAACGTGTATAGGCGCGCAATCTTTTTCAAGCACATCTCGGGCGCCTGCCGGCCGAAACGGTCAGCAACCGGGCACGCCTGACATAAATGGAGACTTAAAATGGCTGTTCCGAAGCGAAAAGTGACCCGCTCGAAGCGCGGCATGCGCCGTTCTACGGACGCGCTGAAAAACCCGTCCTATGTCGAGGACAAGAATTCCGGCGAACTGCGCCGCCCGCACCATATCGACCTGAAGACCGGCATGTATCGCGGCCGCCAGGTTCTGACGCCGAAGGAAGGCTGAGCCTTCCCGGCCATTGTGGTCTGAATTAGAAACCCGCGCTTCTTGCGAGCGCGGGTTTTTCTGTGTCCGTTGATCCGTCTAGCCGTCGATCTGCGCGGCCATGATCGCGATCGCCTGTTGGTAGACGCTGGCCGCGTTCCAGCCCTGGATGGCGGCAAAATTCGGCTGCCCCGGCTGGTAGCCCGCGCCGGGCCGCCAGCCATGCGCGCGCAGGAAGTTCGCCGTCGAGGCGAGCGCGTCCCATTTCGACCCGGCGAGATCGATCCGGCCGTTTCCGTCGCCGTCGACGCCGTAGCGCAGAACGCTTCCCGGCAGAAACTGCGTATGGCCGATTTCGCCATGCATCGCGCCGACCGTCTGTGACGAAATGATGCCGCGGTCGACCAGTTCCAGCGCGGCGTAGAGATGCCCGGTGAAGAATTCGCTCCGGCGGCAGTCATAGGCCAGCGTGGCGATCGCCGACATGGTGTTGGCGTTACCCATGAACCGGCCGAAACCCGTTTCCATGCCGTGAATGGCGAGCAGCGGACCGGCCGGAACGCCATAGGCCCGTTCGAGACTTGCAAAGAACTTCGCGTTGGCGGCCTTTTGCCGCCGGCCCTGCGAGACGATGGCGTCGGCGCCACGCACCTTCATGAACTTGTCGAGCGAATATTTGAAGCTCTTCTGGCCCCGATCGGCGGAAATTGTCCTGCGCGAATAAGACGTGCCCGCCAGCGCCTTGAGCCCGCGATTGCGGATGCCGTTCGCCTTCGCCTCGGCGGCGAACTGCCGCTTCCAGTTGTCAAAGCCGGCACTGGTGTTCCCGCATTGCGCAGCATGAGCCGGTCCGGCCAGGATCATGCCTGCCCCGATTGCCAGAAATACGAATTTCGCCAGTCTCGATGTCATGCCTTTTCTCCGGGCGCGTGCGGTTCCTTCCCGGAAAAATGCCTGATTCCCGGGCAAAAGTCAGTTACGCTTTTGTGACGAACAGCCGGTTAACGCGCCCCGAAGATCGCGGTACCGACGCGCACGCTGGTCGCGCCGAACGCCACCGCCGTCTCGAAATCGCCCGACATGCCCATCGACAGTTTCGCGATCCCGTTTTCCTCGGCGAGCTTGCGCAACAGCGCGAAATGCGGCCCGGGATTTTCGTCAAAGGGCGGGATGCACATCAGTCCTTCGATGACCAGGCCGAGTTCGTCGCGGCACATCGCCAGGAAAGCGGCGCAATCGTCGGGCGCAATTCCCGCCTTTTGCGGTTCCATGCCCGTATTGACCTCGACATAGAGCCGGACGGTCTTGCCCTGCTTTTTCATTTCCGCGGCGATGGTGCGGGCGATCTTCTCGCGATCGACCGTCTGGATGACGTCGAACAGCGCGACCGCTTCCTTGCTCTTGTTGGATTGCAGCGGGCCGATCAGGTGCAGTTCGACGCCCGGAAATTCTTCCTTCAGGCCCGGCCACTTGCCCTGCGCCTCCTGCACCCGGTTTTCCCCGAACACCCGATGGCCTTCCTCCAGCACCGGCCGGATGGCGTCGGCGTCGAACGTCTTCGACACCGCGATAAGCTCGACATCGCCCGGCGCCCGCCCCGCGTCGCGCGCCGCGTCCGCGATGCGGCTCTTCACCTCGTTCAATCGATCGACTGCGGACATCTATGTCTCCCGGCGCATCCGCCGGCCGGAGTTCCGGCGGGTTGTTGACGGCTTGCCCTTTTACCGGCAAGAGACCGTTGATTTGTTTTGCGGCGCAAACCTGCATGCCGCCGCGCAGAATTCAAGAGTTTCACCAGCATGGCAACCGAACGATACAATCCGCGCGAAGCTGAACCGAAGTGGCAGAAAGCCTGGGCGGAAGCAAAGCTTTTCGAGACCGACAACGACGATCCGCGGCCGAAATATTACGTCCTGGAGATGTTCCCCTATCCCTCCGGGCGCATCCATATAGGCCACACCCGCAACTACACCATGGGCGACGTCGTCGCGCGCCACCGCCGCGCGCTCGGTTACAGCGTGCTGCACCCGATGGGCTGGGATGCCTTCGGCATGCCGGCCGAGAACGCCGCGATGCAGAACAAGGTCCACCCCGGCAAATGGACCTACGCCAATATCGACACCATGCGCGAGCAGCTCAAGCTGATGGGCCTGTCGATCGACTGGTCGCGCGAATTCGCCACCTGCGACGTCGACTACTATCACCGCCAGCAGATGCTGTTCCTCGATTTCCTGGAAAAGGACCTCGTCTACCGCAAGCAGTCCAAGGTCAACTGGGACCCGGTCGACATGACCGTGCTCGCCAACGAGCAGGTGATCGACGGCTGCGGCTGGCGCTCGGGCGCACCGGTCGAGCAGCGCGAACTGACCCAGTGGTTCTTCAGGATCACCGATTTCTCGCAGGATCTGCTCGATTCGCTCGACCAGCTCGACGAGTGGCCGGAAAAGGTCCGCGTCATGCAGAAAAACTGGATCGGCCGGTCGGAAGGCCTGCAGATCCGCTGGGAGCTGGACGAGGCGACCGCGCCGGCCGGCGAAACCGAGCTCGAGGTCTACACCACCCGCCCGGACACGATCTTCGGCGCCTCCTTCATGGCGATCGCCGCCGACCATCCCTCTGGCGAAGAAGGTCGCCGCGACGAATCCCGATCTCGCCGCCTTCTGCGACGAATGCCGCCGCGCGGGAACCTCGGTCGCCGCGCTGGAAACCGCCGAGAAGAAGGGCTTCGACACCGGCGTCCGCGTCGTCCATCCCTTCGACCCGTCCTGGACCCTGCCGGTCTATGTCGCCAATTTCGTGCTGATGGATTACGGCACCGGCGCCATTTTCGGATGTCCGTCGGGCGACCAGCGCGACCTCGACTTCGCCAACAAATACGGCCTGCCGGTTGTTCCGGTCGTGATGCCGAAGGACGGCGATGCCGCAACCTTCCAGATCACCGAGGAAGCCTATGTCGATGACGGCGTGATGATCAATTCGCGCTTCCTCGACGGCATGACGCCGGATGCCGCCTTCGAAGAGGTCGCCAGCCGGATGGAAGCTGTGGCGATCGGCAACCAGCCGCAGGCCGAGCGCAAGGTCCGCTTCCGCCTGCGCGACTGGGGTATTTCGCGCCAGCGCTACTGGGGTTGCCCGATCCCGGTGATCCATTGCGACGATTGCGGCGTCGTTCCGGTGCCGAAAGCCGACCTGCCGGTCAAGCTGCCCGACGACATCGACTTCGAAAAGCCCGGCAACCCGCTCGACCGCCATCCGACCTGGCGCCATGTCGCCTGCCCGCAATGCGGCAAGGATGCGCGGCGCGAAACCGACACCATGGACACCTTCGTCGATTCCTCGTGGTATTTCGCCCGCTTCACCGCGCCGAAGGCCGACGCGCCGACCGATCCGAAGGCGGCCAACGACTGGCTTCCCGTCGACCAGTATATCGGCGGCATCGAGCACGCGATCCTGCACCTGCTCTATTCGCGCTTCTTCACCCGCGCCATGCGCGAGACCGGCCATCTCGATCTCGCCGAACCGTTCAAGGGCCTGTTCACCCAGGGCATGGTCGTCCACGAAACCTACCGCACCGGCTCCGGCACGAGTGGCCAGTGGCACGCACCGTCGGAAATCCGCCTCGAGGAAACCGGCGGCAAGCGCCGCGCCGTGGTGATCGGGACCGGCGAGGAAGCCGAGATCGGCCATCTTGAGAAGATGTCGAAATCGAAGAAGAACACGATCGGGCCGGAAGAAATCACCCAGGGCTACGGCGCCGATACGGCGCGCTGGTTCATGCTGTCGGATTCGCCGCCGGACCGCGATGTCGAATGGAGCGACCGCGGCGCCGAGGGCGCGCACCGTTTCGTCCAGCGCATCTGGCGCGTCGTTTCCGGCGCGGCCGGCACCATCGCGCCCGGTGACGCCAGCTGCCGCGGATGGCGACGCTCTCGCCATGCGCAAGGCGGCGCACAAGGCGCTCAAGGCGATCGGCGAGGATTTCGAGAAGCTCGGCTTCAACCGCGCCATCGCCCGCGTCCACGAACTGGTCAACGAGATCGCGCCCGTCGTCGAGAAGGCAGCGTCCGGTTCCGCCGCCGACAAGGCGGCCGCGCACGAAGCCCTGTCGATCCTGGTTCAGGTCATAGCGCCGGTGATGCCGCACCTCGCCGAGGAATGCTGGCAGGCGCTGGGTTACGAGACCATGGTTGCCGAAACGGCCTGGCCGAAATTCGATCCCGCGCTCGTCGAGGAAAACTCGGTCACGCTTCCGGTCCAGATCAACGGCAAGCGGCGCGGCGAAATCGTGGTTTCCAAGGATGCCGACAAGGCGGCCGTCGAGGAAATGGCGCTCGGCGCCGATTTCGTCGTCCATCATCTCGGCGGTGCGGCGCCGAAAAAAATCATTGTGGTTCCGAACCGCATCGTGAACATTGTCGCGTGACCGAATGAGGGGCCGCCTTTCCATGAAACAGTCTGCACAACGCTTCGCATTTGCCGCCCTGGCGGGGCTGATGCTTGCCGGCTGCACGGTCCAGCCCCTCTACGCGCCGTCGCCGAAGGCCGAAACCGTCCGGTCCGCCGCGCTCGGCTCGGTCTATATTGAGCCGGCTAATGATCGTCCGGGCCAGGAAGTGCGTAACGCATTGATTTTCCTGATGAATGGCGGTTCGAAACAACCCGGAGACGCAAAATTTACGCTGGCGCTTGACGTGACCTCGATCACCGAGAGCGCGCTCATCGTTCAATTGTCCGCGCGCGACGGCGAACCGACGTCGAGCAATGTTACCGTTTCGGCCGCCTATACGCTGACACGCAGCGCCGACGGGACCGAGATCGGAAGCCGCCGCGCGAGCGCCACGGCGTCCTACGACATTTCGCAGCAGGAATTCGCCAATACCCGGGCCGCACGTGACGCCGAGAAGCGCGCCGCACGAGAAACGGCCGAACAGCTTCGCGCCCTGATCGCGGCCGATCTGTCGCGCGCGGGAGCGCTTTAGGGGGCAAGCCGGTGAGCGAGCTCAAGGCTGGAGAAGTCGACCGCTTCCTGAAGAACCCGGATCAGTCGAAGACCGTCTATCTCGCCTACGGACCGGACCGTGGCCTGGTCTCCGAACGCGCCGAATCGCTCGCCAAGTCGTCCGGTGTCGATCTGTCCGACGGATTTTCGACGATCAAGCTCGATGCCAACGAACTCGCCGGCGATCCCGTCCGCCTGATCGACGAGGCCTACACGGTGGCGATGTTCGGCGGCGACCGGCTGATCTGGATCCGCAACGCCGGCAACCAGAAAGACATATCCGTCCAACATCGAAAGAATCCTGAAGGATCCGCCCGACGCCGTCAAACTCCTGATCGAGGCGGGCGATCTCAAGAAGGGAACCGGGCTCAGGGCGATCGTCGAAAAATCGCCGAACGGCGTGACGCTGCCCTGTTACGCTGACAACGCCCAATCGCTCAACACGCTGATCGACATGACTTTTGGCGAGACCGGCCAGCGCCTGTCGCTCGATGCCCGCCGCTACATTCAGGACCATATCGGCGGTGATAGGCGCGCCTCGCGCGGAGAGCTGGAAAAACTCCTGCTCTACGCCCATGGCGAGGAGGAAATCACCCTCGAAATGGCCAGGGAGAGCATTGGCGACGCTTCCGGGATTTCGTTCGACAATGTCGTCGATTCCGTCATCACCGGCCAACTCGCCGATTTCGACGAGGCGATGCAGGCCTTCATCGCATCCGGGTCCAATCCGCAACCCCTGCTGGCCGCGGCCATTCGCCAGTTCCAGCAGCTCGATCTGCTGCGCGCCGATATGGACCAGAGTGGCCGGCCGGCCGCTACGGTCATTGCCGGCGCCAGACCGCCAGTGTTCTTCGCGCGCCGCAAGACCGTCGAACTGGCGCTCGGCCGCTGGACAAGGGCCGGAATCCGCCATGCGTTGCGCCGCTTGCAGGATTGCGTGCTCGAAAGCCGGATGAACGCGGCGCTGACGGTGCCCGTCGCACGCACGGCACTGTTGGCGATCACGATCCAGAGCGCACGCCGTCGTTAGTCGGCTAAAGAAATAAGCCGGTCAGACGCCCTGAAGCCGGTGGCAAAGCGAATCGAGCTGCTCGAGCGTCTTGTAGCGGACGCGCACTTCCCCGCCGTTCTGGCCATGGGTGATCTCGACGCGAAGCCCGAGCTGGTCGGTGAGCAGTTTTTCGAGCGCCAGCGTGTCGGCGTCTTTTTCCCTCGGCGCAGAATGCCCGGATTTGTGCGACGCCGGCGTCGCCTCCTTCGCCTGCGCCATCGCCTCGGCCTGCCGGACCGACAGGCCTTCGTCGACGATCCGCCGTGCCAGCGCCACCGGATCGTCCGCCGTGATCAGCGCGCGGGCATGGCCGGCGGACAACGCGCCGGAGCGCACATGGTCGCGGACCGGTTCGGGCAGCTTGAGCAGCCGCAGCGTGTTGGCGACATGGCTTCGGCTCTTGCCGATCACATCGCCCAGATCGGCCTGCGTATAGGCGTATTCGTCCATCAGCCGCTGATAGCCCGCGGCCTCCTCGATCGGATTGAGATCGGACCGCTGCACGTTCTCGATGATCGCCAGTTCCAGCGCGATCTTGTCGTCGACATTGCGGATGATGACCGGAATCTCGGTCAGGCCGGCCCGTTGCGCGGCGCGCCAGCGGCGTTCGCCGGCGATGATTTCATGGACGCCAGGTTTTCCCGCCTGCTCGCGCACGACCACCGGCTGGATGATCCCGTGTTCGCGGATCGAGGATGCGAGATCGCCCAGCTCTTCCTCGGAAAATTCCCGGCGCGGGTTGTTCGGGTTGCGCACCACGAACTCGATCGGCAGGTTGCGGTCGCTTGCCTGCTGCGTGGGAGCGGCCTCGGCAGGCTTGTCCATTTCCCCGATCAGGGCTGCAAGGCCTCGTCCAAGCCGTTTGCGGGAAGCGTCGTCTGCCATTTCAGTTCCGTTCGTTTCGTTATCGAATCGCTTCAGGCCGGGGTCAGCTGCCGTTCGCGGCGGATGACTTCCGAGGCCAGTTGCAGATAGGCCTGGCTGCCGGCGCAATTGAGATCGTAAAGGATTGCCGGCTTGCCGTGCGAAGGCGCCTCGGACACGCGCACATTGCGCGGGATGATCGTGTCGTAGACCTTGTCGCCGAGATGCGCCCGCACGTCCTCGACCACCTGCAGCGCCAGATTGTTGCGCTTGTCGAACATCGTCAGGACGATGCCCTGAATCTCCAGCGCCGGATTGATCGAGTGCTTCACCTGGTCGACCGTTTTGAGCAGCTGGCTGAGGCCTTCCAGCGCGAAGAACTCGGTTTGCAGCGGAACCAGGATCGAATTCGCCGCAGCCATGGCGTTCAGCGTCAGCAGGTTGAGCGACGGCGGGCAATCGACGAGCACATAGGAAAACCGCGACGAGACGCGTGAGAGCGCGGACCGCAGCCGGAACACCCGGTCCTGCGCGCCGGAAATTTCCATTTCAACGCCGAGAAGATCCATCGTGGAAGGCACGATGGAAAGGTTCGGCACCGCCGTCGGGATCGCGGCGTCGACCACGTCGGCCTCGCCGAGCAACACATCATAGGAGGAAATCTCGCGATCCTCGCGATCGATCCCCAGCCCCGTCGACGCGTTGCCCTGCGGATCGAGATCCACGATCAGCACCCGCTCGCCAATGGCGGCCAGCGCGGTTGCCAGATTGATCGCCGTGGTCGTCTTGCCCACGCCGCCTTTCTGATTCGCTATCGTGATCACGCGGCACGTTTCCGCCATGCGAAAGCCCTCGAATACAGGAACGGTTCAGTCCGGTTTCCGCCGCAGATTGGATATTTCGAGAACAACGGAGTCTGCGTCGATCCGGCTCTGATGTATTAACAGATCGAAATCCCAATTTGCATGGCTTTCTTCGATCTCGGCGGCATATCCACGGCCTTTGTGAAACAGCGCCCGGCTTCCCTCGCGGAGCCAGGGCGCCGTCATCGAAAGCAGCGCCGGCAAGGCGGCAAGTGCCCGCGCCGTCACGATTTGCGGCGCTGCAATTCGGCCGACGACCTGCTCGATCCGCTCGGCGTGGATGATCGCCGATGGCGCGCATTGCGCCTTCGCGGCCTGCAGGAACGCCGTTTTCTTCCGGTTGCTTTCGACCAGCTCGACACGGGCGTCCGGACGATCTTGCAGGAGGATCGCGATCACCATACCGGGAAATCCGCCGCCCGACCCGAGATCGGCCCAATGCAGCGCATCCGGCGCCAACTCGAGAAGCTGTGCGCTATCCGCAACATGGCGGCGCCAGAAATCCTTTTGGGTCGACGGAGCGGTCAGATTGATGCGCGGCGACCATTTCTCGTAAAGCGCCGCGAAATTTTCCAGCCGCCGGCGCGTTTCACGTGAAACATCCGCCAGCGGGTCATGGCCGTTTTGCGATACTGCCGGCTCGACGGTCATGCGACGCGGCTCGATGCGCGCCGGCGCTGCTGCACATGCGCGATGATCAGACCGAGCGCCGCCGGCGTGATACCCTCGATGCGCTGCGCCGCGGCCAGCGTTTCCGGCCTGCGCGCCTTCAGCTTCTGCTTCAGCTCGTTCGACAGCCCGGCGATCCGGTCATAATCGAGATCCTCCGGAATGACGGTCTGCTCTTCCTTGCGCACCGCGGCGATATCCGCCGCCTGGCGTTTCAGATAGACGGCGTATTGCGCTTCGATGTCCAGCCGTTCCAGGATCGAAGCCGAAAACGCCGCCATGTCCGGCCAGATCCGGACGATGTCCGTCATCGTGATCGTCGGATAGGACAACAGGTCGTAGGCAGACCGCCGCACGCCGTCACGATTGATTTCGAGTCCGAATCGATGTGCCTCCTGCGGCGAGATCGCCCGGTCCTGCGCCAACGCCCGGGCGGCATCGAGTTGTTCCGTCATCGAATCGAAATGCCTGCGCCGTTCTTCGCCCGCCAACCCGACTTTGATCGCCAGCGGCGTCAGCCGCAGATCGGCATTGTCGATCCGCAGCGACAGCCGGTATTCCGCCCGCGATGTGAACATCCGGTACGGTTCGGAAACGCCGCGCGATACAAGATCGTCGATCATCACGCCGATATAGGACTCCGTACGGCTGAACACGACCGGCTCAAGACCGCCCGCCTGCCGCGCCGCGTTCAAGACCGGCGACGAGGCCCTGCGCGCCGGCTTCCTCATATCCGGTCGTCCCGTTGATCTGGCCAGCAAGGAAGAAACCCGGCACGCCGCGCAACTGCAGCGTCGCATCCAGCGCGCGCGGATCGACGTGGTCGTATTCGATCGCATAGCCCGGCTGCAGCATCACCGCCTTCTCGAGACCCGGAATCGTTTTCAGGATGGCCAGTTGCACGTCTTCCGGCAATGAGGTCGAGATCCCGTTCGGATAGACCGTGTCGTCGTCCAGCCCTTCTGGCTCCAGGAATATCTGGTGGCCGTCGCGTTCGCCGAACTTGACGATCTTGTCTTCAATCGACGGGCAATAACGCGGGCCGACACCCTTGATATTGCCGGAATACATCGCGCTGCGGCCGAGATTTTCCTCGATGATCACGGTGCGTCTGCGGGCGTCGTCCGGGTAATCCCGCATTCGATCTGCGGATTGGTGATCGCGTCCGTCAGCGTCGAGAAGGGAACCGGATCGTCATCCGCCGCCTGCATCGCGAGCGTGTTCCAGGCGATCG
Organism: uncultured Alphaproteobacteria bacterium; assembly: GCA_963712205.1. GTDB lineage: Bacteria > Pseudomonadota > Alphaproteobacteria > Rhizobiales > Rhizobiaceae > Oricola. Next base: position 258,432 of record CAVQHF010000012.1, on the reverse strand, counting down.
TCCGCCCGTCGAGGCGCGGCGGCGTCCCCGTCTTCAGGCGCCCGAGCGGTACGCCAAGCCGTTCCAGCGTCGCCGACAGACCGACGCTCGGCCTTTCGCCCATCCGGCCCGCCGGCGTCGTCTTGTCGCCGATATGAATCAGACCGCGCAGGAATGTGCCCGTCGTCAACACCACCGCACGGCAGGCGATCTCGGATCCGTCGGCAAGCATCACGCCGGTAACGGCACGGTTATCGTCAAGAACAAGATCGACCGCTTCGCCGTCGACAACGGTCAGATTGTCGATCGAGGCGATTTCCGCCTGCATCGCTTCCCGGTAAAGCTTGCGGTCCGCCTGGGTGCGAGGCCCCCGAACGGCCGGTCCTTTCCGGCGGTTGAGCATGCGAAACTGGATCCCGGCCGCATCGGCCACCCGGCCCATGAGACCGTCAAGCGCGTCGATCTCGCGCACGAGATGTCCCTTGCCCAACCCGCCGATCGCGGGATTGCAGGACATCGTTCCGATCGTCGCGAAGGAATGGGTGACGAGCGCCGTCCGCGCACCGACGGCCGCCGCGGCGCGCGCAGCTTCGCAACCGGCATGGCCGCCGCCGATGACAATAACGTCGAATTCGCGCTTCATGGTCTTCATCTTTCTGGATCGCGCCCGAATGGCGCAGGAAAGCGGCGGCGTCAAGGCCGGCAATGTTTCACGTGAAACACTGGAGAAATCTCCGGCGGCGATGTTTTACGTAAATCCCCGCAACGCCACTCCCCTGACAGTGTTTCACGTGAATCATTTTCCGACGCAGAATTGGGAAAAGATGACCCCCAGTACATCTTCAACCCCGTGTTGCCCGGTGATCCTTCCCAGATTGAATGCAGCCAGACGCAGCGATTCGGCCCGCAACTCCAGCGGCAGGTCTTCTTCCGTGATCGCCTTTTCCACCTCGGCCAGCGAGAGCCGCAGATTATCGATATGCCGCTGCCGCGTCGGCAGAGAGGAAATGTCCTTTCCCAGAGCGGCGCCCAGATGTGTCTCCAATGAATTCACCAACCAGTCCAGTCCCCCGGCCTGAACAGATGAAACCGCAATGGCGTCCCCCGCGGCCGTTTCCGTTCCCAAGTCCAGCTTTTGTCAAAACCCGCCAAACCGGCGCCGTACCAAAGTCCGAAGCCGGCGGCCAGATACCGTCCTCCGACAGATGCAAAACCAGATCCGCTTCAGACGCCCGCGCCAAAGCACGCCGGATACCTTCCGCCTCGATCTTGCCGGCACCTTCGCGGATTCCCGCTGTATCGGAGACGATCACCAGCTGCCCGCCAATCGACAGGCGCGTCTCGATCACATCCCGCGTCGTCCCCGGCTCCTCGGACACGATCGCCACGTCGCTTCCGGCAAGCGCATTCATCAGGCTTGACTTGCCGGCATTCGGCGCGCCAACGATGACGATCCGAAATCCCTCGCGCACGGCATTGGCGCGTTTCGCACCCGCCATATGTGCCCGCATCTCGTCTGCCAGCACCGCCATGTCCGACCAGACCTGATCCGCGACCGAGCCCGGCACATCCTCCTCGTCGGCGAAATCGATTTCCGCCTCGATCATCGCCCGCGCATGCAACAGCCGCGCCTGCCAGCTTTCGTAGAGATTCTTCAGCGTCCCGGAGGCCTGCGACAACGCCAGCATCCGCTGCGCCTCGGTTTCCGCCGCGATCAGGTCGGCCAGGCCTTCCGCCTCGGTGAGATCGAACTTGCCGTTGGCAAAGGCCCGTCGCGAAAACTCACCGGCTTCCGCCATGCGCAGGCCGTCGAACCCCGAAAGCTCCTCCAGCATCCGGTCAACGACCGCGCGCCCGCCATGCAGGTGGAATTCAACGCTGTCCTCGCCGGTGAAGCTCTCCGGTCCCGGAAACCACAACACGAGACCGGTATCGATGCTCGAATCGTTCCGGGCACGAATTGAGCGCAACGCCGCCTTTCGCGGCGCCGGCAGAACTCCGGCAAGCGCCTCAGTCACCATACGCCGCCAGCGGGCCGGAAACGCGGATGACCGCGACACCGGACGGCAACGCCCCGCTCGACAACGCAAAGATGGTATCCATATCGTTAAGACCCGACCGAAGAAGGATGATCGTGTGACCGCCATTTCGCAAAACAGGCTCGCCAGCGCCACAAGTCCGTATCTACTGCAACACAAGGACAATCCTGTCCACTGGCAGCCCTGGGACGAAACGGCATTGCAGGCCGCCCGCACGCTCGACCGGCCGATCCTCCTGTCGATCGGCTACGCCGCCTGCCACTGGTGCCACGTCATGGCGCATGAAAGCTTCGAGGACGACGAGGTCGCGGAGTTGATGAACCGGCTCTACGTCAACATCAAGGTAGACCGCGAGGAACGCCCCGATATCGACCAGATCTATATGGCCGCGCTGACAGCCATGGGAGAGCAGGGCGGTTGGCCCCTGACGATGGTCCTGACGCCCGACGGCAAGCCCTTTTGGGGCGGCACCTATTTCCCGAAGGAGCCGCGCTACGGCCGGCCCGGATTCACGGACGTGCTGGTCCAGGTGGAAGCCGCCTGGCGCCAGCGCCGCGCCGATATCGACGCCAATGCCGCAAGGCTGCAGAACCATCTGCGGGAGCAGCTCGCCGGCAGTGCCGCACCCGGGAAGCTGACACCAGAGACGATCGGCGGTTTCGCCCACCGCGTCGCCGGCCTCTACGACCCGGACCACGGCGGTCTTCAGGGCGCGCCGAAATTCCCCAACGCACCGTTCCTCGAGACGCTGTGGCGCGCCTGGCTGCGCGACGGCAACGAAACCGCGCGCGACCGCTTTCTTGAAACCGTCACCGCAATCGGCCTCGGCGGGATTTACGACCATATCGGCGGCGGACTGGCCCGCTATGCGGTCGACGGCAAATGGCTCGTGCCGCATTTCGAAAAGATGCTTTACGACAACGCCCATTTCATCCGCCATTGTGTCTGGGCTCACTCGGAAACCGGCCAGGAATTGTTCCGGACTCGAATCGACGAAACGATTGCTTGGCTCGAACGCGACATGGCAATGCCGGACAGGCGGCTATGCGGCCAGCCTCGACGCCGATTCCGAAGGCGAGGAGGGAAAATATTATGTCTGGTCGCAGGACGACATCGTCTCCGTCCTCGGCGAAGACGCCGCCCGGTCCTTCGCTTTTTCCTATGACATCACCCAGGCCGGAAACTGGGAGGGAAAAAACATCGCCAACCTGTCCGCCTTCCGAAGCGACCCGGCCCAGGCAGGCGCCGAAATTGCCCGCCATACCGAAAGCCGGACAAAACTGCTGGAGCAACGCCATAAACGTGTCCCGCCCGGCCGCGATACCAAGGTCCTCGCCGATTGGAACGGCTATGCAATTCGCGCCATCGCCGAGGCCGGCCGTTATTTCGGTTCCGAATCGTGGTTGGACAGCGCCTGCGACCGGTTCCGTTCCCTGATGACAGCTCTCTTTGGTGACGAACGGCTTTCGCACGTTCACGACGGGACAAAGGCCAGCGCCTTCGGCTTCGCCGTCGATTATGCCGCCATGACCAACGCGGCGCTCTCTCTCGTGGAAGCCACAGGTGACCCGGCTTTCCTCGACGACGCGAAAAAACTGGCGGATTCACTCAAACGGAATCATTTCGATTTCGAATCGAGTCGGGGATACTGGATGTCCGAGCGCGATCGTGCCGATACGCCGATGCGCACCTGGAACGACCTCGACGAAGCCAATCCTTCCGCCACCGCCCAGGTCATCGAGGCGCTTTCCCGCCTCGCGCTCGCCACGGACGATGCCGATCTGACCGCTCATGTCGACAACCTGACCGCGCACGCCGCCGGCCGCATCATGGAAAGCCGATTCGGCCAGGCCGGGTTCATGAACGCCGCTGATACCGTATTGGCCGCCCGCAAGCTCGTCGTGGTTGGACACGACCGGTCAGGCGATCCGCTCTGGGCCTGCGTGACGCGCCATCCCGATCCGCGCCGGACCGACATTTTCCATTCTGCGGGAACCGGCGGACCGCAGTTCCCCGCCAACGGCGCCTATCTCTGCGCCGAAATGCGATGCTCGCCGCCGGTGGCAACCGACGGCGAGCTCGAAACCCTGTTGAGGGAAGGGATATGAATCCGACTTACGAATCCGGCTAAACAACCGGATCCGTTCCGTCAGGCATTCATCGAGTCGAAGAACTCGGCGTTGTCCTTGGTCTGCTTGAGCTTGTCGATGAGGAACTCGATCGCATCCGTCGTGCCCATCGGCGCAAGGATGCGGCGCAGCACGAAGATCTTCTGCAGGTCCTGGCGCGGGATGAGCAGGTCTTCCTTGCGGGTGCCCGACTTGAGCACGTCGATCGCCGGGAAGGTGCGCTTGTCGGCGACCTTGCGGTCGAGCACGATTTCCGAGTTGCCGGTGCCCTTGAACTCTTCGAAGATCACCTCGTCCATGCGGCTGCCGGTATCGATCAACGCGGTCGCGATGATGGTCAGCGATCCGCCTTCCTCGATATTGCGCGCCGCGCCGAAGAAGCGCTTCGGCCGCTGCAGGGCGTTGGCATCGACACCGCCCGTCAGCACCTTGCCGGAAGACGGCACGACGGTGTTGTAGGCACGGCCAAGGCGGGTGATCGAATCGAGCAGGATGACGACGTCACGGCCATGCTCGACCAGGCGCTTGGCCTTTTCGATGACCATCTCGGCAACCTGCACGTGGCGCGATGCCGGCTCGTCGAAGGTCGAGGACACGACCTCGCCCTTCACCGAACGCTGCATGTCGGTCACTTCTTCCGGACGCTCGTCGATCAGCAGAACGATCAGATAGCATTCCGGATGGTTGGCGGTGATCGAGTGGGCGATGTTCTGCAGGATCACCGTCTTGCCGGTGCGCGGCTGTGCGGTAATCAGCGCCCGCTGGCCCTTGCCGAGCGGTGCCACCAGGTCGATCACCCGCGCCGTCATGTCCTTGCCGGTCGGGTTCTCCAGTTCCATCTTGAAGCGCTCGTCGGGATAGAGCGGCGTCAGATTGTCGAAATGGCTCTTGTGCCGGATCCGCTCCGGGTCCTCGAAATTGATCGTGTTGACCTTGAGAAGCGCGAAATAGCGTTCGCCTTCCTTCGGACCACGGATCGGGCCCTGCACCGTGTCGCCGGTCTTCAGCGAGAAGCGCCGGATTTGCGACGGCGAGATGTAGATATCGTCCGGGCCGGGAAGGTAGTTGGCGCTGGCCGAACGCAGGAAGCCGAAGCCGTCCTGCAGGATTTCGACCACGCCGTCGCCGATGATCTCGACGTCGTCGGCCGCCAGCTGCTTCAGGATCGCAAACATCAGTTCCTGTTTGCGCATGGTGCTGGCGTTTTCGACCTCCAGGCTCTCGGCGAATTCGACGAGATCCGTGGCGGATTTGTTCTGGAGGTCCTGTAGTTTCATTTGTTGCATGAAAACACGCTTTGTCTTTGGAATAGAGAAATGGAGGAAAGAGGCCCTAGAAAGGGGGACGGGAATCCCGGGCCGAGTTTTTCCTCACATAAGCGTTTGCGTGCTTTACTTCAAGTCACAATCGAACGGGTCTGTTTTCCCGTCAGCCGAAGGGTTTGACGATGACGAGAATGACGATGACGATCATCAGCAACGTCGGCACTTCGTTGATCATCCGCCAGTAGCGCGGCGGCTTGTCGTTGCGGTCCTCGGCAAACAGCCGCACCGCCTTCGAAAACATCCCGTGCACCGCCGAGAGAATGATCACCGCCAAGAGCTTCGCGTGAAACCACGGCGAGGCGAAATAACCGCCGGTCCAGGCAAGCCACAGACCGAGCGCCCAGGCAATGGTCATCGCCGGGTTCATGATGACCCGCAGCAGGCGCCGCTCCATCACCTTGAAGGTCTCGCTCTGTACCGAGCCCTTCTCGGCATCGGCATGATAGACGAACAGCCGCGGCAGATAGAGCATCCCCGCCATCCAGGCGATGATGGCGATGACATGAACCGCCTTGATCCAGAGATAGAGATCCGTCGGATCGAGCCAGAAGATGAAACCGGTAAAGACCAGCAATACCACGATGGCGATCGCCGCCCGCCGCGCCGCTATCCTGCCGCTCCGTTTCGAGATTTCGCTGTCCGCCTCGCTCATCGCATTCACGCCTTTCCGCGCACCCGGTCGACCATGTAGCCGACATTGTCCGGATCGGCGTCCGGCGTGATCCCGTGGCCCAGATTGAAGATCAGCGGCCCGTTGCCGAGCGCGTCGAGGATCCGGTCGACACCGTCACGGATCGTCTCCTTGCCGGCAACGACGCGCAGAGGATCGAGATTGCCCTGCACCGGGCCTTCCTTCTGCAGCTCCGCCGCAAAGGAAAGCGGGACCGTCCAGTCGAGGCCCAGCGCGTCGATCCGGGTCTTTTCGCGATAGCCCCGGTAAAGGGCGCCGGCAGCGCGCGGAAAGCCGATGATCTTCGCATCCGGGCGAACCGCACGAACCTTTTCGACGATCCGGGCGACAGGCTTTACGCAAAAGGCCTCGAACGTCTCCTCGTCGAGCACGCCCGCCCAGCTGTCGAAGACCTGCAGCGCATCCGCGCCCGCCTCGAGCTGGCGAAGAAGATAATCCGCGGACATGTCCGCCAAAAGATCGAGCAGCTTTTCCATCGCCGCGCGTTCGCGGTAGCCGAAAAGCCGGGCCGGCGCCTGGTCCGGGGTCCCGCGTCCGGCGATCATGTAGGTCGCCACCGTCCAGGGCGCGCCGCAAAATCCGAGCAGCGTCGTCTCCTCCGGCAATTCCTCGCGCAACCGCCGCACCGTCTCGTAGACCGGCGCCAGATGCTCGTGCATCCCCGACGGATCGAGCGCGCCGATCTCGTCCGCCGTAATCGGATCGAGCCGCGGTCCTTCGCCCTCGACGAAGCGCACGCCTCGCTGCAGCGCATCCGGAAGAACGAGGATGTCGGAGAACAGGATCGACGCGTCAAAGCCGTATCGCCTGATCGGCTGCAACGTCACTTCCACGGCCAGATCCGGTGTGTAGCAGAGATCGAGAAAGCCCTTCGCTGTCGCTCTCGTTGCCCTGTACTCCGGCAGATAGCGTCCTGCCTGACGCATGATCCAGATCGGTGGCGGGGTCACCGTCTCCCCGTTGAGCACCTTCATGATCTTGCGTTCCGTAGCCATTATCCCCGTTTCCCCGCTTCACACGTGTCTTCTAAAAACTTCTGCGAAGCTGTTTGATGATTCTATGAGTCTGTGAATAGCAGGTATCTCCGGTTTTGCAGAGATCGCGATCAGACACGGATTGCCGCAGGCGTCGGGAAACGATGCCAAAAATGCCTGTGAATCAATGTGGAACAAATATCATAGTATTTTCAAATCTTTAGCTGAAGGATAATCAACCGGCCTGTGGACAGATCTGAATTATTCGGGACAGGATCGGTTTTCCCCGCTGTTCCCCAGCCGTGCAAAACCGTCCGGCTTTGCCTGTGAAGAGTGGATAAGTCGCAGTGGAATCCAGCTTCGGGAAAAGCTCGCCGGAACGGGTCCGGTTTATCCACAGTACCCCACAGGTCGAGGCGAAACGTCCGCACGGTCGTCGTCCGCCCGCTGACAACCTTGCCAACCGGCCTGCGAGCGTCTAACCGCATGGCCGCATCGCAAAGGGAATTCCGATGAGCCTTGTCCTCGCGTCCACGAGCCCGTTCCGTGCGGCGATCCTGAAAAACGCCGGCCTCGATTTCCGGGCCGAAGCCGCCGGGATCGACGAGCGCAGCGTCGAGGCGCCGCTGCTCGAGACGGACGCGACCGCAGAGGACATCGCCACGGTCCTCGCCGAAGCCAAGGCAATCGATGTTTCGGAACGCAATCCGGGCGATCTTGTTCTCGGTGGTGATCAGACCCTGTCGCTGGAAGGCAAACTGTTTCACAAGCCGGCCGACATGGAAGAGGCGCGGTTTCACCTCCTGTCCTTCTCCGGCAAGACCCACCAGCTCTGGAGCGCGCTTGCGCTCGTGCGCAATGGCGAGACGGTGTGGCGTCATGTCTCCGTCGCGCATATGCATATGCGCCCGCTGTCGCCGCAATTCATCGGCCGCTATCTTGCGCGTGCCGGCGACACAGCGCTGAAAAGCGTCGGCGCTTATCAATACGAGGGCCTCGGCATCCAGCTTTTCGACGGCATCGACGGCGATTATTTCACCATTGTCGGTCTGCCGATCCTGCCGCTGCTCGAAAAGCTGCGCGAACTGGGCGAAATCGATGGCTGACGCGCCGCGCGCCTTCGTTGCCGGCCACCCGATCGGCCACTCGCGGTCTCCGCTCATCCATGGCGCCTGGCTGATGCGTTATGGCATCGACGGCTCCTATTCGGCGATCGACGTGCCCCCGGAAGAATTCCGCGCGCTGACCGTGGCGTTGCGTTCCGGCGAATGGATTGGCGGCAATGTCACCATCCCGCACAAGGAAACCGCCTTCGAGCTGGTCGACCGGCGCGATACCGCCGCCGAGGCCATCGGCGCGGTCAACACGCTCTGGCTCGAAAACGGCGTTCTCGTCGGCGGCAACACGGACGCCTATGGTTTCGCGGCCAATCTCGACCAGCACCTGCAAGGTTGGCGCGACGGGCAGACCGCTCTCGTGCTTGGGGCAGGCGGCGCCAGCCGCGCCGTCATCCATGCTCTGCTGGAAGCCGGGTTTTCCCGAATCGATATCGTCAATCGCACCGTCGAGCGCGCCGAACAGCTCGCGGCGCGGTTCGGCCACAAGACCGCGGCCCATGGCTGGGACGCCGCCGGCATGCTTCTCAAATCCGCCGACCTGATCGTCAACACCACCTCGCTCGGGATGGAAGGCCAGCCGCCGCTTGTTCTCGACATGGCGGGCGTCCGCCCGGATGCGATGGCGACCGATATCGTCTATGTGCCGCTCGAGACGCCATTCCTGAAACTCGCCGCCGAGGCCGGTCTGAAAACCGCCGACGGTCTCGGCATGCTGTTGCATCAGGCGGCGCCCGGCTTTTCGCACTGGTTCGGCACTTGGCCGGATGTTGACGAAACCCTGCGCGATCTCGTCATCGCCGATCTGGACAAGGCGCACAGCTGATGATCATCGTCGGTCTCACCGGTTCGATCGGTATGGGCAAGTCGACCACCGCCAGGATGTTCGCGGAGGAAGGCGTGCCGGTCCACGATGCCGACGCCGCCGTGCACCTGCTCTATTCCGGCAAGGCCGCGCCGCTGATCGAGGAGGCTTTTCCCGGAACGGTAAAGGATGGCGTGGTCGACCGGGCGGAGCTCGGCAAACGCGTCGTCGGCAACGCCGAGGCGATGGCGAGACTGGAAAAGATCGTCCATCCGCTGGTCCGCGAGGCCGAAATCGCGTTCCTGGACAAGGCGCGCGCCGAAGACCGTCCCGTCGTCGTGCTCGACATTCCGCTGCTTTTCGAGACCGGCGGCGACCGGCGCGTCGACTGTACCGTGGTTGTAACCGCGCCGGCGGATGTCCAGCGCGAGCGGGTCATGGCGCGGCCGGGCATGACGGAAGACCGCTTCGAGGGCCTGCTGGCCAAGCAGACACCGGACGCCGAAAAGCGCCGCCGCGCCGATTTCCTCGTCGATACCTCGCACGGCATGGAAGCGGCGCGCGCCAAGGTGCGCGATATCGTGCGCGTGCTTGCGGCCAGGAACGGTAAAAAAGAAGCACTGGACGGCAGCGCCTGACCATTGAGAAGGCGCGCCGCGCCGGTCATCATGGGCGAAACGACAACGCCGGAACGAGATCATGCGGGAAATCATTTTCGATACCGAGACGACCGGGCTCGATTCCTCCGCCGACCGGATCATCGAGATCGGCGCGGTCGAACTGGAAAACCGGTTCATCACCGGGCGCAATTTCCACGTCTTCATCAATCCGGACGGACGCGAGGTTCATCCCGAGGCGCTGGCCGTCCACGGGATCTCGAACGACCAACTTGCCGACAAGCCGAAATTCGTCGCAATCGTGCAGGACTGGCTGGATTTCACCGAGGGCGCGACCCTGATCGCCCATAATGCCAGTTTCGATGTCGGGTTTTTCAATGCCGAGTTTGCCCGGATCGGATTTCCGCCGATCGATCCGGACCGCATCGTCGACAGCCTCGGTCTCGCCCGTCGCCGCCACCCGATGGGCCCGAATTCGCTCGACGCGCTGTGCAAGCGCTACGGCATCGACAATTCCATACGCGAGAAACACGGCGCGCTTCTCGATAGCGAGCTTCTGGCCGAAGTCTATATCGAATTGGTCGGCGGCAAGCAGGCGGCGCTCGGTCTGGACACCGGCGAAGCAAGCCGCGGCGGCAATGGCGGGACGTCGGATGCCGGTTCGGTGACGCTCCGGCCACGGCCGGTCCCGCTGCCGCCCCGGATCACGCCCGCCGAACTTGAAGCGCACCGCGCGCTGGTCGAGGGTCTCGGCGAAAACGCACTTTGGCTCGCGGGCACGAAAAAGGGCGGCTGAGCCGCCCTTTGCATTCAAAAACCCGATTTTGGGATCGGATCAGGCGTTGACCTGCGCCTTGGCCTGTTCTTCCGCCATGCGCCGCTGGAACATCTGCGCGAAATCGACCGGATCGATCATCAGCGGCGGGAAACCGCCATTGCGCGTGCATTCGGCGACGATCTGGCGGGCAAACGGGAACAGCAGCCGCGGGCATTCGACGAACAGGATCGGCAGGACATGCTCCTGCGGGAAGTTCGCCACGCGGAACACGCCGCCATAGACCAGCTCGACATTGAAGAGCACGTTGCCTTCGTCTTCGGCCTTGGCGGTCAGCGTCAGGCCGACGTCGAAATCGTTTTCGGCAAGCGGATTGGCCTGGACATTGACGTTGATGTTGATCGCCGGCGACTTTTCGCGCGGACGAAGCGAAAGCGGCGCGCCCGGGCTTTCGAAGGACAGGTCCTTCACATACTGGGTCAGGACGGACAGCTGCGGCGCGGCGCTGTTTGCCTGTTCCGTGCTTCCGGGCTGTGTGCCGCCGTTCTGTTTTTCGTCTGCCATCGTTCAAAGCCTCTCGGATGGATATTGGCGCGGGATCGACCTGCGCTCGATGAAATCTGGCGGCTGGCTAGCACGGCCCTTGTTGACTGGCAAGAACGCAAGGCCGAAGAGCGGCCCGCCTCTAGTCGTCCTTCGACCAGGGGCTCGTGCCGTCCCGGCCTTCGCTGTAGTCCTCTTCCGAGAGGTCGATCGTGCGCGGCCCGCGCTGCCGGCCCGTTTCGTAATGCGCGGAACTGGTTGCCGAGACGACCTGGATGCGGCTCCGGGCGAAATGCCAGACGAGATCGCGCAGCGCGGGAACGAACAACAGGAAGCCGAGCGTATCGGTGACGAAACCCGGCGTCAGCAAAAGGATGCCGGCGACGAGGATCATGACCCCGTGCACGAGGTCCCGTCCGGGCATCCGGCCCTGGTCAATTTCGCTGCGCATGCGGTTGAGCAGCCCGAATCCCTGAACCCGGAGCAGAACGGAGCCGATAATTGCCGTCAAAACGACCATGCCGAGCGTCGGCAGGACCCCGATCTGCGAGCCGACGGCGATGAATACCCCGATTTCCAGCAGCGGAATGATCAGGAGGATGAAGGGCAGGAGCGTAAACGGCATGGAATCGGTTTCTTTTCTCGATGTTGCACCCACAATGTAGTTATTCATTGTGCGATTTGAATGCGCGCCATTCATGGTTATATGAAGTCAAAGAAAAACAGCTGCAACGCGGGACATTTTATGGAAGGCTCAAACCTTGTCACACTCATCTTCATCGTCGCCGCGGTGTTCGTGTTTCTGCAGTTGCGGAGCGTGCTCGGAAAACGCACCGGGCACGAGAGGCCGCCTTTCGACCCCTATTCGTCAACCAGCGAGTCTCCGGCCGACAAGGGAACAGACGCAGCGGCAGATGAATCCGACTCGGACAACGTGATCACCCTGCCCGGCCGCGGCGAAACCAAGGCCGACGCCTATCGCGAGATTGATCGCTACGCCAAGCCCGGCACGGATCTCAATGCCGGCCTGCGCACGATACGCGACAAGGCACGCGATTTCGAACCCGCGACGTTCCTCTCCGGCGCCAAGATGGCCTACGAGATGATCGTCATGTCGTTTGCCGACGGTGACCGCAAGACTTTGAAAAACCTTCTGTCCAAGGAGGTTTATGACGGTTTTGCCGCAGCGCTCGACGAGCGCGAGGCCCGCGGCGAGACCGTGCAGTCGAGCTTCGTCGGCATCGACAAGGCCGATATCACCACGGCCGAGATGCGCGATGCCGAGGCCTATTTGACGATCCGCTTCGTCAGCCAGCTGATTTCCGCGACCAAGGACAAGAACGGCGTCGTCATCGACGGCGATCCGGAAGCCGTCGTCGAGGTCAAGGATGTCTGGACCTTCTCGCGTGACACGCGCAGCCGCGATCCGAACTGGCGTCTCGTAGCCACCGAAGCCGAAGAGTGATCCGTCCTTCCGATGTGGACGCTGCGACCGCTGCCGTTTAGCGATCTCGCCGGATGGGCCGCGGACGATCATCGCGCTGCGCTGGGCGCATTCGCGCATCACGCCGGCCGTCTGGCCGGCGAAACCTATCGGCGCGGCGCCGCGGGGATTCCTCCAGAAAGCCTTGATGCGCTTTTTTCCGAAGCCGCGTCGGATTTGGCCGGAGCCGATCCGCGCGGCTTTTTCGAACGCCGCTTCGATCCCTTCGCGCTGGTGGAATCCACCGGCGAACGCGGTTTCGTCACTGCCTATTACGAACCCGAGATCGAAGCCTCGCGCGAGAGAACGGACCGGTTTGGCGTGCCCTTCTATCGCCGCCCGGAGGATCTGGTTCCGGTCACCGACGATAACCGCCCGCTCGGATGGGACGAAGAGATCCGTTTTGCCCGCAAGGCAGCCGACGGCACTCTGCTCGCCTATCCCGACCGCGCCGCGATCAATGCCGGATGGCTCGATGGCCGCGGCCTCGAGATCGCCTATGTCGAAAGCCCGGTCGACGCGTTTTTCGCCCATGTCCAGGGCGCGGCGCGGTTGCGTTTTGGCGGCGGCGAGGTGATGCGCGTCACCTATGACGGCAAGACCGGTCATCCCTTCACCGGGATCGGCCGCCTCCTGGTCGAGCGCGGCGAGATCGATCCGGACCGGATCTCCATGGCATCGATCCGCAAGTGGCTCGCCGATCATCCGGACGACGCCCTTCCGCTGATGGAGGAGAACCGCTCCTACATCTTCTTTCGCGAGGCGCCGGTGGACGATCCCGGCAGCGGACCGGTCGCCGCCGCGAAAGTGCCGCTGACCGCCGAACGCTCGCTCGCCGTCGACCGTCTTGTGCACACGTTCGGGACACCGGTCTTCGTCAACGCCGATGCGGTCGACGGCGCGCCCTGGTCGCGGCTGATGATCGCGCAGGATACCGGCAGCGCCATTGTCGGCCCGTCGCGCGGCGATCTTTTCATGGGATCGGGTTCCAGAGCCGGAGATCGCGCGGGGGCGGTCCGCTCGCCTGCCGATTTTGTCCTGCTGGTCCCGAAGACCGTCCGCATCGACCGCGGCGCCGGAGTGGCGCCATCCGGAGTGGCGCGATGACGACGAAACGCTTCCGCCGCAAGCTGACCGAGGAGGAAACCATCCTCTGGCACAGGGTCGGCCGCACCGTCACGCCGCTGCGCGACCGCTCCGTCGTTATGGCGGGTGCGTCCGACGAGGAGCTGAAACGCGATTTCCTCGAGGCGATGGACGGCGCGCCCCGTCCGGCAGCGAAACCGCCGGCGCAGGAAACCGACATCCGTTCGCCGCTGTCGCATGGCCGTCTTCCGCCCGCGCCGAAACCGGCGCCCCGCCCGGAGCGCCAGATCGACCGACCGACCACGCGCAAGATCGCCAGGGGCCGGATCACCATCGACGCCCGCATCGACCTGCATGCGATGACGCAGGACCAGGCCCACGATCGCCTCTATGCGTTTCTCGCCGATGCCCGGTCGCATGGCTGCCGCCATGTCCTCGTCGTCACCGGCAAGGGACGGTCGCTCGGCAGCGAAGGCGTTTTGAAGCGCATGGTGCCGGTCTGGCTCAACAGCCCGCGTTTTTCCGGCCTCGTCAGCGGCTATTCATCGGCAAGCCGGCAGCATGGCGGCGAAGGCGCGATCTATATCCGCCTGCGCAAGCTCGCGCGCGCCGACGGGAGTATGCGCTGATGACGCCGTTTGGAGCCCGGTTGCGGGAACTGCGCGCCGAGCGCGGCATGACCCAGAAGCAGATGGCCGAACAGGTCGGCGTGTCCGCGGCCTATCTGTCCGCTCTCGAACACGGTCATCGCGGCGTTCCGGGCTGGGCGCTGCTGCAGCGCATCATCGCCTGCCTGAACATCATCTGGGATGATGCCGACGAGTTGCAGCGCCTGGCGATGCAATCGGCCCCGAAGGTCACGATCGACACGTCGGGCATGGATCCGGCGGCGACCGAACTCGCCAATCTGCTGCAGCAGGCGATCGGAAACCTGACCCGCGACGATCTCGAGCATCTCAATCACCGCATCCGGGTGCTGCTGAACCGGCCGGGCCAGGTGCCGCGGCGAAAATGACGGAATTCAGTCGTCGAGCAGCGCGCGCAGTTCGGACTCCTTGTCGTTGATCATCCAGCCATAGTAGTTTTCTTCCGGCATGATCACGTGGCTGGATTGCGCATTGCGTCTCGCCAGCTCGCGCGCCCGCCCGGCCGAATCGCCGGTATTGTAGAGCGTCGCCGTCAATCCGGGATTGGCAGAAATGTCGAAGTCGGCGATCTCGCGGTAGTCGTCGATCGCCGCGGCCAGCGTCGCCGCGATATAGGGAAGCGTCTCGTCGGGATCCATGATCGCCTTGTAGACCTCCTTGCCGTTCCTCTCGGAAAGCTTGCGCGCTCCGGTCACCGCGTTGACCCGGTCGGTCATCATCAGCGCGGTCAGCGGATTGAGCTGGCCGATGCCGAAGGTCTGGCCGGCATAGAAGGGCTGGAAGAACACGGCGCTGAACCGGTTGTTCGGAAATGACGTTCCGTCCACCGTCTTGCCGCGGAACTTCTCGTTCCAGATCTCTTCGCGGCAGCTCCACAGCTTGCGGCTGTCCTCCAGGCCGTCGCAGGGCTCGAATTGCGGCCGCGCGATGAACTCGTCGATGTTCTCGCCGTCATAGTCGAAGCTGATTTTTCCGGTGAGATAGGAAATCGCCTTCACGTAATAGGTCTGGGCACGGTCGTAGGCGTCGACATTGTAGGTATGCTCGCCGACGATCGCGCCGATCATGTGGATCGGATCGATGCCGAATTTTTCGGCCGTGCGCTTGATGTTGGCGATCAGGCGCTTGTCGCGCTGAAGCAGGCCCATGACCTTTTCGTATTTCGCGTCGAAGGTCGTCTTGAGCGCGCGGGTGCGGTTTCTCGATGCGCCGGGAATGTCTGGCTGTTCGACATGGCGGTTGCCTGGCGGGACGACCGTCAGCGCGAATGCGGGTGCGACGGATCCGAACAGGAGCCACAACACGGCAACAGCGGTGATACGAAATGACGACATCGTCTCGAATTTCTGCCTGTGTGCCCCGCCAAGCTAGTAAAAAAGACGCCAGGCTAAGTCGAGAGCCCGGCGCAACGATTTCCCCACTATGGCCGATTGGTCACAGTATATAGCGCGATAGATCCGTATTTCGCGCCAGATCGCCGATTTGCTCGCGGACATAGTCGCCGTCGATGACAAATTCCTCGCCGCCCTTGTCCGGAGCGGTGAAGGAAATGTCGTCGAGGACCCGCTCCATCACGGTCTGCAGACGCCGCGCGCCGATATTCTCGATCGAGGCGTTCAGGTCGACCGCAATGTCGGCCAGCGCGTCGATGGCATCGTCCGTGAATGTAATGGTGACGTCCTCGGTCGCCATCAGCGCGATATATTGCTTGATCAGGCTGGCTTCGGTTTCGGTCAGGATGCGCTTGAAGTCCTCTCGCTCCAGCGCCCGCAACTCGACGCGAATCGGCAGGCGGCCCTGCAGCTCCGGCAGCAGGTCGGACGGCTTGGAGACGTGGAACGCGCCGGATGCGATGAACAGGATGTGGTCGGTCTTGACCGGCCCGTATTTCGTCGCGACCGTCGTGCCCTCGACCAGCGGCAACAGATCGCGCTGCACGCCTTCGCGGCTGACGCCGGCGCCGAAACGGCCTTCGCTGGCGGCGATCTTGTCGATTTCGTCGAGAAAGACGATGCCGTCGTTCTGCGCCGCGAGCAGCGCTTCCTGGATGACCTGGTCCTGGTCGAGCAGCTTGTCGGACTCATCGGCGAGCAGGATGTCGTGCGAATTGCGCACGGTCGTCTTGATCGTCTTCGTCTTGGCGCCGCCGAAGGCCTTGCCCAGCATGTCGTTGAGATTGATCATGCCGATATTGGCGCCCGGCATGCCCGGGATCTCGAAACCCGGCATGCCGCCCTGTCCCGTATCGGCGACTTCGATCTCGATTTCCTTGTCGTCGAGCAGTCCGTCGCGCAGCTTCTTGCGAAAACTGTCCTTGGTCGCCGGGCTCGCGGTCGGTCCGACAAGCGCGTCGAGCACGCGCTGCTCGGCGTTGACAAACGCCTTGGCCTGGACCTCTTCGCGCTTCTTTTCGCGCACCAGCGTGATACCGACCTCGACCAGATCGCGTATGATCTGCTCGACGTCGCGGCCGACATAGCCGACCTCGGTGAATTTCGTCGCCTCGACCTTCACGAAGGGCGCGCCGGCGAGTCTCGCCAGACGGCGCGAAATTTCCGTCTTGCCGACGCCGGTCGGCCCGATCATCAGGATGTTCTTCGGCATCACCTCGTCGCGCATCGCGCCTTCGAGGCGCTGGCGGCGCCAGCGGTTGCGCAGCGCGATGGCGACCGCCCGCTTGGCATCCTTCTGGCCGATGATGAAGCGATCGAGTTCGGATACGGTTTCCCGCGGAGAGAAATCAGACATATGCACTCACGGTTTCATGGGAGGGAGTTTCGTCAGCACCGATGTGGGAAGCGTCGAACCGACAATCAAGCGCCGGATGCGCTGCCAACCGGCGCCAAACAGGATGATCAGCGCTCCGATGACCAGCAGGATCAGGGCAAAAGGCGGGATTCCCGTGGTATTTGCCGCGCTGTTGACCAGGTAGTAGATGCCGAGCGAACCGAAATAGGCGAGCGTCGGGATCAGCAGCGACCGCCGGTCGATCGCAAGCGCCACATAGACGAACGCCACGATCAGCAGTCCCAGCATCACCGAAGCGGAAGCGCCCGGCTCGATCTCGCCGAAGACGACGTCTTGCCCGGTCGCGAGAATGAACAGCGGGTGGACGAGCAGCGGCGCCGAGATGACATGCAGCCAGAAGGCGCAGTCGGACCACACCGTGAAACGCTCGCGGTCGCGCAGATCGAGCGCGACGGCCGTCCCGAACACCGCAAATCCGCACAGGAGCGGCACATAGAGCGCCCGCGCGATGACGTCGGGGACCTGTTGCAGGCTCGGCAGCATGACCTGGCCGTTCACCACGCCGTCATAGAAATGGATGGTCGTGAAGAAGAAAGCCGCCCCGGTGAAGGAAAGCGCCAGCACCGCCGCCATGATCGGCACGCGAAACCGCGCGAAATAGACGATCGCCGCGCCCGCGATCCCGCCGAACAGGATCAGCGCATAGCTCACGACCTGCGGCCTGAGCGCCGCCAGTTGCATCGGATTGTCTATGCCGGAAATCCCGGACCGGTTCTGCAGATAGGTGGTGAGCAGCGTGATGACGGCGGCGATGAAGCCGAGGCCGAGAACGGTGCTCGACAGCCGCATGCGCCGCTGCCGGGTGACGAATTCCGCCACCAGCCAGCCGAACGCGCCGAGCGCTGCCGCGATCGCCGGGACCGTCATGCCGGAAAACGATTGCAGCGCGAATAGCGACCCGGCGAAGAGAAGCACGATGCCGACGGTGACGAACAAGTCGTTGCCGCCGCCGACGAGGCGCATCGGTTCGTCGCCGGACGCCGCCGCCTCGTTATCCAGGGGCAATGGTGGCGGCGTGCCGGCAAGCGTCACGATCCGGTCGCGCTGATCGGCGGAAATGATGGCGCGCTGGACGGCGAGGTCTAGCGTCTTCTCGGTAATCATTGCGCGGTTTCCCTGAAGCGCTCCGGCGTGACTGTCATCAGGAGCGTGACGCCCGAATTCGTGCGGATAACGATCATAGACCTCGAAACCCGCCTTTTCGTAGGCCCGGACGGCGCGGGCATTGGCCTCGTCCGGATCGATGACGATTGTCGTGGCGCCCTCGCCGAAAAGGCGGGCCAGAAAGGCGCGCAGGACGGCGGTGCCGATCCCCTTGCCGAGAAGCTCCGTCCGGCCGAGGGAGAGATCGACGCCAACCGCCTCTCGCGGCACCTCGAGCAACCATGGCGTTTCGGCCGCATGCCCGCCATCGACCTCGTCGGCGACGGACCAGGACTGAATATAGCCCGCCGGTTCGCCGTCATAAAAGAAGATGAAGGGCCGCGTCGTGTCACGCCCCTCCACCTTGTTGCGAATCCGGCCGAGTTCCCTTTCCGGCTCGCCCCACCATTCGTTCATCGGCGGGTTCTCCAGCCAATGCCGTAGCATGGGGTAGTCGGCCGGCGTAACCGGCGCGAAGCGGATATGCGGCTTACTCGGTATCAAGCGTTTCGATGATCACGTTGCCATTGGTGTAGACGCAGATGTCGGACGCGATCTCCATGGCGCGCCTTGCGATCGCCTCGGCGTCGAGATCGCTGTCGGCAAGCGCGCGGGCGGCGGCGAGCGCGTAATTGCCGCCCGACCCGATCGCCATCACGCCGTGTTCCGGCTCCAGCACGTCGCCATTGCCGGTGATGCACAAGGAGATCGTCTTGTCGGCGACCAGCATCATCGCTTCCAGGTTGCGCAGATACTTGTCGGTACGCCAGTCCTTGGCGAGTTCGACGGCGGCGCGCATCAGCTGGCCGGGATATTGTTCCAGCTTCTTTTCCAGCCGGTCGAGCAGCGTGAAGGCGTCGGCCGTCGCGCCGGCGAAACCGGTGATCACTTCACTGTCCTTGCCGATCCGGCGCACCTTGCGTGCATTGCCCTTGATCACCGTCTGGCCGAGGCTGACCTGCCCGTCACCGGCGATGACCACCTTGCCGCCCTTGCGCACGGTGACGATCGTCGTGGCATGCATCGTGCCGTAGGGATTTTCTTTCTCGCTCATGGCCTGTCCTCGTCGCGGCTTCGGCTGATATTCGCTCCCGTATGTAAGCGGGTAGCCGTCAAATGCAAACGCGCCGCCGGATGACAGCCGCAGTCGCCGCGACTAAAGTCAGGGCGAGACAGACGGCGGAGATCACATTGGCGGCCGCATCGTTGGAAATTGGCGGCGAGACGCTTGAATGGCTCCTTGAGCCCGCAAATCCCGGCGTCCGGATGCGCACTCTGACGGATCTGCTCGACCGGCCCGCCAACGATCCCGATGTGGTGAGTGCCGCCGCTGCGATCAACGAAAGCCCGCCGGTCAGCGCAATCCTCGAAGCGCAGGAACCGGGCGGCAATTGGGGCAAGGAAAAGAGTTTCTATACCGGGAAATACCGGAGCACCGTCTGGACGCTGCTTGTCTTGGCGGAACTCGGCGCCGATGGCAGTGACCGGAGGATCCGCAGGGCTTGCGAATTCATCCTCGAAAATTCCCTGCATCGCGACAGCGGCGGCTTATCCCAGCGCGGTGGCAAGGCGGGTGGCCAGGCCAGCGGTGTCATCCCGTGTCTGACTGGCAACATGCTCTGGGTGCTGATCCGCTTCGGTTTTCTGGAGGATCCGCGTGTATGCTCGGCCACGGACTGGGTGACGACATACCAGCGTTACGACGACGGCGACGGCGAAGCGCCAACAGGATGGCCCTACGACAATTGGGAGATATGCTGGGGTCGGCACACTTGCCACATGGGTGTCGTCAAGTCGTTGAAGGCCTTCGCCGAAATCCCGGTGGAGGCGCGATCCCCCGCTATTCGCAAGACGATCGAACGGGCCGCCGAGTTCCTGCTCATCCATCACATTTTCAAGCGCAGCCACGATCTGAAACGTGTCTCGAAGCCGGGATGGAGGAAATTCGGCTTTCCGCTCATGTACCAGACCGACGCTCTCGAAATCCTCAATCTTCTCCTCGATCTGGGATATCGCGACAACCGAATGAGGGAGGCGGTCGAACTTGTTCGTTCGAAACAGACCGATAACGGGCGCTGGCTGCTTGAGAATACCTACAATCCCAGCCTGCTCGTTCCGATTGAGGAAAAGGGCGAGCCCAGCAAGTGGATCACGCTTAACGCGTTGAAAGCTTTGAAGCGTGCCGAAGGCCTGTCATAGGCTGGCATTTGCGCTAATCCCTTGTTATGAGGCGCAGTCGCCGAAAATAAGGGGCATTCGCCATGACCGCGCGCACGGCTGAAATCAGCCGCAAGACGAACGAGACCGCAATCGACGTTACCGTCAATCTGGACGGAACGGGAAAGCACGACATGAACACCGGTGTCGGCTTCTTCGATCACATGCTCGATCAGCTTTCGCGCCATTCGCTGATCGACATGACGGTCAGCGCAAAGGGCGATCTTCACATCGACGACCACCACACCGTGGAGGATACCGGCATCGCGCTCGGTCAGGCGCTGGCCAAGGCGCTCGGCGACCGCCGCGGCGTCACCCGCTATGCCAGCCTCGACCTTGCGATGGACGAGGCGTTGACGCGCGCGGCGATCGACGTGTCGGGCCGTCCTTTTCTCGTCTGGAAGGTCGAGTTCCCGACCGCCAAGGTCGGCACGTTCGATACCGAGCTGGTGCGCGAATTCTTCCAGGCTTTCACGCAGAATGCCGGCATCACGCTTCATGTCGAGAATTTCTGCGGCGCCAACAGCCACCACATCGCCGAGACCTGCTTCAAGGCGGTGGCGCGGGTGCTGCGCAGCGCCGTCGAGATCGATCCGCGCCAGGCGGGCGTCATTCCCTCGACCAAGGGTTCCCTCAACGGATAGGCGGACATCATGGCAAGTTATGTCGTCATGGAACGCGCGCCGGTCAGCGGGACCCGGCCGGAAACGGTCTTCGTGCGCGATGAGTTCTCGTTTCTGGCGCTGGTCTTCCCGCTGATCTGGCTGCTCTGGTACCGGCTCTGGTTCGCGGCGCTGATGCTGTTTCTGCTCTCCGGCGCGCTTGGTCTGGTCGGCGAATTCCTCGCGCCAGGCGCGGCGATCGGGCTTGCCGGTATCGTCGTCAGCTTTTTCGTCGCGCTGGAAGGGCCGTCCTGGCGCATCGCGCGCTATCGCCGCGACGGCTACGTCGACGCCGGAACGATCGTCGCGCCCGGCCTCGAGGAAGCGGAACTGCGCTGGTTCGCCGGCCACGGGGCGCAAAAGCCTGCCGAACCGGTGCGTCCGGCGGTCCTGAAAGCCGATCCGGCGCCTCCGCCGCTGCCGCCGCAATCCGACATGCTGTTCGGCTTCAACGAGACGGGACGGTGACGGTCATGCGTGTCGCGATCATCGATTACGGCTCAGGCAATTTGCGTTCGGCGGTCAAATCCTTCGAGCGCTCGGCGCGCGAAGCCGGCATATCCGCCGAAATCGACCTGACGTCCGATGCCGGGCGCGTCGCGACGGCCGACCGCATCGTCCTGCCCGGCGTCGGCGCCTATGCCGATTGCCGCGCCGGCCTCGACGCCGTCCCCGGCATGGTCGACGCGCTGAACGAGGCGGTCGTGAACAGGGGCCGCCCCTTCTTCGGCATCTGCGTCGGCATGCAGCTGATGTCGACGCGCGGGCTGGAAAAGACCGTCACCGGAGGCCTTGGCTGGATTGCCGGCGACGTCGTCGAGATGACGCCGTCCGATCCGTCGCTGAAAATTCCGCAGATCGGCTGGAACACGCTGGATCTTGTCCGCCCGCACCCGCTTTTTGACGGTATCCGCACCGGCCCCGACGGGTTGCACGCCTATTTCGTCCATTCCTATCACCTCGCCGCCGCAAACGAGGCCGATCTGGTCGCGTACACCGATTATGGCGGGCCGGTGACGGCTGCCGTCGCGCGCGCCAACATGTTCGGCACCCAGTTCCACCCCGAAAAGAGCCAGACGCTCGGTCTCGCCCTGATCGCGAATTTCCTGAAATGGAAGCCGTGAGACCATGCCAGCGAACAAGATCCTCTTTCCCGCCATCGACCTGAAGGACGGCCAGTGCGTGCGCCTCGTCAAGGGCGACATGGCCAAGGCGACCGTCTACAACACCGATCCCGCCGCCCAGGCGAAGGCCTTCGAGGACCAGGGTTTCGAGTGGCTGCATGTCGTTGACCTGAATGGCGCCTTCGAAGGCCATTCGGTCAACGGGACGGCGGTTGACGCGATTATCGCGGCGACGAAGAACCCGGTCCAGCTCGGCGGCGGCGTCCGCACGCTCGCCCATATAGAGAACTGGCTCTCCAGGGGTCTCGCCCGTGTCATTCTCGGCACCGTCGCCGTGCGTGATCCCGATCTGGTGAAGGAAGCCTGCAAGGAATTTCCGGGCCGGATCGCCGTCGGCATCGACGCCAAGAAGGGCAAGGTCGCCGTCGAGGGCTGGGCGGAGGCGTCCGAACTCGGCGTCATCGAACTGGCGCGGAAATTCGAGGGCGCGGGCGTCGCCGCGATCATCTACACCGACATCGACCGCGATGGCGTGCTGACCGGCATCAACTGGGAATCGACCATCGATCTCGCCGATGCCGTGTCGATTCCCGTCATCGCCTCCGGCGGGCTCGCCTCCATCGTCGACATCGTGCGCATGACCATGCCGGATGCGGCGAAACTGGAAGGCGCGATTTCCGGCCGGGCGCTTTATGACGGCCGCATCGACCCGGACGAGGCGCTGGCGATCCTTTCGGGCAAGAGGCTGGACTGATCTGAAAGCCGGCGTCATTCCCTGCTGATGTCATGGACTGCCGCGCCGCCCGTAGCCGCATGGCGGCGAGGACGCGCAAATGAAAAGGCCGTCCGTTGACCCTCAAGGCTCGCGTCATTCCCTGTCGATGTCATGGACTGCCCGCGCCGCCCGCAGCCGCATGGCGGCGAGGACGCGCAAACGAAAAAGGAGGCCGTCCGTTGACCCTCAAGGCCCGCGTCATTCCCTGTCTGGATGTCATGGACGGCCGCGTCGTCAAGGGCGTCAATTTCGTCGACCTGATCGATGCCGGCGATCCGGTCGAGGCCGCCAAGGCTTACGATGCCGCCGGCGCCGACGAACTCTGCTTCCTCGACATCACCGCCTCGTCGGAAAACCGCGACACGATCTACGACGTCGTCGCCCGCACCGCCGAGCAGTGCTTCATGCCGCTGACCGTCGGCGGCGGCGTTCGTGCGGTGGAAGATGTGCGCAAGCTCCTGCTGGCCGGCGCCGACAAGGTGTCGATCAACACCGCGGCCGTGAAACGCCCCGAACTCGTCGCCGAAGCCGCCGACAAGTTCGGCAACCAGTGCATCGTCGTCGCCATCGACGCCAAGACGGTCGACGAGGGCGAGGACGGGCCGCGCTGGGAAATCTTCACCCATGGCGGCCGCGTGCCGACCGGCATCGACGCGGTGGACTATGCGCGCAAGGTCGTCGAACTCGGCGCCGGCGAGATCCTGCTCACCTCGATGGACCGCGACGGCACCAAGATCGGCTACAACATCCCGCTGACGCGCGCCGTCGCCGACGCGGTGCGCGTCCCGGTGATCGCGTCGGGCGGTGTCGGCACGCTCGATCATCTGGTCGAGGGCATCCGCGACGGTCACGCCACCGCCGTTCTCGCCGCCTCGATTTTCCACTTCGGAACCTATACGATCGCCGAGGCCAAGGACCACATGGCGGCAGCCGGCATCGCCGTGCGCCGCGACACCTGAAACCGGAATTCATCACATGCCTGATTTTTCGCTGAATGACCTCGAGCGCATCGTCGCGGCTCGCGCCACTTCCGGCGACGAGCAGTCCTGGACGGCGAAACTCGTCGCCAACGGCATTGCGAAGGCCTCGAAGAAACTGGGCGAGGAGGCGGTCGAGACCGTGATCGCCGCGATCGGGCCCGATCGGGACGCGCTTGTGGAGGAAACCGCGGACCTGCTATATCATTTGCTCGTTGTTCTGCACATCCGCGGCGTGGCATTGGATGATGTCATGACAGAGTTGCAGAAGCGCACCGGACAGACCGGGCTGCAGGAAAAGGCAGCGCGCGCAAGGGAGTGACCACAGGCGTATTCATGGACCAGCCCGTCAGGCGCGGCAGCTCGGCAGCGCATCTCAATCCTCTCGACCAGCTTTCGGGCAGCGAATTGTCGCCCTATCGGCGTTTTTCGGCGGGCAAATGGTCGGAATTTCGCGCCGACACACCGCTGACGCTGACCGCCGACGAGGTCATGCGGCTGCGCTCGCTCGACGACCCGGTCGACCTCGACGAGGTCCGGCGCATCTACCTGTCGATGTCGCGCCTGCTCTACGCCCATGTCGAGGCGTCGCAGAGCCTGTTCGAACAGCGCAAGCACTTTCTCAATGTCGACGAGGCGATCAAGACGCCCTTCATCATCGGCATCGCCGGTTCGGTCGCGGTCGGCAAGTCCACCACCGCCCGTATCCTGAAGGAGCTTCTCGGGCGCTGGCCGTCGAGCCCGAAGGTCTCCCTGGTCACCACCGACGGCTTCCTGCTTCCCAACGCCGTGCTGCGCGAACAGGGGCTGATGGAGCGCAAGGGCTTTCCCGAGAGCTACGATGTTGGCGCCGTGCTGCGCTTCCTGTCGCAGCTCAAGGCGGGCGAGCATTCGGTGCGCGCGCCGCTCTATTCGCACCTGGTCTATGACGTGCTGCCGGACCAGTATGTCACCATCGACCGGCCGGACATCCTGATCTTCGAGGGCATCAACGTGCTGCAGGTTCGCGACCTGCCCGAGGACGGCAAGATGGTGCCCTTCGTCTCGGACTATTTCGACTTCTCGATCTATATCGACGCCGACGAGGACAAGATCCACGACTGGTACGTGACCCGCTTCATGCGGCTGCGCGAGACCGCGTTCCGCGATCCGAAGTCCTTCTTCCACCGCTATTCGGAACTGTCGCCCGACGCGGCGCGGTCGATCGCCGAGGGTCTCTGGACCAATATCAACCTGAAGAACCTGAAGGAAAACATCCAGCCGACGCGCCCGCGCGCCGACCTGATCCTCAAGAAGGGCTCCGACCACCTGGTCGAGGAAGTGTTGTTGCGGAAGCTTTAGAGCCAGGCGAAACCGCTCCGTTAAGTCAAAATTATGACGTCTATCCTAGCGTGCGGATGAAAATCTGGCGCCCCGGAAAGACGATGTCGAAGTCAGCGAAATCGAAAAAAGCGGCCATTCGCTATAGTCTGGTCATCCCGATCTATAACGAGGAGGCCGTGCTGCCGGTGCTCCTCGTTCGCATCAGGGCGTTGCTCGATCAGCTCGACGGCCCCGCGGAAGCGATCTTCGTCGATGACGGCAGCCGCGACACCGGCGTGATCTATCTTAATGAGAAGGTCAAGGAAGATGCCCGTCTGCGGCTGATTTGCCTGTCGCGCAATTTCGGCCACCAGGTTGCCATTACCGCGGGTATGGATGCCGCCTCCGGCGAGGCCGTGATCGTGATGGATGCCGACCTGCAGGATCCGCCTGAAATCGTACTCGACCTCGTCGAGAAATGGAAGGAAGGCCACGATATCGTCTATGCGCGCCGCGTCGGCCGCGAAGGCGAGACGGCCTTCAAGAAGATCACGGCCGCCGCCTATTACCGCTTTCTGTCATACATGACCGATGTGCAGATCCCGCGCGATGTCGGCGATTTCCGTCTGGTGAACCGCAAGGCGCTCGACGCGTTCCGGATGATGCCGGAACGCGATCGTTTCGTGCGGGGCATGTTCGGTTGGCTGGGTTTCTCCCAGGCCGAAGTGACCTATTGCCGTCCGCCGCGCGCCGCCGGCGAAACCAAATACCCGTTCTGGAAGATGCTACGCCTCGCCGTGCACGGCATCGTCTCCTTTTCGGAAAAGCCGCTGCGCTTCGCGCTTTGGGCGGGCCTTGCCGTGTCCGGCCTTTCGGTCCTTTTCGGATTCTACGCCGTGGCGGCCTGGCTGTTCAGCAACGGCGTTGTGTCCGGTTGGACCTCTACCATCGTGATCGTGTCCTTCCTGTCGGGAATGAACCTCTTCATGACCGGCGTCGTTGGGCTCTATGTCGGCGGCATTCATGCCGAAGTGAAGCGCCGCCCGCTTTACGTCGTCGATCGGCGTGCCGGTTTTGAAGATGCGCCGGCTGTGCCTCATGCGAGTGATCGGAGGCTGACAGCATGACCAACACGGATCATATATCCGGCTGGAAAGTACCGCCATATTTCGCTCAGATCCTCCGCTTCGCAATCGTCGGATTGTGCTCGACCGCGATTTATATCGTGGTGACGTTGTCGTTGGATGCCTTCTTCACACAATGGCCGTCCGCAATATCGGCATTTGTTGCCTCTTGCATAGGTGCAGTGTTTTCTTATTCGGCGCACAAGACCTTTACCTTTTCGTCGGATGGCCGCCATCAACACGAGGCGCCGCGCTTTGCTGTCGTGACCGCAGTCGGATTTTCCATCTCTACCCTGCTTCCCTTCGTCTTGCATGACGTGATGGGGCTTGCGCTCATCATTCCAGTCATGCTGGCGGCGACGCTGGTGCCGGCGATAAACTTCGTCGCCTTGCGCTGGTTCGTTTTCGGCCGGGCTACCGCGGGAGAGGCCGGAATGCCATGACCGTTCGGGATGCTGCAGCTTCCGCAACCGGCGCCTATAGCGGCATCGCCGGTTTTCGCCCGCAGCAGCTCTCGCTGTTCGCTTGCGCCGCCGTATTGGCGGTCTCTTTCTGGAATGTCTTCGTCCTTGGCGGTACCCATACGGATGTCAGCTGGCTCCTGACGGTCGGCGAGAAAATGCTGGCGGGCGAGAGGCTCTACGCCGACATCTGGGAGACCAATCCGCCCTTTTCCGCCTTCCTCTATTTGCCGATGGTGTGGCTCGGGACGGTGACACCCGTGACTGCGGAAACCTGGACCGAAATTGCCACCTATCTGTGGGTGATCGGATTCGGCTGGATCGCCCTGTCGATGAGCGGTCGGCTCGGGTTGACGACCGCTCGCGAACGGTTCGCCCTCTTGCCCGTCGGCCTGTATGTGCTGGTCCTGTTCATCCCGTCCACATTCTCCCAGCGCGAGCATTTCGGGCTGGCGGCGGCGCTCCCGATGCTGGTGCTGGCGGCATGGCGCATGAGTGGCCGAAACGGGAGCGGGCCGGGTTTTGCCTGGGCCGTGGTCGCCGGTCTCGGCGCGGCCGTCACGATGATGGTCAAGCCGCACTACGCGCTGGCCTTCCTGTTCCCCTATCTGCTCGCCGCCTGGACGGCGCGCTCGATCCGTGTCCTGGTGAGCCCAGAAGTCTTGGTCGCCGCCGCCGCGACGGTGGTCTACGGCTGGCTGTTGTGGGCTTCGTATCCGGAATACCTGACGCGCATGGTTCCGTTGCTGCTTGACGTTTATCTCGTCCGGCACTCGCTCTTCACGCTGATTTTCGTGTCGGACTGGATGCAGCTTGTGCTGGGCGCGCTGCTTTCCTTCCTGATGATCGTGGCGGCGCCGCGCAGGGAAAATCCGCTGGTCTGGACATTTGCCGCTGCCGCGCTCGGTTTCTACATCGCTTTTCTCGTCATGGGGAAGGGGTGGAACTATCATGCGATGCCCGCTCTCTCGCTCACGGCGCTGGCGATCGCCATTGCCGGTGCGCGCTGGATGGTTGCGGAATCGCAGCGCCGCGGCGAACTTCCCGGCGGCCCGGTAATGATCGTGCTCTTGGTCGCCGCCAGCATAACGATTGCCGGCACCGGTCTCGCGTGGACACGTTTCAATCCGCCGGAAGAACTTGTCAGGCATGTTCGCGCCGTCGTTCCGCATCCGGTTGTTGCAAGCGTCTCCTCGAACATCGGTGTCGGCCATCCCTTTACGCGAAGCGTGCGGGGAAGATGGCTCGAGCGAACATGCGCGGACTGGATCGCCGTCTGGGGTGCCGTCACGGCCAACTCGGATCCGGCCATCGACAGGGCGCGGCGGGAACGCATTGAAGACGTGGTCGCGAAGGAGATTGCCTACAAGACCGGTGTCTGGACGGCGACGCCGCCGGATGTGGTCATGCTCGATCCCGAGCCGGCGGGCGCCGATGCGGTGATAGGCGCCGATCCGCGATTCGCGCAGATATTGTCGAATTATCAGGTCGTCTACGCAGACACATGGGCGAGGGTCGCCCTGCGCAAGGATCTCCTGCCGGCTTGGCAGGCGGCGAGCGCTAGGGCTTCGTCACCCGGCGCAACGTCAGATTGATCCGCCCGCCATTCTTTAGCAGCGCCGAGGTCGACGGATAGATCCGGTCGACGCCGTGGAAGCACAATCGTCCCGCGCCGCCGAGCACGATGATGTCGCCGCTGTCCAGTTTCAGCGAGACGGTGCGCCCCGACCGTGTCGTCTCGCCGATCCGGAACAGGCAGGTGTCGCCGAGCGAGATCGACACGACCGGCGCGTCGAAATCCTCCTCGTCGCGGTCCTGGTGCAGGCCCATCTTTCGCCGTCTCGTCATAGAAATTGATCAGGCAGGCCTCCGGTGGATGGCCGTATCCGCTGTAATCCTCCCAGATTTTCAGGAGCGCCGCGGGGATCGGCGGCCACGGCTTGCCGGTGGCGGGATGCGTGGCCTGGTAGCGGTAGCCGCGTTGCTTGTCGGTGACCCAGCCGAGCGATCCGCAATTGGTCATGCGCACGCTCATCGGCTTGCCGGTGCGCGGCATCGCCGGCGTGTAGAGCGGCGCGTCTTTCACGACCGCGCGGATGTCGTCGAGAAGCGCCCGTTGCGCGTCGGGCGAAAGACAGCCCGGAATGTGGCGGACGCCCTTGGGAAGAACCAGCATGGATCGAATCTGGTGTGCCGCCGGCGATGCGCCATGCGCCGCCGGCGGAATTGGCATCAGGCCGCGTCGAGATCCGGGATGCGCAGCACCTGGCCGGGATAGATCTTGTCCGGATGGGTCAGCATCGGCCGGTTGGCCTCGAAGATGGCGTTGTATTTCGAGCCGTTGCCATAGGCCTTCTCGGCAATGGCCCACAGCGTGTCGCCCTTTTCCACCGTATGGAATTTCGGCGACTTGGCAGGCGTTGCCGCGGCGATGATGGCGTTCATGTCGGCGCCGGCATCGAGCTTCAATCCGCTCTCCGGCGGGACCACCTTCAGTTCGGACGCCTCGACCTTGGAAATGCCGAGCGTGTTGCCGATGGCGACGACGGCCTTCTCGAACACCGACTGGTCTTCCACCGCGCCCTTGATGATCGCGGTGTCGCCCTTGACCTCGACCTGCACCGCGTCGGTGCCGAGCTTGTAGGAATCGAGTTCCTTCTTCAGCGCCTTGGCATTGTCATTGTCATCGTCTCCGAAGCCGAGTTTCTTGCCGGCCGATTTCACGAAATCGAAAAATCCCATCGCAATATCCTTCCAAACTGAACCGAAAAAGCGCCGAGCGGCGCGACGGGGAAACCCTAGTGCCGTCGGGTCGGTGGCGCTAGTCCTCGGCGTCCACCGAACCGCGCATTTTCTTGATCTGCGACCGCCCGGCCTTTGCCTTCAGCCGCCGCTCGACCGAACCGCGCGTCGGCCGCGTCTTCCTGCGTGGCGGCGGCGGCGGCTCCAGCGCCTTGAGGACCAGCTGCCTGAGCCGTTCGCGCGCATCCTCGCGGTTGCGCTCCTGGGCGCGAAAGCGGCTCGCCTGGATCAGGATCGAGCCGTCCTTGCCGGCGCGCTTTCCCGCAAGCTGCATCAGCCGGTGCAGTTGCGCATCGGTGAAGACGCCGGCCGCGCCGGCGAAAAACCGCAGCTGAACGGCCGACGACGTCTTGTTGACGTTCTGGCCGCCCGGCCCGGAGGCGAGCACGAATTCCTCGGTCATCGACCAGCCGGGCAGCTCCAGGCCGTACCGGATCGGCAGGCTGTTCGACGCTCATCGTATGTGGTCCTGATTTGGCGGGGTGTTCGTCAGATCGCTCATGCGGCGGGACGATACGCTTGGCGGCGGCGCGAAAAAAGCCTCCGCGGAAACGAAAAACGGCGTCTGCCCGAAGGCAGACGCCGTGAACTCACCCTTGCGGGTCGCTGTTATTCAGCGGCCTGGAGAAATCGAGGCGCTGCATCCATCACGTCGAGATCGACGTGATCGGCGAATTTTTCGAAATTCGCCGTGAACATGGCGGCGAGTTTCTCGGCCTGGCGGTCATAGGCGTCCGCATCGGCCCAGGTGCCGCGCGGATCGAGGATCGCGCTGTCGACGCCTTCGACGGCAACCGGGACCGCGAAGCCGAAATTCGGATCGGTACGGAATTCGACGCTGTTGAGTTCGCCGGAGAGCGCCGATTTCAGCAGCGCGCGCGTCGCCTTGATCGGCATGCGGCTGCCGACTCCATAGGCGCCGCCGGTCCAGCCGGTATTGACCAGCCAGCAATCGACATCGTGCTTGGCGATCAGATCGCGCAGCAGGTTGCCGTATTCCGACGGATGGCGCGGCATGAACGGCGCGCCGAAGCAGGTCGAGAAGGTGGCTTCCGGCTCGGTCACGCCCTTTTCGGTGCCGGCGACCTTGGCCGTGTAGCCGGACAGGAAGTGATACATCGCCTGCGCCGGCGTCAGCTTGGCGATCGGCGGCATCACGCCGAAGGCGTCGGCCGTCAGCATGATGATGTTCTGCGGCTGGCTGCCCGTGCCGGTCGCGCTGGCATTCGGGATGAAGTGCAGCGGATAGGCGCAGCGCGTGTTCTCCGTCAGCGACGCGTCGTCGAAGTCGGGCATCTTGGCGTCGTCGAGGATGACGTTTTCCAGAACCGTGCCGAAGCGCTCCGTCGTCGCGTAGATTTCCGGCTCGGCTTCGCGCGACAGCTTGATCGTCTTGGCGTAGCAGCCGCCCTCGAAGTTGAAGACGCCGTTTTCGCTCCAGCCGTGTTCGTCGTCGCCGATCAGCGTGCGGCTCGGGATCGGCCGACAGCGTGGTCTTGCCGGTGCCCGACAGGCCGAAGAACACCGCGACATCGCCGTCCGGGCCCTCATTGGCCGAGCAGTGCATCGGCATGACGCCCTTTTCCGGCAGGATGTAGTTGAGCGCGGTGAAGACCGATTTCTTCATCTCGCCGGCGTAGGAGGTTCCGCCGATCAGCACGATCATGCGCGTCAGGTCGACGGCGATGACCGTGCCGCTCCGGCAGCCGTGCCGCTCCGGATCGGCCTCGAAGGACGGCAGGTCGATGATCGTCATTTCCGGCACGAAGGACGACAGCGCGTCGCGCTCGGGCCGGATCAGCAGATTGCGGATGAACAGCGAGTGCCAGGCGTTTTCCGTTACCACGCGAACCTTGAGCTGGTGCTCCTTGTCGGCGCCGCCGACGAGATCCTGCACGAACAGCTCCATGCCCTGGGCCTGGGTCAGGAAATCGGCATGCAGCCGGTCGAAGTCTTCCGTCGACATCGCCTTGTTGTTGTCCCACCAGATGTGGTCGTCGACGGTGCCGTCCTTGACGATGAACTTGTCCTTCGCCGAACGGCCGGTGTGAACGCCGGTCTTGGCGACGAGTGCGCCATGCGCGCTCAGCTGCGCCTCGCGCCGGTCGATCGCTTCTTCGTACAGTTCAGCCTCGGTGAGGTTGTAATAGACGGCAGCAGGCGCGCGAAATCCGTGTTTCTCCAATCCGTGCCCTGCATTGAACAAGCCCTGTGTTTTCATTGTCCTCACCGGTGGTCTGTGCGTTTCTTGTGTAAAAGCTCGAAAAAGCCTGCGAAATTTTTAATCCCGTTTAAATTTGCGTTTAAACAGAATAGAGCCTGAAACAGAAATTGCGTGCCATTTCAAATCAATTAATCGATTTAAGTTTTCAAAAAAAAATTTAATCGGTTCAACTCGGGTGTTAGCCACAGGCCACCGTTCCGGTCGCCGGACAATTTGCATGAGCGCATAAGTCATCGGCATGCAGGCATGGAAATCGTGCTTGCCATGACACCAGATGTGTTCTGTGCCACATTTTGCGCCAAGTTTGGGCGTCAACGGCTCGGTTTCCGAGACGAGCAAGGGACACGACGCCATGGCTGGGGAGAATTTCAGCATGCAGACGATTGCGCTGGTCGATGACGACCGGAACATTCTGACATCCGTCTCGATCGCATTGGAGGCGGAGGGTTACCGGGTCGAGACCTTCACCGACGGCGCATCCGCGCTGGAGGGCCTTGTCGCGCGTCCGCCCAATCTCGCCATTCTCGACATCAAGATGCCGCGCATGGACGGCATGGAGCTGCTGCGCCGCCTGCGCCAGAAGTCGGACCTGCCGGTCATTTTCCTGACCTCCAAGGACGACGAGATCGACCAGTTGTTCGGCCTGAAGATGGGCGCCGACGATTTCATCACCAAGCCGTTTTCGCAACGGTTGCTGGTCGAACGGGTCAAGGCGGTCCTGCGCCGCACTGCGGCGCGCGAGGTCATGGTCAAGGGCGAGGGCGCCGGCCAGGCGCAATCCATCGTGCGCGGCAATCTCGTGCTCGACCAGGAACGCCATACCTGCACCTGGAAGGATCAGCCGGTAACGCTGACCGTCACCGAGTTCCTGATCCTGCATGCGTTGGCGCAACGCCCGGGCGTCGTGAAAAGCCGTGATTCGCTGATGGATGCGGCCTATGATGATCAGGTCTATGTCGACGACCGGACGATCGACAGCCATATCAAGCGCCTGCGCAAGAAATTTAAGGCGGTCGACGACAGTTTCGACATGATCGAGACGTTGTATGGCGTCGGTTACCGTTTCCGCGAGACCTGATCGGAACCGCGGACGGGCAGAACGCGGGCTGGAAACCGGAAATGCGATGACGGCGGAAACGGATCACATTGCATACCGGGCCGGAATGGCCGGGGCCAAGCCGGCCCGGGAGAAACCTGCGCCGCGGGAATCGGCGGGACTCCTGTCCCGCCTGTTGCGGCCGTTTCGCCGTCTGTTCGGCGGCTTCATCTTTTCCTCGCTGACCCGCCGCATCCTGTTCCTCAACCTCGCCGCCCTCGGCGTGCTGATGTCGGGCATCCTCTACATCAACCAGTTCCGCGACGGCCTGATCGATGCCCGCGTGGAAAGCCTGATGACCCAGGGCGAGATTATCGCCGGCGCCATCGCCGCCTCGGCCAATGTCGAGACCAACGCCATCCTGATCGATCCCGACAAGCTGCTCGAGTTGCAGGCCGGCGAAAGCATCGTCCCCAATGCCGACCGGCTCGATAATCTCGATTTTCCCATCAATCCCGAAAAGGTCGCGCCGGTGCTGCGCCGGCTGATCTCGCCGACCCGCACCCGCGCGCGCATCTACGACCGCGACGCCAACCTTCTGCTCGATTCCCGCCACCTTTATTCCGGCGGCCAGGTCCTGCGTTACGGCCTGCCGCCGGTCGATAATGGCGAAACGGGCTTGCTCGACCGGATCGACAAGATCATCTCGCGCATTTTCCGGCGCCGCGATCTGGCCCTCTATACCGAACAGCCCGGTGGCAGCGGCACGGCCTATTCGGAAGTGATGAGCGCACTCGCCGGCGGCCGCTCCCAGATCGTGCGCATCAGCCAGCAAGGCGAGATGATCGTCTCCGTCGCGGTCCCGATCCAGCGTTACCGCGCCGTGCTCGGCGTGCTGCAATTGTCGACCCAGGGCGGCGACATCGACAAGATCGTCCGCGCCGAACGCTTTGCCATGCTCCGCGTTTTCGGGGTCGCGGTGATCGTCAACATCATCCTGTCGGTGGCGCTGGCCGGAACCATCGCCAATCCGCTGCGGCGGCTGGCCGCCGCGGCCGTGCGCGTGCGCCGCGGCATCAAGATGCGCGAGGAGATCCCGGATTTCTCGACCAGGCAGGACGAGATCGGCAACCTCTCGGTTGCGCTGCGCGACATGACGAATTCGCTCTATGCCCGCATCGATGCGATCGAGAGCTTCGCCGCCGATGTCAGCCACGAGCTCAAGAATCCGCTGACTTCGTTGCGCAGCGCCGTCGAGACGCTGCCGCTCGCCAAGAACGACGACATGCGCAAGCGCCTGACCGACGTCATCCAGCATGACGTCCAGCGTCTCGACCGGCTGATCACCGACATCTCCGACGCGTCGCGGCTCGATGCGGAACTGGTGCGCGAGGATGCGACCACGGTCGATCTCGCCAAGCTGTTGCGCGAACTGATCTCCATCCTCGGCCAGAACCGTTCTGCCACCGGCGTTCTTCGCCTGTATGTCGACAAGCTTCCGGCCAACGCCAAGGGCTATTTCGTCAACGGGCATGAATTGCGCATCGGCCAGGTCATCACCAATCTGGTCCAGAACGCCTTTTCCTTCGTGCCCGATCAGGATGGCCGGATCGATATCCGCCTGTCGACGACGCCCGACCATGTCGTGATCCGGGTCGAGGACAATGGTCCGGGCATCCAGGTCGAGAATATCGAGAAGATCTTCCAGCGCTTCTATACCGACCGGCCCGGCATCGACCAGTTCGGCCGCAATTCCGGCCTCGGCCTGTCGATTTCCCGCCAGATCGTCGAAGCCCATGGCGGTACGCTGACCGCCGAGAACATTCCGGACGGTCCGGATGGCAAGCCGGCCGGCGCGCGGTTCACGATCCGGTTGCCGCGCGAATGACGGCTGACGCCACGAGCAGCGGCGCCGGGTCTCTCGAACATGCCACCGTCGTCGAGATCGATCATCGCGGTGTCTTGATCCGCGGCCCGTCCGGCTCGGGAAAGACGGCGCTCGCCATCGAACTCCTGTCGCGCTGCCGCGCCAGCGACATAGCGTCCGCCCTGATCGCCGACGATTACGCCTTCCTGGCGCGAGACGAAACGACCGGAGATCTCGTCGCATCCGTGCCCGACCGCATCCGGGGCCTGATCGAATTTCGCGGTCTCGGCATTGTCAATGTCGGCCACGCCCGGTGGAAACCCGATACGCGGCTTGTTCTTTCCGTGTTTCTTTCGCCGCCGGACGAGGCGGACAGGGTGGCCGATCCCGATCGCCGCGCCATCTTTGAAGGTGTCGCCCTGCCGGAACTGGCGCTTCTGGAGCGTTCTCCGGTGTCCTGTGCCTACGCCGTCCTCGGTTGGCTCGGCCTTTCGGAACGGGCGCTTTAGGCCGGAAACGCCCAAAAAGCCTTGTCATGGCAAAATTTTGCTGATCAAGATGCGGGCCGCCCTTAAGGGACGCTTCAAACGGTAATCGAAACAAGGCCGTCGGGCTGAACGGGAGAGATGACGGGATGATTGGCGTCGTGCTTGTAACGCACGGAAACCTGGCGGACGAATTCAAAAGTGCCGTCGAACATGTTGTTGGATCCCAGGCTCAGTTCGCGACCGTTTGCATCGGTGCCGAGGACGACATGGAGCAGCGTCGCCGCGATATCCTCGCCCGCGTCGCCGATGTCGACAGCGGCGAAGGCGTCATCATCGTCACCGACATGTTCGGTGGCACGCCCTCCAATCTGTCGATTTCGGTCATGGAGACCGGGCGCATTGAGATCCTTGCCGGCATGAACCTGCCGATGCTGATCAAGCTCGCCCGCGTGCGCGAGGACCAGCCGATGGCGGAGGCGCTGACGCAGGCCTGCGAGGCCGGGCGCAAATATATCAACGTGGCAAGCCAGATCCTGGCGGGAAAGTAACCGCGCTTGACCAAACAGGTTTCCAAATCGACGCGGGCGCTTGTGATCACCAACAAGCGCGGCCTGCATGCGCGCGCCTCTTCCAAATTCGTCAAGCTGGTCGACGAGTTCGATGCGACCGTGACCGTGTCGAAGGACGGCCTGTCGGTCCATGGCACCTCGATCATGGGGCTGATGCTGCTGGCCGCCGGCCCGGGCTGCCGGATCGAGGTGACCGCCGACGGTCCGGATGCCGAGAAGGCGCTCGACGCGGTCGCCGGCCTCCTCGCCGACAAATTCGGCGAGGGCGAGTGATGAAGGCCCGGGGGCCTTGTCAAATCAGGATATAAAGATTTCCTTATATTGCGATTGTCAGTTTGGCCGGTCTCTGCTACGGAGCGCCGAAACCGAACGGAGTTGCACATGTCCAATTCGAACGATTACGCGATCGCAGATATCGCGCTCGCCGATTACGGCCGCAAGGAAATCGATATCGCCGAAACCGAAATGCCGGGCCTGATGGCCTGCCGCGAGGAATTCGGCGAATCCCGGCCGCTGAAGGGCGCGCGCATTTCCGGCTCGCTGCACATGACGATCCAGACCGCCGTGCTGATCGAAACGCTGAAGGTGCTCGGCGCCGACGTCCGCTGGGCGTCCTGCAACATCTTCTCCACCCAGGACCATGCCGCCTCCGCGATCGCCGCGACCGGCACGCCGGTCTTCGCCGTCAAGGGCGAGTCGCTCGAGGATTACTGGACCTATACCGACCAGATCTTCCAGTGGCCCGATGACGGCCTGTCCAACATGATCCTCGACGATGGCGGCGATGCGACCATGTACATCCTGCTCGGCGCCCGCGCCGAGGAAGGCGAGGACGTCCTTTCCAAGCCGGCGTCCGAGGAAGAGGAATTCCTGTTCGCGCAGATCAGGAAGCGCATGGCGGCGAGCCCCGGCTGGTTCGTCAAGCAGCGCCACGCCATCAAGGGCGTGACCGAGGAAACCACGACCGGCGTCAACCGGCTTTACCAGCTTCAGAAGAAGGGCCTGCTTCCCTTCCCGGCGATCAACGTCAACGACTCGGTCACCAAGTCGAAATTCGACAACAAATACGGCTGCAAGGAATCGCTGGTCGACGGCATCCGCCGCGCGACCGACGTGATGATGGCCGGCAAGGTCGCCGTCGTCTGCGGCTACGGCGATGTCGGCAAGGGATCGGCCCAGTCGCTGCGCGGCGCCGGCGCCCGCGTCAAGGTCACCGAGATCGATCCGATCTGCGGCCTGCAGGCCGCCATGGACGGTTTCGAGGTCGTCCAGCTCGAGGACGTCGTGTCCTCGGCCGACATCTTCATCACCACCACCGGCAACAAGGACGTCATCCGCATCGAGCACATGCGCGAGATGAAGGACATGGCGATCGTCGGCAATATCGGCCACTTCGACAACGAAATTCAGGTCGCCGCGCTCAAGAACCTGAAATGGACCAACATCAAGCCGCAGGTCGACATGATCGAGTTCCCGAAGGGCAACCGCATGATCCTGTTGTCGGAAGGCCGCCTGCTCAATCTCGGCAACGCCACCGGCCACCCGAGCTTCGTGATGAGTGCGTCCTTCACCAACCAGGTGCTGGCCCAGATCGAACTCTTCGCCAAGGGCGAGCAGTACGGTCACGAGGTCTATATCCTGCCGAAGCACCTCGACGAAAAGGTCGCCCGCCTGCATCTCGACAAGCTCGGCGCCCGTCTGACCGAGCTTTCCGAAGAACAGGCATCCTATATCGGCGTCACGCCGAAGGGTCCTTACAAGCCGGAACACTACAGGTACTGATAACTTTTTCTTAAGACGCTACATCTAGTGGTCGGGGAACGCAGGTCGTTTCCCGACCTCTTTTTTAGCGCCTTGACGCTTCACGCGGAATCCCGCTGCGGGTATCTTGGGGTGATTCGTGAATGCGTGCGCGTGCGCTGAAATCGCGAAGTTTGCGTGGAATCCACATGAACGTGGCGAATTCCCGTGCCTGCGGCGAGGGGACGAAGGATGCCGGATTCGAAAAGGGCAAAGAGACCGAGCGGACTGATGGTCCGTTCCGGGCGATTTGCGCTTTTGTGGACATCCGTCGCGCTCGGGACGGGCACGTCGATTGCCCGCGCCGGGGAAAATACCGGCATCGTGGACCAGATTCTCGGCGGCTCCTTCGGAACGCCCGAAGTCGTGCAGTTCGCGCTCTTCACCGGCGCGATGACGGCGGCGCTCGCCTCCGCGCTCTGGCTGATCCGCGAGCGCGGCCGCATCGCGCGCCAGAATGAACTGCTGCGCGCCAGGGTCGTCACTCTCAACGCCCAGGTCGGCAAGCTCGAGGCGCTGGCGACGACGGAAGGCCAGCGAGCCGTCATCTGGGAGGATCGCGACCAGAAGCCGGTGATCATCGGCACATTGGATGCCAGCTGCGGCGCGCCGCCCGAGCGTGGCGCCTTTCTCGCTTTCGGCCGCTGGCTGGAACCGCGTTCCGCCGCCCGAATCGAGCATCTCGTCGCCGAACTGCGCGACGAGGCGAAACCGTTCAATGACACCATCGAGACGCGGCGCGGTGTGCCGCTCGAGGTCATCGGCCGCACCAACGGATCGAGCGCGGTGGTCCGTTTCGAAAACCTTTCCGGCGAGCGTGCGGGCAATGCCCGCCTGGCGCTTGAGCACAGCCGCGTCGTCGAGACGCTGGAAACGCTGCAACAGCTGCTCGACACGCTCGACGCGCCGGTCTGGCTGCGCAGCGCCGACGGAGCGCTGGCCTGGGTCAACCGCGCCTTTGCCGCGGCGACGGGCCAGGCCTCCTCCGCCGAAACGGTCAAGTCGGGTGCGGAACTGTTCGGCACCCAGGCGCTGCAGAAGATCGCCGTCGGCCGCGAGACCGGCGGAAATTACAAGGAATCCGTCTCGACGGTCGTCCACGGCGACCGCCTTGTTTTCGACGTCGCCGAGGCCGAGGGGCCGTTCGGCTCCGCCGGGCTTGCCATCGACAAGACCGACTACGACGCCATGCGCAACGAATTGAACAAGACCATCCGCAGCCACGAGGAAACCCTCGACGAGTTGACGACGGCGGTGGCGATGTTCGACGAGAGCGCCAGACTGCGCTTCTATAACCAGGCCTTCCAGAAGCTCTGGGGTCTCGATCAGGGCTTCCTCGATTCCGGGCCGGACAATGCGGCGTTCCTCGACAAGCTGCGTGCCGAGGGCAAATTGCCCGAGCAACCCGAATGGCGCCGCTGGAAGGACGGGGTCCTCGCCGCCTACCGGGCGGTCGAGCCGCAGGAACACTGGTGGCACCTGCCGGACGGACAGACCGTGCGCGTCGTCGCCAATCCGCACCCCAAGGGCGGGCTGACCTGGGTCTTCGAGAACCTGACCGAGCGCATCGACCTGGAAAGCCGCTTCAAGACGCTTGTGCGCGTCCAGGGCGAAACGCTGGATCATCTGGCCGAAGGCGTCGCGGTGTTCGGCTCCGACGGCCGGCTGCAATTGTCGAACCCGGCCTTCCTGCGCTTCTGGGGCCTGCAGGAACCGGAAAAGGGCCAGTCCCTGCATATTTCGCAGATCGCCCGCCATTGCGAGACGCGTCTCGGCGACAGCGAGCCTTGGTCCTATTTCGCCGGCGTCGTCACCGGCTTCGAGGACGACCGCTCCGACGAGGCGGGCCGCTGCGCGGTCGGCGACGCCATCCTGTCCTGGATGGTCGCGCCTCTGCCCAACGGCCAGACCATGATCACCTTCGTCGACGTGACCGCGTCCGATCAGGTCGAGCGCGCGCTGCGCGACCGCAACGAAGCGCTGATGCGCACCGCGCAGTTGCGCAGCCGCTTCATCCAGCATGTCTCCTACGAGCTGCGCACGCCGCTCACCAACATTTCCGGCTTCACCCACCTGCTGCAGAGCCCGGCGACCGGCACGCTCAACCAGAAACAGCACGATTATATCGATCACATCGCCTCGTCGTCCGATGCGCTGATGTTGATCGTCGACGATATTCTCGATCTGGCGACGATCGACGCCGGCATCATGGAGCTCGACTTCTCCGAGGTGGAGATCGAGCCGATGATGCGCGAAGTGGCCGCGGGCCTTGCCTCCCGCTTCGGCGAACACGGCATCGATCTTGCCGTCCGCATTGCACCGGACACCGGTTCGATCTTTGCCGATTCGGCACGGCTCAGGCAGGTCATGTTCAACGTGCTCGCCAATGCCGCGGACTTCGCGCCCGAGAATTCGACCGTCACCTTCACCTGCGAACGCGAGGAAGGCGGGGTGGTCTTCAAGGTTCGCGATCGCGGACCGGGCATCCCGCCCGAGGCGATGGACGAGATCTTCAATCCGTTCGAAACCGGCAAGCCCGGCCGCCGCCGTGGCGCCGGCCTCGGCCTGTCGCTGGTGAAAAGCTTCGTCACCCTGCATGAAGGCGAGGTCGTCATCGATTCGTCGCCGGAACGCGGCACCGAGGTCGTTCTGCATTTCCCGCAGGTTCCGCCCGGCGTCCAGGTCGCCGCCGAATAGGCCGCGCCGGGTGAACGCCGCGTGGCATCAGGCCCTCCTCCCGTGAAACTCTCCTTCCCCTCCCAACAGGCCCTTGTCGGCTTCGCGGATGATTTCGCCATGGCGCTGCAGCCCGGCGACTGCGTGCTGCTGGCCGGCGATCTCGGCGCCGGAAAGACGACCTTCGCCCGCGCCGCGATCCGCGCCGTTGCCGGCGACAGGGCCGAAAGGCTGGAGGTTCCAAGCCCGACCTTCACGCTGGTCCAGAACTACGATCTGCGCCTGGCGATTGCCCATTTCGATCTCTATCGCATCGCCGACCCGGCCGAGATCGATGAACTCGGCCTGCCGGAGGCGCTGGAAACCGGCGTCGCCTTCATCGAATGGCCGGAGCGCGCGGAAGGTCATCTTCCGGGCGGATCGATCCGGTTCGAAATCGCCGAGACACTGAACGATCCCGATACCCGGGATGTGGAAATATCGGCGCCGCCGGGCTTCGCGCAGCGCCTGCGGCGCAGCCTGGCCTTGCGCGCCTTTCTCGAAAATTGCGGCTGGGGCACCGCCTTCCGGGAATATCTGCTCGGCGACGCGTCGACCCGGGCCTACGAGACCGTCCACCGTGACGGCGAACGGGCGATCCTCATGAACGCGCCGAAGCGGCCGGACGGCCCGCCGGTGCGCGACGGCAAGCCCTATTCGCAGATCGCCCATCTCGCCGAGGACATCCTGCCATTCGTCGCCATCGGCCGCATGCTGAGGGAGAAAGGCTTCCGGGCGCCGGACATCTTCGCCTTCGATCTCGATCGGGGCATCGTCCTGCTCGAACATCTGGGCGGTGACGGCGTCCTCGACGAAAACCGGGTGCCGATCGCCGATCGCTAC
This sequence comes from uncultured Alphaproteobacteria bacterium, assembly GCA_963712205.1. Taxonomy (GTDB): domain Bacteria; phylum Pseudomonadota; class Alphaproteobacteria; order Rhizobiales; family Rhizobiaceae; genus Oricola. The sequence goes on along the minus strand of CAVQHF010000012.1, from coordinate 217,287 downwards.
GCGGCGTCCGTCGAGTGCCTTGCCGCGATGCATGCCGTTTCCTGGCCGCGCGAAATCGATGTCGACGGCGCGCGTCATGTGGTCCCGGACTTCGATCTCGACGCCTTCCTGATCGAGACCGAACTGCTGACCGACTGGTATGTTCCGCGCATTCGCGGCGAAAAACTCTCCGATGATGAAATCGCCGAATTCCGCGCACTCTGGACCGATCTCTTCGCCATCGTCGACGCCGGCGAAAAGACGCTGCTCCTGCGCGATTTCCATTCGCCCAACATCATCTGGGACGGGGCGGCGGAAGGTGTCGCCCGTGTCGGGCTGATCGACTTCCAGGACGCGATGATCGGCTCGACCGCCTATGATGTCGCGTCCATCGTCCAGGACGCCCGCGTCGACGTCCCGCCGGCGTTGCGGCAGCGCCTGCTCGACCGCTATTGCGAGGCCCGCGCCCGGATGCCGGGTTTCGACGAGCAGGCCTTCCGCCTCGCCTTCGCCGTTCTGTCCGCTCAGCGCGCGACCAAGATCCTCGGCATCTTTGTCCGCCTCGACGAGCGTGACGGCAAACCCGCCTATCTTGGCCATATTCCGAGGCTTCAGGCATACCTGAAATCGAGCCTCACCCATCCGGCGCTGGCCGGACTGGCGAACTGGTATGAAAAACATGGCATTCTCGATGCCCAGGTGGAGCCGCGCTAGGTGGTGAAATCGGTGAAAAAGGCGATGATCCTTGCGGCCGGCCTCGGCAAGCGGCTGCGGCCGATCACCGACTCCGTGCCGAAGCCGCTCGTCCCGGTCGGGGGCCGCACCATGCTCGACCGCAGCCTTGATCTCGCCGTCGAAGCCGGCGTCACCGAGGCCGTGGTCAATGTCCATTATCTGGCGGAACAGATTGTCGATCATTGCGCCCGCCGTGCGGCGCCCGAAATCCGGATCAGCGATGAAACCGAAGGGCTCCTCGAAACCGGCGGCGGCGTGGTCAAGGCCCTGCCGTTGCTCGGGTCCGATCCCTTCCTCCTGCTCAACGCCGACACCTTCTGGGTCGAGTGGGGAAAGCCGAACTTGCGCGCGATGATCGACATGTTCGATACCGCGCGCATGGACATCCTGTTGATGCTCTGCCGCCTCTCGGACACGACCGGGCATGGCGGCGGCGGTGACTTCACGATGGACGGTGACGGCCGCCTCGTCCGGCTCGCCGACAAGTCCGATCCGGCCGGCCTGCTTTATGCCGGCGCGACGATCTACAATCCTGCGATATTCGCCGGCGCGGCCGCCGAACCGCATTCGCTCAATCTCTATTACGACCGCGCCATCGCCGCCGGCCGCCTGTTCGGCCATGTCATGCAGGACGGCCACTGGTTCACGGTCGGCACGCCGGAGGCGCTGCCCGCGGCCGAAACCAGGCTGAAAGAGCTGCAATCGGCACTCGCCGATTGACCCGCCGCCGTCCGGCGATGGAAACTGCGCCGGGAATCAGTTCAGCCCATCAACCGAAAGGCGATCCGTGGCCGGTTACGTCCAACCGCGCGTCTATTCCGTCGCTCCCGGCATTCCCTTTCTGCCGGCGGTGACACATGCGCTGTGCGACGGCGATCTGGTGCCGGGTTTCCGCTATGCGGGCGATCCGCTGCAGCTGTCGGCTGTGTCGATCTATGTGCCGACGCGGCGCGCGGCGCGCGAGATGCGCTCGGCCTTCCTGGATTACTTAGGCGGCAAAACGATCCTGCTCCCGCAGATCCGGCCGCTTGGCGAATTCGACGAAGACGCGGAGTTCTTCGATGGCGACGATGCAGCAGCGATCGACATTCCGCCCGCCATCGAGCCGACCGAGCGGCTGTTGCTGCTCGGCGCGCTGATCCGGCAATGGACCAGGCATCTCAAGATCGACATCGGCAAGCTCTATGGCGGCGAGGCGATCCTCACGCCGGTCTCCGTGGCCGACGCCTTCTGGCTCGCGCGCGATCTCGCCGCGTTGATGGACCAGTTTTCGACCGGACAGGTTCCCGTTTCGGCGCTGACCGATCTCGATACGGCGGAATTGTCGGACTGGTGGAAGGTCACGCGCGCCTTTCTCGAGATCATGCGCCGCGAATGGCCGGATATCCTCGCCGAGCGCAACGCGCTCGATCCCGGCGAGCACCGCAACCGCCGCATCCTCGCCGAAGCCCGCCGCTTGCAGCGCAATCCGCCGAAGGGGCCGGTCGTGGTGGCCGGTTCCACCGGCACGATCCCGGCGACCGCGGAGCTGATCGCGGCCATCGCCCGCCTGCCGATGGGCGCGGTCGTCCTGCCCGGTTTCGACCGGGAGATGGACGAGGCGTCGCGCGCCTTGCTCGCCTGCCGACGAGGATGTCGCCTCGGTGATCGGCCATCCCCAATACGGCCTGCAGAAGCTTGGCCGCCGCATTGGCGTCGCGCCCGGATGCCGTCGAGGCGCTCGGCGGCGAGGAGCCGGACGCGATGCGCCAGCGCCGGCTCTGGGTCTCGGAGAGCCTGCGCCCCTCCGCGGTCACCGATCGCTGGACGCAAACCCGGCAATCGGTCTCCGACGCGGCCTTCGGCGATGTCGCGCTGCTGACCGCGCCGAACGAGCATCTTGAGGCCGCCGCCATCGCCGCGGCACTGCGCGAGGCGATCGCCGAGCCGGATGCGACCGCCGCCCTGGTGACGCCGGACCGGACGCTCGCCCGCCGCGTCGCCGCCGAACTCGCCCGCTACGGCATTGCCGCGACCGATACCGGCGGCACGCCGGCGGCCTCGACGCATCAGGGCAGGCTCCTCGCGCTGGCGCTGGAGACGGTCTTCAACCCCGGCGATCCGTCGACCCTGCTGGCGCTCGCCAAGCACCCGCTGGTGACGCTTTCCGCCGCGCCGGAGGATCATGCCGAAACCGTCGCGCTGTTCGAAATGGCGATCCTGCGCGGCGGCACCGGCCGGGTCGGCCCGCAGGCAATCGCCGATCTCGTCCGCCAGCGCGCGGCGGATCGCGACCGGACCGACATTCGCGTCTCGCCATGGCTGAAATCACTGACCGACGAGGATGCCGGCAGAATCGTTGCGTTTGCGGAACGATATGAGCAGGCGTTGGCGCCTCTGGTCGAGCTAGCCGACCGCGGCGGTGAGGTCCCGCTGGCCTCGCTCGTTGCCGCGACGGTCGAGACGCTGGAAGCGCTCGCCCGCGACGAAAACGGTTTTCACGATGCCCTCTACGAAGACGAGGCCGGCGCGGTCTTTCGCGGTTTTCTTTCCGGCCTCGTCGCCGGCGACGTGCCGCTGAATCTCGAACCGTCGGTCTGGCCGCAGGCGGTGCAGGCGCTGATGGCCGACATCGCGGTCAAGCCGGCGCCGGGCGGTCATCCGCGCATCAACATCTGGGGCACGCTGGAAGCCCGCCTCCAGACGGTCGACCTGATGATCCTCGGCGGCCTCAACGAGGGCGTCTGGCCGTCGCAGACCCAGAACGACCAGTTCCTGACCCGTGGCATGAAATCCGGGATCGGCCTCGAACCGCCGGAACGCCGCATCGGCCTCTCCGCGCACGACTTCCAGATGGCGATGGGCCAGAAACGCGTCATCCTCGCGCGCTCCGAGCGCGCAGACGGCGCGCCCTCGATCGCCTCGCGCTGGCTGCAGCGCCTGACGACCTTTGCGGGCGAGGACGCGGTTGGCGCGATGATGGCCGCTGGCGATCGTTACATCGCGCTTGCCCGCGCCATGGAGGAAGGCGTGGTGGCAAAACCCGCGCCGCGTCCCGAGCCGACACCGCCGCTCGCCGCCCGCCCGCGCTTCCTGTCGGTGACCGAGGTCGAAACGCTGATCCGCGACCCTTATGCGATCTACGCGAAAAAGGTCCTGCGCCTGCGTCCGATCGAGGAACTGGTCCGCGATCCCGGCGCCGCCGAGCGCGGCTCGCTGTTCCACGCCATCTTCGAGCATGTCGTCAGGGAGGAGGTCGATCCGCTCGCTCCCGATGCGGTCGAGCGCACCCTCGCCATCGCCCGCCGGCTCTTCGATGACGAGAACCTGCCGCCCGATATCCGCGCCATCTGGTGGCCGCGCGTCGAGGCGGGCGTCACCGGCATTGCCGGCTGGGAGGCGGAGCGCGCGCCGATGGTGTCCGAACGCTTCGCCGAGATCGACGCCGACGCGACCGCGATCGCCGAAACCGGCGTCCGCCTCACCGGCCGCGCCGACCGCATGGACCGCCGACCGGACGGATCGGTCGAGATCGTTGATTTCAAGACCGGTGTGCCGCCTTCGGCGAAATCGGTCCGCGCGCTGCTGTCGCCGCAATTGCCGCTCGAAGGCGCGCTCCTGCGCCGTGGCGCCTTTTGCGAAATCGGCGTGGCCGATCCCGCCGCGATGGCCTATGTCCAGGTCGGCCCGAAAGGAAAGATCGCCGAGCGCAACGTGCTTAAGGGCGACAGGAAGGCCGGCGATGCCGATCCGGTAGAGCTCGGCGAGGCGGCATGGGACAAGCTGGCGGGAATGCTTGGCTATTACGGAACCGAAACGAATGGATTCCTGTCCCAACGCATGCCGCAGAAGCTGCGCGACCGGCTCGGCGACTACGATCATCTCGCCCGCAGCGCATGAATGGCGCGCCGGCGGCGGGGACGGCGATGACTGAGGCGCCGCGCAAACTCGTTCCTGATACCGACACGCTGTCGCGCCAGGCGACGGCGGCAAGCCCCGACAAGTCCGTCTGGGTGTCGGCCAATGCCGGCTCCGGCAAGACCTATGTGCTGGCGACGCGCGTGATCCGCCTGCTGCTCGCCGGCACCGACCCCTCGCGCATCCTCTGCCTGACCTACACCAAGACGGCCGCCGCCGAGATGAAGGACCGCGTCTTCAAGCGGCTCGGCGAATGGGTCACCATGCCGGAGGCCGACCTGCGCAAGGTTCTGACCGGTCTGGAAGGCGAAGCGCCGGATGCGAGAAAGCTGGCCTTTGCCCGCTGCCTCTTCGCCCGCGCGCTGGAAACGCCCGGCGGGTCTGAAGATCCAGACCATCCACGCCTTCTGCGACGCGCTGTTGCACCGCTTTCCGCTCGAGGCCAACGTGCCCGGCCATTTCGAACAGCTCGACGACGACATGATCGCGGCGCTGATCGGCGAGGCGCGCGCCGAGATGCTGGCCCGCATCGACCGCGGCGATATCGAGGATGTCGCCGACGCCTTCCGAACGGTGATCGAGCTGACCGGTGAATCCGGCCTGGACGGGCTTCTCGATGAGGCCGTTCAGAACCGCTCGAAGCTGGTCGAATTCCTGCGCCACATGAATCCGGCTAACGAACGCCGCGCCTTCTATCTCGACGCTTTCGGTTTTACCGGCGACGACACGCCGGAACGCTTCGCCGCCGACGCGGTCGCGGCATTGCGCGCCCACACGCCCGGTCATGCGCGACGTGCTCGATGCGGCCGCCGGCAGTCACGACCAAGACCGGGCGCAGTTTCGCCGAAACTTGCTTCGCCGCCTTTGACGCGCCGGACCGCCTTTGATCCGCCTTCGAGGATCGCTGTTCTTCACCAAGACGGGCGACGGCAGCGTCGACGACGCATCTGATTGAAGGACCAGGCGGTGCAGTCCGTGCCCGCCTTCGAGGCCGCCCATGCCGCCGCCCTTGCCGCGATCGAAACGGCGCGCGACCGGATCGCGCTTCTTGCGCAGATCGAAAACACGCTGGCCGCGCTCGTCATCGTCGACCGTTTGTTATCCGGCTATGAAAAGCTCAAGCGCGTGCGCGGTTATCTCGATTTCGACGATCTCATCGACCGCACCGCCAATCTTCTCGCCCGCCCCGAGGTCGGTGCCTGGGTGCGCTACAAGCTCGACCAGGGCATCGACCACATACTCGTCGACGAGGCGCAGGATACCAGTCCGCTGCAATGGGAGGTGATCCGCGCGCTGTCCGACGAGTTCTTTTCCGGCGAGACCGCGCGCGACGTCCGCCGCACTTTGTTTGCCGTCGGCGACGAGAAGCAGTCGATCTATTCCTTCCAGGGCGCCGATCCGGCGAGTTTCGGCAAGGCGGGCGAAGCGGTGCGCGAAAAGGCGATCGCCGTCTTCGGGCCGGAGGGCTTCCGCGACGTGCCGCTGGAGACCTCCTTCCGCTCGACGCAGGACGTGCTCTCCGCCGTCGATGTCGTCTTCGAATCCGAGATGAACCGCCGTGGCGTCGCCTATGGCACCGGCGTCATCCGCCACAAGTCGCTGCGCGAGGGCCAGCCGGGCTGGGTCGAGGTCTGGGAACTGGAGCGCGCGCGCGAACACACCGAGACGGAGGACTGGACGGCGCCGGTCGACACGCCGCCCGCACCCGCCGTCACCGTCGCCGAGCGCGTCGCCTCCGTCATTTCCGGCTGGATCGCAAACGGCGAGATCATCGAGGGCCTCGGCCGGCCGGTCACCGCCGGCGATATCCTGATCCTGGTCAGGAGCCGCGACAGCTTCATCGCCACCCTGTCGCGCGCGCTCAAGGACAAGGGCGTCGACGTGGCCGGCGCCGACCGGCTGAAGATGACCGACCATATCGCCGTGCTCGATCTTCTGGCGGTCGCGAAATTCGTTCTTCAGCCGGCTGACGATCTCTCGCTTGCCGCGCTGTTGCGCTCGCCGCTGATCGACCTGTCCGAGCAGGCATTGTTCGATCTTGCCCATGACCGCGGCAACGCCACGCTTTACGAGGCGCTGGAAGAGGCCGCCACCGACGACACGCGGCTGCGCGCCGTCCATGCGACGCTGGCCGGCTGGCGCGAGCGCGCCGCGCAACTGCCGGTCTACGAATTCTACGCCTCGATCCTCTCCGGCGAGGGCGGACGCGAACGGCTTGTCGGCCGCCTCGGCCCGGAAACGCCGGACATGCTGGACGAATTCATGCGCTTCGCGCTTGCCCAGGAACAGGCGGGCGTGCCGTCGCTGCAGAATTTCGTCTCGGTGCTCGAGGCGGCAAGCCCGGTCATCAAGCGCGAGATGGATCCGTCGCAGGCCCAGGTCCGCATCATGACCGTGCATGGCGCCAAGGGCCTCGAAGCGCCAGTCGTCTTCCTGATCGACCGCGGGTCGCCGCCGCACAGCGCGCAGCACGCCAACCGGTTTCTCGATATCCCCGCCGGAGACGATGATTCCGTCCCGCTGTGGAACGCGACCAGCGACGTGAAGTCGAGCGTCACCGAGGCGGCGAAGGCCGGGATCGCGCGCAAGGCGGAGGAGGAATACCGCCGCCTGCTCTATGTCGGCATGACGCGCGCCGCCGACCGGCTGATCGTCGCCGGTTATGCCGGTCCGCGCGGCGGCGGCGAGAACACCTGGCACGGCGTGGTCGAGAGCGCGCTGCTGGAAGCCAGCGAACCGGTCACCTATCCGGATTTCGGAGCGATCCGCTTTCAGGTGACGCAAGCGCCCGCCGTGACGGCGGAGCCGCAAAAACGGCCTGTGAAAAAAGGCATCGTTGCGCTACCGGAATGGTTCCGCGAACCGGTCCGCCCCGAACCGCCCCTGCCGCGCCCGCTGGCGCCGTCGGGCGCCTCCGGCATCGCCATCGAGCGCGAAAAGGATACCGCCGGCGCAAAGGGCGCGCCCTCCATCCTCGAGCCGGGCGCCGGGGACATGGCGCCGTCGCTCGCGGTCCGGCGCGGCATCGCGCTGCACCGGCTCCTGCAGATGCTGCCCTCGGTCGCGCCCGGCGACCGCGCGCGCCAAGGCGGGTGACTATTGCCGCCGTTTCGATCATCGCTGGAGCGACGGCGATGTCGCGGAGATCGTCGCCCAGGCGCTGGCGATCCTCGAGGATCCGGCCCATGCCGGCCTGTTCGGCGAAAACACGGCCGCCGAGGTTCCGGTGATGGGAACGCTGACGCTCGGCGGCGAGGAGCGCGCCGTCTCCGGCGTGATCGACCGGATCGCCGTGGAGGAGGAGCGCGTCCTCATCGTCGATTACAAGACCAACGCCTTTCCGCCGAAATCGCCGGCCGACGTGCCCGATGTCTATCTGCGCCAGATGGCGCTCTACCGCGCCCTTGTCGCGCCGCTCTATCCGGATCGCCCGGTGGAGGCCTGGCTGCTCTATACGGCCGGGCCGCGCATGATCGCCCTGCCGCCGGCGCTGCTCGATGCCGCGCATGAATTCTTTCACGTGAACGTGACCCTGCGGCAAATCATGCGCTGGTCTTGAATCGCCTGTGGTGATACCCAAATGTAGCTCGAATTTCAGAATCAAGGAGTGCCGGATATGGCGACCGTAAAAATCGATGGCAGCAACTTCCAGAGCGACGTGCTCGGCTCCTCGGAGCCGGTTGTTGTCGACTTCTGGGCCGAATGGTGCGGCCCCTGCAAGATGATCGCGCCCGCGCTGGAAGAAATCTCCACCGAGATGGAAGGCAAGGTCAAGATCGCCAAGGTCAATGTCGACGAGAACCAGGATCTCGCCGTCCAGTTCGGTGTCCGCTCGATCCCGATGCTGCTGATGTTCAAGGACGGCGAAATCGCCGACCAGATGATCGGCGCCGCCCCGAAGGCCCGCCTGATGGACTGGATCAAGAGCGCCACCGCCTGATCCGGACCCGTTCAGAAATAACAAAAGCCCGGCTTTGACCGGGCTTTTTTATTGGCATCAAACCGGCGGCGTGCCGTTGTCGCGCAGCACTTCGCCGGCGAGATAGAGCGACCCGCCGATCAGCACGCGCGGCGGCGGCTCCAGCCGGTTCCAGCCCTCGCCGAGCAGCCGCAGGACTTCCTCCACATTCGCCATCGGCTGTGCCGTCAGCCCGGCGGCGACCGCATTCTCGGCCAGTTCGCGCGGGTCGACGCTCGCGTCGCTGTCTTCCACCGGCACCGTGAAGACGTGCCGCACCATGCCCTCGAAGGCGCGGAAATAGCCGATCGCATCCTTGGTGTTGATCATCCCGGCGATCAGGAAGAGCGGCCGTTCGGTGCGGTCCTGCATGCCGGCGAGCGTCTCGGCGATCATCGCGGCGGCATGCGGGTTGTGGCCGCCGTCGAGCCACAGTTCCGAGCCCTCCGGCAGCAGTGCCGCCAAGGCGCCTTCCGTCAGGCGCTGCATGCGTGCCGGCCACTCGACGGCTCCCATCGCCCGCTCGGCGGTCTCCTGTGAAATGTCGAATCCCGCCGCGCCGACCGCGGCGAGCGCCGCCGCCGCATTGGCGATCTGGTGGCGCCCCGGAAGACGCGGCCGCGGCAGGTCCATCAGCCCGGCATCGCTCTGGAATGCCATCCGCCCGTGCTCCTCATAGGCGAGGAAATCCTGTCCGTAGACCGCATAGGGGCAACCGAGCCGCTCCGCCGTGTCGATCAGGACCTCGCGCGCCACCTCGTTGTCCTGGAAACCGATGATCACCGGAACGCCGGGCTTCATGATCCCGGCCTTTTCCATCGCGATCAGCTCGATCCGGTCGCCGAGATAGGCCTGGTGGTCGAGCCCGATCGGCATGATGACGCTGACGGCCGGTTTTTCGATCACGTTGGTCGCGTCGAATCGTCCGCCGAGCCCGACCTCGACGATCGCCGCGTCGGCCGGATGTTCGGAAAACAGGATGAACATGACCGCCGTCAGGATCTCGAAAACCGTGATCTGCTCGCCGGCATTGGCCTCTGCGCGACGCGGCGCACGGCCTCGGCGAACACGTCGTCCTCGACATATTGGCCAGGCTCGCCGCTGCGTCCGATCCGGTAGCGTTCGTGCCAGCGCACCAGGTGCGGGGAGATATGCACGTGCACGGCCTTGCCGTCGGCCTCCAGCAGCGCCCGGCAATAGGCGGCGCAGGAGCCCTTGCCGTTGGTGCCGGCGATATGGATCACCGGCGGCATGCGGTCCTGCGGATTGCCGAGCCGTTCGAGCAGTCGCGTGATGCGCCCCAGCGAAAGGTCGAAACCCTTCGGATGCAGGCTCATCAGCTTGTCGATTTCGCGTTCCGCGGCGCTGCCGTCACCGGTTGCGTGCGGCGGGTCGGATCGGCGGTTTGCCGGTGTCGTCAATTTTGGTCCGATCAGAAGCTCGGCGAGGGTTTCTGGGAGGTCTCCGCGCCGGGCTCGGCTCCGACGGTTTCGACCGCGACTGTTTCCTCGGTCTTCTTCTACGGCCTTGTCGTCGGCGGGCTTTTCCGGCGCGGGCGGCGCCAGTTTCGGCGTCGCCGCCGGTTGCTTCAGGAGAATGCGCAATAAGCCGCGCGATGGTCGGCCGCAATTCGTGCCGGTGGACGACCATGTCGACCATGCCGTGATCGAGCAGATATTCGGAGCGCTGGAAGCCTTCCGGCAGTTTTTCGCGGATGGTCTGTTCGATCACCCGCGCGCCGGCAAAGCCGATCACCGCGCCGGGTTCGGCGATATGAATGTCGCCGAGCATCGCATAGGAGGCCGATACGCCGCCGGTCGTCGGATTGGTCAGCACGACGATATAGGGCAGGCCCGCTTCCTTCAGCATCTCCACGGCGACGGTCGTGCGCGGAAGCTGCATCAGCGACAGGATGCCCTCCTGCATGCGCGCGCCGCCCGAAGCCGCGAACAGGACCAGCGGCCGCTTCTTCTCGATGGCCGTCATGAACGCCTTGATGATCGCCTCGCCGGCGGCGATGCCGAGCGAGCCGCCCATGAAGTTGAACTCGTGCAGGCAGGCGACGATCGGCAGGGTTTCGATCGAGCCGAGCGCGTTGACGATGGAATCGTCGAGACCGGTCTTGTTCTTGTTCTCGCGCAGCCGGTCGGTGTATTTCTTCTGGTCGCGGAATTTCAGCGGATCGACGGGCACTTCCGGATTGGGAAGGACCTCGAAGACGCCATTGTCGAAGAAATGGCGCAGCCGCTCGCGCGCCGCGATCTTCATGTGATAGCCGGAGGCCGGAACCACCCACTGGTTTTCTTCCAGGTCCCGGTGAAACACCATTTCCCCGGTTTCGGGACACTTGATCCAGAGGTTTTCCGGCATTTCGCGCCGGCCGAGCATCGAGTTCAGCCGCGGGCGGACGTAATTGGTGATCCAGTTCATGGATTGATCCCGTGAATGTCTGTCAGGACAATGTGGCGCGTCTATTCGGCGGCTTCAAGGCGTGCGGCGCGAACACCCGCGGCAAGTCCGCCGACCAGCGTCGCCACCGCCTCGACCGTATCGCCCGTGGCGCGGTTGTCCTTGTCGAGCGTGTTGGCGACGGCCTGCACGATCGCCGTGCCGACGACGACGCCGTCGGCGTCCCGGCCGATGACCTTGGCCTGCTCGGCCGTCTTGACGCCGAAGCCGACGCAAACCGGCAGTTTCGTGTGCCGCTTGATGCGGTTGACCGCATCCGCCACCGCCGATGTCGAGGCGATTGCCCCGCCGGTGATGCCGGTCATCGACACGTAGTAGACGAAGCCCGACGTGTTCGCGAGCACCTTGGGCAGGCGCTTGTCGTCGGTCGTCGGGGTGGCGAGGCGGATGAAATTGATGTCGGCGGCCAGCGCCGGCAGGCACAGTTCCTCGTCCATCTCCGGCGGCAGGTCGACGATGATCAGCCCGTCGACGCCGGCATCCTTGGCGTCCTTCAGGAAGGTGTCGACGCCGTAGACATAGATCGGGTTGTAATAGCCCATCAACACGATCGGCGTGTCGGTGTCCTCTTCGCGGAAGGTCTTCACCATGGCAAGCGTCTTGCGCAGCGTCTGGCCGGCGCGAAGCGCCCTCAGGCCGGCGGCCTGGATCGCCGGGCCGTCGGCCATCGGATCGGAGAACGGCATGCCGAGCTCGACCACGTCGGCGCCGGCGGCCGGAAGCCGCCGCAGGATCGCAAGCGAGGTCTCGTAATCGGGATCGCCGCTCATCACGAAGGTCACGAGGCCGGGCCGGCCCTCTTCCTTCAGTTTGGCGAAACGGGCATCCATGCGTGCAGTCATTGCGTCTGTTCCTTCTGACGGGCCTTCACGCGCTCGCCGTCTTCCTTGGTGAAATCGCCGACGGCCGCCGCGTTCGGCAGGATCTCCAGCACCTTTTCCGACGGCCGGCACAGCGCCGTGCCGAGCGGCGTGACCACGATCGGGCGGTTCATCAGGATCGGGTGTTCGACCATGAAGTCGATCAGCTCGCCGTCGCTCCATTTCGGGTCGCCGAGGCCGAGTTCGTCATGGGGCGTGCCCTTCTGGCGCAGGATGTCGCGCACCGGCAGGCCGGTCGCCGCGATGATCTCGACCAGCCTGTCGCGGCCGGGCGGCGTCTTCAGATATTCGATCACCTCCGGCTCCTCGCCGGACGCGCGGATCATCGCCAGCACGTTGCGCGACGTGCCGCATTTCGGATTGTGGTAGATCGTGACCGTCATCCCTCCGCCGACTCCCGGATGGTGATCGTCACGTTGAAGGCGTAGAAGCCGTGTTTCGCGATCCGCGACACCGCTTCCTTCGGGTCGAAGGCGATGCGCGGCACGCCGTCGTCCGGCACGCGGGTCAGGAACTGCAGGTTCTGGCTGGTGCGCACGCCCCGCGCGTTCTCGCCCTCGTCGCCTTCCGCGATGGCGACGTAATGCAGCGGGTTCTGCTTCGACTGGTAGATCTCGAATGCGCTCATAGTTCGTGTCCCAGGATCTTGCCGACCGTGAAGACGTCCTTGTCGCCACGCCCGCACAGGTTCATCACGATGATCTGGTCCTTGCCCATCTTCGGCGCCCGCTTGATCACTTCGGCGAGTGCGTGGGAGGGCTCCAGCGCCGGGATGATGCCTTCGAGCCTGCACAGAAGCTGGAAGGCTTCCAGCGCTTCCGTGTCCATGATCGGCACGTATTCGCAGCGGCCCGATTCCTTGAGCCAGGAATGTTCCGGCCCGATGCCCGGATAGTCGAGACCGGCCGAGATCGAGTGGCCGTCCTTGATCTGGCCGTCGCCGTCCTGCAGCAGATAGGTGCGGTTGCCGTGCAGCACGCCCGGAGACCCGGCGGTCAGCGAGGCGCAATGCTCGTCGCCTTCCAGCCCCTTGCCGCCGGCTTCCACGCCGACGATCTGCACGTCCTTGTCGTCGAGGAACGGGTGGAACAGGCCGATCGCGTTCGATCCGCCGCCGACGGCGGCGACGATCATGTCCGGCAGGCGGCCTTCCGCGGCCATCAGCTGTTCCTTGGTCTCCGTGCCGATCACCGACTGGAAATCGCGCACCATTTCCGGATAGGGATGCGGGCCCGCCGCCGTGCCGATCAGGTAATAGGTGTCGTCGACATTCGTCACCCAGTCGCGCAGCGCCTCGTTCATCGCGTCCTTCAGCGTGCCGTGGCCGGAGGTGACCGGGGTAACCTCGGCGCCGAGCAGCTTCATGCGGAACACGTTCGGCGCCTGCCGCTCGACATCCGTCGCGCCCATATAGACATGGCACGGATAGCCGAACCGCGCCGACACCGTCGCCGACGCCACGCCGTGCTGGCCGGCGCCGGTTTCGGCGATGATGCGGGTCTTGCCCATGCGCCGCGCCAGCAGGATCTGGCCGAGGCAATTGTTGATCTTGTGCGAACCGGTGTGGTTCAGCTCGTCGCGCTTGAAGTAGATCTTCGCGCCGCCGAGATGTGTCGTCAGCCGCTCGGCGAAATAGAGCGGCGACGGCCGGCCGGTATAATGCGTGTTGAGGTTTTCCAGCTCCGCCTTGAACGCGGGATCGGTTCTTCGCCTCTTCCCAGTGCGCCTGCAGGTCGAGGATCAGCGGCATCAGCGTTTCGGCGACGAAGCGCCCGCCGAAGATGCCGAACATGCCCTGTTCGTCCGGACCTGTCCGGAAGGAATTCGGTTCGACCGGCTTGTTCATGGCATTACTCCCGGTTTCGGGCGTCGGCCGCCCGCGCCGCCTCGAGAAAGGCGGTGATCTTGTTGATGTCCTTCACGCCCGGCGCGCTTTCCACGCCTGACGACACGTCGAGCGCCCTTGCGCCCGAGATGGCCAGGGCTTGCTCCACGTTTTCGGGATCGAGGCCCCCGGAAAGCATGTAATCGATGCCAGCGTCAAGCGTGGCCAGCAGCTGCCAGTCGAAGGCGAGGCCGTTGCCGCCCGGCAGATCGGATCCCGCCGGCGGCTTGGCGTCGAACAGGAACCGGTCGGCGGCCATCAGATAAGGCACGCATTTGGCCAGGTCGGCGGCTTCCCGGATCGCGAAAGCCTTCATCACCGGCAGGCCGTAGCGGGCTTTCAGTTCCTTGACCCGCTCCGGCGTTTCCGAACCGTGCAGCTGCAGGATGTCCGGCCTGACCATGGAGACGATGGAGTCGAGATAGGCGTCGTCGGCATCGACCGTCACGGCGACCGCCTTGAGCCCCCACATCCGGGCCCGCGTCGCCAGGTCGGCCGCCGACTCCACGTCGATATTGCGCGGGCTCCGCGGAAAGAAAATGAAGCCGACATGCGTCGCTCCGCCGGCAATCGCCGCGTCGACCGCCGCCTGCGTTTTCAGGCCGCATATCTTGATCTCGAGTGTCATGAGGGCGAGATAATGCCGTGCGGGCAAAGAGTCGAGGATAATGCGCAGCGCGCGGCTAAAACCCGATCGCCTGCAGCGCCGTTCCGTTCTTCTTCAGCCAGGCCCGGCAGCGCCCGGTGTCGGGGCACAGTTCCTCGCACAGCGCCCAGAAGTCCTTGCCGTGGTTCATGTGCACCAGATGCGCCACCTCGTGCGCGACGAGGTAGTTGATCACCGGTTTCGGCGCCATCATGATCCGCCAGGAAAACGACAGGTTCCCCTCCGACGAGCACGACCCCCAGCGGCTGATCGTGTCCTTGTAGCGGATCGACTTCGCCGGCCGGCCGACCGCTTCCGTGTGGCGCGCGACCAGTGCCCGCGATCTCGGCCTTGGCCTCCTTCTTCAGATAGTCGGCGATGCGCCGCGGCAGGTGGATGCGCTCGCCGCGCACGATCAGTTGCGCGCCGTCTTCGTTTCGCACCGCCTCGGTCACGCCGCGCCCCGGCTCGTGCACGATTTCGTGGTTGACGCCGCGGATCGGGATCTTGATGCCGGGCCTGACCACCGGCCGTTCCGGCAGCTTGCCGAGCTTTTCTTCCAGCCAGTCGCGGTTGCGGTAGAGGAACCGCTCGACCTCCAGCATCGAGATGCCGACGGGCGTCGTCACCGAAAGCCCCGTTGCGCCGGGCTTGATGCGCAGCGTCAGCCGCCGCGCGCGCGGATTTTCGGCGATGCGCAGCGGCAGCGTCCGTCCGGCGACGTCGTGCGTCAGGTGCTGGACGGCCGAACCGGTCTTCCCGGAAATGCGCTTGCGTGAAAAGCCGAATGCCATGCGATGCGATTTAGCCGATTCTGCCGCTGCGAGGAAAAGAAAAAACCCGCGGTTCGTGAGAACCGCGGGCGGTGAGCCATAAAGGTCAGTTTGGAGGTCAGACCATGATTTAGGCTCAGGGGTCAGTTGTAGTCTGTGACATTCGGCACAGACGGACCGGCGTTGTCTACCGCCATTGTTCTGGCCGTTTTTGCGATCGCGCATGAAGCGGTCGAACTCTTCCTGGTCCTTGGCCCGGCGCAATTCGCGCATGTAGGAGTCGAACTCCTCGCGCATTTCGTCGAGCTTGCGGCGTTCTTCCGTCAGCCGTTCCAGTTCCTTTTCGCGCCAGTCGTCGAAGGCGACGTTGCCGGTGCGGGCATGGTGCTGGTGATGACGGCGCCTGCGGCCGATGCCGCTGCATCCGCGGAACACTTCGTCGGTTTTCATGTTCACGTCCCTTTTGAAGTCGTCCAGCCGGTCGCCCCAGATGATGTAGGCCAGCATCGCCAGGCCAAGCGGCCAGAAGATGATGAAACCGAGAACCATCAGCGCGATCGTCGCGGGAGTCCATGCCGGGCGTATCAGAGCGGTTTGTGTCATTCGCTACCCCTTTCGAGTTTGTGGCGGCGGTCGTCGCTGCCTGTATTCGAATTGGGAATTGGAATTCGCCTTTGCAAGCCGAAAAGCCCGGAGTTCCGGGCTTCCGAAGCCGACTCACTGGAGTTTTCTCCACACGGGAAGGGATGAAAAAATTTTTGCGGGCGCGCTGGAAAGCCCCGCAAGGCCGCTTCAGCCGCGCGTCTTCACCCGTTCGGCCATCGCCGTCACCGTCCGTTTCAGGAGATCGAGATCCTGCGGCCGCGACAGGCGGTGGTCGCCGTCCTTGATCAGCGTCAGGGTGGCGTCGTCCTTCGGCAGGAATTCCATCAGCTTCTGCGCATGGGTGAAGGGCACGTCGGGATCGGCCATTCCCTGCAGGATGTGGACCGGACACCAGGTATCGAGCGGCTCGACCATTACCCGGTTTTTCTCGCCGTCTTCGAACAGCGCCCGCGTGTAGATGTTCGGCTCGGGCGAATATTCGCTGAATTCCTCGAAATAGCCTTTTGCCTCGAGGTCGGCCTTCTGCGCCTCGGTCAGTTCCGGCATCATCAGCTCATGCGTGAAATCCGGCGCCGGCGCCAGCAGCACCAGCCCCGCGACCCTGTCGCCGGCCTTGCCCTTGTTCAGTTCCTGCACCATGCGCAGCGCGATCCAGCCGCCCATCGACGAGCCGACGAGGATCTGCGGCCCCGAGGTGAAGCGCTCGAAGACCGCGATGCTCTCGGCCAGCCATTTCGAGATCGTGCCCTCGGCGAAGACGCCGCCGGATTCGCCGTGGCCGGAATAATCGTGCCGCGTATAGGCAAGACCCAGATCTCCGGCCAGCGCGTCCAGCGTCTCGGCTTTCGTTCCCAGCATGTCGGAACGGTATCCGCCGAGCCAGACGATGCCGGGATTAGCGCCGTCGCGGTGGCGCACGGCGATTGCCGCGCCGTCGACGTCGAGCGTTTCGGGTTTCTGCGTCATGGCGGTCCTTTCGGTTGCGTGCGGGGTGTGTTTTGCGCGGACAGGCGTAGAATGTGAAGCCCCGGACAGGCTCCAGGGTTCGGGATGGTGATTTTTCATTCGGACCATGCTATTGACTCGGCGGCCGAAATCCCGACATTGCGCGGACTTTCGACTGTAACCGATTCCGAAACAACACGGGAGACAACGACCATTCGCCGTCCATTCCGAGCCGCTCCGGCTCAAAAAACAGGCCCGACATCCAACCGCGACATCCGCGACCCCCAAATCCAGCTGATCGACGCCGAGGGACAGAACCACGGCGTGACCGATACCGAGGAAGCCCTGCGCATCGCGGAGGAAGCCGGTCTGGATCTTGTCGTGATCGTTCCGAACGCCACGCCGCCCGTGTGCAAGATCGTCGATCTGGGCAAGCTCAAATACGAACAACAGAAAAAAGCCGCCGCCGCGCGCAAGAAGCAGAAGACCGTCGAGATCAAGGAGATCAAGATGCGTCCGAACATCGACACCCATGACTACGAGGTGAAGATGAAGGCGATGCGCCGTTTCTTCGACGAAGGCGACAAGGTGAAGGTCACGCTTCGCTTCCGTGGCCGCGAAATGGCGCACCAGTATCTCGGCATGGAGCTGCTGCAAAAGGTCAAGCTCGACACCGAGGAAATCGCCAAGGTCGAAGCCGAGCCGAAGCTCGAAGGCCGCCAGATGATGATGGTGCTTGCACCGCGTTAAGGGGCGCGCCTTTTGGAATTCCTGAAAGCGGGCGAGATGCCCGCTTTTTTATTGCCTGCATCGTGTCGGCATGCGCCGCCGTTCTTTCCTGACAAAAGCCTGACAGCCGGACTCAGCGGTCTGTCAGGCGGCCATCGCTATTGTCTCTCCTGACGAATCGCGCATCCCGCCGATCATTTGGGAGAGACTGCAATGAAACTTTCGAAAAACGTTACGATCCTTTCGGGCGCCTTCGCCTATTTCCTCGCGTCCGCGCTCATTCCGCTGCACGGAAACGGAACCCAGGCCGATACGTGGGCCAAGGTGTTTTCGTCCGCCGCATTCGCCGATGAAGGCGAGAGCGATGGCGGAGACGGTGGCGGTCACGATGGTGGCGAAAGCGATCACGACTCGGGCGATCATGACTCGGGCGATCACGATTCCGGCGACCATGATTCCGGCGAGCATTCGGGCGGCGGTTCCGACGATGGCGCCGGCCATGATTCCGGTGACGACAGTGGCCCCAGGACGCTGATGGACCTGATGACGAAATAAAGAGCCCCCGCCCCCGGTAATCTGCCGCGCGTCCCTCTGGCAGTACCGGCAACAAGAGCGGGCCCTGGCCCGCTCTTGTCTGTTTTTGTGTGTGGAGTAGTTTCCACGAGATGGAAAAGCGATCGGCAGAGGAATTCGCCTTGTCCCGCCGGAGCCTGTTGCAGGGTTCCGGCGCGATGTTTTGCGCCGTGTTCCTGGCATCCTGGCTGGTGCCGGTCGACCATGCTTTCGCAGATGACGGCGAAGGAGATTCCGAAGGCGACGGCGAGTCCGGCGGCGGTGATTCCGGCGAGAGCGATCACGATTCGCGGCGGTCATGATGGCGGAGACGATGGCGGCGGAGACGATGGTGGCGATGACGGAGGGGATGACAGCGGCTCGTCGTCCGGCTCTGATCACGACAGCGGATTTGACCGCGGATCGCTTGACCAGTCCGATGCGGCCCGTGCGGTTCAGAGCGGCGAGGCCATGCCCTTCAAGGACGCCCTGCAGCGGGTCGAGGAATCCTACGGAGGAGCGGTCATCGGCGTGACGCTGCGTTCGACGGGAAGACGTCTGGAGTACCGCTTCAAGATCATAACCGACCGCGGCGCGGTTCGCTCGATCCGGATGGATGCCAAATCCGGGCGGTTCCTCGGCCTCGGCGCGCTGTTCCGGTAGCGCCATGGGGATATTGCTTGCCGAAGACGATCCGGTCATTGCCGGCCATGTGATCGAGGCGCTGAGCCGCGAGGGATATGTCGTCGATCACAGCGCCAACGGCCTCGAAGCATGGGAAAAGGGCGATCTCGGCGGCTACGAGGCCGTCATCCTCGATCTCGGCCTGCCCGAACTCGACGGGTTGACCCTTCTCCGGCGCTGGCGCCGAAGCGGCAACATGATCCCCGTTCTCATCCTCACCGCGCGCGGCTCCTGGATGGAGCGCGTCGACGGGTTCGACGCGGGCGCCGACGATTACCTGCCGAAGCCGTTCCGCAACGAGGAACTGCTTGCGCGCCTGAAGGCCCTGTTGCGCCGCAGCGCGCCCGCACAGGCGCAATCCGCCGAGGCCGGCCGGTTTCGGCACGACGAGGTGCGCAAGATCATCCTGTTCGACGGTGCTCCCGTCGACCTGTCGCGGCAGGAATACCGTGCGGTGGTCCTGCTGATGTCCGACCCGCAAGCCGTTATTTCCGCTTACGATCTGGCCCGTCACGTTCAGGGCCGCGACGACGATTCCGCCAAGAACGCCGTCGAGGCGATGGTCAAGCGCATCCGCCGCAAGACCGCGCCGGACGCTATCCAGACGAGGCGGGGCTTCGGATACACGCTCGGCGGGGAGGAAGCGTGAGCGGGTCGCTGAAATTCCGCCTGTTTACCGGCGCTTCCTTCTTCATCGCCCTCGGCATCGTCGCCACATGGATCAGCCTGCAGCAGATCTTCTCCGGTTATGTCGCCGCCCAGTACGAGCGGGAGATGACGACCGTGATCGACACGCTTGCCGCGGGCCTCGAATTTTCCGGCGGTTCGCCGGTGCTCGACGGAACGCCCCCCGACCCCCGCTTTTCCCTGCCCGCCGGCGGCCGTTACTGGGAGGTTCGCTCCGATGACGGCACCGAACTCCGCTCACGCTCGCTGTGGGACACCTCCATTGAAGCTGCCAGTCTCGAGCCGTCGTCCTACCAGGTGTTCCGCACCGGCGAGGGACCGGACGGCGAGCCGATGCTGGTGCTCGACCGCACGCTCTCCTTCGATGCGTCCGACGGCCCGCGCTCGGTTGAATTCTTCGCGGCGTTTCCCGCCGCCGAAATCAATTCGGCCCTGGCGGATTTCCGGCGCGAGCTTGCCACCATGCTCGGCCTGACGGCCTTCATGCTGATGTTGGCGGCGGTGCTTCAGATATTGGTCGGCTTGCGGCCATTGGCCATGCTCCAGGCCGAGGTCGCGAATGTCCGCAGCGGCGCGGCCAACAAGCTGCACCCGGAGGTCCCGAGCGAGCTTGAGCCTTTGGTCGCCGAGATCAATGACCTGCTCGACGAGAAGGCGCAGGCGCTGGATCGCGCCCGTGCCCGCGCCGCCGACCTTGCCCACGGCCTGAAGACGCCGCTGACGGCGATCCTCCAGGTTGCCGAAACGCTGCCGTCCGACACAGGCGGCCTGATCGCCGAACATGTCGCGATGATCCGCCGGCGCGCCGACCGCCAGCTGCAGCGGGCCCGCATGGGCGTCGGCCGGAGCGACGGCGGCACCCTCGACGTTATCGCCGCCAAGCTGGTCAACGTGATCGCGGCAATCCCCGCCGCGCGCGAACTCGAGTGGCAGGTCGATGTGACGGACGGCCTCGCAACGCCGATCGACACCGCCGATCTCGCCGAGGCGCTCGGCAACATTCTCGACAATGCCCGCAAATGGGCGGGATCCGAGGTTCGCCTGACGGCGCGGCGGCGGCATTCGGAGATCGTCATCGAGGTCGCGGATGACGGGCCGGGCATCGCCGCGCAGGATCTGGACCGGATTCTCGAACGCGGCGTGCATACCGGCGATCCGGAAAGCGAGACCGGCCTCGGCCTGACGATTTCGCGCGAGATTGTCGAGGCCTATGGCGGGTCGCTGGCGTTGGAGCGCTCGACCGGGGGTGGCCTTCTGGCGCGCATCGTCCTGCCCGCCGTCCATACGGCTCGCCGGACCAGCCCCGCCTGAGGCGCGGCCGGCCTCAACCCGCCTTTTGTGCGCTGATCACCCAGCCCGAAAGCCCGGTGCCCGGTATGTGTTCGCCATGTTCGCTGTTCTTCACGCCGAGCCTGCCGTCGTCTTCCAGCGCCGCAAGTTTCCGCGTCAGCGAGCCTTCCTGGTAGAAATGATCGTTCAGCCCGATCACCAGCGCGCCGCCCGGCCTCAGCACCCGCAATATGTCGTCGAGCGCATCCGGCGAAACATGTCCGAACGAGAAAACGCCGACGCAGGTTGCCGCGTCATAGGAAGCATCCGCGGCATCCATCGGCGGCTCGTTGAGATTGGTCGCAAACAGCCGCCGGTAATGGCCGGATTGTTCGGCCTTGGCGAGCATGCCCGGCGAGAAATCGCAGCCGTCGACGAAGTCGAACCCGGTTTCCCTGAGCGCCAGGCCCGACAGGCCCGAGCCGCAGCCGACATCGAGGACGTCGCAATCCTGCGGATCGCACAGGATGCGCAACGCTTCGGCGCAGCGTGCCGGCTGGCGGTAGCTGTTTTCGGTCAGTTCCTCGTCATAGACCTCGGCCCATCGGTCGTAGAATGCGCGGGTTTCTTCGTCCGTCTTGACCGAATAGGCGGTCGAAAGGAATCGTTCCTTGCCGGTCATTGTGTGTCTGCCCTCTCACAATGCGCCTGAATGCTTGCATTTGGGGGGCTTCGAGTCTATAGAGCCGCGTCCCGAACGGTCCGGCAGGGCATGCCGTGTCCGTTCCGAATGCAAAACAGCGCACATCGTTTGAGGGCAAGTCCCGCGACGGCAAGTCCGGCAGGCGGGCAACCGGTTTTTGACCGGACCTCGAGAAGCCGCGATGGCGCAGATAAAAACGGAGAGCAAAATGCCCAAGATGAAGACGAAGTCTTCTGTGAAGAAGCGCTTCAAGATCACGGCCACTGGCAAGGTCAAGGTTGCCGCCGCAGGCAAGCAGCACGGCATGATCAAGCGGTCCAACAAGTTCATCCGCGATGCGCGCGGCACCATGGTGCTGTCGGATCAGGATGCCAGGATCGTCAAGAAAATGATGCCCTACGGCAGCTGAGCCGTCACGACCGAACCCAGGAGTTAACCCATGGCACGTGTAAAACGCGGCGTGACAGCCCACGCCAAGCACAAGAAAATTCTGAAGAAGGCGGAAGGCTTTTACGGCCGCCGCAAGAATACGATCCGCACCGCCAAGGCGGCTGTCGACAAGTCGATGCAGTACGCCTACCGCGACCGCAAGGTGCGCAAGCGGAATTTCCGCTCGCTGTGGATCCAGCGCATCAACGCTGCCGCGCGCGAGCACGGCCTGACCTATGGCCGCCTGATCGACGGTCTCAACAAGGCCGGCATCGAACTCGACCGCAAGGTCATGTCCGACATGGCGATCCACGAGCCGCAGGCCTTCGAGGCGCTGGTCGGCAAGGCGAAGGAAGCCCTCGCCTATCTCAAGGATACCACGCCGAACGCGTTTGAAAGCGCTGTCCGCTAAGTCAGCGCTTTCTCGATCGCAATCATGAGAAACCCGCGCTGGCTGGTCCAGGCGCGGGTTTTTCTTTGAACTTTGATATGGCGGCGCTAAGGAACGCCGCAAACGAAACCGGAAACGGAACATGCTTCAGGAACTGGAAAGCCTCGAACAAGGATTGATGGCCGACATCGCCGCCGCTGCCGACGAGGCGGCGATCGAGGCGGTGCGCGTCGGCGCCATCGGCAAGAAGGGCTCCGTGTCGGAGCAGCTGAAGACGCTCGGCAGGATGACGCCGGAGGAACGCCAGGTCATGGGCCCGGCGATCAACGGCCTGCGCGACCGGGTGACGGCGGCGATCAACGCCCGCAAGGCGGAACTGCGCGACGCCGCCATCGATGCGCGGCTGGCGACCGAGACCGTCGACGTGACGCTCCCCGTCCGCCCCGCGCCGGCCGAGACCGGCCGCATCCACCCGATCACCCAGGTCACCGACGAGCTGACCGCGATCTTCGCCGACATGGGCTTCTCCATCGCCGAGGGCCCGGACATCGAGACCGACTATTACAACTTCACCGCGCTGAATTTCCCGGAAGGCCATCCGGCGCGCGAGATGCACGACACCTTCTTCTTCCCGCCCGGCGAGAACGGCGAGCGCAAGCTGCTGCGCACCCACACCTCGCCGGTGCAGATCCACACGATGGAGGCGCAGAAGCCGCCGATCCGCATCATCATTCCGGGCAAGACCTACCGCCAGGATTCCGACGCGACCCACTCGCCGATGTTCCATCAGGTCGAGGGGCTGGTGATCGACCGCCACGCCAATGTCGCCAACCTGAAATGGGTGCTGACAGAGTTCTGCAAGGCCTTCTTCGAGGTCGAGCACATCAATATGCGCTTCCGGCCGTCCTTCTTCCCCTTCACCGAGCCGTCGCTTGGAGGTCGATATCCAGTGCGACCGCTCGAAGCCCGGCGAAGTGCGCTTCGGCGAGGGCAACGACTGGATGGAGATCCTCGGCTGCGGCATGGTCCATCCGAACGTGCTGCGCTTCGGCGGCCTCGATCCCGACGAGTATCAGGGCTTTGCCTGGGGCATGGGCATCGACCGCCTCGCCATGCTGAAATACGGCATGCCGGACCTGCGCGACTTCTTCGACGCCGATGTGCGCTGGCTGTCCCACTACGGCTTCCGCCCGCTCGACATGCCGACCCTGTTCGGCGGCCTGAGCAGCTAGACAGGACACGATCGATGAAATTCACCCTCTCCTGGTTGAAGGACCATCTGGAAACCGACGCCACGCTCGACGAGATCGTCGAGCGGCTGACCGCAGATCGGCCTCGAGGTCGAGGCCGTCGACGACAAGGCGCAGTTCAAGCCCTTCGTCATCGCCAGGGTGCTGACCGCCGAGCAGCATCCCGACGCCGACCGCCTGCGCGTCCTTTCCGTCGACACCGGCGACGGCAAGCCGGTCCAGGTCGTCTGCGGCGCGCCGAACGCGCGCGCCGGCCTCGTCGGCGCCTTCGCCGCGCCCGGCACCTATGTGCCCGGCATCGACGTGACGCTCGTCGTCGGCAAGATCCGCGGCGTCGAAAGCCACGGCATGATGTGCTCGGAGCGCGAACTGCAGATCTCCGACGCCCATACCGGCATCATCGACCTGCCCGAGGACGCGCCGGTCGGCACGTCCTTCGCCGCCTATGCCGGCCTCGACGATCCGGTCATCGAGATCGGCCTGACGCCGGACCGCGCCGACTGCACCGGCGTCTCCGGCATCGCCCGCGATCTCGCCGCCGCCGGTCTCGGCACCCTGAAGACGCCCGCGGTGAAGCCCGCCAGGGGCACGGGCGAATGCCCGGTCAAGGTGACGATCGAGGACGCTGATCTCTGCCCCGGCTTCGCCCTGCGCATGGTCAAGGGCGTGAAGAACGGCCCGTCGCCGGCCTGGATGCAGCAGCGCCTGCTCGCCATCGGCCTGCGTCCGATCAGCGCGCTGGTCGACATCACAAACTACGTCACCTTCGACCGCGGCCGCCCGCTGCACGTCTTCGACGCCAACAAGGTCGCCGGCAATCTCGTCGGTGCGCCGCGCCAGGGATGGCGAGAAGGTTCTGGCGCTCGATGAGCGCGAATACGAACTGACGCCGGAAATATGCGTCATCGCCGACGACAATGGCGTCGAATCGATCGCCGGCATCATGGGCGGCGAGCATTCCGGCTGCGACGAGAACACCACCGACGTGCTGATCGAGTCCGCCCTGTGGAACCCGATGAACATCGCCCGCACCGGCCGCGATCTCGGCATCATCACCGATGCCCGCTATCGTTTCGAGCGCGGCGTCGATCCGGAATTCATGGCCGACGGCATGGAGCTGGCGACCGAACTGGTGCTCGATTTCTGCGGCGGCACGCCCACCGAGCCCGAGATTGTCGGCTACCAGGGCTACGAGCCGAAGGTGATTTCCTTCCCCTTCTCCGAGGTCAAGCGGCTGATCGGCATCGAGGTTCCGGCGCAGGAGTCGACCGCGATCCTCAAGCGCCTCGGCTTCGGCGTCAGCGGCTCCGGCGTCGAGGTCGACGTCTCGGTGCCGTCCTGGCGGATGTTCGACGTCGAGGGCAAGGCCGACCTCGTCGAGGAAGTCATGCGCATCCACGGCGAGGACAACATCGATCCGCAGCCGCTGCCGAGCCATGGCGCCGTCAACGCGCAAGATCCTGACGACGCTGCAGATCCGCACCCGCGTCGCCAAGCGCGCGCTCGCCGTGCGCGGCATGATGGAATCGGTCTCCTGGTCCTTCATCCCCGCCGCTCACGCCGAGCTCTTCGGCGGCGGCAGCGACGCGCTGAAACTCGCCAACCCGATCGCCGCCGACATGAGCGACATGCGCCCGTCGCTGCTGCCGGGCCTGCTCGCCGCTGCCCAGCGCAATGCCGACCAGGGCGTCGGCGATGTCGCGCTGTTCGAGGTCGCGGCGACCTATGAGGGCGACACGCCCGAGGCGCAGCGCCGCGTCGCCGGCGGCATCCGCCGCGGCACCGCCGCGCTTGCCGGCGGCGGCCGTCACTGGGCCGGCAACGGCGCGCCGGTCGGCGTCTTCGACGCCAAGGCCGACGCGATCGCCGTGCTCGAGGCCTGCGGCGCGCCCGTCGCCAACCTGCAGATCGAGACCGGCGCGCCCGGCTGGTACCATCCCGGCCGCTCCGGCGTCATCAAGCTCGGCCCGAAAATCGTGCTCGGCACCTTCGGCGAGTTCCATCCGCGCACGCTGGAGGCGCTCGACGTCTCCGGGGCGCTGTGCGGCTTCGAGGTCTATGTCGACGCCATTCCCGAGCCGAAGAAGAAGGCGACGCGCACCAAGCCGGTGCTGGAAATTTCGCCCTTCCAGATGCTCCGGCGCGACTATGCCTTCGTCGTCGACAAGGACGTCACGGCGCAGACGCTGCTGCGTGCCGTCTCCGGCGCCGACAAGAAGCTGATCACCAATGTCAACGTCTTCGACGTCTTCGAAGGCGCTTCTCTCGGCGAAGGCAAGAAGTCGATCGCGCTGGAAGTCTCCATCCAGCCGGTCGACCGCACGCTCACCGACGAGGACCTCGAGGCGCTGTCGGCGAAGATCGTCGACAATGTCGGGAAAGCCGGCGGCGTGCTGCGCGGCTGATCCGGCTACCGGTAGGCGGAGCGAAGCGCTTCCGCCTTCCCCGGTTCCCGGCTAGGCTCCATCCGAACCTTTCTGGAGAAGACCATGTCCGCCCTGGCGCAAATTCTCGTTGCCATCGTCGCCCTCGAACATCTGTTGTTCCTGGTCCTGGAGATGTTTCTCTGGGACAAGCCGCAGGGCATGAAGGTCTTCCGCAACACGCCGGAAGCGGCTGCCGCCACCAAGGTGCTTGCCGGCAATCAGGGCCTCTATAACGGCTTTCTGGCCGCCGGCCTCGTCTGGGCGCTGTTTCCCGTCGGCGCGCCGGACGCCGCACAGGCGATCGCCACCTTCTTTCTCGCCTGCGTCATCGCCGCCGGTCTCTACGGCGCGCTGAGCGTTTCCCGGCGGATCTTGTGGGTGCAGGCGGTCCCGGCGGCGATCGCCCTGGCGGCCGTCTGGTTTGTCTAGGAACGATCCGCCCGGCCATTGATCGGCGCGGCGAATCGCTTCCTTATGGGGCGATGGACCCTCGCCGTTTCGCCGGATTGCCGTATGACGCCCAGCGCCGTGAGCTGGAGGCGATCCTGCTGGCTGATCCGCTTGTCCGCGACGCGCTGCAACGCGCCCGCGAGTTCGATCTCCCCGACTGGATGATCGTTTCCGGCGCGATCTACAACAGCGTCTGGAACGCGTTGACCGGGCGCGAACCCGGTTACGGCATCAAGGATGTCGATCTTTTCTATTTCGACGGTTCGGACCTGTCCTGGGAAGCCGAGGACGCGGTCATCAAGGCCGGCGGCGACCGCTTTGCCGGCCTTGCCGTCCCGGCCGAGATCCGCAACCAGGCGCGTGTGCATCTGTGGTATGAAAGCCGCTTCGGCCGCCGGTGTCCGGCTTACGAAAACAGCGCCCATTCATTGCAGTACTTTGCCTCGAAAACCCATGCGGTCGGCGTGCGCCTGCTCGAAGACGGCAACCTTGCCGTCACCGCCCCGTTCGGGCTCGATCATGTCTTTTCGCTGGAGATCGTCCCCAACCGCGCGCTCGACAACCGCGAAACCCATATGGCGAAGGCGAAACGCGCCAGCTCGCTCTGGCCGCAGGTCACGGTCGAGAGCTGGTAGCGGTATCCGGTCTTACAGCGTCCGCGCCACCCGCGCGCTGCGATAGAAAATGTGGTTTCCGATCTCGCCGATCCGGTCGAGCTTGCTGCTCCAGGACGGGTTCACCGACGCGGTATGGTAATGCGTGATCTGGTCGAAATTGCCGTCCCGGAATTCGCGCGGATCGACCGCCTTCAGGCAGTCCGTCAGGTGTTTCTTGAGGATCGCGTGCGCCAGCGTCATCGCCTTGCGGAAGGATCGTTTCTCGCGCGGCAGGTCCGGCTTGCCGTCGCAGGCAAAGGAGAACTGGCAGCGAAAGGGCTTTTCGGCTCCCTGGTAGACGACGCCGCAGATCGTGTCCGGATAGGCGGCGCTGCGCTCCCTGTTCAGGATCACCCGCGCGACCGCGAGCCGGCCCGTAATGGTTTCGCCGCGTGCTTCGTGATAAAGCGCCGCGGCGAGACAGGTGGATTCGGTGTCGAGCATGGTCTCGACGCTCTTTCGGATTGTGGAAAACGGAAACGGCTGGGCGATGGCGCGGGCGTCCTGCAGGTCAAGCGCGGCAAGGAGCGACGGATCCGCCAGGCATGGCGTTGCAAAAATCAGCAAAACCGTCTTGATAACGCCGATCTGGGTCAGAAAATCGCTTCATGAGCCTTGCCCCCGGGACTGATCGGGAAAGTGTGAGGCGCACGAATTTCCATTCGGTGGTTTTGCGTGGTGGCATTTTCGCCCGCGCGGTCACCACCGGTTAAGGTAACCGATCAGTTACGAGGAGAGTTGCAATGTTCAGATGGGGTGTGTTGTCGACGGCGAAAATCGGCCGCGAACAAGTGATTCCGGCGATTTGCGACGCCGAAAACGGCGTTCTTTCGGCGATTGCCAGCCGCGACGAGGCCCGCGCCCGGGCGCTCGCCGACCGCTTCGGCGCGCCGCATGCCTTCGGATCCTATGAAGAATTGCTTGCTTCAAACGTGGTTGACGGCGTTTACATCCCGTTACCCACGTCGCAGCATATCGAGTGGGCGTTGAAGGCGGCGGCAGCCGGCAAGCACGTGCTGGTCGAAAAGCCGCTGGCGCTCGACGCCGGTGATATCGCGCCGCTGGTCGAGGCCGAAAAGAAGCACGGCGTGGTGATTTCCGAGGCCTTCATGGTCACCTATCACCCGCAATGGGCGAAGGTCCGCGAGCTGGTTGCAGAGGGCGCCATCGGCCGCCTCAGACAGGTCCAGGGCGCGTTTTCCTATTTCAACACCGATCCGTCCAACATGCGCAACAAGCCCGAGCTTGGCGGCGGCGCCCTGCCCGACATTGGCGTCTATCCGACGGTCACCACCCGCTTCGTCACCGGCAAGGAGCCGCTCTCCGTCTCGGCGACGGTCGAGCGCGATCCCGTCTTCGGCACCGACATCTATGCCGATATCCGCGCCAAATTCGACGGTTTCGAACTCGCCTTCTATTGCTCGACCCAGATGGCGCTGCGCCAGGTGATGGTCTTCCACGGCGACAAGGGCTACATCGAGGTGCACGGCCCGTTCAACGCCGGCGACTACGACCATCCCTACATAACGCTGCACAATGCCGGCCATGACGGCGCGCAGGTCTTCCGCTTTCCGGGCGTGCGCCAGTACAAGCTGGAAGTCGAGGCCTTCGCGCGCAAGGCGCGGGGCGAGGATGTCGCGGTTTTCGATCTGGCCAATTCGATCGCCAACCAGAAATTCATCGACGCGGTCTACCGCGCCGGGGAATCGGGCGGCTGGCGAGAGTGTCTTAGCCGCGACCGGGGGATTTGGTCCCCGGCCGGCTGACGATTACCACCAGACGCCGCCGCCTCGTATGCGGATGCGCGGCCCCTTGCCGTGCTTTTCCCAGGGATTGAGGCTTTCCGCGCAGGCCGGGTCGGCGCAATCCGGATCGTCGACCACGGATTTGCGTTCCGGCATCTGCGCCGGCAAGCGACATCCAGTGCGCGATGCGGTCGCTGTCGCGCCGCCCGAGCCGGATTTTCGGCACCGGCGAATGGCCTTGCGGCCGGTGGAACCCCTCCGACGCCGGCGGTTCGCCGGCCGGCGGCCGCAGATGCAGCGCGCGCTTCAGTTCGTTGAGCCGGGCGATGCGGTCCTCGGTGCGCGGATGGGTGCGCAGCATCGACGGGTCCGGAATGCGGCTGCCCGGCAGCATCATGCCCTCCCAGCGCCGCCCCTGCGCCTGTTCCAGCTTCACCAGCGCCAGCGACAATCCGTCCGGATCGCCGGTCAGCAGCGCCGCGCCGTAATCGGCGTCGAATTCGCGCGTCCGCGACAATGCCATCTGCAACAGCCCGCCGATGGTCGGCGCCGCGATCATCGTCAGCACGCCGAGCCACGGAATATGGCCGAAAAAGCCCGACAGGTTGAACAGGATCGCGAACATGCCGACCGTCGACAGCGTCGAGGTCATGCGCGACACCATGTCGGCAAGCGACATCACCCTGATGTCCTCGTTCGAGATATGCGTCATCTCGTGCGCCAGCACGCCGGCGAGTTCGCGCATGTTCATGGTCCGCAACAGCGCGTCGGTGACCGCGATCGCCGAATCCTCGCGCCGTCCGACGGCGAACGCGTTCATCATCTTCGAGGGAATGACATAGAGCCGCGGCACCGCCGGCAGGTCCGCCCGGTCCGCCAGTTCGCGCATCAGCCGGAACCCGGCCGGGAAATTGGACGCGTTGACCGGCTGCGCCCGGTACATGCGCAGCACCATTTTCGGCGAGATCCGCCGGGCCGCCGCAAGTGTGATGCCGCCGAAGACGACGGCATAGATGATCCCCGTCATGCCGGCGATGGTCCAGGCGGTGACGGCGAGCAATGCCAGGCTTCCGGCGGTCAGCATCCATGTATGCAGCGCGTTCAGCGCGCGGTGCTGGCGCAGGATGATGTGGTCCTGATGCAGGAACGACATGTTCATATGCCCAATATGGGCATGAAATGGCGCTTATGTGAGTCCTTCACGCACGATTGAAGACGAAGCGCGAATAGCCGAGATAGGAAAAGACCGTGACGATGGCGACCGCGATCACCAGCGCCATCAGCGGCGTGATCACCCCCGGCGCGGCCAGAAGAAGCCCGGAATAGATGGCGTAGTTGAGGCACGCGCCGATGATCGCCACGAAGCCGTAGCGCGCGCCCTCCTTGACGACGTGGCGGCCGCTCTTGCCGAAGGTGAATGTGCGGTTGATCGTCCAGGTCGTCAGCATCGCCGCCGCGATGGCGAAGATGCGCGCCGTGAACGGCCCCAGCGGCGTGAATTTCATCAGCAGCATCAGGACGGAGGCGTCGACGATGAAACCGGTTCCTCCTGCGACCGCGAAGCTCGCGAGCCGCATGATCAGGCGTTTCGAAACGATGTCGCGCATTGTCAGCCTGCGGCGGTCTCTTCCGCCCGCTTTCCCGGTTTTGCTTTCGCGCTGGATACACCCGCGCGCGTGCCGCGTCGATGGTTTTTCCGGCCCGCCGTCATGCGCGCTTCGCCGTCATGCGGCGGCTGGTTGAGATAGGCCATGCGCATCTGTTCGACCCGGCCCGCCGCGACCGAATCGAGCACCAGCCCCGTCACCATCATCAGCATCGACAGCATCAGGAGGCCGATCGCGCCGATCCAGGTCGGCACCCGGTCGACGAGCCCGGTCGTCAGATATTCGAAGACCGGCGGGATCATGAAGAACACGCTTGCCGCGAACAGCACCCCGGCGATGATCGAGAAGAAGCGGAACGGCTGGGTTTCCTTCATCAGCCGCGCGAACATGAACAGGATCTTCAGCCCGTCGCGGAATGTCGACAGCTTCGAGTCGGACCCTTCCGGCCGGCGGCCGTAATCGAGTTCGACCTCGGCGACCGGCAGCTTGAGCTGGCCGGCATGCACCGACATCTCCGTCTCGATCTCGAAACCGTGCGAGATCGCCGGGAAGCTTTTCACGAAACGCCGCGTGAAGACGCGGTAGCCGGACAGGATATCGGTGAAATCGCGCCCGAAAATATACTGGTAGAGGCCGTTGAAGACGCGGTTGCCGAAGGCGTGCCCGGCGCGCCCGGCATCGTCCTTCACGCCGGCGCGGATGCCGACCACCATGTCGACGCGTTCGCTGAGCAGCGTGGCGACGAGCTGCGGCGCGTCCTCCGGCGCATAGGTGCCGTCGCCGTCGGCCATGATGTAGAGATCGGCCTCGATGTCGGAGAACATCCGGCGCACGACATGGCCCTTGCCCTGCCGCCGCTCCCGCACCACGGTCGCCCCCGCCAGCCGCGCCATGATCGCGGTGTTGTCGTTGGAGTTGTTGTCGAACACAAAAACCCGCGCCGTCGGAAGCGTGGCGCGAAACCGCTTGACGACGTCGCCGATGGTCATCCCCTCGTTGTAGCAGGGCAGGATGACGGCGATATCGAGCGCGTCGAAGGGCATGGGTGCGGGCATGGATCGGCCTCGAGGTGGTTTGCTTTACCATTTCTTGATCCGGTTAAGTTTAGGTTTAGCGGGACCATTCAGCCGCGGATTTCCTGCCTATGACCGTACTTTCCGAGCCTCGTGAGACCGTTGCGCGCCGTGCCGGCGCGCGCGACCGCAGCCGCGGTCCGGCCGAGGCACTGCTGCTGGCGCTTCTCGGAGCCCTGTTCGTCACCATGATGGGCCTGCGCCGTTCCGCCGGCACCGGCATTCCGAATTCCGACGATCTCGTCCGCCTCGTCGAGGTGCGCGATCTCCTCGCCGGCCAGGGCTGGTTCGACCTGACGCAGTACCGGCTCGGTCTCGACGGCGGCACGCTGATGCACTGGTCGCGTCTCGTCGACGCACCGATTGCGGCGATCGTCGCGGTCGCGACCTGGATCACCGGCGACGCCGCGTTCGGCGAGGCGGCGGCGAAGATTCTCTGGCCCGCGACGACGGTGTTCGTCGCCCTCATGGCCTTGATGACGGCCTGCGCGCGCACCGGCAATGCGGCCCACCGGCTCCCCGTCGCGGTGATCGGCGCGATCGCGCTCTGGACGGTCGGCGTTCTCGCCCCGGGCGCGCTCGATCATCACAACATCCAGGTGGCGTTGTCGTTGTGGTTGTTGGCGCTGCTCCTGCCCGGAACCCGTCCCGTCGCCTCCTATGCGACCGCCGGCCTTGTCGCGGTCGCCATGCTGGCGATCGGCATGGAGGTCCTGCCCTATGTCGCCACCGCCGGCGTTGTCGTCGCGCTCGGTTTTGTCACCGGTTCCGTGACGTCCGCCCAGGCGCGTGCATTCGGCGTTTCGGTGGCGGTATCCGCCGCAGGCATCTTCCTGGCCACCGTCGCTCCGCGCAACTGGGCGGCGAGCGCCTGTGACGCCTACTCCTCCTTCCACCTCGTCACCGGCCTGACCGGCGGTCTCGGCCTTGCCGCGGTGACCTTCCTTCCGCAAAAGATGACGCCGCGCGCGATGGGCATGGCGGTCCTGGCCGCGGGCTTCCTCGCGGTCGTCGCGATTTTCTTTCCCCATTGCCTGGAAAATCCGCTCGCGTCGCTCGATCCGCGTCTGAAGACCTTCTGGCTCGAGGGCGTCGTCGAGACGCGTTCCCTCGCCGATCTGTGGGCAAGCGATCCCTTCGCGATCCCCGGCCTCTACGGCATGGCGGCTTGCGCGTTCGTGCTGTCGGTCGTCGCGATGGTGACCGGCCGCGCCCTGCCGCGCGGCCAGGCGGTGGTTTTCGCCGCCTTCCTCGCCATGGGCATCGCGGTCACCGCCTGGCAGCAGCGCGGCTTCACCTTCGCCGCGGCCTTCGCCGTCCTGCCGCTCGGCTTCTGGATCGGCCGGATGCGCGCCGCGATGCCGGCGAAACGCGTCGACCGGCGATTCCCTGCGCCTGGCCGGCGCATGGCTGGTCTCGATCAATCTCGTCTGGTGGATCGGCGGCGCACAGGCCGCGCATCTGTTTTCCACCGCGCCGACCCTGCAGGAACAGGCCGCCACCGCCCCGGCGCGCGACTATTGCTACACGCCGGATCTCTATGCGCCGCTCGCCGCCGAACCCGATGGCGTCGTCCTTGGCGCGACCAGTATCGGCGCGAGCATCCTGCTTTACACGCATCACCGCACCATAGCCGGGCCCTATCATCGCAACATGGCGGGCAATCTGTTCCTGATCGACACCATGCTGGCGGCGCCGGAGACCGCGCGGGCCATGCTGCACGACAAGGGCGTCACGATTGTCGCCGACTGCGTCAATGCCGCCGACGGCAGGGATTTCATTCGCGCCGCGCCGCACGGCTTCCAGGCGTTGCTGCGCAGCGGACATGTTCCGGACTGGCTGGAGCCGGTCAAGTCGACGATTGGCCAGCCGCTGGTGCTTTACCGGGTCCGGCCGTGAACAAGGCGAGGCGCCCGGGTCTTGGTGCGTTCCGCAAATCAGTTTACGGTCGGGATCATTGTCTCGGGCGATCGGCGCAAGAAGGCGGCTTGACGATGAACCTTGGAATTCCAGCCGGATTATCCGGCATGTCCCTGCGCAAGGCGGTTTCCGTCCTCGTGGTCGCCGCGGCGGCAATTGCCGCAGGGTCCGGTGGAGCCGCGGCCCAGAAGGCGGCCAAGGAGCTGTTCGGGCGCGCCTCGCTGCCGACGGTTTCGGCGCCCCAATCCTACGGCTTTTATTCCAAGGGCTGCGTCGCCGGCGCGGTCGCCATGCCCGTCGACGGGCCGACCTGGCAGGTGATGCGGCTCGAACGCAATCGCCGCTGGGGCCATCCGAAACTGATCGCACTGTTGCAGAAACTGTCGCGCGAGGCGGTGCAGGACGGCTGGCCGGGGCTTCTGATCGGCGATATTTCGCAGCCGCGCGGCGGCCCGATGCTGTCGGGCCACGCTTCGCACCAGATCGGCCTCGACGCCGATATCTGGCTGACGCCGATGCCGAACCGCCGGCTTTCCGTCAGCGAGCGCGCCAACATGTCGGCGGTCTCGATGCTGAAGAAGAATTCGCTCTACGTCGATCCGAAGAAATGGTCCCCGGCACGCGGCAAGCTGCTCGCCCGCGCCGCCTCCTATCCGGAGGTCCAGCGCATCTTCGTCCATCCCGGCATCAAGAAGGCGATGTGCGACACGTATGGCGCATCGCACGCCAACGACGCGTGGATGAACAAGCTGCGGCCCTATTGGGGCCATTACTACCACTTCCACGTCCGCCTCTTTTGCCAGCCCGGTTCGCCGGGCTGCAAGCCGCAGCAATCGACGGGCTCGGGCAATGGCTGCGGCAAGAGCCTCGCCTGGTGGTTCACCTCCGAGCCCTGGGCGCCGAAGAAACCGAAACCCGGCAAGAAACCGGCCAAGCCCCGCGTTGTGACTTTGAACGACCTGCCCAAGGCCTGCGCCGGCGTGCTCGACGCGCCGGCGCCCGCCGATGCATCGCTGGTCACGCTGACCGCCGGATATGATCCCGAAATGGCGCGCGCCACGGCAGTGCCCGTTCAGGCCCTGTCGCGGACGGCGGCGTCGCGCCTGCCGGTGATCCCTCCGATCCCGGCCAAGCGGCCGAATTAGCCTTCGATGCCGATTTCGGCCTTTTATCCGTGCGGCATTTGGATTATGCCGGTTCAAACGATTTAAGCGGGCATGACGCGGACGTGAAGGCGTTGATGCGGCTGGCCATTGTTTATGACATCGCACTCGCGTTAAACCGGAAGTCCGCCGGATCGCTGCGTGCGTCCTTGCCGGCGCTGGAGGAAGGAGAGGCCCATGCCTGACGGTCATTCGGATACAGAGGTGAGAATGCCGTTTCCCGTTCTGATCGCCGATATCGGCGGCACCAATGCGCGGTTTGCGATCGTCGTCGATTCCAATGCCGAACCGAAGCGCTTTCCCTCGATCAAGACCGCCGATTTCGAGACGCTGGATGTGGCGATCCAGCAGGTCGTGCTCGACAAGACCTCGATCATGCCGCGTTCGGCGGTGCTCGCCGTCGCCGGTCCGATCGATGGCGACGAGATCGACCTGACCAATTGCGACTGGATCGTCCGGCCGAAACGGCTGATCTCGGATCTCGGCTTCAGCGACGTCCTGGTGATGAACGACTACGAGGCCCAGGCGCTTGCCGTCGTCGCGCTCGATGCCGAGCATCTCAAGCCCGTCGGCGGCGGTACGCGGGTGGCCTCGGCCAACCGCGTCGTCATCGGCCCGGGAACCGGGCTGGGCGTCGCCGGTATCGTCCATGGCGCCAACACGTGGATTCCGGTTGCCGGCGAGGGCGGCCATGTCGATCTCGGCCCGCGCACCGAACGCGACTACGCGATCTTTCCGCATCTCGAAACGATCGGCGGCCGGGTTTCCGGCGAGCAGATCCTGTGCGGGCGCGGCATGGTCAATCTCTATCAGGCGATCGCCAAGGCCGACGGCCGGCCGGCCCTGTTGTCGAAACCGGAGGACATCACCTCTGCGTCCTTCGACGGCAGCGACGCCGTCGCCGTCGAGGCGGTCCAGCTGTTCATCGAATATCTCGCCCGCGTCGCCGGCGACATGGCGCTGGTCTTCATGGCGCGCGGCGGCATTTATCTCACCGGCGGCATCACCCAGAAGATCGTGCCGGTTTTGAACGAGCAACGGTTCCGCGCCGCCTTCGACAACAAGGAGCCGCACCGCAACCTTCTGGAGCAGACGCCGGTTTACGTGATCATGCACGATCAGGCGCCGCTCGAGGGTCTGTCGGCGTTTGCCCGCATGCCGGGGCGGTTTGGCGTTGATGTGACCGGGCGCTGGTGGCAGGAAGACTGAAGGCAACACTGACCGGAACGCGCATATCACCGGTATCATTTCGCAAAAGCGTCATGTATAGGTCGCGCGGTTTTCAAGACAGCACGACACGGAAAAGCCGTTGAGCGGAAAACAGAGAAACGTTTTGGCGACGGCGGAGAATGCCTTTCCGCTCCTCAAGCGGGTTATCGCCGAGAACGGCCGGGAATATCGTTGGACCTACGCGTTCACGATCCTCTGCCTCCTTCTGGTGGCGGGAACGACTGCGTTTTCCGCCTGGATCATGCGCGACGTGATCAACGAGATCTTCTATCGCGGCCGCGAGGACCTGATCTGGCTGATCTGCGGTGCCGTCTTTGCCGCCTTTCTGATCCGTGGTCTTGCCAGCTACATGCAGGCGATCCTGCTTCAGCGTATCGGCAATGACATCGTCGCCCGTTACCAGAAACGCGTATTCGCCAAGCTGCTCGATCTCGGCGTCAATTTCTTCACCGATGCCCGTTCCGGCGCGCTCGCCGCGCGCATCAACCAGAACATCGGCGGCATTCGCGACATCCTGTCGGTCACGGTCACCTCGGTCGCGCGCGACCTCGTGTCGCTTGTCGGTCTCGTCGGCGTCATGGTGTCGCAGGACTGGCTCCTGTCGCTGATCGCGCTCCTGATCGCGCCGCCGCTCATCCTCTCCGTCGTCTATGTTTCGCGCCGTATCCGCGGTGTCGTGCACGAAACGGTCATGCTCAATTCGCATGTCATCGGGACCATGCAGGAAGTCGCGCAGGGCATCACCGTGGTGAAGGCCTTCACCATGGAAAACCAGTTGTCGTCGCGCATTGGCGGGCTGATCGACCGGGCGCATGAACGCTCCGACAAGCTCGCCAGCATTTCCGAACGCGTCACGCCGCTCTCCGACATTCTGGCCGGCCTCGCCATTGCCGGCGTCATCGCCTATGGCGGTGTTCGCGCCATCAACGCTGACCAGCCGCCGGGCTCTGTTCTTTCCTTCATCACCGCGCTGATGCTGGCCTATGAGCCGGCCAAGCGGCTGGCGCGCCTGCAGGTGAATCTCGAACGCGCCATGGTCAATGCGCGCATGATCTATGAACTGCTCGACATGGACGTGCGCCAGGGTGACGTCCCCGGTGCGGTAAAGCTGGAAGTCGCGACCGGCCGGATCGAATTCGATCGCGTCGATTTCGCCTATCACGAAGGCAATCCCGTCCTGCACGAACTGTCCTTTGTCGCCGAAGCCGGCAAGACGACGGCGATCGTCGGGGCATCGGGCGCCGGCAAGTCGACCGTGATCGGGCTCCTGCAGCGCTTCTACGATCCCGAAGGCGGAGTGATCGCCATCGACGGACAGGACATCGGCCAGGTCACCAAGGCGTCGCTGCGCGGCGCGATCGCCTATGTCTCGCAGCAGCCCTATCTCTTCGAGGGATCGATCCGCGACAATATCCGCTATGGCCGCCCGGATGCGACCGACGCCGAGATCGAGGAAGCCGCGCGCCTCGCCAATGCCGAGGACTTCGTCCTCGCCCAGCCGCAGGGCTACGATACGCCCGTCGGCGAAAACGGCGTCACGCTTTCCGGCGGCCAGCGTCAGCGCCTGTCGATCGCGCGCGCGATCGTGCGCAACGCGCCGATCCTGCTGCTCGACGAGGCGACTTCGGCGCTCGACAACGATTCCGAAAAGCTCGTCCAGGATGCGCTCGACCGGGTCATGAAGGGCCGCACGACGATCGTCATCGCCCACCGGCTGTCCACCGTGGTCGACGCCGACAAGATCATCGTCATGGAGGCCGGCCGCGTCGTGGAGACCGGAACCCACGCCTCGCTGATCCGCAAGAAGGGCGGGATTTATGCCCGTTTCTACGCCCTCCAGGGCGAGCGCGCGCCGGATTTGCTTGAAAATCCGGCCGCGAAACCGGAAGAAGACGCTGCACCGGCCGAACCGAAGGACAACAGCCGGCGCCGTCGCAAGACAGGATAGAACCGATGGATAAGATGCGCATCGCCATTGTCGGCGCCGGCGGCCGCATGGGCCGCAATCTCGTCCGCGCCATCGCGGAAACCGACGGCGCCGAACTTGCCGGCGGGCTCGAACGCGAGGGATCGCCGCAGATCGGCGCCGATTGCGGCGTGCTTGCAGGCCTTGAGCCCAACGGCGTGACGGTGACGGCCAGCATGGACGACGCCTTCGGCGCCGCCGACGCGATCCTCGATTTCACCGCCCCGGCAGCGACCGTGGTGATTGCCGGCCATGCCGCCGACAGCGGTATCGTCCACGTCATCGGCACCACCGGCATGTCGGCGGATGACGACGCCGTCATCGCCGAGGCCGCGAAAAAGACGGCCATCGTCAAGTCCGGCAACATGAGCATGGGCGTCATCCTGCTCTCGGTGCTGGTCGAGGAAGCGGCGCGGGCGCTCGAAGCCGCCGACTGGGATCTCGAAGTCCTCGAAATGCATCACCGTCACAAGGTCGACGCGCCGTCGGGCACCGCGCTTATGCTGGGCGCCGCGGCCGCGAAGGGGCGTGGCATCGATCTCGAAAAGAATGCCGTGCGCGTGCGCGACGGCCACACCGGCGCCCGCCAGACGGGCTCGATCGGTTTCGCCACCCTGCGCGGCGGCTCCGTCGTCGGCGACCACTCCGTCATTCTGGCGGGTCCGGGCGAGCGCGTCACGCTTTCCCACCATGCCGAGGACCGGATGATTTTCGCCCGCGGCGCGGTCAAGGCCGCGCTCTGGGCGAAGGGCCGGGAACCCGGCCTCTACTCCATGTATGACGTGCTGGGCCTCGCCCGGTAACAACGACGCAAGAGCGACAAAGAGGAACCCGTTCATGTCCGGCACAATGGTTCTGGTCCGCCACGGCCAAAGCGAGTGGAACAAGCTCAATCTCTTCACCGGCTGGCGCGACCCCGGTCTTACCGAACTCGGAATCGAGGAGGCGGAAGAGGGCGCGAAGGCGCTGAAGGATTACGGCATCAAGTTCGACATCGCCTTCACCTCGGTCCTCAAGCGCGCCGAGAAGACCTGCCAGATCATCCTCGACGGTATCGGCCAGCCGGACCTGGAGACGATCCACGACCAGGCGCTCAACGAGCGCAATTACGGCGATCTCGCCGGCCTCAACAAGGACGATGCCCGCGCCAAGTGGGGCGAGGACCAGGTCCACATCTGGCGCCGTTCCTATGACGTGCCGCCGCCCGGCGACGACGGCGAGAGCCTGAAGGACACCGGCGCCCGCGTCTGGCCCTATTACATGATGGAAATCCTGCCGCGCGTGCTGCGCGGCGAAAAAGTGCTCGTCGCCGCCCACGGCAACTCGCTGCGCGCCCTCGTCATGATCCTCGACCGCATGACCTCCGACGAGATCACCAAGCTGAACCTCGCGACCGGCGTGCCGATGGTCTACAAGCTCAATCCGGATTCTACCGTCGCGTCGAAGGAAGTCCTCGGCGACATGTCCGGCGCGCACTGAGAGCCTGCCACAGTGGATGGTCTGCTCGCCCAGTTGCACCTGCACTGGCCGCAGATGGCGCTGGTCTTCACGGCGTTCGTGGTCGCCACAGCGAGCCCGGGACCTGCGGTTCTCGGTATCATGGCGACCTCGATGGCGGCTGGCCGGAAGGCGGGGATGATGTTCGCGGCCGGCGTGCTGACCGGCTCCATGACATGGGCGCTTCTCGCCGCCATAGGGCTGTCGGCATGGCTCCGGGCTTTTGCCTTCGGCCTCGTCGTTCTGAAGGTTGCTGGCGGGCTTTATCTTCTGTGGCTCGCGTTGAAGTCCTTGCGGTCGATGCTGACGGCCGGCGTCGGCGATCTGCCGGCGGCCCCGACCGCGACGCTTGCGCAGTATTACGGGCGTGGCGCGCTTCTGCACCTGACCAATCCGAAGGCGATCCTCGCCTGGATCGCCATTGTCGGCATCACCCAGTCCGACGGCGGCAACGGCGCGGTGCTCGTGTTTACGCTGGCGGGCTGCTTCCTGCTGGGCATCGTCGTCTTTCAGGGCTATGCGGTGATTTTCGCCAGCCGGGTGATGATGCGCCAGTACCTGAAACTGCGCCGCTACATCGAGGGCGCGCTCGCCGCAGTCTTCGGATATGCGGGCATTCGCCTGATCGCGAGCTAGGCTTCAGTCCGCTGCAGAGCTGCCCGGCTTCCCAGCCGAGGATGGCCCGTTTGCGGGTCAGGCCCCAGTGATAGCCGGTCAGCGCGCCGGATTTTCCGACCGCGCGGTGGCACGGCACCACGAAGGAGATCGGATTGGCGCCGACCGCCGCGCCGACGGCGCGCGGCGCGTCCGGTCTTGCCGATCCTTTGGGCGATATCGGAATAGGCGAGCGCCTTGCCCATCGGGATCTTCAGGAGCGCATTCCACACCGACACCTGGAAATCCGTGCCGATCAGCACGACCCTGAGCGGCTTGTCTGCGCGCCAGTTGGCCGGGTCGAAAATCCGCGCCGCGTAAGGCGCCGTCGCGCTCATGTCCTCGACATAGGCCGCGTTCGGCCAGCGGCCGGTCATGTCGGTCAACGCGTCGCGCTCGCCGCCCGGATCGCAAAAGGCCAGACCCGCAAGCCCGCGCTCGGTCACCATCACCAGCGCCAGCCCGAACGGGCAGACATGGAAGCCGTAGCGCAGCGTCAGGCCGGCGCCCTTCGTCTTGTATTCGCCCGGCGACATCGCCTCATGCGTCACGAACAGATCGTGCAGCCGGCCGGGCCCGGACAGGCCCACTTCGTAGGCGGTGTCGAGCAGCGGCAGGTCGCTGGCGAGCAGCCGGCGCGCATGATCGAGCGTGACCGCCTGCAGAAATCCCTTCGGC
Organism: uncultured Alphaproteobacteria bacterium; assembly: GCA_963712205.1. Taxonomy (GTDB): domain Bacteria; phylum Pseudomonadota; class Alphaproteobacteria; order Rhizobiales; family Rhizobiaceae; genus Oricola. The sequence continues at coordinate 176,754 of CAVQHF010000012.1, read as the reverse complement.
GACAGGCCGGCCCAGCGGGTGAACAGTTTCTGCAGCGCCGTCGGCTCCATGCCGACGGACGCCGCCAGCTCTTCCAGCGACGGCTGGTCGCGGTAGTTCTCGGAGATGTCCTCGATCACCCGGCGCACGATCTCGTAGTCGGCGCCGGCGGTGATTTCGTCGGTCAGGACGGTTTGGGGTTGGGTCATGGCATTCATGGCGAAATCCTTTTGCCAGCGGACTTCATCACGAAGATGGCGGCCCCGCCACCCGATTCTTGCCGTGCGGATCTATCGGCGTGCGGCCGCCAGCGCGTGGCTGAAACGCGTCCGCGAAGCTTTCGCGGTCGTCCGGATTGAGGAACGAACCGATCGGCGTCGTGCGCCCTTCGCCGGTCACCCGCATCGCCGTGATGCCGATTTCCTTGTGCCGGTCGACCTGGAACCGTGCCCAGAACGGATTGTAGCGGTGATCGGTCGCCCGGCCGGCCGGGTTGATCTTGCGGATCAAGAGTTCCGAACGCGAGACGCGCACTTCCTCATGCGCCCGCGCTGCCCGGTAATTGAGCTTGAAGGCGACATAGAGCGCGAGAAGATCGAGGCCGCAGAAGGTCGCGATCGGCCACGCGCCCGTGACGAAGAAGAAGAACGCCTGCACGAACAGAACGCCGCCCGCCATGATCATCAGGATCGTGAATCCGTTCCTTGAAAGCGAGCGGTGCGGTGTCAGCAGCGCGGAGAACAGGGGTCGTTCCGCGTGGTCCTCGTCGGCGCCATGTTCATGCATTGTGTCGGTCATGACGGGTCATTATAGGGGACGGATGCAAAAGCCAAAGTCCAAAATTGCCGCAGGGCAGCCGGAAAAGCCGGGCCGGGCAAATCCAGGCCCGAAACCGCGCAAGCGCCGGCCGGCGCGCACGAAATACACGCAGGACGAGTTGCGCGAGATCTTCCGCCGTTTTTCGGTCCAGCGGCCCGAGCCGAAGGGCGAACTGGCCCATGTCAATCCGTTCACGCTGGTCGTCGCCGTCGCGCTGTCGGCGCAGGCGACCGATGCCGGCGTCAACAAGGCGACGAAGGAACTCTTCAGGATCGCCGACACGCCGCAGAAAATGCTGGCGCTCGGCGAGACGAAGCTCGGAGACCATATCCGCACCATCGGGCTCTGGCGCAACAAGGCGAAGAACGTGATCGCCCTGTCGCGGAAACTGGTCGACGAGTTCGGCGGCGAAGTGCCGCGCACCCGCGAGGAACTGGTCACGCTGCCGGGCGTCGGCCGCAAGACCGCCAATGTGGTCATGTCGATGGCCTTCGGCATCCCGACCATGGCCGTCGACACCCACATCTTCCGCATCGCCAACCGCATCGGCCTCGCGCCGGGCAAGACGCCGGACGAGGTCGAGGCGACGCTGATGCAGGTGATCCCGGACGAGTATCTGTTCCACGCCCACCACTGGCTGATCCTGCACGGGCGTTATTGCTGCAAGGCGCGCAAGCCCGAATGCGAGGCCTGCGTCATCGCCGATATCTGCAAGTCGAAGGAAAAGACCACCGACATCCCCGCGCCGCTGGTCGAACTGCCGCAGCAGGTCATCGGCTAGGCGACGGATCAGGCCGGCTGGCGTTGCGAATAGGCCCTTGCACGTGACGCTTCGCGCGCCTGGATCGCCTTGTGCAGATGCACCATCAGCGCCGCGCCGAAGAGCGGCGTCAGGATGTTGAGCAGAGGCACGGCGAGAAACGCCGCGATCACCAGTCCCGCGCCGAAGATCGTTCCGGCATATTTCGAGCGAAGCATGCGCACATGCTCTTCGTCGGCAAACCGCAATGCCGCGAATTCGAAGAATTCACGCCCCAGCAGGTAGCCGTTGACGACGAAGAAGGCGACGAGGTTGATCCCCGGAACGAGCAGCAGGATCAGCGCCGCGATATTGCCGAGGATGACGACGCCGGTGAACTTGACCGCGAGCCAGATGCCTTCGGCGATCGGCATCGCTTTTCCGGGAGGATCGTTCGGATATTCAGACTTTTCGAGGCTTTCCGCAGCATCGTCGAGAAAGATGCCGGCGATCAGCGCGCTGACCGGGCCGAGCAGGAAGGCAAGCGCCGCCGCCAGACCCGCGCCGGCGGCGACAAGTGCGAAAAACGAGATCCAGCCGGTCCATTGCGGCAGCTTGAAATCGAACTGGAACAGGTTTTCCACCCAGGGCAGCGCCAGATGGGTAAAGCCCGAGGAAATCGCGAACCATGCCGCGACCAGCGCCAGGATGGTCAGCCCGAGCGTTTTCCAGAACACGCCGCGCATGCCCGGATCGGCCAGCGAGCGCAGTGCTTTCGTCGCGGAGGAAAAAATCATGCAGAGGGAGATGGCGATGCCGGCGCCGTTTCGCAAGATGCGTCTTTTCATCGCCCGGCCTTCTCAAGCGGGTTCCGAGGCGTTAAACGCCGAAAGAACGAAATTTCCGGGGAACCCATGTCCGAATTTGACGTCCTTTGCATCGGCAACGCCATTGTCGACATCATCGCGCGTGCCGAAGACGATTTTCTGCACGAAAACGACATCATCAAGGGCGCGATGAACCTGATCGACGCCGAACGCGCCGAACTGCTCTACGATCGCATGGGCCCGGCGGTGGAAGCCTCGGGCGGCAGCGCCGGCAACACGGCCGCTGGCGTCGCCAGCTTCGGCGCGCGCGCCGCCTATTTCGGCAAGGTCTGCGAGGATCATCTCGGCGGCATCTACCGCCACGACATCCGCGCCCAGGGCGTCGCCTTCGACACCCGTGCGCTGAACGGTTTTCCGCCCACCGCGCGCTCGATGATCTTTGTCACGCCGGACGGCGAGCGCTCGATGAACACCTATCTCGGCGCCTGCGTCGAGCTCGGCCCCGAGGATATCGAGGAAGACAAGGTCGCCGGCTCCAGGGTCACCTTCTTCGAGGGCTATCTGTGGGATCCGCCGCGCGCCAAGGACGCGATCCGAAAGGCGTCCGAAATCGCCCATGCCAATGGCCGCGAGATGTCGATGACGCTGTCCGACCCGTTCTGCGTCGACCGCTATCGCGACGAGTTCCTCGACCTGATGCGCTCCGGCACGGTCGACATCGTCTTCGCCAACGAGGACGAGGCGAAATCGCTTTACCAGACGGCGGATTTCGAGACTGCCATCGCGGCGATGCGCGAGGACTGCAAGCTTGCCATCGTGACCCGCTCGGAAAAGGGCTCGGTCGCCATGCGCGGCAACGAAACCGCCAGTGTTTCGGCGCACGAGATCAACGAATTGGTCGATTCCACCGGCGCCGGTGATCTTTATGCCGCGGGCTTCCTGTTCGGCTACACGGCCGGCCGCTCGCTGGAGGACTGCGCCCATCTGGGCTCGATCGCCGCCGCCATCGTCATCCAGCAGATCGGCCCGCGCCCGCAGGTCTCGCTGCGCCAGGCGGCCATCGACGCCGGCCTGCTGAAGGGCTGACGCGAAAAGGGCCGGATTTCCGGCCCTTTCTTCTTTCTGATCGCCCGCTCAGTTGAACTTGAAGCTCAACCGCGCCCGCACCGTGTGCGAATCGGTGTCGACGGTGCCGGGATTGAACGCATCGATATGGTGATAGAGGTAGTCCGCGCCGACAATCACATGGTCGGTCGCCGCGAAGTCGATGCCGGCGCCGGCGACGAGACCGCCGTCATCCCCTTTGGAACTTCCATTCGAAGCCCAGGTATGGCCGTATCCGATCGTGCCGGTGAAAAGCGCGCGGTCGACAGCGAAGCCCGCCCGGAACTTGGCGTTCATTTCGGCGTCGACATGGGTCGACCCGATCGTCCAGCCGGCCGCGTCGACATCGAATTCCGGCCCGAAGACGAACTGTCCGTTCTGCCACAAATAACCGGCATGCACGCCCCCGACCGCGGCCGTGTCGCTGTTGCCGTTGGAGACGTGGAACTTTCCGCCGCCGAGCTGTACGCCGGCATAGAAGCCCTGCCAGCTGTAAACCGGCGGCGTGGCGCTGATATAGTCGTTGTCCGCCGCCTGGGCTGTGACGCCCATCCCTGCAAAAACTGTGGCGGCTGCGAGAAGTCGGAAAATCCTGGTCATGTCCTGCTCCGGAAGATGGTGCGAATTGATGCACCCATTCTTCCGGACTGGCGGCCGCGCCGCTGTGCATTCGCACACAGCGCGGGCGGGCAGGAAAACCTGTCAGGCGTCCTTTTCGGACTTCGGGCGTGGGTGCGCCGGGCTCGGCCTCGGCGGTCGGCTTCGGGCCGCCCTTGGCGACGCCGACCATGGCCGGACGCAGCACGCGGTCGCCGATCTGGTAACCGGCCTGCACGACCTGGACCACCGTGTTGTTCGGCACCTCGGGATTGGGCACTTCGAACATCGCCTGGTGGAAATTCGGATCGAATTTCTGGCCGTCCGGCTCCAGTTTCCGGACGCCGTGGCGTTCCATGGTCGAATGCATGGCGCGTTCGGTCAGTTCGACGCCCTCCAGCAGGGTCTTCAGCGTCTCGTCGGCGGCGGCGCGCTGCTCTTCCGTCACGTGGTCGAGCGCCCGGCGCAGATTGTCGGCGACGCCGAGCATGTCACGGGCAAAATTGGAGATCGCGAACGCCCGGGCGTCCTTGACCTCGCGTTCGGTGCGCCGGCGCAGGTTCTCCATGTCGGCGGCGAGCCGCAGCAGCCGGTCCTTCATGTCGGTGTTTTCCGACTGGAGATCGACGATCTCCTTCTCGATCACCAGCGCTTCGTCGTCCATGGTGGCCTCGTCGTCGCTTGCATATTGCTGGTCGCCGTTCGCCCATGCGGATTTCTCGCCGGCGCCGGCCTTTGCGCCCTTTTTCAGGATTTCGTCGGCGGCGCGCTTCAGCGCATCCCGGTCCCTGGGGTTGGTGGTTGTGCGCGCGATGTCTTCAGGCGTCTTTTTTTCGTCAGCCATCTCATGTCATCCATATTCGTATGGGAATTCGTTTGACGGCGATATCGAGGTTTGATCGTTAAAAATCAAGGGCAGGGCGTGGATTCGCCTAACCCTTCTCCATCAGTTTGCCGATCAGCTGTGCCGTATAGTCAACCACGGGCACGATGCGCGCATAGTTGAGCCGCGTCGGCCCGATGATGCCGATCGCGCCGACCACGTTGCGGCTGGAGTTGCGATATGGCGCGACGACGAGCGACGACCCCGACAGCGAAAACAGCCGGTTTTCGGAGCCGATGAAGATCTTCACGCCCGAACCGGTCTCGGTCAGGTCGAGCATGCGGATGATCTCGTCCTTGCGCTCCAGCTCGTCGAACAGCAGTTTCAGCCGTTCGATCTGCTCCTTGTCCTGTACGTCCTCGAGCAGGTTGGAGCGGCCGCGCACGATCAGTTGCGCCGGCTGGCCCTCTTCGCTGCCCGACCACACCGCCAGCCCGCGCGCGATCAGGTCGGCGCTGACCGCGTCGACCTCGGATTTCAGCGCCGTCTGCCGTTCCTCGATCACCCGGCGCGCCTCGTTGAGGCTGCGGTCGCGGCCGTAATGGTTGAGATAGTTGGCCGCCTGCGACAGCTGCGACGCCGTGGTGCCGGCCGGCAGGTCGATGACGCGGTTTTCCACCTCGCCCGATTCCCACACCAACACCGCGAGCGCCTTCTTTTCCTCCAGCCGTATGAACTCGATATGCTTGAGGATGCCCTCGCGCTTGCTGGTGAGGACGAGGCCGGCGCCGCGCGACAGGCCGGACAGCATCTGGCTGGCGTCGGTCAGGAGCTTTTCGACCGATTTCGGCGCGTTGTCGCGCTGGATCTGCGATTCGATCAGTTCGCGTTCGTTGTCGCTCACCTCGCCGGTGTCCATGAACGCGTCGACGAAGAAGCGCAGCCCCTGCTCGGTCGGCAGCCGGCCGGCGGAGACATGCGGCGAATAGATCAGCCCGAGCGCTTCCAGATCGCTCATCACGTTGCGCACGGAGGCGGGCGAGAGCGATATAGGCAGCTTTTTCGACAGGGTCCGCGAACCCAGCGGCTCGCCTTCCTGCAGATAGCTGTCGACGATCAGCCGGAAGATATCGCGCGAGCGTTCGTCGAGTTCGGAATTTATTTCGTTACTGGACAGCATTGTCGTCGGCCGAAACCTGGTTTCTTCTAATCATATATAATGTGCCTGCCTGCAAACAAACATATTGCCGCCGGCTTCCATAGCAGCCTAGAAGAACCGAAATCCGATTAAGCGAGGTTTATCCATGGCAAGACCGTCCGGACGTATGCCCGACCAGATGCGTACCATATCTTTCGAGCGCGGTGTCTCGAAACACGCCGAGGGGTCCTGCCTCGTCAAGTTCGGCGATACGCATGTGCTTTGCACGGCCAGCCTCGAGGAGCGCGTGCCCGGCTGGATGCGCAATTCCGGCCGCGGCTGGGTGACCGCCGAATACGGCATGCTGCCGCGTTCGACCGGCGACCGCATGCGCCGCGAGGCGTCCGCCGGCAAGCAGGGCGGCCGCACGCTGGAGATCCAGCGCCTGATCGGCCGCTCCATGCGCGCCGTCGTCGATCTCGAGGCGCTCGGCGAGCGCCAGATCACCATCGACTGCGACGTCATCCAGGCCGATGGCGGCACCCGCACCGCCTCGATCACCGGCGGCTGGATCGCGCTGCATGATTGCCTCGACTGGATGCACCAGCGCCAGATGGCCTCCAAGACCCGCGTCCTGAAGGATCACGTCGCCGCGGTTTCCTGCGGCGTCTATCAGGGCACGCCGGTCACCGACCTCGACTACGCCGAGGATTCGCAGGCCGAGACCGACGCCAATTTCGTCATGACCGGTTCCGGCGGCATCGTCGAGATACAGGGCACGGGCGAGGGCGCGCCGTTCTCGCGCGACGAGTTCAACGCCCTGTTCGACCAGGCGCATGCGGCCATCGCCCAGATCGTCGACCTGCAGAAACAGGCCGTCGGGGCCTGAACGGCCATGTTGCATCCGGAAGGCGTCCTTGAAACGGCACTCTACGTCGCCGATCTGGACATTGCGGAGCGCTTCTATGCGGGCACGCTCGGACTGGAACGGGTGGTGCGGGTCGAGGGACGGCATGTCTTCTTCCGCTGCGGCCGGGGCATGCTCTTGCTGTTCGTCGCCGAGGAGACGTCCAAACCGCCCGGAAATCCCGCCATGCCGGTGCCGCCCCATGGCGCCACCGGCCCCGGCCATGTCTGTTTCAGGGTCGGCGCCGAATACATGACCGAATGGCGCCGGCAGCTCGAAGGCAAGGGCGTCGCAATCGAGGCCGATTTCCGCTGGCCGAACGGCGCCCGGTCGATCTATTTCCGCGATCCCGACGGCAACAGCCTCGAAATCGCCGAACCGAAACTCTGGGGACTGGAATGACACGCAAGCTCGAACCCGGAAAACTTGTGCTCGCCACGCACAATGCCGGCAAGCTGCGCGAGATGCGCGACCTGATCGGACCCTTCGGCTTCGAGGTCACCTCGGCCGGCGAACTCGGCCTTGCCGAGCCGCCCGAGCACGGAACCACCTTCGAGGAAAACGCGAAGACCAAGGCCGTCGCCGCCATGCAGGCGACCGGCCTTCCCGCGCTCTCCGACGACAGCGGCATCTGCGTCGACGCGCTCGACGGCCAGCCCGGCGTCTACACCGCCGACTGGGCGGAACTGCCGGACGGCAGCCGCGATTTCGCGATGGCGATGCGCAATGTCGAGGAGAAGCTGGCCGAAAAGGGCGCGTCCGACCCGAAGCACCGCACCGCCCGCTTCGTTTCCGTTCTCTGTCTCGCCTTCCCCGACGGTCATGTCGAATTCTTCCGCGGCGAGGTCGAGGGCACGCTGGTCTGGCCGCCGCGCGGAACGCTCGGTTTCGGCTACGATCCGGTGTTCAGGCCGGACGGCTACGACGTCACCTTCGGCGAGATGACCGCCGAACAGAAACACGGCTGGAAGCCGGGCGACGCGCGGGCATTGTCGCACCGCGCCCGCGCCTTCCAGACATTCGCCCATGAATGCCTCGGCGTTGCATAGGGCGAAGACATCCCGCGTAAACGGCGACGACGGCTCGCCCGGTTTCGGCATCTATGTCCACTGGCCGTTCTGCGCGGCCAAGTGCCCCTATTGCGACTTCAATTCCCATGTCCGCCATCAGCCGGTCGATCAGGCCCGCTTCGTCGAGGCCTTTCGCCGCGAGATGGAAACCATGCGCGGCTGGACCGGTCCGCGTGACGTGACGAGCGTCTTCATCGGCGGCGGCACGCCGTCGCTGATGCGGCCGGAAACCGTGGGCGCCCTGCTGGAGACGGCGGACAGGCTCTGGACCTTGCCCGCCGGCATCGAGATCACGATGGAGGCCAACCCGTCTTCCGCCGATGCCGGACGTTTTGCCGGCTATCGCGCCGCCGGCGTCAACCGCCTGTCGCTCGGCGTCCAGGCGCTGAACGATGCCGACCTGAAATTCCTCGGCCGGCTGCACAATGCCGAGGAGGCATTGAAAGCCATTGCCATGGCGCGCGACACTTTCCCGCGTCTCTCCTTCGACCTGATCTATGCCCGCCCCGGCCAGACGCTCGAGGCCTGGGAGGCCGAGTTGCGCGCGGCGATCGGCCATGCCGCCGACCATCTCTCGCTCTACCAGCTGACCATCGAGGACGGCACGCCGTTCAAGGCGCTGTTCGAGGCCGGAAAGATCGGCATTCCCGATGCGGATCGCGCCGCCGATCTCTACGACCTCACCAATGCCGTGACCGAGGAGCTCGGTTTGCCGGCTTACGAAATCTCCAACCACGCCGTCCCCGGCGCGGAATCGCGCCACAACCTGACCTATTGGCGCTATGGCGACTATGCCGGCACCGGCCCCGGCGCGCATGGCCGGTTTCTCCGTCGAGGACGGCAGAAAAGCGCGTCACCATCGCCGAGCGCGTTCCGGAGACATGGGCCGAAAAGGTCTCCGAAACCGGCCACGGCATTGTCGAGGAGGAAAGCCTGGACGCCGCAGCGCAGGGCGACGAGATGCTGCTGATGGGCCTGCGGCTTGTCGAGGGCATCGATCTGGCGCGTTACGAGGCGCTGTCGGGCCGCTGCTTCGATCCCGCCCGCCTCGCCATGCTGCAGGAGGAGAAGCTGGTCGAACCGGTCGCCAACAGCCGCATCCGCGCGACGCAAAGCGGCCGCCTTGTCCTCAACGCGCTCGTCGCGGAGCTGGCGGCATGAGCGCCGACGACCGCACTTTCCTGATCGGCGGCCATCAGCTGACCGCGCCGCCGCTTGGAGCCCGGCCTCTATATCGTCGCCACGCCGATCGGCAATCTCGGCGACATCACCATCCGCGCGCTGGAAACGCTCGCCGCCTGCGACGTGCTCGCCTGCGAGGACACCCGCATCACCCGCCGCCTGCTCGACCGCTACGGCATCCGTGCCAGGCCCGTCGCCTATCACGAGCACAATGCCGACAGCGCCGGTCCGAAGCTGATCGCCGCGCTGAAGGAAGGCAAGACGGTGGCGCTCGTTTCCGACGCCGGCACGCCGCTGGTCTCCGATCCCGGCTTCCGGCTCGTCAGGATCGCGCGCGAGGAAGGACTCCGGGTGATCCCGATCCCCGGCGCCTCGGCGCCGCTCGCCGCGCTCGCCGCTTCCGGCATGCCGAGCGACGATTTTCGCTTCATCGGCTTCCTGCCGGCCAAGGACGCCGCGCGCCGCGCCCGGCTTGCCGAACTGGCGCATCTCCCCTCGACCCTGATCGCCTTCGAATCGCCCGCCCGCCTGAAAGCCGCGCTCGACGCCATGTCCGACGTCTTCGGTCCGGAGCGCCTCGTCACCGTCGCGCCGCGAACTGACCAAGCGCTTCGAGACGATCCGGACCGGATCGGCAAGCGAAATCAGGGACCGGTTCGCCTCCGAAACGATCAAGGGCGAGATCGTCATCCTGATCGCGCCGGCGCCGGAGGACCACGCCGAATGGACGCCCGAGCGAATCGACGCCCTGTTGCGCGACCTGCTCGAAACCATGCCGGTTTCGCGTGCCGCCCGCGACGCCGCCCAGATCGACCGGCCTGCCCAAGGCCGATCTCTATGCCCGGCTGCTGGAGCTGAAGGGCGAGGCGGCAGATGGACCGTGAGCCGGCAAAACAAAAGCGCCGCGCCGCCTATGGTCTCGGCCATCGCGGCGAGACCCTTGCCGCCTGGGCGCTCCGCCTGAAGGGTTTCCGCATCCTCGCCCGCCGCTTCAAAACGCCTGCCGGCGAGATCGACCTGATCGCCCGGCGCGGCGATCTCGTCGCCATCGTCGAGGTCAAGGCGCGCCCGACATTGACCGGGGCGATGGACGCCGTCACGCCGGCGGCGCTGCGCCGCATCGAGGCCGCCGCCGACATCTGGTTGTCGCGCCAGCCGGACCATGCCCGCCTGTCGATGCGCTTCGATCTGGTCGCGATTCTGCCCCGCCGCTGGCCGGTTCACGTCATCGCGATTTATCCCTGATTGATTTTCCGCTCCGAACCCGCCACTTAAGCGGTCGGTTTTCAACGGGAACGAAATCATGGCTCTCAAGGTCGCCGTCCAGATGGACCACATCTCAACTGTCCGGATCGCCGGCGATTCGACCTTCGCCATGTGCCTGGAGGCGCAGGCGCGCGGCCACGAACTGTTCCATTACACGCCGGACCGGCTGACCATGCTGCAACGGCGCCGTCAGCGCCCGCATCGAGCCGCTGACCGTGCGCGACGTGCAGGGCGACCATTTCGCCCTCGGCGCCGCCGCGCGCACCGACCTGTCGGAGATGGACGTGGTGCTGCTGCGCCAGGACCCGCCCTTCGACATGAACTACATCACCACGACCCATCTGCTCGAGCGCATCCACCCGCAGACGCTGGTCGTCAACGACCCGGCATGGGTGCGCAATTCGCCGGAGAAGATCTTCGTCACCGAATTCGCCGACCTGATGCCGGAGACGATGATCACCAAGGACATCGAGGAGATCATGGTCCTTCCGCCGCGAGTTCGGCGACATCATCCTGAAGCCGATCTACGGCAATGGCGGCGCCGGCGTCTTCCACCTGCGCGACGGCGACCGCAACCTGACCTCGCTGATGGAGATGTTCTCCCAGCTCACCCGCGAGCCGATCATCGTCCAGCGCTATCTCGACGACGTGCGCGGCGGCGACAAGCGCATCATCCTGATCGACGGCAAGCCCGTCGGCGCCATCAACCGTGTGCCCGACGAGAACGACGCCCGCTCCAACATGCATGTCGGCGGCAAGGCGCTGGCGACCGAAATGACCGCGCGCGAACTGGAGATCTGCGAGCGCATCGGGCCGTCCTTGCGGGAAAGGGGGTTCATCCTCGTCGGCATCGACGTGATCGGCGGGTTGATGACGGAAATCAACGTCACCTCGCCGACCGGCATCCGCGAGGTGAAGAATTTCGGCGGCGCCGACATCGCCGCGCTGTTCTGGGACGCGGTCGAGGCGAAGCGCTGACGCCTTCGCTACTCCGCCTAATGGCGGGTCTCTTTGTATCTCCAATTACTCAGCGCACTATCTTGAGGAGAGCTAAGGTTGCGAATATAACAACCATGTTCTTGTTATTGGGGGGGATAAAATTGTTCGCTGATGCGGCCGCATTGAAGTCAGCGATAATCGAAAAAGATCCTAGCGACTTCGTTTCTTATTTCATTTTTGAACCGGTTCCATTTGCGTTTGGGGCAGATTTTATCTCTTGGGTCGCTTGGAAAACGAAGCTCGCTGAAGGCTTGGAGGTCGATCCTCGCGATATCGTACTGACTGGAAGCGGAGCTATCGGATTTAGTCTTAATCCCAATAAGAACTTTAAAGCGTTTGATGATAAATCCGACATCGACTGTGGCGTAATTAGCGCCTACCATTTTGATATTGCTTGGCGGCACTTGAGAAATTTACGACCTAGTTGGTTGTCGCTACCCTCTCAGTCGCGGTATGCTATCGAGAAGTCATAGAAAAAATCTTGTTTTTACCGGTACGATCGCAACTGATTCCATTTTGAGCCTTCTTCCCTTTGGCCGTGTGTGGCGGACTGCGCTAGATACGATGGGAAACATAGACCCGACTTCTGGGCGAGACGTGAAGGTGCGGATTTATCGCGATTTCGACGCGCTCCGACAGTATCAAGCTATGAACCTTGGAAAGCTACGTGAGACATTCGCGGTTGCGGCTGAGGACGAAACGGAAATCGGCGTAGAGGGATAAAAATGGAAGCCGAACATTTTTTACATACAACTCATCGAACTGTTAGCTGGTTTAAAAAGGCTTTTGATGCCGGCGAGTTGGAACTGTCGGCTCCCTATCAGCGTAATCCTGTTTGGACCCATCTTCAGAAAGCCTATCTCATAGATACTATACTCCTCGGACTGCCTATTCCGGAGTTATATATGCAAGACGTGGGAGATGAGACTGGCGCAGAAAAACATATCGTTGTTGATGGTCAACAACGGATACGCGCTGTCTTAGAGTACGTAAGTGGCGATTACTCCCTGTCGGGAGAAGATGTAACCCGTCAATGGCGCGGGCTTCGGTTTGAAGAACTCGGGGCAGAGGAAAAGAAGAGGATTTTCGCTTATAAATTCGTTGTCCGGGTCCTGCCGCAGATGACAGACGATGAAATCCGAAAGATATTTTCACGTCTCAATCGAAACGTGGTAGCTCTCAATGAACAGGAGTTGCGGAACGCAACTTATTGGGGACCATTTATTAAGTCCATCCAAAGCATGGCCGATGACCATGAGTTCTGGGCCAAAGTCGGGAATATTTACCGCCAACGATCACCGAAGGATGCTAGATCACGAATATATCAGTGAGTTAGTGATCGCATACCTGCATGGTCCACAAAACAAGAAAGATAAACTAGATCAATACTATCAGTTATATGAAGAAAGATTTGAGGACCGAGAACGTTTAAAGTCGGACTCAAAACTAATACCCATTGATTTCAAGCCCTTGCGATGAACCGTGCGGTGCGTCGGATGGAGGCGATGAGAAGCCATGCGTCGGAGGATGCGATGGTTGCCTCCCAGTCTTTTGCGAGACGGCGGCAGCGCCCGAGCCAGGCAAAGGTGCGTTCGACGACCCAGCGGCGGGCAATGACGACAAAGCCGGTTGCGCCATTGGGCCGCTTGACGATCTCGATCGTCGGCCCATCCATGTTCTGCATGGTGTTTTCCAGCTTGTCCCCTCCATAGCCGCCGTCGGCGAACAGATGAGCGAGCGTGGGGAAGCTCTCTTTCGTGTCGGCGATGACGCCCGGTGCGCCATCCCTGTCCTGAATATCGGCGGTGTGCGTGATCGCGCTCAGCATGTTGCCCTGGGTATCGGTGAGGATATGGCGCTTGCGGCCCTTGATCTTTTTGCCCGCATCATAGCCGCGCGGTCCGCCGCTTTCCGTGGTTTTCACGCTTTGGCTGTCGATCACGCCCGCTGTCGGCCCTGCCGCCCGACCGGCCAGAAGGCGCGCGGACATCACCAGCGTCTCGTTGATGATGTCGAACATGCCGCTGTCGCGCAGCCGGTAGAAATAGTGCTGCACCGTCGTGAACGGCGGGAAGTCTTTCGGCAGCATCGCCCACTGGCAACCCGCCGCCGCAATATACTGGATCGCGTTCCATATCTCGCGCATCGGCCATTTGCGCGGTCGGCCGACCTTGCTCGGCGCAGGCATGAACGGTTCGATCAACGCCCATTCCGCCTCCGTACAATCGCTTGCATAGCGCAGGTGCCTCCGGTCATATTGCTCCCGAGTGATTTCAGTCCAGGCCATACGATCCTCCGTCGTCTTCGCAAACCACAGAAAATCACAAGCCGCTGAAATCACTCAACATAATTTTCGGTTGGGCTCTTAGAAAGCGTGTTCCGAAAAGTCACGGATGAGATAAACAGCTTGCTGCCGGACTTGAAGACGACCAGATGGCGGCGCAAGTCAGACTTCTACACATTGTTTCTCGAAGTCGCCGCGCGCGAAGCAGATCTCCCTTGGTCAAAAGATGATCGTGCGGCGTACCGCGCGCAGTTGATTAAATTTGGGGAGCGCGTCAGCCGTTTGCTAAGCCTCTCTGAAGAGGAATGGAAAGATCAGGATGAAAACGTTGTGAACTATGCGCGTAATGTCGCTCGGGCAGCATCTGATCGTGGGACTCGTGTGACGAGAGCAGGAGCGTTAGCGAAGGCTGTCTTTCAACCGATTCAATTGGAGCTTACGGCGCAAGAAGCAATTACGAAGTAAGCGCCTGTTTCTCTGTTCTCTCCAATCTTTTGTTCCGCGGCCACAACCGGCCACAACCCGGAATCACGCGCTGCGTGCAAAGGTTGCAAATTTGTTCTTGTCTTGTTCCGTTTTGTGAGTGGCGATATTATACTTGACAAACCCAACACCTGAGTCCATATTCAATTCAAGGAGTTACGGAAATGTCGGTACTTGCTAAAAAATGGTTCTACGATGAAGCCGCCGCTTTCGAGCATGTGGAGTCGATTCTGTGGCCGGAAGGCCCGGTTTGCCCCAAGTGCGGAAACTGCGACAAGCATTATTCGCTGACCGGCGTCCGTAGTAAGCCGTCTAAGAAAAACCCGGAAGGCGTCGAGCGTCACGGCCTTTACAAGTGTGCAGAGTGCCGTTCGCAGTTCACGGTTCGCATCGGCACGATCTTCGAGGAAAGCAAGCTGCCGCTTCATATCTGGCTTCAGGCTATCCACCTGATCGCGTCCAGCAAGAAGGGTATCAGTGCAACCAGCTTGCACCGCGTTCTGGAAATCACCGTTCAAGTCGGCTTGGTTCCTGTCGCATCGCATTCGCGAAGCAATGCGTTCCGATGCAGTTGCGCGCCCATGGGTGGCGAGGGCAGGACGGTCGAGAGCTGACGAAACCTATTATCGGACAGCGCGTCGGCATTCGAAAAGGGCAAGGGCGGCACGAAGCACAAGCACGTTGTCCTGACTCATGGTCGAGCGTGGCGGTGCAGCCCGTTCCTTCCATGTGGACGGCGCAATGGTACGTGACATCATGCCGGTAGTTCACGCCAACGTGGCCCGTGAGAGCCGTTTGATGACTGACGAGCATGTGACCTACCCGCGCGTTGCCGCCACCTATGCGGGCCATGAGACGGTCCAGCACGGCAAGAAGGAATACGTTCGCGGCGACGTTCACACGAACACGATTGAAGGCTTCTTCTCGATCTTCAAGCGCGGCATGAAGGGCGTTTACCAGCATTGCGCGGAACATCACCTGCACCGCTATCTGGCGGAATTCGATTTCCGCTATTCGAACCGAGTAAAGCTTGGCGTTGACGATGTAGAGCGTGCCGAACGTATCCTGACTGGCTTCAAAGGCCGCCGCCTCACGTACAGGCAACCTGCTTGATGCGAAGGAAAAACACCATCGGAAGCCGATTCAGTTATCGCTTCCGTTATGGAAGGGCCGATGCCGTTAATCACAATTCGTCCACAGGCAGGGTATGTGAATAGCGGGGATTCCCAGCAGAATGTGATTTTGTTATGATTCGCGGGCGCACCCCGGGGTAGCGATATTATGAAGGCGCGACGCGGTGACATTCTGCCGGCCGTAGCACAAGCTTTATTGGCTTGGAGCGCTTTGTGGGGTTCCTTGGCAGGCCCCATCGCCTTCGTAACTCGACGGGCGGTTCGGTTGAGCCGCCCGTCACTCTATCAATAAGCCGCGCTTCATAACAGATTTCCATTGACGCCCGTGGCAGCGATGGAATGTCTGGATATAGGTTTCATAGCCACCACCTGTCACTTTCAACGACCCCTTGTACTGATTGCCGTTTTCCGGGTTTCGATACAAAAAACAGGCTTCGTTGTGCCGGTCCGCAATCCAGGTTCCGTACTTAACCGCATCGGTCAAGCAAAGCAGATCCAGCATGGAAATGTCTGTGTGTTTTCCCAAAATGTGATTTAATGAGTATCCTGAGATATAGGCGATTGCCAATGGGCAACCTAAGTAAGCGGCTACCCGAGTGAGAAGATAGCCAACCATCACCGTAAGGTGATCTTTGAACGAGATCGCTTGTAACTGGGAAAGCTCTAGCCCCATGACAAACTCGAAATCACGCGAATTAGAGATAAATTCAAGCAGACAAATTTCGTGATGCGGCTAAGGAAGTCGAGACAGACGACGACGAAAAGCGCTTCGATGAGAAGCTTAGGCGGATAACGAAAGCGCCGCAGAAGAAGTCAGAGAAAAGCGATGGCTGACGATATCCGAACCGTCCGCGATGCAGCCAATGCAATTCGTTCTGTGCGCACAGAGATGCGTATCTATGCTGGCGTTGCGGCTTTTGTTGCGATGATCGCGTTGGGCTTCATGGGTTGGGGCTTCAACAAGGGTTTTGACAAGATCGACAGGCTGGAGGAACTAACCGTCCGCCTTGATACGCGGTTAGAGGGTATCGAGAAGAAAATTGATAAGGTGGCGGGCGATACTGCCGCGATCCGGACAAACGTTGAGACGGCCAGCCTGTTAGACATGAAGCCAAATGCGGCAAGTTTCCAAGGCTACATTGGCGTGAAGGCAGATGAGGCTAAGAGCACGCTTCCCGCGCTTATTCAGGGCGATCTGAAAGACGCTTGGATATTCACGCCAGCGACAAATAATTAAGCCGAACAAAGATCAATAACGCAAAGCCAAGGCCCGCCGTTTGAGCGGGCTTTTTTGTATGGAGAATGGAATGATTGCAAAGGCTATCATGTTTCTTCGTTTCGATGAGAGCGACCGCCTTAGTGGTGTCCTGATCGATCCGCCGTTTCCAGCATGTCCAATAACTGGCGCAGGAGATCCCGGCTGACCGTTGAGCGGGGTTCAAGCCGGGCTGTTTCTGCGAGACACAAGTGCGCGCTCACGTCTTCTTTCATTGTTTCCTTTTCACGCCTTCTCACAACGCGCTCCCTTCCCCGCCCTCCCACAGCTCACATGCGTTCTTTTCGCTTTCGTTCTCTGCTTTTCCTTCTATTCCCCCACACATTTCCCCTCGCTTCACATCTCCCCCTCCACGCCCGCCCTTCAGATACAGATTCCCTCATGTGTATCGTACCGATTTTTTTTTTTTTTTTTTTTTTTTTTTTTTTTTTTTTTTTTTTTTTTTTTTTTTTTTTTTTTTTTTTTTTTTTTTTTTTTTTTTTTTTTCCTAAGTCTTAATAGCCCCATCCAGCGGGGGCAGGCTCATGGTTTCGCGCATTTCGACAGTATCGTTCCAGGGCATCGAGGCCGTGCCGGTCGATGTGCAGGTCAGGTCGCGCCGGGCAAGGTCGGCTTGCATATCGTCGGCCTGCCCGACAAGGCGGTCGCCGAGAGCCGCGAGCGGGTGCAGTCGGCGCTGCATGCGTCCGGCCTGTCGCTGCCGCCCAAGAAGCATCACCGTCAATCTCGCGCCCGCCGACCTGCCCAAGGAAGGCTGCATTACGATCTGCCGATCGCGCTCGGCCTGATGGCGGCGCTCGGCGCGGTGCCGGCCGACGCGCTGGCCGGCTATTCGGTGCTCGGCGAACTCTCGCTCGACGGCACGCATCGCCGCCGGTCGCCGGCGTCCTGCCCGCGGCGATCGCCGCCAACGCGCACGGAACGGGCCTCATCTGCCCGGCGCGAATGCGGGCCGGAGGCGGCCTGGGCCGGCGAGGACGTCGACATCATCGCGCCCGCCAGCCTGATCGCGCTCGCCAATCATTTCCGCGGCACGCAGGTGCTGTCGCGGCCGCAGCCGGCGCGCCGCGAACCGCCGCGCGAACCTGCCCGATCTCGCCGACATCAAGGGCCAGGAGACCGCCAAGCGCGCGCTCGAGGTCGCCGCCGCCGGCGGGCACAATCTCCTGATGGTCGGCCCGCCCGGCGCCGGCAAAGTCGATGCTGGCGCAGCGCCTGCCCTCGATCCTGCCGCCGCTCATCGCCGGCGCGAACTGCTCGATGTCTCGATGATCCACTCGGTCGCGGGCGATCTCGCCGGCGGCAAGCTGTCCGACCGCCGGCCCTTCCGCGCGCCGCATCATTCCGCCTCGATGGCGGCGATGGTCGGCGGCGGGCTGCGCGTGCAGCCGGGCGAGGTATCGCTCGCCCATAACGGCGTGCTGTTTCTCGACGAATTGCCCGGAATTCACGCCGCAGGTGCTCGATGCGCTGCGCCAGCCGCTCGAAACCGGCGAATGCGTCATCGCCCGCGCCAATCACCGCGTTTCCTATCCGGCCCGCATCCAGCTGGTCGCGGCGATGAACCCGTGCCGCTGCGGCATGGCCGGCGAGCCGGGCCACGCCTGCGCGCGCGGACCGCGCTGCGCAGGCCGACTACCAGGCGCGCATTTCCGGCCCGCTGCTCGACCGCATCGATCTGCGCGTCGAGGTGCCGGCGGTCATGCCGCGCGACCTGATCCGCTCGCGCCCCGGCGAGACGAGCGCGTCCGTCGCCGCGCGCGTCGCCGCCGCGCGCGCGCGTCCAGACGGAGCGCTATGCGGCGCTCGGCGTCAAGGGCGTCACCACCAATGCCCATTGCCCGACGGCGCTGATCGAGCAGGTCGCCGATGTCGATGCCGGCGGGCTCGAACTGCTCAGCAACGCCGCCGACAAATGAAGTTCTCCGCCCGCGCCTATCACCGCATCCTGAAGGTCGCGCGCACCCTCGCCGATCTCGATGGCGCGGCGCAAACAGGCCGCATCCATGTCGCCGAGGCGATCTCCTACCGTATCGCCGGCGAAAGGCTGGCGTCGGCGGCGTGAGGGAGGCTAGTTCGCCCGTGTCGCGATCGCGGCGGCCGCGCCGGCGAGGAAGGTCGCCGCGGTCCGGTTGAGGACCTTCAGCGCCTTCGGCGACTGCAGCATGTGCCGCGCCCGGCCGGCGAGACCGACATAGGGCATCAGCACCGCGATCAGAACGGCGAAGGTCAGGATGATCAGCAGCATGAAATCGACCGGCGTCACCGACGAGAGGTCGATGAAGGTCGGCAGCAGCGCCAGGTAGAACACGATCACCTTCGGGTTGCCGAGCGTCACCATGAAACCGGCAAGGAAGGCCGACAACGGGCTGCCCGCGGCTTCGCCCGAGACCTTTTCGGTGGTGATGCCGGCGCGCCAGAACGAGATCGCCATCCAGACGAGATAGGCGGCGCCGAGATACTTGATGACGATGAAGACCGTGCCGAAGGTCGATGCGACATAGGCGAGGCCGAGCACGGCGAAGGCCAGGTAGACGATGTCGCCCAGTGCCAGGCCGAACAGCATCGGCAGGGTCGGCCGGAAACCGGAGCCGAGTGCGCGCGCCACCAGCGCGATCACGCCGGGGCCGGGAATTGCCGCGGCGATGCCGAGCGCCAGCGCATAGGTGAGAAATCCGGTAAGAGTCACGGCAGGAATGTCACGTCACAAGAGCCCGAGCAGGGCGGGAAGCGCTCGCATGTCATCGAACACCTGCGCGCCGGCTTCCGCAAGCCCTTGCGCATCGGTGAGCGGATCGGCCGCATAGCCCAGAACCCGCATGCCCGCCGCCTTGCCGGCGATCGCGCCGGCGACGCTGTCCTCGATCACCGCGCAGCGTTCCGGCACATGGTTCATCCTCCGCGCGGCATGCAGGAAGAGATCGGGTGCCGGCTTGCCGTTTTCGACCATGCTGGCGCTGAACAGCACGTCGCCGAGCAGCGGCAGCAGGCCCGAGGAGCCGAGCGTGATATGCATCTTCTCGACCTTTGCCGACGAGGCGACGCAATACGGCGTGTCGATCATCTGCAACAGGAGGATCACCTCCCGCACGAAGGGGATCGCCTCGACGCCGTCGGCGAACATGTCCGGCAGTTCGCGGTACCAGCGCTCGGCGAAATCTTCTCCGAGATCGATGCCGTTCTCGGCCATGACCAATGCCGGGATACTTGCCATCGTGCGGCCCATGAACCGCTGCCGGCATTCCTCCATCGACAGCGCCAGGTCGTGTTCCGCGAGGATTTCCGAAAGCCGCCTGTTGGCGGTCGATTCCGTGTCGACCAGCACGCCGTCGCAATCGAAGATGACGAGTTCGGGCGGGGCCATGTCAGTGCGTCCCCGTCGAGCCGAAGCCGCCCGCGCCGCGCGCGGTCTCGGAGGCAAGATCGCCTTCCGACACGCGCACCTGCGTCACCGGTGCGATCACCATCTGCGCGATCCGCATGCCGCGGGTGATCTCGAAGGCTTCCGCGCCGTGGTTGATCAGCAGGACCTGCACCTCGCCGCGATAGTCTGCGTCGATCGTGCCGGGCGTGTTGAGGCAGGTGATGCCGTGCTTGAAGGCGAGGCCCGAACGCGGCCTGACCTGGCCCTCATGGCCGGACGGGATCTCGAAGACGAACCCGGTCGGCACCAGCGCCCGCGCGCCCGCGGCGAGCGTCAGCGGCGCATCGTCGGCGACGGCGGCGCGCAGGTCCATGCCGGCGGCGTCGGCGCTCTCGTAGCCCGGTAGCGGCAGGCCTTCGCCATGCGGCAGGCGGATCAGGATGAGGCGGGGGGAATCGGCAGGGTTTTCCATGGCCGGTTAAATGGCGTGCCGCGTTTCCCAGCGCAAGCGGAGAATGGCCTTTCCGGGGGAAACGGTCCTCAGTCCGACAGCTTCACCAGCAGGTCAGTCTCCCATTTGCGCGGATCCTTTTCCTGCATCGGCGTGACGCGGTAGATCTCCAACTGGCAGGCAGGCCGCGCTCCGCCCGGTCCGTAGATGCCGTCCGGCGTGAGACCGCGCCCGCCCATCCAGCCTTCGAGCATCAGGAAGGCGTCGTAGAGCCGGTCATAGGGCCCGGTATGGACGGCATGCGCATAGCGGCCCGCCGGCAGCGTCGCGGCGATCACGTCGCCGTCTCCTTCCTCTGTTTGAAGCGTGGTGGTGCCGACCTCCATCTCGACGGAACCATCTTCACCGAATGCGCGATAGCGAAAGAAGCCTTCCATCGCGGACGCGACATTCCTGGCGCCCATCCAGCGGTGCAGTTCATCGAATTTCGGCGGTGCGAATTCGGGCAGGGCGCGCATCTTTCCCGATGCGGGAATGGCGACATACGGAACCGCCTCGCGCATGATCACATGCGGGACTGACAGGTGAACGCCATCCATGGCGGTCTTGGTTACTGGCAGCATGGCTTCGTCTCCTTCACGCCGCGGCGGCGGCTTCCAGCGTTCCGATATCGATTTTCCGCATCGTCATCAGCGCCGGCCACACCTTCTGCGCCCGCGGGCCGTGAAGAGCTCCACCGCGCGTTTCGGCACGATCTGCCAGCTGACAGGCCGAACCGGTCCTTGCACCAGCCGCACTGGCTCTCCGACCCGCCATCCGCGGTCAGCGCGTGCCACAGCCGGTCGGTTTCCGCCTGGTCCTCGGTGCGACCGAGATCGAAACCGCTTCGCTGAGCTGGAAATCGGGCCCGCCATTGATCGCCTGGTAGGGCGTTCCGGCCAGCGTGAACTCGACCAGCCAGCACCGAGCCCGGCTCGCCATGCGTCGCGTTCTCCATATAGCGCCCGACATGGTGATCTCGGAATCCGGCAACAGCGAGCAGTAGAACTCGGCGGCCGGCAGCGCCTGATTGTCGAACCACAGGCAGGTTTTCACCTTGTGTGACATCGTATCCTCCTTTTGATCTCAGGCGTTCGCCACCATCTCGAAGCCGCCAAAGATCATGCGGCGGCCATCGAAGGGCATCGGATGCGTGTCCGGCGACATGCGCGGATCGGACATGATTTTTTCCCAGGCGGCGTCGGCGACTTCCTTTGACGGCCACGTGACCCAGGAGAAAACGACCGCCTCGTCGTCCTTTTTCCGGACCGCCTTTGGAAACGAGGTCAGTTCGCCGTCCGGAACGTCGATACCCCAGCAATCGACCAGCGACAGCGCGCCATGTTCCTTGAAAATGCCCGACACGGTTTTTGCGAACTCGATGTACTTGTCCTTGTTGGCGGCCGGTACGGCGGCAACCATTCCGTTCACATAGGTCATTGGGTTTCCTCTCTTCGGGCCGATTTATTGCGGCATCGCCTTCGAGCCGGGGAAGTTCAGCATCCACGGCGTGCCGAACCGGTCGGTGAACATGGCGAAGCGCTCCGCCCAGAAGGTTTCGGCCGGCGCCATCGAAACCGACTCCGCATCTTTCGCGAGCGCGGCATAAATGCGGTCGAACTCCTCCAGCGAGGACGGCGCGACCGAGATCGAGAAGCCCTGCGGCTTGGTGTAGTACTGGTCCGGCGCGTCCGAGGCCATCACATTGGCCGAACCGAGCCGCATGTTCATGTTCATCACGAGATCGTCCCCGCCGGGCATCCGGCTTTCCGGGTCGGGGGCGTCGCCATTCCTGAACACGCCGGTGACCTCGCCGCCGAGCACTTCGGCGTAGAACGTCATCGCTTCGAGGCAATTGCCGTTGAAATAGAGATAGACGGTCGGTTCCATGAGGGCTCCTTTCGGCACGGGCTGATCGTTGTTCGAGGGCTGTGACAGGTGTCGCGATGAACCATATCCTGAAATTAGATTGATATCAACGTATATCCGCACCGTTTGACAGCCGCCCTTGCGCCTGCCAGAAGCGCGGCACGTTTTCATGGACAGTTCTATGGCCGAGACACTCAAGGACGCCGTCGCGCGCCGCCGTACATTCGCGATCATTTCGCACCCCGACGCGGGCAAGACCACGCTGACCGAAAAGCTGCTGCTGTTCGGCGGCGCGATCCAGCTTGCCGGCGAGGTCAAGGCGAAGCGCAACCGCGTCCAATCCCGCTCCGACTGGATGAAGATCGAGCGCGAACGCGGCATCTCCGTCGTCACCTCGGTGATGACCTTCGAATATGGCGGCCATGTCTTCAACCTGCTCGACACGCCGGGCCACGAGGACTTCTCCGACGACACCTACCGCACGCTGACCGCCGTCGACGCGGCGGTGATGGTCATCGACGCCGCCAAGGGCATCGAGCCGCGCACGCTGAAACTGTTCGAGGTCTGCCGCCTGCGCGATATCCCGATCGTCACCTTCATCAACAAGATGGACCGCGAGAGCCGAGATCCCTTCGAGATCCTCGACGAGATCGAGCAGAAGCTCGCCCTCGACACCGCACCCGTCACCTGGCCGATCGGCCGCGCCAAGACATTCTCCGGCACCTGGAACATGGCCGCCGGCACCATGCGCCGTGACGATGCGCAGCTCGAGCCGGTCAAGGTCAACGGCCCGGAATCCGACGCCGTCTCCGGCCTGCTGCCGGAAAACGAGCGCGACGCCTTCATCGAGGAAGCTTCGCTGGCGCAGGAGGCCTGCCGCCCCTTCGACCGCGAGGCCTTTCTCGAAGGCCATCTGACGCCGGTCTATTTCGGCTCCGCCCTGAAAAATTACGGCGTGCGCGACCTGATCGAGGCGCTCGGCGAGTTTGCGCCGAGCCCGCGCGCCCAGGAGTCCGACAAGCGCGTTATCGAGGCGACCGAGCCGGCGCTGACCGCTTTCGTCTTCAAGATCCAGGCCAACATGGATCCGAACCACCGCGACCGCATCGCTTTCGTGCGCGTCTGCTCCGGCTCGCTCAACCGCGGCATGAAGGCCAAGCTCGTGCGCACCGGCAAACTGATGACGCTGTCGGCGCCGATGTTCTTCTTCGCCCACCAGCGCCAGCTGGCCGACAACGCGGTCGCCGGCGATGTCGTCGGCATCCCGAACCACGGCACGCTCGCATCGGCGACACGCTGACCGAGGGCGAGGACCTGCTGTTCCGCGGCGTGCCGAACTTCGCGCCGGAGATCCTGCGCCGCGTCCGCCTCGGCGACGCCATGAAGGCCAAGAAGCTGAAGGAGGCCCTGCAGCAGATGGCCGAGGAGGGCGTCGTCCAGCTGTTTGTCCCGGAAGACGGTTCGCCGGCCATCGTCGGCGTCGTCGGCGCGCTGCAGCTCGACGTGCTCAAGGAGCGGCTGAAGCAGGAATACGGCCTGCCGGTCGATTTCGAGGCCGCCCGTTTCAGCGTCTGCCGCTGGATTTCGCATGAAGACCGCGCCCAGCTCGATGCCTTCATGAACAAGCATCGCGCCGCCATCGCCCGCGACCTCGACGGCGATCCGGTCTTTCTCGCCGAAAACGGCTTCTCGCTCAATTACGAGGCCGACCGCGCGCCGGGCATGGTCTTCGATGAGATCAAGGACTACCAGATCCGCGCCAAGGCGGCCTGACCGGCGCCCTTGGAGCAATTCCAGGAAAAGTGGAAACCGGTTTTCCGTCCGGAATTGCGTGAAAACAAACAGATGGAGCCGTTCATCGATTCCGTGAAACGATGGACGGC
The DNA here is from genome assembly GCA_963712205.1 of uncultured Alphaproteobacteria bacterium. GTDB lineage: Bacteria > Pseudomonadota > Alphaproteobacteria > Rhizobiales > Rhizobiaceae > Oricola. Next base: position 152,522 of record CAVQHF010000012.1, on the reverse strand, counting down.
TCTAGGGCGAAACCGTGACGTCGGCGGACCAGGATTTCAGCGGGTTTTCGCGATCCCATTCGCGTGCGAGCGACAGGCGTAACGTCAGGTGCCCCGGTTCTTTGCCGGCGAAGCGAATCCGCCGCAGCCCGCCCGCGCCGATGCCTTCGGCGGGCGTAAAATCGTCCGTGACGACGTCGAGCACGCCATCGGTCGGCTCGATTTGCCACAGATAACCGGTGGTGGGATTTTGCTCGAATTCGAGAAGAAACGTCTCGCCGACGCCAAGGGCGATCCTCGAGCCGTTGTCATCCGCCGTCAGGATATGAGTGTCGGCCATGCCAATCCCCGGTTCGCCGCACGATGGAAAAGGAGATTTGCCGGCGTCGGCCCGAACCTACGCCGGCATGCGCCCGGTGGCTACTTCTTCCGGGTAGCCGGCTTCGCTTCCTCGGCCAGGCTCTCGAGTTTGTCGAGCGCCATTGGTTCCGGTGCGGCGGCATCCGCCACCGCTTCCAGCGTCTCCAGGGATGGCGCGGGCGCCGCGCTCTCCCGAAGCGCTCCGAATGCTTCCGGCGACGGCGCTTCCGAAGCCATCGTGGCGGTCAGTCGGCCGACGTCCATGGGCGCGGGCGGCTCGCCCGCGTCGGCAACCGAAGCCGCGGCCTCCAGGCTCGCGGGCGGCAGGGGAGAAGGTGCGGCGGCCGCTGCTTCGCTGCCCGAAAGCCGAAGCTGTTCGAGCGCCATTGGCGCCGGCCCGGCTTTGGCCGCTGTCACTTGGCCGCGCGCGGCGGCTTCGGTGGCGGTCGAGGGCAGGTTCACGTTGATGGTGATTTCAGGTTCCACGGGAATATCTCCCTTTGCCAGTTTGACTGTCGTTGGGCTCGCCGCACCGAAAACCGGTACGGCGCCCGATAGGGATCACATGTAAACGGCCGTGATGTTGCCAGAGCTTTCGGTCGCCACGTAGACCTGCCGGTCGGCGCCTTTTGCGGTCGCCAGGATCAGGAATGTATTCGTGACCCCGTCCGAAGCGATAGGCTTGACCTTGTGCCACTTGTTCGTGCCGACCAGATGCGCCCAGGCGTTCATTGCGTGGGGGGTCGAGTAAACCTGATTGATCTTCGTCCACATCGGATGGCTCCTTGTTGTTTATGCGGTCGTGTCTGACCGACGGGTTTGCGATTCAGAGTGCAGGTGCCTTGGTCACAGCAGATACGCCTGGTAGATGAAGTCCCCATCGGCATAGACGGTGACTTTCCGCCCCTTGGCGACGGCGTTGGCGAAGATCGCCAGCGTGTTTGTCACGCCGTCATTCGCGTTGGGGTGGATCTTTCGCCATCCGATGCCCTGCAGATAGGCCCAGGCATTTTTCGAATGCGGGGTCGAGTAGACCTGCGAGACCGTGATGTTGCTGTACCATGTCGAGCTAATCTCGACTTCGACGCTGTAGAACGACCAGGACGAGTCGATCAGCAGATCGGCCTGCCCGTAGCGTATCCGCACGAAGCCGTTGTCGCCCCAGCCGGCTCCCCAGCTGTTCTTCAGGATCCAGCACTGCTGGTTGTCGTCGTAGCCGACGACGCAGATGCAATGGTAGCCGGCGAGGCTGGACGAGGCCGTCTTGACATAGACGCCGCTCGAATAGGCGAAGAAGTCGTTGTAGACCGCCATGCCTGCCAGCAGCGGGCCCTTGGTGGCGAGCGCGTTCTTTCGTGCCGACATCGAGGAATAGCCGGCATAGCTGCTGATCTTCGTGAGCCGGTTCTGCCAGTCGCTGCAGCGGCTGGCCGAACAGTTCATGTTCTGGCCGCCGCCGGCCGTATAGGGCATGCAGGCTTCATCGGTCACGCCGGTGCTTTTTGCGAAATCGAGGCCCGAGGTCAGGCCCCAGCCGCCGCAGCTGCCGCCGCCGCAAAACTGCAGGAAACCCTCCGACAGGTCGACGGCATAATTCGGATTGTTCAACTTGATGCGGATCGCCGATTCTATCGTCGAGCAGCTGCAGAACGAAACGCACGAGCCGCAACCGCCCTGGTCCTTGACGGGCGTGACGAAATTGCCGCCCTTGTTGCGCCAGTCGACTTGCGCCGGCGCGGCGAAGCTTTCTCCGAGGAGATCGCGTTCGCTCGCCGCGAGTTGTTCGGTCTCCGCCTTGAGGCGCGCCATTTCCGCCGGCGACACGAGCAAGCCGAGCCGCAAATTGCGTTCTTCATCGGACATTGCCGTCAGCGCGTTTTGCGCCGGCGTCCAGCTCAGGCTTTCACTTTCGATTTCGGTTTGAATTGCGCGGACGTTCAGTGGGTCTGCCATCACTTCCCCTCCTCAATAGAGCGAGCGCCAGCCATAAGTATTCAAGGATGAATACCTGGACACAAGTCGGGAATTCTGTAGATGCGTTCAAAACGCAGTAAACAAATTACGACTTACGTAAAGTAAGATCAAGTAAATAAATATTACATTCAAAGTTTAGCGGGTGTATTAACGAATTGTTTTCCATGAATAACCGGCGCCGCCGCGCCTCGATGTCGCCGCCGGCGGAAGGGACGCCGGCATTCCCGTGACGCCAGACTCGGGAGCGCCAAAGTGACGCGGCAAAAAGGCGATTCTTCCCGTTTTATGGCAGCGGGAGAAATACTATGTCACGCCCGTATCGAGAAGACGTGCTAAGACGCATTTCGTTTGCAAAACAGGAGTTTGAAATGAGCCTCCGTATCAACGACACGGTACCGGATTTCACCGCCGAAACCAGCGAGGGAACGATTCACTTCCATGACTGGATCGGCGATTCCTACGCCATTCTCTTTTCCCACCCGAAGGATTTCACCCCTGTCTGCACCACCGAGTTCGGCGCTGTCGCCCGCCTCGATGACGAGTGGACCAAGCGCAATACCAAGGTGATCGGCATCTCGGTCGACGGTGTCGAAGACCACCGGAAATGGAAGAGCGACATCGAATCCTATGCCGGCCTGCCGGCGAAGTTTCCGATCATCGCCGACACCGATCTGGCGGTCTCGAAGGCCTTCGACATGCTTCCCGCGGAATATTACCTGCCGGGCAATCCGACGCCCGCCGACAGCCAGACGGTTCGTTCCGTTTTCATCATCGGTCCCGACAAGAAGCTGAAACTGTCGATGACCTATCCGATGAATGTCGGTCGTAACTTCGCCGAAGTATTGCGTGCCCTCGACGGCCTGCAGACGGCGGCGAAGCATACCGTGGCGACGCCGGCTGACTGGAAGGTCGGTGATCCGATCATCATCCCGACCTCGTTCAACGATGAAGCCGCCAAGGAAAAGTTCGGCGAGTTCGAAACCGTTTTTCCCTATTTGCGCAAGGCGCCGGTGCCCTCGGCCTGAGGCCGACATCGACAAGATCGCGAACCGGCGGAGCAATCCGCCGGTTTTTTTATGTTCGCGTCTGACGGTGCGGCAAATTCGGTCTAAAGGGACGGGATGAACCTTCGCCGCTATCGATGTTGTCATTCTGGGCGCCGGCGCCGCCGGACTGTTCTGCGCGGCGGAAGCGGGCCGGCGCGGCCGGTCGGTACTGGTTGTCGACCACGCCCGGGCGCCCGGCGAGAAGATCCGCATTTCCGGCGGCGGCCGCTGCAATTTCACCAATATCCACGCATCGCCGAAGAATTTCCTGTCGGGCAATCCGCATTTCTGCATTTCGGCTCTGAAGCGGTTCACCGCCGCCGACTTCCTGGCGCGGGTCGAGGCGCGCGGCATCGCCTGGCACGAAAAGACGCTCGGCCAACTGTTCTGCGACGGCTCGGCGAAACAGATCGTTGAAATGCTGACTGACGATCTCGCCGAAGCAGGCGGGACGCTGGAACTTGCCGCCACCGTCGAGGAATCAGCCGGACCGCTACCGGTTTCGACATCCGCCTGTCGTCCGGGCCCGTCGCCTGTTCGTCGCTGGTGATCGCGACCGGCGGCAAGTCGATCCCGAAAATGGGCGCGACCGGCTTCGCCTACCGGATCGCCGAACAGTTCGGCCTCGCCGTCACCGAAACCCGGCCCGGGCCTCGTGCCGCTGACATTCGAGCCGCATCTGCTGGAACGCATCAGGCCGCTGGCCGGCGTCAGCACCCCGGCCCGCGTCAGTCACGGCAAGACCGCGTTCGACGAGGCGCTGTTGTTCACCCATCGCGGCCTGTCGGGACCGGCCATCCTGCAAATCTCCAACTATTGGCGCGAAGGCGACGCGATAAGCGTCGATCTCGCGCCCGGCGCCGACATGTTCGCGTTGCTGCGCGAGGCCCGCCAGCAGGCCGGCAGGCAGGAGGCGCAAACGGTCCTTGCCCGAACGCTGCCGAAGGCATTGGCGCAATTCGTGACCGCCGAGGCCGGCATTGCCGGCCCGCTTGCGGACAAGAACGATGCCGCCCTGCGCCGTCTGGCCGAAGCGGTCAATCGCTGGCAGGTCAAACCGTCCGGCTCGGAGGGGTACCGCACGGCGGAAGTCACGCTTGGCGGCATCGATACAACGGGTCTCGACCAGAAAACCATGGCAGGCGAAATCCGTCCCCGGCCTCTATTTCATCGGCGAGGCCGTCGACGTCACGGGCTGGCTCGGCGGCTACAATTTCCAGTGGGCATGGTCGTCCGGCTGGGCGGCTGGCCAGGCGGTCTAGGCCGGGGCCGGCATGTTCACGGCCTTTCTGCTCGAGCCGGATGTCCTCGCCGTCGACGCTGAACAGGCCATAGCCCTTGTGGTGGATATATTTCGGCTCCGGTTGGCCGGGATCGCGCCACGCGCGCACCACCTCGAGGACGTAGAAATCATAGCGCCCGGCAAAGCCGGTATCGGCCACCCGGCATTCCAGATTGGCGAAACATTGCCCGATCAGCGGCGGCGCGACCGCGCTGGCCGGAGATGCGGTCAGGCCGAAGCGGGAAAACTTGTCCGTATCGCGCCCGGAACAATTGCCGATGCCGACCACCGTTTCCGCCAGACCGACGGAGGGAATGGCAATGACGCACTCGCCGGTCTCCTTTAGCGCCATCGCGCTGAAATTGGCGCTGCTCACGACGCAACCGATCAGCGGTGGCGTGAATTCCATCATCATGTGCCATGACATGGTCATCACATTGGCCCTGCCCCCGCTTGCCGTGGAGAGCAGGACGACGGGGCCGGGCTCGATCAATTGATAGGCCTTGGAAAGCGGGAATTCCTGCATCGCGACTACTCTTCGCCTCAGCTTTTCCACTGCCCCCGCAAATCCTCGAGGCTGGAGCGATAGGCTTCCGCGTCGCCGTAATCGAAGAAGGCGTCGACATGCTCGTGCGGATCGGCGCTGCGGCGGGCATGTTTGATCGGGCACCAGAACTGCTCTGTGCGTCCGGCGATTTCCCGCGCATAGGCGATCAGGCCGTTGGCATAACCGCAATAGACGCAATTCAGTTTCTCGATGCCGTTGAGATAGGCGAGATGCTGGCGGTCGACGATGATATGGTCGCTCCGCCGCACCAGCGGTATCTTGTAGATCCGGAAACAGATGTGCTGGTAGACCGTCACCGCCAGATCGAGAAGGACCAGCGGCACGATCAATCCGTAGATGACCGGGGCCGACAGGACATAACCGAGCCTCGCTCCGACGATATATTTCAGCAAGCCGACGCGATAGCGGCGCTGCAACTCGCGGATATCGCGTTCGAAACGCACCTTGCCGCGTTCGAGGCTGTAGCGGAAACGCTCGCGCTGTTCGGCGAGTTGCGCCTCCATTTCGGCTTCGACTTCTTTTCGCGTGGCGCTCAGGCGCGTCTGCAGGTCTTCGAGAACGGAACGCGCCATCTTCACACCTTATCCGAATAGTCGGTGGAAGATAGCACTGGCGCACGGATTGTCGATGCGGCACTGCGCCAATGCCGGCAGGGTCTCCGGCATTGGCGGGACGGGCGGCTGGCCCGTTACTGGGTTGCGCTTTCCCGGATGAAATTGCCGCTGCGCAAATCGTCGAACGCCTGCACCAGTTCCTCGCGCGTGTTCATCACGATCGGCCCGTGCCAGGCGACCGGTTCCTTGATCGGCGCGCCGGAGACCAGCAGGAAGCGCACGCCCTCGTCGCCCGACTGGACGACGATCTCGTCGCCGGTGTCGAAGACGACGAGCGTCCGGTTGCCGGACATGTCGCGGATATGCACTTCCTCGCCGTCGACCTCCTTTTCGACCAGAACGCCGAACGGTTTCGACGCGTCGCGGAACGAGGCCGACCCCTGGAAGATATAGGCGAAGGTCGAGCGATAGGCGTCGACCTTGAACACCTTGCGCGTGTTCGCCGGCACCGAGATGTCGAGATATTGCGGATCGGCGGCGACGCCGTCGACCGGGCCGCGCTTGCCCCAGAACTCGCCGACCACGACGCGCACCCGCGTGCCGTCGTCGTCGACGACTTCGGGAATGTCGGTCGCGCCGATATCCTGGTAGCGCGGTGTCGTCATCTTCAGGCTCGACGGCAGGTTCGCCCACAGCTGGAAGCCGTGCATCCGGCCCCTGAAATCGCCCTTCGGCATTTCCTGGTGCATGATGCCGGAACCGGCCGTCATCCATTGAACGCTGCCCGGCCCGAGCGTCCCCGCATTGCCGAGACTGTCGGCATGGTCGACTGAGCCTTCGAGCACATAGGTGATCGTCTCGATGCCGCGATGCGGGTGCCAGGGAAAGCCGGCCTTGTAGTCTTCCGGACGGTCGTTGCGGAAATCATCCATCATCAGGAACGGATCGGTCATTGACGGATCGCCGAATCCGAAGACGCGCTCGAGCTTGACGCCCGCGCCTTCCATCGTGGTCTGCGTGCCGGAGATATGCTTGACGGGTCGTATGGACATGGGTCGTCTCCTTCGTTGACGCATAGATAGGGCGCCGGGTGGCACGTTCACAATTTCGCACGCCGGAGACGCATTGTTCACCGCCTGAAGACTTCTGTCATACCGGCTCGAGCGGCAGGCCCCGGTTCTCCTTGATCTCTTCCATGACGAAGGAGGCCGAGACGTCGGCCAGTGGTACGGTGCGGATCAGTTTCTGGTAGAAACGGTCATAGGCGCGCATGTCGGCGACCTGGACCTTCAGCATATAGTCGAGATCGCCGCTCATCCGGTAGGCCTCGACCACATGCGGGATCGAGGCGACGGCCTTGCGAAACCGCTCCAGCCAGTCCGGATCGTGGTTCGCCGCCCGGATGAACACCAGCGCGGCAAGCCCGCAGCCGAGCTTGTCGGCGTCGAGGATCGCGGCATGGCCACGGATCACGCCTGCGGCTTCCATGTTCTTCACGCGCCGCCAGCAGGCATTGCGTGACAGGTTCACCTGTTCCGACAATTCCTCCATGGAAACGGACGAATCGCGTTGCAGGATGGCAAGAATCCGGCAGTCTGTCGCATCGATATCGGTCATGATGGGAAAATATCCCATAAATAATAAAAATAAACGAAAAATTGGGAAACGATCGCCTAGCATCGCGGTTAAGGTCCGGCCCGTTCAACACGGAGGCGAACATGCGCGAACAGGTTGCAAGACTTTTTCTCGATCATCCGGCGTCGGTGGACGAGACCTATTTCGAGCACATGCGCTTCGCCGGCTGGTTCGCCGGCACGCTGTTCCTGGCTGCGATGGCAGCGGCCGTCCATGCCGTCCTGCCCTTCCTTTTCGAGCGCACCGCCTCGTCGGCGATCATCCGGATGCACCACCGCATCCACAATCGCTTCGGGTCGAACTGAGCATGTGCCGCTGGGCCGCCTATAGCGGCGATCCCGTCTATCTGGAGGATCTGATCCTCTCGCCGGCCCATTCGCTGATCGAGCAGTCGCACCATGCCCGCCAGGCCAAGACGCCGATCAATGGCGACGGCTTCGGGGTGGCCTGGTACGGCGACCGCGACGAGCCCGGCCTGTATCGCGACATCCTGCCCGCATGGGCCGACCGCAATCTCGCAAGCCTCGCCCGCCAGATCCGTTCCGGCCTGTTCCTCGCCCATGTCCGCGCCTCGACCATCGGCGAGACCAGCCGGGTCAACTGCCATCCCTTCGTCATGGGCAACTGGTCCTTCATGCATAACGGCCAGATCGGCGATTTCGCCACCCTGCGCCGTCCGCTCGAACTGGCGCTCGACGATACGCTCTACAATGCGCGCACCGGCTCGACGGATTCGGAGATCCTGTTCCTGCTGGCGCTGCAGTTCGGCCTCGACAAGGACCCGCAGGCAGCCTTCGCCCGCACCATCCGCTTCGTCGGGGACGAGGCGCGCAAAAGGGGTCTCACGCCCTTCGTCCGCTTCACCGCGGCGTTTTCCTGCGGCAGGCGCCTGTTCGCCATCCGCTATTCCAGCGACGAGCACGCCCCGACCCTGTTCTGGGCCAGGCTCGAAACCGACCGCTCGATCTGTCTTGTGTCCGAGCCCTTCGAGGATGCGAGTTGTCAATGGCAGCCCGTGCCGCCGTCGAGCTTCGTCACCGTCGAGGGTGGCAGCCTGTCGGTCGCGCCCTTCTGCATCGAAAAATCCGCGAAGGCCGCCTGAGACGGCTCAGCCGGCAAGCCATTCGGCGACCAGCGCGGCGAGCCGCGCCGCGACCTCGTCCTTCGTCATTTCCGGCCACGGATCGGCGCCCGCCGCCGACAGAAGCGTGATGCGGTTGCGGTCGCCGCCCATGACGCCGGTCCCGCCGATGCCCGAGTCCGGCGAAACGTCGTTGGCGACGATATAGTCCGCGCCCTTGCGTTTCAGCTTCGCCGTGCCGTGCTCGATCAGCTTTTCGGTCTCGGCGGCGAAGCCGATCACGAGGCGCGGCCGGGCCGTGGCTTATGATTGCCGATGCCGGCGAGGATGTCCGGGTTCTCGGTCAGCGGCAGCGCGGCGGGACCCTTGCCGCCTTCCTTCTTCATCTTTTCGCCGGCTTCGGTCGCGGCGCGCCAGTCGGCGACGGCGGCGGCGAAGATCGCGGCATCTGCCGGCAGCAGGCTTTCGACGGCCTCTTTCATCTGCCGCGCCGTCTCGACATGCGTCACCGTCACGCCGGACGGATCGGCGATCGTCACCGGCCCGGAGACGAGCCGGACGTCGGCGCCGAGCCGCGCCAGCGCCGCCGCGATCGCATGGCCCTGCTTGCCCGAAGACCGGTTGGCGATATAGCGCACCGGGTCGATCGGCTCATGCGTCGGCCCCGACGTCACGACGATCCTTTTGCCGGATAACGGTTTGGGCGCGACGTCAAGAATTGCCTCGATCGCCGCGACGATCTCCAGCGGTTCGGCCATCCGGCCGGTGCCCGCCTCGCCGGCCTCGGCCATTTCGCCGGCATTCGGCCCGACGAAACGGATACCGTCGGCTGCGAGCGTCGCGCGGTTGCGCCGCGTCGCGGCATGGTTCCACATATGCGGGTTCATCGCCGGCGCGAGCAGCACCGGGCTGCCGGCCGCCAGCAGGATCGTGGAGGCGAGGTCGTTGGCGAGCCCCGCCGTCATCTTCGCCATCAGGTCGGCCGTGGCCGGTGCGACGACGATCAGGTCCGTCTTCCGCGCCAGGCGGATATGGCCGACATCCTGCTCGTCCTCGCGGTCGAACAGTTCCGTGAACACCTTGTCGGCGGCAAGCGCGCCGACCGACAGCGGCGTCACGAATTCCGTCGCCGCCTTCGTCATCACCGGCCGCACATTCGCACCGCGCTCGCGCAGCCGCCGGATCAGGTCGAGGCACTTGTAGGCCGCGATGCCGCCGCCGATGATCAGCAGGATCCGCTTGCCGTCGACCGGGCTTTGCCCGGGTGCTGCGGGGTTCGGCGCTGCCTCGGCCTCGCCGCCCGATTGCAGCGCGATCAGCTGTTGCGGCGTTGCGCCGATCGCTTCGGCGACCTTTTCCACCATGTCGGAGCGGATCGTCTGCTTCTTGCCGACGATCAGGTCACGCAGATAGGATCGCTCCAACCCAACGTCTGTCGCAGCCGTAATAGGGCGCTTGTTCAGCTTGAAAAGCCGCTCCTCGACGAATTTTCCGATCTCGGACATGGGAATATTCCAATTAAGTTGGAATTATCCAATCATATCGTTCGGCTTGCGTAAAGCCTCAGCCCAAATGCCAGGCGATCCAGACCGCCGCCGCGGCGATGATCCAAAGCGCCACGCGGCCGGAGCGCGATTCGCGCGCTTCCGCCTTGCCGATGGCGTTGACCGTGTCGGGATCGAGTTTCATCCCGGTTTCGGCCATCTCCTCGATTTCAAGCGACAACTTCTCTGTGCGGTCGGCCAGTTCCGGCAGGGCGCGGGCGAGGCGTCCGAGCGATTCCAGCCCGCTGCGCGCATCGGTCAGCATGGCCGCCGGCCCGAGGTTGCGCGCGATCCATTCGCCGACCACCGGCTCCGACGCCTTCCACATGTTGAAGCGCGGATTGAGCGCGCGCGCATTGCCCTCGACGACGACCATGGTCTTTTGCAGCAGCAGCAGTTCCGGCCGCGTCTGCATGTCGAATATGTCGGTGACCTCGAACAGCAGCGTCAGCAGGTTCGCCATCGAGATGGTCTCGGCCGGCTGGCCGTGGATTGGCTCGCCGATGGCGCGGATCGCCTGCGCGAAGGCTTCGATGTCGTGATGCGGCGGCACGTAGCCCGCCTCGAAATGCACCCGCGCGACGCGCCGGAAATCGCGCTTGATGAAGCCGTAGAGGATTTCGGCCAGGAACCGCCGCTCCTTCAGCCCGATCCGTCCGGCGATACCGAGATCGACGGCGACGATGTCGCCCTCCGGATCGACGAACAGATTGCCCGGATGCATGTCGGCATGGAAGAAACCGTCGCGCATGGCGTGGCGCAGGAAGCTCTGCACCACCGTGTCGGCGAGCTTGTTCAGGTCGTGGCCGGCCGCGCGCAGCGCGTCGATTTCCGACATCTTGATGCCGTCGACCCATTCCAGCGTCAGCACGTCGCGCCCGGTGCGCTGCCAGTCGACTTTCGGCACCCGAAAACCGGGATCGTCCTGCGTGTTCTCGCGCAATTCGGCGAGCGCGGCGGCTTCGAGGCGCAGATCCATCTCGATCTTCGTCGTCTGCGCCAGCGTCTCGGCGATCGCCACCGGCCTCAGCCGTCGCGAGGCGGGAATATGTTTTTCCTGCAATTGCGCGAACAGGAAGAAGGCGTCGAGATCGCGCGCGAAACGCCGCCGGACACCCGGCCGGATCACCTTGACGGCGACCTTGTGCGTCTCGCCGGTCTCGTCGCGCACGGTCGCCTGATGCACCTGCGCGATCGAGGCCGCGGCGACCGGTTCGCCGATCTCCTCGAACAAATCGCCGACCGGCTTGCCCAGCGAATCCTCGATGCGCGCCATCGCGTCGGCCTTCGGGAAACTTTCCATCCGGTCCTGCAGATGGGCGAGATCGAGCGCCAGGTCGAGGCCGATCACGTCCGGACGCGTGGCGAGAAACTGCCCCAGCTTGGCATAGGACGGCCCGAGCCGCGCGATCGCCTTCGACATGCGTTCGGCATTGTCGAGTTTCTGGCTGCGCCGCCGCGCCAGCGCGGTGGCGATGCGGTGTCCCGTCGCCGCCGCGCCGGTCAATCCTTGAGCGGGCAGGCCGGCGATCACGCCCTCGCGGGCGAGCACCCAGCCGGCGCGCATCAGCCGGAGTGTGGCCATGAGTTCGGTTCATGAAATCAGAGCTTCCAGCCGGAATGCAGCGCGGCGATCCCGCCGGTGTAATTCGTGTAGGCCACGCGGCCGAATCCGGCGTTTCGGATCATCTGCGCGAAATTCTCCTGGTTCGGGAACTTGGCGATCGATTCCACCAGGTAGCGGTAGGGTTCGCCGTCGCCGGTCACCATCTGGCCGATTCGCGGGATCGCGTTGAACGACCACTTCTCGTAGACCGTCTCCAGGAGCGGCGCGTCGACTTCGGAAAATTCCAGGCACAGGAACCGCCCGCCGCGTTTCAGCACCCGGTACGCTTCGCCGAGCGCCTTCGGGATGTCCGGCACGTTGCGGATGCCGAAGGCGATCGTGTAGGCGTCGAAGGAGTTGTCCTCGAACGGCAGGTCCTCGGCATTCGCCTCGACGAAGGTGAGATTGTCCGCGATGCCGCGCTTGACCGCCCGGTCGCGCCCGACCTCCAGCATCGAGCCGTTGATGTCGAGCACGGTAACGTCGGCATTGCCGCGCGAGGCCTCGACGATACGGAATGCGATGTCGCCGGTGCCGCCGGCGACGTCGAGCGAGCGCCAGCGGCCGCGCTTCGGCGGGTTGAGCGAAGTCACCATCGCGTCCTTCCAAACCCGGTGCATGCCCGCCGACATCAGGTCGTTCATCACGTCGTAGCGCTGCGCCACCTTGTGGAACACGTCGTTGACGCGGCCCTGCTTTTCGCCTTCGCCCACATCGGCAAAGCCGAACGACGTCTTCATCGCGCTGCCTGCGGTGGTTCTGGATTGCGACATGGGTCCCGTCCGTCTGGTGATGGCGTTGCCGGTTTCGTTTCGAGCCTAGCCTATGCCGTCAAACGGGGCCATTGCGCAAGCCGTGCCATCGTGTCACGGAGGTCTCCCCTTCACTGCCGGAGTCGTCATTCATGGTCCTGAAAGCGGAAATCCACTGTCATATCGAAGGTGCGGCCAGCCCCGCCCTGGTCGAGGCGCAGGCGGCGAAATATGGCGCAGACGTCTCCGTCATCATTCGCGACGGCTCCTATGTATGGTCCGATTTCACGTCCTTCCTGCATTGCTACGACGTTGCCTCGATGCTGTTCCGCAACGAGGACGACTACGCGCTGCTCGCCGAAACCTATCTGGCCGACCTTTCCTCCCAGGGCGCGATCTATTCGGAATTCTTCATCTCCACCGACCACGCGATCCATGCCGGGCTGACGCCTGACGCCTATGTATCGGGCCTCGCCGAGGGCATGCGCCGCGCCCGCGAGAAACACGGCATCGAATCGCGCATGATCGCGACCGGCCTGCGCCACGAGGGCCCCGAGGGCGTCGAAAGGGCGGCGCGCTGGATCGCCGAAAACCCGCATCCGCTCGTCACCGGTTTCGGCATGGCGGGCGATGAGCGCATGCATCACCCGAAGGATTTCGCCCGCGCCTTCGACATCGCCCGCGACGCCGGTCTCGGCCATCACCGTCCATGCCGGCGAACTGGTCGGGGCCGCAGAGCGTGCGCGATGCGCTCGACTGGCTGAAACCGGCGCGAATCGGCCACGGCGTGCGCGCCATCGAGGATCCGGCGCTGGTCGCGCGGCTTGCCGACGAGGGCGTGGTTCTGGAAGTCTGCCCCGGCTCCAATATCGCGCTTTCGGTCTTCCCGTCCTATGACGAGCATCCCTTCCCGCAATTGCGCGACGCGGGCGTCAAGGTGACACTGTCCTCCGACGACCCGCCCTTCTTCCACACCTCGCTGGCGCGCGAATACGAGATCGCGGAAAAACACTTCGGCATGGACGAGGCGGCGCTTCTTGGCGTCACTCGCACGGCCATCGAAGCCGCCTTTGTCGACGAGGAAACCCGCTCCGACGCTTTTTGCACGGCTCTCCTGACGATACTGGCTTTGGAAAGAGTGCGGGTTTGCGCGGCGACGGCTTTTCCCGCCCGCCGCCGCCCGCTACTGTGTCCGCCACACAGTCAAAGAGGCATCCCATGGACAGCGTAACCGTCGTCGATCACCCGCTCGTGCAACACAAGCTCACCTTCATGCGCAAGCAGGAGACCTCGACCGCCGGCTTCCGCCGGCTTCTGCGCGAGATTTCGCTTCTGCTCTGCTACGAGGTGACGCGCGAACTGCCGATGACGATGGAAGTGATCGAGACGCCGCTGGCGGAGATGGAATCGCCCGTCCTCGAAGGCAAGAAGCTGGTTTTCGCCTCCATCCTGCGCGCCGGCAATGGCCTGCTCGAAGGCATGCTCGATCTGGTTCCCTCCGCCCGCGTCGCCCATATCGGCCTCTACCGCGACCACGAGACGCTGGAGCCGGTCGAATACTACTTCAAGGCGCCCGAGAACCTCCCCGACCGTCTGATCATCGTCGTCGATCCGATGCTGGCGACCGCCAACTCCGCCATCGCCGCCGTCCAGAAGCTGAAGGAGCGCGGCGCGAAGGACCTGCGTTTCGTCTGCCTGCTCGCCGCGCCGGAAGGCGTCGAGAAATTCACGAAGGCCCATCCCGACGTGCCGCTCTTCACCGCGGCGATCGACGAGAAGCTGAACGACAAGGGCTACATCGTCCCCGGCCTCGGCGACGCCGGCGACCGCATGTACGGGACCAAGTGAGGGCCGGCAGTCCGCTCCTTAAAATTTTAGCGAACTCCTTCACGGCTCGCTAACCGCGGCATCGATTTGGTCCGCGCATTTAACGCACGCCACACCCGTTTGTGCGACCATTTCGCCCGCTAGAAGGGCCGCGTCATGCTGCGTTATATCGTCATGCTGGTTTCGGTGTCGCTCTCCGCGCTGACCGCGGTGGCGTTTCTGAACGACAATCCGCAATTCGTCGACACGGCGGCCACCGTCGTCAAGGACAAGCTCGAATCGCGCCGGGCGAGCGAGGCCGTCGCGCAGCAGCCGACGCGCGTCTATTCCGGCACCGAGCGCCTGCGCGCCGACGCCCGCGGCCATTACATCGCCGAATTCAGCATCAATTCGCGCCGCGTCACCGGTGTCGTCGACACTGGCGCGACGACCATCGCCATGAACCGCTCGGAAGCGCGCCGCGCCGGCATCCAGGTCGCGCCGAACGAGTTCGTCTACAAGATCAGCACCGCCAACGGCGTTGTCATGGCGGCCCGTGTCGTCGTCGACGAGGTGCGCGTCGGCACCATCCGCGTGCGCAATGTCGAGGCGATGGTCATGGAAGACGATTCGCTCAACATCGTGCTGATCGGCATGAGTTTCCTCAAGCGCCTGCGCAATTTCGAATTTTCAAACGGCACGCTGGTGATGAAGCTTTGATCTCGCTTATCCGAGAATCCGCTCGGCGACCGGCTCTTTGATCTCCGGTTTCTCCTCCGCGATGTCATAGGCCGCCAGCACCGCCTTGCGGGCGGTCTCCAGCGCCGCTTCGTCGCGCGCATGCACCAGCGCAAGCGGATCGCCTTTTGCGATGCTCGTGCCGACCGGCTGCAGGCCGGTGATGCCGACAGTATGGTCGATCTCGTCCTCGCGCTTGCGCCGTCCGCCGCCGAGTTCCACCACTGCGACGCCGATCGCGCGTGTCCGGATCGCCGCGACATGGCCGGCGCGCGGCGCCTCGACGCTGGCCGTCAGCGGTGCGCCGGCGAGGTGGCTGTCGTAGTTCTCGACGAAATCGGCCGGACCGCCGAGCGTATGCACCATCTTGCCGAAAATCTCCGCCGCGCGGCCGGTTGCCAGCGCCTCGCGCGCCCGCTCCAGCGCGATGGCCGGATCGTCGTCGATCCCCGACACCACCAGCATCTCGGCGGCAAGCGCCAGCGTCACGGTTTCCAGCCTGGGATCGCGATGGGCGCCGGTCAGGAACTCGACCGCGTTCTTCACCTCGACGGCGTTGCCCGCCGCCGACGCCAGCGGCTCGTTCATGTCGGTCATCAGCGCCGTCGTCTTCGTGCCGGCCCCGTTGGCGACCCGCACCAGCGTCTGCGCCAGTTCCTTCGCCTTGTCGAAATCCGCCATGAAGGCGCCGTTGCCGAATTTCACGTCGAGCACCAGCGCGCCGAGCCCGGCGGCAAGTTTCTTCGACAGGATCGAGGCGGTGATCAGCTGGATGCTTTCCACCGTCGCCGTCACGTCGCGCACGCCGTAGAAGCGCTTGTCGGCCGGCGCGAGATCCGCCGTCTGGCCGATGATCGCGCAGCCGACCTCGTCCACGGTCTTGCGGAACAGCGCGTTGTCGGGCTGCGTCGTGTAGCCGGGGATCGAATCCATCTTGTCGAGCGTGCCGCCGGTGTGGCCGAGACCGCGTCCCGAGATCATCGGTACCGCCAGCCCGCAGGCCGCCGCGATCGGCGCCAGCATCAGCGAGACATTGTCGCCGACCCCGCCGGTCGAATGCTTGTCGCAGATCGGCCGGTCGATCTCCGGCCATTCCAGCACGTCGCCGGAATCGCGCATGGCGAGCGTCAGCGCCACGGTCTCGTCGGCGTTCAGGCCGTTGAAGAAGATTGCCATGGCGAAGGCCGCGATCTGCGCGTCGGTCACCGAGGCGTCGGTGATGCCGCGCACGAATTCCGCGATCGTCTCGGCGGCGAGGGTGCCGCCGTCGCGCTTTTGCCGGATGATTTCCTGCGGCAGCACGTGTCAGTATCCCGATGCCGGCTCGGCCGGCGCGTCGCCCGAGAGCGCTCGCCAGCACGTTGCCGAGCAGGCTCGACGCGCCGAAGCGGAAGGTTTTCGGCGACACCCAGTCCTTCGCCCATGATCTCGTCGGCAAGCGCCAGGTACTGGCCCGCTTCCTCGACCGTGCGGATGCCGCCCGCCGGCTTGAAACCGCGTGTCGGTTCGCCGAACGTCTTCAGTACCGTCAGCATGATCCGCGCGGTTTCCGGCGTTGCGTTGACCGCGACCTTGCCGGTCGAGGTCTTGATGAAGTCCGCGCCTTCTTCCAGCGCCATCTGCGATGCCGCCTCGATCAGCGCCGGATCGCCGAGTTCGCCGGCTTCGATGATCACCTTGAGCCGCGCCACGCCCTCTGTCGCGGCGCGGATCGTCGCGACCATCGAGCGCGCCGTCTCCGTGTCGCCGGCGGCAAACGCGCGGTAGGGCATGACGAGGTCGATCTCGTCTGCGCCGTCGGCGATCGCGTCCTTGGTTTCGTGCAGCACGTCCCGTTCGCCGCCGTCGCCCGACGGGAAATTCACCACCGTGGCGATCTTCACGGCGCTGTCCGCTCCGAGGATCTTGCGCGCCTGCGCGACGAAACGCGGCCAGATGCAGATCGCCGCCGTGTCGCCGAACGACGTCGTCGCCTGCGCGCACAGCGCGTCGATCGCTTCCGGCGTGCAGTCGTCGTTCAGATTGGTCAGGTCGATCAGGCCGAGGGCCCGGCTGGCGATCTCTTTTTGTGAAGCCAAGGGATTACTCCAGGGGGTTATTCCATGTCGGCGATCGCGCGCGTCAGGATCGCTTGCAGTTTCTTGCCGCCGATGGGCGCCATGTCCTTGGTCTCGGCGTGCGACAGTTCTCCGCCGGTCATCCCGGCACCGTAATTGGTGATCACCGAACAGGCCGCGCAGGCAAGTCCGAGGAACCGGCCGAGAATGACCTCCGGCACCGTCGACATCCCGACCGCGTCCGCGCCCATGATGCGCGCCATGCGAATTTCGGCCGGCGTTTCGAAGGACGGCCCGGAAAACCACATATAAACGCCGGTGTCGAGGGCAATGCCCTCGGCCTTGGCCGCCTTGGCGATCGTCTCGCGCAGTCCGGAATCATAGGCGCTCGTCATGCCGGTGAAGCGCGCGTCGTCCTCCTCGCCGATCAGCGGATTTGTGCCGGAGAAATTGATGTGGTCCTCGATCAGCATCACCGAACCGGGTGCGAGGTCCTCGCGCAGCGATCCGGCTGCGTTGGTCAGGATCAGCTTCTCGATGCCGAGCCCCTTGAGCACCTCCAGCACCGGCCGCATCGCCGCCGCGTCGCCCTTCTCGTAGTAATGCACCCGGCCCGACAGCAGCAGCACCGGCTTGCCGCCGATCGTGCCGGCGACGACTTCGCCGGCATGGCCGCTGACCCCGCTTTCGGGAAATCCCGGCAGTTTCGAATAGGGGACGCGCACCGCGTCGTCGACCGCCTCGACCAGGCCGCCGAGCCCGGAGCCCAGCACCAGCGCGACGCGCGGGACCAGCCCGTTCAGCGCTTCCACGATGACATCGCTTGCCGTCTTCATTGCGAAAGTATCTCCGTCTTGAAGCCGAGCGGCAGCAATTCGGCCATGCTGATCGTCTTGGTGATGCCCTGCTGGTCCGTCAGGTGGACGCGGGCGTCCGCCGCCGCGAATTCGGCCAGCCGCTGCCGGCAGCCGCCGCAGGGCGTGCATTCGTCCAGCCTTTCAGCCGTCACGCAGATGTCGGTGATCCGGCCGCCGCCGCCCATGACGTAATGCGACAGCGCGGTTGTCTCCGCGCACCAGCCTTCCGGGAAGCTGACAACTTCGATATTCGCACCGGTGAACAGTTTTCCTTCCTCGGTCAGGATCGCCGCTCCGACCGGGAATTTGGAATAGGGCGAATGGGTCTTTGTCATCGCGGTGCGCGCGGCGTCGAAGAGCTGGTCGAGTACCGTCATCGGAGCATTCCTTTTCAAAGGGGATCGGCAGTCCCCGGCATGCAAATCCAAACAAGGGGCCGAAACTAGCATGGCATTTCGGTTTATCCAGCCGCGAAATGAAGGCTTTGCCCCTTACGGCGCCCCGAGCGCAAAGCTTGTGTCTTTTCGGAACCCTTCGCCGTCGCTACACTGTCGTCCAACCGCAGGGAGACTGGCATGGCGAATGGCGACGACGATCGCTTCGACGAGCTCGAGATCATGGTCGCCCATCAGGCGCGCCTGCTCGAGGACCTGAACGAGACCGTCGTCCGCCAGGCCAAGGAGATCGAACGCCTGGAGCGGTTGGTCGAGGCGCTGATCAAACGGTTTCAGTCCGTCGAGGAACATCTGCAGGCCGACATTCCCGTAACCAAACCGCCGCATTGGTAGGTCGAGGACACCGCCTTCGTGATTTTTGATCTGGATCTTGGCTCTCTGGCGCCGGTAATCGTCGCGCTGGTCATCGTGGCGATGCTGATCGCCTTCGTCGTCGAGTGGCGGCCGCCGGAAATAACCGCCGGCGTCGCCGTCGCCCTGCTTCTGGTGGTCGGCATTCTCGACATCTCCGACGTGCTCGGCGTGCTGTCGTCGAGTGCGCCTGCGACGATCGCGGCGATGTTCGTGCTGTCGGCGGCGCTGATCCGCACCGGCGCGGTCGAATATTTCGCCCGTATCGTGACGGCCCATGCGCGCACCTCGCCGACGGTCGCCTACGCCGCCTTTCTGATCGCGGTCGCGGTCGCTTCGGCGGTCATGAACAACACGCCGCTGGTGATGCTGATGATCCCGGTCGCCACCTCGATGGCGCGCGAGATGGGCGAATCGCCGTCGCGCATTCTGATCCCGCTCTCCTATGCCGCCATTCTCGGCGGTACCTGCACGCTGATCGGCACCTCGACCAACCTGCTCGTCGACGGCGTCGCGCGCGATCTCGGCATCGCGCCCTTCCACATCCTCGAAATCGCTCCGGTCGGTATCGTCTCGACCCTCGCCGGCATCACCGCGATGATGCTCGGCCGCAAGCTGCTGCCCGATCGCGAGACGGCAAGCAGCATCTCGGCGGTGACCTCGGGGCGCAAATTCATCGTCCAGGCCGTGATCGAGAACAATTCGCCGCATATCGGCGCTCCCGTGCGCTCGATCCCCGTCTTCAACCGGCCCGACCGCCGCCTCGTCGACGTCATCCGCGGCGACGTCTCGCTGCGCCGCGAACTCGACCACACCGTGCTCGAGGCCGGCGACATCGTCGTGCTGCGCACACCGGTCGCGGAGATCCTGTCGATGAAGGAGGAGGGCGAGCTGACGCTCGGCGCCGCCAGCCATTTGCAACAGACCGCGTCGCGCTCCTCCGAAGTCGTCGAAATCCTGATCGGCCCCGGCGCGCGCGTGCTGAACCGGACGCTCCGGCATTTGCGCCTGTGGCGGCGTTATGGCGTCTATCCGATGGCGTTGCACCGCGGCGGCATGAACATGGCCGACCGGTTCGAAAAGACGCCGCTGGAAGTCGGCGACACGCTTCTGGTCGAAGGCGCGCCGGAAGATCTCGCCCGCTTCGCCGAGGACAACAACCTCGTCAACGTCGCCGAGCCGTCCGAACGCGGTTTCCGCCGTTCCAAGGCACCGGCCGCGATCATCATCACCGGCGCCGTCGTCGTCGGCGCCGCCTTCAACGTCATGCCGATCGCCGCGCTCGCGCTGATCGGCGCCGTGCTGGTGCTGGTTCTGCGCTGCGTCGAGGTCAGAGGAGGCGGTGCAGTCCGTCGACTGGCGCATTCTCGGCCTGATCTTTGCCATGCTGTCGATCGGGGTGGCGATGCACGAGACCCGGCTGGTGCAGATCCTCGTCGATTACGTGACGCCGATGCTGGCCGGATTTTCGCCGCTGGTGGCGCTCGCCGCCGTCTATGTCCTGGCCACCGTGCTGACCGAGATCGTCACCAACAATGCCGTCGCGGTCATCGTCACGCCGGTCGCCGTCGGGCTCGCGCATTCGCTCGGGCTCGATCCGCGCCCCTTCGTCGTCGCGGTGATGATCGCGGCCAGCGCCAGCTTCATGACGCCGATCGGCTACCAGACCAACACGCTGGTCTATAACGCCGGTGGCTACCGGTTCACCGATTTCCTGCGGCTTGGATTTCTGCTCGACCTGACAACCTTCGCGACCGCGATGTTCGTCATTCCCAGGGTCTGGCCGTTGGTCTGAAGCCGGAAGCAGGACCCTGAGAAGCAAGACCCAGATACGAAAATCCCGGGCTCGAGAGCCCGGGATTCCCGGTTGCCGATTGGCCCGTCCAACCGATCAGTAATCGTGGTTCAAATCTTCCGTACCGGCGTAGGCTCCGCCGTCGTCGAACATGGACGCTTTTGAAATTACGGAAGCAAAAACTAAATCTGTCCGACCCCCAAGATCTTGGGAAAATCCTTGACTGCAATTTACCACAAGCCGCTCCCGGGCAAAGGGGGGTCTGACGAATCAGGCCGGTGCGTGGCAATTCGGCAACAGTGGTTTTCATGCGACATCGATGTGAGCCCGGGGGCGGGCCAGCCGGTCCCGAAGCCGGAATGCCCCTCTCGCCAAGAATCCGCTTGACTCTTTTGGAACGATCCAATAAATCGCCAAAAAACATTTTTGGAACGTGCCAAAATGGGAGGATGCGGATGCAGTGGGGACTTATCGGTGCAAGCACCATCGCATCCGAACATGTGATCGGCGCGATCCGCGCGCAGCCGGGTCATGCGATCAGGTCCGTTATGAGCTCCAGCGCGGCCCGCGGCGCGGAATACGCGGCAAGGCATGAAATACCCGAGAGCACGACGAACCTTGATGCGCTTCTCTCCGATCCGGAAATCGGCGCGGTCTATATCTCGACCACCAACGAAAAGCATTTCCCCCAGGCCATGGCGGCGATCGCGGCCGGCAAGCATGTTCTCTGCGAGAAGCCGCTGGCGATGACGCTGGCCGACGCGGTCGAAATGGTCCGCGCGGCGGAAGAAAACGGCGTCGTCTTCGCCACCAACCACCATCTGCGCAATGCCGGTTCGCATCTGGCCGTCCGCGACCTCATCGCTTCGGGCCGTCTCGGCCGCATCCTCTCGGTGCGCGTTTTCCACGCGGTCCATCTGCCGGCGCATCTGCAGGGCTGGCGCATCAATGACGCATCCGCTGGCGGCGGTGTGATCCCCGACATCACGGTCCATGACGCCGACACGGTACGCTTCTATCTCGGCGAGGATCCCGAAACGGTCGTCGCCAGGGCGGGCGCGTCCGGCATGGGCGAGGGCGTCGAGGACAGCGTCATGTCGGTCTGGACGATGCCGTCGGGCGTGATGGTCCAGGCGCATGAGAGCTTTACCCACCCCTTCGCCGGCACCGGTATCGAGGTGCACGGCTCGCAAGGTTCGGTCGTCGCGCGCAATGTCATGACCCAGCGCCCGGTCGGCGAGGTCGTACTGATCAACGGCGACGGCCGCCAGGCGGTCGCTTTCCCGGACCACGATCTTTATGCCCGCTCTTTGTCGCTTTTCGCCGATGCGGTCGCCGGCAAGGGCAGGCCCTCGGCCGACGGCGTCGACGGCGTCAAGTCGCTCGCCGTGGCCCTCGCCGTTCGCGAGGCCGCACAGACCGGCCGCGCCGTCGCCGTCGATTACGGAGGCTTCTAGGCGATGGCCTCGAAGATCGTCACCGCCGAACAGGCGGCCGCGCGTATTGCCGATGATGCGGTCGTCTCCGTGTCTTCCTCCTCCGGTCTCGGCTGTCCGGACAAGGTGCTGGAAGCCATCGGCGCGCGTTTCGGGGGCGAAGGCCACCCGAGGAACCTGACGACCCTGCATCCGATCGCCGCCGGCGACATGTACGGCATCAAGGGCATCGACCACATCGCCCGCGACGGCCTGCTCTCGACGATCATTGCCGGCTCTTATCCGAGCGGGCCCTCCTCCCTGCCGATGCCGGAGATTTGGCACATGATCGTCGAGGACCGGGTCGCCGCCTATAACGTCCCGTCCGGCATCATGTTCGACATGCATCGCGACGTCGCCGCCCGCCGTCCGGGCGTGTTGACCAAGGTCGGCCTCGACACCTTCGTTGATCCCGTCCGCGAGGGCTGCGCCATGAACGCGGTCGCCGCCGCCAAGCCGATCGTCGCGCGCGTCGAGCTCGGCGGCGAGACCTGGCTGCATTTCGCGAACATCGTGCCGGACGTCGCGATCCTGCGCGCCACCACCGCCGACGAGCGCGGCAATCTCACCTATGAGCACGAGGGCGCCTATCTCGGTGGCCTCGACCAGGCGATCGCCGTGCGCAACCATGGCGGCCTCGTTATCGCCCAGGTCAAGCGCGTCACGGCGGCGGGATCGCTGCGTCCGCATGACGTGCGCGTGCCCGGCCACCTCGTCGATCTCGTCGTCGTCGATCCCGACCAGAAACAGACGACGGAGACCGTTTACGATCCCGCCATCTCCGGCGAGATCATCCGGCCGCTGTCGAGTTTCCACCTTGCCGAGCACGGCATCGAGAAGGTCATCGCGCGCCGCGCCGCGATGGAGCTGAAATCCGGCCAGACGGCCAATCTCGGTTTCGGCATTTCCGCCATGGTGCCGCGTGTCCTGCTCGAGGAAGGCCATGCCGGCGCCGTCACCTGGGCGATCGAGCAGGGCGCCGTCGGCGGCATGCCGCTGACCGGCTTCGCCTTTGGCTGCGCGTCCAACGCCGACGCCTTCATGCCGTCGCCGAACCAGTTCACCTATTTCCAGGGCGGCGGCTTCGATGTCTCCTTCCTGTCCTTCCTCGAAGTCGATCTCGAGGGCAACGTCAACGTCTCCAAGCTCGGCAAGAAACCCTATCTGACGGCGGGCTGCGGCGGTTTCGTAGACATCACCGCGCATGCGAAGAAGATCGTTTTCGGCGGCCTGTTCGAAGCCGGCGCCGAGCTCGAACTGACCGGGCAAGCGCTGCGCGTCGTCAAGCCCGGCAAGTTCACCAAGATGGTCGACGCCGTCGAGCACGTCACCTTCTCGGGCAAGCGCGCCCGCGAGACCGGCCAGGAAATTCTCTACGTCACCGAACGCTGCGTCATCCGGCTCGAAGCCGACGGTCTCGTCGCCACCGAGATCATGCCGGGCATCGATCCCGAGGCCGATATCGTCGCGGCGTCGCATGGCCGCGTGCGCGTTGCGCCCGACGCCGCGCGCATGCCGGTCGCGCTGCTGGCCGAAGGTAAGATGGGGCTTACGCTATGAGTGCGCTGCATCTGATCCTTCAAGGACCTGTTGCCGAACTGCGTCTCGACAATCCCGGCAAGCTCAACGCGCTCACCGTCGCGATGCTCGAAGCGCTCGATGCCCATTGCGCCGCGCTGGAGCGCGACCCGGACATCCGCGCCGTCATCGTAACCGCCGAGGGCGATCGCGCCTTTTGCACCGGTGCCGATATCAATGCCTGGTCGGACCTTCCTCCTGCTGACTTCGCCAGGCATTGGGTGCGGGACGGTCACCGGATTTTCGACCGTCTCGCACGCCTTTCCAGGCCAACCGTCGCCGCGATCTCCGGTCATGCCTTCGGCGGCGGGCTGGAGTTGGCATCCGCCTGCGACATCCGCGTCATCGCGCCGGCCGCGACGCTGGCGCTGCCCGAGGCCGGCGTCGGCATCGTGCCCGGCTGGTCCGGCACGCAGCGCCTCGCCCGTCTTTTGCCCGAGCCGGTGCTGAAGGAAATGGCCCTGTTCGGCCGGCGTATTTCGGCCGAACGCGCGCTCGCCCTCGGCTTCGTCGCCGAGATTGCCGAAGACGCCCGTGCCGCCGCCCGCGCCATCGCGGAGAAGGCGCTCGGCCAATCGCCGCGCGCCGCGGAGGTCGCCAAATACATGATCCACGCCGCCGCCGGCGAGGACCGTTCCGCAATGATCGAGGCGCTCGGCAGTGGCATGATCGCGGCGAGCGCCGACAAGGCCGAGGGCGTCGCCGCCTTCCGCGCCAAACGCAAACCGGACTTTTCGGGCAAGTGACCATGACGACGCACGACCTCACTCTCATTGCCGCAACCGATGCCACCGGCATACCCGCCGAACCGTTTGTCGCCCGTCACCTGATCGGCGGCGCATGGCAGGGCAGCGCGAACGGCGAGACCTTCGAGCGTCATTCGCCCGCCCACGGCGTCCTCGTCAGCCGCTCCGCGAAGGGCGGGGAGGTAGAGACGAATGCCGCGATCGCCGCAGCGCGTGCCGCCTTCGACAGCGGCGTGTGGAGCCGCATTTCCGGCAAGCAACGCGCTTCGGTCATGCTCAGGGTCGCCGACCTGATCGAGCGCGACGTCGAGCGCATGGCGCTGCTCGAGACGCTTGAAAGCGGCAAGCCGATCACGCAATCGCGCGGCGAGGTCTCGGGCGCGGCCGATCTCTGGCGATACGCGGCGTCTCTGGCCCGCACCCTGCACGGCGACAGCCACAACACGCTCGGGCCGGACATGCTCGGCGTCGTGTTGAAGGAGCCGATCGGTGTCGTCTCGATCATCACGCCATGGAACTTCCCGTTCTGGATTCTGAGCCAGAAGCTTCCCTTCGCGCTTGCCGCGGGATGCACCTGCGTCGTCAAGCCGTCGGAGATGACCTCGGCCACGACCGTCATGATGGGCGAATTGCTGATCGAGGCCGGCCTGCCGGCGGGTGTCGTCAATATCGTGCTCGGATACGGCCAGCCGGTCGGCAGCCTGATGACCACCCATCCGGATGTCGACATGGTGACGTTCACCGGCTCCACGGCGGTCGGCAAGTCGATCACCGCCTCCGCCTCGGCCACGCTCAAGAAGGTCGCGCTGGAACTGGGCGGCAAGAACCCGCAGGTGATCTTCCCGGACGCGGATATCGAAAACGCCGCGGACGCCGTTACCTTCGGCGTCTATTTCAACGTCGGCCAGTGCTGCAATTCTTCCAGCCGCATCATCGTGCACGAGGACATCGCGGACGACTTCGTCGCCCGTGTCGTCGAATTGTCCCGCCAGGTCGCTTTCGGTGATCCGCTCGATCCCGAGACCCAGGTCGGCGCCATCGTCACGCCCGAGCATCAGGCGAAGATCGATGCCTGTGTCCGTCAGGCGGTCGCCGACGGCGCCAATGTCCGCCTTGGCGGCGGCATCCTGTCGGTGCCCGGTCTCGACGGCCAGTTCTACGAGCCGACCGTGATCGCCGGCGTGCGGCCGGAGATGGCGATCGCCCGCGAGGAGGTCTTCGGGCCGGTCCTGTCGGTGCTGACCTTCAGGACAGCCGACGAAGCGATCGCGCTGGCCAACGACGCATCCTACGGCCTCTCGGCCGGTGTCTGGAGTGAGAATATCCATACATGTCTGGATTTCGCCCGCCGCGCGCAGGCCGGCACTGTCTGGACGAACACCTGGATGGACGGATTTCCCGAACTGACTTTCGGCGGGATGAAGCAGTCCGGACAGGGACGCGAGATCGGGCCTTACGGCCTGGATGAGTTTCTCGAGGTGAAGACCGTGGCGATGCGGATTGGCCGCACGCGCGCACCTTGGGTCCGCAAACGCTGACCGTTTTTGAAACCGGGTCAGCGGACGACAACGCAAACTGAGGAGGAAACCCCATGCGTTCGATTATCGGAAAGACCATCGCGGCGGCTGCCATGCTGGCAGCATCCGCGAGCTTCGCCCATGCCGGCGACGTCGAAGTCCTGCACTGGTGGACGTCCGGCGGCGAGGCCGCGGCGCTCAACGTGCTCAAGCAGGATCTCGAAAGCCAGGGCATCGGCTGGCAGGACATGCCGGTCGCTGGCGGCGGCGGCACCCAGGCGATGACGGTGCTGCGTGCCCGCGTCACCGCCGGCAACGCCCCGACCGCCGTGCAGATGCTCGGCTTCGACATCACAGACTGGGCCAAGGAAGGCGCGCTCGCCAACCTGAACGATATCGCCTCCGCCGAGGGCTGGGATGCCGTCGTGCCGGCGGCGCTGCAGAAATTCTCCAAATATGACGGCAAGTGGGTCGCCGCCCCGGTCAACGTTCACTCGACCAACTGGGTCTGGGCCAACAAGGGCATTCTCGACGAGCTCGGCATCGCCCAGCCGACCACCTGGGACGAGCTGGTCGCGGCCATGCAGAAGGTCAAGGACGCCGGCAAGATCGCCGTCGCCCACGGCGGCCAGGCCTGGCAGGATGCGACGATCTTCGACGCAGTCGCCATGTCGACCGGCGGACCCGAGTTCTACAAGTCGGCCTTTATCGACCTGAACCCGGACGCGCTCGGTTCCGACACGATGAAGGAAACCTTCGACCGCATGTCGGTGATCCGCTCCTTCGTCGACGACAACTTCTCCGGCCGCGACTGGAACCTCGCCTCGGCGATGGTGATCAAGGGCGACGCCGCCTTCCAGTTCATGGGCGACTGGGCGAAGGGCGAGTTCCTCAATGCCGGCAAGAAGCCGGGCGAGGACTTCCTGTGCTTCCGCTTCCCCGGAACGCAGAAACAGGTCACCTTCAACTCCGACCAGTTCGCCATGTTCAAGCAGGGCGACATGGTTTCCCCGGAACAGGCCGCGCTCGCCAAGGCGATCCTGTCGCCGTCCTTCCAGTCGGCCTTCAACGTCGTCAAGGGTTCGGTGCCGGCGCGCATCGACGTCTCCGACGAGGCTTTCGACGCCTGCGGCAAGCAGGGCATGAAGGATCTGGCCGCAGCCTCCGAGTTGGGCAACCTGTTCGGTTCCATGGCGCACGGCCATGCCAATCCGGCCTCGGTGAAGAACGCGATGTATGACGTGATCACCGCGCACTTCAACGGCGAGTACGATTCCGAGACGGCCGTGAAGGAAATGGTCAACGCCGTCGCGCTGGCCCAGTAATATCCTGGAATGAAATGGGGGAGAGCGTCCGCGCTCTCCCCGTTCGGGAGGAAGTCAGATGTCAACGACCGTAACACGCCGCTCCGGCAATGACTGGCTGCGCGATGCCTTGCCGAAGATCGTGCTGAGCCCCAGCCTCGCGATCGTGCTGGTCTTCGTCTATGGCTTCATCCTCTTCACCTTCTACCTGTCGTTTACCGACAGCCGTATCCTGCCGAGCTACGGCCTCGTCGGCTGGCAGAACTACTCGAGATTGTTCTCGGTGCGCGCCTGGGGCATCGCCATCGACAACCTGCTGATCTTCGGATCGCTCTACATAATCATCTGCTGCGTACTCGGCCTCGCGCTTGCGATCCTGCTCGACCAGAAGATCCGCGCCGAAGGCTTCATCCGCACGATCTATCTCTATCCGATGGCGCTGTCCTTCATCGTCACCGGCACCGCCTGGAAATGGTTCCTCGACCCCGGCATCGGCCTGCAGGCGGTCGTGCGCTCCTGGGGCTGGGAGAGCTTCACTTTCGAGTGGATCAAGGACAGCCACATGGCGATCTACACCATCGTCATCGCCGCCGTCTGGCAGACCTCCGGCTTCGTCATGGCGATGTTCCTCGCCGGCCTGCGCGGCATCGACAACGAGGTCCTCAAGGCGGCGCAGATCGACGGCGCGTCCAACTGGTCGCTTTACCGCCGCATCGTCATTCCGCAATTGCGCCCGGCCTTCATGTCGGCCTTCGTGGTCCTCGCCCACATGGCGATCAAGTCCTACGACCTCGTCATCGCGCTGACCGGCGGCGGTCCCGGCACCGCGACCGAGCTGCCCGCGACCTTCATGTATTCCTACACCTTCACCCGCAACCAGATGGGCATCGGCGCCGCCTCGGCGACGATCATGCTGATGTCGATCGCCGCGATCATGGTGCCGTATATCTGGTCCGAGCTCAGGGAGAAGAAGTGATGGCGACCAACGCTTCCGCAAACGTCATCCGCACCGGCGCCGGCGCCCGCTTCGTGATCTACACGCTGCTCGCCCTGTTCTGCATCTACTACCTGCTGCCGCTCTACGTGATGGTGGTCAACTCGCTGAAACCGCTCTCCGAGATCCAGGCCGGCGGCATGATGTCCCTGCCGCATGACTGGACGCTGGCGCCGTGGAAAAGCGCCTGGTCGACGGCGCAGATCGGCGTCGCGGCGACCGGCCTGAAACCCTACTTCCTGAATTCGATCCTGATGGTCGTCCCGGCTGTCGCCATCTCCACCGTGCTCGGCGCGCTGAACGGCTACGTGCTGACCAAGTGGCGCTTCACCGGCGACACCATCGTCTTCGGCCTGTTGCTCTTCGGCTGCTTCATCCCGTTCCAGATGGTGCTGATCCCGATGGCGCGCATGCTCGGCCTGATGGGCCTCGCCGGCACCGTGCCCGGCCTGATCTTCGTCCATCTCGTCTACGGCATCGGCTTTTCGACGCTCTATTTCCGCAACTACTACCAGCAGTTCCCGACCGAACTGGTGCGCGCGGCGATGATCGACGGCGCCGGCTTCTTCACCATCTTCCGGCGCATCATGCTGCCGTCCTCGGGGCCGATCGCCGTCGTCTGCATCATCTGGCAGTTCACCAATATCTGGAACGACTTCCTCTTCGGCGCGAGCTTCTCCGACTATGACAGCCAGCCGATGACGGTGGCGCTCAACAACCTCGTCCAGTCCTCGACCGGCGTGAAGGAATACAACGTTCATTTCGCTGGCGCGATCATGGCGGCCCTGCCGACGCTGATCGTCTACATCGTCGCCGGCCGCTACTTCGTGCGCGGCCTGATGGCCGGCTCTGTGAAGGGATAAGACCATGGGATTTCTCGACATCAAGAACGCGACCAAGGCCTATGGCGCGGTCAAGGTGCTGCACGAGACCGACATCTCGATCGAGGAAGGCGAGTTCCTCGTCCTCGTCGGTCCGTCGGGCTGCGGCAAGTCCACTTTGCTCAACATGATCGCGGGGCTCGAGGAGATCACCAGCGGCGACATTGCCATCAAGGGCCGCTCGATGAACGGCGTGCGCCCGGCCGACCGCAACATCGCCATGGTGTTCCAGTCCTACGCGCTCTACCCGAACATGAATGTCGCGCAGAACATGGCCTTCGGCCTGGAGATGCACGGCATCCCGAAAGCCGAACGCGACAAGGCCGTGGCGCAGGTCGCGGACCTGCTGCAGATCCAGCCGTTGCTCGACCGCAAGCCGGGGCAGTTGTCGGGCGGCCAGCGCCAGCGCGTGGCCATGGGCCGCGCGCTGGTGCGCAATCCGGACGTCTTCCTGTTCGACGAACCGCTGTCCAACCTCGACGCCAAGCTGCGCGTCGACATGCGCACCGAGATCAAGAAGCTGCACCAGAAGCTCGGCACCACCATCGTCTATGTCACCCATGACCAGATCGAGGCGCTGACGCTGTCGACCCGCATTGCCGTCATGTTCGGCGGTCACGTCCAGCAGCTCGGCACGCCGAAGGAGATCTACGACAATCCGGCCAACATCTTCGTCGCCGGCTTCATGGGATCGCCGTCGATGAACCTGTTCCCGGCAAGGGTCGCGGTTGAAAACGGCAATGCCATCGCCAGGATAGGTCTCGCCGACGGCGCCACCGCGTCGCTGCCGTTTGCGCCCGGCAACGCCATGGCCGCTCATGACGGCCGCGACATCATCCTCGGCATCCGCCCCGAGGCGATCACCGACGAGGACGGCGCCGACCGCAATTCCAAGGCGATCCACCGCATCGAGACTCGCGTCGATGTCACCGAACCCGCCGGCTCCGACACCTTCGTCGTCAGTCATCTCGGCGGCAAGGAAGTCACCGGCCGCTTCCGTGCCGATGTCGACGTCAAGGCGGGCGATGTCTTCCCCTTTGCGGTCAACATGGAAAAGGCTGTCGCCTTCGATCCGAAGACCGAGCAGCGCATCGGCTGACCCTCCATGCACTCCTCCCCGGACATCGTCGTCATCGGCAGCGGCATGGGCGGCGCGACGCTCGCCGCCGGCCTTGCGCCGACCGGCGCGCGCATCGTCATTCTCGAGCGCGGCGACCATATTCCCGACGACGCCCCGGCACGCGATCCGAACCGGATCTTTCGCAATTCCGCTTTCCTCTCCGACGAGACATGGCTCGACGAGACCGGCAGGCGTTTCTCGCCCGGCAACTATTATCACGTCGGCGGCAATACCAAGCTCTACGGTGCGGTGCTGATCCGCTACCGGGCGCAGGATTTCGCCGAGATGCAGCACGCCGAGGGCGTCTCGCCGGCCTGGCCGTTTTCCTATGACGATCTCGCGCCCTGGTACGACAAGGCGGAAGCGCTTTACCGCGTGCATGGCGACGTCGCCTCCGATCCGACCGAACCGGCGCACGCCGCGCCCTATCCCTTTCCGCCGGTACCCGACGAGCCGGCGATCGCTTCGGTGCGCGCCCGGCTGGAAAAGGCCGGCGTTCGTCCCTTCACCCTGCCGCTCGGCGTCGATATCGATCGCTGGCTTCAGGGCGGCATGACCGGCTGGGACGGTTATCCAGACACCCGTTCCGGCAAGATGGACGCCGAGACCTGCGGCCTCGCCGAGGCGCTGGCGCATGACAATGTCGAACTCGTCACCAATGCCCGCGTTACCCACCTGAAGACCGGTCCCGACGGCAAGCGCGTGACCGAGGTTGTCTACGAGAAGGACGGCGAGACGCATAGCCTGACGCCGCGCGTCGTCGCGCTTTGCGCCGGCGCCGTCCAGTCGGCGGCGTTGCTGCTGGCCTCCGGTCTCGCCAATACGTCCGATCAGGTCGGCCGATGCTTCATGAACCACAATGCCAGCGCGCTGATCGCGTTTGATCCGCGCTTCCGAAACGATTCCGTCTACCAGAAGACCTTCGGCATCAATGACTGGTATCTCTCCGACGGCGAGGGTGGCCCGCCGCTCGGCAATATCCAGCTGCTCGGCCGTGTCGTGCCCGACATCCTGCAGGCCAATGTCGGTTATATGCCGATGCCTGTAGCCGGCTACATATCCGGTCATGCCATCGACCTTTACGCCATCTCCGAGGACATTCCGGACCCGGAAAGCCGCATCGTCCTGAACGGTTCGGATATACAGCTGATCTGGCGTCGCTCCAACATGGTCGCCCACAATCGCCTCGTCGCAAAGATCAAGGCGACGATGCGCGCCGCCGGCTTCCCGGTCGTGCTGTCGCGCCTCTTCGACGGCCGCGTGCCGTCGCACCAGTGCGGCACGGTCCGCATCGGTTCCGATCCCTCTTCGTCGGCGCTCGATCCCGAGTGCCGCGCCTGGGATCATCCCAATCTCTTCGTTGCCGACGCCGCCTGCCTGCCGACATCGGCCGCCGTCAATCCGGCGCTGACCGTCGCCGCCATGGCGCTGCGCGCCGCCGACACCATTCGAAAGGATCTCGCCGCATGAAGCCGGTCGCACTCATCACCGGGGGCCAGCAGGGCATCGGTCTCGGCATCGCCGAGGCGCTGGTCGGAGCCGGCTTCGCCGTCGCTCTCGCATCCCGCAGCGCGCCTGATGACGCAGGGGTCGTTTCGGCTCTGCAACGACTGGGAGCGGACGCGCGCTACTACCGCCACGACCTCCGGGAGATCGAAAATGTCCCCGCGCTGCTCGACACCGTCGAAACGGACATCGGCCCGGTCGATTGCCTGGTCTCCAACGCCGGCGTCCCGGCGAAAGTCCGCGGCGACATGCTCGATATCGCGCCGGAGAATTTCGACTTCGTCCTCGACGTCAATCTGCGCGGCGCCTTCTTCCTCGCCCGGGAGACGGCGAAACGCATGGCCGCGCGCGAGACGGATACTTACCGCTCTCTTCTCTTCGTCACCTCGGTCAGCGCCGGCATGGTGTCGATCGAGCGCGCCGAATACTGCATCTCCAAGGCCGGCGCGGCGATGATGGCGGAACTCTTCGCCGTCCGCCTCGCGCCGCTCGGCATCGGCGTCTTCGAACTGCGTCCCGGCATCATCGAGACGGGCATGACCGCCGGCGTCAAGGACAAATACACCGCGCGCATCGAGGGCGGCCTGGTGCCGGCCGGGCGCTGGGGTCAGCCGGCCGATATCGGCTCGGTCGTCGTTCCGCTCGCGACCGGGCAGATGGCCTTCGCCAACGGCGCGGTGATCCCGGTCGACGGCGGCCTGTCGATATCGCGGCTGTGAGGATCAACGGCAATGGCTGAGACTTACGACTTCATCATCATCGGCGGCGGCTCGGCCGGTTGCGTTCTCGCCGCGCGGCTGTCCGAAAACCCGGACACAAAGGTCCTCCTTCTCGAGGCCGGCGGCCGCGACTGGCACCCGTTCTATCATCTGCCTGCGGGCTTTGCGAAAATGACCAAGGGCATCGGCTCGTGGGGCTGGTCGACGGTGCCGCAGCGCCACATGAACAATCGGGTCTTCCGCTACACCCAGGCCAAGGTGATCGGCGGCGGCTCGGCGATCAACGCGCAGATCTACACCCGCGGCAACGCGCTCGATTATGACGAGTGGCGCCAGATGGGCTGCGACGGCTGGGGCTATGACGACGTGCTGCCCTATTTCAGGAAGGCCGAGGACAACGACACTTTCGACAACAAGTTTCACGGCAAGGGCGGGCCGCTCGGCGTGTCGCGGCCGCGCGCGCCGCTGCCGATCTGCGAGGCCTATTTCGAGGCTGCCGCGAAGCTCGGCATCCCGCGCAACAAGGACGTGACCGGCGAAAAGCAGGACGGCGTCTGCTTCTACCAGCTCACCCAGCGCAATGCGCGGCGTTCGTCGGCGGCGATGGCCTATCTCGCGCCGAACCGGGGCCGAAAGAACCTGACGGTCCGCACCGGGGCGCAGGTCCGCCGCATCGTCGTCGAGAACGGGCGCGCCGGGGGCGTCGAGCTGACCGACGGAACGCGGCTGACGGCTTCGTCGGAGGTGATCCTGTCGTCCGGCGCCATCGGCTCGCCGCGCATCCTCCAGCTTTCCGGCATCGGTCCCGCCGACCATTTGTCGGATCTCGGCATTCCCGTCGTCTTCGATCAGCCGCAAGTCGGTTCGAACCTGCAGGACCATCTCGATCTCTATGCGATCTGCGAGGTCACCGGACCGCATACCTATGACCGCTACGCCAAGCCGCTACTGGTCCGCCGTTGCCGGCATCCAGTATCTGCTGACGAAACGCGGCCCCGTCGCCTCCTCGCTCTTCGAGACCGGCGGCTTCTGGTACGCCGATCCCGAAGCCCGGTCGCCCGACGTCCAGCTGCACCTCGGCCTCGGCACCGGCATCGAGTCCGGCGTCGCCGCGATGCCGCAGGGGGGCGTGACGCTCAACGCCTGCTACCTGCGCCCGCGCTCGCGCGGCTCGGTCCGGCTGCAAAGTGCCGATCCGTCCGCCGCGCCGCTGATCGACCCGAACTACCTCGCCGACCCGCGCGACCGCGAACTTT
Source organism: uncultured Alphaproteobacteria bacterium (assembly GCA_963712205.1). Taxonomy (GTDB): domain Bacteria; phylum Pseudomonadota; class Alphaproteobacteria; order Rhizobiales; family Rhizobiaceae; genus Oricola. The sequence goes on along the minus strand of CAVQHF010000012.1, from coordinate 118,986 downwards.
CCATCGAGGGGCTGAAGCTTGCGCAAAGGATCCTGGCGCAGGAACCGCTCAAGCCCTTCATCAAGGCCGAGCGCCTGCCCGGGCCCGGCGTGAAAAGCGACGAGGACTATTTCGCCTTCATCTGCGAGCATTCGAAAACGTCGCACCACGCCGCCGGCACCTGCCGGATGGGTCCCGACGATGCCGCAGTGGTCGACACGCGTCTGCGCTTCAACGGTATCGAAGGCCTGCGCGTCGCCGACGCCTCGATCATGCCGACCGTCATTTCCTCCAACACCAATGCCGCTGCGATCATGATCGGCGAGAAAGCCGCCGACATGATCCGCGCCGATCACGGGATTTAGGCCATGCTTTTGCCCACCTATGCCGGAACCCTCGAAGACTACCGCCTGCAAGGCGATCCGCTCGTCCCGCGCGCGCCCGTCCGTGCCGCTGACGCGCACCGCCTTTGCCGCCGCCCATGTGGTGTCCGACCCGCTCGCCGAGCGCGATCCCTGGGCCGGCGGCCGCCCGGCGGTCGACTGGGACAACACGCTGCGTTTCCGCCACTGGCTGTGGGACCAGGGTCTCGGCCTCGCCGAGGCGATGGACACCGCCCAGCGCGGCATGGGCGTCGACTGGCTGACGGCGAAGGAATTGATCGAGCGCACCATGCGCGACGCCAAAGCCCACCCGCTCGAACCCCGCGTCGCCTGCGGCGCCGGCACCGATCACGTCGAGCTGTCGGACCTCACGGACGAGGCGGCGCTGATCGCCGCCTATTCGCAGCAGATGGAGGCGATCGAGGCGGCCGGCGGGCAGGTCATCCTCATGGCCTCGCGCGCCTTTACGGCGATGGGCGCCGATGCGGAAACCTATGCCCGCGTCTACGGCAAGCTGATCGGTCAGGCCGCCGAACCCGTCATCCTGCACTGGCTCGGCGACATGTTCGACCCGGCATTGTCCGGCTATTGGGGTTCGAGCGACGTGGCGGCTGCTTCCGACGCCGTGCTGGCGATCATTCAGGCCAACCCGGCCAAGGTCGACGGCATCAAGATATCGCTGCTCGACCAGGCCCATGAAGAGGCCTTCCGTGCCCGCCTGCCCGAAGGCGTCCGGCTCTATACCGGCGACGACTTCAACTACGCCGACCTGATCGCCGGTGACGGCAGCCACTATTCGCACGCTTTGCTCGGCATCTTCGCGGCGATCGCCCCGGCGGCCAGCCAGGCGCTCGAGGCGCTGGCGAAGGGCGACATGGAAACCTATCACGCGCTTTTCGCGCCGACGGTGCCGTTGTCGCGCGAGATATTCAAGGCGCCGACGCGCTTCTACAAGGCCGGCATCGCCTTCATGGCGTGGCTAAACGGCGCACAAAGCCACTTCATCATGCCCGGAGGCTTCCAATCCTCGCGCGAAATCACCCATTATGCCGAAGTGTTCCGTCTCGCCGACAAGGCGCGGCTGCTGACGCGGCCCGATCTGGCGGCGGAGCGCATGACGACGCTTCTGCGCCTGCACGGGATGGGCTGAGGGCCAACGACAATGAACAAGCGGCCGACCATCGTTGATGTCGCGCGCCACGCCGGCGTGTCGAAGTCGACGGTTTCGCTCGTCCTGCAGAACAGCCCGCTGGTCAGGAAGGAGACGCGCGAGACCGTCGAGCGCTCGATGGCCGAGCTGAACTATGTCTACAACCGCTCGGCGGCCAATCTGCGCGGCGCCGATGTCGGCCTGATCGGCCTCGTCATCAACGACTTGCGCAACCCCTTCTTCACCGAATTCGCCACCAGCGCGCAGATGACCTTCGCCAGCCACGGCTTCGCCACCGTCATCGCCAACACCGACGAGGATCAGGAAATCCAGGCCCAGGTGATCGCCTCGATGATCGAGCACGGCATCTCCGCCCTCGTCATATCGCCCGCCTATGGCGACGACGGCGCGATCTTCGGGCGGATCGAGCGCGCCGGCATCCCGGCGCTGCAGGTGCTGCGCATGATCGATGCGCGCAATGATCTCTTTCCCTTCGCCTCGCTCGATTACGCGACCGGCGGCCGGCTTGCGGCGCGCCATCTCGTCGATCTCGGCGCCCGGCACATCGCCTTTGTCGGCGGGCTGGAGGACCGGCCCGTCACGGCCGAACGCATGTCGGGCTATCTGGCGGTCATGGCCGAACACGGCATCGAGCCGGTGACCTTCCACGGCCGCCCGTCGCGCGGCTTCGGCCGCGACATCGCGCTGACGCTCGCGCGCGACCACCCGGATATCGATGCCGCTGTCTGCTTCAATGATCTCGCCGCCCTCGGCATGCTGTCGGGCTTTGCCCAATGCGGCGTCGAGGTGGGCAGCGATTTCCGCCTCGTCGGCTTCGACGACATCGAGGAATGCGCGCTGGTCTATCCGCAGCTGTCCTCGGTGCGTTGCGACGTCGGCAGCTTCGGCCGCCGCTCCGCGGCAACCATGCTCGAATGGCTCGAAACCGGCAAACGGCCGCCGGAAAAGGATTTGGCCAGCGTCGAGCTCGTGGCCCGTCAGTCCAGCCTCGGCCTTTGAACCGCGACAATCCCTGGGAGAAAATCATGATCCGGCACTGCGTCCTGTTGAACCTCACCTCCGGACACGACCTGTCGACGGTCGCCGAGCCGATGCGGATCCTTCAGGATCTCTCGGGCGAGAGTCGACGGCATGCTGGAATTCTCCTGGGGTCCGAAATCGCGACTACGAAAACAAGTCGCGAGATTATCACTGCGGCTTCGTCGCCGTGTTCCGGGACCGCGATGCCCATCTCGCCTATGAGAAACACCCCGTCCATGTCCGCGCCGGTTCGATGCTGATCGCCGCATGCAAGGGCGGCTATGACGGCATCTTCGTCGCCGATCTGGAGACGGAGTAAGATAATTGGCCTGTCGAGCGATCAGGTTTACTCGGTAAACGTTGCGTCATGTCAATGACGGCGCTCAATGACGTCTGCGTCAGGTTCTCCAATTCTTCCGTTGCCAACAAGAACAACGACAAAACGGGAGGTTGTTATGGTGAGATTGGTATCAGCCTTGGCGGCGGTGATCTGCCTGACATCGGCTGCTCACGCCCAGGACAGTGGCAAGGTGGCAGTTGGGTAAGTCGCTCGCCGAGGCGAACTGCAGTCAGTGCCACAACATTGCGCCGGGAGGCGCATTCAAGCTTTTTCCACCAAGCTTTACTGCCATTGCCATCTACATGGATCCTGACATCATTCGCATGCGGATCCTGAATCCGGGCCACAGCGTCCTGATGCCGGAGTTCCACAAATACATGATGAAGGCGAATCTGGATGCCCTGGTCGCCTATATCCAGTCGCTGGAAAACAGCTGAGAGGCCGCGATCCTTTCTGCTCGGATGCCGGGCGACGGCATGAACTACCCCGCCGCGCGGGCGACGGTCTCGAAAATCCAGGTCCGGCTCTGCGGCACTGCGAGCAGGAGGGCGATGGCCGCCTGCAGCCCCGCGATCGAATAGAGCTGGGTGCGGAAAGGCTCCTTGCGCGTCTTGTGGCGCAACAGCCTTTGGCCCGCGAGCGCGCCGAAAATGCCGCCGGCCAATGCAAGTCCGAGCAGGGTGCTTTCGCGGATTCGCCAGGCGCCGCGCCGCGCCGCCGCCTTGTCCCAGGCGAAGGCTCCGAATGCGAAAAGATTGACGCACAGCAGCGCCGCCGCGGCGAATCCCCACGGTTCGGCAGGATCGGGAAATTCCATTGTTGGCCGGTGCCTGTTACAGATTTGCGCCCCAGGATCGGCGATAGGCCGGCCGCAGGCAAGGGCCTGCCGGAGGTCCGGTTTCTTGCCCTCGCCGTCATCTTGGCCGTCGACCGAGACGTACTCGAACATTGAGTGAACGTGGAACGGCTTGAACTGGCCAGGCATGCGGATGACGTTCGCCGGTCCGGCGTTTGGCATGCTCGACCTTCCGTTAGGTAAACTAGATCTGTCGTGATAGGATTTCGAGGTCCGCAATGATGCGGAACAGGGAAACACCATCGGCGCTTCGAACGCCGGGGACACGGGAGGATTAAACATGCCGCGTTTCATTATCACGGGAAATTATACGTCAGCAGCGATGAAGGGGATGATCGCGAATCCCTCCGACCGCGAGGCCTCGACCCGGCCTCTTGTCGAAGCGGCGGGCGCAAAGCTTGAGTCCTATTTCCTGACCAGCGGGGACAATGATTTCATGATGGTCGTCGAGGGCCCGGACAGTGCCGACATCATCCCCGCGCTCATGGTCGCCGGGGCGTCGGGCACCGTTTCCAATCTCAAGACGATACGTGCCTACACCAGCGCGGAATTCACCGCCGCCCAGAAGAAGGCCGGACAATTGGCGTCCCACTTCAAGCCGGCGGGCTAGTTCCTCCCGCAAATATCGGGGAATTCCGCGCAAGCCGTCCGGTCGGGGCCTGTTCCCTGACCGGACGGCCTGCGATCAGGCTCAAAGTTTGGGCTGTCTGGCGCGAACACCGGCCGACTGCTCGATCGGCGCTTCCGGTCTCTTCCTCAGATGCCGGCGGCACAGTCCGGCCAGTCCGTTCAGGACTTCCGCTCTTTTCCATCCGGATGCCAGTGCAACCAGTTCCAGGGTCGAGAAGGCGTCGTGGATCGCGGCATCGAGATCCGCCCGGGGCGGCAGGTGCCCGACCGAGCAATGGCGCAACATCGATATCGCGATGATGGAGCTGTTGCGTCCGGTGAGCTCCGCGAAATTCATCAGTTCGTTGAAATAGGGCTCGATGGCGAGTTCGCAGTCGAGATCTCTGTCGGGATATTCGGAAGGGCTGGCAGGTGCCGCAATCACCGCAAAAAGCCTCCGGTAGAATAGTTGCGGAGTCCCTTCCCTCGGGGCTGGAAGGAACTCCGCGTAAGAGGCGAATTCAGCTTCTGAACACCTCGGTTAAACGCTAACCAAGATAAGTGACGCCGCGATGATGATTGTCAATGTGGGGCGCATTCACGCTCACGCGGAGCACCGAAGAGGCGGTTTTCGGTGCATTGTTGACGGTCGAATCCGGGATTAATCCAGATTTATCCACGCTCGCGCAGACAGTGCCTGAATTTTGGTCGCTGCCTATGCGCCGATCCCGAATTTCGCCTCGATCCTGTGGGTCGGCGATGCCGGTGCGCCGGCCTTGCGTCCGCGGCGTGGAAATGCGGCGAGACACCCTCCGGCCTCTAAAATTTTACGCCACGGCTTAATCGGCTGGTTATTGGTTAATGATTTGCTGTCGACGGCCGTGGGGGCGCATTCGTTAAGGCTGAAAAAACCATATGGCGGACGAAATCGAAATTGCCGACATGCTCGTGTATATCGCGGAATTTCCCGAAGACTTCGAGGTCGAGGAAATAACGGAGGTGCTGAAAGAGGCGGCCGCGATCATCCGGAAACGGCATGGCACCACCCTCATCGAGCGTGGCGTGAACCTGGATGACCTCGATCCGACCGGCAGCGCTTGATCGCCGCCCCCGCCAGTTGAAAACCTTTCCCCTCGGCGTCGGCGTGACGCCCGTTTTCCACAAGGCCGCACAATACGGCGTATCGGCGGCTCCATGTGGATTGACGTTCATATTACGTAACGTAAGATAATGTGAAGGTGTTGTGATCACGCCTTTTCGCGGTGTTCCTCCTCGCCCCAGGGAGGAGCGCCGCTTTCCGTTTGGACAGGCGCCGCGCAGGCGTGGCGCTGATGGACTTGGTGGATCGTCGCTGCCGCGCGTGCTGCGTATCTGCCGGGGAACCTTGAAGAATTGCGGCGTCACGGCCCGCCGCTCGACAACTTCTTAACATAGGTTAATACGCGTCTGCGGCGCGGAATGTCTGCAACCGTACGTGGCAGGGGCCGCGCGGCGGCGCATTCGCCTGTTCGCGCTGCCCGATTTACGCCCGGGAAACTCCCTTGTTTTGCCCGGACTCCGCCTCACTCTGCCCTTTTCCGGCGTGTCAAAGCCCGCAAAGCAGCGTTTCGCGCGCAACAACAATCAACAATCAAGTTTGCGAGATGGTTCCCTTGGTTCAAAAACAAACCGGGCGCTCTTCCCTGCGCCGCCTTCCCGTATTGCCTCTGGCCCTGCTCGTTTGCGCCGCCGCAGGCATGTCCACGCCCGCCCTTGCGGGCTATCCCAACAGCCGCGGCCATCTCGGTGGCGTGGTGCATGTTTCCGCAAAGCAGAAGAAATGCCTTGCGACCGCGATCTATTTCGAGGCGCGAAGCGAATCCCGGCTCGGCCAGGTCGGCGTCGCGCAAGTGATCCTGAACAGGGTCAGGGACGACGCCTATCCCGATACCATATGCGGCGTCGTTTTTCAGAACGAGAACAGGCGCAACGCCTGTCAGTTCTCTTTCGCCTGCGACGGCCGCTCGGACAAACCGTCGGAAAGGCGCGCCTGGTTGCGGGCAAAGGAAAACGCCGAAGAGGTGCTCGAAGGCCATGGTCTGATCCCGGCTCTTGGCACCGCGACCCACTATCATGCCGCCTATGTGAAGCCGAACTGGGCGCCGAAGATGACGCGCCTGTCGAAGATAGGCCAGCACATCTTCTATCGGTCCTGACACGCGAAAGCCCCCGTGTGCCGGGAACCGAATGGTCCCTGGTTGTCGGCAATTCACTTCATTACGCTGAGTAAGGCTCGGGCGCTGTTCGGCGCCGGGGTCGCATCTCTGGGCCTGGTCGACCGCGACGGACGGCAGAGCGTCGCTGTCGCTCAACGGCAGACGCGTGCGGTCTGTCCTTTGTGCCCGTCCCGCGCCTCGCTATGAGGCGTTGAAGGGCTGTCGTCCGACGCCTCGGCAACATCCAATTAACGCAATTCACAGGAAGGCGGCGATTTCCGAAATGGATTGTTGAACTGTTGCCCGCCACGCGTAAAATTGAATTCGGGTGCTTTGCGCCCGCATGATGCGCGGTGTTGCTCTTTGAAATTCCTGAGAGAAACGCTGCAGGATTGCCTGATACTGGGATCAGGCCCGGCGGCGCAGGGCTGGGTAAGGGGCACTGCCGGGCCTGCCGTTCTATGGTTAGAACTTTATTAAAATATGAGATTATGCCGATTAACTCAATTCAGGATTCTAATCTAGGTTAATGCGCGCCCTTTGGCGGGGCTCTCTCGTTGCCGCGAAATCCGGCCGGTAAGGCCTGTCGCGGCGGCGCGGACGCCTGTTGGCCGATGGATTGCCAGTAGCCGGAATACACGGATGGCCACCGTTTTCGGCCCGTCTTTCGGCGCCACCTGTTGCCTCCATGCGGCGGGCCGGAGATCGCGTCGGAGCTTGCAATTCGTCACGCCTTGGTTCAGGCAGGACTGGTTTGTGCGGCGACGTTATATCCGCCATATCCATCAGGAAATCGGCCGCTGCCGGGTGCGATGACACAGTCGATCAAGTATCTCATTGAGAGGATCCCGGCCTATCGGCGCCTGCGGCGTATCGTGGCGATGTCGGACGCCGGAATGCCGGATTTCCTGAAACGGGTGAACGGCGTCATCCACATCGGAGCCAACCAGGGCCAGGAAGCGAGGCGCTATGCCAAGCTTGACCTGAACGTGATCTGGATCGAGCCGATTCCTCAAATATTTGAGAAGCTTGAGGAAAGGACGGCGCGCTACCCCAGGCAAAAGGCATACCGGCTTTTGATGACCGATACGGACGGAAAGGACTATACCTTTCACGTATCCAGCAACGGCGGCGCGTCCTCCTCGATTTTCGAGCTTGGCCTTCACAGCGAAATGTGGCCCGAGGTGGAATATGTCGACTCCATTCCCATGACCGGCACGACATTTGCGCGGTTCGCGGAACGGGAAGGAATTGACCTTGCGGATTATGGAGCGCTGATACTCGACACCCAGGGCGCGGAACTGCAAGTCCTCCAGGGATGCGGTGAGCGGCTTCGGGATTTCTGCTATGTCCAGGCGGAGGTTGCGGATTTCGCCTCATATGAAGGCGGTACCTTCCTCGAAGAACTGGTGACGTTCATGTCGGAAAACGGCTTTGTCGTTGAGAACAAGGTTCCCTTCAAATCGGCGGATGTCGGTACCTATTTCGACGTGCTGTTCAGGAATTCGCGTTATCAGGGCGGCTAGAACGGCGAAGCCGCATGTCAAAATGCCTTGGTCCTTCGTCGTCGAGGTCCCGATCGGGGGGAATGGCGGTGAGACAGGGATTCGAACCCTGGAGACGGTTTCCCGCCTACACGCGTTCCAGGCGTGCGCCTTCAACCACTCGGCCACCTCACCGTAATCCATATTGCCCGGATGGTTGCAGCCGGGCGGAACGATCGGGCAGGGCCCGTCCGCGGTGGCGGCACTATAGTCAGAACGCCTTGCCGTTCAACTGCAATTTCATCTCTTTTTTACGCGATATCCCGTCAATTCGACGCGCCTTGATTGAAGCCGCATTGTCATCGGCGTCCGTGTTTCGTATGCACCGGGTCGGGCGGCGGGATTTTTCAGGAATTGCACTTGCGCCGCCGCGGTCCTGCTCATGATTCGTTTCCTGTTTCGAACCCTTGCCCTTGTCTGCTTCGCGATCGCGGTGATGTTCGTCGTCGTCGACGCGACGCGCTCCATCGGCATCTCCGAGGTTGTCTTCACGCCGTTCGCCGAGAGCTTCGAACTCGCCGCGCCGCAACTGCTCGAGAGCTTCCGGGCCTGGTTCGCACAAAACTCTCCCGAATTTGTGACCGGCGGCATGCTTGCAACGGCGCTCGGTCTGCCCACATTTGCTGTGTTCGCCGGGCTTGCCTTCGTGTTCTATGCGATCGGGCGCAAGCCCCGGCCACGCGGACTGCAGCGCCTGAAGCGCTGATCCGCCAACGCCACAACCGGGAGACGGATGATGTTTCTGGCCAGCATGTTCGAGAAGAAGACCAAGATGCCGGATCCGGCGCACGCGCTGCGTGGCCGCGCCGAGCCGCTGCCGACGGCCAGCCATCACTTCGTCAACGGCAATCCGCTGAAGGGACCCTGGCCGGACGGCATGGAGACGGTCTATTTCGGCATGGGCTGTTTCTGGGGCGCCGAAAGGCTGTTCTGGAAGATGGACGGCGTCTATGTGACGGCGGTCGGCTACGCCGGCGGCCTGACGCCCAACCCGACCTACCAGGAAACGACGACCGGCCTGACCGGCCATGCCGAGATGGTCCTCGTCGTCTTCGATCCGGCAAAGGTCTCGCTGCAGGCGCTTTTCAAGACCTTCTGGGAGGAACACGATCCGACCCAGGGCATGCGCCAGGGCAACGACATCGGTACGACCTACCGCTCCGCGATCTACACCACGTCGCCGGAGCAACTCGCCGCAGCCGAGGCGAGCCGCGACGCCTATCAGGCGGCGCTGCGCGAAAGCGGCTCCGGCGCGCTGATCACCACCGAGATCCGTGAAGTACCGGAATTCTATTACGCCGAGGAATATCACCAGCAGTATCTGGCGAAGAATCCCGGCGGCTATTGCGGCTTGCGCGGAACCGGCGTTTCCTGTCCGGGCGCCTGATCGCGGCCGTCCCGGCCGCCGGCGCGTTTGGCGCAACCGGCATGGGGGGCGCGCATGAAGCGCATCGCACTTGGCCTGATGGCCGCAACGGCAATGTCCTTTTCCGCGGCCGCGGAGCCGGCCATCGTCTATGACCTTGGCAGCATGTTCGACAAATCCTTCGCCGAGGCCGCCCTGGTCGGCGCGGAAAGGTTCAAGACCGAAACCGGCGCCTCCTATCGCGAATTCGCGATTCAAAACGATGCGCAACGCGAACTGGTTCTCCGCAAATTCGCCCGTGATGGGAATTCGCCCGTCGTCGTGACCGGCTTCGCCTTCGCGCCGGCGATCGAGATCGTCGCGAAGGAGTTCCCCGATACCGACTTCGGCATCATCGACACTGTTGTCGAGGCGCCGAACGTGCAGTCGGTCGTCTTCAAGGACCAGGAAGGCGCCTGGCTCGTCGGCGTCATGGCGGCGAAGGCGTCCGAAACCGGCACGGTCGGTTTCGTCGGCGGTTTGCCCATCCCGCTGATCGCGCGCATCGCCTGCGGGTTTCGTGGCGGCGTCAAGTCGGCAAATTCCGGTGCCACGGTCATCGAAAGCTATGTCGACGATACGCCGGCCCCCTGGAACGATCCGGTCAGGGGCGGCGAGGTCGCCGGCGCGCAGATCGCCCGGGGCGCCGACGTCATCTTTCACGCGGCCGGCAACTCCGGCATCGGCGTCCTGCAGGCTGCGGCCGATGCGGGCAGGCTCGGCATCGGCGCCGAGGTCGACCAGAACGGCCTGCGGCCGGGCCATGTCCTGACCTCGATGCTCAAGCGCGTCGATGTCGCCGTCTACAATGTCTTCAAGGCCGGCGCCGACGGCGCTTTCCGGCCGGGCATCCGGGTTCTCGGCCTTGCCGAGAATGGTGTCGACTACGCCATGGACGCCAACAACAAGCCGCTCGTCACCGACGACATGCTGGCTGCCGTCGAGGACGCCAGGGCCAGGATCGTCTCCGGCGAGATCGAGGTTCACGACTTCATCACCGACAATTCCTGCCCTTATTGATGCCGGCGATCATGTCCTGAAGAACGCTTCGGTCTCTCGCCCGATGCGCTCGACACCGCGCGCGCCAAGGCGTCGTCCGCAATCTGCATGACCGCCGTCCGGAGCTTTACGAAGTGGATTGGGAGGGGCGTCAGGCCGCCCGGGCTATGCGCGATCCCGAGTTGGATCGTGCGGAATCAGCAAACCGCGGCCATGCCGGCCGCGGCTCTTTGGCGTGTGCCTTTGGCACTGGGGATTGTCGAGCGTACTGGCATCCGCGCAATGCGTCACCGGCCCATCATGCTGCGGGCGCGCAGCTTTTCGAGTTCCTCGGATGCGTTCACATGCATTGGCAGGCGCGATGCCCATTCCACGTCGCCGCGGTGGATGCCCATGTCGCGAAAGACCCAGTCTTCCTTGCCGAGAAGCGCGCGGAAGGCGGCCCGGTTGCGGCGATGCTTGTCCCATGTCGCAACCGCGCGCACGATGTGCGATACGGTCGCGGCGGCGAGCCGGACGAGCATGGAACCGGCACTGCGGCCGTGCCGGCGTTCATGGTGGGTCTGCAGTTCGATCGAGGTCATTTCCAGTCTCCTTTTTTCTCTGCCGCGGACCCTTCGTTGCGAATGGCCACGCTGCGGGATGGACAATGCCGGCGAGTCGTGGTTCAATCAAACGAATAGATTTGACGTTCTTCGATCAATGATTTTGATGATTGGAAACCGAGATGAACGCACCGGGAAAACTCGAAAACATGGTCATTCCGCTGCAGCTCGACAGCGATCTGCTGCGCACTTTCGTCGCCATCGTCGAGTCGGGAAGTTTCTCGAAAGCGGCCCAGCGCGTGTTCCGCACGCCGTCCGCCGTCTCCATGCAGGTCAAGAAGATGGAGGAGCTTCTCGGCGTCTCGATCTTTGACCGCGACTCGCGTTCCGTCACGCTGACGCCCAATGGCGAGGTCCTGCTGTCCTATGCGCGCCGCATCCTCGCGCTGAACCAGGAGATGATGGCGCGTTTCGTGACGCCCGACATGGCCGGCACCGTGCGCTTCGGCGCGCCGGACGATTACGGCACCCGCCTCATTCCGCATATCCTGAAGAAGTTCGCGGTCAGCCACCCCAACGTCATGGTCGATGTCGTCATCGATTCCTCGTCGCGCATAGCCGAACGCTTCCGTGCCGGTACGCTCGACGTCGCGGTGATGAACGCCATGCCCGGCAATCCGCTTGACGGCGACACCGAAGTCCTGCTCGAGGAGCCGCTGGTCTGGACCGGCGTGCGCGGCGGCAAGGCGCATGCCTGCTCGCCGCTGCCGCTTGCCATGTGGGAGCATGGCTGCGCCTGGCGGGCGAGCGCCGTCGAGGCGCTCGATGACGCCGGGATTCCCTATCGCGTCGCCTATATGAGCGGCAATTACGCGGTCCAGATCGCCGCTGTCGCGGCCGATCTTGCCATTGCGCCGATTCCGGCGCTGCTCGTCGAGGGCGCGCTGGTGCGCCTCGGCCATGCCCAGGGCCTGCCGGAATTGAAAACCACCCAGATCCGCATGATGACGCGCGACGTCGACGATTGCGCGGTCAGGGCCGTTGCCAACCATGTCCGCTCAAGCATCGAGGCGTGGAAGGCCGGTGAACTGGATTGCGGCTCCGTCGCCGCCTAACCCGGCAGGAAGCAACGCGAAGCCCACACCGCCAGCTGGCTGATGCCGATCGCCCAGGCGAAACTGGCGAGCGCGCCGATGACGGCATATTCGGTGTATTTGCGCTGCCCCTGGGCACGGATGTCGCCGAACACCAGGATCGCTTTCGCGATGATCAGCAGGCCGATCGCCGCCGGCGAACCGATGACGGTGAAGACGAACACCATCAGCCGTTCCAGCTGGCCGATGGCCCGCGCGCCCTTGCGCAAACCCGGGGCGACCCCGGCCTCGTCGCCGAAGGGCTTGAGAAACAGTTCGATCGCATAGGTCCCCGCCAGCACCGCGACGATGAAGCCGGAGCCCAGCACCATGACGGCGAGCGCCGCGGCAAGCTGGTCCGGCGCAAGATGCCCGTAGATCAAGGAATGCGACAGGTCCGCCGGCCACAACAGCGACACGGCGGCGACAACGCCGATATGGGCGCCCTGGTCGGCGAGGAACCAGGCGAGGTTGAACGTTCCCTTGCGCGACTTGAACAGGTCGATGGCGAAATGAGTGACCGCGATGGTGACGATGATCGCCGGCGCGAAATAGCCGAGCGCGATCAGCGCCGCGCCTGTCACGATCGCGATATGCACCGACAGGACCGGTATCCTGCCCTTGTTGATCGCGATCCGTTCCGGCTGCAGCGGAAAGTCCGCGAGCAGATGCGCGAACAGCAGCACCGCGAATGTCTGAAAGATCGCCCCCGCGTCCATCGCCGTTCAGCCCCCGATGGTCAAATCAATGCGCCTCGTCCCAGTTGTCGGCCGCCGAGGCGTCGACATGCAGCGGCACGGCCATCTGGATCGCCGGCAGGGCGGCGTGTTCCATCACATGGCGCACCACCTCGATCGTCTTGTCGACTTCCGCCTCCGGCGCCTCGAAGATCAGTTCGTCATGCACCTGCAACAGCATCCGCGCCGACAGCTTTGCGTCCGAAAGCGCGTCCTCCATGCGGATCATCGCCCGACGGATGATGTCGGCGGCCGATCCCTGGATCGGCGCGTTGATCGCCGCGCGCTCGTTGAAGGCGCGCACCTGCGGGTTGGACGCCTTGATCTCCGGGTAATGCGCGCGCCGCCCGAAGATCGTCTCGACATAGCCGTGCTCGCGCGCGAACGCCTTGGTCGCGTCCATGTAGTCCTTGATGCCCGGAAAGCGCTCGAAATAGGTCTTGATATATTGGCCGGCCTCTTCGCGCGGGATCGACAGCTGGTTGGCGAGCCCGAAGGCGGAAATGCCGTAGATGATGCCGAAATTGATCGCTTTCGCCCGCCGGCGCACGTCCGGCGGCATGCCTTCCACCGGCACGCCGAACATTTCCGACGCCGTCATGGCGTGGATGTCCATGCCGTCGGCGAAGGCCTGTTTCAGTTGCGCGATGTCGGCGACATGGGCGAGCACGCGCAATTCGATCTGGCTGTAGTCGGCCGAGATCAGCTTGTTGCCCTTTTCCGCGATGAAGGCGGTTCGGATGCGCCTTCCCTCGGTGGTGCGGATCGGGATGTTCTGCAGGTTCGGCTCCGACGAGGCGAGCCGCCCGGTCGAGGTCGCGGCCAGCGAATAGGAGGTGTGGACGCGTTTGGTCTCCGGATTGATGTAGCCCGGCAGCGCGTCGGTATAGGTCGATTTCAGCTTGGTCAGCTGGCGCCAGTCGACGATGCGGCGCGGCAGTTCGTGGCCCTCGGCCGCGAGATCTTCCAGCATTTGCGCGCCGGTCGCCCATTGCCCGGACTTCGTCTTGGTGCCGCCCGGCAGGCCCATTTTACCGAACAGGATTTCGCCGAGCTGCTTCGGCGAACCGACATTGAAGCGCTCGCCGGCGAGCTCGTGGATCTCGTCCTCGATCGCCGCGGCCTTCTGCGCGAACTCGCCCGATAGCCGGCTAAGGATCTGCCGGTCCACCGAGATGCCGCGCGCCTCCATCCGCGCCAGCACCGCCACCAGCGGCCTCTCCAGCCGCTCGTAGACATGCATCAGCCCCTTGGCCAGCACCTGCGGCTTCAGCACCTGCCACAGGCGCAGCGTGATATCGGCGTCCTCGGCGGCGTAGCGCGTCGCCGTTTCGAGGTCGATCATGTCGAAGGTCAGCGCCTTCTTGCCGGTCCCGGCGATGTCCTTGAAGGCGATCGGCTGGTGGCCGAGCCAGCGTTCCGACAGCGCGTCCATGCCGTGCCCGCCGGTTCCGGCGTCGACGACATAGGAGAGCAGCATCGTGTCGTCGAGGCAGGCGATCTCGATGCCGTAGCGCCGCATCACCAGCCAGTCATATTTCAGGTTCTGACCGACGACGAGGATCGAATCGTCTTCCAGCAACATTTTTAGCCGGCTTAAGGCCTCGTCTGCCGGGATCTGGTTCTCGACCAGCCCGCCGCCCAGCAGGTCGCCGTTACCGGACTTGTGGTTGAGCGGCACATAGGCCGCCTCGCCGGGCGTCGAGCACAGCGAGAACCCGGCCAGTTCGGCCTGCATGGCGTCGAGCGAATTGGTCTCGGTGTCGAAGGCGACGACGCCGGCCTCGCGCGCCCTGGCGATCCAGGCGTCCAGCGTCTCGGTGTCGCGAATGCAGACATAGGCGTCCGTGTCGAATTTCGCCGAAGCGGCGGCTGTCGCCCGTTCGGCCGCGTGCGTCGCCGGCGTCAGTGCCCCGCTTTCGATATCGTCGGTCACGGCGGGTTTCGGTTCCTTCGCCGTGCCCTCGTCGAGATCGGGCCCGTGCGCGGCGCGCCCGGCCTCCACCTCGACCGCCGCCGCCTCGACCTCGTTGACCTCGGTGTCCGTCGCCTCGGCGACACGCCGCGTCAGCGTGTTGAACTCCATCGCCTTCAGAAACGCGATCAGCTTCGGTCCGTCCTGCGGCTCCAGTTTCAGGCCGTCGAGGTCGATGTCGAGCGGCGTGTCGGTCTTCAGCGTCACCAGTTCGCGCGACAGACCGCGCCTGGTCGGCGAATTCGATCAGGTTCTCGCGCCGCTTGTTCTGCTTGATTTCGGCGGCGTGCTCCAGCAGCGTGTCGAGATCGCCATATTCGTCGAGCAGCTGCGCCGCCGTTTTCGGGCCGATGCCGGGCACGCCCGGGATGTTGTCGGTCGAATCGCCGGTCAGCGCCTGCAGGTCGATCATCTTTTCCGGTTTGACGCCGAATTTCTCGACGACTTGCGGAATGCCGATCTGCTTGTCCTTCATCGAATCGTACATCGACACGTGATCGGTGACGAGCTGCATCAGGTCCTTGTCCGACGAGATGATCGTCGCCTGCGCGCCGACGGCCTCGGCCTGCCGCGCATAGGTCGCGATGATATCGTCGGCCTCGTAGCCCTTCGACCTCGATGCAGGGCAGGTTGAACGCCTTCGTCGCCTCGCGAATCAGTCCGAATTGCGGGACCAGATCCTCCGGCGGTTCGGACCGGTTGGCCTTGTATTCGGGGTAGAGTTCCTTGCGGAAGGTCTTCGACGAATAGTCGAAGATCACCGCGAAATGCGTCGGCGTCACCCCGACATCGGTGTCGCGCGCGTCCTGCAACAGCTTCCACAGCATGTTGCAGAAGCCGGCGACCGCGCCCACCGGCAGTCCGTCCGATTTGCGGGTCAGCGGCGGAAGTGCATGAAAAGCCCGGAAAATATAGGCCGATCCGTCGACCAGAAACAGGTGATCGTCTTTTTTCATGGGGCAAAGCCATAGCGCGGGCGGGCAGGGGCGTCCACGGAAAACGCGGCCGCCCGAAAGGCCGCGTCTAAAGAAATTGTGATCAATTCCTCTCTATTGCTTACCCTTTTTAAACCCTAATTGGTTGGTTATTGTGTCTCTCAGGGGCCAGACAGCGAACATGACGGGGTTGACCGTGAAATCCAGACGTATTTTGAGCTTTTTCCTTGCCGTGACGGTCGCCATTCCGGTGGTGCCCGCCATGACGGTTTCCGGGAAAGCCCAGACGATGACGCTGCAGGACTTTCTCTTCGGCCGCAACCGCCGCAGCCTGCGCGAGCGCCGGGTCCAGGAAGTTCCGCAAGCCCCGCCGCAGATCAATCGCGTATCGAGCCCGCGCTACTACACCTACAAGCCCGCCGCGCTGACGACCGTCACGGTCGCGTCGCTGCTGCCCGCGCCTTCCGACGACGGCACGTTGCAGCCAAGCCTCGATTTCGAGGCCAACCGTTTCGCCGAAGCGCTGAGACTCGCGCCCGACACCGCCATTGCCATGGAAAAGGACATCGCCGATGCGCTGAAGGCGCATTACGCGAAGCATCCGGCCTTCCTGTGGTCGCGCGGCAACAGCGTCACCGATCAGGCCAAGAGCCTCGTCGCCCTGATGCAGGCCGCCGACGAACATGGTCTCTCGACGACCGAATATGCCGTGACCGTGCCGAGCGACGGCTGGTCGATGGACAACCCGGCCGCCCGCACGGCGAACCTTCTGGCCTTCGACATTGCCCTGTCGGCGCGCGCGATACGCTACGCCATGGACATGAAGGACGGCGAGATCAATCCCAACAAGCTGTCCGGCTATCACGACTTCCCGCTGCCGCGCATGACCGCCGCCAAGGCGCTTCAGGGCCTCGCCGAGGCCGGCGATCCGGTGCAGTGGATGAAGACGCTCGAGCCGCACCAGCCCGAATACGCCGCGCTGAAGAAGGAACTGGCGGCGCTCGAGGCCATGGACGTCGAGGATATCGTCCTGCCGGACAAGATCCTGCTCAAGCCCGGCGGGTCGGACGAGGCGCTGCCGCAGATCATGAAGGCGCTGCGCAAGCATGTGACGGAGGAGACCCGCGACAAGCACGCCGCGACGTTCGCGGAATATTTCGGCACCCCCGAATATACCGATGCGATCGCCGCGCTGGTGAAGGATTTCCAGCGTGACAACGGCCTGTCGGCCGACGGCATCATCGGCCGCAACACGCTCGGCCACCTCGCCAACGACACGCATTCCTCCAAGGTCGAGCGCGTCAAGCTGGCGATGGAGCGCCTGCGCTGGCATCCGGAGGAATTCGGCACCCGCCATGTCGTGATCAACCAGCCGGCCTTCCGCGCCAGCTATTACGAGAATGATCACGTCAAGCTGTCGACCCGCGCCATCATCGGCAAGCGGTCGAACCAGACCAGCTTCTTCTTCGATAAGATCGAAACGGTGGTCTACAATCCCTATTGGGGCGTGCCGCAGTCGATCATCGTCAACGAGATGCTGCCGAAGCTCTACCAGGACCCGAGCTATCTCGACCGCGCCGGCTATGAAGTCACGACGGCGTCCGGCCAGCGTGTGTCGTCCTCCAGCGTCGACTGGTGGCAATATGGCGGCAAGGTGCCCTTCAACGTGCGCCAGTTGCCGGGCCCGAGCAACGCGCTCGGCGACATCAAGATCCTGTTCCCGAACAAGCATGACATCTACATGCACGACACGCCGTCGCGGAACCTGTTCTCGCGCAACGTGCGCGCCCTCAGCCATGGCTGCGTGCGCCTGCAGAAGCCGCGCGAGATGGCGGCGGCGGTGCTGGGCACCAATGTCGATTACATATCGTCGCGCATCGGCGGCGGCCGTGAAACCTCGGAGGATCTTCCGCAGCAGGTTCCGGTCTTCGTCGCCTATTTCACGGCATGGCCGACCGATACCGGCGAGGTCGAGTATTTCGCCGACATCTATGGCCGTGACAGCCATCTCGAAAAGGCGCTGGAAGCCCTGCACAAGGCGCGCGAGAGCGCCGACTCCTAGAACAATTCCAGGAAAAGTGGAAACCGGTTTTCCGTCCGGAATTGCGTCAAAACAAGGAGTTGGAGGTGATCATCGATTCTGTGAAACGATGATCGCCTCTAAGGCCGTGGGGGTTTTGTGGCGCTAGCCGAGCGCCGCGATGCAGACCGGGGCCTGGCCCGATCGCACCATGCCGATCTTGCCGGCCGCGGCCTTGGACAGATCGATGATCCGGCCCTTCACGAAGGGGCCGCGGTCGTTGATCCGCACGATGACCGATTTTCCGGTGCGCGAATTCGTGACCTTCACCTTGGCGCCGAAGGGCAGGCTGCGATGCGCCGCCGTCATCTGGGCCGGGTTCATCATTTCGCCCGATGCGGTGCGCGAATGCAGCGCATACCAGGAGGCCCGGCCGCATTGCGCGTTGGCGGGCGTGATGGTCGAACATGCGCAAAGAAACAGTGTCGCGGCCAGGACGGCCGTGCCGGTAACGCTCGATTTCAATTTCTGACCCCGGTTGGAGCGGACCGTTTTCGATGGAAACCGGTTCCGCTCTATCGCCAGCTGTCTTCCGCCCACATGCGATCCAGGGCCTGCCTGTAGTCGCCATGGCTGAATTCGAAGCCGGCTTTTCTGACCTTTGCGTTCGAGACGCGTTTGTTTTCTCCGTAAAAGGAGCGGGCCATGGGCGAAATTGTGGCGGTTTCGAAGTCGATTGCCGCCGGCGGATCAATTTTCATTAAAGACGCTGCATATTCGACAACATCCTGCGGCGGCGCGGGCTCGTTGTCCGTCACGTTGTAGATGCCCTCTGCATGGCGCCCGGACAGAAACTCCAGTGCCCGCGCGATGTCCCCGACATGAATACGATTGAACACCTGTCCCGGCTTGATCAGGCGCTTTGCCGTGCCCTTTTCAAGATTTCACGAGGGCGTTGCGGCCGGGCCCGTAGATCCCCGACAGCCGCAGGATCGCCAGCGGTTTCCCGATGCTGTCGGCGAAGTCCTGCCAGGCCATCTCCGCGGCGAGGCGCTGGATCGAGCGCTGCGACACCGGCCGGCATTCGGTCTCCTCGTCCACCCAGGCGCCGTCATGATCGCCGTAGACGCCGACGGTGGAGAGATAGCCGATCCATTCCAGTCGCGGCAGCGATTCGAGCAGGCCGCCGAGCGCGTTGAGCACCGGGTCGCCGTTTTCGTCCGGCGCGATCGAGACGACGAGATGCGTCGTGGCGGCGAGCGCGGCGGGGAGGTCGGGCGAAACGCCCGTCGCGTCGAAGAGATGCGGCGCGATCCCCTCCGCGCGCAACGCCTCCGCCTTGGCCGGTGACCGCGTCGTGCCGGCGACCGGGACGCCATGCGCCGCCATCATCCGTCCGAAGGCGCGGCCGGAATAGCCGGCGCCGAAGATGAAAAAGTTCTTTGCGGTCCCGGTCATTCCGTCGCCCTGTCCCATTCCCCGATCACGGTTTCGTCCGTCTCCTGTTTCCGGTGCGCCTCGCGGGCGGCGGCGAAACGGTTCTCGTCCGTCAGTTCGCCGAGCGCCCACACCGCCGCGCCGCGCACCGTCGCGTCGGGATCGCGCAAATGCGCTTCGACCGCGCCGGCCATGGTTTCGTCGCCGCTGTTGCCCGCCGCGATCAGCACGTTGCGGATGAAGCGGTCGCGCCCGATCCGCTTGATCGGCGAACCGGAGAATTTCGCGCGGAACGCCGTGTCGTCAAGGCTGAGAAGCTCGCAAATCGCCGGGCTTTTAAGGTCTTCGCGCGCTTTCAGCTTCGCTTCCGCCGCCGCGCCCGCGAATTTGTTCCACGGACAGACCGCGAGGCAGTCGTCGCATCCATAGATCCGGTTGCCCATCGGTTTGCGGAATTCGACCGGGATCGGCCCCGCGTGCTCGATCGTCAGATACGAGATGCAGCGCCGCGCATCGAGCCGGTAGGGCGCCGGAAAGGCGTCGGTCGGACAGATGTCGAGGCAGTTCCGGCAGGAGCCGCAATGGTCGCTCTCCCGCTCGTCGGCGGGCAGGTCCATGTCGGTGAAGATCGCGCCGAGAAAGAACCACGAGCCGAGGTCGCGGCTCACCAGATTGGTGTGCTTGCCCTGCCAGCCGATCCCGGCGGCCTCGCCAAGCGGCTTTTCCATCACCGGCGCCGTGTCGACGAACACCTTGACTTGCGAGCCCGTCTTCGCCGCGAAACGCCCTGCCGCCTGCTTCAGCTTCCCCTTGACGATGTCGTGGTAGTCGCGGTTTTGCGCATAGGCCGAGATCGTCGCCCGGTCGCGCCGCTGAAGCGCTTCGAGCGGATCGTTCTCCGGGCCGTAATTCATCGCCACCATGACGATCGATTTCGCATCGGGCCACAGCACCAGCGGGTCGCCGCGCCGCGCTTCCGTCTCCGCCATCCAGCCCATCGTGCCATGCAGGCCGTCGGCGAGAAATGTGCGCAGTCGATCCTTTGCGTGGCGGATCGCGTCGGCGCGCGTGACGCCCACGGCCGCGAAACCCTCGGCCTTGAGATCATCGATCAGTCGGTTTTTGGCTATCTTTGCCGTCATCGCGCGATCATGCCCGCCGGAGCCGGCGCGGGGCAACTGCCCGGGTCATCGGGATCAGAAATCGAGATCGGCGTAATGCGAGGCCGGCGGCAGCCGCCGCACCCGGTCGGTGAGCAGCCCGCGGAAGGACGGCCGCGACTTGACGCGGGAATACCATTCGCGCGCCGCAGGTTCGGAGGCCCAGTCGATCTCGCCCAGATAGTCGAGCACGCTGACCGCCGCGCCCGCGGCGAGATCGGCGCAGGTGAACGCGTCGCCGGCGAGCCAGTTGCGGCTCTGCGCCAGCCAGCCGAGATAGCGCATGTGCTGGCGGATATTGCTGCGCGCGGCGCGCAGCACCGCCGAATCCGGCGCGCCGCCGCCCTCGGCGGGCGTCATCTGCAGCTTGAACACCCGCTCGCGCGCCAGCGCCCGCGTCACGTCGGCTTCCGTCTTGACCAGGAACCAGTCGATCAGGCGGCGCACCTCGGCGCGTTCGAGCGACGTTCCGGGCATCAGCCGGCGGTCGCGCATCATCGTGCCGCGCGTTTCGTCGAGATATTCCGAGATCGCGAATGCCCCGACGATCGCCACGCCGGCATCGCCGATCAGGACCGGCAGCGTGCCCGCGGGATTGAGCTGCATGAATTCCGGCCGGCGCGCCCAGTAATGCTCCTCCCGCAATTCCGGCGTCTCGCCATACTCGTCGAGCAGCAGGCGGACGAAACGGGACGGCGCGGAGATGGGGTGATGGAACAGCAACATGGAATCAGAACAGTGCTCTCGTGGTCTCCGTATCTATGCGACCGGCCGCGCGCATGCAATCGACGCGTCAGGGATTGAACGCTTCGATGTCGGCGAGCGTCGGCAGGTCGGCGCCGCGCCGGGTGCAGGTCAGCGCCGCCGCCTTGACCGCGAAATTTGCCATCTCGGCGAGGTCAGCGGTGCGTGCGGCGCCCTTTTTCGTCAGGCCCTGCGCGCCGAGCCAGTGCAGGCAGGCCGCCTGGAACGTGTCGCCCGCCCCGACCGTGTCGGCGACGGAAACGGCCAGGCCCGGTACGCGGATCTCGCGCCCGTCGGCGGAAAAGGCGAAGGCGCCGTCCTGCCCGAGCGTCATGCAGACGAGTTCGACGCCGCGCCCGATCGCCTCGGCCGCGAACGCGTCCGGCGACTTGCCCGGATAGAGCTGAGCGACGTCCTCGTCGCTCGCCTTCACGAAGCTCGCCGCCTCCGACATCGCCTTCACCCGCTCGCGCCACAGGTCGATATCCGGCTCGACCATGGTGCGCAGGTTCGGGTCGTAGGAAACGAAGCGGCTCTCGCCCTCGCGCGCCGCCAGTGTCGCCAGCGCCGTCGCCGTCGGCTCCATCACGGTCGAATAGGAGCCGAAATGGATGACGCGCACGGCGGCATCGAGAGTGGCGGGAAGATCGCCGACCGTCACCGAGCAGTCGGCGGTCCCGTCGGTATAGAAGACATAGTCGGCGCTGTTGTCGTCCTTCAGCCCGATCATCGCGAGCGTCGTGTTCTGCTTTGTCGTCACGCAGGGCCCGGCATCGATGTCGTTGTCGGCCATGAAGGCGGCGATGCGCCGGCCGAACATGTCGGTCGAGATCCGGGTGAAGAAGCGCGAATGGTTGCCCATGCGCGCCAGCCCCAGCGCGACGTTCAGCGGTGATCCGCCCACATGCCCGTCAAGGACGATCCCGTGCGGATCGGCGGACGGGCTGGAAAACATGTCGAAAAGGCTATCACCGCAGCACAGATACATTCCGGGTCTTTCGGTTGGGCCGCGTCGTAACGCGGTCGGGAATTGACGACAATGCCTTCGCGGACGGAGCGCTCGGCGGCGGCGCCCATTTCTACCCTCATCGCGCCGGCATGCAAGATCACTTCGGCAATTGCCCGTTTCGGCCCGGATTGCCCGGACCCTCGATGCGGGCCGCCAGCGTCGCCGCCAGTTCGTCGAGTGTAACGCGCATGCGTGCCGGCACGAAAGGCGTTGCGGCATGGACGAGATTGACCGGCAGCGGCGGGGCTTCGTGCTCCGCCAGCAGACGGACAAGTTCGCCCGAACGGATTTCGTCGGCCACCTGGTAGCTCAGAAACATCGCGTAGCCGGCGTGAGCGCGGCACGCGCGCGCCGCCGAGGCGACCGTATTGGTGTGGAAGACCGCGTTAACCGGGACGGAAACGACGCCGGTTTCTGTCCGGAACGGCCAGGAGGTGCTGGCGTTGTTGCCTTCGTTGACGACGCAGGGCAGCCGCGCCAGATCGGCCGGCGAACGGATACCGCCGGTCTTTTCCAGAAGCGCCGGTGTGGCGCACAGGACCTGGCGAACCTCGCCGATTTTGCGCATCCGCAGCGTCGAATCCCGCAGATGGCCTATCCGTATCGCGATATCGACATGATGCTCGATCAGGTCGAGGATCCGGTCCGCCAGCGTGAGCCGGACCCGCAGTCCGGCATGGCGCGACAGCAGTTCGCACAGCGCCGGCGCGACGTGGCGTTCCCCGAAACACAACGGTGCGGTCAGCGTGACCATGCCGCTCGGCGACGCGGCCTCGCCGGAGATGTCGCGTTCCGCCTGATTGAGGTCCGCGATCAGGCGCTTGCAATGTTCCAGGTAATTGCGGCCCTCGTCGGTCAGTTCGACGCGGCGCGTCGTGCGGTTGAACAGGCGCGTGTCGAGATGGTCCTCGAGCGCGGCCAGCGTGCGTACCACCGTCGGCAGCGACTTGCCGATCCGCAGCGAGGCTTCTGTCAGCGATCCGTATTGCGCTATCGCGACGAAGGTCTCGATCGCCTTGAGCTTGTCCACGCGCCACTACTCCGAATTTCGCAACAATGTTCTCACTGTCACGGCATTTATTCAAATATCCTGCGCAATAGGTATGCGATTCATACGGCCGGCCGTTCCCGGATGGCGCGCCGCCGCCCGCAACACCGCCCGCATGCGTTTTCCGGATGCAAAACAGGAGGAGAACATGCACCGTCTATTCGCCCTTCTCGCGGTCCTGTCACTGGCCGCTCCCACTGCCGCGCGGGCCGACGCCGACGCATTGCGACTGGCAATCGAACATGGCGATCGGGCCGCGGTGTTACACGAAATTGCGGCCGGGGCAGATGTGAACAGGCCGTTCCGCCCGCTGATGATCCCGCCGGTCGCCCAGGCCGCTCTGCGCGGCAACGGGGACATCGTGCGCGTATTGCTCGATGCGGGCGCCGATCCCGACGCCGTCGGTTTTGAGGGAATGACCGCGTTGGCCATGTCGGTGCGCAGCTGCAGCGTATCGCCGAGCATCGTCCGCGCACTGCTCGAGGCCGGCGCGGATCCAGATGCGCGGTCCGGTTCCGGCGCGACGGCGTTGATGATGGCCGTCCAGGCCGGCCGCGACGACATCGCCGAACTCCTGATCGCGCATGGAGCGGACATGGCGGCGCTCAACCTTCATGGCGACGGCGTGTTGAACTACGCGATCTATTATCAGCGGCCTGCGATCGTGCGCCGGGCGGTGCATGGTGGCGCGCCGATCAGCCAGTTGGATGTGTTGTTCACCACCCGCCACTACTACCAGGTCGACTTCGGAATGCAGGGTTTTGACACGCGCAAGGCCATCTGCCGGGGCTGATCGCCGCATTGTGTTCGCGCTGTTTTCCTCCCGCGCTTGCCATTACATAAAAACAATCGCATCTTTGAATATGCGATTGTAGCGAAATGGGAGGAGAAACCATATGAGACTACGCATTCTGACCGCGGCCCTGGCCGCGCTGTTCCTGTCCGTGACCGGGGCGTTCGCCGCCGATCCGCACAAACTCGCCATCCATGTCGACCAGAACGACCCGGCGGTGATGAACCTGGCGCTCAACAACGCCGCAAACGTCAAGGCCTACTACGCCGCCAAGGGCGAGGCGGTCGACATCGAGATCGTCGCCTACGGCCCCGGCCTCAACATGTATGTCGCCGAAAGTCCGGTGAAGGACCGCATTTCCGCCATGGCGCTGGAAAATCCCGAGATGCATTTCTCGGCCTGCGGCAACACGCTGGCCGGAATGCAGAAGAAGGCCGGCCACGAGATCGCGCTTCTGTCGGAAGCCAATGTCGTCCCGTCCGGCGTCGTGCGGCTGATGGAGTTGCAGTCGGAAGGCTATTCCTATGTGAGGCCGTGAACGGCTTCGCCTGAAACGAAAAGCGGGCCGAAAGGCCCGCTTTTTTGTTACGCCTGGCTGGCCTTCAGCTCCAGCCGCCGCTTGTGCAGGATCGGCTCGGTATAGCCCGAGGGCTGTTCGCGGCCCTTCAGAACCAGGTCGAGCGCCGCCTGGAAGGCGATCGACTTGTCGTAGTCGGGCGCCATTGGCCGGTAGGCCGGATCGCCCTCGTTCTGGCGGTCGACGACCTTGGCCATGCGCTGCATCGTCTCGACGATCTCGTGCTCGGCGACGATGCCGTGATGCAGCCAGTTGGCCATGTGCTGCGACGAGATGCGCAGCGTCGCGCGGTCTTCCATCAGCGCCACGTCGTTGATATCCGGCACCTTGGAGCAGCCGACGCCCTGGTCGACCCAGCGCACCACGTAGCCGAGAATGCCCTGCGCATTGTTGTCGAGTTCGCGCTGGATGTCCTCCGGCGTCCAGTTCGGCCGCCGCGCCACCGGCACCGACAGGATGTCGTCGAGCTTGGCGCGCCCGCGCGACTTCAGCTTTTCCTGCACGGCCTTGACGTCGACCTTGTGGTAATGCGTCGCATGCAGCGTCGCCGCCGTCGGCGAGGGCACCCATGCCGTGTTGGCGCCGGCCTTCGGATGGCCGATCTTCTGCTCCAGCATGTCGTGCATCAGGTCCGGCATCGCCCACATGCCCTTGCCGATCTGGGCATGGCCGGAAAGGCCGCATTCGAGCCCGATATCGACGTTCCAGTTCTCGTAGGCCTGGATCCATGCGGCCTGCTTCATGTCGCCCTTGCGGATCATCGGCCCGAGTTCCATCGAGGTGTGGATCTCGTCGCCGGTGCGGTCGAGGAAGCCGGTATTGATGAAGACGACGCGCTCCTTCGCGGCGCGGATGCATTCCTTGAGGTTGATCGTCGTGCGGCGCTCCTCGTCCATGATGCCCATCTTGATCGTGTTGCGCGCCATGCCGAGCGCGTCCTCGACCCGGGAGAACAGTTCCACCGCGAAGGCCACTTCCGCCGGCCCGTGCATCTTCGGCTTGACGACATACATCGAGCCTTTCGTCGAGTTGGCCTTGCGCCCCTTCGGCCCGATATCGTGCAGCGCGATCAGCGCCGTCATCATCGCGTCCATGATGCCTTCCGGCACCTCGTTGCCGTCACTTGTCGATGGCCGGCCGGGTTGGTCATCAGGTGGCCGACATTGCGCACCAGCATCAGCGAGCGGCCCTTGACGTGGAAGGCCGTTCCGTCCGGCGCCGTGTAGACCGAAGTCGTCCTGCAGCTTGCGCGTGACACGTCTTGCCGCCCTTGGTGAACCTCTTCTTCGAGGTCGCCCTTCATCAGGCCGAGCCAGTTGCGATAGACCAGCGTCTTGTCCTCGGCGTCGACGGCGGCGACCGAATCCTCGCAGTCCATGATCGTCGTCAGGGCCGATTCCAGCCAGACGATCGGCGATACCGGCCGGATCGGTCTTGCCGATCTCGTGGTCGCCGGATCGATCAAGATCTCGACAGGAGGCCGTTGTTCGGCAACAGGATGTGCTTGGCCGCTCGCCTCGTTCTCGCGCCATATCCGGCATACTGCCCGGGTCGGCGAAGCGTCGTCTCAGCCGCCGGCTGTACTCAGCACGAGACTTTCGCCCTCGAGGCTGGATTTCCCGGCACGTCGGCCCAGGAACCGCCGGCAAGCGGAACGGCTTCGTCGAGGAACGCCTTCGCCCATTGACAATCACGCGCGCCGCCGCGCTCGGATCGTAGCCCCAGCCTTCCGGCAGGTCGCCGAGCGCGTCGGTGCCGTAGAGCGCGTCGTAGAGCGAGCCCCAGCGGGCATTCGCCGCGTTCAGCGCGAAGCGGGCATTCATGATCGGCACGACGAGCTGCGGCCCGGCGACGTCGGCGATTTCCGGATCGACATTCTCCGTCGTCACCGCGAAGGCCCCGCCCTCGGGGACGAGGTAGCCGATCTCTTCGAGAAATGCCTTGTATTCCGGCATCTCGTAACCGTCTTCGCGATGGTCGCGGTACCAGGCGTCGAGCTTGGCCTGCAGGTCATCGCGTTTCGCCAGCAAGTCCCGGTTCTTCGGCGCCAGATCGTGCACGATTGCCGCAAACGCCGGCCAGAACGCGTCCGCCTTGACGCCTGTTCCGGGCATCGCCTCGTCGGTGATGAAATCGTAAAGACCCTTGTCGATCGTCAGACCGTCAATCGTAACCGTCTCGGCCATGCAACTCTCTCCGCTTTTCCAATGTCGTTGCGGCAAAGCACGGACGGTCTTTGCCATGTCAACTTGGACAAAGTGACAAGGATCTTTTCCGAAATGGAAACAATCGCACGCCGTCTTCGATCCGGCGGACAAGCCTGCAGGTGGGGCGGATCACGATTTGAGAAACCTGGCCGGCGAGCGGTGTCAGCCCGGCGTGACGACGAAGGTGCGGTCGCTGGTCATTTCCAGCTTCATGTCGCCGCCGCCCGACAGGATCGTGATCTTTTCGTCCCTGCCGTCGAAACTGACGGTCAGGGAGCCGTTCTCGAAGGTGAAGTTGGCTTTGTCGAGCGTCATGACGTCGTCGCCCCAGCTCTCGCCGAAAATCGCGAACTCCGTCCGGTCCGAGATCGTCACCGTGTCCTGGCCGTCGCCGGCCTTGAACGCCACGAGGCCTTCGCCGTTCAGGTTGATATTGTCGTTGCCTGCCCCGCCGGAAATCCAACCGGCGCGGTCGGCCGTCACGGCGATCGTGTCGTCTCCGTCACCGCCGTAAATCCTGCCGACACGGCTGCCGGTCACCGAAATCGTATCGTTGCCATCGCCGCCCGACACCCGCGAAACACTTTGTCCGGCGACCGAGATCGTGTCATTGCCTGACCCGCCGCGCACGGTGCGGACTTTCTCGGCCGCAACGGCAATGGCGTCGTCACCGGCGCCGCCGCGAACCAGAATGACTTTTTCGCCGGCCACCGCGATTGCATCGTTGCCGTTGCCGCCGCCGACGGCGCGAACGGTCGCCGCCGCCACGCTGATCGCATCATTTCCGTCGCCGCCATATATCCGGTTTGAGCCGTCGGACGTGGACGTGAACGAGATGACGTCATCGCCGCCACCGGCATCGATATAGGCCGACACCACGCGCGACGTGTCCGAATTGGAATAGCTGATCGTGTCGGCGCCGTCGGATCCCTTGACGGCGGTAAACGTATGGTCGCCACGCGTCGCGGTCACCGCGGTCATGCCGTTCGGATTCTGGCTCGCCAGCACATCGAAGATGGTGTTGATCGCCGCGCGCATCGCCCGCGACGGTCCCGCCCGGTCGGGCCTGCCATGGGCGTGACCGTGCGGCCTGGACATCCCGTCGGATTTCGAAGAATCGTCCTTGCCCGATCCGAACAGCCGCGCGATATCGCCCGACGCCGTCGCGCGCATGTGGAAGGAATTGATGTGCATCGGTGCCATCCCCGCAATTGCCCGAAGGGAAACTTAGAGGCGCCGCATTAAGCATCGGTTAATCATGATGACCCGCGCGCGGGGCAGGCGTCCGCCGCTCAGGCCGCCGTCGCAGGCCGTCCGCCGGCGATCGCCGTCACCGTCGCGGTGACGAAAAACTCGCGGCCTTCCACCATGGCCGTCTTCAGGTCGCGCGTGACCGAGACCGTCGCTTCCGCCGCGCCCGCATCGCCGGCGCGCCGTTGCGCGGCCGTCCGGCAGAGCGCCTCGGCCGCGTCCATCGCGGCCTCGGCGTCGGCGAAGGCGAGGTGGCCGGCATCCGCGAGCCCCGCGATCTCGAACCGGCCCTCGACCGGCTGGACGATTTCCGCCGTCACCGCGATGCGCACCTGTCCGACCACCGCGCCGACCGCATTGGACACGTCGGCATGATCGGGGATGATCGCCTGCGCCCCCAGCACGTCGCCGGCGCCCGGATAATAGGCCGCCGCCCCCGCGCCGAGCCCGATCACCGGCCGGTCGAGGAACAGCGCCAGCCGCGCGATGCCGGCGGTCCGGTCGAGCGCGCGCTGCGCCAGCACCGAAGCCGCCGCTTGCCGCGCCGTCGAGCCCGTCCTCGACGAAAGCGGTCTCCAGCACCCGCTCCGCCGACAGCCGGATCAGCCGGTCGACGACGCGGGCGCTGATCGTCTCGGCGTCGCCGGCCAGCGGATTGCCGTAGCCGTCCTTCTTGCGCGCGAACAGCGCCGCGCCGAGCGCCGCCGCCTGTGTGTTCCAGTGGTTAAAGCGCCCGAGCACGTGCTGCGCATCCGACGGCGTGAAGCCGGAGACCATGACGAGGCCGCGCGCGGCCAGGCGGCTCAGCGTCGCCAGTTCCGAATTCGCCGACAACAGCTTGTCGAGCGGTTGCGGCGCGTCCGTTAGCCGGCTGAAGAGATCGCTCTCCGAGCGTGTCAGTCCGGCGGCAAGCCGGTCCGGTACGCCGGCGCGCAGCGCGAACCGTCCCTCGTTGCGCACCGGGATCGTCGCGCGCTGCTGCCGGTCGAGATCGCGAATGACGGTTTCGCCGTGCAGATGCGCCAGCAGCGACAGCGGCACCAGCCGGCGCGGCCCGAGCCGGATCGCCGGCCTCAGCGCTCCGTCCTCGATCGCAACCTCGCTGTCGCCGCCAAGCCCGAAGGTCCGCATCGCCACCGCATCGACCATGGTCCGGTAGCCGCCGACGGTCGCGCCCTGCGGGTCGATGCGCGGCTGGCCGCCATCGAGGATCGCGATATCGGTCGTCGTCCCGCCGATGTCGGAGACGATCGCGTCGTCGACATCGGCCAGATGCCGCGCGCCGACGAGGCTCGCCGCCGGTCCCGACAGGATCGTCTCGATCGGCCGCTGCCGTGCGAACGCCGCCGAGACGAGCGAGCCGTCGCCGCGCACCACCATCAGCGGCGCGTCGATGCCGCTTGCCGCCATTCGGCTGTCCGCCGCGTCGATCAGCCGGTCGATCATCGAGATCAGCCGCGCATTGAGCACCGTCGTCAGCGCCCGGCGCGGCCCGTCGAGCTTGGCCGAGAGTTCGTGGCTCGCCGTCACCGGCAGGCCGGTCTTCGCCCGGATCAGGTCGCGCGCCGCGATTTCGTGCTCCGGATTGCGCACGGCGAAATAGCCGGCGATGGCGAAGGCCGAGACCTCGGTGGCGAGATCGTCGAGAACGGTTTCCAGTGCCGAGAGATCGAGCAGTGCCGCCCGTCCATGCGCGTCGTGGCCGCCCGGCACGAAGACGACAGGGTCGCCGCCGAGCGCGTCCCTCAGCCCCGCCTTGTCGAGGTCGGTCTCGCCGAAGCCGATCATCACCAGCGCGATGCGCCCGCCCTGGCCCTCGACCAGCGCGTTGGTCGCAAGCGTCGTCGAGATCGAGACGAGGCCGATGTCCTGCGTGCGGATATCGCCCGTGGCGATGACCGCCGCCATCGCCTCGCCGAGCCCGATCGAAAGGTCGTGCCGCGTCGTCAGCGCCTTCGCCTTGGCGATAACGCCGCGCGCCGCGTCGTGAATGACGGCGTCCGTATAGGTGCCGCCGGTGTCGATGCCGAGGGAAAGAGACATGCGGGGTCCGTTCCGGTTTGGTGCGCTCCCTTACGGGTGCCGGAAGCGAAGAGCAATGGCTTTGCTGCCGTGGCGTCGCCGGTTAGGATCGGGGAAATCGAGGAGGATTTTGATGTCGCGCCACCCCGTTCGTCTAGCCGCCCTTGCCCTGATGTACGCCGCGACGGCCCCGGCGCTGGCGCAGGATCTGCCGCCGAAGGCGATCTACGAGGCAATGCTGAACGCCAACCGCGCCTCGGGCTGGGTCGCCTTCCGTAATTATGATGGCAACCAGCTGGTCTATTTCACCGCGCTGCAGACCATGCATTGCCGGCTTTCCGCGATCCGTTACTCGATCAACTCCGACGCCCTCGACGAGACCTTCGATCTGGTGCCCTGCGACCCGCAGATGGCCTTCGCCATGCCGCCGGATGTGAAACCCGAACAGGTCTACCTGACCCTGGCCCTGGGTACGGCCGAAACCGTCGCCGTCCAGGTCGTCTGGGACGACGGGCTGACAAGCGATGTCATGGTCTACAAGCCCTGCGACAATGTCGGCGAGCAGACCTGCGCGGCGGTGGCGGAGTAGGCGGGCTTCCTGCTTCGTCTGTATTGACTTTTGTACATACAAAACGACATACTGATTGAATGCGGGTGAAGGGCTTCGATTGGGATGCCGGCAACTGGCCGAAAGGCCTGTCGAAACCCGCCATCGAGGCGGTGTTTCACAACGATCCCTTCGTCCTCGCGGACCCGTTTCCGGCGGAGGCCAGGATGCGGGCGATCGGGAATACGGATGCCGGCCGATGGGTCTTTGTCGTCTTCACGATCCGCGCCGGGAAGATGGCGCCTATATCCGGCCGGTCAGCGCCCGCTACATGCACAAGAAGGAGGTGGAGCATTTTGTCCGCCAGCAGCAAAAATAAGCAGATGCCGATCCTGACCACCACTCGGAGGCTGAGCATTTCGTCGAAGAGGCCGACCTGTCGGAATACGATCTGTCCGGCTTTAAGCCGATGCATTTCGAGTTCGAGAACAAGACGGCTCGGGTCAACATGCGCTTACCGCAAAGCCAGCTCGATCGTGTGAAGGCCGAAGCGAAGAAACGCGGCGTCCCGTACCAGCGGTTCATGCGTGAATTGCTGGAGCGCGGCATGCGGACGCTTTCGCAGCCCTAAGCCTGCCGGACTACCGTTTCACCACCCGCATCGGCAGGCCGTCGCGCGCCTGCACGGTCAGCTTCTGGATCGGCCATGGATTGAGCCCCGGCGTCGCCTCGAAGCGGAATTCGTTGAGCAGCAGCGCCAGCGCGATCACCGCCTCCTGCAGCGCGAAGGTCGCGCCGATGCAGATGCGCTGCCCGGCGCCGAACGGCAGATACTGGAACCGGTCGATCCGGTCGCGGTTCTCGGGCCAGAAGCGCGACGGCTGGAACGCGTTCGGATTGTCCCAGTAGAGCCGGTGGCGGTGCAGCACCCACGGCATCACCAGCACCGTCGTGCCCTTTTCGATCTCGATCGTCGTGCCGTCGTCGAAGGTGAACACCTCGTCGGCGATCGCCTCGCGGTTGAGCGTCGGCGCCGGCGGGTAAAGCCGTAGCGCCTCCTCGAAGGCGGCCCGCGTCTTCGGCATCCTGTCCAGCCATTCGACCGGCGGCGGGTTGTCCGCCAGCACTTTCGCGATTTCCTCTTCCACCAGCGCCCGCTCGTGCGGCGCGTTGGCGAGGCAATAGAGCGTCCAGCCGAGCGCCCGCGCCGTCGTCTCGTGGCCGGCGCCGATGAAGGTGATGAGATTGTCCTCGACCTCGTCCGCCGTCAGCCCGTCCGGGCCTTCCGCGTTGAGCAGCAGCGTCAGGAAGTCTTCCGGCACGGAGCCCGGGTCGTCCCGCATCCGCTGCCGCCGTGCCGCCATCGTGTCGCGCACCACGCCGCGGAATTTCGCCAGCACGCCGCGCCCGCGCATCCGCCGGAACCGCGGCAGCCATTCCGGCGCCTTGAGAAGATCGAGCGGATCGACCTGGCCCATCGTTGACAGGAGCCGGTCGACATCATCGGCGAATTCGGTACCGTCGGCCGAAATCTCGTCGGAAAACAGCGTCGCCGCCAGCACTTCGTAGGTCAGCTCCGTCATGTCGTGGCTGATGTCGTGCACCGCGCCCGCGCCGTCGCGGTAGCGCTCGAGAAAGGTCTCGATGCGCGCCTGCATCATCTCGGCGAAGCCCTGGATGTGGCGCGGCGTGAACACCGGCGCCATCGCCTTGCGCGACCGTTTCCACACCTCGCCTTCCGCCGTCAGCAGCCCGTCCTTCAGGATCGGCCGCAGGATCAGCTGGCGCACCCGCGCCATGCGGTAGTTCTTCGCATTGTCGATGAGGATGTGGCGGATCAGCGCCGGGTGGTTGGCGATCAGCGTCCGGTCGGCGAGGAACTTCACCTGGATGAACGGCTTCGTGTAGGACATCTCGCCCCACAATTCGAGCGGATTGCGCATCGCGATACGCATGATGTCGAGCCGCGAAAGCGGGCCCGTATGCGGCGTCGGATGCGGCGGGACGAAGGACTGCGGTTTGGTATCCATGATTGTATCGCGCGTCGATTGCAACCCCTGAGAGAGTATGGACCGGCGCGCTCCGCCCGTCCACGCTCTTCATATAGGGTCGAACTGCGGCAAGTTCACGGATGATCAGTCGCCGACGAATTCCTCTTCGCGCTTCTTGACCCGGAAGAACCGGCCGAACAGGATCGGCGCGACGAAGCCGAGGATCGCGAACGCCCACAGGCCGATCGCCAGCGGCGAGTGGAACAGTGCCGTCCAGTCGCCGTCCGAGATCGTCATCGCCCGGCGCAGGTTCTTCTCCATCTGGTCGCCGAGCAGCACGCCGAGGATCACCGGCACCAGCGGCACGTCGAGCTTGCGCAGCACCCAGCCGAGCACCCCGAAGATCACCATCACCATCAGGTCGAAGGTCGAGCCCGAGATTCCGTAGATGCCGACGAACGAGATCATCGCCACCGCCGGCATCAGGTATTTCGGCGGGATCAGCAGCACCCGCACGAACAGGCTCACCATCGGGATGTTCATCAGCAGCAGCATGAAATTGCCGATGAACAGCGCCGCGATCAGGCCCCAGACCACGTCCGGGTTCTGCTGGAACAAGAGCGGCCCCGGCGTGATGTTGAGCGCCAGCAGCATCGCCAGCAGCACCGCCGTCGTGCCCGACCCGGGCACGCCGAGAGCCAGCATCGGCACCAGTGCCCCGCCGGCGGCCGCGTTGTTGCCGGCTTCCGGCGCCGCGACACCGCGCGGATCGCCCTTGCCGAATGTGCCGTCCTTGTCGGAAAGCCGCTTCTCCACCGAATAGGCCATGAACGAGCCGAGCGACGCGCCGGCCCCCGGCAGCACGCCGGCGATGAAGCCGAGCACGGTCGAGCGGGCCATTGCGCCCGACGTCTCGCGCAGCATCTTCAGCGGCGGGGTCACCCGCCCGATCTTCATCTTGCTGGAATCGGCGTCCGAGGCGCCATGGTGATTTTCCAGGAAGACGAACACCTCCGACAGCGCGAACAGCCCGACGATGGCGACCAGGAAGTCGATCCCGTCATAGAGATGCACCTCGCCGAAGGAGAAGCGCGGCACCCCGGTCTGGCCGTCGACGCCGATCGTCGCGATGCCGAGGCCGAGCGCGGCGGCGAACGCCGCCTTCGCCTGGTTGCGGCTGGAGATGCCGCCGAGCGTCGCGAAGGCCAGCGTGAACAGCGCGAAATATTCCGCCGGGCCGAACAGCAGCGCCACCTTGACGAGTTGCGGCGCCAGGAAGACGAGCCCCCAGGTCGCGAAGAACGCGCCGACGAAGGAGGCGATGCCCGACAGCGCCAGCGCCTCGCCGGCGCGGCCCTGTTTCGCCATCGGATAACCGTCCAGCGTCGTCATCAGCGCCGGCTCGTCGCCGGGGATGTTGAGCAGGATCGACGAGATCCGGCCGCCATACATCGCGCCGTAATAGACGCTGGTCAGCAGGATCAGCGCCGGCGTCGCCGGAAGGCCGAGCGTGAAGGCGAGCGGGATCAGGATCGCCACGCCGTTGGAGGGCCCGAGGCCCGGCAGCGCGCCGATGATCGTGCCGAGAAAACAGCCGAGCAGCGCCAGCAACAGGTTCTGCAGGGTCAGGGCGACGGCGAACCCGTCGGCAAGCGAGGAAAGTGCGTCCATTGCTCAGAACCCCCAGGGACCTCTGGCCAGCGACAGGCCGAGAATGAGATGGAAGACGACATAGATGCCGACGGCGATCGCGATGCCGGCGATGACCGAATGCAGCGGCGCCGCGCCGAGCCGCCATGACAGGTAGCTCGCGGCCACCGCCGTCGAGAGAACGAAGCCGGCTTCCGGCAGCGCCAGCGCATAGGCGATCAGCATGGCGACCGAGACCGCGATTTCGAACATGCGGCCGGCCGCCGGCCAGTCGGGCGCCGGGTCGGGCTTCCACACGAAGACGAGGCTCGACAGCGCGAGCACGCCCGCGATGATGAAGGGGAAGGCCTTCGGGCCGACCGGATCCTGGATGAAGCTTTCCTGGATCAGCGTGCCCCGCCAGGCGTAGAAGCCGGCCAGCAGCAGTCCGATAATGCCGAAAATACGGTCGCCCATGATCCCCTCCCGTTGGATCTGAAAGGGCATCCGGCAGCGCTTGGCCGCCGGATGCCGGCTTTTATCCGTAAGCTTCTGCTTACTTGATCAGGCCGATCTGCTTGGAGAGATCGGTGATGCTTGCGACCGAGTCTTCCACGAAGGACTCGAACTCGTCGCCGGACAGCTTGAGCGGCGCGAGGCCGTTCTGGGCCATGACCTGCTTCCATTCGTCGGAAGCATAGACCTTGCTGACCGCATCGGTCCAGAACGCATAGGCGTCGTCGGACATGCCGCCGGGGGCGTAGAAGCCGCGCCAGTTGGCGCCGATCACGTCGATGCCCTGTTCCTTGGCCGTCGGGAAGGAGGCGAAATCGCCTTCCAGCCGCTCCGGCGACAGGACCGCGATCACCTTGATGTCGCCCGAGTCGACAAAGCCCTTGGCTTCCGACGCGTCGCCGGTAAATGCCTGAACCGAACCGGCGAGAAGCTGCGTCACCGCCTCGCCGCCGCCGTCGAAGGCGACGTATTTGATCGTGCGCACGTCATCGATGCCGGCCTTCTGGGCTGCGAGCAGCACCTTCAGGTGGTCCCAGCCGCCGACGGCCGAACCGCCGGCGATCGACACCGAGGTCGGGTCGGCCTTGATCATGTCCATCAGCTCGGGAAGCGTGTTGATGTCGGAATTCGCCGCCACCGCGATGATGCCGTAATCGGCGCCGACCGCGCCGATCCAGCGCATCTGGTCCATCGTGTTGCCCGGATAGGCGCCCTGCGCCAGCCGGGTCGCCGTCGCCGACGACGCCGCGACGATCAAATCGTTGTCGTCCATGCGCTTGTTGGCCACTTCGGCATAGGCCACGCCGCCACCGCCGCCGGCGAGGTTGGTCACCTGCATCGTGCCGGGAACGAGCTTGAGGTCCTGCATGGTCTTGCCCACCTGGCGGCAGGTGAAGTCCCATCCGCCGCCGGGATTGGCCGGTGCGATGCACTCGGTGTTGCCGGGTTCGAAGGCGAAAGCCGCGATGCTGGATGCAAGCGTGAAAGCGGCCGCGAGGCCGATCAGTTTCTTCATAGGTAATCCTCCCATCGTGCGAACGGGCGTTGCGCACCGTTGCTGGCGATCCGTATACTGCATGAAGCTGTCACCTAGCTGTCATGCGGGGAGGCACGGTGGGAGGAGTGAGTGCGGCTGCTGATTGTCGAGGACGCCGAAGACGTCTGCGATGCCATTGCCGAAAGCCTGTCGCGGCTGGGCCATGTCTGTGACAAGGCCCGAACGCTCGCCGACGCGCGCCAGCTCCTCGGCGTCCAGCCCTTCGACCTGATGGTCCTCGACATCAACCTGCCCGACGGCTCGGGCTACGACCTCCTGAAGGAAATCCGCGCCCGCGGCGAGACACTGGCCGTCATCATGCTGACCGCCCGTCTCGGCGTCGACGACCGCGTCGACGCGCTCGACGCCGGTGCCGACGACTATCTCGTCAAGCCGTTCGACATCCGCGAACTGGAGGCGCGCCTGCGCGCCGTCGCCCGCCGCCGTCATGGCGAGACCGACGCCATCCTCGAGGCCGGTGACATCCGCTTCAACACCGCGACGCGCCAGGTCACCGTCGGCGAACAGGTCTGCGACCTGACCCGGCGCGAGCAGTCGTTGCTGGAAATCCTGTTGTCCTCGCGCGGCCGCGTCATCGCCAAGGAGGAACTGCACTCGCGCCTCTTCGGCCTCGAGGAAGAAGCCGGCCTCAACGCCGTCGAACTCTACATCGCGCGCCTGCGCAAGAAGCTTCCCTCGGCCTCGCTGGAAATCCGCACCCTGCGCGGCCTCGGCTACCAGGCCTTCGTTTCCGGAACCGTCCGCCGTGCTTGACGCCCCGGCCGCCGCGCCCGTTCTTCACGCCCGCCGGCGCCCGTCGATCGCGCTCCGCCTGACGCTCGCCGTCGCCCTCATCCTGCTGCTCGCGGCCTCCGCCGCGCTGTGGTCGGCCTGGAACTACGGCATCCAGGCCGCCAACGAGGCCTATGACCGGCTCCTGACCGGCGCGTCGCTGCAGATCGCCGAGCGCGTCAACGTCGCCGACGGCGAGGTGCTGGTCGATCTGCCGTCCTCGGCCTTCGAGCTGTTGTCGCTCGCCCGCAACGATCGCGTCTTCTACCGCGTCGTCGGCACCGACGGCGAGACGCTGACCGGCTATCCCGACCTGCCGCTGCCGTCGGATGTCGGCGCGACCGGCCAGTCCGCCTACGAGGCCATCTATTCCGGCGAGACCGTGCGCGCGGTGATGACGACGCGGCCGATCGCCGAGCGCGGCATGAGCGGCAATGTCAGCGTTATCGTCGCCCACACCGTGCAGGCGCGCATCGCGCTTGCCCGTGACATCGCCACCAAGGCGGCGATCCTCGTCGGCGCCGCCGCGCTGGCGATCGTGCTGCTCGCCTGGTTCGCCGTTCGCTACGCGCTGGCGCCGCTGACCCGCGTCGAACGGGCATTGCTGTCGCGCGATCCCAACGACCTCTCGCCCTTCGACATCGAGACGCCGCGCGAGATCGAGACCGTGGTCGACGCGATCAACCGCTTCACCCGCCGCCTCGACCGTCGTGTGTCCGCCGTGCAGTCCTTCGTCGCCGATGCCGCGCACCAGCTGCGCACGCCGATCACCGCCATCCGCGCCCAGGCCCAGCTCGCCGCCGGCGAGGAATCGCCCGACCGCCTGCGCCGCATCAACCGGCGCATCCTCGACCGCTCTGTCGCCGTCAGCCGCCTCGCCGACCAGCTGCTCAGCCACGCCATGGTGACGCATCGCACCGATGCCGAGCCGCGCGAACTGGTCGACCTGCGCCGCATCGCCATCGAGGCCGAGCAGGAGACCCGCCGCTTCGCCGACGCCGATGCCGAACTGCCGCTGCTCGACCTGCCGGAAGAGCCCGTCACCGTCGCCGGTGACCGCTTCTCGCTGCGCGAGGCGGTCAAGAACCTCGCCAACAATGCGCTCGAACACGGAAAACCGCCGGTCGCCATCCGGGTAACGGCGGGCGGCGGCAGCGCCCGCATCGCGGTGGTCGATCACGGCGCCGGCATCCCGCCCGCCGAGCGCGCATCCGCCGGCACCCGTTTCCGCCGCAACCGCGCCGCGTCCTCCA
The DNA here is from genome assembly GCA_963712205.1 of uncultured Alphaproteobacteria bacterium. Taxonomy (GTDB): domain Bacteria; phylum Pseudomonadota; class Alphaproteobacteria; order Rhizobiales; family Rhizobiaceae; genus Oricola. Next base: position 81,128 of record CAVQHF010000012.1, on the reverse strand, counting down.
AGGGCGCCAGCCTCGGCCTCGCCATCGCCCACGAGGTCGCCGTCTCGCATGGCGGCGAACTGCAGGTCCGCGATGCCGAAGACGGCGGTTTCGAGGTCTCGCTGTCGCTGCCGATGGTGGAGGCGCTGCCATGATCCGCCGCCTCGTCGTCCCGGCGCTCTTCGCGCTCCTGGCATGCGTTCCCGCCGCGCGCGCCGACGATTACGACTTCCCGGCGAAAGCCTCGCCCGCGCGCACGCTCACCGTCGGCTCGACGACGGATATCGGCATCATCCGCCCGGTCATCGCCGCCTATCAGAAGGCCAATCCCGCCGTCGCCATCCGTTACCGGGAACTGACCACCCGCGTCCTGTTCGGCGAGGCGCAGGCTGCCTGTGCCGGCGACAAGCCGGCCGACGACGTCGTCCTGTCCTCGGCGATGGACCTGCAGGTCAAGCTCGTCAATGACGGCTGCGCCGCCACGGTCGACCGGCCGGGCCTCAACGCGCTGCCCGATTACGCCCGCTGGCGCAGCCAGCTCTTCGGCCTCACCTACGAACCCTCTGTCATCGTCTACAACCGCCGCGCCATCGCGTCCTGGGAAGCGCCGGTCGACCATTTCGCGCTGCTCGACCTGCTGCGCCAGCCGGAGCGCTTTCGCGGCCGCATCGGCACCTACGACATCGAATCCTCCGGTCTCGGCTATCTCTTCGCCACGCTCGACGACCAGCGCTCCTCGACATGGGGCCGCCTGATCGAGGGCATGGGCCGCAACGACGTCCGGCTCTATTGCTGCACCTCGGAGATATTGGATCGCGTCGCCGACGGCCGGCTGACGCTCGGCTACAACGTCCTCGGCTCCTACGCGCTCGCCCAGGCGCGCGAAAAGCCCGACCTGGCCGTCGCGGTTCCCTCCGACTACACGCTGGTCCTGACCCGCGCCGCCTACGTTCCGCGCCAGGCGCAAAACAAGACCGATGCCGCCGACTTCCTCGAATTCACGCAGGGGACCGAGGGAAGGCGCATCCTCAACGACGAGGCGCTGCTGTTCTCGCCGATCGACGGCGCCGAGCACCTGTTCCGCGAACTCGGCGCCGGCGGCGGCCAGAACCGCTCCATCCGACCGATCGCGCTCGGACCGGCGCTGATGGTCGGTCTCGACCAGATGAAGCGCCGCCTGTTCCTGAAACAGTGGCGCGATTCGCTCGGCATCGGCGAAGACTGAGACCTTTCCGGAATTTGCCGGGGACCTGCCGCCGCAAGCGGCCAATCACGGGGATCGGAATTTCGGATGAGCAAACTCTTCGAGGAACTCGACTATCGTCCGACGCCCATCGGCCCGGTCATCCTGCGCCGCCGCCACATCCTTTCGCTCGGCGAGGATGTCTTCGAGATCATGCTCGGCGAGGAGCATCTGATGTCGAGCCTGTTTACGGCATCGGAGATCGCCCTTGCGCGGCTTGGCCTCGCCGGTCTCGCCGGTGAGACCCTTGATGTGGTCGTCGGCGGGCTCGGCCTCGGTTACACGGCGGGCGCCGTTCTCGAGCATGGCAATGTCCGCTCCCTGATCGTCGTCGAGATGCTCGACCCGGTCGTCGACTGGCACGAGGAAAACCTGCTGCCGCTCGATCCGCCGCTCGCCGCCGATCCGCGCTGCCGCTTCGTGCGCGGCGACTTCTTCGCCCTTGCCGCCTCGCCGGAAGGTTTCGACCCCGCCGCGCCCGGGCGGCTTTTTCACGCCATCCTCGTCGACATCGACCACGCGCCCGACCGCCTGCTGGACCGGCGCTCCGGCAGTTTTTATGCGCCGGAAGGCCTCGCCCGTCTCGCTGCCCATCTGCATCCGGGCGGCATCATGGGCCTCTGGTCGGACGACCGGCCCGACGACGCCTTCACCGGCCTGCTCGCATCCGTGTTCGGCGCGGCGCGCGCCGAGCCCGTCACCTTCAAAAATCCGCTTCAGGACGGGCGCGAATTCACCCAGACCGTCTATCTGGCCCGCAAATCCGCCGCGCCGGCGTAACTTGCACTCCCGTCTTGCCGCCCTATAGTGTCGTCGCGAAATACCCCTCCCGTTTCGAACAATCCGGATCTTCAACGATGAAATACCGCAAGCTCGGCCGCACCGGCCTGGACGTGAGCGCGATTTGCCTTGGCACCATGACCTGGGGCTCGCAGAACACCGAGGCCGAAGGCCACGAGCAGATGGACTATGCCGTCGGCCAGGGCGTCAATTTCTTCGACACCGCCGAACTCTACCCGACGACGCCGCAGGGCCCGGAAACCTATGGCCGCACCGAGGAGATCGTCGGCAGCTGGTTCGCCAACAGGAAGAAGCGCGACGACATCGTGCTGGCGACCAAGGTCGCCGGCCCGGGCCGGCCGCATATCGACGACGCCGCGCCGCTGTCGGCGGCAAAGATCCGCCGCGCCTGCGAGCGCTCGCTGAAGCGTCTGCGGACCGACTATATCGACCTCTACCAGATCCACTGGCCGAACCGCGGCTCCTACCATTTCCGCCAGACCTGGACCTGGGCGCCGCACAGCCATGACGGCGACAAGGCGAGGGACGATTTCGCCGAGACGCTGGAGACCGTCGACGCACTGGTAAAGGAGGGCAAGGTCCGCCATTTCGGCCTGTCGAACGAGATCCGTCTGGGGCGCCATGCACTATCTGCGCCTCGCCGAGGACCGGGGCCTGCCGCGCGCCCAGTCGATGCAGAACGAATATTCGCTGCTGCACCGCATCTACGACACCGACTTCGCCGAACTCTCGGCGCATGAGGATGTCGGCCTGCTCGCCTATTCGCCGCTCGCCGGCGGGCTTCTGTCGGGCAAGTATCGCGGCGGCGTCGTGCCGGCCGGCTCGCGCCTCGAATTGCAGGGCGACATCAACGGCCGCTACACCGAGCGCTCGAAGCCGGCGCTGGACGCCTATCTGGCGATCGCCGACAGGCACGGCCTGCACCCGGCGCAGATGGCGCTCGCCTTCGGCCTGTCGCGCCCCTTCATGACCGCCGTCATTGTCGGCGCCACCTCGATGGATCAGTTGAAGACCAACATCGCGTCGGTCGATGTCGAACTCTCCGGCGCCGTGCTGGACGATATCCTCGAGGTCTACAAGCAGTACCCGGTCCCGATGTAGGGCCTGTCAGGCCTCTGATGCGGCGGCGCGTTTTCGCGGGGACCCTGGCCGCCGGCATGCTCGCGCGCAACAGCCGCACGATTGTCGCGGCATCGGTCGGCCGCGAGAACAGGTAGCCCTGCCCGAAATCGCAGCCGAGCGCGGCCAGCCTTTCGGCCTGCGCGATGGTCTCGACGCCCTCGGCGACGATGTCGACGCCGATCTTGCGCGCGATATCGATCAGCGCCTCGACGATCGCGGCGCTCGGCCGGTCGGTTAAAAGCCGCTTGACGAAGGACATGTCGATCTTGATTACGTCGGCGGGGAAGCTCATGAGATGCGTCAGCGACGCGAAGCCGGTGCCGAAATCGTCGAGCGCCACGCGAACGCCGCGCGCGCGCAGCGAGGCCAGCGGGGGGATCAGGCGGTTGTCCATCAGCACCGTCTCGGTCACTTCCAGCTGCAGCTGCGACAGCGCGATCCCGGCGTGGTCGAACGGCCCCGCCAGCCGCTCGACCAGGTCCTCGGACCGGAAGTCGGCCGTCGACAGGTTGATGGCGATGTGTTCGATCGGAAGACCCGCGTCGAGCCACGACCGGTATTCCGTCACGGCGAGATCGATCATCCGGTCGGTCAGGCGCGTGGCGTTGCGCGAATCGGCGAACGCCATTTCGAATTCGCGTGCCTCGGCGATGCGTCCGTCGCGGCAGCGGATGCGCGCCAGCGCTTCCACGCCGGTGATCCGGCCGGTATCGAGGCGTACGACCGGCTGGAAATAGGCGATCAGCCGGTCCTCGTCGAGCGCCTCGAGCAATTGGCGCGACTGGTCGATCCGGCGCACGATGGACGTCTTGTGGCGGGGGTCGAAGCGCAGGTAACAGCCGCGGATGGTCTCCTTGGCGTGGTAGAGCGTGAGGTCGGCGTTCTGGCGCAATTGTTCCGGCGTGTCGCCGTCCACGCCGCTCATGACGCCGCCGATCGTCACGCTCGGCGTGATCGTGGTGCCCTGCGCGACAAACGGGTCCATTACGGTGTCGAGCACCTTGTACGCTTTCGCCTGCAGCGCGTCGTGATCGCGGCAGTCGCGGCAGATGATGGCGAACTCGTCGCCGCCCAGCCGGTAGGCTCCGTCGGGCCCGGCCAGCGCGTTCAGCCGTTTTGCGACCGTGTCGATCAGCTTGTCGCCGGCATAGTGTCCGAGGCTGTCATTGACGATCTTGAGATTGTCGATGTCGACCACCAGCAGCCCGAACGGCGTGTCGAAAAGGGATTGCTCGTTGAACGTCGCGTCGAAGGAGCGGCGGTTGGCGAGCCCGGTCAGCTGGTCGCGATAGGCGAGGTACTCGTTGCGCGCGTTGATCTCGGTGTGCTCGTAGGCGATGGCGCACAGATGCGTGCAGCGCTTGACGAGTTCGCGCTCGATCTCGGTCGCACCGCGCTTTTCCCGGAAATAGAACGCGAAGGTCGCCACCGTGCGGCCGTCGCGCGCCTTGATCGGCGTCGACCAGCAGGCTTTCAGCCCGAGCGGCTGAACCAGTTCGAGATAGGGCTGCCACTTTGGATCGGTCTCGATATCGGTGGTCTGGACCGGCTTGCCGTAATAGGCGGCGGTGCCGCAGGAGCCCACATCGGGGCCGATCGCCACGCCGTCGAGCGCCTGTCCGTAGCTGTCCGGCAGGCTCGGCGCCGAAACGGGGCGGATCAGCCCCGCGCCGTCGATGCGCACGATGGTGCAGATCGTGCCCGGAGCGAGCTGTTCGGCACCCGTGCACAAAAGCTCCGCGACCGAGTCGAAATCTCCGCCGGTCGCGACTGCCTCGAGGATCGTGCTTTGAAAAGCGGAGAGCTTGAGTTGCGCCTCCAGTTTCATGGTCTTGGGCCCACGGCTGATGAACTTGCAATTCACCACATGGACATTACGAATCTCTTTATTTGCACTGTGAATTTCTGTCGCAGGGCAAATAACCGTTTCGGTTTGTTGTTTCCGTAGGGTCAGTACAGAGGCCTCTGCTGCGGGTGGCTGATCAAGAAATCTGTTCAGGGACAGTTTTAACCGCCCCGGTCAGCGTTTCCTGGATATTTGACGTCTGCAACCGCAAGCAAACAAGCATTTCGACGGAAAGTGCGGCCAGAAATACAATAAAAATATTTCGCATCCGCCTCATCGCGGCCATTCTCGGCCTGCCGCCCGAAATCCGTCACGCTCGAGATCGCCGGCGAGCCTGTGACGACAGGCGAGGCGGAAAAGGCGCTGGCGTGGATTTCCGAGCCTTGACCACTGGCGAAAACAGGACGTCGGAAATGACGAGCGCCAGGTCGACCGGGAACGGACCTCACCCCGCCTTTCTGAGCACCAGCATCCTCGAGGTCAGCACCTGCAACACGTCGCCATGCTGGTTTCGCGTTTCGCTGCGGATCGTCACGATGCCGCGGTCGGGCTTCGATTGCGACGGCCTGACCTCCATGACCTCGCAGAACACCTGCAGCACGTCGCCGGGCCGGGTCGGCTTCGGCCATGTGATGTCCACCCCGGCGCCGATATTGCCGTTGCCGATCGGGATTGTCCCGTCGACGAGAAGCCGCATCGTCAGCGCCGCGACATGCCAGCCGCTCGCCGCCAGCCCGCCGAAGAAGGATTGCGCCGCCGCCGCCTCGTCGAGATGGAACGGCTGCGGGTCGAATTCGGCCGCAAACCGCTTGATCTGCGCCGCGTCGAGCGCGTGGGTGGCGCTTTCGAAGCGCTGGCCCACCTTGAAATCGTCGAGATAAAGCGGTTCCTGCATGTGAAGTCCCGAATGTGAGGCGCCAGACGTGGCATACGCATCCGCATAGCCGATCCGGCCAGCCCGCGACAATGGCCTCCCGCCCGACGGCTCGGCGTCGCCCTCGCGGTCGCCTCGGCGCAGCGGACCACATCCTTCGGCAGGCTCACGATGAGACCCGCCGCGCTCGCACCTCGGGATGAGGGCAATGACAGGCGCCGAACCCTTCACCCTCATCCTGAGGTGCGGAGCGAAGCGGAGCCTCGAAGGACTCACACATAAACCGGCTTCTCCACCCGCTCATCGCTCCCGAAAATCCTCAGATACCGCGCGATCTCGTCCGGTTCGCCGGTCGCCTTGTTGGGATTGTCCGACAGCTTCACCGCCGGCAGGCCGTTCGCCTCGGTCACCTTGCAGACCAGCGAGATGGCGCGCAGCTGTTCGTTCTTGCGCGGCGCGCAGTCGACGAAGTCGTTGGTCAGGTTGGTGCCCCAGCCGAACGCCATGCGCACCCTGCCGTTGAAATGGTTGAAGGTCTTGACGATCGTGTCGACGTCGAGCCCGTCGGAAAAGATCAGGATCTTGTCGCGCGGGTCCTCGCCCTGTTCGCGCCACCAGTCGATGATCCGCTCGCCGCCCTCGATCGGCGGCGCCGAGTCCGGCCGGAACCCGGTCCAGTCGGCGACCCAGGACGGCGCGTCGCGCGAGGAACGCCGCCGTGCCGAACGTGTCCGGCAGCACGATCAGCAGATTGCCGCCGTAAAGCTTGTTCCAGTCCTCCAGCACCCGGTAGTTCGCCGCGCGCGATGCCCTCGTCGGTCTGCGCCAGCGCCGCATAGACCATCGGCAGCTCATGCGCGTTGGTGCCGACGGCCTCGAGGTCGTTGTCCATGGCGAGCAGCACGTTCGAGGTGCCGGTGAACGCGTCCGGGATGCCTTCGGCCAGCGCCTGCACGCACCAGCGCTGCCACAGGAAGGAGTGCCGCCGCCGCGTGCCGAAATCCGAGATCGACAGACCGGGCAGCGCCTTCAGCCGCTCCACCTTCTCCCACATCTTCGCCTTCGCCCGCGCATAGAGCACGTCGAGCTCGAACGGCCCCATGCCGCGCATCGCCGCGCGTGAGCGCAATTCGTTGATGATCGCCAGCGCCGGGATTTCCCACATCGTCGTGTGCGTCCATGGCCCGTGGAAATGCAGCTCGAACTGCCCGTCTTTCACGTCGATCTCGTAGTCCGGCAGCTGGAAATCGGCGAGCCATGCGAGGAATTCCGGATCGAAGATCTGCTTGCGGCCGTAAAACGAGTTGCCGGCGAGCCAGATCATCTCCTTCTTGGAGAAGCGCACGCTGCGCGCATGGTCGAGCTGGGCGCGCAATTCGCCCATGTCGATTTCCTCGGCCAGCCGGATCGAGGTCGTGCGGTTGATCAGCGAGAAGGTCGCGTCGACGTCGCGATGCATCCGCCAGATCATCTGCAGCATCATCAGCTTGTAGAAATCCGTGTCGAGCAGCGACCGTATGATCGGGTCGAGCTTCCAGGTGTGGTCGTGCACCCGTTTGGCGATGTCGAGAACGCGGCGCAATCGATTGGTCCTAGAGAAGGTGCACGCCGGCGGCGCGCATCCTGTCGGTCATCGTGGCGAGCGAGCCGTCGAGATCGATCGCCCGGCAGGCCGGCATCACCACCGAGGTCTTGAAGCCGCATGTGACCGCGTCGAGCGCCGAGAAGCCGACGCAGAAATCCGTCGCAAGGCCGCACAGGACGACCTCGGTGAGGCCGCGCTCCTTCAGATAGCCGGCAAGTCCGGTCGGCGTTTTGTGGTCGTTCTCGAAGAAGGCCGAGTAGCTGTCGATCTCGCGCCTGAACCCCTTGCGGATGACGAGCTCGGCCCTGGTCCATTCGAGCCCGGCATGGAAGTCGGCGCCGGCCGAGCCCTGCACGCAGTGGTCGGGCCACAGCGTCTGCGGCCCGTAATCGGCCTCGATGGTCTCGAACGGCGCCTTGCCCTCATGACTGGACGCGAAGGAGGAATGCCCGGCGGGGTGCCAGTCCTGCGTCATCACCACGTGGTCGTGGCTGGCGATCAGGTGATTGACCAGCGGCACGATCTCGTCGCCGCCCTCGACCGCGAGCGCGCCGCCGGGGCAGAAATCGTTCTGGACGTCGATGACGATGAGCGCCTTGTGCGGCATGCCGTTCTCCCTCGTCACAAGTCTTAGACCGGATGGCCGCTCCGGCGCAACGAATTGGCGTCGCCGGAGGCGATCGGCCCCTGCGGCTGTTGACCCCCTCAAATTTGCAGGTGTTCCCAAACGGATTCGTAAGCCTCGGCTTCGACAATAAGGAAAAAGGCAGGGGCTCAGGCAAATCCGATGCGTCAGGGAAAACCGGCATTGACAGATCCTGCCGGCGACAGCGAGCGGCAGGACGGGCGCTCGCGCGTCCGGCTGGCTATTTTCGCCGCGACAACGGTGGCGGGACTTCTGGTCGTCGGCGGTCTCGTCTACGCCGTCTTCGCCCCGTCGCGCGCCGGGACGGTCGCCGCCGGGGAGCCGGATTCGATCTTCACCAGCGCCTACTCGACGGACGCGGCGAGGGGCTATGACGATTTCAATGGAGCCGATCCGCGGCCGATGCCGGTTTGCGGTGCCGGCCAGGGCGAAAATTGCGTTGTCGACGGCGACACGTTCTGGCTGTCCGGCCGCAAGATCCGCCTTGCCAATGTCGATGCGCCCGACAGCGACAACGCCCGATGCCCGGCCGAAGTGGCCCGCGCCCGCGACGCGGTCGATACGCTCGCCCGGCTGCTCGACCGCCAGCCGATCGAGATCAGGGCGGAAGGGCGCGACCGCTACGGCCGTCTGCTCGCCACCATCAAGACGCCGGAAGGCGACGTCGGCCGCAATCTCGTCCGCTTCAACGTCGCGGTGCCATGGGACGTCGGCAAGGAGGCGGACACCGACTGGTGCGGCGGCTAGGTCCGGACGGACCAGAAATCCCGCGCGCCCGCCGGAAGCGTCGCCAACGCCCGCTCGAAGTCCTCGCTGTCGACATGCCGGCGCAATACGCCCGCCACGATGCCGATCGCCCCGTCGGGCGCGAAATTGTGGTGCCGGCGGATCGTCTTCACCTCGGCGTCCAGCGCGTCGCGCGGCGTGAATTGCGCGCGCGGTTCCTCCGGGTCCCAGTCCTTGACGAAGATCGCCCGCAGCACCGGCGGCAGCGCGCTGGCGAACCGCAGCCCTTCCGCCGCCGTCAGCCGCCGGCGGAACACGGTCAGAACCGCGTCGACCGTCGTGTATGTCTGGTGATGCGATTGGTGCCCCAGCGCCGCTTTGGCATCCTGCATGAACGCGTCGAAATCGCGCGAGGCGGTGAAATATTCCTGCGGCATCGGCATCGGGCGGTCTCCCCCGCCCTGATTATCCGCCGATGGTCGCCCTGCAAAGCACGATGTTGTCGCGTTTCAGGTCCCCGCCCCAGATGAACTCTGCGGCGGGTGACCAGGAGATGGCGTCGTAACCGCCCTTCGGCCCGACCTCGCCCGCGCCGTGGACGCTTGCCGCCGCCCAGCCGCTGTCGTCGAAGCCGGGTTTGGTCCATCCGTCCGGGATCGCCGTCGTTTGCGCGGCGCAGTCGCCCTGGCCCGGCTGCGGGTTCGGCGATTGCGCGCAGGCCTGGCCGCCGACCGGCGCGTGCTGCACGACGAGACACCGCCAGCTGCCGTCGGTCGTCGCGATAACCTTGCCGCTTGTCGCGTCGGTGAACTGCGCGATCGCGCCGCCGTCGCCCATCTGCTGCCGGCCGGTGCCGATATATTCGAGCCCCGTTTCATCCTGCATGAAGTCGCGGAACTGGAACGCGAACGTATACGGTGCGTCGGCCTTGAAGGAGAATCGCTCGGCGTTGAACGAGCGCTCGGTGGTGATCGGCACGCTGTCCTCGATCAGCTTTCTTCCGTTTACCCAGAGCGAGAACCAGTTGTCCACCCAGACCTCGCCGGTCAGCGTGTTGGCGCCGGTGGTCTGCAGGGTGCTGGTGTTGACGTCGCCGCCGCCCCGCGGAGGCGGCGCGGGCTGTGTTTGCGACAAGCTGCAGCCGGAACCGGCAACGACAAGCACAGCCGCGACAAGCGGCAGGCGCGCGAATTTCATCATGGTGGAGCCCTCCTCGGCCGCCGCACCCTCTCGGCGGGCTCCTCCTATCGTGTCATGGCCCGAAGGACAACTCTAGCGCGAAATGTCGCCCTAGTGCAGCACGATCTCGCCGTCGACGCGGCGGAACTCGCCCGGCTTGATCAGCTTCTGGTGCGTGTAGCGCACCGAATGCAGCGGACCGTCGAGATTTTCCTCCCAGAAGTCGAGGAAGCCGAACATCTGCGGGAAATCCGGGGCGAGATCGTAATCCTGCCAGATATAGGTCTGCAGGATCTCCATGTGGTCGGGCATGCGGTAGAGGATATGGGCGGTCGTCAGCCCGTACCCCTCCAGTTGAAGTTCGAAAGCGCTCTTGACCTGCATTGGTGCTCCTTTTTCAGGTTTCGCACCTGTAGAACGCTACGAGAAAATATGATTCTGTCAACAATAACAGTCTATTAGCAGCCATTTCCAGTGAGTGCTGATTTTTTTGCGCAAACCTCTTGAATCGAAAAAGCCGCGAAACCAGATTTTCCGCGCGCGAAGCCGCTTGGCCGGGTCGCGCGCCAGCCGCCGGTTCGTGACAGGACGGCGGCCGGCGGGACTTTTTCCAAACCATGTTTGTCCAAGGAGGAAAACAAGACATGAAGTTCCGTCCATTGCATGACCGCATTCTGGTCCGCCGCATCGAGGCCGAGGAAAAGACGGCCGGCGGCATCATCATCCCCGACACCGCCAAGGAAAAGCCGTCCGAGGGCGAAGTCATCGCCGTCGGCGCCGGCGCGCGCGACGACAAGGGCGGCAATTCAGCCGCTCGACGTCAAGGTCGGCGACCGCATCCTGTTCGGCAAGTGGTCCGGCACCGAGATCAGGCTCGACGGAGAGGATCTCCTGATCATGAAGGAATCCGACGTCATGGGCGTCATCGAGTCCGAAGCCGCGGCGAAGAAGGCCGCCTGAGCGTCAGAAGGGAGCAACGAACAATGGCTGCAAAGGAAGTCAAGTTCCATTCCGAAGCCCGCGAGAAGATGCTGCGCGGCGTCGACATCCTCGCCAATGCGGTGAAAGTCACGCTCGGCCCGAAGGGCCGCAACGTCGTCATCGACAAGTCCTTCGGCGCACCGCGCATCACCAAGGACGGCGTCACCGTCGCCAAGGACATCGAGCTTGAGGACAAGTTCGAGAACATGGGCGCCCAGATGGTGCGCGAGGTCGCGTCCAAGACCAACGATCTGGCCGGCGACGGCACCACCACCGCGACCGTTCTCGCCCAGGCGATCGTCAAGGAAGGCGCCAAGGCAGTCGCCTCCGGCATGAACCCGATGGACCTGAAGCGCGGCATCGACAAGGCCGTCGACGCCGTCGTCGACCGAGCTGAAGAACAACGCCCGCAAGGTATCGCAGAACTCCGAGATCGCCCAGGTCGGCACCATCTCGGCCAATGGCGATGCCGAGATCGGCAAGTTCCTCGCCGAGGCGATGGAAAAGGTCGGCAACGAGGGCGTCATCACCGTCGAGGAAGCCAAGACCGCCGAAACCGAGCTCGAAGTTGTCGAGGGCATGCAGTTCGACCGCGGCTACCTTTCGCCCTACTTCGTCACCAACCAGGACAAGATGCGCGTCGAGCTCGAGGATCCCTACATCCTCCTGCACGAGAAGAAGCTCTCCAACCTGCAGGCGATGCTTCCGGTCCTCGAAGCCGTCGTCCAGTCCGGCAAGCCGCTGCTCATCATCGCCGAGGACGTCGAGGGCGAAGCGCTGGCCACGCTCGTCGTCAACAAGCTGCGCGGCGGCCTCAAGATCGCTGCCGTCAAGGCTCCGGGCTTCGGCGACCGCCGCAAGGCCATGCTGCAGGATATCGCGATCCTCACCGGCGGCACCTTCATCTCCGAGGATCTCGGCGTGAAACTTGAGAACGTCACGCTCGACGATGCTCGGCACGCGCCAAGAAGGTCGTCATCGAGAAGGAGAACACCACCATCGTCGACGGCGCCGGCTCGAAGGCCGAAATCGAGGGCCGCGTCAACCAGATCAAGGCGCAGATCGAGGAAACCACCTCCGACTACGACCGCGAGAAGCTGCAGGAGCGTCTCGCCAAGCTCGCCGGCGGCGTCGCCGTCATCCGCGTCGGCGGCGCGACCGAGGTCGAGGTCAAGGAGAAGAAGGACCGCGTCGACGACGCTCTGCACGCGACCCGCGCTGCCGTCGAGGAAGGCATCCTTCCGGGCGGCGGCACCGCGCTGCTGCGCGCCGTCAAGGCGCTCGATGGTCTGAAAGCCGCCAACCACGACCAGGAAGTCGGCATCTCCATCGTGCGCCGCGCCATCGAGGCCCCGATGCGCCAGATCGCCGAGAACGCCGGCGCCGAAGGCTCCGTCATCGTCGGCAAGGTGCGCGAGAAGGCGGACTTCTCCTGGGGCTGGAACGCCCAGATCGGCGCCTTCGAGGATCTCTTCGCCTCCGGCGTGATCGACCCGTTGAAGGTGGTGCGCACCGCGCTGCAGGACGCCGCCTCCGTCGCGGGCCTCCTGATCACCACCGAGGCGATGGTCGCCGAGAAGCCGAAGAAGGAAGCCGCCCCGGCGATGCCCGCCGGCGGCATGGATTTCTGATCCGGCGAAAACCCTCGAAATGCCGCGACCCGCGGGGCGAAAGCTCCGCGGGTTTTTGATTGTCAGCGAACTGTAATTTACGCGCCGCTAGCGTCGTCCTTGCTGAAACGGAAATGGCGATGGCGACGACGACCACACACGACACGCATGAATATGGCCGCGGCCGGGCGGACCGCGCGCGCCAGCGTCAAGGTGTGGGATCCGTTCGTGCGCCTGTTCCACTGGTCGCTGGTCGCGGTGGTCGCGACGGCGGCGCTGACCGGCTTCTTTGCCGGCGCGTCGTGGCTCCAGGTCCACGTCTGGGCCGGGACGGCGATGGCGGCGCTGGTCGTCGCGCGCCTTGTCTGGGGTTTCACCGGCGGCTCCTATGCCCGCTTCTCCGCCTTCATTCGCGGTCCGCGCCATGTCTTCTCCCACATGCGCGGCATCGTTAACGGCACCGAAGGCCGGCACATCGGCCACAACCCGCTCGGCGCATTGATGATCGTGGCGCTGCTCGCCACCGCCGTCCTGCTCGCCCTCACCGGCGCGGTCGCGCTCGGCGGCATGTTCAAGTTCGGCCCCTTCGCCTTCCTCGCGGATTTCGCATCCGGGCGTCTGGCGCGCGAGCTCCACTCGCTTCTCGCATGGGGCCTCGTCCTTGCTGGTCGCGCTGCATGTCGCCGGCGCCGTCTTCGAGGGCTGGCGCACGCGTGACAATCTCGTGCGCGCCATGGTCACCGGCGCCAAGCAGCGCCGCCCCGGCGATCATGCCGCCCCGCGTCTCGCCGCCCGTCCGCTGCTCGGCCTCGCTGTCGGTGTCGTCTTTCTCGGCGGCGGCGCCGCATCCGTCTCTTCGCTTGCCTCCAGACCGCCGCTCGGCGTGCCGACGGCGCCGCTCGATGCCGTCTACGCCGACGAATGCGGCGCCTGCCACACCGCCTATCACCCGAGCCTGCTGCCGGCGGCGTCCTGGCGGGCGCTCTTTGCCGGCCTCGGCGACCATTTCGGCGAGGATGCCTCGCTGCCGCCCGAGACCGTGGCGAAGCTCGAGGCCTATGTCACCGCCAACGCGGCGGAGGATTTCGACACGCTGCCCGCCAACGCCTTCCGCCGCACTGCCGCCGACGCGCCCTATCAGATCACCGCGACGCGGTTCTGGAAGTGGATGCACGCCGGCATATCGGACGCCGTCTTCAATTCCCCGGCCGTCGGCGCGCGCGGCAATTGCGCCGCCTGTCACCGCGACGCCGCGACCGGCCGCTTCGATCCCCGACGCATCGACATTCCACAGGAGATTTCCCGATGATGTACAAACGCAAGCTCGCCGTCCTGGCCGCGATCGGCGCTCTGGCCGGCGCGACGGCGGTCATGGCCGGTCCGCGTGACGACATTCTCGCCGGCTACGCCGGCCAGGCGGGCGTGACGGCCTTCGATGCCGCCGCCGGCAAGGCGCTGTTCACCGGAACGCATGCCGGCGGCAAGCCGGAGACGCCGTCCTGCACGACCTGTCACACCAACAATCTGACCGGCCCCGGGCAGACCCGCGCCGGCAAGGCCATCGAGCCGATGGCGGTCTCGGCCAATCCGCAGCGCTTCACCGATCCCGCCAAGGTCGAGAAATGGTTCGGACGCAACTGCAGATCCGTTCTCGGCCGCGAGTGCTCCGCGAAGGAAAAGGGCGACGTGATCACGTGGCTCTCCTCGCTCTAGTTTTGAAAGGAATTCCCATGGCCAACATTCTCCCGGGCAGCCTGCGCGCCGCCTCCCTCTCGCTGGCGCTTGCCGCCGGCTTTGCTTCCGCCGCCACCGCCGAGGAGGGCGAGGGCGTCTATTTCGGAGCGGTCACCGACCCGACGGTCAAGCAGGAATGCTCGGCCTGCCACATGGCGTTTTCGGCCGGCATGCTGCCCGCCACGTCCTGGAAGGCCATTCTCGGCGACCTGTCGAACCACTATGGCGAGGACGCCTCGCTTGACGACAAGACGGCCGCCGCGATCCGCGACTGGCTGACCGGGAACGCCGCGCAGCCGAGCCGCTGGATGACCAATGCCGCCGATGGCGGCGACACGCCGATGCGCATCACCGAGACGACATGGTGGACGCGCGTCCATGGCGGCGAGGTCAATCCCGCTGCCTTCGACAATCCGCGCGTTGGCTCCAAGGCCAATTGCGCCGCCTGCCATCGGGGAGCCGAACAGGGCTTCTTCGGGGAAGAGTAACCGGCACCCCTCGGCCGGTTCGTCTGCGCCGCGCGCCTGCCCACTCACCCCCGTGGGCAGCGCGCGGCGCAATTCGTTTCGCCGGCTTACAAATCGCGGGTCTCGCCGAATTTCGGCATCTCCACCTTGGTGTTCTTCAGCTTGCGCGCGAAGTTTTTCATCGTCTCCGCCTCGCCATGCACCAGGAAAGTGGTTTCGGGATTGCCCGTCTTGGCGTGCCAGTCCAGCAATTCGTTCTGGTCGGCATGGGCGGAAAAGCCGTTGATCGTGTGAATGCGCGCCCTGACCGGGATGTCGTCGCCGAAAAGCCGCACATGGCTTGCCCCGTCGACGATCTGGCGCGCCAGCGTGCCCTTCGCCGCGAAGCCGACGAAGATCACGCTGCAGTCGTGGTGAGCGAGATTGTGGCGCAGGTGATGGCGCACCCGCCCGCCGGTGCACATGCCGGACCCCGCCATGATGATCGCGCCGGAGCGGATCGTGTTGAGCGCGATCGATTCCGAGACGTCGCGCACGAAATGCAGCCCGGGCAGGCCGAACGGGTCGCCCTTGTCGCCGAACAGCCGCTGGATCTCCGGGCGGTAGCCCTCCGGATGCCGTTTGAAGATCTCGGTCGCCGAGATCGCCATCGGTGAATCGAGAAACACCCGCAGCCCTTCGGGGATCTTTTTGCGGCGGATGCCCTCGTGCAGGTAGAACAGCAACTCCTGCGCGCGTTCGAGCGCGAAGGTCGGGATGATGATGTTGCCGCCGCGCGCGTCCGCATCCGCGATCGCGTCGTAGAACTCGGCGACCGAGGCATCCAGGTCGCGGTGGTTGCGGTCGCCATAGGTCGTCTCCATGACGACCGTGTCGATGTCCGGCGGCACTTCCGGATCGCGCAGCAGCGGCCGGCCGGAATTGCCGATATCGCCGGAAAACAGCACCCGTCTGTGCTTCGGTCGCCCTCTGCTCAGTTCCAGCAGCACGCTTGCCGAGCCGAGGATGTGGCCGGCGTCGAAGAAGGTCGCGGTAATGCCGTGCGCCAGCTGGATCGGCCGGTGATACTGCGCCGTGCGGCCGAAACAGTCGAAACTGTTGAGCGCGTCGAGCTCGTCATAGAGCGGACCTTCCGCATGTTTCTTGTCGTGCGATTTGCGGGCGCGGCGCCTTGCTTCCTCCTCGTGCAGATGCGCCGAGTTCGAGCATCACCAGGCGCGCCAGTTCGCGCGTCGCCGCCGTGGTGATGATCTCGCCGGAAAAGCCGCGCTTGACCAGGAGCGGGATGCGCCCGCAATGATCGAGATGCGCATGCGTCAGCAGCAGGACGTCGATATCGGACGGGTCGAAGCCGAATTCCCCGGCGTTTTCCTCGTTCAGCTCGTGCCCGCCCTGGAACAACCCGCAGTCGACGAGGATCTTTTTGCCGCCGCAGGTGACCAGGTGGCAGGAACCGGTGACGCCCTGGTCGGCGCCGTGAAAGGACAGTTGCACTGTGTTTCTCCCTGATCCCGTAAATCTATTCGCCCTGGCCCGTCAGCGGGCGGCCGGCAAGCTTGTACCAGTGCAAGATGTCGGCCCAGATTTCCTCGGCCGTTTCCGCGAACCAGAACAGGTCGCGGTCCTCCGGATCGATCGTGCCTTCCTCGACGAGAAAGTCCGGGTCGAACACCCGCCGCCAGTATTCCTCGCCGACCAGCACCACCGGAACCGGCGATATCTTGCGGGTCTGGATCAGCGTCAGCGTCTCGAACAGTTCGTCCATCGTCCCGAAGCCGCCGGGGAACACCACCAGCGCCCGCGCCCGCATCATGAAATGCAGCTTGCGCATGGCGAAATAATGGAACTGGAAGCACAGATCCGGCGTCACATAGGGGTTCGGATACTGCTCGTGCGGCAGCGTGATGTTGAGCCCGACGGTGCTCGCGCCCGCCTGCCATGCGCCGCGGTTCGCGGCTTCCATGATCCCCGGCCCGCCGCCCGTCACCACGACCAGCCGGTGGCCTTCCGGCCCTTCCGCCGCGCCGACGATCTCTCCGAGTTCGCGGGCGACGTCGTAATAGCGGCTCTTGGCGGCGATCCGCTCGGCGGTCGCGAGCCGTTGTTTCAGCGTAGTGTCGCCGGGATCACGCGCGATCGCCGCGCGCAGTTCGTCGACATGGCGCCTGGCCATCGTCGGCTCGGCGATGCGCGTCGACCCGAACACCACGATGGAGTGTTCGACGCCGTGTTCCTCCAGCAGGGTTTCCGCTTTCAGATAGTCGAGCTCCAGCCGCGGCCCGCGCGCCGTGTCGTGGTTCAGGAAGGAAACGTCCTCGATGGCCGGCTTGTAGCTTGCGCTCTGCTGGATCGCGGCGACGCGCGCCGGCGCGTCCGGATCGTCGAGTTGCGATTTCGGCGCGCACCACGGCAGCGCCTCGCGCCGCTTTTGCGGGTGCGCCGGCGAGGGTACGCGCCCTTCCGGGCGTCTTGGAGGTCCGGCGTCGTCGGTCATTGCGGGTCCCGTCCTGTCGTGGTGCCGAGTTCTTCGGCCAGCAGGTCGAACACATAGCGGATTCGCCGGCTCGTGTTGAGTTCGCGATGCGTGGTCAGCCACATCGGAAAGATCATCGGGTCGAGGCCGGGCAGGGCGCGCCGGACTTTTCGTTCGGCGTCGCCGACCGCCTCGGGAACGATGCCGATGCCGGCGCCCTGCTTGACCAGTTCCCAGTGCACGAGGTGGCTGCCGGTCAGCACCGGGAAATTGCGCCGCGTCAGGCTCAGCCCGAGCTTGTTGAGCCCTTCCACCATCACGCCCGTCGTGTCGAAGCCGATGAAATCGGCTTCGCTCAGCTCCTCCGCCGTCTGCGGATTGCCGATCCGTTCGAGATAGCCGACCGATCCGTAGAGCCTTGCGGCATCGTCGCCGATCTTCTTGGCGATCAGGTCCGGCTGGGTCGGCCGGAACGAGCGGATGGCGATGTCCGCTTCGCGGCGGCGCAGGTCGATGGTCGCGTTCGAGGCGACGATCTCGATCTCGATGCCCGGCGCCTCGCGCCGGAGCCTCTCGACGACCGGCGGCAGCAGGAAGGCCGAGTAGATCTCGCTTGCCGTGATCGAGATCGACCCCTCGATCGATTGCGCCTGGCCCGACGCCGCCAGCGAGACGCGGCCGGCCGCGTCCCCCATCGCCCGCACATGGTCGAGCAGTTCCAGCCCGGCGCGGCGTCAGCACCAGTCCGCGCCCGGCGCGCTCGAACAGCACCACGCCCAATTCCGTCTCCAGCGCGTCGACCTGCCGCCCGAGCGTCGGCTGCGTCATGCCGAGCGCCCGCGCCGCCGCCGACAGCGAACCCTCCTCCGCCGTGACGAGAAAGGCCCGCGCGCGGTTCCAGTCGAATCTCACCGAACGCCAATCCATGCAAATTTGCATATCAAAACGACGAAATTAGTCAATTTATGTAGCAAGTGCGTATGGATACAACAGGGCCAATGAAACGGACAATTGGAGACCGGAACAATGAAAGCGGCATTATACGACAGCTACGGACCCGCCGACGTCCTCCGATGTGGACGACGTTGCGCGGCCCGAAATCGGCGACGGCGAAATCCTGGTGCAGGTCCATGCGACCACCGTCACCACCGCCGACTGGCGGCTGCGCGCCTCCGCCTTTCCCGGCATCATGTGGCTGCCCGGCCGGCTGATGTTCGGCTTGTTCGCGCCGAGGAACAAGGTCCTCGGTCACGAGTTCGCCGGCCGGGTCGTCTCGCGCGGCAAGGACGTCACCCGCTTCAGGCTCGGCGATGCCGTCTTCGGCTTCTCCAACGGCGGCGCGCATGCGCAATATCTGGCGATCGGCGAGGACGCCGCGATCGCGAAGATGCCCGCCGGAACAGGCTATGACGAGGCGGCATCCGTCCCCTTCGGCGCGGTCGCCGCGCTCGTCTTCCTGCGCGATTTCGCGAAACTGAAACCCGGCCAGAAGGTGCTCGTCCTCGGCGCGTCCGGCGGCGTCGGCGTTTATGCCGTCCAGATCGCCAAACATATCGGCGCCGAGGTCACCGGTGTTGCGAGCACGGCGAATGTCGGCCTGGTCGCATCGCTCGGCGCCGACCGTGTCATCGATTATCGTAAGCAGGAGATTACGGATGGCGCGGAGACAATACGACCTGATCTTCGACACCGCCGGCATCGCGACCTTCGCCGGGGTGAAGCGCGCATTGGCGCCGAAGGGCGTCTACATCCCGCTCGAATTCGGCGCCCGCGAAATCTGGCAGGCGCTCGTCACGTCGATGACCGGCGGCCGCAGGGTCGTCATCGGCGTCAACGGCGACACGCGCGAGGACATGGAATACGTCGCGGAGCTTCTGGAGAAGGGCGCGATCCGCCCGGTCATCGACAGCCGCTATCCGCTCGAACGCATCGCCGACGCCCATCGCCGCGTCGAGACCCGGCACAAGACCGGCAGCGTCGTCGTCACCGTCGCCGGCGGCGACACGGAACGCGGGGCCGTGTAACGCAAAGCCCCGCCCGGCGCCGCGCGCGCCGGACGGGGATGGTCGCGGGCCGTCAGCTGGCCCTGCGCATCGGCTCCGCAACCTGTCCGGGCCGATAAAACAGGCCGGTCGGATCGTATTTGCGCTGCAACTGCCGCAGCCGCTCGAAGGCCGGGGCCGCGAACGAGTTCGGCGTCCGGTCGGCGAGGTCGAGATCGGCCTCGCCGATATAGTGCCCCATCGAGATCGGCGCGATGTCCGCGCTCATCCCGCGCAGCCAGGCGAAATTCGCCGCGTCGTCGCCGTCGTCCTGCCAGATCGCATAGGCGGAGCCGAAGGCCGGGCCGGCCATCGAGAAGGCCGTATCGGGCATGGCTTCGCCATCCATCGGCGGCAGCACCACGCCGATCGCGTAGGATTCCGGCGAGGGTGCGGCCTTGACCGCTTCGGCCATCCGCGTCAGCAGCGCGGACGGATCGGCCGACCAGTTCGTGTCGACGGCGTAGCGCCGCCCTTCCGGGTAGAACTGGCCGGTGATCAGGTAGAGCACCTCGAACGGCGTCTCCATGCCGAGTTGCACGTCGAGCGCACCCTCCGGCGCGTCTTCCGCGATGATCGACAGCGTCTCGTCGGCTTCCTCCTCGGACGCGGCGAAGATCGTCGCCACGCCGGCCACCGTCTTGGTCGCCTGTCCGGCCAGCGGCGGCGGCGCCGACGACATCGCGGCGGTGAACTCGACATTGCGCGGCACGCGCGTCATCGTCCGGCTCATCCAGCGTTCGACCGCCTCGATCTCGTCGATCTCGTATGTCCACATGCTGGTGCGGATGGCGCGCGGCAGATCGTGCAGCCGCAGCCGGTATTCGGTCACCACGCCGAAGAACTCCGGTCCCGCGCCGCGCGCGGCCCAGAAGATCTCCGGGTTCTCGGTCTCGCTGGCGTTGACCAGCGAACCGTCGGCGAGCACCACTTCCACGCCGTCCACATTGTGGCAGGCGATGCCCCAGGCGCCGGCGTTCCAGCCGAAACCGCCGCCGAGCAGGTAGCCCGAAAGCGGCACGCTGGCGCAATGTCCGGTCGGAAAGGCGAGCCCGTGCTCGGCCAGTGCGGCGGCGAGCTTGCCGTTCGTCACCGTCGGCTGGGCGCGGGCGATCCGCGCTTCCGCGTCGATCGACAGCGCATTCATCTGCGAAAGGTCGATCACCACGCAGTCCTGCAGCGCGATGCCGGAAAACTGGTGCCCGCCACCGCGCGGCGACACGCGCCGGCCCGTCGCGGCGGCGAACTTCACCGCGGTCCGGACATCCGCCGCGTCCCTCGCCCTGACGACGATTTCGGGAAACCGGTCCGGCTTGCGGCCGTTCCACAGCAGCCCCTGGCGGACCGCTTCGTATTCGGCGTCGGCGCGGGTTGTCACGGTCCCGCGGATCGCCTGTTTCAGATCGTTCGTGTTCATCGTCTTTTCCTCGAAGTCGATGCGGCTCAGTTGGTGTGCGCCGCGTGTTTGAAATGGTCGCAGGTGATCGCCGGGTTGAACGGCATCAGCTGGCCGAGCGGGTTGTTCACGAACCAGACATGCTGGTCGTAATGCGGCTCGAAGCCGTGCGCCTCGTCGCCGGGCGTATTCGGGTCGTCGGCCATGTAGTCCCAGTTGCGGCCCATGGAGGCGGGGCCGTCACGGAAGCCGGCTTCCTTCCAGGCCTTTTCGAAGACCACGTTCTCGGCGCCGACAAGCTTCATCGATCCGTCCGCCTGCGGCTCGTAGAGCAGCACCGAGGGTTTCAGGAAGTCGGTGTTGAGGCCGGTGCCGTAGACGCGCGGCTCGACCGCGGTGATGCCGATGACGTCGGGCCGGATGTAGTGGACGCCCATCGCGCCCCATTCGGCCGGCAGCCCTTCGGCGGCGGCGCTGACGCAATGGCCCGACGGATCGGGAATATAGCCCTCGGCGAGCGCGACATTGACGTCGGCGTAACGGGCCGTCGCGGCCTTGATTGCCTCGATCGCGGCGGTGACGCCGGAATCCGAGGCCTCGGCCTTGAGCGGCACGGCGGCCGCGAGAGCGGTGGTGATGAGCATCAGGCGGGCGAACGGCATCGTGCGCCCGGAAGCGGGGTTTTTCATGTCTTTGATCCTGTCTGTTCTGGTTTGGAATCGCATGCGCCGGGGTCCGGTCGCGGGCCCGGTGTCGACAGGCGGGTCAATAGTCCAAAGCGATTTGGTCCGCTCGCTAAATGGTCCTGCACGAAATCATAAAAGAATGCTAAAGGAATGCGCGCGGCGTTCTTGCGCCGATCGTTAAAAAGTCTGACCTGATCCGGTGATCGCGATACGAGCCTGGTAATGAACCATGTCCCGCGCCCCTGAACCGCACACGCCCGATATTGATATCGAGGCGCGCCGGGCCTTCGCGGCGGAAGGCGGCGCGCCCGTCGTGCTGACGCCCGATCTCGCGGCCTTCTGCCAGCAGGGGGTCAGCGTCCTGATCGCCGCCTGCGGTCCGGGAGAGGCGCCCGTCGCCGGGTTGGGGTGCGGCTGCCGCGTTCTGCATGGCGGGCGAATTCGGCTCCTGATGATGCGTCGGGGCAATGAACGGCTTCTGACGATCGTGCAGCGCGGCGGCGGTGTCGCCGCCACCTTCAGCCAGCCGATCACGCACCGCTCGATCCAGGTGAAGGGCGCGCGCGCCGTCGTGGCGGCCGCGACCGACGAGGATCGCGAGGCCGCCATCCGGCAAATTGACGGCCTTCGCCGCGAGCTGCTCGAGATCGATTACCCGCCCGCCTTCGCGGCGGCCTATTGCACCGTCGACGCGGCGGATCATCGTCGCCGTCGACCTGACGCCCGACGCCGCCTTCGTGCAGACGCCCGGTCCCGGGCGCGGGCGCGGAACTGAAGCCATGATGCCGCCGACGCTTTCCGCGATCCGCAATTGCCTGGAGGGCATCGTCCCGTCGGTTCTGGCGACCGCCGATGCCGACGGAACGCCCAATGTGTCGATGATCTCGCATGTCCAGTATGTCGATCCGGAGCACGTCGCGCTCTCCTACCAGTTCTTCAACAAGACCCGGCGCAACCTGCTGGCGACGAAGCGGGCGTCTGTCGCCGTCGTCGATCCCGAAACCAACGCCCAGTACCGGCTCGCGCTCGACTATGTCGAGACGCAGACCAGCGGCCCGCTGTTCGAGGCGATGCGCGCCAAGCTCGCCGGCATCGCCTCGCATAGCGGCATGCAGGGCGTCTTCCGGCTGCTCGGCTCCGACGTTTTCCGCGTCCGCGAAATCGAGTCGATTCCCTCGGTGACGATGCCGCAGCCGGTCGGCTGCAACCTGTTGTCGGGCGCGCGGCGCGTCTGTGACCAGATCGCCGCCTGCGACGAGCTCGGCGACCTGTTCGACGCCGTGCTTGCCGGCATGCAGCAGCATTTCGGCATCGAGCACGCGATGGTCCTGATGCTCGACGCGACGACGGACCGGCTCTACACCGTCGCCTCGCGCGGCTATCCGGTGTCCGGCATCGGCTCCGAGGTCGGCCTTGGCGAGGGCGTCATCGGCGTCGCCGCCCGGCAGGGCGTGCCGATCCGCATCGGCCGCATGGCGTCGGAATATTCCTACGGCACCGCGGTCCTCGGCAGCGCCCGCGCCGCCGGTCTCGACTGGCCGGGCGACACCGCCATCCCCTATCCCGGCCTGCCGGCGCCGCAGAGCCAGATCGCCATGCCGATCCTGCGCTGCGGCAAGACGATCGGCGTGCTGTTCGCGGAAAGCCCGGAGCCGAACCAGTTCGGCTATGACGAGGAGGACGCGCTGTCGCTCGTCACCGGCCAGCTCTCGGCGCTGATCGCCTTGCTGCAGGAGGAGGAGGTCCCGGAAGCAACCGGCACGCCGCCCGCCTCCGGCGCGGTGACCGGCCGCGAAGATCCGCGTCCGCCACTATGCCGCCGACAACACGGTCTTCATCGGCCACGACTATCTCATCAAGGGCGTTGCCGGCGCGATCCTCTGGAAGCTCGTCAGGGAACATGCCGGCGAAGGCCGCGTCGAGTTCACCAACCGCGAATTGCGCCTCGATCCATCGCTGCGCCTTCCCGAATATGCCGAGAACCTGGAGGCCCGCCTCGTCCTGCTGCAGCGCCGCCTCTGCGAGCGCGACGCCGGCATTCGCATGGACAAGTGCGGCCGCGGCCGCTTCCGCCTCGTCGTCGACGGATCATTGGTGCTGGAGGACCTGTAGGCGCCGCTGCGCGATCCCGGCCGCAGAAACCGCGGTGCCGGCGTTCCGGCGGGTCCGGCTAGAGAACCCTTTTCGCTCCCGGCAGCTTCCGGATCGCGTAGGAGACCGCATAGCAGGCCGGGATGACGATGATCGCCGCCAGCGCGAATTTCGCCAGCGCCGGCAGCCCGATGTCCCGCATCGCGTAGCAGATGAAGACGAGAAGCGGGCTGTGGATGATATAGACGGTGAAACTGTGCCCGGACAGGAAGCGCGACAGCGCGCCGCCGCCGGTGAAAAACCTTCTGAACAGAACGATCGATCCCAGCATCATGCCGATCGCCATCGTCGAATCCCACAGCGCATAGGCGGCCGACTGCCAGTGCCCGTTGCCGGTGAACTCCGCCGCCTCGGAAAACCGGATCGAGAACATTTCGCCGCTGACGGAGAGCGGAAAAAGCAGCACCGACGCCGCCGCTGCGAGGATCGCGCCGGCCACGCCCGCCGAGCCCGGAAGGCCGCGCAGCCATTCGTGGCGCCACGCCATGGCGCCGAGCACGAACAGGCCGAGATATTGCGGCAGATAGGCGATGGTCGGGAAATTGAGGAAGGGCAGAACGAGGTGCACTTCCTTGCCGATCGGCACCGCCATGCGGAACAGGTAACTCGCCGCCGCCAGGGCCAGCGATCGCGCCGATTGCCGCCACGATGCCGGGAAAGCCCTTCCGCTCTTCTGCCACCGGCGGGCGCTCGCCGGCCATCCGGCGCCACAGCGCGTAGCCGGCATCGAAGATCAGCAGCATCAGCGCGAACCACAGCGGTCCGAGGCCGAGCATTTTCGGATAGTCTGCCAGTGTCGGCGGCGCGGTGATGCCGGTCAGGCTGGAAGGCATCAGGAAAAAGCCGATCCGCGCGACCGGCTCGATCAGGAAGATCGCAGCCAGGACCGGAATTCCGAGCCGCAGGAGCCGGCTTCTCAGGAAGGCGCCGCCGCCCTTGCGGTCATGGGAACCCGGCGTGAAATAGCCGGCCAGGAAAAACAGCGCGCCCATGAACCATGCCTGGTTGAACAGCACGAAGACGCCGAGAAGCAGGAATGCCAGCGGGTCCGTGAATGGCGGCTCCTGATAGTAGAACGGCGCAAAAGCCCCGTAGACCAGGGCGAGGTGATGCGCCACGACGAGCAGCACGAGGGCCGTGCGCAAATTGTCCAGATGGAATAGCCGCGCCTGCGGCGTCACTTTACTCATGATGTCGCATCCCCTGCCGCGCGGATATGTGCCTGCATACCCTCCATTGCACGATCCGGCGGCGCATTGATCCGCGTCAATGCCGGGCGGAGCCATAGCGGATGCGCTTGCCGCCTGTTCCGCGAAATCCCCTACTGGACATTCGCGCCCGTTTCGCCACACTCGCACGAAAAGCATTCTGGGAGGAAACGCATGCTTGGACTGATGCAGGAGTGGCCGCTTGTCTGCCACAAGATCATTGATTTCGCCGCACGTCAGCATCCGCATCGCGAGGTCGTGTCGCGCTCGGTCGAGGGGCCGATCGTCCGCACGACCTATGCGGATATCCGCGACCGCGCGCTGAAGATCGCGCAATTGCTCGACCGCGAGGGCTTCGAGCCCGGCGACCGTATCGCCACGCTCGCCTGGAACTCCGGCAACCATCTCGAGGCCTGGTTCGGCATCATGGGCATGGGCGGCGTCTATCACACGCTCAACCCGCGCCTGTTCCCCGAGCAGATCGCCTGGATCATGAACCACGCGGCCGACCGCGCCGTTTTCGTCGACCTCACCTTCATGCCGATCATCGAGGCGATCGCGCCATCGGTCGCGTCGCTGAGGAAGATCATCGTCATGACCGACGCCGCTCACATGCCCGAGACGGCGCTTCCCGGTGTCGTCGCCTACGAGGAATGGCTGAAAGGCGCCGACGGCGATTTCGTCTGGAACGATGTCGGCGAGGATGCCGCCTGCGGCATGTGCTACACCTCGGGCACGACGGGCGATCCCAAGGGCGTCCTCTATTCGCACCGCTCCAACGTGCTGCACGCCATGATGGCCGCCATGCCCGACGCGATGGGCATCGGCTCGAAGGACGTCGTCCTGCCGGTCGTGCCGATGTTCCACGCCAATGCCTGGGGCCTTGGCCAGACCTGCCCGATGATCGGCGCCAAGATGGTCATGCCCGGCGGCAAGATGGACGGCGAATCGATCTACGAATTGCTCGACACCGAGAAGGTCACCTTCTCCGCCGCCGTGCCGACCGTCTGGCTGATGCTGCTGCACTATCTCGAGACCACCGGGAAGATGCTGCCGCATCTGAACAAGGTCGTGATCGGCGGCGCGGCCTGCCCGCGCGCCATCACCGAGAAGTTCGAGAAAGTCTACGGCGTCGAGGTCATCCATGCCTGGGGCATGACCGAGATGAGCCCGCTCGGCTCGCTCTGCACCATGAAGCCGGAACACGCCGACAAGAGCGGCGACGCGCTGCTCGACATCAAGCAGAAGCAGGGCTGCGCGCCCTTCGGCGTCGAGATGAAGATCACCGACGACGACAACAACGAACTGCCCTGGGACGGCAAGACCTTCGGCCGCCTGAAAGTGCGCGGCCCGGCCGTCGCCTCGTCCTATTACGGCGGCGCCGGCGCCGAGCAGTTCGACGACGAAGGCTGGTTCGACACCGGCGACGTCGCCCATATCGACGAGTTCGGCTACATGCAGATCACCGACCGCTCCAAGGACGTCATCAAGTCCGGCGGCGAGTGGATCTCCTCGATCGATCTGGAAAACCTCGCCGTCGGCCATCCCGAGGTCGCCGAAGCCGCGGTGATCGGCGTGCCGCATCCCAAATGGAGCGAGCGTCCGCTGCTGATCGTCGTCGCCAAGGAAGGCTGCTCGCCGAAAAAGGAGGACATCCTCGCCTTCATGAAGGGCAAGATCGTCGACTGGTGGATGCCGGACGACGTCGCCTTCGTCGAAGAGATCCCGCACACCGCCACCGGCAAGATCAAGAAGACGACGCTGCGCGAGCAGTTCGCGGAGTACAAGCTGGCGGGATAGATGTTATTTTGTCAGCGATGAAGAAAATCGTATCGTTAATAGAAAGCCTGCGGCGGGGAGAGCCACCCCCGCCGTCAAGGCGTTGCACGCCAAAAGCGTTAAACGCTGGCGTAAGATTTATGAGGCGCTTGCGAAGCAGACCCGCGCCTGAAACTCATGCCGTCTCCGCCTTCGCGCCTGCTTCCGCCGCCGCCTTCCTGCGCCGGCGCGTGACCAGCACGAAGAATGACGGCACGAACAGGATGCCGAACACCGTGGCCGCGATCGTGCCGCCGAGCACGCTCGTGCCGATCGCGGTCCGTCCGCCGGATCCCGCGCCGCTGGAAAGCACCAGCGGCAGGACGCCGAGCGAGAACGCCATCGAGGTCATGATGATCGGGCGGAAGCGTTGCCGCGCCGCCGTGCGCACCGCGTCGAACAGCGATTCGCCGGCCTCGTAGCGGTCGCGCGCGAATTCGACGATCAGGATCGCGTTCTTGCCGGTCAGGCCGATCACGGTCAGAAGCCCGACCTGGAAGAACACGCCGTTCTGATAGCCGCCGAGCCATGTCCACAAAAGCGCGCCGAGAACGCCGATCGGCATCGCCAGCAAGACGGCGAACGGGATCGACCAGCTCTCGTAGAGCGCGGCGAGGCAAAGGAACACCGCCGCCAGCGACAAGGCGTAGAGCAGCGGCGCCTGATTGCCTGACTGGCGCTCTTCCAGCGACAGGCCTGTCCAGGCGATGTCGAAGCCGGGCGGCAGCTGCGCCGCCAGCCGTTCGATTTCGGTCATCGCCTCGCCGGTCGTGACGCCATTCGCCGGGCTGCCCTGGATATGCATCGCCGGCACGCCGTTATAGCGGTCCAGTCCCTGCGGCCCGAAGGTCCAGCGGCCTTCGGCGAAGTTGGAGAACGGCACGAGGCCGCCGCTGGCGTTGCGCACGCGCCATTTCGTCAGGTCTTCCGGCGTTGCGCGCGAATCCGCTTCGCCCTGGACGTAGACGCGCTTGATGCGGTCGCGGTCGATATAGTCGTTGACGTAGGACCCGGCCCAGGCCACCGAAAGCAGCCGGCCGACATCGGTCGCCGAAAGCCCCATCGCGCCGGCGGCGCGCCAGTCGATATCGAGGTGGAACTGCGCCGCGTCCTCGAGGCCGGACGGACGTATCGAGCTGATCATCGGGCTCTGTGTCGCCATGCCGAGCATCTGGTTGCGGGCGGCCAGCAACTCTTCGTGCGACTGCCCGTTGCGCGCTTCGAGATAGAAGTCGAAACCGCTCAGAATCCCCAGTTCCGGCACGGCGGGCGGCACGATCGGGAACACCAGCGCGTCCTTGATCTGGCTGAGCGCGCCGAAGCCGCGACCCGCGATCGCCTGCACGCTTTGCGCCGGCGACGGACGCTCCGACCAGTCCTTCAGGCGCACGAAGGCAAGCCCCATGTTCTGGCCCTGTCCGGCGAAGCTGAACCCGACGACGCCGAACGCCGAATTCCACGTTGTCCTTCTCGTTTTCGAGGAAGTGGTTTTCCACCTTCTTGACCACTTCGAGCGTGCGTTCGGCCGTTGCGCCCGTCGGCGCCTGGATCAGCGTCAGCAGGATGCCCTGGTCCTCGTCCGGCAGGAAGGCGGTCGGCGTCTGGGTGAAGATCCAGGCCATCCCGCCAACGAGGGCGAGATAGACGATGCCGACGCGCAGCGGCCGCCGGATGAGCCAGCCGATGGTGCCGCCATAGCCGCGGCTGACGCCGTCGAAACCGCGGTTGAACCAGCCGGTCGGGCCGCGCTTGGCGTGGTGGGCGTCCTTCTTGCGCAGGAGCGTGGCGCACAGCGCCGGCGTCAGGGTCAGCGCGACGAGGACCGACAGCGCCATTGCCGAGACGATGGTGATCGAGAACTGCTGGTAGATCACGCCGGTCGATCCGCCGAAAAACGCCATCGGCACGAACACCGCCGACAGCACCAGCGCGATGCCGATCAGGGCGCCGGTAATCTGGCCCATCGACTTGCGGGTCGCCTCGAGAGGCCCGAGATCCTCTTCCTCCATGATGCGCTCGACATTTTCCACCACCACGATGGCGTCGTCGACGAGCAGGCCGATGGCGAGCACCATGGCCAGCATGGTCAGCGTGTTGATGGAGAACCCGGCGGCCGCGAGGATGCCGAATGTGCCGAGCAGCACGACCGGCACGGCCAGCGTCGGGATCAGCGTGGCGCGGAAATTCTGCAGGAACAGCAGCATCACCAGGAACACCAGCACGATCGCTTCGGCCAGCGTCTTGACCACCTCCTCGATCGACAGCCGCACGAAAGGCGTGGTGTCGTAGGGAATGACGTAGCTGACATTCTCCGGGAAGAACGCCGAATATTCCTCGAGGCGCTTCTTGATCCGGTCGGCGGTGTCGAGCGCGTTCGCGCCCGATGCGAGCCGGATCGCCATGCCGGCCGATGGCTTGCCGTTGAAGCGCGCGATCGTCGAATAGTCCTGCGCGCCGACCTCGACGCGCGCCACGTCCTTGAGCAGCACCAGGCCGCCGTCGGTTTCGGCGCGCAAGACGATCTGCTCGAAATCCTCGGGCGTGCTCAACAGCGACTGGGCCGTGATCGTGGCGTTGAGCTGCTGGCCCTCGACCGTCGGCAGCGAGCCGAAGGAGCCTGCCGATATCTGCGCGTTCTCCGCCGAGACGGCGCTGACCACGTCGCTGGGGGTCAGCCCGTAGGCGGCGAGTTTCGAGGGGTCGAGCCAGATCCGCATCGCGTATTTGGAGCCGAAGACCTGGACCTCGCCGACGCCTTCGATCCGGCTGAATTCGTCGACGAGGTTGCTGTTCATGTAGTCGGCCAGGTCGGCCTGGTCGAGCGAGCCGTCATCCGAGATCAGTGCGATCACCATCAGGAAGCTGGCCGTCGATTTCTGCACCGTCACGCCCTGGCGCTGCACCGTTTCCGGCAACAGCGGCGTCGCCTGCGACAGCTTGTTCTGGACCTGCACCTGCGCGATGTCCGGATCCGTTCCGGTTTCGAAGGTCAGCGTGATCGACGACGAACCGGCGGAGGTGGAACTGGACGAGAAGTAGCGCAATCCGTCGAGGCCGGTCATCCGCTGTTCGATGACCTGCGTCACCGTGTTGGCGACCGTCTCGGCCGACGCGCCCGGATAGGCCGCGCGCACCGTGATCGAGGGCGGCGCGATCTGCGGATATTGCGACACCGGAAGCGTCAGGATCGAAAGAATCCCGGCGCCCATGATGATGATCGCGATCACCCAGGCGAAAATCGGCCGGTCGATGAAAAAGCGTGCCATTGCGGCCTCCGCTGAAAAGGGGTCAGTTCTGCGCCGCCTGGCGCTCTTGCGGGTCGACGGTCGCGCCGGCGGCAATCTTCTGGAAGCCTTCGACGATCAGCCGGTCGCCGTCCTTCAGTCCGTCGGTGACGATCCAGTCCGAACCGCGGTCGGAAAGCACGGTCAGCTCGCGCTGCTCGACGACGTTTTCGGAATTGACGACGAGGGCGGTCGGATTGCCGCGCCGGTCGCGCGAGACGCCTTCCTGCGGCGCGAGGATGACGTCCTTGGCGATGCCCTGCGGCAGCTCCACCTGCACATACATGCCCGGCAGCAGCAGTTCCTCGGGATTGGGGAACTGCAGACGCAAGAGCACGACGCCGGTCTGTTCGTCGACATGCGGTTCGGCGGCGGTCAGTTCGCCGGTGTGCTCGTATCCCTGCCGGTCGGCCAGCGTCAGCTTGACGGTGGTGTCGGCCGAATCGTCGAGACCGGTTTCGCCGCGCTTCCAGCGGATGATGTCGGCGGCCGACTGGGTGACGTCGACATAGACCGGGTCGAGCTTGCGGATCACCGCCAGCGCGCTTGCCTGCCCGGCCGTCACCAGCGAGCCCTGCGTCGTCAGCGTGCGGCCGATCCTGCCGGAAAGCTGCGCCCGGATGGTCGTGCGTTCGAGGTCGATATTCGCCGTCAGCAGTTGCGCCTTGGCGACCTGCAGCGAGGCCGTCGGCGGCGTCGCGCGTCGAGATCGCCTCGTCGACCGACTGTTCGCTGACCACGCTGCGCGTGCGCAGGGCGTCGACGCGGTCGGCTTCGCGGTTCGCGGAGTCGAGCGCCACCTGCGCCTGCGCGACCGCCGCCTCGGCCGCTGCCACCTGCGCCTCGTAGGACGCCGGATCGATCCGGAAGAGCGCGTCGCCCGCCTCGACCCGCGAGCCTTCCTGGAACAGCCGCTCGGTGATGATGCCGTTGACCTGCGGCCGGACTTCCGCCACGCCCGAGGCGACGATGCGCCCCGGCAGTGTCGCGGTGATCGTCACGTCCTGCTCGTGCAGCGTGACGACGGTCACCGCCGTCGGCGGGCGTTGGCCCTGTTGCTGCGCCAGTGCCGGTGCGCCGGCGACCGGCGCCGCGGCGATGCCGGCGGCGAGCAGGCAGGTAAGGAGTGCGCTGCGCACATGCCTCATGTCGGATTCTCCTGGCTGTGTGATCTTGCCGCTTGGCACGGGCGCGCCAGGCGGCTAATATGAAAACCGGTTGGTTTTATAAATCGATTTTCGCGGCGCGCGCAAGTGTTTTGCTGCAACTGCGAAAAGATCGGTGCCAGGACCGGGGAGGGAACCATCACGCAAACGCAAAACGATGCATGCGGCGAGGAATGCCGCGGGCCGGGCCGGCCCCGCCAGTACGACACGGCCGAGCGCGAGGCGATGATCCTCGACGCCGCCGAGACCGTGATCCTGCGCGACGGCCTCGGCCATGCCTCCATGTCGGCCATCGCCCGCGAGGCCGGCATGTCGAAGCGCACCCTGTACGGCGTCTTCGAGAACCGCTCCGCGCTGTTTGCCGCGATCGTCCGGCGCATCCGCAACGCCGTCTCCCGTCCGCTGTCCGGCGGCGAACTCGACCTGCCGCTCGAAAACCGGCCCTGCGCCTGCTGCTGTCGCCGGCCAGCGGCGAATTGCCCGGTCATATCCCCATCGCGATCCTGCGCGCCGTCGTCGCCGAGGCCGAGCGCCAGCCCGATCTTGCCCGCGAATTCCTGCAGGAAGGCCCCTACGCCCTGCGCGCCATGATCCGCGCCGAACTCGACCGCTCGGTCGCGCGCGGCGAGATCGCCATCGCCGACACCGCCGCCGCCGCCAGCCTGATGGCCGACATGGCCTATGAGAATCTCATCGAGAAGCTGGTCGAGCCGCGCGCCGGCGCCAGGCAGGAAGTGGATTTCGGCCGCCGCCTCGACCTCGCGATCCGCGTCTTCCTGCACGGCATCGGCGGCGCCTAGGCCCGTGCCCGCGGCCGTGCCGCGAAATGCCCCGCGGCATTTGGCATTTCGGCCCGGAAATCCTATATGTTTGTCATGAACTTGCGCGCGATTCGGCCGGCCTCCCCGGTTTGCCCGCCGCGCCCTCGAAAAGACCCGGACCATATGACCGAAACGCCTGAAATTCCTGAAGAAATCATCCCCGATCCGGCCGAGTACGGCGCCGACTCGATTCGCGTCCTGAAAGGCCTCGATGCGGTGCGCAAGCGCCCGGGCATGTATATCGGCGACACCGACGACGGCTCCGGCCTGCATCACATGGTCTACGAGGTTGTGGACAACGCCATCGACGAGGCGCTGGCCGGCCACGCCGATCTCGTCACCGTGACGCTCAACGCCGACGGCTCGGTGACCGTCACCGACAACGGCCGCGGCATCCCGACCGACATCCACAAGGAGGAGGGCATCTCGGCCGCCGAGGTCATCATGACCCAGCTGCATGCCGGCGGCAAGTTCGACCAGAACTCCTACAAGGTCTCCGGCGGCCTGCACGGCGTCGGCGTCTCGGTCGTCAACGCGCTCTCGGTCTCGCTCAAGCTGAAGATCGGCCGCAACGGCAAGTTCCACGAGATGAGCTTCACCCACGGCGTCGCCGACGGCCCGCTCAAGGTCACGGGCGATGCCGGATCCTATACGGGAACGGAAGTCACCTTCACCCCCTCGCAGGAGACCTTCACCAATGTCGAGTTCAAATACGACACGCTGGAACACCGCCTGCGCGAGCTCGCCTTCCTGAATTCCGGCGTCCGCATCAAGCTCACCGACAACCGCCATGCCGACACCCGCGAGACCGAGCTGTTCTACGAGGGCGGCCTCGTCGAGTTCGTCCGTTACCTCGACCGCGCCAAGAAGCCGCTGATCGAGATGCCGGTCCACATCACCGGCGAGAAGGACGGCATCACCGTCGAGGTCGCGCTGTGGTGGAACGACTCGCTACCACGAGAACGTCCTCTGCTTCACCAACAACATCCCGCAGCGCGACGGCGGCACCCACATGGCCGGTTTCCGCGGCGCGCTGACCCGCCAGGTCACCGGCTATGCCGAGAAATCCGGCCTGACCAAGAAGGAAAAGGTCTCGCTGACCGGCGACGACACCCGCGAGGGCCTCACCTGCGTCCTCTCCGTCAAGGTGCCGGACCCGAAATTCTCCTCCCAGACCAAGGACAAGCTGGTCTCCTCGGAGGTCCGCCCCGTCGTCGAGAGCCTCGTCAACGAGCATCTGGCCGAATGGCTGGAGGAGCATCCCGGCGAGGCCAAGATCCTCGTCGGCAAGGTGGTCGAGGCCGCCGCCGCCCGCGAGGCCGCCCGCAAGGCGCGCGAATTGACGCGCCGCAAGGGCGTGCTCGACATCACCTCGCTGCCCGGCAAGCTCGCCGACTGCCAGGAAAAGGATCCGGCGAAATCCGAGATCTTCATCGTCGAGGGTGATTCCGCCGGCGGCTCCGCCAAGGGCGGCCGCTCGCGCAAGAACCAGGCGATCCTGCCGCTCAGCGGCAAGATCCTCAATGTCGAGCGCGCCCGCTTCGACCGCATGCTCGGCTCCGACCAGGTCGGCACGCTGATCACCGCGCTCGGCACCGGCATCGGCAAGCGACGAGTTCAACGCCGACAAGGCGCGCTATCACAAGATCATCATCATGACGGACGCCGACGTCGACGGCGCCCATATCCGCACCCTGCTGCTCACCTTCTTCTTCCGCCAGATGCCGG
This sequence comes from uncultured Alphaproteobacteria bacterium, assembly GCA_963712205.1. Lineage (GTDB taxonomy): Bacteria > Pseudomonadota > Alphaproteobacteria > Rhizobiales > Rhizobiaceae > Oricola. The sequence continues at coordinate 47,562 of CAVQHF010000012.1, read as the reverse complement.
AGCTGATCGAGCGCGGCTATCTCTATATCGCCCAGCCGCCGCTCTACCGGGTGACGCGCGGCAAGCAGAGCCAGTATCTCAAGAACGAGCAGGCGATGGAGGATTACCTCATCGACCTGTCGCTCGACGACACCGCGCTGGAACTCGCCAGCGGCGAGGTGCGCACCCGCCAGGATCTGCGCGCCGTCATCGAGACCGCGCTCTACATGCGCTCCGTCCTCAACGGCCTGCACACCCGCTACGACCGCTCCGTCGTCGAGCAGGCGGCGATCGCCGGCGCGCTCGATCCGGCGGCGCTCGCCGATCCGGCCCGCGCCAGCGCCGCCGCGGCGGAAGTCGCCCGCCGGCTCGACATGATCGCCGAGGAAACCGAGCGCGGCTGGGAAGGCCGGGTCAACCCCTCCAACGAGGGCCCCGGCGGCTATGTCTTCGAGCGCACCGTGCGCGGCGTCAAGGAGGCCGTGACGCTCGACGCCGCCCTCGTCGCCTCGGCCGACGCCCGCGCGCTGCACGCGCTGGAGTCGCGCCTGATGGAGGTCTATGCCGAGCCGCCGGTGCTGCGCCGCAAGGAGGCGGGCGACACCGTCACCGGCCCGATGCAGCTGATCGACCTCGTCTTCGCCTTCGGCCGCAAGGGCCTCACCGTCCAGCGCTACAAGGGCCTCGGCGAAATGGACGCCGAACAGCTCTGGGAAACCACCCTCGACCCGGAAGCCCGCTCGCTGCTGCAGGTCAAGCGTCAACGACGCCACCGACGCCGACGCGCTGTTCTCGCAGCTGATGGGCGACGAGGTCGAACCGCGCCGCAACTTCATCCAGGACAACGCGCTGTCCGTGGCGAATCTTGGATATTTGATCTCCCTTCTCCCCCCTTGGAGGGGGAGAAAGCAAAAGCTTGGGCTTGGCTTCGCCAAGTCCTTAGCTTTTGCAAGAGAGGGGGAGCAATGCTCGCGGGCTCGCACCCCCCTTCTTCCCTTGTGGGAGATTGGAGGCCGAAAAGGGCCGGCTGCCGCCAATCCTGCCGAAGCGGCGTTTCCCGCGCATGGGCGATGATCGTCGCGCCGATATTGGCGATTAATCTCAAAGCCCAACCCTCTTCCGTCATCCTCGGGCTTGACCCGAGGATCCACGGCAAGGGGTCTCAATTGTTCAACACAAGATAGAGATCGTTCCAGTCTGGCTTCATCGCCTCGATGATGTGGTCGCGCTGTTCGTACCAGACCAGCCGCGTACAGCCGTAGCGCGAAGCGAAGCACGGCGTCAGTCCCTCGCGATGTTCGTAGATGCGCCCCTCGAGATCGCTCGTCACGCCTATATAGAGCGTGCCCTTCTTGTGGTTCGTGACGATGTAGACATAGCCCGCCATGACCATCGAGGTTCCTGGCCGTGGATCCTCGGGTCAAGCCCGAGGATGACGGAGGATTAGGAATACGCGCGGAGCCAGATTTCGGGCTCCGGAAAACCGACTGGCAATTTGTCCACCGCCCGCCCTCAAAGCATGGAGAAGAATCTGCATGGTGAACTGCACCCTGGCGATCGCCCGCAACCCGATGATCCGTCGGCCCTGAGCGGGTGCGCTTTCGCCGGGCGGGGCCACGCTTGCGGCAATACAGCCCCTCCGGCGCACAGGCTTCAAATGGCAGCCGTTTTCGGCCGGACCGTCTTGACATCGCACATTTTCCATATTCTATAGAATATAGAGAATGCGAAATCACGACGAAGGAGGAGAAAATCGTGAAGAGAAAAAACATCGGGAAAATGACGAGGCGCAGGGACTTGCTGGCCGGAATGGCCGGATCCCTCGTTATGGCGGCGATGCCGCTGGTTTCGGCGCAGGCGCAGGAAGGTCTGGGCACTGCCGACAATCCGACGGAAATCAGGATCATCGCGAACGAGGCCTTCGCCAACACATGGCAGACTCTGCTCGTTCCGGAGTTCAACAAGGCGTTTCCGAATGTGCGCGTCGTCTTCGACGGCGTGCCCTATACCGAGCTTCTGGCCAAGATGATGCTGGATACGACCAGCCCGGATCCCGAATACGACGTGCTTCTCGTCGACGATCCGTGGGTTCCGCAATTGGCCGAAATCGGCGCCCTCATGGATCTGAAGGGCGACAAGGTCGCCGCCCTGACGGAAGAAGGCTACGACTGGGACGATTTCAATGCGGCGCCGCTTGCGGCCGGCGAATGGAAGGGCGTGCAATACGCTGTTCCCGTCCGTTCGAACATGTTGCTCCGATTCTACAATCGCACGCTTTACAAGGAAGCCGGATTGCCCGAGCCGACGCCGGCTCAAACCTGGGACGAGTTCTTTGCCGACGCCGGGAAACTGGTGCGCGACTCCAGCGGTGACGGCAAGGACGACCGCTGGGCGATCGATACCTATTTCGTCCGTGAGTCGCTGACGCCGACGATCTGGCAGTCGATCCTCAATGCCAATGGCGGCAGCCTGCTTGACGATGCCGGCGCGCCGGCGTTCGCCAATGATACCGGCGTCGCCTCGCTCGAAATCCACAAGCGCCTGCTCGACTACGCGCCGCCCGGCGCTCTCGGGCACGGCTTCTCGGAATCGCTGCAGGCATTTCGGCAGGGCCTCGTCGCCAACATGTTCAACTGGGGCAGCGTCTACAAATCGACCGCCGTCGATCCGAAATCGACGACGCTGACGGTCGATGAAGTCGGAATCCAGGTATTGCCGGTGGGAAGTGCCCAGGCGGGCACGCATCGCGGCATCTGGATCGCCGGCATCAGCAGCAAGACCAGGAAGCTGGAAGCCTCCTGGGCCTTCCTGCAGTGGCTGACTTCCAAGCAGGGCGAGAGCATCAATGCCTCTCTGGTCGGCTCGTTCCCGGCTCGCAAGTCCACCCTGACCGGAGAGCCGGCCGAGCCCTGGCTGGGCCCGGTCTACGAGACCTTGCAGCAGGCCTACGAGGTGGCTGCAAAAGGCAAAATGTGGCGCATCCGCAGCCCGAAGTCCGATGCCGCTCAGCAGATTTTGGCTGACGAAGTCGCGCGCGGATTGGCCGGTCAGGTCAGCGCCAGGGAGGCGCTGGACACTGCTGCGGCGAAAATCGAAAAAGCATTGAAATAAGCAGCGGCGTGAAACTGGGCATGGACGCCTCGCGCGTCCATGCCTCATCCGGGCGCAGCGCGCCGGGTGGATCCGCTTTTCAACTCTATTTGGCCGCGCCGTGAAGGCATGGCGCCACGGTGCTGATTTCTTCCGCATCGCACATCCGGGCCGGGTTGGCCGTGCCCGATTTTTGACTGGGGAATTCGATGTCGACGAAAGCGATTGTCAGTGAAGTCAAGACACTGTCTTGCAGCAACTCCTGGCGCAACTACCATTTCCTGAAGATCGCCACCGAGGATGGCATCGTCGGCTGGAGTGAATTTGACGAGAACTTCGGTTCGCCGGGCGTTTCGGCGGTCATCGGCGAGCTCTCGCACCGCCTGATCGGCCAGAGCGCGATGCATCACGAGCATGTCAGGGAAGATCTGCGCAACGTGACGCGGCCCGGCTCGGGCGGCGTGGTCGGCCAGGCGCTCGGAGCGATCGAGAACGCGCTTCTCGACGTCAAGGCCAAGGCATTGGACGTGCCCTGCCACGTCCTGCTCGGCGGCAAGGTGCGTGACAAGATCAGGGTCTACTGGTCGCATTGCGTTTCCTATCGCACGCGCACCGAGCACTTCCCGCCGGGCATCGTCGATGAGAGCGGCGTGCGCGGGATTGCCCGGGAGGTTGGCGAGAAGGGCTTCACGGCGCTCAAGACGAATATCTTTCACTATGACGACGAGGGGCGGATCGAGGGCTGGTCTCCGGGCTTCAGCCGCCCGCACGAACCCGGCCGCAATGTCGAGCGCAAGACCCGCAAGGACTTGCGAAAGCACCTCGAAATCATGCGCGAGGAAGCCGGTCCCGATATCGACATCCTGCTCGATCTCAACTTCAACGGAAAGACCGAGGGCTTTCTTTCCATGCTGCGGGAAATCGAGGATCTCGACCTTTTCTGGGTCGAGATCGACACGCTCGATCCCAAGGCGCTCGCCTATATCCGCGCCCATAGCCGCCATCCGATTTCGTCCTGCGAAACGCTGATAGGCTTGCAGCAATTCCTTCCGTTCTTCCGCGAGCAGGCGGTGGATGTCGCCATCATCGACACGCCCTGGAACGGTGTCTGGCAGTCGCTCAAGATCGCCGCGGCCGCGGAGGCGCACGAGATCAACGTGGCGAGTCATAATTTCTATGGCCACCTCTGCACCATGATGAACGCGCATTTCAGCGCGGTCGTTCCGAACATGCGGATCATGGAAACCGATATTGACCGGATTGCCTGGGACGCGGAGATTTTCTCCCACATGCCCGAGATCAAGGACGGCTATCTGACCGTTCCGGACCGGCCCGGTTGGGGCACCGAACCGATCGAGGCCGCGCTTGCGAAATACCCGCCGCTGTCGACCGTGGGTATGCCGAAACGTGTTTCGATCCCCCGCCTGTCCGTGTGAAGATGGCTGACGCAGCCGGAGCCCCGAAGCAAGCAAGATCATGAACGAGCCTGTCGACGTCATCATCATCGGAGCCGGCGCATCCGGCGCGGCGGTTGCCTGGAGCCTTGCCGAGACCCGGATGCGTATCGTCTGCCTGGAGCAGGGGGACTGGCCGAAACCTTCGGATTTTCCGAGCACGGGCAGGGACTGGGAAGCCAGGACGCTGGAAGACTATGCCATCAGTCCGAACCGGCGGCGGTTGCCGGCCGACTATCCTGTCAATGATGATGACTCGCCGATCAAGATCGCCAACTACAACGGGGTTGGCGGCGGAACGGTATTTTACGCGGCCCATTTTCCCCGGCTTCACCCATCGGACTTCCGTGTCCGCAGCCTGGACGGCGTCGCGGATGACTGGCCGGTCGACTATCGCACGCTCGAGCCGTTCTACGGGCTCAACGACAGGATGATGGGCGTATCGGGCCTGGCCGGCGATCCGGCCTATCCGCAAAAGGAATCGGTGATGCCCGCCATTCCGATGGGCCGGACCGGCGAAAAGCTCGGCGCCGCCATGAACGGTCTGGGATGGCACTGGTGGCCATCCGATGCCGCGATCCTGACCGAGGAATACGAGGGTCGGGCGCCTTGCATCAATCTCGGCCAGTGCGGTTCCGGTTGCGCGCAGGGCGCCAAGGCCAGCACCGACGTCACCTATTGGCCCGAGGCGATCCGTTCGCGCATCGAGTTGCGCACGCGGTGCCGCGTGAGCCGCATCGAGACCAACGATGCAAACATGGCTACAGGCGTTCACTATTTCGACGAGGATGGCCGGGAAGTCTTCCAGCCGGCTGAAATCGTCATCATGGCCTGCAACGGTATCGGGACGCCGCGTATCCTGCTCAATTCCACTTCGGGACGGTTTCCGAACGGGCTTGCCAATTCCAGCGGCCTGGTCGGCAAGAACCTGATGCTCCATCCCTATGCGCAGATACGCGGCCATTTCGACGAGCCGCTCGATGGCTATCGCGGTCCGCCGATCTGCATTTGGAGCATGGAGTTCTACGAGACCGATCCCGAACGCGACTTCGTTCGCGGCTATTCCTACCAGTTCTCGCGCGGCCTTGGTCCGGTCAGGACGGCGATCAACGGCATGGCGGACGGACTGTTGCCGTGGGGCGACGGACATCACGCCGCGTTTCGGCGTCTGTTCGACCGCAGCGCCGGCATGGTTTCGGTTTGCGAGGATCTGCCGGAGGAAACCAACCGGGTCACGCTCGATCCGGACCTCAAGGATGCGGACGGAATTCCGGCGCCGAAAATCACCTACCGGATATCCGGCAACACGCAGAAGATGCTCGACCATTCCGTGGCGCGCGGTATCGAGATTCTGGAGGCGGCCGGCGCGCACGACATCACCGCCAGGGCGCCTTTGCCCTATGCCGGCTGGCACCTGATGGGCACGGCGCGCATGGGCATGGATCCGCAACGTTCGGTCGTCAACGAATGGGGCCGAAGCCACGATGTGAAGAACCTGTTCATCGTCGATGGCAGCGTTTTCGTCACATCGGGCGGTGTGAATCCGACGTCCACGATCCAGGCGGTCGCGCTCTATGTCGCCGACCAGATCAAGTCCCGAATTTACGAACTGTTCGATTGAAATCACGATGACGACCGCTGAAAACGATCCGCCCTCACCGCTTTCCGTTTCCGAAAGGGAGACGCTTGAATGCGTCGTGCGCCACATGATCCCGGCGAGCGCGGAATACGGCGTCCCGGGGGCCGGCGATCCGCGGATTCTCGCGGACATACTGCAGTCGATCGATCGTGACCGCGAGGCGCTGCGCGAGGCATTGCGCGCCATTGACGGCAACGCCGATCGCCGCCTGGCCGATCTGCCGGAACGGGAACAGGCGCGGCGTCTTGCGGAGTTCAGGGCTGCAAGTCCGGAGCTTGCGGGCGTGATCGAGTTGGTCACGGCACGTTGCTACTATCGCGACGACCGGGTGATGGCGTCCATCGGCATGGAGGCCCGGCCGCCTTTTCCGCGCGGTTATGAAGTGGAGCAGGGCGACTGGTCCCTGCTCGAGCCGGTTCGTGCGCGCGGCAGGATCTATCGCGATGCCGGCTAGGGAGGAAGGAAAAGGCATGACTATCGACAATGCGCCCGTGAACGGGGATGCAGGCACGCGCCGGCTCGGCCGTATCGGCGATCTTTTTGTGCGCTGGTCGTTCCTGGTGCCGTCGATCGTGCTCCTCGTGGCCTTGCTCGCCTATCCGATCTTCTACACGATCGATATCAGCTTCTCGCACTTCGACATCGCCAGCTTCGGCGCCGATGAATGGGTCGGCTTCGAGAACTACAGGGAAGTGATGAGCGATTATCGCTTCTGGGATTCCCTGAAGGTGACCCTGATTTATCTGGTCATCGCCCTGCCGCTGCAGGTGGTTCTCGGTTTCGGGATCGCCTTCCTGATCAACGCCGAGTGGCGGGGAAGAGGCATGATCAGGGCTCTTTTCATCATCCCGATGGTTGTCGCCCCGGTCGTGGCCGGCGGCATGTGGCGCATGATCCTCGATCCTCTCTGGGGCGTCATGAACTACTGGCTGGGTTTTCTGGGAATCGGTCCCCTGGACTGGTTCGGCGATCCGAACCTGGCCATGGCGGCCATCATCATTATCGACACCTGGCGGTGGACGCCTTTCATCGTGCTCATCGCGACGGCGGCGCTGCTGGCGCTTCCGAAAGACGTCTTCGAGGCGGCGAGGATCGACGGCGCGAACTGGTGGTCGACACTCTGGTCGGTCGCCATTCCGTTGTTGATGCCCGTCATTGCGGCAACGTTCGTCATCCGCTGGCTGGGCGCGGTGAAGATGTTCGATATCGTTCTCGCCGCCACCTATGGCGGGCCGGGCAAGGCAACCAATGTGGTCAACCTGTTCATCTACGAGGAGGCGTTCCGTTCGCTGCGCTTCGCGGAATCCGCTGCCATGGCTGTGATAGTGTTGGTGCTCACCATGGTCCTGACCGGATTGTTCCTTCGCGGCAGCCGAAAGCTGGAGGAATTGTTTTGAGCTCGGTCGTCACGCCTGCACCGCAACGCTTGCGGCGCTCACTCGGCCACAAACTCCGCATCGCGGGCGGGATCGTGGTCAGCATCGTCTTCCTGTTCCCGATTTACTGGATGGTTCTGACGTCCTTCAAGGATCAGGTCGACATCTTCACGAACCCGCCGACATTCTTCTTCACGCCCACGATCGCGGCTTACGTCGAATACATGACGCGCGCCGATATCGTGCCGCGGCTGATAAACACGATCATCGTGGCGTCGGGTTCGGGCCTTTTGTCGATCGTCGTCGGCACCATGGCCGGCTACGCGCTTGCCCGCATCAGGTTGCGCGGCGCGGCGACCATCGGGGTGCTGATCCTGTTGTCGCGCGGTGTTCCGCCGATCGCGCTCGCGGTGCCGATGTTTTTGGTCGCCCGAAAGCTCGGCCTGACCGACAAGCACATCACGCTGATCCTCGCCTACAGCACGTTCCTTGTTCCCTACGTCATGTGGCTGATGCGCAGCTTCTTCCTGTCGCTGCCGCGTGAACTGGAGGAATTGGCGATGATCGACGGCTGCTCGCGCTATGGAGCGTTCTTCAAGATCATCGTTCCGATTTCGCTGCCCGGACTGCTGTCGACGCTGATCTTCAGCATGATCCTCGCATGGGAGGAACTGCTGTTTGCCCTGGTTCTGACGAACCGGCACGCGTCGACCATTCCCGTGGCGATTGCCGGAATCGCCGGCGATACCGTCAACGGCGCCAATTGGGCCGCCCTGACCGCCGTCGGTACCATCACGGTCGTGCCGGTCGTTGTCTTTGCGCTTTTGGTCCAGAAGTGGCTGATTAAGGGCTTGGCCGAAGGAGCGACGAAGGGATAGTCCGCCGGATGCTCCCTTCTTAACCGGAACTGGATCGAGTCCATGGAAAACCCCAACACCTACATGACGAAGGCCGAGATGGCCCGGCGGCATATTCAGTCGATGATCCTGAGCGGATCGGTCGGCCCCGGAGATCGGATTACCACGCGTGAGGTTTCGACCGCTTTGGGAATAAGCGAGACCCCGATCCGCGAGGCCATCCGCGGCCTGGCTTCCGAGGGATGGCTCGATATCCAGAGCCATGTCGGCGCAGTCGTTCAGGGGCTGAGGACCGAACAGATCAGGGAAATCAGCGCACTGCGCGGCCGGGTTTGCAGCCTCGCGATCGAACTCGGCGCGCCGAACTTCGATGCGGAGCGTCTTGCGATGATTGACGACAATATCAAGGCGTATGCCGAAGCCCTGCGGCGGAAGGATTACGATCTTGTCGCGGAGAAGAATTACGAGTTTCACGAACTCCTTTGCGACAATCCTCAATCGCCGTGGTGCCACAAGCTCATCGAGAACATGCATGGGCAGATGTCGGCTCAGCGGCATGGCATTCCGCCGCAGCACAATCGTCTCGGCGAGGCATTGGAAGAGCACAAGCGCATCCGCGACATGTTGCGCGCGGGCGATTTCGCGGGCGCCGCCGACATGGTCAGGCAGCACGAGAAAAATACCGGAGACTTCCTGATCCAGATGATCAGCGAGATGCCGGAAACCGGAAAACGAAGGCAGGCTTGAGGCGCTGCCGGTTGCCTGCCGCAAGGCCGACGACGGAAAAGGGAGGATATCCGAATGGGTACGGTTCAGATACGCGACGTCCATAAATCCTATGGCTCGGTCGAGGTCTTGCACGGGGTTTCGATCGATATCGAGGACGGCGAATTCGTCGCGCTGGTCGGCCCGTCGGGTTGCGGGAAATCCACGCTTCTGCGGATGATTGCGGGCCTGGAAGACATCTCCCGAGGAGACATCCACATCGGAGGCCGCGTGGTCAACTATATCGCGCCGAAGGACCGCGACATCGCAATGGTGTTCCAGAACTATGCGCTCTATCCGCATATGTATGTCCTCGAGAACATGGGATTCGCGCTGCGGCAACGCCGCTTTCCAAGAGCGGATATCGACGAGCGGGTAACGACGCGGCCCGCATCCTGGGGTCGCGGACTTGCTCGAGCGCAAGCCGCGCGCAGCTCTCCGGCGGTCAGCGCCAGCGCGTCGCGATGGGTCGGGCGATCGTGCGCAATCCGACCGTCTTCCTGTTCGACGAACCGCTTTCCAATCTCGATGCCAAGCTGCGCGTGCAGATGCGTGTCGGAATGAAGAGTTGCACCAGCGCCTGAAGGCCACCACGGTCTATGTTACGCATGACCAGATTGAGGCTATGACGCTGGCCGACCGCGTCGTGGTGATGAACGGCGGCAGGATCGAACAGGATAGGATCGCCGCTCGAATGTTACGAGAAGCCGCGATCCTGTTCGTCGCCACATTCATTGGTTCCCCGCCCATGAATTTCCTGGAAGGCGATCTCCTGAAAGGGACGATCCTGCATCTCGCCGATGGGACGCGTCTGAACCTTCCGGCCGGCGATTCGAAGCAGCGGTCCAGGGTCACCATAGGCATCCGCCCGGAACACTTCACCGTCGCTCCGTCCGGCTGGCCCGCGACAGTCTCGGTGGTCGAGCCGACCGGATCGGAAACGCAGATCACGGCCCGCTTCGCCGGCCACGTCGTGCGGGTCCTGAGCCGCGGGCGGACATCGGTCAGGCCTGGTGACACGATCCATCTCGCTTTCGACCCGGCCCACCTCCACTTCTTCGATCCGGCGCCTGTGCCGGAAGTGGCCAAAATAGAGAATATCTCCTAATCCAGACGACCGGACAATAGAACTTAGGAGTTCGGGAACGTCGCGAATTGGGTGAATTTTACATTGGCGGTCGATGGGTAGCGGCAAATTCGAAAGCCGAACATGTTCTGGTTGATCCTTCGACCGAGCATCCGGGGGGCGTCGTCGCACTCGGTGATGAGCGGGACGTGAACGCGGCCGTGGCCGCCGCGACTGCGGCCTTTCCGGCCTGGGCGGAAACGGATCCCGCTGAGCGGATCGCCCTCATCCGGCGCATGCAGAAGGTCTATGCCGCGCGCAGCGAGGCAATGGCCCGGGCGATCTCCGAGGAGATGGGCGCGCCGATCGACCTCGCGCGGACGCGCCAGGCGCCGGCCGCCTCGCGTCACATGACCAGGTTCCTCATGTAATGGAGGATTTCGAGTTCGACCGGCCGCTCGGACCTCATGCGCCCGACGACCGGATCCTGATGGAGCCGATCGGCGTCGTCGGGATGATTACGCCGTGGAACTGGCCGATGAGCCAGGTCGCGCTGAAGGTCATCCCGGCCTTACTTGCCGGTTGCACCATGGTGCTCAAGCCCTCGGAATTCGCCCCCCTGTCTTCGGCGCTGCTCGCGGAGATCATCGACGAGGCGGCGCGCCGGCGGGCGTCTTCAACCTCGTCCAGGGCGACGGTGCGACCGCGGGCGCGCGCCTTGTCGCGCATCCGGATATCGCGATGATCTGCTTCACCGGCTCGACCCGTGCAGGCGCAGCGTGCTCAGGGGCTCCGCCGAAACGTTCAAGCGCGTTGCGCTCGAACTCGGCGGCAAGGGGGCGAACCTGGTCTTCGCGGACGCCAGTGACGACGCCGTTGAGCGTGGCGTGCGGCAGTGCTTCTCGAACAGCGGACAGAGCTGCAACGCGCCGACGCGCATGCTCGTCGAGCGATCGGTCTATTCCAAAGCCGTTGATACGGCGCGTCGGGTCGCCGAAAGCATCACTGTCGGTCCCTCGAACAAGGAGGGCGCTCATATCGGACCGGTCGTGTCGGCGCTCCAGTACGAGCGCGTCCAGTCGTTGATCGACACCGGTATCCGGGAAGGAGCCCGCCTGGTGACCGGCGGTCCGGGACGTCCGCCGAGTTCAACCGAGGCTATTTCGTGCGGCCCACCGTCTTTGCGGATGTCTCGAACGAGATGACGATCGCCCGTGAGGAGATTTTCGGGCCGGTCCTCTCCATCATTCCGTTCGAACGAGGATCACGCGATACGGATCGCCAACGATACGCCATACGGATTGACCAATTATGTCCAGAGCGGCGATGGCGAAAGGCTAAACCGGCTGGCAAGGCGCCTCCATTCCGGCATGGTCGAAATGAACGGCCAATCCCGGGGTGCCGGCTCGCCCTTCGGCGGCGTGGGCCACTCGGGCGGCGCCAGGGAAGGCGGTGTTTGGGGCCTGGAGGAATATCTGATTGTCAAATCGGTTTCGGGATGGGGATGAAATGACATGTCATTCGCCGATGGATGGTCGGACCCGGGAACGAGTCGACAAGCGCTTCAAGCGGGAGTTGGCCGAATGAGAGGTTAACCGCGCGAGAGCACAGGGTGGCCGCCCTGATGCTTCATCCGTTCTAGATGGAAAACCCGTCTGAAACGCTTTCGGCGTGAAAATGTAATCCACCGCCTGCCAACCTCCCGCATCATTCTTCCCGCCCTCAAAGCATGGAGAAGAAGGGACATGGTAAACTGGCCGATGGCGATTGCCCGCAACCGCGACGCGCTACTGCGCATCGTGGAAGTGCTGTTCGCCTTGGCCGGGCTGGCCGATGGCGAAATGGCGGCGACTTTGCCGCGCCATCTCCACAACCACGTCCTGCGCATTCTCCGTGCGGCCGAATCCGCCGTCCGCCGCCTGATCGTGATCGCCGCGCGCGACCTTGTTGTTGTTGTGGTGGCGCCGGGGCGCCGCAAACAAGCCACCACAACAACCACCACAGGCACATCACAGTACGTCCCCGCCATCGCGGCTCTTCCCGCTGCTCGACCCGCGCAAGCGTTTCGACGTCCGCCCGCCCAGACGCCGGGCCCGAAGTCTTTTCCACGCATCAGCGTGATCGGGATTTCCGATCCCCGCCCCATTCCCGCGGCCGTCCCTCGCCGGACGACCCGGTCGACGCCGCCGGCCTCCGCCGCCGGCTCGCCGGGCTCAAACGCGCGCTGGACGATCTCGACGGCCAGGCGAAACGTCTTGCTCGCTGGCGCGCCAAACGCGATCTCGGTCTCAATCGAAGCAAATACTTTTCGCCGATGCGCCCCGGCTGGCCGCCCGGCCGCCGCAAGCGGCCGTTCCACGAAGTCGACGACGTGCTCGCGAATGCCACGCGCTGGCGCTGTCGCTGGAACGGGACGACACGTCGTGAGCGACAGGGGCCCATCAGCGAGCGGAGCGAAGCTTAAGGATGGGACAGACAACCCGGCTTTCGAGAGGAAGCGCGGTGCCAATGACGCGCGCCATATCTCTCCCCTTGCGGGAGAGAAAGCAAAAACCTGGGCTTGGCGCAGCCAAGTCCTTGGTTTTTGCCAGAGAGGGGACAATGCGCGGAAGCCGCAAGGCCTGGTTCTCGAGGCGGCCATCGAGAGCCCCTCTCTTGCCTTTTCCAGGCACTTGCGCGGGCCCCGCCCGCCCAAATGCCGGAAAAGGCTTTCTCCCCCGCAAGGGGGGAGAGTGGAGCCTGCCGGCGACCGCCGGTCCTGCGCTTTCGCGCCTCACCCCCTCAGCACCACCGTGGCCGAAAACCCGCCCATGTCCGACGCGCCGAGTTCCAGCCGTCCGCCGCATTCGTCGAGGATGTCGGAGACGATGGCGAGGCCGAGGCCCGCGCCGGCCTTGCCGGTCTCGTCGAGGCGCCGGCCGCGCTGCCGGATCTCGGCGAGCTGTTCCGGCCCGACGCCGGCGCCGTCGTCCTCGATGGTCAGCCGCACCTCGTCGCCGTCGCGCGCCGCCCCGACGCGAACCCGCAATCTGGCGTGGCGCATGGCGTTTTCGGCGAGGTTGCCGAGGATTTCGTTGAGGTCGTCCGGCTCGACGCGTGCCGTCAGGCCGTCCTCGATGGCCGTCTCGAAGACCTTGTCCTCGCCGGCCGGCGTGCGCTGCAGCGCCCGGATGATGGCGTTGGCCGCCGGCTTCAGCGCGATCGCCTGCGTCGCCGCGCCGTGGCGCAGCCGGGCGCGCGCCATTTCGCGCTCGACATGGGCGCGCATCCTGAGCGCCAGTTCGTCGATGTCGTCGGCGATGTCGGTCACCCCCATGGCGCGCAGCTTGCGCGCGTCGGCCGACAGCGCGGTCAGCGGCGTCTTCAGCCCGTGCGCGAGGTCGGCCGCCCGGTCGCGGGCGCGCAGCATCGCCGCCTCCTGGTGGTCGAGCAGCGTGTTGACCTCCTCGACCAGCGGCGACACCTCCGCCGGCACCGCGTCGTCGAGACGCCGGGCGCGGCCGGCGCGGATGTCGGCGACGCCCGAGCGCAGCGCGTCCATCGGCTTCAGGCCGGAGCGGATCTGCACCGCGAAGCCGAGCAGCAGCACCAGCCCGGCGACGATCAGCGCCGGCGCGATGTCGCGCGCGAAGCCGGCGCGCAGCTGGTCGAGTTCGCGCCGGTCGATGGCGACCGACAGCCGCACCCGGTGCTCGGCAAGGCCGGCGTCGGCGATGATCGCCTGTTCGTGCACCAGCAGTTTCGCGCCGTCCGGGCCGATGGCGTCGTGGACATGCACCACGCCGGGCGTCAAGAGGTCGTCCGGCAGGTCGAGTTCCTGGTCCCACAGCGAGCGCGAGCGGATCAGTTGCCCGGTGGCGTCGTCGCGCACCTGCCAGTACAGCCCGCCGAACACCCGGTCGAAGCGCGGGTCGGCCGGCTCGCGCGCCAGCGACACCATGCCGTCGGCGCCGAAGCGCAGCGCGCCGGCGAGCTGGGCGATATGGGTGTCGAGTTCCTGGCCGACGCGGCGCTCCAGGTTTCGGGTGAACAGCGCCGTCAGCCCGAAGCCGGCGATCACCAGCGTCACCGCCATGATCCCGGCGGCATAGGCCATCAGCCGGCGGCGGATCGACCGGCGGGCGAAGGTTCCGGTCATGCCTTCTCGGTCTCGGGCGTGTCGGGAATCGTGTATCCGAAGCCGCGCCGCGTCTCGATCAGCGCGATCGGCAGCTTGCGCCGCACGCGGGCGATCAGCACCTCGACGGCGTTGGATTCGCGCTCGAAATGCAGCGACTGCAAATGCTCGGCCAGTTCCTGCTGCGGCACGATGCGGCCCTTGTTGAGCATCAGATAGGCGATCAGCCGGTATTCCTGCGGCGACAGCGCCAGCGGCACGCCGCGCACCGAAAACCTCATCTGGCGCGGGTCGAGTTCGGCTTCGCCGGCCCGGATGACGGGCGATGCATGGCCGGCCGAGCGGCGCAGGATCGCGCGCAGCCGCGCCAGGAGTTCCTCCATCCGGAATGGCTTGGCGAGATAGTCGTCGGCGCCGGCGTCGATGCCCTCGACGCGTTCGCTCCACGAGCCGCGCGCCGTCAGCACCAGCACCGGCAGCTCGCGCCCGGTCTCGCGCCAGCGCTTCAGGATCGACAGCCCGTCCATGTGCGGCAGGCCGAGATCGAGGATCGCCGCGCCGTAGACCTCCGTGTCGCCGAGATACCAGCCTTCCTCGCCGTCGGACTGCGCGTCGACGACATAGCCCGCCGCGCCAAGCGCCGCGCTCACGTCGTCGCGGATGCGTTCGTCGTCCTCGATGACCAGGATGCGCATGGCTCAGTCTTGCTCTTTGCTGTTCATCACGCTGGCGTCGCTGGCATTGACGGTGATCTCGCGCCGCCGTCCGGTGTCGTCGAGATAGTAGATCTCGTAGACGATTTTGCCACCGTCGTTTTCGAATTCCACCTCGATGATCTTGTCGCCGATCTGCGGCCGTACCCGGTCGAGGATTTCCGACAGCGCCAGGATCTCGCCGCGCTTGCGCGCCGCCGTCAGGTCGTCGCGTTCCTTGCGGCCGCTGTCGGCATGCGCCGGCTGCCCCGCGATCGCGGGGGCAAGCAGGAGAAAGATGATCAACAGCCGGCGCATAAGAAGCCTATCGCATCCGATAAATGACAAAACGCTTACAGCCTCCGTCAGCCATCTGTCATCGCCATCCTGCCAGAACGGCGCCATGGCCGGCAGAGACCGGCTCGAACCCAGGAGATAGAAATGCAGAAATTTATCCTCGCAGCAATCGCAACCGGCTTTCTGGCCACCCCCGTCATGGCATCCGAAACGTCAATGTCCTGCGGCGATGCTCCGCAGGCCAAGTGGATGTCCCAGGACGCCGCCAAGGCGAAGCTCGCCGGCATGGGCTACGACGTGCGCCGGGTCAAGGTCGAGAACGGCTGCTATGAAATCTATGGCATGAAGGACGGCACCCGCGTGCAGGCCATGATCAATCCGGCCACCGGCGAAATCGTCGGCAACGAACAGGGTGAGCAGTGACAATGCACACGACCTTCACGGAAGCCGGCGGCGAAACGCCGCCGGCGACCGTCCGGGTCTGGGACCCGCTGGTCAGGATATTCCACTGGTCCCTCGTGACGCTGTTCTTCGTCGCCTTCTTCACCGGCGAAGACCTGATGGGCGTCCACAAGCTGGCCGGCTACATCGTCGGCGGGCTCGTGGCCTTCCGTGTCGTCTGGGGCCTGATCGGCCCGCGCCATGCGCGTTTCACCGATTTCGTGCGCGGTCCGAACACGGTGATCGGCTATCTGCGCGACGCGATGGCGATGAAGGCGGAACGCCATGTCGGCCACAATCCCGCCGGAGGCGCGATGATCGTTCTGCTGCTGATCGCGCTCGCCGGGATCGCGACCACCGGCTACATGATGACGACGGACGCCTATTGGGGCGTCGAATGGGTGGGTGATACCCATGTCGCCCTCGTCTACGGGACGCTCGCGCTGATCGGTCTGCATGTCGCGGGCGTCGTGCTGGCGAGCATCCACCACGGCGAGAACCTCGTCCGCGCGATGGTGACCGGGCGCAAGCGCGCATCCTGATCGTATCTGACAAGTAATCGCCGGGCGGGCCCTGCGGGGTCCGCCCTTTTTCATGCCTGGGGCTTGCGCATCCGGGTCATGACGTCGGTCTTGAGCATGAACTGCTGGTAAAGCGCGCCGGCGATATGCAGCAGGACGACGATGATCAGGATCGGCTTCATCACCTCGTGCGCCTCGCCCGCCAGCGCGATATTGCCGAACCATGCGGCAAGCCCGGACAGCGGGATCAGCAGCAGCAGCGCATAGAGGCCGAGATGGGTGGCGCCGGCGGCGAGTTTCAGGATCGCGGGTTCGTGTTCCGGCGGCTGCGGCGCGCCACGCCGGGCGCGCAGGAAGATCCGCCAAACGGCGAACACCAGCACCGCGATGCCGACATAGACATGGGCGGCGACCCAGGGATTGAAGGCGAGTTCCTCGCCGCGGCGCACCGCGCGCCACGCCCGGCCGATGTCCTCGTCGAACACCAGCTGAAACCCGATCAGCAGGAAGACGAGCCAGTGCAGGCGGATCTGGGTGGCGGAATAACCGGTGGGCGCGGTCTTCGCGGACGCGGGCATGTGGGCCTCCATGAGAGAATCGAAATTGGTCGAAACCTATATCAGGTCCAATTGCAACGCATGCTATATTTATGCGGCGGCGCGTCGCAGATTATCCCTTGCGAGGCTGGCGGCACTTTCCGTCTATGTCCCGGGCTCCGGAAGCGGAAGCGGGTGGAAGCAGGCGTGGCATTGCAGGCCGAGATCGAACAGCGGCGGTTGTTCGGCGCGGCACTTGTCGTCGGCGCGCCAGCAGCGCGGATTGAAGGCGCAGCCCGGCGGCGGATTGAGCGGCGACGGCAATTCGCCTTCGAGCCGGATGCGGTGCTTCTCGTGGTCCGGATCGGCGACCGGCGTCGCCGACAGCAGCGCCGCCGTGTAGGGATGGCGCGGCGCGTCGAATACCTCTTCCGAAGGCCCGGTTTCGACCGGCTTGCCGAGATACATCACCATGATTTCGTCGGCGATGTGGCGCACCACCGACAGGTCGTGGCTGATGAACAGGTAGGCGAGCCCGAATTCCTCCTGCAGGTCCATCAGGATGTTGAGCACCTGCGCCTGGATCGAGAGGTCGAGCGCCGAGACCGGCTCGTCGAGCACCAGGATCTTCGGGTTCAGCATCAGCGCGCGGGCGATCGCGATGCGCTGGCGCTGGCCGCCGGAGAACATGTGCGGATAGCGCTCGTAATGCTCGGGCCGCAGCCCGACGCGCTCCATCATCGCGATGGCCCTGCGCCGCCGCGTCGGCGCGTCGTCTTGCGTGTTGATCATCAGCGGCTCCTCCAGGATCGCGCCGACCTTCTGGCGCGGATTGAGCGAGCCATAGGGGTTCTGGAAGACGATCTGCACCTTGCGGCGCAGCTCCGGCGTCGAATGCGTCACCGGCTTGCCGTCGATCAGCAATTCGCCCGCCGTCGGCGGCTCGATCATGGTGACGAGGCGGGCCAGCGTCGACTTGCCGCAGCCGGATTCGCCGACCACGGCGAGCGTCTTGCCGGCTTCCAGCGTGAAGCTCACGCCGTTGAGCGCCTTGACGACGCCCTTGCGCCGAACAGGCCGCCGCCGACCCGTAATAGCGGGTGAGGTCGCGGGCCTCGACGACGATCGCCGGTCGCGGCGCGCCTTTCGAGAACGGTGTCGCTCATTGGCCGGCCTCCGCTTTCTGCCGGATAGCCGGTCGGCTCGCCGTCCTTCAGCGGATAGTTGCACAGCGCCTGGCCGAATTCCGCGCCCTGGCGCTCGGTCTCGCGGTCGCAGCGCTCGGTCGCGTAGCGGCAGCGCGGCGCGAACAGGCAGCCCGGCGGCCGGTCGTACTGCCCCGGCACGACGCCGGGGATCGACGGCAGCCGGCCGCGCCGCGTCGCGCGCTCGGGCAAGGCGGCGAGCAGCGCCGCCGTATAGGGATGGTGCGGATCGCGGAAAAGCTCGCGCACCGGCTGCTCCTCCACCTTCTGGCCGGCATATTGCACCTGCACGCGCTCGGCCGTCTCGGCGACCACGCCCATGTCGTGGGTGATCAGGATCAGCCCCATGCCGTGCTGCTTCTGCAGGTCGACCAGCAGATCGAGGATCTGCGCCTGGATCGTCACGTCGAGCGCGGTGGTCGGCTCGTCGGCGATCAGCAGCTTCGGCTTGCAGGCGAGCGCCATGGCGATCATCACGCGCTGGCTCATGCCGCCCGACAGCTGGTGCGGAAACGGCTCAGCCGCTTTTCCGGCGCCGGGAATGCCGACCAGCTCGAGCAGTTCGATCGTGCGCTCGCGCCGCTCGGCCGGTTCATGCCGAGATGGATGCGCAGCACTCTCGCCGATCTGGAAGCCGACCGTGAAGCACGGATTGAGGCTCGACATCGGCTCCTGGAAGATCATCGCGATGTCCTTGCCGATGATCTTGCGCCGTTGTCGCGCGGTCATGGAGAGCATGTCCTTGCCGTCGAAGCGCATCACGTCGGCGGTCACCGTCGCCGTCCACGGCAACAGCCCCATCAGCGCCAGCATGGCGACCGACTTGCCCGACCCGGATTCGCCGACGATGGACAGGATCTCGCCGCTGTCGCAGGTCAGCGACACGCTGTCGACGGCCCGGAACGGGCCGGTGGAGGTCTGAAGCCGACGGTCAGGTTTTCGATTTCGAGAAGGGCCATCGGCTCAGCTCTGCTTCAGCTTCGGGTCGAGCGCGTCGCGCAGGCCGTCGCCCATCAGGTTGATCGCGAGCACGGTGACCAGGATGGCCAGGCCGGGGAAGGTGACGACCCACCAGGCGCGCAGGATGAACTCGCGCGCCTCGGCCAGCATGGTGCCCCATTCCGGCGTCGGCGGCTGCGCGCCCATGCCGAGGAAGCCGAGCGCGGCGGCGTCGAGGATGGCGTTGGAGAAGGACAAGCGTCGCCTGCACGATCAGCGGCGCCAGGCAGTTCGGCAGGATGGTGACGAACATCAGCCGCAGCCGGCCGGCGCCGGCGACGCGCGCCGAGATCACGTATTCGCGCTCGCGCTCGGCCA
Source organism: uncultured Alphaproteobacteria bacterium (assembly GCA_963712205.1). GTDB lineage: Bacteria > Pseudomonadota > Alphaproteobacteria > Rhizobiales > Rhizobiaceae > Oricola. The sequence goes on along the minus strand of CAVQHF010000012.1, from coordinate 28,210 downwards.
GCACCGAGGCGCGCGTCAGGCGCACGAAATGCGGCTGCTAGGACGATGGCGATGGCGATCATCGCGTTGATCAGGCCCGGGCCGAGGATGGCCACCAGAACCAGCGCCAGCAGCAGCGACGGGAAGGCGAGGATCACGTCCATGACGCGCATGATCACGGTGTCGACCCAGCCGCGGAAGAAGCCGGCGATCAGCCCGACCACGATGCCGACGGACAACGCGACAGCGACACGACGACCAGGCCGATGAACAGCGAGAACCGCGCGCCGAAGATCAGCCGCGACAGGATGTCGCGGCCGACCGCGTCGGTGCCGAGCAGGTAGGTCCCAGGAGCCGCCTTTCCATCAGGACCGGCGGCAAGAGCAGCGCTCCCGGTTCTGCACGGTCGGACTGTGCGGCGCGATCAGCGGCGCGAACACCGCGACAGCGACGATGATCGTGAAGACGACCAGGCCGATGACGGCGCCGCGGTTCTGGCGGAAATAGTACCAGAACTCCGTCAGCATCGCCTTGCGCATGGCCCATGCGCTGATCGGCTCGATCTGCCGCGTGGCTGTCTCTGCGTGTTGCGCTTCGATGTGGGTCACGGCGGGGATTACCTTCTGATGCGCGGATTGATCAGGCCGTAGAGCACGTCGACGAGCGAGATTGACGATCATGACGATGCCGGCGATCAGCAGCAGCCCGCCCTGCACCACCGGTAGTCGCGCTTGGAAGACGGAATCGACCATCCACTTGCCGATGCCCGGCCAGGAGAAGATCGTCTCGGTCAGGATCGCGCCGGCCAGCAGCACGCCGACCTGCAGGCCGATCGTCGTGACCACCGGGATCAGCGCGTTGCGCAGCGCGTGCAGGCCGATGACGCGGCGCGGCGCCAGCCCCTTGGCGCGGGCGGTGCGCACATAGTCCTCGCCGAGCACCTCCAGCATGGCCGAGCGGGTCTGGCGGGCGATGACGGCGAGCGGGATGGTGCCAGCACGATCGACGGCAGGATCAGGTGGCTGACGGCCGACGCGAAGGCGCCCTTCTGGCCCGACAGCAGGCTGTCGATCAGCATGAAGCCGGTGACCGGCGGGAAGAAATAGATCAGCGAGATGCGCCCCGAGACCGGCGTCCAGCTGCAGCATGCCGGAAAAGAAGATGATCAGCAGCAGGCCCCACCAGAAGATCGGCATCGAGTAGCCGACCAGCGCCGACGCCCATGATCGACTGGTCGAAGCCAGGAGCCGCGCTTGACCGCCGCGATGACGCCGGCCGGGATGCCGATGACGATCGCGAGGATGATGGCGCAGAGCGACAGTTCCAGCGTCGCCGGGAAACAGCGCGAAGAACTCGTCGAGGACCGGCCGCTTGGTGACGATCGATGTGCCGAGATCGCCGTGCAGGATGTCCGTCAGATAGTCGAAATACTGCTGACCAGACGGCCGGTCGAAGCCGTAGACTGCCTGCAGTTCCTGGTAGCGTTCCGGCGTCATGCCGCGCTCGCCGGCCAGCAGCAGGATCGGGTCGCCGGGCAGCAGGCGGATGAAGGCGAAGGCGACGATCGAGACGCCGATGAAGTCGGGATCAGCAGCGCGAGCCTGTAAAGAAGGAATCGAAGCATGGCGTGTGGCTCTGCCTGATTCACGCGCCCGGTTCAAACAGCGGGCGCCTATTTCCGTAATCGGCATGAAAGCTGCCCGGGCGATGTCCCGGGCAGCAACGCAACATGCGTTTACTCGGCGATGTCGACGCCTTCGAAGCTGTGGCCGCCGAGCGGATCCATCACGTAGCCCTTGACCTTGTTGCTCATCGGCATGAAGACGACCGAGTGGGCGATGGTCGCCCACGGCGCCTGCGCTTGAAGACGACCTGGGCCTGCTCGTAGAGCTTGGTGCGCTCTTCCTGTCGGATGCCGACCTTGGCCTTCTGGATCAGGTCGTCGAACTCCTCGTTGCACCATTGGGCGCGGTTGGAGCCGCCGACGGCGTCGCAGCCGAGCAGCACGGCGAGGAAGTTGTCCGGGTCGCCATTGTCGCCGGTCCAGCCGAGCAGCACCGCACCGTCGCGATCCACGGCCTTGGAGCGCTCGAGATACTCGCCCCATTCGTAGGAGACGATCTCGACGGTCGACGCCGATCTTGGCGAAGTCGGCCTGGATCAGCTCGGCCATGCGGCGGGCGTTCGGGTTGTACGGACGCTGCACCGGCATCGCCCAGATCTTCATGTGACAGGTCCTTGACGCCGGCATCGTCGAGCATCTTCTTGGCCGCTTCCGGATCGTAGGGATCGTCCTCGATGTCGTCGTTGTACGACCACATCGTCGGCGGGATCGGGTTCTTGGCGACCTGGCCGGCGCCCTGGAAGACGGCGTCGATGATGGCCTGCTTGTTGATGGCCATGTTGAGGGCCTTGCGGACCTTCGGCATTGTCGAACGGCGCCTGCTGGGTGTTGTAGGCGAGATAGCCGACGTTCAGGCCTTCCTGCTCATCGACGGTGAGGTTCGGGTTGTCCTTGCAGGGCCTCGATGTCGGCCGGGTTCGGATAGGGCATGACCTGGCATTCGCCGGCGTGCAGCTTCTGCTGGCGCACCGACGGCGTCGGTGGTGATGGCGAAGACCAGATCGTCGATCGTCTGCTTGCCGGCCCAGTAGTCGGGATTGGCCTTGTAGCGGATGACGGCGTCCGGCTGGTAGGCGACGAACTGGAACGGGCCGGTGCCGACCGGCTGCTGGTTGAGCATCGCGATCTTGCCGTTCGGCCTGCAGCTTGTCGGCATATTCCTTCGACATGATCGAGGCGAAATCCATCGCCAGGTTGGCGATCGATCGGCGCTTCGGGCCGGTTGAGAACGAACTTGACGGTCATGTCGTCGACCTTGTCGATCGACCTTGATCAGGTCGGGCATCGACATGCCGTTGAAATATTCCCAGCTGCGCCGGCGACTAGCGTGGTACGGGATTGTCCTTGTCGCATCTGCCGCTCGAAGGAGAAGATCACGTCGTCCGCGTTGAAGTCGCGGGTCGGGGTGAAATAGTCGGTAGTCTGGAACTTGACGCCCGGACGCAGATGGAAAGTGTATTCCAGCCCGTCATCGGACACGTCCCAGCTCTCGGCCAGGCCCGGCACGACGTTGGTCGTGCCGTGCTCGAACTCGACCAGGCGGTTGTAGATCGGTGCGGCCGGAGGCGTCGAAGGTCGTGCCGGCGGTATAGAGGGCCGGGTCGAAACCTTCCGGCGAACCTTCAGAGCAGTAGACCAGCGTCTTGGCGCTGGCGGCGGTCGCTAGGCCCGTTGCGAGAAACGTCGCAGCGAGCAGCGTGGTTATCTTGCGAATTTTCATGATTGCTCCCGTTTACAAACTATAACGTTTAAGCAGCCCGTTTCATGGGTAACGAAACGGGGAACAGCATCCCCTCTGGAATGCGGAAGAAGGGAGCAAAGCCCGATTGATGAGCGATTGCAATATCCAATCGGACGTTTCCTTGTCCAACTGATCAAAAACGCGATTGGCCGCCGCGGCGGTCTCGCGCCGTGACATGCGGCGCGGCGGATGAAGCAAGGACGTGGAATTGCATGAGAGGCCTCGCGGCGAGGGAATCGGATGCGATTGCCCCCGGGCGTGCCGCCGAACCGGATTGGTCCACCGGAAGCTGTTCCGGCAAACATTCGTTCAAACCATCCGCGTTTGTTAACCGCGTATAAAACATATTTGGCGAGAGCTTGATAGCGCCTTCCCCGCCGGGGTCCTGATGGACATGACGTTCGTCCCGCGCGCCATCCGGCATGTTTTTCGGTCATCACGAGCCTGCGGATCCGGCCTTTCCTGGCGCCGACCTGCAACGGAGTTCAAACCATGTCACTCGATTTTCGGGTGCGCGTTTTGCCGCGCATCGCGACCGTTATTGCCGTTTCCGCTTTTGCCTTGGCCGGACATGCCAGGGCTGCCGGAACGGCCGGGCCAGACCACGTCGAGGAAGTCGGCCGCTATTTCGAGGATCATGTCCGGTCCTGGATCAACGGGCCGGAAGTCGTCGCCGCGATCCGCGAACAGAATCTTCGCACCGCCGGTTTCGACGATGCGACCATCAAGGCCAGGGACGATGCCTGGCGCGCCGAAGTCGGCGCCGAGGGAGTCGACCGTCCGATGGTCGAGGAAGTCATGCAACGCGACGTGTCGCGTTTCCTCAAACAGAAACAGCGAGCCGCCGACTGGATGATCGTCGAGATCATCCTGATGGATGCGAAAGGCCTCAATGTCGGTCTCTCGACGCCGACATCCGATTTCTGGCAGGGCGACGAAGCCAAGCATCAGAAGACGTTCCAGGCGGGCTCGCACGAACCCTTCATTGACGAGGTCGAATTCGAGGCCGGGTCCGGCCTGCTTCTGTCGCAGATATCCCAAACGATTTTCGATCCCGACAGCGGCGAACCGATCGGTGCCGTCACCGTGTCGGTCAACATGAACAAACTCTGATCCAGGACTTTCAGATCCCATGAGCAAAGAGAACAGCAAGACATCGTCCGCAGGCTTCTTCGGCCGCCTTTCCCTCACCGCGAAACTGGCCTCGGTCATCGTTGTCGTAAACATCATCGGCCTCGCCGCCACCGTTTTCCTCCTGCAGCGCGACGCGTCGCGAACCCTGCGCGAGGACGCTTTCGTCAACTGGACGCGCGAAGTCCAGCAGCTGGGCTCGATGGCGGCCGGCGGCATCAAGTGGAACGTGCCGGAAGCGATCGAGGAGGCCTATAGCCGCTATGCGAATACCGACAATCACGACCTGCGCCGCGTGATCCAGGCATTCAACAATCAAAAGCAGGTGATGGCTTCGTGGACATACTAGGGGTTCGAAGCAAAGGACGGCGCGTTCCGACATCGCAGCCGTCATGGATACCAATCCCGACCGAACCCGTTGTCCGCCCCGGATGCCCATGGCGAGGAGCATTGTCACGATCGTCGTGCCGCTCGACCCTGACAGCACTGGCAAGCCCCGCGGCTATCTCGGCACGATCTGGAGCACCGAACGCCTTGCGGCGACGGGCGCGGCCTTCGGGTTTCAGACGCTCGTGATCCAGGCGGTTTCGATCCTTTTCGTGATCGGCGCCTTCCTTTTCGCCCTTCGCGGCATCGTCAGCCGCCCGCTGGGCGACCTGACAAACCGCATCGGAACTTTGCAGGCGGGCGATCTGCAATCCGATATCCCGCATCGTGGCCGCACCGACACGATCGGAGTCGTGGCGTCGGCGCTTGAAACCTTCCGGATCGCGGCACAGGAAAAGGAAGAGGCCGAGGCGCGCGCGGAAGCCGAACGCCGCGGCTTCGATGCCGAACGTCAACGCAACGAGGCCGAAAGCACGCGGATCTCGGAAAATCAGCGTACGGCGATGCAGGTGGTCGGCGGCGCGCTTGGCCGGCTCGCCAAGGGCGACCTGACGGTGCGGATCGACGATATCGGCGAGGAGTTCCGGGCGTTGCGCGACGATTTCAACAGCGCGATCGAATCGCTCGCCGAGACCATGCAGAGCATCTCGGGCACGACCGCCAAGGTCGCCGACAGTTCCGGCGAATTGTCGTCGGCAGCCGACACGCTGTCACGTCGCACCGAAAGCCAGGCCGCCTCTATCGAGGAAACCGCCGCGGCTTCCGAAGAGATCACCGCGACCGTTCGGGAAGCGGCGCAACGCGCCGAGGAAACTGACCGCATTGTCGCTGACGCGACGGATTGCGTGCAGGTATCCCGGGGCGTTGTCGGTCAGGCGATTTCCGCCATGCAGCGCATCGAGCAGTCTTCCACCAAGATCAGCCAGATCATCGCCGTGATCGATGACATCGCGTTCCAGACCAACCTGCTGGCGCTGAATGCAGGCGTCGAGGCGGCGCGGGCCGGCGAGGCGGGCAGCGGTTTTGCGGTCGTCGCTCAGGAAGTGCGCGAACTGGCCCAGCGTTCCGCCGAGGCGGCAAAGGAGATCAAGGGCCTGATCAACAATTCCAGCGCCGAGGTCGGATCCGGAGTCGAGCAGGTCAACAAGACTGGCGCGTCGCTGGAGGAAATCCAGGGCCATGTCGACCGGATCCGCGAGAATATCAGCGCGATCGTTTCCTCGGCGCGCGAGCAGGCCGCCGGTCTGCAGGATGTCAACGCCGCCGTCGGCGAAATGGACAAGATGACCCAGCAGAATGCGGCGATGGCCGAAGAGACGAATGCCGCCAGTCAGTCGCTGGGACAGCAGGCCGCGGAACTGCGCCGTCTCGTCGATCGCTTCACGATCGATGCGGCATCGCTCAGCGCCGACCGCACAGGCCCCCGGGCAGCGGACACCGGTTCTGCTCCCGCTTCCTCGCCGGCGCGCGATCTCGGTCGCAAACTCGCGGGCGCATTCGGCATGCGGTAATCGCAACCAGTCCGGAGACAGGTAAGGAAGGCGGTGCCGGTCAGACCAGCACCGCCTTTTTCAGTTCCCGCCCGCCGTAGCGGCGCGGCCCTTCGCCGGAAAACGCCGCCTTGACCAGCACGACGATGCGTTCGTTGGCCGGCGTGGCGACGCCGGTTGTCTTGCCCAGCGCGACGATTTCGCCGTTCAACCAGTCGATTTCCGGCGGGCGCCCGCGTTCGAGGTCTTCCGCCATCGACGTCCGCGCGTCCTCGTCGATCTGCAGCATGCTGGCGGCCAGCCGGACGAACAGCCAGTCCGGCAAGTCGAGGATCGGCGGAATGAGATCGGGTCCTACCTTGCCGATCTTCGCCGGCCTGATGCCGGCGGCTTTCAGCGCGGCGAGCGCCTCGCGGATCAGGGCGGCGAAAACCTGGCGGTAGGCCCGCGTCGAAAGCTGGCGTTTCAGCGGTTGTCCCGACAGCGCATTGACCGGGTTGTTGAGATTGTAGATGAGCTTGCCCCATTGCACGGATTCGATGTCCGGCGAGACTTCCGCCGGGATGCCGGCCGTGTTCAGCGCGTCGGCAAGCGCCTGAGCGCCGTCGCCCGTTCCGATGACGATCTCTCCCTCCGTGCCGCAGTGGAACCGGTCGGTTCCGATCTGCGCCACGTTGAAGCCGACCATGCCGGCCAGCACGCTTCTTTGTCCCAAACATTCGCGCAGCACGCGGGCATTGGAGACGCCGTTCTGCAGGCTGACGATTATGGCGCCGGGCTTCAGGATGGCGGCGAGCGTTTCGCCGGCCGCCCGCGTGCCGTCGCTCTTGACGCAGACGAGGACAAGGTCGCATTCGGCGAGCGCATGCGGATCGGTCGCAAACCGGAAACTGTCCGGCGACGCGCGCCGTTCGCTGCCATCGAACCGCGTCAGGGTAATCCCGCGCGCAAGCCGTTCGCCCATCGAGGCCCGCCCGAACAGGACCGGATCGTGGCCGGCGGCGGCGAGCATGCCGCCGACGTAACAGCCGATCGATCCGGCTCCGTAGATTCCCGTCCGCATGTGATCCGGCCCCTTGTCGCGATACCGTGCCGTGAAGGGTGACGAACTGGCCGGTTCCGTCAAGTATCGCGACGCGTTATTGCGGGAACGCGCCGTGTCGAGGCAAATTTCCCCTTCACCTTGCGCTGCAAAACCGGTAGGGGATCGGCAAGAACGATCGGCAGCCAGATCCGGAGAAATCCATGACCGAAATATCCAACCTTCCCAAAGTGGTGACGGTGTTCGGCGGCTCGGGATTTGTCGGCCGCCACGTGGTGCGCGCCCTGGCGCGGCGCGGGTACCGCGTTCGCGTCGCCGTCCGCCGCCCTGATCTCGCCTTCCACCTGCAGCCGCTCGGCGATGTCGGCCAGATCACCGCGGTCCAGGCCAATCTGCGTCACCGCTGGTCGATCGCCCGTGCCATCGAGGGCGCCGATGCGGTCATCAATCTCGTCGGCATCCTTTTCCAGAGCGGCCGGCAGAGCTTTCCCGCCGTGCAGGAATTCGGCGCGCGCGCCGTCGCCGAAGCCTGCGCCGAGGCGGGCGTGCCGCTTGTCCATATGTCGGCGCTCGGCGCCGACGCGAATTCCGAATCCTTGTATGCGCGCACCAAGAGCCTGGGCGAACGGGCCGTGCTCGATGCGCTCGGCGATCAGGCGATCATTATCCGCCCGTCGATCGTCTTCGGGCCCGAGGACGATTTCTTCAACAAGTTCGGAGAGATGGCGCGCTTCTCGCCGGTCCTGCCGTTGATCGGCGGCGGCCATACGAAATTCCAGCCGGTCTATGTCGGTGACGTGGCCGAGGTCTTCGCCCGCGCCGTCGACGGCAAGCTGAAGGGCGGCGCGACCTATGAAATCGGTGGCGCCGAAGTGCTGACATTCCGCGAATGCCTGGAAGAGGTCCTGAGGGTCACGCGGCGCAAGCGTCTCTTCGTCAACATTCCCTGGTGGGCCGCACGGATGCAGGGGCGTATTCTCGGCCTTCTGCCGAAGCCGCTTCTGACCGTCGACCAGGTGACGCTCCTGAAAACGGACAACGTGGTCTCCGCAGCAGCCGAGAAGGAAGGCCGCACGCTTGCCGGCATCGGTATTCGCCCGGCGACGCTGGAAGCGATCCTGCCGACCTATCTGTGGCGGTTCCGCGAAACCGGCCAGTTCACCAATCCCAACCTGCCGACTGAAACCGGCGGTGCGGCCTGAATTTGGACGCCGGTGGGCTCCTGCCTGACGCGATCTCGGTCGCAACGGCGGGCTTTCTCGTCATCGCCAGCATCTTCACATCCGCCGTTACCGCTGCCTTCGGCGTTGGCGGCGGCATCATGATGCTCGTGCTGATGGGCCTGTTCATGCCCGTCGCCGCGCTGATCCCCGTGCATGGCGTCGTCCAGCTTGGATCCAATGCCGGCCGCGCCTTCCACATGCGCAAGTCGACGGTGCCGTCGATGATACTTCCCTTTGCCGCCGGCGGGATCATTGGCGCGCTCGCCGGCGGATCGGTCGTCACCGACCTGCCGGAGGCGCTGCTGAAGACCATTCTTGCGATCTTCATCGTTGTCCTGACCTGGGTGAAGCTGCCGCCTTTGCCGGCCGCGAAATCGCCGCTGGTTTTTGCAATCGGCGGTGCCGTTTCGACGGCGCTGACCATGTTCATCGGCGCTACCGGTCCGCTTGTCGCCGCCTTGATGGCGAAGGCCTTTGATACCAGGCAGCAGGTCGTCGCCAACTCCGCCGTCGCCATGGCGATCCAGCATGTTCTGAAGGTCGTGGTATTTGGCGTGCTCGGCTTCAACCTCGCGCCGTGGCTGCCGCTGGCCCTCGCGATGATCGCGTCCGGCTATCTCGGCACGATGATCGGCGCGAGACTTCTGGAAAACATGGACGAGGCGCGCTTCCGATTCTGGTTCCGGATCGGCGTGACGATCCTGGCCGCCGAACTACTGCGCCGGGCGTTTTCTTAGCCGAGGAAATGCAGCCCGATCAGGCCGAGCGCGCCGACCAGGATGCGCCACCACGCAAACAGCGAAAAACCGTGCTTCGATACATAGTCGAGCAGGTACTTCACGACGAAGACACCGGCGATAAATGCCGTGATGAAACCTGCGCCGATGAGAACCCCGTCGTCGAACGACAGCGCGTCCCGGTTCTTGTAGAGGTCGTAGGCGAACGCGCCCGCCATGGTCGGCATGGCGAGGAAGAAGGAAAATTCCGCCGCCGAACGCTTGTCGGTTCCCATCAGCAGGGCGCCGGCGATGGTCGCGCCCGAACGCGACGTGCCGGGGATCATCGCGAGGCACTGGAACAGCCCGATCTTGAAGCAGAGCCCGAGCGGGTAATCCATCACGTCGGTATAGCGCGGCTTCAGCGGCAGCTTGTCGATCCAAAGCAGGATCACACCGCCGACGATCAGCACGGTGCAGATCAGGGCCGGTGACTCGAACAAGACCTGCTTGATGAAGTCATGCGCCAGCGCGCCGATGACGGCCGCCGGCAGGAAGGCGAGCAGGATGCCGGCGACGAAACGCCGTGTCTTGGGATCCGACGGCAATGCCAGCAGCATCTGCCAGAGCCGCGAGAAATAGACCGTCAGGATCGCCAGGATCGCGCCCAGCTGGATCAGCACCTCGAAGGTCTTGCCTGTCGATTCAAAGCCGAGAAAGTGGCCGGCGAGCAGCAAATGGGCGGTCGATGAAACAGGGATGAATTCCGTCAGCCCTTCCAGGATACCGAGGAGAAGGGCTTCGACGATCGTCTGGTCTGGCATGGGAGAGATCCGATTGGAGATTGCCGGGCGGCGGAATCAGAAGGCGTTGCGCCTGACGCGGCATACACGATTTTCCGTGGCGCTGACCAGCCCCAACGCGCGCACTTCGCGCCGTTGCCGCCGGTGACTTGCGCGGCATGCCGGCGGCGCTGCGGTCCGGCGTGACCTCGTCAGCCGTTATTCGTCCTGACGCGGTAAGCCAGCATGCCGGCCCATTCCGGGTGTTTGTCGAATTGCGCCGCCGCATACGGGCAGAGCGGAATGATCTTCCGTTCGGCCTTCTCCGCGTCGGCGAGCAGTGTCTTGAGCAGCCGCAGGCCGGTTCCCGTGCCGCGAAACGCATCCGGGACTTCGGTGTGATCGATGATGATCTGGTCCTTGCCGGTCAGGCGGTAGGTCATCTCGGCGATCGTATCGCCCGGACCGCGCACGAGGTAGCGCCCCTTGCCGGCGTCGTCCTCCTCGTGTTCGACGGGAACGGTTTTCACGTCCGTCATTCGGGCGCGGATCCCGGTGAGAAATGCCGAAATCGCATCGAGTTCGTTCTGCGCGATCTCGTGTCCGCCGGGATGCCAGACGCTTTTCACCGTCGCGCCGCGGCCTTCGAGCCCGTCGATCAACTGTCCGGTCATCTCCGGCGGGCAGACCGGGTCGCGTCCGCCTGCCGTCACCAGGATGTTTTTCCCGGCAAGCTCACTGCCGCCTTCGATTTCCCACGGGATCAGCGGATGCATCAGCACGGCGTCGGAGAAGCTACCCGGTTCCTCCAGCATGACGGAGGCGAGGATATTCGCGCCATTGGAATAGCCCAGTCCGACCACGCGGGGCGGCGCGAGCCGCTCGACGTGAGCCGAAACGAAAGCCGCCATGGCGCGCGTTCGCGCGGCCAGATCCTCCATGTCGTAGACGCCCTCTCCGGTGCGCCGGAAATAGCGCAGCCTGCCGTTTTCCGAAACATCGCCGCGCGGCGCGATCACGAGTGCCTCGGGAAAATGCGACGCGGCAAGACCGAGGAACTGGTTCTCGTCGCCGCCGGTGCCGTGAAAGGCGAAAAATACCGGATTGCCCGCCCGATAGCCCGGTCCCGGGCGTTCGGCAAAATGGTAGCTGTCGAGAGGCATCGCATCGGTTCCCGTTGGTCGCGAGCGATATAGGGCGCCGCGGTCCCGCAATCCATCGTGGCCAACCGGCGGTTGGCCGGGTTCTACGAATTCTCCAGCGGCAGTGCGCTGGTATCCTTCAGCGTCTGCAGGACGATCGATGTCTTGACGTTCTGCACCGCTTCGTGCGGCAGCAGCGTCTCGTTGACGAAATCCGACAGTCCCCGCAGGTCCCGCGTCACCACCCGAAGGATGTAATCCATTTCACCGGTCAGCGCGTGCGCCTCCTGCACCTCCGGCAGCCGCGCCATCAATTCCGCGAAGCGCGCGGCATTGTTGCGGTTGTGCGTCGACAGCGTCACCGAGATGAAATTGACGAGGCCGAAGCCCGCCTTCTCGCCGTCGATCCGCGCGTGATAGCCGGCGATCAGCCCGTCGCGCTCCAGCCGAGCGCGCCGCCGCGAACATTGCGACGGCGACAGGTGGATGCGTTCAGCGATGTCGTTGTTGGTCAGCCGCGCGTCGTCCTGCAGCAGTGCAAGGATTTTGCGATCGGTTTTGTCCAGTTCCGTATCAGGCATGGTTTCTCGCTCTATGATGCATGATTTGTGCATATTGATGCCAGAGCATGCGCGAATACGCAAACACCTTGCGCCGCTCATGCGGTAATCTGGTGCGAGAGAGATTTGGAGGAATGCCATGGGACCTTTCCCGCACGACGCACCGAAAGCAAAAATCTCGGCCGACAATCCGGCCGGCACCGATGGATTCGAATTCGTCGAATTTGCTCATCCCGACCCGAAGGAGCTGGAAACGCTCTTCGCGCGCATGGGTTACGTGCCGGTTGCCCGCCACAAGACGAAGGCGATCACGATCTGGCGCCAGGGCGACATCAATTATGTCGTCAATGCCGAGCCCGGTTCGCACGCCATGCGTTTCGTCGAGGAGCACGGCCCTTGCGCGCCGTCCATGGCATGGCGCGTCGTCGACGCGAAACTTGCCTTCGAGCACGCCGTTGCGAAGGGCGCGACGCCTTACGAGGGTGATGACAAGGCGCTCGACGTGCCGGCTATCGTCGGCATCGGCGGATCGCTGCTCTATTTCGTCGATACCTATGGCGACAAGGGCTCGCCCTATGAAGCCGAATTCGACTGGATCGGCGCGCGCGATCCGAAGCCGGAAGGTGTCGGCTTCTATTACCTCGACCACCTGACCCACAATGTCTATCGCGGCAACATGGACAAGTGGTGGGCCTTCTACCGCGAGCTGTTCGGTTTCACCCAGATCCATTTCTTCGACATCGAGGGCAAGCTGACCGGCCTCGTCAGCCGGGCGATCACCTCGCCCTGCGGCAAGATTCGCATCCCGCTCAACGAGTTGACCGACGACAAGAGCCAGATCGAGAGCTACCTGAAGAAGTACAAGGGCGAGGGCATCCAGCACATCGCCGTCGGCACCGAGCATATCTACGATGCGACCGACGCGCTCGCCGCCAACGGCCTGCAGTTCATGCCGGGACCGCCGGATACGTATTACAAGATGAGCCATGACCGCGTGCACGGCCATGACGAGCCGGTCGACCGGATGAAGAAATACGGCATCCTGATCGACGGCGAAGGCGTTGTCGGCGGCGCCGAGACCAAGATCCTGCTGCAGATTTTCTCCAAGACGGTGATCGGCCCGATCTTCTTCGAGTTCATCCAGCGCAAGGGCGACAACGGTTTCGGCGAAGGCAATTTCCGCGCGCTCTTCGAATTGATCGAACGCGAACAGATCGAAAGCGGCGAACTGACGATGGACGCGGCCGAGTAATCGGACGCCTGCATTCCCGTCGGGTAACCGGCATCATGCCGCCATCGGCATTCGCCGTCCCGAACGCAGGAAGATCGTCAGGATGATGGCGATGTTGAGCAGGTTCCAGGCGATGCCGTTCAGGAACGCCATCTGGTAGGACCCGGTCAGGTCGTAGATCCAGCCCGACATCCAGCCGCCCAGCGCCATGCCGGCGATCGTCGCCATCATGACGAAGCCGACCCGCGTGCCGGCTTCGCTGGCCGGCATGTATTCGCGCACGATCAGCGTATAGCTCGGCACGATTCCGCCCTGCGACAGGCCGAAGATCAGGCTGACCATGTAGAGCGACACCAGCCCGTCATAAGGCAGGTAGAGAAACAGCGCGACGCATTGCAGCGACGATCCGATCAGCAGCGTGGCGACGCCGCCGAGCCGGTCCGCGATCAGCCCGGATGTGAGCCGCGACGCGACGCCGCCGAACAGCATGAGCGACAGCATTTCTGCGCCGACGGCCGGTCCGAAGCCGAGATCGGTGCATAGCGATACGATATGGACCTGCGGCATCGACATCGCGACGCAGCAGCCGATGCCGGCAAGTCCCAGCAGCAATTGCAGCGTGCGTGGCGAGAAGGCGACCGCGCGGCCGTTTGCCGGCGCGATGACCGGCGCGGCGTCGACGACGCTTGCCGGGAACCGGCGCCGCAACAGCCAGGCCAGCGGAATGACGCTGGCGACGATGATCGCGGCGAGTGCGAAATAGACCGCGCGCCAACCGCCGCTTTCCTGGATCGACTGCAACAGGATCGGCCAGATCGCGCCGGACAGGTAATTGCCGCTCGCGACGATCGCCACCGCGATGCCGCGTCTGCGCCTGAACCACAGCGAGATATCGGCGAGCAGCGGCCCGAAGCCTGCCGCCGTACCGAAGCCGATGACGAATTGCGCCGCCGACAGCATGTGGATCGATGGCGCGGCCGCAGCGGCGGCATAGCCTATGCCGAGTATGAGCGCCGCGCCGGACAGCGCCGCGGTGATCCCGAACCGGTCGACGGCGCGCCCGATAAACAAATTGCCGAGCGCGAAGCCGGCCATCGTCAACGTGTAGGGAACCGACGCCGCGGCCCGTGCCGTGTCGAACTCGGCTTGTACCTGCGGCATGATCACGATGATTGACCACATGCCGACATTGCCGATCGTCGCGATCAGAAGACTGACCGCGAGGCGTTTCAGGGAGTATCGGCTATCGAGGAGGTCCGTGGCATGCATCGGGTGACGCTATTGCCGGTATGGCGTCTTGTCTAATGCTCTTTTCCGCGGGTATCGGCGGGCGCCTGACGGGCGTTCCTAGAAGCCCATCCTTTGTGCAAGCGCCTTCAGCATTGCCAGCAATGCCAGGCTCGCGAAGCCGCCGGCAACAACAGTGACGCCATATTGGGTCATGCCGTTCAGAGGCAGGTGAATGTACTTGGTGGCGTAAAAGCCGAGGAAGCCGCCGGCGATCAGGATGATCGTGTTCGGGAGGATGCCGAATCCGTCTCCGCCCATGACGCCGTCCATCGCATAACCTATGAAATAGGCGCAAGCGGATCCCATGAACAGGATCATCAGGAATGTCAGAGTATCAGGATCGATATACATAGTAGCCCCTGGTTTCACTGGCGGCGTTGTCCCAGAATGGCATGAATCCTTGAATATGCGGTTTGCACGATGTGCGGAATTGACGGGTTTCGGACTAAGTTTTGTTAATTTCTGCCGGGGTTGCCGGCCGGACCGAAAAACGACGGATCGTTAAAATTTGAACTGACCGGTAAGACCCGGATTTATCGGCGGCTGTCATTATGCGGCGATTGCCACGGAAAGGATGGTCATGGCCGACGCGGACAGGATTTTTGAGAAATTCAGGATGATGCCAATCTGGTATCAGTCGTGTCTCGTGACCCTCGCCGCGGTGCTGGGTGCTGATTCTCTGACGCTGGCATTCTACAGCATCTTCTTTTCGGACCGTCTTGCGCTCGACCTGGTGCTGACGGCGCTGATCACCGTCATTGTGGCCTTTCCGATTGCCTGGCTGTTCTTTGATCAGCACGTGAAGGTCCAGCGGCTGGCCCACGAACTGCGCGTTGCGTCGCAGACCGATCCCCTGACCCATCTCGCAAACCGGCGCGAATTCATCGCCTCCGTCGGCGCGGCGCTTTCCGGGTCGGACCGGCCGGAAGGTGCCGGCACGGTCCTGTTCATTGATGCCGATCATTTCAAGCGGATAAACGATACATACGGCCATGGCGTCGGCGACGAAGTTCTGGTCAATCTCGCCAAGGTCATCGGGGATAGCGTCCGCGTTCAGGATGTCGCCGCGCGTATTGGCGGCGAGGAGTTCGCCGTCTTCCTGCGTCTCGCGGATCTCGAGGCGGCGCAGCGCGTCGCGGAACGCATCTGCAGTCAGACACACCGGATTTCCGACGCGATGGATCTCGGCGATATCGGGGTCACGGTCAGTATCGGCATTGCGCGCCATCGCAAGGGCCAGGGCCTGGACGACGTCCTTCGTGCCGCCGACCGTTCGCTTTACGTCGCCAAGGAAACCGGCCGCGACCGGATTGTCCAGGATCTCTGCCTGCCGGCCGCGGCATGACGCGCCGGCCGGCTACTCCTTGAATTCCCAGACCTGCTGAAAGTCGAGATCCGTGAACGCCAGCGCGTCGCGTGCGGCCGCGTCGCAGCCGAGTGATTTGACGTTGCGGCGCATCTCCTTGCGCCACGCGGGAACGATCGCCATCGCCGCCGCGCGGTCGGCAAGGCTGAGTTCTTTGCCGGAGGTGGCGTCGCCATAGGCGAAATAGGCGGGGCAGGCATCCTCGATGGCGGCGGTGTATCCGCGGAAGATGGCGAAACGAACGGCTTCGTTATCGCCGGCCTGGACGGTTGTGGCGCAGGCCACAGCGGCAGCGGCAAGCGCCAGTCGAACGAACATGCGGCTTCCTTCGAAAGGTTTCAAAGCGTTGCGGCGAACCGGTTAATCGAGTCGGGCAGGGCTGTCCACGTGGTTCCCGGCCACCGCACAAATTTTGCGTTGACCCGATCCCCGGCAATTCGCACGTGGCAGATTTAGTCTGTGCGCTGGAATGCGATCATGATCAGGGCGAGGCGCGACGATCCCGGCATGCGCAGGAGGGAGACCGCGTTCCGCAACGGCGTGGATCCCTCCTTAAGCCGGTCGAGAATGACGATGGCCAGCGGCGCGTCCGATCCGACCAGCATCAGCGTCGTGTTGAAATTCTCGAAGCGCATCGCAAACGCCACGACGAAGGCGCCGAGCATCGCCGAAAGCTTCCACTTTCTTGTTGGCGACGCTCGGCCATTCCCGGGAGCGTGAACCGCGGATTGAAATGTGCTTCGGCACATCCGCGGGCATATCCACCGGCTTCGAATTCGTGACCCCGCCGAGAGAGACAGCGCAACTCCTCGGCGCAATTTCCGCATTGAAGGAATCGCCGGGCTCGGTTATCAAGGCCGGGCTTTGGCGTTTCGCCAGTGGCACCCGTAGCTCAGCTGGATAGAGCGCTGCCCTCGCCGCTTTGTCTCGTCGCCATAGATCAGCCGACGATCATTCCGAATCTGACTAGCCTTCGCCTGGTCGATCGCGTCGCCGCCTCGTTGATATCGTGGATCGGCGGTGGTGTTCAGCCGGCGAACCGATCCAAGAAGGGCATGTTTGACGATGACGCGCCAATATGGAAATTCAAAGCGAGCCTGGCCGCCGTAGAAGACCCCGAACGAGCGCGAAGCGCCATAGAAGGCGCATTTGTCATGGAAGTCTTCCCCGCACCGGCGCTTGCGGGCATCGATACCGCATATTGCGTCCGCCTTGGCGGTCCGGATTACAACCCGGCGCGCAGAAAGACGTTCGACATCTCATACTGGACCGATGTCGTGAACGTGGTCGGGGTGTTCGGTTCGCAGTTGGGCGTGTCTGACGTGCCCGAGTGGTGCGAGGAGCAGCCGTTCCAGGAGCGACCGAAGAAGTCAGACTAGGACAAGCTCGACGCCGTAATTTGCGCGCTTGTCGGACTTCATTGGATGACTGCCCTACGTAATCAGTCGGCGATGATCGGCGACTTGTCGTCCGGATATATGGTCGTTCCGGCGCCGAACGGCGTCCATGAGCGATTGATCAGAAAGGCCGGCGAGACTGGCGTTCCGATCGATGGCGTGGTGCCGGCTCGATAATGATCGATTCCCGGCGGTGGTAGCGTTCGTCGGTTAAGTCTCAGAGACTCGCAGGAGAGCGCGGTGCGCCGCGAGTAAACAGTGTCGAACACTTTGCTGCTCGCCACGGACGAACCTCGAGTCAAACAGAGCACATCTAGCTGCGCACCGTCGCCCGCAGTTCGTCCATCGAAAGCCACGGGCGACGACGATGTATCATCCGGTGGCAGTTCGCGCAGACGAGGGCTAGGTCGGAGAGCTTGGTCTTGTCGCCAGGTTGGAGCTCGTGAACGGGTCGGACGTGATGCACTTCGATGAAGCCATGGCCGACATCGCCATAGCGCTCTTCAAAGGTCATCTCGCAGCTCTTGCGCCGTAGTTCGCCGGTAAGCGACGAGCTTATCTGCGACGCCCGAGTATCGTTGCGGCGAGGGCCGCGATAAAGGTGAACGTCGCGGCCATCAAGGCGATCCAGCCATAGAACCAGAAACGGCCTGCCAGCGTATCCTCGGCGAACGAGGCAACAAAACGGGATTTACCAAGCCACGTGGCCAGCGCCGCCACACCGAAAGCGATGGATGCCACAAATAGAACTCGGCGGTTATTGAAGCTGAGCAGAATGCACGCAAGCCAGATTGCTCCACCAAACCCTGCGCCGATGTATCCCACCTTGTTGGCCCACCGGGGATGGGCGCCAAGTGCCTGGGTTCCGCCCGCCAGAGCAAAGCTAACAATGCACACAAACGCCACTCCCGCCGCCGCCAGATGCAGCCAACGCACACGACCCATGATCTTCTTCCTACCGCAGCCAGTGCCGACCATTGTGTCTGGACCACGTTCCGGTCACAATTCACCTCTGTTCACATCATTTTGAGCTCCGGCGCCGCGCGCCCCGGAGATCCCGTTGACCTTTGAGCAGATTAAAGGGTTTCGCTCGTCACTTCGTTTGTCAGCGCGGGCCAGTTGTGCAGCGAAGGGTGCCACTCCGGCACATCCCCGGCGCACCCGACATAATCGAACCTGTGACCTCTGCCTGAGGAGACAGCGCAACTCCATGTCGCAATTTCCGCATTGAAGGTTGCGCCCGCCTCGGTTATCAAGGCCGGGCTTTGGCGTTTCGCCAGTGGCACCCGTAGCTCAGCTGGATAGAGCGCTGCCCTCCGAAGAGTCTTGTGCTTGATCCTGCCGCCGACCTGCCGTTATTGCCGGCCTTGGCTTTCTCTGATTTGATCCTTCTCCGACAGCTGTTCCCGGCACGAAAGTGCCACTATCGAGTTGGTCGGATATCTCTTGCGCTGCGCACCTCGAGCGGCTGAAAGGGCAATCTGAGAACGCGTTAAGACGCCTGCCCGGACCGTTCAGCGAAGCGCTTTAGTGAGCGGTTTGGGTGCGGCTCCTCCAATCAAGTGGGCGGCAAGCGAACCAATGACCTTGCCGATACTCGCGAAAAACGCGCGCACCGTTTCGCCATGCATCCGGCGTCCGCGTTGCTTGTAGTATCCGTAGTCGATCGTTCCGTCCTGGAGGGTTTTATATTGCAGGTCAGTCATGGCTGGCTCCTTCGTTCCGATTGAGCTCAGCATGACAGCCCGGTCCGCGCTCCGCTTGAGGGAAACCTCCAGGGACAGTTGGGAATTTCTTGATTTGCCTTCAGACGGTTGTTTAGGCTTTCAGATCGACCGGATGCTGCGGAGGCATCAAGATATGATCTACTCTTTCTGTGGCAATGAGTTGGACCTCAAGCGTCATGTTCTGACGCGCGGCGGTGAGAACGTTCCTGTCGAGCCACAAGTTTTCGACATCCTGCACTTGCTGGCCGAAAACGCGGGATCGCTGGTCACCAAGGATCAACTGATCGAGGCAGTCTGGCAGGGACGGATCGTCTCAGAACAGACGATTAGCGGACGGATCAATGCGGCGCGAACGGCTGTTGGCGACAACGGTCGGGATCAGAGGATCATTCGCACGATTCCGCGCCGCGGTTTCGAGATGGTAGCTGAAGTGACTACCCGGGAGGTCGCCGTGGCCTCGACCATACCCGAGCTTCGTCAGACAATCCGCTATACCACCTCGGCAGACGGCACCAGCATCGCTTGGTCGAGCGCTGGCGAAGGGTCGCCAATTCTTTTCGCCTGGCATCACTTGTCGCACCTGGAAAAGGACTGGGGCAGCGGACTGCTGCGTCGAGGCCTGACTACGCTCGCGGAAAGACACAGGCTGGTCCGGTATGACATCAGGGGAGCCGGACTGTCGGATCCAATCAAGCTCGAAGACAGTCTGGATGAGCATGTGGACGACATGATCGCCGTCGCCGATGCTGCAGGGCTTGAGCGGTTTCCGGTCGTCGCAACTCTCCAGGCGGCAGCCGTTGCTATCCGTCTGGCAGCGAAGTGGCCGGATCGCGTATCGCGTCTGGTTCTCCACAACGGATATGCACGCGGCCGGGCGACGCGTGAGAATGCACCGGGAGATTCCGAAAACGATCCCTTCATCTCGCTTCTCAAGAGCGGCGGCTGGGGCGATCCGGACAATGGCTTTATGCGCGCGTGGGCGACCATGGTTCTTCCGATGGCGTCTTTCGACGAGACGACTGAACTCATTCAACTCATCGCCCATGCCTGCACGACCGAGGACGCTTTGTTACAGAGAAACCTGATCGACAAACTCAATGTCTTGGACGATCTGGCAAAAGTTCGCGCGCCAACTCTCGTGATCCATACGAGAATGTGCTCGATCCACCCTGCAGCCGAGGGACGGCGCGTGGCTGCCGGCGTTCCTGGCGCCGAGTTCATGGAAGTGGACAGTTCGAACACGTTCCTGATCGCGAGTGACCCGGCATTTGATCGCGCCTACGGCGCAACACTCGAGTTTCTGGCTCGAGACAAGGGAGCGTGAAGTAGATCCTCTATCCGGCCCTGGGAGCGCTGGTATGATGAGGCAGCGCTCTCTTTGCAATGCAGTGTGATAGCGTCCAGCAGGTCGGCGCTTGCCACGGACGAACCTCGAGTCAAACAGAGCATGCCGAATCTCGGTCAGCCTTCGCGGTCTTTCTCTATCTCTTCGAGGCTTCGTCCGGGTCGTGATCGAAACACAGGCATCGACCAGCCGAGTGTGATTGCCATCACCCGGGCCACAAATGCCACCGTGAGTGCAACGAGCGTCGCGGTGATGCGATCGGCGCCTAAGTTGAAAAGTAGCACATAGGTGCAGGCACCCATGACTGACGCGGTCACGTAAATCTCCCGTCGCAGGATGATGGACGGTTCCTGTCCAAGAATGTCGCGGATAATTCCGCCAACCGAGGCTGTGATGACTCCCATCACAACTGCAATAATCGGGCCGGTTCCGTTGTCGAGTCCTTTGGCGGTGCCGGCAACCGTGACCAACGCCATGCCGAACGCGTCCAGCCATAAAATGAAAATGTAGCGCGACTGAATCAGATGCGACGTGAAATGCACTATTACAGCTGCGATCAGACAGGCTACCACCGGAGACGGATCGACCACCCAGAACACCGGCACATCCAATAACAAGTCTCGAACCGTGCCGCCGCCTACACCGGTCACGACGGCCAGCCACATGAAGCCGATAACATCCATCTGTTTCCGCGATGCGACCAGCGCACCGGTGACCGCAAATACGGCGGCAGCCGAAAGATCCACGACGGTCAGCAGCGGCGCGAGCTTTTCGAGATCCATCATGCCGCGAGTTCCCTGCTTTCTGTCTTCGGCGTTATGCCTTGCCTTCCGGCATCCGCTCAAGTTGAAAAGACAGATGCAAGTTCACGTGGGCAGCAGCCGAGGGCACGGTCCTTTGTTACCACTCCGGCACAACCCCGGCGCACCCGACAGGATTCGAACCTGTGATCTCTGCAGTCGGACAACCGAGCAATTTCCGCATTGAAGGTTGCGCCCGCCTCGGTTATCAAGGCCGGGCTTTGGCGTTTCGCCAGTGGCACCCGTAGCTCAGCTGGATAGAGCGCTGCCCTCCGAAGGCAGAGGTCACAGGTTCGAATCCTGTCGGGTGCGCCACCGTTTAACCTCGTTAATACAACGGGTTATGTACGGACCAACAAGCCCACGAACACCCCTGATTTGTAGCCGGTCACAAACTGGTCACACTCACAGGAGTTTCCAACGTGGCATCTCTACGAAAACGAAATGACAAATGGCAGGCACAAGTACGGCGTACTGGTCACCAACCGCGCTCTAAAAGCTTTCAGGTACGAGCCGATGCCCTGCGCTGGATACGGCAAACCGAACAGGAACTGGACCGGGCGGGACTAGCCTATGACCCGTCGTGCCTTGAACGCATGACCGTGGCAGACCTGCTGCGCAGATACCTTGCCGAGATCACGCCGAACAAACGAGGGCGGGCATCGGAGGCTAAACGTATCGAAGTGTTCCTCCGCGAGAACTGGGCGAACCTATGCCTTGCACGGATCACTCCGCAGACGTTCACGCAGCACCGGGACAAACGAAAGCATCAAGTCGAAGCCGGCACGGTCATACGTGAATTGGGGCTTCTGCACGCAGTGTTTGAGGTCGCTAGAAGGGAATGGGACTTGCCGCTGGCCGAGAACCCCCTTGCCAAGGTCCGCAAGCCGAAGGCGGCTGCAGGACGAAGCCGTAGGCTCGCGGCAGACGAGCTATCAGCACTGCTTGCAGCTTGCGATGAAGGGCGCAACGACTGGCTTAAGCCGGGTATCCTACTGGCTATCGAAACCGGTATGCGCAGAGGAGAGATGCTCAACATACGTATCCAAGGATACGGATCTAGAGAACGGGTTGCTATTAATTCCGGATACCAAGACCGACACGCCGAGGACTATACCCCTTACGGTTCAAGCGGTGGGGATACTGACCGAGCTACGCGACAAGTGCGTAGCGGGAGACAGTCGACTACTCCCAGTTGTTCCCCGTCAGCACCTATGTCCCAGATTTGAGGTTGTGAGTTAAGGAGAGTTTTGGTCTCGTCGCATTGACGAAGGAACGACGATGCGTCCCAAAACAACGAATGCGAAGAGGCCTGCGGAGCAGGTCGTGAAGGATATCCGCCGGGCAACTCGGCGGCATTTTTCGGCGGAAGACAAGATCCGGATCGTGCTGGAAGGCCGTCCATTTACTCGGGTTCCTGCAAATCGCCGCCGCGATCCTATGGATGCGATGAATGTCGATTCAGCCTAGTGCTCAATTTGCAGTTATGTGCGATGACCATCTGCGCGCGTTAAAATACTAATATATCTCAAATACGCTGTCTGCCGCTGAAATCTCTTCAAGATTGCCTCAAAAGCCCCTTTCGTTTCAAACAGCGGACAGAGATTAGCATTGAAAAAAATTGCTTTTTCGTCTGATGATCTGCCCGCCGATCTGAGCGACCACGCCCGCTTCGGTCTGTGGCACGATCTCCATAACGCCAGCATCGCCTCGCTCGAATACGCCATCTCCGACAACACGCCCTTCTATGCCCGGATGGAGGCGATGGAGGTCGGTCCGGTTGCCGTCGGTACGATGGCATGCAGCATCCAGCGGGCCGAGCGGGGTGCCAGGAACATCGCCGAGGACAATGTCGGCGGGTACAATCTGTTCGTAAACGCCGGCACGAAACTCATTGGCGGCATGCAGGCCGGGCGCGAGTTCGTCCTCGATCCGGGCGAGGCCGTGCTGATGTCCAATTTCGAGCCGTTGCAATTGTTCGGCGGGGACGAAAACGCCTGGATGACGATCATTCTTCCCGACTCGACACTCAATGATGTTCTCGCCAATGCAGACGACCAGACCTCGCGGCGGGTAGGCGCGGGCAACGAAGCGCTTCTGCTGTTGAGAGAATATACGCGTTTCCTGAGAGGCGGCGCCCCGATCGTGTCTCCCGGCCTGCTCGCCCACGCCTCCAAGACGATCATCGACCTTGTCGGCCTGACGCTGGGCGCGACGCAGCCCGACAACGACCTTGCCGGCGCACGCGGGGTCCGGGCGGCGCGATTGGCCGCCATCAGCGAAAAGATCCGAGAGCAATTCAGCAACCCGGGCTTCTCGGCACAGCGGGTGGCGCGGGACCTGGGACTTTCAGTGCGTTACGTTCACGAATTGCTCCATGAAACCGGAGCAAATTTCGGCGGACGGGTGATGGAACTGCGCCTGCAAAAAACCCGTCTCATGCTGTCCGACAGGCGATACGATCACCTGCGCATCAGCGAGATCGCCCTTCAATGCGGATTCAACGATATTTCGTATTTCAACCGCAGTTTCCGGCGTCGGTTTGGTTGCACGCCCGTCTCCGCGCGGTGAGCCACGATCACAGCCGGCGGCCGAGTGCACTGCAGGCATAATACGGCGCTCTACAGTCCAAGACATGCCGGTCGTGATGCGTATCATTGCGGACCAGGTGGCGTTTCGGGGCGGCTAGAATTTCGATTTTCGACACATCGATCGATGACCAGCAAACCGGTTCGAGCAATCGACTCCGCTTCTCGTCCCGCATGCTGCCCGATCAGTTGACCGACATCGATCGCTTCAGGCTTTGGCACGAAATTCACCAGACCGCGATCGCCGCGCTGGAATATTCCGCGTCCGATCTCACGCCATTCCAGGCGGATATCGACATGACGCTGCTCGGCAAGACGTCCTTTGGACGGACATCGGGCACGCTGACCCAGGTTCGGCGGACGAAACAGAACATCGCCACAGACGGCGGCGGCGGTCACAGTCTGTTTATGAACACCGGAAGTGCGATGATTGGCGGCGAGCATCTGGGAAAGGAGTTTGCTCTCGCCTCCGGCGCGGCCGTGATGATTTCCAACGTCGATCCCATCAGTCTCGTAGGCGGACATGAAAACGAATGGTTGTGCGTCGTGCTGCCGGAGGGAACGCTGAGTGATGCTTTCGGAGACCCTGACGATCGCCTCGCCCAGCAGGTTGCAGCCGACGACGAGGCGCTCGCACACCTCCGGCGCTATTGTGGATTTCTCGAAGAGGCGAGACCATCTTCCGCGCCGATGTCCGCCGATCTTATGATTCATGCTTCCGAGACGATCATCGACCTCGTCGGCCTGTCGACCGGGTTGAAGAGCCGGAGGGACGAAGGCGTCGAATTGGGCGGCCTCAGGCGGGCACGGCTGGCTGCCATCGAGCAGAAGATCGGGCTGCATTTCGCCGAGTCTGGCTTTTCTGTGCCGGTAATTGCCCGTGAACTCGGCCTGTCTGCGCGCTACATCTACGAGCTCCTTCAGGATAGCGGCGCCGGTTTCGGCGAGCGTGTCATGGAACTGCGCCTGCTGAAAACCCGGTTCATGCTCTCGGACAGGCGAAACGATCACCTGCGCATCAGCGAGATCGCCTTTCAGTGCGGCTTCAATGACATTTCCCATTTCAATCGCAGTTTTCGGCGCCGGTTCGGCTGCGCGCCGAGTTCGGCACGTTAGCCCTGTCCTGAGCTGGTCCACAGCATGAAATGGGCGGCCCGAGCTCACGGCCGCCTGCCGGGTCGGCCGGAACCTGTCGCTTTTCGGCCACGCCTCATGTCAAAGCGCCGCACCGCACTGGGCGACAATTCTGGCGCAGCCCAGTCCAAGACCGCGCCGGGGCACCTGTGCGATTGAGCGTCGGGGCGCAGGGGAATCAACATGTTCCGGGGAATATTCATGAAATTGCAGTCAGTCGGGAACAAATCCAGGGCCCGCCACCGCCGCGGCCACTGGTCGACCAGCACCAGTTCGTTTGCGTTGATGCTGTCGGCCGGTGCTGGCGTCTTCTCGGTTTGCTCCCCTGCGCTGGCGGCCGAAACCTGGACCGGCACCACATCGACGGACTGGTTCACGGCCTCGAACTGGACACCGACGGCGGTGCCGACAGGCGCCGATACGGTTGTGATTAATGCGCAAACGCCTAATCCGACCAGCATCGCGACGGGCAATGCTTTTGCAGACCTCGTCTATATTGCAAATGGGGGCAGCTCAAATGCCACACTGACCGTTTCGAATGGCAGTACCTTGACGAGCAGCGCTGCAATTCTGGCGTCCGGGGGCAGCAGCTCCGCAACTGCCGTTGTTACGGGAACGGGGTCGGCCTGGACGAACGCGTCCCAGCTGACCGTCGGCGATCAGGGCACCGGATTTCTCGACATCTTTTCCGGCGCGGTCGTTACGGACGTGACCGGAATTGTAGCAGCCAATGCCGGTTCCCACGGAACAGCAAACATTTCGGGTGCTGGCTCGACATGGACCAATAGCGGAGACATAAAGGTAGGCCAGACCGGCACCGGCGCGATGATCGTTTCCGCCGGCGGCGCGGTGACCAACAACAACGGATATATCGGCTTTGACGCCGGCGCTTCTGGCACCGCGACAGTGGACGGCGCGGGATCTTCCTGGACCAATATGTTCGACCTGATGGTCGGCGATTCCGGCACCGGCACGCTGAATGTTTCCAACGGCGCCACGGTGACCGCCAAGGATAGTCGATTGGGTCATCTGGCAAACGGCAGCGGTCACGCGAGTGTTGATGGCGCGGGGTCGCTCTGGGATGCCCAGTCGTTTGTTGTCGGCTATTATGGCACCGGTACGATCGACATTACCAATGGTGGTCACGTCACTGCCAGCACATGGTCCAGCATCGCTTCCTCTGCTGGGTCCAATGGCACGATGACAGTCGATGGCGCGGGTTCGAGCTTTGTTGGTTCGAGTTGGTTTGATGTTGGCGAATACGGTACCGGCACTCTGTTTGTCAGAAATGGCGGGACGATCAGCAACATCGACGGTTATATCGGCGATCTGGCTGGCTCTACCGGCTGGGCGAGTGTTGATGGTGCGGGTTCGAAATGGACCAACAGCAGCAACATGTATGTGGGCAATTGGGGCGACAGCATCGGAACGTTGCGCATTCTCAACGGCGGCGTTGTCAGTGGTGTCGACGGCTTTGTGGGCTACGAGACCGGATCCGTCGGCACAGTCGCCGTTGACGGCGTCGGCTCGAAATGGACCAATTCAGGCGATCTGTATGTCAGCGTGTACGGCGCTGGCACCCTCGCGGTCTCCAATGGCGGCGCCGTTACCAATGCGATCGGCTATGTCGGCAAACTTGCAGGATCGACCGGCACGGTCACGATCGATGGCGCGGGTTCGACCTGGGCGAGTACCGCATCGACCTATATCGGGGTCGACGGCGTAGGCTCCCTGGCGATCACCAATGGCGGTAGCGCCGCCTCCGGTCTGTCGATCGTCGCCGGCTACAATGCGGGCTCCCTCGGCACAATGAGTGTCGATGGGGCCGGATCGAGCCTGGATGCGACATCGGACATCGTTCTCGGCGTTCTCGGCAGCGGTTCGCTCACGCTGTCAAATGGCGGCGGGGCCTCTGCCGTCGGCGATATTCTGTTGGCCAATCAGACAGGCGCGACCGGTGCGTTCAACATCGGAGCGGCTGCTGGTTCTGCGGCGCAAGCGGCAGGCATGGTCACTGCGACCGCAGTCTTGTTCGGCCCCGGGACCGGCAGCCTAAACTTCAACCACACAGAAACCGCCTACAATTTTGCGACCCCGATAACCGGTCTTGGTACGATCAACCAGCTTGCCGGCGTCACCAAGCTGACTGGCAATTCTTCCGGCTTCACCGGCACGACCAACGTTACCGGTGGCGGTCTTTTCGTGAACGGCACCCTTGGCGGCGTGATTGACGTGACGGGAGGGCTGCTCGGCGGCTCCGGTACAATCGGCGATGTCAATTTCGGCTCAGGTGGCACACTCGCCCCCGGCAACTCCATTGGCACGCTTAACGTCGCAAACGCGGTCTTCTCGTCTGGCTCGGTCTATGCCGTCGAACTTGAAAGCGGCGGCACGTCCGACCTCATCGACGCCACCGGCACGGTCGTCATCAACGGCGGAAACGTCACGGCCATCGCCTTCCCCGATTATGCAGTCGGCACGACCTACACCATCGTGACGGCGGCGGGCGGCGTCACCGGCGTTTTCGACGGTGCGAACTTCCGGGGCACGGCCTTCATCAAGCCGACACTGAGCTACGATGCCAACAACGTCTATCTCGATCTGGTCAAGGCGACCTTCGCCGATCTGGCGCTGACGCCGAACCAGAAAGCCGCCGCCTCGGGTGCGGAATCGCTCGGCACCGGCAACGCGCTCTATGACGCGATCGCGGCGCTCGGCACGACAGCCGAAGTCCAGGCCGCCTATGACGCGGCCTCCGGTGAGATTCACGCCTCGGCCAAGACCGCCCTGATCGAGGACAGCCGCTTCGTGCGCGAGGCCGCAAACGACCGCATCCGCGCCGCCTTCGGCGATGCCGGCGCACGCAAGGACGCGACCCGCGGCATGGGCGTGTGGACCCAGGGCTTCGGCGCACAGGGACATGCCGGCAGCGACGGTAACGCGGCGGCGCTCGATCGCTTCGTCGGCGGGCTGTTCGTCGGCATGGACGGCGAGGTCGTCGACAACTGGATGCTCGGCGTCATGGCCGGCTACAGCCATTCGACTTTCAGATCCGACGCGCGCGCCTCGTCGGGAGACGCCACCAGCTTCCATCTCGGCGCCTATGGCGGCACAGAGTGGAACGGAACGTCCTTCCGCTTCGGCGCGGCCTATAGCTGGCATGATGTCGATGTCGACCGCGCGGCAACCTTTGCCGGCTTCAGCTACACCCTCCCTCCTCCCACACCGCGGGAACCGCGCAGGCCTTCGGCGAACTCGGCCATGGCATGACCTTCCGGAAGGCCCGCTTCGAGCCCTTCGTCAATCTCGCCCATGTGCGCCATGCGACCGGCCTTGCCGAACAGGGCGGCGCAGCCGCCCTGACCGGGACATCGGCTACCGCCAGCGCCACCTTCACCACGCTGGGCAGCCGCGGCGAGTATGCGTTCTCGTCCGACAAGGGCGTCAAGGCGCGCCTTACCGGGATGATCGGCTGGCGCCACGCCTTCGGCGACACGACGCCGGAGCAGACGCTT
>CAVQHF010000011.1:0-604233 GCA_963712205.1 uncultured Alphaproteobacteria bacterium | reverse complement strand
CGGAATTGGACGCGGCGATGTCGAGATCGGCGTCGTCCAGCACCACGAGGGCGTTCTTGCCGCCGAGTTCCAACTGGACCTTCTTGAGGTGTTTGCCGCACAGTTCGCCGACCTTCGAGCCGCCCTTGGCCGAGCCGGTGAACGACACCATGGCGATGTTGGGATCGGTGCAAAGCGCCTCGCCGGCCTCGATGCCGCCCGGGACGATCTGCAACACGCCCTTGGGCAGGCCAGCTTCCTCGAAGATGCGGGCGATGATGATGCCGCCGCTGATCGGTGTGCGCGGATCGGGCTTGTGGACGACTGCGTTGCCGAGCGCCAGCGCCGAGGCGATGGCCCGGACCGAGAGTACCAGAGGGAAATTGAACGGCGAAATCACGCCGACGACGCCATGCGGCACGCGCTTGGCGTAGTTGGTGCGGTCATCGAACCCGGCAAGCATGATGCCGTTGGGCTGCGTCGCCAAGGTCGCGGAGTTGCGGATGAACAGCGCCCCGTGCTCGATCTCGATGCCGGCCTTGGGTTGGATGGAACCGGATTTTCTCATGATCCAGGGGATCGAGTCCCTCGGCATTCTGTTCCAGCAGGTCGGCCGCCTTGTTGAGGATGGCCTGACGTGCGGTCGGCAGGGTCTTGGCCCATTCGCGCTGCGCCGCGCGGGCTTCCCGCGCTGCCCGGGTGATATCTGCCGCACCGCCAATGCCGACGATCGCCAGCAATTCGTTGGTCGAGGGATCGCGCACCTCGCAGGTGCCGGCGCTTGTCGCCTGCCAGTCCGAAAACAAGGCCTTGCCCTGCCACTTCTCGGCGGCGATGAATTGCTGGTTCTCTGCGTTCATTGTGTTCTCCCGATATCAATTCGCGGCGCAGCACCCGGGGCTGCGGTGCAGAGCCCGGTTGCCTGCAAAGGCGGCACGGGAGGTGATTTGCCGATCTCGGGGTCGTTCAGGCACAGCTTCGCCGGTGGCTTCGGATGCGTGTTCCGAGCCTGTGACGGCACTGACCGGAATGACCGATCTCCTCCCATGCCCGCTTCCTCAGGCGAGCTCGGTGTCAAGTTTGCAAAGAGCGTGCCAATTTCGTGATCATTGCGATTGGCGATGACTCATGGATAAAAATTATGGCATATAATCAGCGCCTTGGTGTGGCTTTGACGGGCTGCCATCACCTTCTCCGCTCACAGCCTTCTGCAGAATTCGGCAATTCCGAATTCATTATTTCATGAATTCCCTCTTCCAATATTCATGATTTGATGAATTATTGAGGCGGGAGGAGAGCCTTTGCAAAACCGGGAAACACGCATTTCACTCGCCGAGGCGTCGCGCCGGGCATCGAAAATCCTGACGCGCGGCGCCAGCAGCGAACTCGAAACCGCGGCCGCCCCGACCTTCGACGATCTTACAGAGGTGCTGCACTTTGCGCTTGGCGACGGCCGATCTGGCTCAACGACCAGCGCATGGTGCTGATGCAGTCGGTGGTGCTCGGGCGGCTACGCGCCGAGATCATCGACGCATTCGGCATGGAGGTCGCCCGAGCGATTTTCATGCGGGTCGGCTACATGCAGGGCGTGCGCGACGCCGAACTGATCCAGAAGCGGTTTCCCAACGAGGACCTGACCCACGCGCTTGCCGCCGGGCCGCGCGTCCACACGCTGGAGGGCTTCGTCAAGGTGACGACCAAGCACTTCGAATTCGACAGCGCCAAGGGCAGCTATTTCGGCGAGTTCTATTGGGATGATTCATCGGAGGCCGGCGAGCACCTCGCCAGCTACGGGCTTGCCAGCGAACCGGTGTGCTGGCTGCAGACAGGCTACCCGTCCGGCTACACCAGCCAGCTGTTCGGCAAACCGGTGATCTTCCGCGAGACCGAATGCGCGGGCATGGGCGCCAAGCGGTGTCTCGTCGTCGGCCAGCACGCAGACGCCTGGGGAAACGATGCACCCGAGCGGGAGTATTTCGGCCTCGAATGGAAAAACCGCCGCGCCCGCGCGGTCAGGGAAACCCCGGTCATGACGGTGTCCGCATCGAGTGACGACGATGTCGCCGTCGGCGTCTCGGCAAGTTTCGTGCGCACGCGGCATCTGCTGCAGAAAGTCGCCTCGACCGACGCGACCGTGCTGTTCGTCGGCGAATCCGGCGTCGGCAAGGAACTGTTTTCCAACCAGCTCCACGAAATGAGCCGGCGGGCCAAGGGGCCCTTCGTGGCCATCAACTGCGCCGCCATTCCCGACAATCTCGTCGAATCGGAATTGTTCGGGGTGGAGAAGGGGGCGTTCACCGGGGCGACCGCTTCGCGCGCCGGCTATTTCGAGCGCGCCTCGCACGGCACATTGTTTCTCGACGAGATCTCCTCGCTCACCTATTCGGCCCAGGGCAAATTGCTGCGCGCGTTGCAGGAACGCAAGATCGAGCGGGTCGGCGCCAGCAAGACAACGCATGTCGATGTCCGTGTGGTGGCCGCCTCCAACGTCGATCTTGCCGAGGAAGTGGCCGCCGGCCGGTTCCGGCAGGACCTTTATTTCCGCCTGTGTGTCTTTCCAATCTCGATTCCGCCGCTACGCGAACGGCGCGACGACATCCCGCTGCTGATGGCGCATTTCCTGAAGCTCTATTGCAAGCGCCATGACCGCAAGGTTCTCGGCTTCACGCGACGGGCCACCGATGCGCTGCTGAAATACGAATATCCCGGCAACATCCGGGAATTGCAGAATCTGGTCGAGCGCGGCGTCGTCTATGCCGACCAGGGCGGGCAGATCGATCTTGTCCACCTGTTCTTGGGGGCGGAACACTTGCCGTCGTTCTCCGTCGCGCTGACGCGGGAAGGCCGGCTGGGCAAGACGCCGCTGGGCGAAGACGAACAATCGGCCGCCGCGGCGGCAGGCGTTAACGGGACCCCGCAATCGTTCGAAGAGACCGAACGCGAGGCCTACGCCGCTGCGCTTGAGCGCGCGGGCGGCAACGTCACCGAGGCGGCTCGCAGCCTCGGAATATCCCGCGCCAAGCTGGATTATCGGCTCAGGAGGCTGGACTCGGAGGAAAGTCCTCTCGGCGTGAAACCCGGAGAGCGGTAGGTTCCGTTCCCTGTCCTGTCTTGGCATTTGGTCGAGGCAAAGGGAACGTCCGCTTTCGGGACCGTCAGCCAGCGCCATGAAGGTCCGCCATGGGGCCGCGAAGCCGCCGTTTGGCACACTCCACACACCGCCCATCCGTTGCACAACCCCATCCCCGCCCTTCATCCCTTTCCCTTTCATTTCAACACCTTCCCCGCACCGCGCCCGAATTCTTGTCCACCACCCGAAACCCGCTCCCATACTGCCCGCATGGACCGCGACACGGACACTTGGTGGGAACTCGCTATCGCGCGCAACCGCGCGGCGCTGACGCCGATCGTCACGGCGCTGTTCTTCATGGCGGGGCTGGACGAGGGCGGGGCGGAGACGCTGCCGCGCCGGGTCTGTCGCCGCATCCTCAAGGTGCTGCGTCCGGCCGAAACGGCGCTGCGCCGCCTGATCATGATCGCGGCGCACGGCATCGTGGTGACGGTGCGCCAGCCGGCCGCGCCGAAATATGTGCCGTGGTGGGCCGTCAGGCGGCGAGCGTCAGGCAAACGCCGCGAAGTCCGCGCCCGCTGAAACCGGCCGGCGCGCGGCGCTGCCGTTGGTGGTCGCCGCGATGCGGCCGGGCGAAGCGAAACCGAGGCCGGTCCCGGCGCACGAGATCTGCCGCCGCTTCGGGCTCGCCTGGGCCGGGCCGTTGCCCGAACCGGAAATGTCCGCCGCCCGCGTCCCGGCCTTCCGGCTGTTCGATCCGCTGAAGCGGTTCGCGTTCGAACCGGGACCTGCGCCCGCGCCGCCGGGGCGGTTCGATCCCGCGCCGGACAGCGAGATCGGCGCCAGGCGGATCTGCCGCCGTGTCGCGGCGCTGAAGGCCGCGCTCGACGATATCGGCGGCGAGGCGATCCGGCTTGCGCGCATGCGGGCGCGCGCAAACCAGGCGTGGCTGTCCGGCCGCCATGTCCGCGGTCTGCGCTCGTCGCCGGTGCGCGCCGGCTGGCCGCCCGGCTGGCGCAAGCGGCCGATCCACGCGATCGACGACATCCTGCGCGAATGCGACACGCTGGCGCGCAATCTGCCGGCAAAAGTTCCCGACACGTCGTGACCGCCGCCAATCGCGCGCCGCCCGCGCAGCCTTCCCCGCCCGCGCGGGGGAGGGCGGACGCATGCGCTATTTTTTGCGCGCGCGGGTGAATTTCATCGTGTGCCCCGCAATCGCGTCCGCCGCGCCGGTCCACGCATAGGCGAGCAGGGCCGGCTCGTGCAACGAGGTGCGGATCGTGTGGGTCGTGCCGGCGGCGTTGAAGATCATCGATGGCGGCCGGAAGACGCCGAGATCGTTTTCCGAGACGGCGCCCGACAGGACGATGTAGCTCTCGGTGATGCCGTCATGGCGATGCGAGGGATAGACGCATCCCGGCGCAAACAGCACGAAGCCGAGGACGAGATCGGCGCAATCGACGAAGCCGCCGGGGCCGAGAATGTCGGCATAGGCATATTTGCGCGCCAGCGCGGCGGGCACCTTCTCGTAGCCATGTTCCCAGCGCAGCCGCGGCGCCAGCTTGGCGCTTGCGCGCACGAAGATCTCGGTCGGTTCGCGCTCGCCATTGTCGAGCGCGCGGCCGAGATGGCGCGTGGCGGGCAGGCTCGCCGGGCTCCGGCGTCCGCGTCGCCGGCCCGGCTTTGAGGATTTTCGCCAGCCGCTCGCGGACCATGC
Organism: uncultured Alphaproteobacteria bacterium; assembly: GCA_963712205.1. Lineage (GTDB taxonomy): Bacteria > Pseudomonadota > Alphaproteobacteria > Rhizobiales > Rhizobiaceae > Oricola. The sequence continues at coordinate 599,464 of CAVQHF010000011.1, read as the reverse complement.
GCATATGCGCGCGGATCGGCGCGCTGCCGCCGGTCGGCGCATAGCGATAGGCGGTTTCGAACTCCCGCAGGAGATAGAACAGGTCGATATCGTCGGCGAGATGCGGCGAGGCCGGCGTCTGGTCCCGGGTCGTCTGCATGGGGCCTCCTGAACTCCAAGAGTTGTCACGGTCACATTATTACCCGTGACGCGTCAGTATCATTGACCTATACCGCGTCGCGGAGCAAACCATCATGAACGCGAAACGGGAAATCGCCGACGGCATCAGGTCGGCCATGCCGGTCATCTTCGCCGCGGCGCCGTTCGGCCTGCTGTTCGGCGCGCTGGCCATCGACAACGGCTTCAGCGTGGTCGAGGCGATGCTGATGAGCGCGACCGTCTATGCCGGCGCCAGCCAGATGGTCGGGATCAACCTGTTCGGCGACCATATTGCGCCATGGCTGATCGTCCTGTCGATCTTCGCGGTCAATTTCCGCCATGTTCTCTATTCGGCGGTCGTCGGCCGGCATATCGGCCACTGGTCGAGGTTGCAGCGCTATTTCGGCTTCTTCTTCCTGATCGATCCGCAATTCGCCGAGGCCGAAAAGCGCGCGGAGGACGGCAAGACGGTGACCTTTCTCTGGTATATGAGCGCCGCGATCGCGATCTACGCGTCGTGGGTGCTGGAAGGCTGGCTCGGCGCGGTCTTCGGCAAGCTGGTCGCCAATCCGGCCGATTACGGCGTCGATTTCCTGCTGCCGGTCTATTTCCTCGGCCTGGTGATGGGCTTTCGCAAACGCCCGAGCTGGGTGCCGGTGGTGGCGGTCAGCGCGGTGGCGTCGATCGGCGCCTATGTTCTGGTCGGTTCGCCCTGGCATGTCTCGCTGGGCGCGCTCGCCGGCGTGCTGACGGCCGCCGCAATCGGCGGCAAACCGGCGGAAGCGGCGGAGTAGGACATGGAACTCTCGACGACGACATGGATCATCCTGGCAAGCGCCTTCGCGACCTATCTGACGCGGATCGGCGGGCATCTGGTGCTGTCGCGTTTCAAGACGATCCATCCGCGCGTCGATGCGGGGCTGAACGCGGTTCCCGCCGCCGTCCTGACGACGCTGGTCGCGCCCGCGGCGGTGTTCACGGGGCCGGCCGAGACGGCGACGATCATCGTCGCCTTCGTCGCGGCCTTCTACCTGCCGATGATGGCCGTCTTCGTGCTGGGCTGGGTCGCGGTCCTCGCCTTCAGGGCCCTCATCGGCTGAGTTCGGCCGTCATCTTCTCCAGCCATGCGAGCACGTTCCCGTCCTCGACCAGCGGCGAAACCTCCTCGCGCACGCGGGCGTGATAGGCGTTGAGCCAGTCGAGTTCGGCGTCGACCAGCAGCGCGACGTCGATCAGGCGGCGGTCGATCGGGCAGAGCGTCAGCGTCTCGAAGGAATGCATCGCGATCTCGCCGCCTTCCGGGACGTCGGCCGGGCGCACCAGCACGAGGTTCTCGATGCGGATGCCGTGCGATCCCGCCTTGTAGTAACCGGGCTCGTTGGAAACGATCATGCCGGGCAGCAGCGCCTGCATGCCGCGCCGGGAGATGTTCTGCGGCCCCTCGTGGACGCTGAGGAAGGAGCCGACGCCGTGGCCGGTGCCATGGGCGTAATCGAGGCCGGCCTGCCATAATGCGTTGCGTGCCAGCACGTCGATGTCGACGCCGCGCGTGCCGGCGGGAAAACGCGCCACCGAAATCGCGATCATGCCCTTCAGCACCAGCGTGAAGTGGCGGCGGTATTCGTCCGTCGGGTCGCCGATCGGAATGACGCGGGTGATGTCGGTCGTGCCGTCGTGATATTGCGCGCCGGAATCGACCAGCAGCAGATCGCCGGCATCGACCTTGCGGTTGGTCTTTTCCGTCACGCGGTAGTGGACGACGGCGCCGTTCGGGCCGGCGCCGCAGATCGTGTCGAAGGATATCTCGGCCAGCGGCATGGAAAGACGCTCGCCGGTCTTGCGGCGGAATTCCTCCAGCGCGGTGACGACGGCGATCTCGTCGAGCGTGCCCGGCTGCTGCGCGTCGAGCCAGGCGAGGAAGGCGGCCAGGGCCGCGCCGTCGCGGCGCTGGGCGTTGCGGGCGCCCTGCTGCTCGGCGGCGTTCTTTCGCGCCCGCGGCAGGCGGACGGGATCAGGGCCCTCGACCAGGTGCGCGCCGGCCCCGGTCAGCTCGTCGGCGATGCTGCGGGCGGTCAGCGCCGGGTCGATCATCACCGTCGTTCCCGCCTTTCCGAGTTCGCGCAGGCCGTCGTCGAATTCCGACGGCGGGCGCAGGCCGGCAAGCTGGGTGAGATAGGCTTCGGTCTTGATCGGCAGCTTGCGCTTGTCGATGAAGAGGGTGGGCTCGCCCTCGGCCGGCAGGATGGCGAAGGCCAGCGCCAGCGGCGTGTGGGCGACATCGGCGCCGCGAATGTTGAACAGCCAGCAGATCGAGGCGGGATCGGTCAGAATGACGGTATCCGCATTCTTGTCCTTCACGGCGTCGGCGATGCGGCCGATCTTGTCGTGCGGCGTCTCGCCGGCGAATTCGAACGGGTGGATGGCGACCGGCTCGAGCGGCGGGGGCGGCAGGTCGTTGCGGATGGCGTCGACGAGGTTGCGGTCGACGGCGACGAGTTCCGCCTGCTTGCCGGCGCAGGCCTCGGCGAGGCGTTTCGCATCGTCGACGGTGTGCAGCCAGGGATCGAAGCCGATGCGCATGCCGGATTTGACGTTGTCGGCCAGCCACTCATGCGGCGGCGTGGCCATCATGTCCTGCGGCGTGAAGACGGTCGGGTCGGTCTGCGAACGGACCTGCAGCGTGTAGCGGCCGTCGGTGAAGACATAAGCGGCGTCGGCGAGAATGATCGCGCTGCCGGCGGACCCGGTGAAGCCGGTCAGCCAGGCGAGGCGCTCGGCGCGCTCGGGAAGATATTCGTTCTGGTGCTCGTCGGCATGGGGGACGATGAAGGCGTCCAGCCCCTCTTCGTTCATGCGCGCACGCAGCGCCGCGACCCGTGCCTTGCCCGCCGAGGGATCGCTCTTTTCGGAAAATTGCTGGAACATCGGGACGCCTTCGCTTCGCATTGTCGGGCGGACGTTATGCCGAGGCCCGGGCAGGATCAATCCGGCCGACGGTGTTTGTTGCATCGCACAAGTTCTTTTCGCATATGCGAAATACGCATGGCTGCCCTGCTGCTTTGGGCGTGGTCATCGGCCCTGTCCACGCACATATTCAGGTCACCGGTACAAGCCGGAAGCAATCAGGAGAATGAAAATGACCGTCAGATCGAACAAGGGCATGCTTCACAGCGCTTTCGACGCAATGGTCAACGCCCGTGCCCGCCAGGTTTCCGCTTATGTCAACGGCGCACTGTTGATGCTCGACGACGACACGCTGAAATCGCATGGCTATGACCGTTCGGAACTGCGTCGCCGCCCGACGTCCTTCTATCCGTTCTAAAGAGTTTCTTTCCGCGTAACGCAAAGGGCGGCCCCGGTGGCCGCCCTTTTGCGTTTCAGCCGCGGCCGAGATGCATGGTGACCCATTCGTCGCGCCAGATCGTGTGGCGATGAAAAAGTCCCGCCGCGCGGAAGCCGGCGAGCACCATCTGGCGTTGCGTGGCGAGAATGCCCGACAGGACGACATCGCCGCCGGGCGTAAGTTCGGCCGCGATGTCGGGAGCCATGCGCATCAGCGGGCGCGCCAGGATATTGGCGACGATCAGGTCGAACGGGCCTTCCTCGATGAAGGCGCGGTCCGTGAAACCGGCCGCCGTCTCGAACCGGATCAGCCCGGCCTCGCCGTTCAGCTTCGCATTGGATCGGGCGACGCGGGTCGCGACCGGGTCGATGTCGGTCGCAAGCACCGGGCATTTGGCGAGCTTGGCAACCGCGATCGCCAGCACGCCGCTGCCGGTTCCCAGATCGAGCACGTTTTTCGGCCGGCGGGTACGGATCAGCCGTTCCAGCATGGCGAGGCACCCGGCGGTCGTGCCGTGATGGCCGGTGCCAAAGGCCTGGCCGGCCTCGATCTCGATGGCGATGTCGTTCGCGCGCGCCGCGTCGCGGTCGTGGCGGCCATGGACGAGGAAACGTCCGGCACGCACGGGCTTCAGCCCCTCCAGCGATTTCGCCACCCAGTCGATGTCCGGCAGGATCTCGCGGCCTATGCCGAGGCCGAAACCGTCGGAGCCGAGGCAGTCCGCCATGCGCGTCTCGATCGCCGCAATTTCGTCCTCCTCGCCATCCGCATAGAGGGAGACCTCGTAGATCTGCGCCGGTTCGTCGATCTCCATATTGGCGAGCGCGTATCCGTCATCCTCGAACTCGCGCTCGAGGAGCTCGAAGATACGCTCCGCCTCGAGCTTTTCGGCGGAGAGATGGAGGCGGATTTGCGGCATGCTACTTGTCTTCCCTGTCGGCCGTTTTGGCGCGTCTTGTCTTGCGGCCATCCGCCGTATCAGCTTGTTTCGGCGGTGCGAAGCTTAAAATCACGTCACCGTCCTGCGCTTTCGTGTCCTTGCCGCTGCTCTCGAAGACCAGCGAGCCGTCGGGCTTGCGCCAGAGGATGACGCGGGCATCCTCGTGCCGGCTGGCGATGTAGGCTTCGCGGTTGAACTCCCCGGTCAGGCGGGTGGACTGGAAGGTCCAGCCGCTTACGTGGCGCCAGCGCAATTCGCGGAAATCGAGGCCGGGCTTGAACAATTGCCGCCCGCCGATGGTGAAATGCATGGCGCGGCGGTCGGACTGCTCGCGCATGCCGCCGATCTCGTAGACGTTGTTGCGGCCGATTTCCGGTCCGAAGTCGGAGCAGACGAGGGCGTTGTAGGCATCGTTGTCGGTCGCCGCGATCAGCGCGTTGAAGCGCTCGACATTGAGATTGTGGTGGGCGTGCTCGGACAGCGCCTCGCCGAAATAGGTCTCCAGCCCGGCCTGGCGCGCCTCGACGAGATGGTTCCAGTTGCCGTCGGCGACGGTGACCGGGATCTCCATGTCCTTCAGCTTGGAGGCAAGCGCGGTCGCCCAGCGCGAGCCGCCGACGATCAGGATGCCGGGCTTGCCCGCCATGCGCAGGCCGAGAATGCGGGCGAGCGGCGCCAGCGTGAAGCCGTGCAGGAGAATGGTGGCGACGACGACGGCGAAGGTGAAGGCGACCATGCGTTCGCCGTCCGGCGTGCCGGAGGCCGCGAGCAGCGAGCCGAACAGGCTGGCGACCGCGACGGCGACGATGCCGCGCGGCGCGATCCATGCGGCCAGCAGGCGCTCCTGCCATTTCAGGCCGGTGCCGATGGTGGCGATGGCGATCGCGACCGGGCGGATGACGAAGAGCAGGGCGACCACGAAGCCGGCCGCCCGCCAGTCGAGGCTGCGGATCACCGGCCATTCGAGCGCCGCCGTCAGCATGACGAACAGGCCGGAGACGAGCAGCACGGTGATCGTTTCCTTGAAGCGGCGGATCTCGCCGAGCGATGCCATGCGCGAATTGGCCATCCGGATGCCCATGACCGTGACGGCCAGCAGGCCCGATTCCTCCAGGAACAGGTTGGAGGCGGCAAAGACGGCGAGCACGGAGGCAAAAAGCACCGGGACCTTCAGATATTCGGGCACGTGGCCGCGGATGAAGGCCCAGATCAGCAATTGCGCCATGCCGAGGCCGGCCGCTAGCGCGAACAGGAAGGCGAGGACGATGCTGAATGCCAGCCCGTGCGCCGCGTGGCCGCCCTGATAGACGAGGAATATCTCGAAGGAGACGACGGCGAAGAGGGCGCCGATCGGATCGTTGACGATCGCCTCCCAGCGCAGCAGCGATGCGGGGCGCGGGTTCAGTTTTGCCGAGCGCAACAGGGGCATGATGACCGTCGGTCCGGTGACGACGAGGATGGCGCCAAGAATGATCGCCACCGTCCAGGACAGGCCGCCGACATAGTGGCCGGCCAGCGCCGTGCCAAGCCATGTCAGCGGGCCGCCCAGAAGGACGATCCGGCGCACCGCCTTGGAGGTCTCGCGGATTTCGCGGAAATTGAGCGTCAGCCCGCCCTCGAACAGGATGATCGCCACGGCGAGACCGATGGCGGGCTGATAGACCTTGCCGAAATCCTCGGCCGGCAGGAGGAACCCGGTGACGGGACCGGCGATGAAGCCGGCGGCCAGCAGGAGAACGATCGCCGGCAGGCGCAGACGCCAGGCAAGCCACTGGGCGGCAATGCCCGCGGCGCCGACGAAGGCCAGTTTGACCGCTATGTTTTCCATGACCGCCCGGCGTTGTTGAACAATCCGCCGGTCATATTGCGTTTAGCGCAGGCGCGGCAAGGGCGCGGCGGACATAACCAGGTCAGGTGGCGGCGAGATCGCGCAGTTTCTGGATCGCGCTGTCGGAATCCTCGCCGAACGCGATGGTCTTGCGGAACCTGCCGTTGCTGTCGAGCAGCAGGATCGATGCGGTGTGGTCCATCGTGTAGTCGCCATCGCCGGTGTCGATGCGCTTGAAATAGATGTTGAAGCCGCGCGCCATGGTGCGCACCGCCTCGGGATCGCCGGTGATGCCGCGCACGCGGTCGGTCACGTTGCCGAGATAGGTGCCGAGCACCTCGGGCGTGTCGCGTTCGGGATCGATCGAGACGAAATAGGCCTTGATGTTCTCGCCATCCTTGCCGAGCGCCTCGAACCAGTTGCCGAGCTCATAGAGCGTTGTCGGGCAAATTTCCGGGCAGTGGGTGAAGCCGAAGAATACCACCGTCGGGTGACCGCGAAAGGCCTGTTCGGTGATCGGCTGTCCGTCCTGATCGGTCAGGTTGAAGGCCACGCCATAGGGCTTTTCGGAGTTCATGGCGGACTGATTGTAGATCTCGTATCCGAGCCAGGCACCGGCCGCGACCAGCACGACGATCAGGGCAGCGAAAATCGCGCGCATAATGCACCTCTTTGTGTTTGCGGCCTCTATCTAGCGATCCAGGGTTGCGATTTCATCCGGTCAAATTGGCGCGGCGGCGCGAATTACATGCACCAGGCCAGTCCCGCCTGGAGAAGCGACCAGAACAGCGTGTCGCCATGGGCGAACCAGCCGGCGAAACCGGCAAGGCCGATCACCGCGACGCCGGCAGTGAGCGCCACCGCCAGGCGAATATTGCCGGCACGGGAATCGCGCTGCCTGTCGTTGCGGGTGACCATTCGTTCGCTCATGCCGGATTTCTAGCGGATTTCGCCGCACAAACCAATCCGGTGACGCGAATAGGCACGGGACATCCGCGCCCTATTGACCTGCGTCAATGTGCGCGGGCATGTGCGCACACACATTGAAGTTTCGGACGAGGGAGGAGAAACCATGGCCGAAGAGAACGGAACAGCGGGCGCGATCGCGGCGTCCGCCCGCCATGCCGCAAGTGAACAGGATCGGTTTCGCGGATCTCGCCGAGGTCCTGCAAAAAGGCTTGGCGGATTTCGCCAGCGCACCGCTGTTCGGATTGTTCTTCGGCGGCGCCTATGCGGCGGGCGGCATCATCATCGCCTTGTCGCTGACGGTCTGGGACATTCCGTGGATGATCTATCCGGTGGCGATCGGTTTCCCGCTGATCGGGCCGTTCATCGCAGTCGGGCTTTACGAGGTCAGCCGCCGGCTGCAGACCGGCAAGCCGCTGGTGTGGCGCGAAATTCTCGGTGTCGTCTGGCTGCAGCGCCAGCGCGAACTCGCCTGGATGGCCTTCGTGATGTTGTTCGTGTTCTGGGTCTGGATGTATCAGGTGCGCCTGCTGGTCGCGATCATCCTGCAGCATTCGTCCTTCTCGACCCTCGACCGGTTTATCGATGTCGTCTTCACCACGTCGCAGGGCTGGATCTTCCTTGCCGTCGGCCATGTCGTCGGGGCGGTTCTGGCACTGATCCTGTTTTCGATCACGGTGATCTCGATCCCGCTGCTGCTCGACCGCGAGGCCGATTTCGTGACCGCGATGATCACCAGCGTGAAGACCGTGACGTCCAATCCCGGGCCGATGATCGGCGTGGGGGATTTTCGTCACGCTGGCGGTGATCGTCTCTTCGGTTCCGCTGTTTCTCGGACTTGTGGTGACGCTGCCGGTGCTGGGGCATGCGACGTGGCATCTGTACCGGAAAGCGGTGTCCCCCGCGTAAGCGCGGTCGCGGCGCCAGAGGCGAAGGGCCGCATCCGTTCGGCGAGTTCCAGCGTGCGTGCGTTGATCGAAAACAGGCCGCAGACCACGGGGCAGTTATCGATCGTCTTGCGCGCGAGCAGTTCCATGCCGAGATCGAAGAGTTTCGTCAGTTCGAAAATGCGCTCCTCGGTCACGGTGATGAAGTGGGTGATGCCGTTGCGGCGGGCATAGTCGACATTGGCAAGCGTCAGTTCGAGCGAGGCGAGGCCGAGACCGGCGGGCAGACGGTCCTGCTCGATGTCATGATCGACGCAATAACGCGACAGTTCCCAGATCGTCGGCGAGCGAAAGTTGCAGGCGTCCGGCACGAGCCCGTCGAAGGCGAGGTCGAGCAGCGTGGTCTGGGTGGTCGGGATGAGCCGGATGCCGGCATTGACCGCTCCGCCGGCGCCGAGCGAGAGAGCGTAGGTGCAGGGCAGGTCGTCGAGCGGGTCGCGCTCCTGGTCGCCTTCGACGGGGACGTTCCAGCCCATGCGGTCGTGAAAGACCTTCTTGCGGAGGCGGAAGTATTCGGCGACCGCGCGTGCATGCCTGGCGCGCTCATGCATTTCGACGTGAATGATCATCGCACTCTCCGGCGGGGGAAACCGGAGGTTGTTTTACCGCAGTGTCCGGCGATCTACAACTTGTGATCGAATTTTGCGAATGCGCGCAACTCAAGCGCGCGGGCGATGGCCGCGGCCTTGTTGGAGACGCGAAGCTTGCTCTTGGCGCTCTGGACATGGGCGACCACCGTCCAGCGGGATATTCCGATGATATCGGCGGTCTGCTGGTCGGTCTTTCCGAGCGACCCCCAGTAAAGGACCTCGATCTCGCGGTCGGTCAGGTTCACCTTCGGCGGTTCGGTCCTGAGGAAGCGCTCGGTGACGGCAAGGGCCAGAATGTGGGCCTGTTCGCGGCATTTCGTCAGGGTCGCCGATGCCTCGTCGGCATCGCCAGACGACATCGATATCGGTCGCGAAAGTGATGATGGAATGCAAATTCGCGCCGATATGCACCGGAATGCCGATCGTGAAGAGGCCGATTCCGTGCGCCAGCGCGTTGGCTGCGAATTCGGCCAGTTCGGCGGTATCAGGGTGATTGTGGTCGAAGATCACCGCGCCGACGGATGAAAGCCCCTTGGTGATGACAGGATCGATGCGCGAATAATCCTTTTCGGTGTATTTGCGCAGCCAGGCGGCGGGATAGGTGGACACGACGATCCGCGACAGCAGACCCGTTTCCCCCATCTGTCCCCAGAAGGAAACATAGTTGCTGCCGGTAACGTCGCGGGCAGTCTTCAGCGTTTGGAGAAGCGCCGGCGGAAAGTCGGGATCCACCGCGGTAATCTCGAAATCCGGCGCAACCAAAACGCGAAACAAGTCTGCCGACCCTCCCCGTATCCCCACATTCAATTGCCCGGTTCGAGCAGTGCGTGTCTCTAGACCTATGACAAAAAGGAATAGAATTGTAGCGCATTTTCGCATCGATTATTGAAAGTAACGGCGCGTAACCGGTTTCATCAGCTTCTGACGCAACCTTTTTCCGGCTCTTGTCTTGTGGGAATGTAGAAAGCCGGAGCAGCCGGCCGCTTTTTCCTTCGTCACAGGTTGAGCATGCGATTTTCAGCCATCATCAATTCGGAGGCCTCAACGGTCAGAACCATCGACCGCGACTGGCTTCGTGAGACGGTTTGCGCGCGGTTCTCGCAACATGGCCATTCGATCTCGGTCGCGTTCGTGGAGGGGCGCCGGATCGAGGCGGCGCTGGCGGCGGCCAGGGATGCGCCCGACATGGAGGCGATTCTCGCGGGCGGCGGAGACGGCACGATTTCGGCGGCGGCCGGCATGCTGCAGGGCACGGGCAAGGCACTCGCCGTCCTGCCCGGCGGCAACATGAACCTCTATGCGCGCTCGCTCGGCATTCCGCTCGATCCTGGCGCGGCGATTTCCGCGCTCGCGGCAGGCCGTCCGGCGGCCGCCGACATTGCTTTCGCCAACGAGCGGGCATTCATCCACGAATTCTCGCTCGGGCTCCATCCCGAGATGATCGAGGCACGCGACCGGCAGAGATACGGCTCGCGGCTCGGCAAGCTGGTCGGCGGGTTGCGTTCGCTGTCGCAGACGATCCTGCGTCCGCCGCGGGTGCGGGTCTGGCTCGATGACGGCAGCGGCCGGGAAAGGGCGATCGCAACGGCGGCGCTGGCAATCTCCAACAACCGGTTCGGGGAAGGCCATCTGCCCTATGCCGACCGCATCGACGGCGGCGAACTCGGCGTCTACATCGCCCACACGATCCGGCCGGCGGACCTCGCGGCGATCGCGGCTCGGATCTCCACCGGGGCCTGGGCCGGGATGCAGCAGATGGAGACCTTCACCGCCCCATCGGTCCGGCTGATGCGCCGGCGTCCGATGAAGGCGGCGATCGACGGCGAACTCGTCAAGATGCGCGGCCCGGTGGACATTCGCATCGCGCCGGGCGCCCTGAGCGTGATCGTTCCGCGCGAACAAGACGCCCTGCGCGGGCAGTAATCCCGTCTTCGCCGTCAGTATTTGCGCGGCACGTAGAGCTCCGGCGGCAGGACGGCACGTTCGTATTCCGGATTGAACACGCGTTCCGGCAATTCGACCTCCTCTTGTGAAACCGGCTCGAAGGGAATCAGCGTCAGGAGGTGGTCGATGCAGTTGAGACGGGCGCGCTTCTTGTCGTTGCCCTCGACGATGTACCAGGGGGCTTCCGGAATGTTGGTGCGGGCGAACATCTCTTCCTTCGCCTTGGTGTAATCCTCCCAGCGCACGCGCGACTGCAGGTCCATCGGCGACAGCTTCCACTGCTTCATCGGATCGTGGATGCGCATCAGGAACCGCATCTGCTGTTCCTCGTCGGTGATCGAGAACCAGTATTTGACGAGGCGGATGCCGCTGCGCACCAGCATGCGCTCGAATTCCGGCACATCGCGAAAGAACTGCTCGACCTGGTCGGGCGAGGCGAAGCCCATGACGCGCTCGACGCCCGCCCTGTTGTACCAGGAGCGGTCGAACAGGACGATCTCGCCGGCGGCCGGCAAATGCGGGACATAGCGCTGGAAATACCATTGCGTCTTCTCGCGGTCGGTCGGCGCGGGCAGCGCGACGACGCGGCAGATGCGCGGGTTGAGTCGCTGGGTGATGCGCTTGATGACGCCGCCCTTGCCGGCGGAATCGCGGCCCTCGAACAGGACGACGATGCGCTCGCCGGTGTGGGCAACCCAGTCCTGCAACTTGATCAGTTCGGATTGCAGCCGGATCAGTTCGCGGAAATAGACCTTGCGGTCGATCTGTTCGGGGTGCGCCTTGTTGTAGATCTTGCGCAGTTCCAGCGACAGCGCCGGCTCGGACATTTCGAGTTCGAAATCCTCGTCGAGCGTGTCGGCCAGTTCCGCCTCGAGCCAGTCCTGCACGTCGTTCGGTTTGTCGTTGTCTGCCATGATGATCCCCTGATTGTCCGTCGCAGCATAGGCCGGTTGCCGCGATTTCCTTCCTTGATCTTTGTCCTTGAAGCTTTTGTGACAGAGGAATCCTTCGGCGCGAATACGCGAACACGAAAAAGGCGGGCCGAAGCCCGCCTTTTCTCCTCCTCCAAGGAACGCCTGCTTACGCGGCGATCTCGTTCCACGCTCGCCGTCAGGCGGCGAACTGGTTCATCGTGTTGTCCTTGCCGGATGCCTTGAGGGCGGCTTCGCCGGCAAAGTATTCCTTGTGGTCGTCGCCGATGTCGGAGCCGGCCATGTTCTGGTGCTTGACGCAGGCGATACCCTGGCGGATTTCGGCGCGCTGGACGTTCTTGACGTAGCCGAGCATGCCCTGGTCGCCGAAGTACTCGCGGGCCAGGTTGTCGGTCGACAGAGCGGCCGTGTGGTAGGTCGGCAGGGTGATGAGGTGGTGGAAGATGCCGGCCTCGCGGGCAGCGTCCGACTGGAAGGTGCGGATGCACTCGTCGGCCTCGGCGGCCAGTTCCGATGCCGTCATAGGCGGCGCTCATCAGCGTCGCGCGGTCATAGGCGGAAACGTCCTTGCCCTCGGCTTCCCAGGCATCGAAGACCTGCTGGCGGAAGTTCAGCGTCCAGTTGAAGGACGGCGAGTTGTTGTAGACCAGCTTGGCGTTCGGGACGACTTCGCGGATGCGGTTCACCATGCCGCCGATCTGGCCGATATGCGGCTTCTCGGTCTCGATCCAGATCAGGTCGGCGCCGTTCTGCAGCGAGGTGATGCGAGTCGAGAACGCAGCGGTCCTCGCCGGTGCCCTTGCGGAACTGGAACAGGTTGGAGGGCAGGCGCTTCGGACGCATCAGCTTGCCGTCGCGCTTGATGACGACGTCGTTGGGGCCGAGCTCGTCGGCGGTGACTTCCTCGCAGTCGAGGAAGGAGTTGTACTGGTCGCCCAGGTCGCCCGGCTCCTTGGAGAAGGCGATCTGCTTGGTCAGGCCTGCGCCGAGCGAGTCGGTGCGGGTGACGACGACACCGTCTTCGACGCCGAGTTCGAGGAAGGCGTAGCGGCAGGCGCGAACCTTGGCGAGGAAGTCCTCATGCGGGACCGTGACCTTGCCGTCCTGGTGGCCGCACTGTTTCTCGTCGGAAACCTGGTTTTCGATCTGCAGGGCGCAGGCGCCGGCCTCGATCATCTTCTTGGCGAGCAGGTAGGTCGCCTCGGCATTGCCGAAACCGGCATCGATGTCGGCGATGATCGGCACGACATGGGTCTCGTAATTGTCGATCTTGTGCTGGATCTCGCGTTCCTTGTTGGCGTCGCCGGCTTCGCGGGCGGCATCGAGTTCGCGGAACAGCAGGTCCAGTTCGCGCGCATCGGCCTGGCGCAGGAAGGTGTAAAGCTCCTCGATCAGCGCCGGAACGGAGGTCTTTTCGTGCATCGACTGGTCCGGCAGCGGGCCGAATTCGGAGCGCAGCGCGGCGACCATCCAGCCGGAGAGATAGAGATAGCGGCGCTTGGTGGAGCCGAAATGCTTCTTGATGGAGATCATCTTCTGCTGGCCGATGAAACCGTGCCAGCAACCGAGCGACTGGGTGTAGTTGGCCGGATCCTGGTCGTAGGCGGCCATGTCCTCGCGCATGATCTTCGCGGTGTAACGGGCGATGTCGAGGCCGGTCTTGAAGCGGTTCTGCGTCTGCATGCGGGCGACGGCTTCCGCGTCGATGGCGTCCCAGGTGCCGTTGTGGCTCTTGATCAGGTCGCGGGCCGACTGGATATCCTGCGAGTAAGACATGAGAGGGGTCCTCGTTTCGTCAGTTTGTAAAAATTTGTCACGACGAGGAGGATGCATAGGCGCGCCGATCCGCCGTGACAGCGGTTTTCGGATCCGAAATGCGCCTGTTTTGGTGAAATGTCACGATAATCGCGATTTTTCGCGCCTGAAATCGTGTCGATTTGTTGCAGCGCAAAAGCGCCAGGTGTAAATTTGTAAAAGATTTACAAAAACGGCGCGCCCCGAAACCGGAGCGCGCCGATCGAATGTCTTGCCGTGAATGCCCGGCCGGCAGGGATCAGCCGGCGAGGGTGGCGAATTCTTCCGGAGACAGGTCGCCGGAACCATCGGCGTCGGCGGCCTGGAAGGCTTCGTCGGTCAGTTCCGGCATGGCCGCCTTGGCTTCGTCCATCGACACCGTGCCGGAACCGTCGGCGTCGACGGCGGCGAAATCGGCAGCGAGTGCCAGGGTGGAGGTGGCGCCGAGTACGGCAGCAGCAATCAGAAGTTTTTTCATGGTGACTTATCCCTTGTTCCCGTTTTTCGGGCCGCATCGGCGGCCCGGCTTTCACCGTGGCGTGTGCCGCGGCGAGGCCGAAGCGTGGCGGCCAAATGTGGCGCGTCCTTGGAGCAAATTTGGCGAGATTGAGAAGGGAGTTTCTGAAAAAAACTTATATTTCAGATGCTTATAGCATTCTCACACACGATTTCCAACGGAAATTCGGCAGGAGTTATCGGTTTCAGGCGGGCTAGGGTGCTCAGGCGGCCAGAGCGTCGGCGCGATCGTCGATGAATTCGCGCAGTTCGGCGAGATCGAAGCCGGCGGACGCGGCGCGGTCGAGCACGGTTTCCGCACCGAGACGGGCGGCCGAGGCCTGGGCCCAGAGGATGGAGGAGCGGTTGCCGGTGCGGCAATAGAATAGGATCGGGCCGGGCAGGTCGGCGATCAGGCGCGTCTGGGTGTCGACCGGGGCATCCTCGGTGACGTCGTAATTGGTGACCGGCGCATGATGAAAGGCGAGACCGTGGCGGCGCGCGGCGGCTTCGGCCTGCGTGCTGTGCAACTGGTCGTCAGCCTCGCCGTCGGGACGGTTGTTGACAACGGACCGGATGCCGCGGGCCGCGATTTCGGCGAAATCGGCTTCCGTCAGCTGGGAGGCGACGAAGACGTTCTTTTCGAGCTGGGCAATCCTGGCCATCGGGCCGCCTTTCGGGACAGTCATGCCCGGCGCAAAACGCAGCCCGGGCTTTGACGCATTATGGCGGGCCCGTATCCGGGCGATAACTCTGGAAAACTCATTATAGGAACGGCAGGGAAAATCCTTTCCATTGGGGAGGCGGAACGCGGAAAGCGAATCCACGCGGGCGATGTGTCAGATCAACGAACGGGTTGCGGCCGGCATCGCTGTCGCCCGCCGGCCATGTTTGACGGAGGGAAAGGATTGCCGCATAGAGCGCGGCGATCCGATCCGCCCTCGATACCGACCCGCCCATGAAGCCCTTTCTCATCCTGCAGCTCAGACCCGAAGCGGAAGCGTCAGACGACGAGTTCCACGCGATGCTCGCCAAGGGCGGGCTTGACGAGAGCCGGCGTGCGCCGCGTGCGGCTGGAGCGCGAGGAACTGCCGGATCTCGACCTTGCCGACTATGCCGGCGTTATCGTCGGCGGCGGGCCGGGCTGCGTCAGCGATCCGGAAGACCGGAAATCGCCGATCGAGAAGCATATCGAGGACGAGGTGATGTCGCTGATGCCGGCGATCACGACGAATGACGTGCCGTTTCTCGGCTGCTGCTACGGCATCGGCATCCTGGCGCATCATCTCGGCGCGCCGGTCTCCAAGGAGCGTTTCGGCGAGCCGGTCTCGGTGGTGCGCGCGCGGGTGACCGAAGCCGGGCGGGCCGATCCGGTGCTGGCCGGCATCGACGGGCCGTTCGACGCTTTCGTCGGCCACAAGGAGGCGGTGCAGGCGCTGCCCGACGGCTGCGTGCATCTCGTTTCGGGTGACGCGTGCCCGTTCCAGATGATCCGTTACGGCGAAAACGTCTATGCGACGCAGTTCCACCCGGAAGCCGACGGCGAGGTCTTCGCGCTCAGAATCCGCATCTATCGCGACAAGGGCTATTTCGCGCCGGAAGACGCCGAGCACCTGACGGCGGCGGCGCGGCGTGGCAATCCGGAAGCGGGGGCCAAAATCCTGAAGAATTTCGTCGAGCGTTACGGCTAGCGTCCGCTACCGCGTCACCCCGACACCGATCTGCGCGGCAGGCGCCAGCCGGCGGGTCACCGAGCGCCTTGCTCCGGCGAAACGCTGGGTTGCCGGGGCGCCGTGGCCGAAGCTCAGCGACAGGATGCCGATCATGATCGCCGTGACGAAGACGGAGGCCGAGAAGCCGGCGAAGCCGAGCGCCATTTGCCTGTTCTTGACGCGGGCGCGGGCGATCAGCTCGGCGCCGGTGGTGGGCCATGCCATGGCGGCGGAGTTGGACGGCGTCCAGCGGGTGCGCGCCGCCTCCATTTTCTCCTCGTGCAGGCCGAGCGTGTGGATGACGACGATGATCGCGATCAGGCACATCATGGAGGACGGAATCCAGATCAGCACGCCGCCGAGCTGCTCGTCGGCGAGCGGCGGCATGCCGAACAGCCGGCCGTGGATGTCATAGGCGTGATAGAGCACCATCGGCTTCAGCGTCGTCGCCGCGCCGATGAGGATGTTGGCGATGATCGCGATCCACAGCATCATCAGCCTGATACCGAAGCGGATGCCCTTGGGCGCCACGCGGCTGTCGAAAATCCGCGCCCAGAACAGGAGGCCTGCCGCCAGCATGGTGACATGCATCGTGTAGTGCAGCCCGTCGTCGAGCAGCGCGGCGTCGTGGATGGACGGCACCTCCCAGACATAGAGCGAGGCGATGAACAGGACGGTCGCGACGACGGGATTGCCGAGAAAGCCGAAGAAGCCGCGAAAGCCGCGGTCGGAGAGCAGCGGCGCCAGGACCTTCGCGCGCGCCCATCTCGGCAGGCCGGCAACGAGCATGGCGGCGGGCAGCGACCATGCGATCAGCAACGGCCCGATGACCCGAAGCAGCATGTGCTGGATCTGGTGCATGGAAAACAATCGCTCGGCGATCGGATCGACGGGCGACTGCAGCGCCAGGAACACCGTTGCCACGCCGCCGAGGAAGGCGGCGCTGCGCGCGGCCTGCGCGCCGTGCAGGGTTGTCCGGCGGCGCCACATGCCGGCGCCATAAACCGCCAGGACCAGGAGGGTCGCGATCACGATGTCGGGGGTCAGCCGCCATGCCTGCCACGCGTCATCGGCATCGAGTTCGGCGCCGCCATGGGCGAGGGCCGGATGGGTGAACAGGACAAGGGCGACGGCGGGAAGAATTGCTTTTCTGAGAAACGCCATGCGCCCTTCATGCCCCTCGATGTATCTCCGCGCAACCCGCTGGATCGTCGCAGGGCTCGCCGCGAAAGACGCGGGCGTGGTCAGGCCTTGCTGCCGGCGACGCGGCCCTCGGGGCGGTACTTGTCCATCACCGCGTCGAGCCTTGCATTGGTGATCGCCGGATTGGCCTCGCGCAGGCAGGGCAGCAGGATTGCCTTGTTGGCCCGTTCGCGGGCGGCGGAGGCGCGGGTGCCCTGCGGCGCCGGCTCGACGTTGGAGAAGCAGGCGGTGAACTGTTCCTGGGTGATGCCGAGATCGGCGGCGATCTTCGCGACCGGGCGGCGCGGATCGTTCTTCAGGGGGGCGGGCCCTTGCGCGAGCGCGGTGGTCGCTGCGACGCCCGCGGCGGTAACGGCGATCGCGAACAGATAGAATCGCATCGGGTCCTCCGATAATATCCGAGACGACCCGAAGATGCCGGCAGAACCGCGAAATCCCAAGTTACAAAACTGCAAGCTACATGAACTTTTCGTAAGGTTCGGCTTCCGGGATGCGCCGGATCGCCATCTGCGCACCGCCCCGGGCTTGCAGCGATCCGGCGCCGCGACCTAGTTTCGTTGTCATGTTAACTGCCGCCCCGGCGCCGTGACCGGCCCGCGGCGGCAGGCGCCCTTCAGCCGCGGATTTTCTTCGCGGCCCGCCGAAAAACCGGAGCCGCCGAATTGCTTCAAAGACCGCAAGCCGTGCCCGCCTCGGACGGTCTCGACGCGCCGCAGCGCTACTGGGCCTGGGCGGCGATCCTGCTGACGGTGACGCTGGCCGTGCTCGACGGCACCATCGCCAATGTGGCGCTGCCGACGATCGCCGCCGATTTCGACGCCAGCCCGTCGGTCTCGATCTGGATCGTCAACGGCTACCAGCTCGCCATCGTCGTCTCGCTGCTGCCGCTCGCTTCGCTCGGCGAGATCTTCGGCTACCGGCGCGTCTATCTCGCCGGCGTCGTCGCTGTTCACCGTGGCGTCGCTTGCCTGCGCGCTGTCCGGCTCGCTGACGTCGCTGACGGCGGCGCGCGATCGTCCAGGGGCTTCGGCGCGGCGGGCGCTGATGAGCGTCAACACGGCGCTGTTGCGCTATGTCGTGCCGAAGGCCGAAGTTCGGCACCGCGCATCGGCATCAACGCGCTGTCGTCGCCACGCGCCGCGACCTTCGGGCCCGGCGCTCGCCGGTTTCATCCTGACCTGGCGCGACATGGCCGTGGCTGTTCGCCATCAACATGCCGCTCGGCGTCGTCGCCGTCACCATGGGCTTGTTCGCCCTGCCGGCAAGCGACCGGGCCGAGCGCCGCTTCGACTGGGCGAGCGCGGTTCTGTGCGCGGTGACCATCGGCCTGTTCATCACGACCATCGACAGCTCGGCCACGGGCTGCCGGCCTGGCTGGCTCGCCGGCCAGGATCGCCGGCGTCGCCGCCGCGGCGACGCTGCTGGTGCGCGCGCGAACTGCGGGATCGCGCGAGCCGCTGCTGCCGCTCGACCTGTCTGCAACTGCCGGTCTTCGCGCATGTCGATCGGCACCTCGATCGCCGTCGTTCACGGCGCAGATGCTGGCCTTCGTGTCGCTGCCGTTCACCTTCCAGTCGATCATGGGCTTCGCGCCGGCCGAGGTCGGCATGCTGATGATGCCCTGGCCGCTGGCGACCGGCGTCGCCGCGCCGCTGGCCGGCCGGCTGTCCGACCGGTATTCGCCGGCGATCCTCGGCGGCATCGGCCTTGCCGCGCTGGCGGCCGGGCTGGCGGCGCTGGCGCTGCTGCCGGCGCATCCGCAGATCCCCGACATCGCCTGGCGCATGGCGCTGTGCGGCGCGGGCTTCGGCTTCTTCCAGACGCCGAACAACCGCACGCTGATCACCTCGGCGCCGAAGGCGCGCAGCGGGTCGGCGAGCGGCATGCTCGGCACCGCGCGGCTGACCGGCCAGACCATCGGCGCGGCGCTGGCCGCGCTGATGCATGGCGCGGATCGGCATCACCGGCGCGATCACCGCGCTCGGCGTCGCCGCGGGCTTCGCCGCGCTGGCCGCGGCGATCAGCCGTGTCGCGGATCGGGTTTTTCAGGACGCACGCGGCGAAGTAGCTCAGGCTTTCTCCCGCTAGTGAGGAGGAAGGGCGAGTGGCTCTTTCAGCGGACAGATCCGGGTGCGCTCTGTCCAACATCGCGAGCCCCTCTCTTGCCTTTTCCAAGCACTTAGCTTCGCCGGCGCTGCCCTCGTACCGCAGGAAAGGCTTTCTCCCCCGCAAGGGGGGAGAGAAGGCGCGCGGAATCGCCTCCGCGCTTTGTTTTCAAAGCCGGATTCGCCGTCATTTTCCGTGATCCTGCCCGGCTCACGACGTGTCCTCCCGCTCCGCGACATGCGCCAGCGCGTGGCACTCGCGCAGCACGTCGTCGACTTCGTGAAAGACCCGCTTGCGGCGGCCGGGCGGCCAGCCGGGGCGCATCGGCGAGAAATATTTGCTTCGGTTGATGCCGAGATCGCGTCTGGCCCGCCAGCGGGCGAGGCGTTTGGCCTGGCCGGCGAGATCGTCCAGCGCGCGTTTCAGCCCGGCGAGCCGGCGGCAGAGGGGGCGGCGTCGATCTCGTCGTCGGGCGAGGGAATCCAGTCGTCGGGGATCGGGCGCGGCTCGGTAAGGCCGATGATGCAGATGCGCGGGAAGGATTTCGCGCGGCGGCGGCGCGGACGGAAGTCGAAGCGCTTGCGCGGATCGAGCAGGGGGAAGCGCCGCAACAGCGGAGACGGATGTGGTTGTTGGTTGTGGTGGATGGTGTGGTGGCCTGTTTGCGGGGCGCGGGCACCACCACAACAACAAGCTCGCGCGCGGCGATGATCGACGAGACGCCGGACGGCGGATTCGGCCGCACGGAGAATGCGCAGGATGTGGTTGTGGAGATGGCGCGGCAAAGTCGCGACGGGCTCGCCGTCAACCAGACCGGCCATGGCGAACAGCGCTCGCAAGAAGCGCAGAAGCGCGTCGCGGTTGCGGGTTATCGCCCTGTCCCAGTTGATCGTGCTTCCTTGCGCGTTCGTCATTCGGGCAAGGGTAAGGGAGGCGGGGGAGCGGTGGACAAGATCACGCCGGGAATTTGGCGATTGGCCGCCGGGGCTATGGAATTGCGCGGTTTTTAGTGGTCGCTTCGCGACGACCCCCACCCTGTATCCCTCCCCACAAGGGGGAGGGAAGACATCCACTCCATCGCTTCCATTCGCACCATCGAGTCATGCGTAGGCTGGATGCCAGCGACCTCCCTCCCCCTTGAGGGGAGGGATGACAGGGTGGGGGTAGCGATGTTTCCTGTTGCGCGTTCCTGCGCATGCGAGCCAGCGCGCTTAGATGCCAGTCTTCAGGCCCGCGCGTCCGCCGGCCGGTCGCTACTGGTTGAGCGCCTTCTTGCACTTCCTGCCGATTTTCTTGTCGCCGACCACGCGCGCGGTGCAGCGGTATTTCTCGTTGGTGGAAAATCCCAGCTTGGTCAGTGTCGGGATCAAGGCGACCGCGATGATCGCGGCGATCAATCCGTAGGCGATCGCGGTCGTGCCGTCCTCGTTGCGCGCCGCCCTGGCGCCGAAAAGGAAGGCCCTGCGGCTCATGGTCTTCGCGGATCGATCCATCACATTCCCCAATTCCGGTTCGAGTGCATTCGAACGTCAGGGGATCGTCATACGCTGGCGGTGTTCAGATATGTTTAAGCGGCGGCGGCCGTTTTCACCGGCGGCGGGCGCGGCAACAACCGGCAGTTGCGATTTCCCGCGTCGCCGGCCTAACGTGGGCGATCATCCGTCCCTTTATCCAATGGAGGCCCGAATGCCCGATACCGGAAAGGAAACCGTGAGCAGGATCATTGACGCGATGTCGCGGCTCATTGACGGCAAGGACGCATCGGCGAAGACATTTCAGGATGAGCCATTCGGCGCGCTGGCCGAGTTCGAAAGCTGGGGCCAGGACGAAAACGATTCACAAAATGATACGCCGCGCACGCGGGCGCTGTTCCTCGCCTATGTGGTCCTGTCAGGCGGCCGCATCCCGCTTACGGGCATTGCGCTGGATGACGGCTATTTCCGGCCCGATCTCTGGGTGGCCGGGGCGCTCGTCAAGAAGGGGTACATGATCGTCGACCATGCGGCCGGCGAGTTACGCGCGACGGCGAAGGGCTGGAATTTCGTCGCCGAGACGCTGGAGGGATTGAAGGGCGCGTAGCGGAATCGCCGCGAGGCGCCGGATCTCCCTTCTCCCCTTATGGGAGAAGGTGGATGCTCGGATTATTCATCGAATGCCCCGAACCAGAAACGGAGTTGGGTTGAACCGTGATTGGGCGAACGGCGCTGGCTTGCTAGGATTTTTCGGTTTCACCAGACCGTTTGAATACGGCAACTGGGACTGTCGTCCGACTCATGCGCGTGCCTTCTTTCTTGACGGACGTCTGTATGCCACGTTCGCGTCCCATGAAGCTGAATTCGCTGATAAAACGCTCGGCAAAGAACGTCTCATACTCAATAGTCCCAGATATGATAAGCAGATCATTCGGGGAGCGATTGACGATTTGCTCAATGGGTATCATCGGCTCGGGAGTGATAACGCAAGTGTAAACGTCGTGACCTGGCAATCCGCTCCAGCCTACACGTTTCACCGTAACGGGGGTATTTACGACGATTTCGTTTCCGGGCCGGCTAATCGTCATCACCGCTGAAATACCGAATCGAAGGCAGGGCGTATCTCCGCTATTTTCAACATAACAGGTGCATACAAAGCGCTCCCCGTCCTCAACCCAGCAAATGCTTTTCATATGCACATAGGCGCGAGTCTGATCGCGCCCTACTTCGCGGGTTGCACCGATGGTTCCCCAAGCGGCTTTTACAGCGCTCTTTGCGTAAAAGGCAGCGGCAACCGCAGCAATAAGGGTAAACGTACCTATCACGGCACCGAAAACGCCAAGCCAGAACGTTGAGCCGGACCAATAGGCCGATTTATCCGCAGCATCAGCTGCTTTCCACTGAGCACAAAGATCGGAATTACGGTTGTCTTCTCCGATCTCGCAAGGGTTCGTGAGCTGCTCTGGTTTCTCCGATTGCTCGATGAGCCCGAAAAGCGGTGGCGGGACAGTTATCCCTTTCTCTCCGAATTCAACTCGTTCCTGAGCCCAGCTCTGATATGATCCTAGTCCAAGTATGACTAGCCCAAATACAACACAGATGACCCTATACCGATAAGACACTGTAAGAAAAATTCCGCCGTAAATTTGCCCCGTAAGAGCTTATTCTTGACGTTGGCCTGTTTCTAGTCAACGCCGATCTCCGCCGGTATTAAACATAGCCGCCCATCGTTTCGGCTTCACGGATCGGGTCCTCGGGTCAAGCCCGAGGATGACGGCGTTTGGATCTGGCCCCACGGTTGATCGCGGGCTTCGGCGCATTGCCCCCTCTCTTGCAAAAAGCCAAGGGCTTAGCTTCGCTAAACCCAGGTTTTCGCTTTCTCCCCCGCCAAGGGGGAGAGGGAGCCTCACACCCGCTCCACGAACCCGTCCAGCACCCGCTTCTGCCCGGCCTTGTCGAAATCGACGGTGAGCTTGTTGCCTTCGACTTGCACCATGTTGCCGTTGCCGAATTTGAGGTGGAAGACGCGGTCGCCGACTTCGAAATCCGACGGGGTGTCGGAGACGGATTTGGCGACCAGTTCGCCCTCGATGACGCGGCCCTTCACCGACTTGCGGCCGGCGCCGTAGCCGGAATCGGTTTCGCCGTAGCCGATGCGTTCCACCGCGTGGCCGGAGCGCGAGCCCCAGTTCTTCGAGGTCGCCTCGGAGCGGTTGGCGCGGGCGCGCTGCCAGCCGGGCGAGGAGCGGTTGGAGGAAAAGGCGTCGGCATTGTCGAAGCGCGAGGCGCCGTAGGAGCCGTAGCCGCCATAGTTGGAGGACGGCTCGGCGACGTCGCAATGGACGGCCGGGCAGTTCGTCGAGGAAGCGCGACGGCACGGTCGACTGCCATAGCCCGTGGATGCGGCGGTTGGAGACGAACCAGATGTGGCAATGGCGCTTGGCGCGCGTCAGGCCGACATAGGCGAGGCGGCGTTCTTCCTCCAGGCCGGAGCGGCCGCCCTCGTCGAGGGCGCGCTGGTGCGGGAACAGGCCTTCCTCCCAGCCGGGCAGGAAGACGGTCTGGAATTCCAGCCCCTTGGCCGAGTGGAGCGTCATGATGTTGACGGCGTCAAGATTCTCGTTCTGCTCGGCGTCCATGACGAGGGCGACATGTTCGAGGAAGGAGCGCAGGCTCTCGTATTCCTCCATGTTGTTGACGAGTTCCTTGAGGTTTTCGAGCCGGCCCGGCGCCTCGGCCGAGCGGTCGGTCTGCCACATGGCGGTGTAGCCGCTCTCGTCGAGGATCTCCTCGGCGAGCTGGGCATGCGGCGCGTTTTCCAGCCGCTGCTGCCAGCGGGCGAAATTCTCGACGAGTTCGCGCAGCGCGGCGCGCGGCTTGGGCTTCATCTCCTCGGTCTGGACGATCTCGCCGGCCGCCTCCAGCATCGGGATGTTGCGGGCGCGGGCATAGTCGTGGACCATGCGCACGGAGGCGTCGCCGAGGCCGCGCTTCGGCGTGTTGATGATGCGCTCGAAGGCGAGATCGTCGGCCGGCTGGGCGACGACGCGGAAATAGGCCATGGCGTCGCGGATCTCCATGCGCTCGTAAAAGCGCGGGCCGCCGATGACGCGGTAGTTGAGGCCCAGCGTGACGAAACGGTCCTCGAATTCGCGCATCTGGAAGGAGGCGCGGACCAGGATCGCCATGTCGTTGAGGGCGTGGCCGCCGCGCTGCGCCTGCTCGATCTCCTCGCCGACGGCGCGGGCCTCTTCTTCCGAATCCCAGGCGGCGTGGACCTGCACCTTGGCGTGGTCCGGGTCGGCCATCTCGGTGAACAGCGTCTTGCCGAGCCGGCCCTCATTGTGGGCGATCAGATGCGAGGCGGCGCCGAGGATGTGTTCGGTGGAGCGGTAGTTGCGCTCGAGCCGAATGACGGCGGCGCCCGGGAAATCCTTCTCGAAGCGCAGGATGTTGTCGACCTCGGCGCCGCGCCAGCCATAGATCGACTGGTCGTCGTCGCCCACACAGCAGATGTTTATCTGCTGTATGGCTCGTTTGCGCTCACGCTGTCGCCGCTGCGCGGCTCGCTCCGCGGGGGCGGCCTACCGGCGCGACGCCCGGTCGGGCTTGCGGCCTTCGGCCGTCATGTTTGCGCTCACGCTGTCGCCGCTGCGCGGCTCGCTCCGCGAGGGCGCGCCAACGGGCGCGACGGCCGCTTGGCCTTGCGGGCTATCGCCCGGGAAGGGGGCTTCCTCGAAGCCGGTGGCGGGTCTTGCGGGCCTTGCGATTTCGGCCGCTGCGCCAGGAGGCGCAGCCACATGTACTGGGCGGTGTTGGTGTCCTGGTACTCGTCGACGAGGATGTATTTGAACTTCTGGTGATATTCGGCCAGCACGTCCGGGTTGTCGCGCAGGATCCGGATCGGGTGGCAGAGCAGGTCGCCGAAGTCGCAGGCGTTGAGCGTCCTGAGGCGGTCCTGGTAGGCGGCGAAGAGTTCGCGGCCTTTTCCGTTCGCAAAGGCGCGGGCGTCGCCTTCCGGAATGTCCTTCGGGCCGAAGCCCTTGTTCTTCCAGCCGTCGATCATCTGGGCGAACTGGCGCGCCGGCCAGCGCTTGTCGTCGAGGCCCTCGGCCTGGATCACCTGCTTGATCAGGCGGATCTGGTCGTCGGTGTCGAGGATGGTGAAATCGGAGCGCAGGCCGGCGAGCTCGGCGTGGCGGCGCAGGATCTTCACCCCGATGGAGTGGAAGGTGCCGAGCCAGGGCATGCCCTCGACGGCCTCGCCGACGAGCAGGCCGATGCGCTCCTTCATCTCGCGCGCCGCCTTGTTGGTGAAGGTGACGGCGAGGATCTGCGCACGGCCAGGCGAGGCCGAGCGACAGGATGTGGGCGATGCGGGTGGTCAGAACGCGGGTCTTGCCGGTGCCGGCGCCGGCCAGAACGAGCACCGGGCCCTCGGTGGTCTCGACGGCGCGGCGCTGCTCCGCGTTGAGGCCCTCGAGATAGTCGGCACGCCGGGGCTGGCGCGCCGCCATGGCGCGCGCGGCAATGCCCGAGCTGGCCGGATGCCGCAGGGGCAGGGCGCGGCGGCTCGTCGCCGAAGGGGATGTCGTCGAAAGGATCGCTCATTGACAGGGAATGTAGTGATTCGGGGGCGAATTGCCACCGAATTGGGGCTTTATCCCCGTTTCGTGATCCCGAAATGTTCTAGTCTTCCGCCCAGAGCCGGATCAGGTTGTTCTTCACCTTGAGCAGGCGGTCGAGCGTGGCGCGCGAGGCGGCCTCCTGGCGCGACGCGGCGATGACGTTGTCGAGCTCGAACAGGATGTCGCGCTGTTCGGCGCCGCGGACATGGCTGCGCACCCAGCCGACGACCACCAGACGCTCGCCGGAGGTGACCGGGGCGACCCGGTGCAGCGTGGTCGAGGGATAGACGAAGGCGGAGCCGGCGGCCTCCTTGACCGAGAAGTGGCCGCCCGGCGCCTCGATCTCGAGTTCGCCGCCCTGATAGGCGTCCGGGGCGGAGAGGAACAGCGTGAAGGAAAGATCGGTGCGCTTGCCGTCCATCAGCGCGTCGTCGACATGCATGCCGTATTCCATCGCCTCGCGGTAGCGCGATACCATCAGCCTGACGAAATCGCGCGGGCGGGCGTGGGCCATGAAGACGGGGTTGGCCATGAGCGCCGCCTCGACCTTGGCGGTGACGGCGGCGGCGGTCTTCGCGTCGAGCTGCTGGTTGCGCTTGACGTCCTTGGCCTGCCAGCCTGCGGTCTTCGCGCCGTCGGCGAAACCGGCATCGGCCTCGGCGACCGTCTCCGTGATGGCGTCGATTTCGGCCTGCGTCAGGATGTTTTCGATCGTCAGCATGCGCAGCCTTTCCAGCGAATATTTCCGAGCTCTAAAGTTGACATTTCCGGTTGAGTTAACTCTTAGCCGATGATAGCGAATTTCGGCAATACGGACTTTGAGTTGCGAGGCGACCATGAAGAAAACGATCAGGAAATTCGCGGTGCTGGGCACGGCGGTGGCAGCGACGACCGCGGCGCAGGCGGGCCCGCTTGCCGGCAACACTTTCGCGGGCAAGACTTTCCACGATACCAGCGCGCTGGCCGGACCGGCGGCGCCGCTGATCCTGGCGGCCGGTTCGGGCGGCGAGGCCGGCGAGGGCGTCGGCACGGCGGTGGACGAGGACCTGGCGTTCCATGTCGGGGTCGGCGAGATCGCCGGCAAGATGATCGTCGCGGCGGCGCTCTACGAACAGGGTCAGGCCGAGGCGGCGAAGGACCACCTGGTGCGCCCGTCGGACGATATCTATGCCGAGCTGAAGCCGATGCTGACCGAATTGAACATGCCGGGCTTTGCGGCGGAGCTGACGGCGCTGGCCGACGCGATCGACGCAAGGCGCGCCGGCCGACGAGGTGACATCGAAGCTTGCGGCCCTGGCCGCCGCCACGCAGGAGAACGGCGCGCCGGAAGCGCCGCGCGAACTGGCGATGACGATCGTGCATCTGGTGCGCAATGCCGGCGGCGACTATGCGAACGGCGTGCCGACGGGAAGGTCACCGACGCGCATGAATACCAGGACGCCTGGGGATATGTGCAGGCGGCGAAGCGGCTGCTTGGCGGCGCGCCCGACTTCATGCGCGCGGAATACGGCAAGGAGTTCGAGAAGATCTCCGCCTATCTCGACGGGCTGGACAGCGCCTGGCCGGACCTGACCGGCGAAAAGCCCGCCGGGGCCGATTCCTCCGTCATCGCCGGGACGGCGGCGCGCATCGAACTGGTATCGCTGCACATGGACTGAATACCATCCTCGCGAAGGCGCGCGGCGCTTGTCGCCCGTCCTGTCGCGAACCGTAAATCGGCGACGGGCTTGCGGGAGAATTGCTCGATGGGGGCGCGCAAGCCATGATATGGGCGAAGCATGTATCGTGCATTCCTACGGTTGATGGCGACGGCTGTCCTGCTTTTAGGCCTCACTGGCTGCACCGGCATTTCGTACTACGCGCAGTCCGTGAACGGCCATATCCGGATGATCTCGGCCCGCCAGAAGGTCGAAAAGCTCATCGACGATCCTTCCGAGCCGAGCGCATTGCGCGCGCAGCTGGAACTGGCAAGCGACATACGCCGCTTCGCAACCGATGAACTCGCGCTGCCGGACAACGACAGCTATCGCTCTTACGTCGATACCCACCGCGATTTCGTGACATGGGCCGTATTCGCTGCGCCCGAATTCTCGCTGAATGGACGTATCTGGTGTTTTCCGCTCTATGGATGCGTGCCCTATCGGGCCTATTTTTCCCGGGAGGCGGCATCCAGGTTTGCCGACGAGAACAAACGGCATGGCCTCGACGTCTACGTATCGGGCGTCACCGCTTATTCGACGCTCGGATTGTTCAGCGATCCGCTGCTCAACACGATGCTCCGCCACGATGAAACCTATCTCGCCGGACTGGTGTTTCACGAACTGGCCCACCAACGCTTCTATGTGCGTGGCGACACCGCATTCAACGAGGCCTTCGCCGTCGCCGTCGAAACGACCGGCGTGAAGAAATGGCTGACGGAGAGGCACGAACCCGCCGCATTGCGGCGTTATGAAGCCGGCCGGAAGCGCGAGGCCGATTTTCTGGCGCTCGTGGCCGAAGCCCGAAACGAGTTGAAGGCTGTCTATGACGGTTCGGGCGGCGCAGAGCAAAAACGGGCGGCGAAAAAAGCCGTCATCGAAAACCTGCGGCTGCGGTATCGGCGCCTAAGGGACGGCCGCTGGGGCGGATATGGCGGGTATGATTCCTGGTTCGATACCCCGATCAACAACGCGAAGCTCGCGGCAACCGCATTCTACAACAATCTGGTTCCGGCGTTCGTGCATCTGTTCGAAGCCTGTTCGGGCGACTATCCGGATTTCTATGCGGCGGTGAACGCCTTGGCGCGCTGGACAGAGACAAGCGCCACGAAGCGCTGAAGGCGGCGAACAGCTGCGATTGACGGGGCGGCGGCGACCCGCCGGCCGCGCATTCCTGTCCATCGGCCGCTGCGCGGTCAGTCCCTGCCATATCTCGTATACATCCATTGAACGCCGAACTCGCTTGCGCAAATCGCCGGATTGGTCAGCAGCATCTCTTCGATCAATTCGTGCCTTTCTTCCCGGCTTTGTGGAGGGTTCGGCTTGCCGGATCGTGACGGTTCGGACCCGGCGCGACGGCCGAGAAGCATGTCGACATAGTCCCGAATTCGCGGAGAAAGCGTCAGCGATGTCATTTTTCCGATCCTGTCCCGGGTTGCTTCGCTGTCGCCGAGGGTAGGCCGCCGCGTTTTCGGCTGGAACATTCCCCAACGTTGTGCTGATCTTCAAAAATGAAGAACGATTTTCAGAACTGGTCTGACGTCAGGGTCTTTCTGGCCGTGTTCAGGAAGGGATCGACGCTTGCGGCCTCGCACGTGCTCGGAGTTGCGCAGCCAACCGTCGCGCGCCGAATCGAGGCATTGGAGCATCAGCTCGGGCTGATCCTTTTCGAGCGAGACAATCGCGGGTTCCGGCCAACCGAAGCCGCCCGGTCGCTGCTGCCGCAGGCAGAAGCGCTGGAGGCAGCAGCGTCAGAACTGGCGAAGAACGCAGACAGCCTGTCGCGTCCGCGTCCCATCCGGATAACCGCGTTCTCTGCCAATTTTTCGCCGCGCGTGACGCAGGTTTTCAGCGAATTCTCCACACTGCATCCGGAGGTGCGGTTCGAGTTCCTGCCGGGCGTCAAACCGCTCGACCTTTCGGCAGGCGAAGCCGATATCGCATTGCGCATCACGGCAAGCGAACCGGATCAAAACCTTATTTGCAGGAAAATCAGCACGGCGCGTTTCACGCTTTACGGCGCGCCGGCCTATGCGAAGAAACACGGCCTGCCACGGTCCCCCGAAGAAATGCAGGGTCACTCATTCGTGACTTTCGAGCGCACCGGCATGCACTTTCAATTTCGCGAATGGCTGCTGCGACAAATTTCGCCGGAGCAGATCGTCATGTCGTTCAGCGAGATCGAATTGATGGACGCCGCCATAAGGGCCGGGCACGGCCTTGGCGTCATGAACCTGAAGCTGGCCGAAGCCGACGAGAGAGCCGGAACGCTGATACGCTGCTTCGAGCCGCCCGAGGAGATGTCGGCGCAGCACATGATCCTCATCTCGCCGGACGCCTATCGGCGGCCGGAAGTGAAGGCGTTCACGAAATTTTTCGGCCCGCGTTACGCGGCGATTTTCCGATAGCGGCTCCGCCCGCTCCTGGCCGAAAAGCGCGCCGGAACCGGTTCCTCCGTCATCGCCGGGCACAATGATGGCCTGCTTGTCTGCGGACGGGCTGTCCTGCGCGAAAACCGAGGCCGTCGGGGCCATGACAGGGCGAGGGTCGCGGTCGAAGTCAAAAGCTTGCGTTTCATGACAGTCTCCTCTTTTCACAGTGTCGCATTCGGCGTGTCATCGAACGAAAAACGGCCGCAGACCGAAATCGGCTCCCGAGCGCGGGAACAAACCGGTTTTCTTTCCGACACAGATCTTGATGGATCCGTTTTCAGCGATTTCCCGGATGACGCCGCCGGGCGAAGTCCCTAGATTGGCGTCTGAAATTCGTCACCACCGGGAGGACTTGATGGAAGGCACGATCTATGGCGAAGGGCTCGACCGCAACGCGGCCAATTACCAGCCGCTGACGCCGCTGAAGCATTTGCAGCGCGCAGCCGGGATATTCCCGGACCATGTCGCCATCATCCACGGATCGCTGCGCCGAACCTACGGCGAATTCTACGCGCGTTCGCGCAAGCTCGCCTCGGCGCTGGAAAAGGCCGGCGTCAAGCGCGGCGAGACGGTGGCGGTCATGCTGTCGAACACGCCGGCGATGCTGGAGGCGCATCACGGCGTGCCGATGGCGGGCGCGGTGCTGCTGTCGCTGAACACGCGGCTCGACGCCGACATCATCGCCTTCCAGCTCGACCACGGCGAGGCCAAGGTGGTGATCGTCGACCGCGAGTTTTCCGCCGTCATGGCCTCGGCGCTGAAGCGGGCGGAGGCCAATCCGCTGGTGATCAATTACGACGACCCGGACTATCCCGACGACGCGCCTTTCCCGAAGGGCGAGATGCTCGGCGTCATCGAATACGAGGATTTCATCGCCGACGGCGACCCGGACTACGCGTGGGCGATGCCGCAGGACGAGTGGGATGCGATCTCGCTGAACTACACGTCGGGGACGACCGGCAATCCGAAGGGCGTGGTCTATCACCATCGCGGCGCGGCGCTGATGGGCTACGCCAACGTGATTGCCTCGGGGATGGAGAAGCACCCGGTCTATCTGTGGACGCTGCCGATGTTCCACTGCAACGGCTGGTGCTTCCCGTGGACGCTGGCGGTGCAGGCGGGCACGCATGTGTGTCTCCGATGGGTGCGCGCCAACGCGATGTATGACGCCATCGCCGACCATGGCGTGACGCACTTATGCGGCGCGCCGGTCGTGATGTCGACGCTGATCAACGCGCCGGACGAGGAGAAGCGCGAGTTCCCGCAGACGGTGACCTTCAACACTGCCGCCGCGCCGCCGCCGGAAAGCGTGCTCGCCGGCATGGCCGATGCCGGTTTCGAGGTGACGCATCTCTACGGGCTGACCGAGACCTACGGGCCGGCGGTGGTCAACGAGTGGCACGCGCAGTGGAACCTGCTCGACGGGCCGCACAAGGCGGCGCAGAAGGCGCGCCAGGGCGTGCGCTACACGGCGCTGGAGGACGTCACGGTGATGGACCCGGAGACGATGGAAAAGGTGCCCGCCGACGGCGAGACGATGGGCGAGGTGATGTTCCGCGGCAATATCGTCATGAAGGGCTATCTGAAAAACCCGTCGGCGACCGACGAGGCGTTTGCCGGCGGCTGGTTCCATTCCGGCGATCTCGGCGTGATGCACGAGGACGGCTATATCCAGCTCAAGGACCGCTCCAAGGACATCATCATCTCCGGCGGCGAAAACATCTCGTCGATCGAGGTGGAGGACGCGATCTACAAGCATCCCGCCGTCGCGGCGGTGGCCGTGGTGGCGCGCCCCGACGACAAATGGGGCGAGACGCCCTGCGCCTTCATCGAACTGAAGCCGGGCAGAGAGGCCAGCGCCGACGACATCATCGCCCACTGCCGCACCCTGATCGCGCGGTTCAAGTGCCCGCGGCACGTGGTGTTCACCGACCTGCCGAAGACCTCGACGGGCAAGGTGCAGAAATATGTGCTCAGGGAGCATGCGAAATCGGTCTAGAGGCGCGACCTTCAAACAAGGAGTTGTCCATGAGCAGCAAACACAGGGGCTCCTGCCTTTGCGGCGCGGTCACCTTCGAGATTTCAGGGGTTCGAGAAGTTCTTCCTGTGCCATTACGCTGCCGGAAGTTTTCCGGGACGGCGCTGCGTCGCAACTGTTTTCCTCCGACGCGCGATCACCTGGCTGTCCGGGGGACAGGTGAGCCCTTCGAGGTTCCCGGCACCTGGTTCACGAGTTTCTGCGCGGGTGCGGCTCGCCGCTGCCGCGCCAGCGCGGCGAGGGCGTGTGGTGCCGGCCGGTGCCTCTATACGCCGGTCGAGATCGAGCCGGACGCGCTATCTTCTTCGCCGACAGGCGACTGGACGAGCATCTGGAGATGTGGGACGTTCGACCAGCGGCCAGGGTGAGGGACTTTCCCGCGCCGACGGCGCTACCTGTCCGTCGATCGGAAGTTTGATAAGATGACCGCGATGACGATGATCAATCCGATGACGATATCCTGCCAGTAGGGATCGACCTCAATTATGTTCAGGCCGTTGGAGATCACCGCCATAAGCATGGCGCCAACGACCGTACCGAGGACATTTCCCTTGCCGCCGTTGAGAGACATGCCGCCCATGACAACGGCCGCAATCGCGTTCAGCTCATAGCCGATGCCCGCGGATGGCGGCGCGGCTCCCACCTGGCTGCGAAGACGATGCCTCCGAGCGCGCAGCAGAGGCCGGATATCGTATATGTGACAATGCGGACCCTGGGGATGTTGATGCCCGATAGCCGCGCCGCTTCCTCGTTGCCACCGATGGCGTATATCTCACGGCCCAGCCGGGTGTATTTCAGCAAGAACACGATCGCGACGACCATGACGAGCGATGCGACGATCGGAAAGGGGACGCCGAGAACGGTACCGTCGGCAATCCAGAGAAACGCCGACGGGAACGACATGGAGGGATTGCCGCGCGATATCAGCAGAACGAGGCCCCTGGCGATCCCCATCATGCCCAGCGTCGCGATAAAGGCCGGGACCTTTCCGTACTGAATGATGATGCCATTCAGAAAACCCGCCAGAACAGATGCGAGCACAGCGATTGTCGCGGCGAGAACGATGTCCACACCATAGACCACGTTGAGAACGGCCATGACCGAGATGGTCAGGGCGAGCAGCGACCCGACGGACAGATCAATGCCTCCCGAGATGATGACAAGGGTCATTCCGAGGGCGATTATCAGGTTGATCGATGCCTGTTTGCCGATGTTGAAAAGGTTGTTCAGGCCAAGGAAATACTCCGATAGCGTACTCAGAAGGAATACGACGACCAGCAGCGAGATAGCAGCGATGATCGGCTGCCGGTTTTCCTTCAGCACGCGGCTAAAATTCATTGTTCTTCCCCAGCAATTGCTTCGAGTATGACTTCCCGTTTGACGTCACCGTCTTCGAGGCATGCGGTGATCCTGCCCTTGCGCATGACCAGCACGCGGTCGCAAAGTCCACTGATCTCCTCGATCTCGCTCGACGACACGATGACGGCTTTACCGGCTGCGGCCAGCTTTCGTATGATCGAGTAGATTTGAAACTTGGCACCGACATCGATGCCCCTTGTCGGTTCGTCGAAAAGCAATACGCGGCTATCGCGCATGAGCCATTTCGCCAGCACGACCTTTTGTTGATTGCCCCCGCTCAGATTGACCACCAGATTGTGCGGATCGCCGGGGCGCACCTCGAGATTTTCGAACATTTCGCGGGCAATCCCGTGCTCCGCGTCCAACTTCAGAAACGGCCGTGACACCTTGTCCAGCGAGGCCAGGCTGATGTTGTGGGTACAGCTCATCGCCAGAACCAGGCCCTGGGTCTTTCGACTTTCCGGCAGGAGGCCGATGCCATTGGCGATCGCGTGCCCGGGCGTTCGCAATTCTATCGGTCGGCCGTCGATCGTGATGGATCCGCCTCTTGCGTCGCGGGCGCCGAAAAGGGTTTCGACAAGCTCGGATTTGCCGGCGCCCACCAGCCCGGTGATCCCCAGAACCTCGCCCTTGCGCACCGAGAACGAGACTTCGTCGAAACCGGGGCCCGTGAGCCGCTCAATCTGCAGGCATACCTCGCCGGGGTTCCGGACCTTTGGCGGGTATTGCTCCGCCAGTTCCGACCCGATCATGTGGGCGACCATGTCTGAAACGGCCATGTCGGCGGCCATCTCGGTGCAGACCCGCTTTCCGTTCTTGAAGATCGTGACCCGGTCGCAGAATTGCTTGATCTCATCCAGACGGTGCGAAATGTAGATAATCGATACACCCTGCGCCTTGAGCCTGCCCATGAACCCGAACAACGACCGGGCTTCGCCGTCCGAAAGGGACGACGTCGGCTCGTCCATGACGAGGATCTTCAGGTTCTCCCGGCGCAGGACCTTGAGGATCTCGACCATCTGGTGCGTCGCGACACCGAGTGTCGACAGGATGTCCGTCGGCTGGGCGTTCACTCCGAACTGTTTCATCAGCCGTGACGCGGCGGCATTCATTTCCTTCCAGTCGATCATGCCCCGACGCATCGGGTAGCTTCCGAGGAAGATGTTCTCGGACACCGAAAGCAAATCGACCAGCGAGAACTCCTGGTAGATGACACCAATTCCGGCTTCCTGGGCATCGGACGGGCTATGGAAATTGACCAGCTTGCCGTCGATCGAGATGCTGCCGGAATCCATCCGATACGCACCTGTGACGATCTTGACGAGCGTCGACTTTCCCGCGCCATTCTCGCCGAGTAGCGCATGTATTTCGCCGTGAGCCAGATCGAAGTCCACCTCGTCCAGCGCCAGCACGCCGGGAAACTGCTTGGAGATCCGCCTCGCCTTAAGGAGAGCTTGCATGCCGACAGCCTGTGCGAAGAGAGAAAAACGGGCCGCAGAGCGTCAGCTTCGCGGCCCCGATATGGCGTTGTCGTTCAATAAATCATGCCGCGATCAAGCGCGTCACTTCATGTACTGATCGACCTCTGCAACCGTCACCAGCTCGGGATTGAGGTAGGTTTCCGGGTCGATCCCGTCGCGAGACTTGCCGTTATTGATGTACTGGATCGCAGCATCCATGCTCAGCTGGACCATCTTGCGGGCATCCATGCGGATGGTCGCGGCAACGTCACCTGCCTTGATCGCCTTGTAGCCGCCCTGCTGCCCGTCATAGCCGACGATGACGATGTCGTCGCGTCCCGCGGACTTGGCGGCGCGTGCCGCGCCGACGGCGAGGTTGTCGGATTCGCCGAAGACCGCGTTGAGATCGGGATTGGTCTGGAGAATATCCTCCATCACCTTAAGTCCTTCTTCCTCGGTCCAATGCGCGCCTTGTTGGGCAACGACGTTCAGGCCGGGGTGCACGAGAGAGCCGAGTTCGAAGCCTTTCGTGCGCAGGATCTGAACCGGATTGCCGGTCTCGCCCTGAATGAGCGCGATCTTGCCGACGCCGCCGAGTTTCTTGGCGATATAGTCGACGGCCATCTTGCCGCCCTGGCCGTTGTCGACACCGACATAGGTCACCACGTTGGTGGTATTCAGGCGGTTGTCCATATTGACCACCGCAACGCCGGCCTTCATCGCCTTGTCCACGACCGGAACAAGCGCGGTCGTGTGTCCGGCAACGAGAATGATGAAGTCGGTTTGCTTGGTGATCAGGTTCTCGATGATGGAAATCTGGCCCTCGTAGTCTCCGAACGAGCCGGCCGGTGCGTAGGGTCCAAACCCAATCAGCCTATTGAACAGGCGCTGCAAATCAAATTCAGGCTCCAGACGATGGCCTGGAGGTAATGATGGGCAAGCTTTTTTGGTTGAGCGATACGCAATGGGCGGCGATTGAGCCGCATCTGCCGAAGAACCAACCCGGCGCGCGGCGCGTCGATGACCGTCGCGTCATCTCGGGCATTATCCATGTTCTCAAGACTGGGTGCCGCTGGTGCGATTGTCCGCCTGAATACGGCCCTTCAACGACCATCTACAACCGCTTCAACCGTTGGTCCCGGCGCCGGTTCTGGACAGGTTTGGTCGAGGCTCTGGCAGGCGCCGGCGCGTCACCAAAAGCACATCCATCAATTCCACCTATATCAAGGCGCATCGCTCCGCCCACGGCGGCAAAGGGGGGCAAAAGCGCAGGATATCGGCCCCTCACGCGGTGGCCAAACCAGCAAGCTCCATGTCCTGACCGATGTGCTTGGAAGGCCGTTTGCTTTCACGATGACGCCCGGCAATGTCTCGGACATGAAAGCTGCTCCGGTGTTGCTGTCGCAACTGCATGGTGCTCGCTCTCTCCTGGCCGACAAGGGCTACGACGCCAATGCCCTGCGAAGTGCCTTGCGAAGCCAGGGCACTGTTCCCGTCATTCCTGGCCGCATCAATCGCAAGCGCAGAATTGCCTATGACACACGCCGATACCGCGACCGTCATCTGATCGAGAATGCCTTCTGCCGTCTCAAGGATTTTCGGCGCGTGGCCACGCGCTACGACAAGCTCGCCCAAACTTCCTGTCCGCTGTCGCGCTCTCCACTCTCATCGCGTTCCCTTCACGTCAGCGCCGATTTCCTTTCCATAGGCAACGGCCTGTTCGGCCATCTCAATCTGAAATGCGTTGGTCGTCAGATCCATGACGACGATGGCTCCCTTGAGCTGATCCGCGAACGCCGAAGGGGCAAAAAGCAAAGCGCCGGCCGCAACAGCAACGACTTTAAACAGATTCCTGATCATGAATTTCTCCTCCCGGGACAAACTTGACGTCTCCCTGCGCCAGGTGTTTGCCGCGAATTATCGTTGATCGGAGGCTGTGGCCGTGAGCCAAAGCCCGCTGAGCATTTTTCCAGATATCCTTTCGATCGTTTTCGAGTGCTTTCGTTTGTATCGCAATTTTACCTGGCGATGTCAATTTCAATTGTCTATTGGCTTCAGATCGATGCAATTCGCTCTCATTTGCTTTCGTTTTCTGAGGTTTGGGCGGAGAGGGCCGTAATTATTCGACATCGGAAGTGCCGGGATGCGCTATCCGAAAGGCTTCTGCGCAGAGTGCGGCTCGCCGCTGCCGCGCCAGCGCGGGACCGGAGTGATGGTGCCTGCCGGATGCCTCGATATACCGGTCTAGATCGAGCCCGACGCCCACATCTTCTTCGCCGACAGGGCGAACTGGGACGAGCATCTGGGGGATGTGGAGACGTTCGACCAGCGGCCGGGGTGAGGGGGCGACATGTTCTCCGAACCGGTCGAGGTACCACCGCCGTACCGGGGGTCGAACGGGCGCTGTCAAGAGAACGAGTAATGAAAAGGCCGGGCTCTCGCCCGGCCTTTTTTGTCTGTCCGGCATGTCACTGCGCGAGCGGTTCGCAGTATTTGATCGTGTTGCCGGAGATCTTGTAGCAATCGCGGATCGTGATGAGCTGGCCGCCGGAGCGAACGGTGCGCATATCGCAGGTGCAGCTGTCCTTGATGCAGACGGACTGAACCGTCCTGGGCGGCAGTTTGCGCGGCGGTTTGCGCGGTTTCAGGACCCTGATGCGCGGTTCATCATCAGTGCGGACAAAGATGAGATCGAGTGCGCTCGTCGATCCCTCGCCGCGCTCGCCGCCGCCGCCTCCGCCGTTTCCACCACCTCCGTTACCGCCGCCATTGTTGCCGCCGCCTTTCGCGCCGGCGGCGTTGTTTGCCTGCGCGAAAGAATAGTCGGCCGTCGCGACGAGGCCGCCCATGGCGATCATCGGGATCAAGAGGGCGGCGAAAAGCGCCTTTCGTGTCGTGCGTGTGTCGGTCATCTTCGTGCTCCTTCCTGTTTCGAGCCAAGCCCCAATTCCCGACGACCACTCCGCATCATGCAGACTTGATCGCGCCGGAAACCTGACCCGAATGTGCCCGAAGTGCCGCAACGGAACTGTGCGTTCGCGCACACCATGTTAACCGCTCATTCACCCTGCGGAATCGGAGAGGTTGGCGAGGCGGGTTCGTGCGGCCTGTTCTCAGGGGTAATGCGCGGACGGATTATGCCCGGCGTCCGGGATGGGGTGTTCGCGGAGTTGTCGAAGACCCCGACGGGGAAGGAGCGGGGGTATGTGTTGAGGGCGAAGGCGACGGGGTGTGGCACGCCCGGGACGCTGAACCATGCCATCCGGCCTGGAAACGCCCTAATTTGCCACGACGTGATTGCGCAGCATTTCGGCGATCGCGTCCGGCCAGATCGGTTTGCTGAAGTGATAACCCTGAATTTCGTCGCAGTGCTGACCGCGCAGAAACGCGAGTTGTTCATCGGTCTCCACGCCTTCCGCTATGACACGCATGTTCAATTTCTGGCCGAGAGATATGACCGCACTGGCGATATTACGGCCGTTGACGTCATTTGGAATATCGTTGACGAAGGTGCTGTCGATCTTGAGGCGCGCGACAGGGAAGCTTTTCAATGCGCTAAGGCTCGAATATCCGGTCCCGAAATCATCAATCGCGAAGTTCACGCCCAGCGACTGCAATTTCTGCATCGTCGCGATCGCCTTCTGGACGTCCTGCATCAGCATGCTCTCGGTCAGCTCGAGTTCCAGATAGCGCGGTTCCATTCCTGTTTCGTGCAAAATGTCCGTTACCCTGTCGACCCAATCCTTTTCCCGGAACTGGCGTGCGGAAACGTTTACGCAGACCGTGATCGGGGTGAACCCCTGATCCTGCCAGGCCTTGTTCTGCCGGCAGGCTTCGCGCAGCACCCAATCGCCCAGCGGAATGATCAGGCCGCTTTCTTCCGCCAGATCGATGAACTTGACGGGCTGCACTTCACCGAGCACGGGATGGTTCCACCGCACCAAGGCCTCAACGGCGAAAATCTTTCCTGTCGCCAGGTCAACTTGCGGCTGATACTTGACGGCAAATTCCTGATTGGCCAACGCGCTTCGCAAGCTCTCCTGCAACAGCCGCCGCTCGTGTGCCGCATCGTTCATCCCCTTGGTGAAGAACTGGTAGTTGTCCCGGCCGTTCCCCTTGGCTTCATACATGGCCAGATCGGCGCTTGCCAAAAGAGAGTCGGCATTGTTGCCATCTCCCGGATAGGATGCGACGCCGATGCTGCAGGTCACATGAAACGACTGTCCGTCGATGGAGATCGGTTCGGCGATCGCCGCCCGCAATTTTTCCAGGACGTCCTTTGTGGCAGCCCTGGATTCTTCCGGATCAACCAGCAGGATTACGAATTCGTCACCGCCGAGCCGCGCCACGGTATCGGAGGCGCGCACGCTCGCGACCATCCGCTCGGCTACGGTTTTCAGGAGCGTATCTCCGGCGCTGTGGCCCAAATTATCGTTAATGTTCTTGAAGTTGTCGAGATCGATGAAGAGCACCGCCAATCCCGCGCCGATACGCCTGGCTTGCAGGATATTCTGGGTCAGCCGATCGAGAAGCAGGTTCCGGTTCGGAAGCCCGGTCAGCGCATCATGCAACGCCATGAAGTTCATCTGCTGCTCGACATGCTTTCGATCGGTGATGTCGCGGCACACGCCGACGAGGCCGATAATTTCGCCGTCGTCATCGCGCAGTGGTATTTTGGACGTCAGGAACCATTTCTCTTTGCCGGTGAGGTCGATCAGGTACTCCTCGATGTCGATGATCGCCTCGCCCGAGCTCAATACCGTTTGCTCGTCTGCGAAGAATTTGCGCGCAATGTCTCGTTCGTGAAGGTCGAAATCGGTCTTGCCGATAAGATCGGCGGGCTGGTGTCCGAGATCGGCGGCGACTGCGCGGTTGGCGATGACGAAGCGGCTTTTAGTATCCTTGACGAACAGGTAGTCGGGAACCTGGTCGATCATGGCGCGAAACAACGGCCAATCAGCCGTCAACAAACGCTCGGCGTTTGGGCCGGAACCAATCCGGATTGAAGTATCGGCCTGCACCTTCGCATTGGCCGCGAGAAGACGATCCATCGGGTCGTCAATGGCCTCTTGCGTCGAGTTCGCGGTTTTTCCGGCTTCGTCCTCAAACGCTGTTCCGGTTGTCTTGCGCATCATGCACCCCTCTCTTCGCGATGCCGCGGGCAGGCGAAGTTCAATCCGGACAGGATTACGCGCGAGAGATTTCTACATTCCTAAGATATAGTAATTTCACAGTTTGTACTGAATCTTCGGAAATACTTCCCGGCGGGTGGCGTGGCGACCGCATGTCCATGCCGCGCGACGACTGGGCGTTATTCGGCGGCGTCCGGCGTAACACTCTCCGCCAGCGGCGCGTCTGCATCGCCGCCCGCCGTCTGGGCGTCGAAATCGGGGAAGGCGACGATGCGCTTGCCGGCGTGGTCGGCGTGGAGGACGATCAGGCCCTGTTCCTCGAACCAGTCGAGAAAACGCCGGGCGCGCCGCGTCGAATGGGTGCCGTAGGCGCGGGCGATTTCGGCGTCGGAGGGGCAGGGGGCGGCGGTGATCGCGGCGCGGGCCAGCATCAGGAAGACGCCCTGCAGGTCGTCGGTGACGCGCCTGGCGAGCGACAGCGCCGTCTGCCAGGCTTCACCGGCCGCCGTTTCCGCGTCGACGCCGGAGCGGGCGATGGCGAGGCGCAGGCGGAAATCGGACATGGACAGCGGCGCGCCGGCAATGCGGCGCATGCGGCCGCGCATCAGGAAATCCTGGTAGAGCTCGGAATCCGAGCGGAAGGCCGATTCCGGGCTCGCCGTGATGTCGGCGAGCGTCTCGGCAATCCAGCGCTCCATTTCTTCCGCGTCCATCGGCGGGCGGCGGCCGGGCGTCTCCGGTTCGGCGGCTTGCGGTTCGTTCTCCTGCCTCGAGACCGCCTGGGCGAGGTCTTCCATGATGTCGGTGGTCGCGCGCGGCGCGGGCGTCGCCCGCCGCGGGGCCGGCGGACGGGCGAAATCGCGCGGGTCGGGCGTGAAGATCAGATCCTCGACATCGGCCGGCTTGTCGGGGAGTGGCATCAGTTTCGGGCTCGACGAGCGGGCGCCTGTCTCGACCGGGCCGATCGTCACCGCCAGGGGACGGCGCGACAGGGCCGGGCCGAGCGCCACGAAGGAGCCGCGCTTGAGGTCGCGGAACTGCTCGGCCTGGCGGCGGTCCATGCCGAGGAGATCGGCGGCGCGGGCCATGTCGATGTCGAGAAAGGTGCGGCCCATCAGGAAATTCGAGGCTTCGGCGGCGACGTTCTTGGCGAGCTTGGCGAGGCGCTGGGTGGCGATGACGCCGGCAAGGCCGCGCTTGCGGCCGCGGCACATCAGGTTGGTCATCGCGCCGAGCGCCGACCGGCGGGCATCCTCGGCGACCTCGCCGCCGGCCGCCGGCGCGAACATCTGCGCCTCGTCGACGACGACCAGGACCGGGAACCAGAACTCGCGGTCGGCATCGAACAGCGCGTTGAGGAAGGTCGCGGCGGCGCGCATCTGGTCGTCGATCTCGAGGCCTTCCAGCGTCAGGACGCAGGAGACGCGGTGCTGGCGGATGCGGTTGGCGATGCCGATCAACTCGCCCTCGGAGCGGTCGGCATCGACCACGATATGGCCGAAGGCCTCGGCCAGGGTGACGAAATCGCCCTCGGGGTCGATCACGACCTGCTGCACCCATTTGGCGGACTGTTCCAGCAGGCGGCGCAGGAGGTGGGATTTTCCGGAGCCGGAATTGCCCTGGACGAGCAGGCGGGTCGCGAGCAATTCCTCGATATCGAGCCTGGCCACGTCATGCGTGGCGGTCGTTCCCATGTCGATGTCGACTTTCAAGGCCGTGCCTGCTCGCGTGAACTGGTTCGAGGAATCGCCGGCGGACGGGCCGGCCCGTCCTGAATAGAGGATTCGGGCGGCGGGACGGAAACCTGTTGTTGTGTGTGGTCCAAAGGGTTTTTCGCGAGTTGTTTTCGCTCACGCTGTCGCCGCTGCTCGGCTCGCTCCGCGGGGGCGGCCTGACCGGCCGACGCCCGGTCGCCCTCGCGGCAGTCATCTGCCCCGGCCGTAAGCTCCTCGCACGGCTCGTCGCTGCCGGGGACCCCGGGCGGTCTACATGCGGCCTTCTCGCCTCGAACAGGGCGACGGCGCCGAAGCGGCGCAGCTTCACGTCGGCGAAACGGTTTTCCAGCGCCTGCCGCAAATCCTGGAAGGTGTCGGCCGCATTCGAAAAGACGCCCTTGCGGTTGTAGAGCTTCATCAGCGCCTTGGCGGGGAGGATCGCGGCGTATCGCCCTGCAGGATGGTGGCGCCGAAGACCACGCCGTTTTCCGCCAGCACGGGCGCCACGCGGTCGAAGACAATCGCCTTTTCGGCGATCGTGCCCGGCAGGCAATGCAGCAGGTAGCAGAGGCCGACGGAATCGAACGGGCCTTCGACCGGCAGCGGTTCGAGGCAATTGGCGGTGATCGTTTCGGGCTGGTAGCGCGCGATGCGTTTCGCCGCTGCCTGCAGGCTGTGCGGATTGAGGTCGACCAGCGTGATTTTCGGTTTGGCGACGGGCCATGGCGCGTGATCGAGAAAGTAGCCGGTGCCGACGCCGATATCGAGATGCGCCGCGCCGACATTGCGGGCGTAGAGATCGCGCAGATGGCGCGTCGGGCACCGCCACAGGAGCCGGTTGGAAAAGCCCAGCACGAACCAGTCATAGGCGGCAAGCGTGAGCGGCGTGTAGACGGCCTGTCCCGCCGCGACGTCCCTGTTCACGTTCATGCCGGCCTCCGTCGATGATTCCCCGGTGAACAGGATATCATATCGTGGAGGTCGGTTCTGTGCCGTGTTACGGTTTCGCCAGGTTTTTCTTGTCGCTCACGGGCGATCACTCTCGCTCACGGCCGAGCGCTCGCATTGCTCGCCGGCTCTCCGCGAGGACCTCGCAGCGCGGCTCGGACGGGCGTCGCCCTTGCGAAGCCCGGTGCGCTCCCCAATTCGTGATCGGCAAAGGGACGCATTGCCGTGGCGCGGCGAAAAAGACACGTTACCTTTCGTCAGGATTGCCGATCGAGGAGAACACACATGGCGAAAAGACCGGAAGTCACCCAGGCGATGATCGACGCCTATGACGAATATACCCACCTGACGCTCGACCGGCGCGGCTTCATGGGAAAGCTGACGAGACTGGCGGGAACGAGCGCGGCGGCGGCGGTGATCGCGCCGATGCTGGCGGCAAGCAGCGCCAGGGCCGAGATGGTCTCCGCCGACGACCAGCGCATCGCCGGCGAGGATATCACCTTCCAGGGCGCGTCGGGCGGCGTGTCCGGATATCTGGTGATGCCGGCGGGCATGGCGGAAAAGCTTCCGGCGATCGTCGTGATCCACGAGAACCGCGGCCTCAATCCGCATATCCGCGACGTCGCGCGGCGGCTGGCGGTCGAAGGGTTCGCGGCGCTGGCGGTCGATCTCCTGTCGCCGATGGGCGGCACGCCCGAAGACGAGGACAAGGCACGCGAGATGATCGGCCAGCTCGACGGCGCGCAGACGGTCGCCAACGCGGTGGCGGCGCGGCAGTTCCTCGCCGCCCACGGGGCGACGAACGGCAAGGTTGGCGCCGTCGGTTTCTGCTGGGGCGGCGGCCTCGTCAATTCGCTCGCTGCCGCCGACAGCGGGCTCAACGCGGCGGTCGCCTATTACGGACGGCAGCCGGCGGCCGACC
Organism: uncultured Alphaproteobacteria bacterium; assembly: GCA_963712205.1. GTDB lineage: Bacteria > Pseudomonadota > Alphaproteobacteria > Rhizobiales > Rhizobiaceae > Oricola. Next base: position 556,723 of record CAVQHF010000011.1, on the reverse strand, counting down.
GGGTTCCGTCGATCACGGCGCCGCTGCTGTTGCACTATGCCGGGCTCGACCAGCGGATCAATGCGGGCATCGACGATTATCGCGCGGCGCTGGAGGCGAACGGCAAGGAGTTCACGATGCATGTCTACGAGGGCGTGAACCACGCCTTCAACAACGACACGTCGGAAGCCCGCTACGACAAGCAAGCGGCCGATCTGGCGTGGAGCCGGACCATCGCGTTCTTCAGGGAGAAACTGTCGTAGATCAGGCGCGGGCCGATGCCGGGTCCGTCCGGCCCAGCCATTCATCGACCTTCTGCAGCAGCGCGTCCGGGCTGATCGGCTTCGACATGTAATCGTCCATGCCGGCCTCGATGCACTTCTCGCGGTCGCCCTTCAGGGCATGCGCGGTGACGCCGATGATGGGGGTGTGGTGCCCGGTCGCATCCTCGCGGGCGCGGATGCAGCCGGTCGCCTCCAGTCCGTTTATGTCCGGCATGGACACGTCCATCAGGATGATGCGGGGCGGCTTGCGCTCGCTGGTCTCGATGGCCTGGCGGCCGTCGCCGACGATCTCGAAGGAATAGCCGCTGTCGAACAGGATCTGCGAGAAGACGAGCTGGTTCACCTCGTTGTCCTCGGCGATCAGGATGTCGAGGGCGTAGTCGACGGCGTCCGGCGCGGGCGGGCGGGCGCTGTCCTTCGGCGGGGCGTCTTCGTGCGCGGTTTCGGCTGCCATGTCCTCGGGTGTTTCGTCCGGCGCCGGCGGCGGCGGCGCGGACATTTCCGGCCGCGTGGCGGCGGCCGGGCGCGCGGAGGCAATCGCCGAGGCGATGGCGTCGAGAAGCTGCGAGGAGCGCGCCGGTTTCATCAGGTTCTTTTCGATTCGCAGGCGACGGATATCCTCGAGCGAAATGCCGTTGTCGGCGGATGTCAGGATCACGATCGGGACGTCCGCGATGCGATTGTCCGAGCGGACGGCCGCGGCGACATCGGCGCCGTTCATTCCCGGCATCTGGTAATCGAGGACGACGCAGTCGAAGGGCGTATCGAGCCTTGCCGCCTCGCGCAGGACCTGCAACGCCTCGATCCCGGAACCGACGGCACAACTGTCGTAGTTCCAGGCGCCCATCTGTTCCATCAGGATCGAGCGGTTCACCGCATTGTCGTCGACTATCAGGACCCGTGCCCCGGTGACGTCGGCGCCGGTATTAGCCAGTGCCTTCAGTTCGCCGTGCTTGGGCAGGGTAACCGTGAACCAGAAGGTCGATCCCTCGTTGAGCACGCTTTCGACACCGTATTTGCCGCCCATCATGGTGATGATCGATGAGGAGATCGCGAGGCCGAGGCCGGTACCCTCGTGGCGGCGCGTCGAAGATCCGTCGACCTGCGAGAACTTTTCGAAAATGGTCTTGAGCTTCTCCTTCGGAATGCCGATGCCGGTGTCGGTCACCTTGAATTTCAGCTCGGTCCTGTCGCCATGATCGTGGCCGTCGACATCGATGAGGACGTGGCCGAATTCCGTGAACTTCACGGCGTTGGAGACGAAATTGGTGATGACCTGGCGCAGGCGGCCGACATCGCCGACATGGTTGCTGTGGATCGCCGGGTCGACACGCACGATCAACTCGATGTCCTTCTGGTGCGCCCGGGCGGTCATCAGGGTCGCGACGTCGGAGACCGCCTCGCGCAGATCGAAGGGCTGCAGGTCCAGTTCCATCTGGCCGGCGTCGATCTTCGAGAAGTCGAGGATGTCGTTGATGATGGTCAGGAGCGCATTGCCCGACTTGATGATCACGTCGGCGAATGTGCGCTGCTTGGAATCCAGTTCGGTTGCCGCGAGCAATTCCGCCATGCCGAGAACGCCGTTCATCGGCGTGCGGATCTCGTGGCTCATATTGGCGAGGAATTCCGACTTGGCGCGGTCGGCGGCCTCCGCCTTGAACTGGGCGTCGCGCAGGGCCTTCTCGCGGTCGCGGAACCTGGAGATGTCCTCGATGCGGACGACGAGATAGTCGTTGCCGTCGGCGAGCCTTTCGCGCGACTTGTAGGCCTTTGCCGCAAAGACCGTGCCGTCGGCGCGTTTGATGTCGTGCTCGTGGGCGAAGGTCGTGCCGGTGGCCATGACCTCGGTCTCGAACATCGTCGCCTTGTTGATATTATCCGACGGTTCGATTTCCCTCGCCGTCTTGCCGACGATGTCCTCGACCGACTTTCCATGGATCTCGGCGAAAGCCTTGTTGGCAATGACGAAGACGCCGTTGGCGTCCTTGACGAGGACGGGGCTCGACAGGCGATCGAGGACGTTCTGGGCCAGTTCCGCCTTGGTGCGCGCGGCGATTGCCTCGTTTTCGCGCGCCTTCAATTCGCTGATGTCGGTGGTGATGCCGACGAGATAGACGGATCCGTCGGAGCCGAAGGCCTTGCTCTTGCGGGCGAGGCGGAACAACGGTTTGCCCGTCCTCGGAATGGCTGATTTCCTCGACCTGCTGAACCTCGCCGGTTTCAAGAACCCTGCGGTCGGCTTCCATGAATTCGAGGCCCGGTTCGCCGAAGATCTCGAAGTCGGTCCTTCCGATCGCATCGGCGACGGGTATGTCGGCGAAATACCTCCCAGCCCGAATTCACGTAGATCAGCTTGAGATCCGGCGTCTTGGCGTAAACGGCGGCGGGAATCGCCTCGATGATGTTCTGGTAGAGCTCGTTTTCGCGCAGGCGCTCGGCAAGCGCCGTCTGCTGGTTCTTCATCTCCGTCACGTCCATGCGCAGGCCGATGAGCATGCCGGCGTCGGTGCGCAGATTGACGGTCTTGAACCACTTCCCGTCGGGCGATCGGCGCAGCGCCTCGAAAATCGGCGGCGTGATACTCGGCGTATTTCCGTGCGCTTCCATTCCTCCGGATCGGAGTCGTAGAGTGTCGTCCATCTCCGGGCTGCACCGGATCTGCGCCACACATCGCTGGCGTGGGCGTGTTCGATCGCATCCCGCAGCGTCTTGCCGGGCTGCATGCCGGAACCATCTTCGGCTGGTCGGCCTGCAGCGTCCTGTTCGAAAGCACGTATTTTTCGTTTTCGTCATAGACGACGACGCCGATCGGGATGTTGTCCAGAACCGCCTGAAGAACGCGGAAGGACTGTTCGACCTCCGCCTTCGCCTTCTTCAATTCCAGCTCGTGCTCTTTTTCCTCGGTGACGTCGGTGCGGATTCCGACCAGCAACCCGCATGGCAGCCGCCGGTTTTCGATCTTGCACCAGCGCCCGTCGCTGAACTGCTCGACGGTCTCGAAGTGTTCGCGATTGAAACAGGAAAGGCGTCTGGGGAGTTGCGCCTCGATGTCCTCGATTTCGTCGTCGGACTTGTAGACCTTGCGGCGCAGGCCTTCGCGCAGATAGTCCTCGAGCCGGGAGCCGGGGACGAGGGTGCACGGCGACTTCGGCGTACATCTCGCGCATGGCCTTGTTGGCGTAGACCAGCCGGTCGCGCTCATCGTAGATGACGACGCCGGAACTGATCGCGTCCAGGCTCGCGTCGACGATGCTGTTGAGGCGCCGGTTTTCGCTGCGCGCCCGGTCGGCATCCTCGATGATGTCGAGAAGGCTGGAAACATTGCGGCCCAGCCCCTGATAGCCCTGAAACTCTCCGTTGCCGTCGAAGACAGGGCTTCCGTCCACCGAGATCCAGTGTTCTCCGCCGCGCGGATCGATGAACTTGTAGACGAAGTTGCGGAAGGGCTCGTGTCGGTCGAGAAGGTCCAGATGCGCCTGGAAGCGGGGTTCATCCTTTGCCCTGGTGCGGAAAATGTCCTTGCGGGACGTGCCGATCATTTCATCGGAGGTAACGCCGGTGATCTCCTCCGGAGAGCCCGCGATATGGGTGAAGTCATGCTCCCTGTCGGTGACCCATACCCAGTCCGCGGCAATCGTGGCCAGCCGTTGGTAGTCCGCCAGAGTCGCAGTCTCCGGCAGGCGCGCCGGCGATCCTTTCAAATGACTGCTGTTCATGACGTCCCCAGAATCGATCACGGAATTGGTCGTTGAAGGCGCCTTTTCCGCAGCTCAAATTCAAGAGTCGCCGAAACTGGTGAACCACCGGTTAACCTTGAGGAGTTGCGCAGGATATTACTACCGGTGCTCCTCGACCGAAGCATCGATCAGCGCCCGGTTGAAATGCCGCAGGGCACGGACCTGGCTGGCCCATGCGATGACCCGATCGGGCGACAACGGATCGATGACGGCGATGCGCGCGGCGCCGGTCTGATCGAAGAGCCGCAGCGCCTTTTCGAGACTGTCGTCGGCGTGCAGCCTGGGTTCGCCGGAGGCGGGGTCGAAGGGCGGCCTCTCCTCGTCCTCGGCGATCGGTTCGAGGAAGGACGAAACCGAGACGGTGTGGGCGAGGAAGCGGTGCGATCCCTCGCGCACGACGATGCCGCGCGTCTCCAGTTGCCAGTCGAAATAGGACCTGCCGGTGAAGGCGAAGGTGAGCCCCGTCGATACCGACACGGCGACGAGCAGCGCGATCGACAGCGCGTAACCGCCGGTCAGTTCGAAGACGATCATCGTCGTGGAAAATGGCGCGCCGAGCATCGCGGCGGCGACCGCGCCCATGCCGAGGATCGCGTAGAGACCCTCCGAGGAGGCGAGTTCCGGAAAGGCCGAGGCGGCGATCAGGCCGTAGGAGCCGCCGGTCATGGCGCCGAGATAGAGGGCGGGCGAGAAGATGCCGCCGCCGAAACGCGAGGCGAGCGTGATCGCGGTCGCTGCCGTTTTCACCACGAGCAGTGTCAGCATCAGGGTCAGCGGCAGGTTGTTCTTGAGCGCGGCGTCCGTCGTCTCGTAGCCGACGCCGATGGTCTCGGGAAAGAGGATGGCGATGGCGCCGATCGCGATGCCGCCGATGACCGGCCGCGACCATGTCGGCACGCGCACGTGACGGGCGACCCAGTCCGTTCCGATCAGCGCGAACTGGAAGATCACCGCGACGGCGGCGCAGGTGACGCCGAGCAGCGCGAAGGCGGGAAACTCCCAGTAGGATGTGATCTGGTGGCCGGGGATGACGAAGGCGGCGACGTCGCCGAACCACAGCCGCGACAGCAGCGTGCCGACCACCGACGACAGGACGACCGGGACGATCGCCGACAGGGCGTAATGGCCGAGCACGACCTCGTGGGCGAAGATCATGCCGGCGATCGGGGCGTTGAACGATGCCGAGACGGCGCTGGCGACGCCGCAGGCGAGCAGGACGCGGCGCGCGGAATCGGGCAGGCGCAGCTTTTCGCACAGGGCGGCGCCGAGCGTCGCGCCGAGATGGACCATCGGGCCCTCGCGGCCGGCGCTTGCGCCCGAGCCGAGCGACAGGACCGTCAGCAGCGAAGAGGAGATGCCGGGCCAGAACGGCAGGCCGCGCCCGCCGCGCACGCGCGCCTCCATGACGTCGGCGACGCTGGAGGTGCGCTGTTTCGGCTGGACCGACTGGAGCAGGATGCCGACGGCGAGGCCGCCGATGACGGGCGCGGCGAAGATGACCAGCGCGGGTATATGGTGGGTCGCGCTGACGACATTTTCCGACGTGGTGCCGAGCCAGAGATACTGGACGAGGCCGATGCCGATGCGGAACAGGATCGCGGCGATGGCGACGACTGCCCCGATGACGGGCGCGAGCAGCCAGATCAGCGGCTGGCGCCGCCTGGAAAACAGGCGCAAATTCGCCGACATCTCGGTCATGGCCGCCGAATACCCTGTTTTCAGGGGTATCAGGATCTTGTGGAGATGGGGCGGCGTGCGGTTCGGCGTTTCTGGCATTCGGTTCGGCGGTTCCCGGCGTCGCAAAAGACTACCCGGCGGAAGTTTCCGCCATGTTACCGCATGCCCGGAGCAGGGGCGACAGGCCGGGATGCCGGTTTCGGCATGTTGTGGCGAACAAAACAATCCGAGACCTTGATTTTCGGATCATGCAGGTTCAGGAGAGGGCCACTTCCGGGGCTAAGTGGTGTTTTCTGTCGGGTTCGATGCCCGTCACGCCCGACGGCCCGTTTCATTTCACGACCGATCCAATCGGCCAGAACACAATCCGTGGAATACAGGCAGTCATGTCCTCAATAGAAGATACCCCATCCGGCCGCGTCGAATCTTCCGGCGCTGCCGAAGCCCAATTGCCACAACCCGAAGCGCGCGTGCTCAGCCTGCCGATGCTGGGCATTCTCGCCTTCCTGATCGGACTCGTCGCGGCGGCCGGCGCCGTGATCTTCCGGATCCTCATCTCGATCGTCCACAACCTGTTCTTCTTCGGAACGTTCTCGACGACCTACGACGCGAACCTGTTCGATCCGCCGAGCCCGTTCGGGCCGCTCGTCATCCTGGCGCCGGTGGTCGGCGGCCTGATCGTCGTCTTCCTGGTGCGGACATTCGCGCCGGAGGCCAAGGGCCACGGCGTGCCGGAGGTGATGTACGCGATCTATCACAACAAGGGGAACGTGCGCGGCGTCGTGGCGATCGTGAAGTCGATCGCCTCGGCGATCTCGATCGGCAGCGGCGCATCGGTCGGCCGCGAAGGCCCGATCATCCAGATCGGCGCGTCGTTCGGCTCGACGCTCGCGCGTGCCCTCAATCTGGCGCGCTGGGAGAAGATCACGCTGCTTTCGGCCGGTGCCGGCGCGGGTATCGCCGCGACCTTCAACACGCCGCTCGGCGGCGTGCTGTTCGCGGTCGAGATGCTGTTGCCGGAAGTCTCGAACCGGACCTTCCTGCCGGTGGTGGTGGCGACGGCGACGGCGACCTATGCCGGGCGCATGGCCTTCGGTCTCGATCCGGCCTTCATCGTGCCGCTCGCCACGGTGCCGGCGCACGAGACGGTCGACTATATCCAGCTGGTCGGTTACGCGCTGCTCGGCGCCTTCGCCGGCATCGCCTCCTGGGCGTTCATCAAGTCGCTGGCGTGGAGCGAGGACGTGTTCCCGACGCTGCCGGGCAACGAATACACGCAGAACATCATCGGCATGCTGATGATCGGCGTGCTCGGCTACGGCTTTTTCCTCGTGTCCGGCCAGTACCACACGATGGGCGTCGGCTACGCCACGATCCAGTCGATCCTGAACTCCGATCCCTATACGCTGGTGCTGCTTCTCGCGCTGCTGGCGGCGAAGGTCGTCGCGACCTCGATCAGCCTGGGCGCGGGCGCGTCCGGCGGGGTGTTCTCGCCGTCGCTGTTCATCGGCGCGGCGCTGGGCGGGGCTGTCGGTCTCGTCGGCATGATCCTCTTTCCCGGCCACGGCTTCACGCCGGCCGAATTCGCGCTGGTCGGCATGGGCGCGCTGGTCGGCGGCGCGACCGGCGCGTCGATGACGGCGATCGTGATGATCTTCGAGATGACGCGCGACTACAACGTGATCGTGCCGCTGGTGCTCGCGGTGGCGATCTCGGTCGGCGTCAGGCGCTGGCTCGTTCCCGACAACATCTACACGATCAAGCTGCGCCACCGCGGCCGGCCGATCCCGCAGAACCGGCACACCAACATGTATCTGGTGCGCCAGGCGAAGGAACTGATGGCGCGCAACTTCATGATCCTGCCGGTCGACACGCCGATCAACGAGGCGCTGGCGGCGGTGTCGAAGGAGGAGGGGCCGATGCATGTGATCGCCGCCGACGGACAGCGCATCGCCGGGTTCGTCCGCTTCGGCACGATCCCCTACATGGCCGACCGGTTCGCGCACCAGACGCTGCGCGAGGTCATGTCGAGCGACTATGTGATCGCGTCGCAGAGCCATATCCTCAACTCGGTGATTTCGCGCATGAGCCAGCGCAACCGGTCCTATGCCATCGTGGTCGAGGGGCCGGGCGTGGTGCCGCGGCCGGAAAACATCGTCGGCGTGATCGATTCCACCGAAATCGCCGACGCGGTGATCGCCAACCACTACGACTGATCGCCAAATCGCGGCCCTCCGGTTGCGCGGGCCCGGTACGGGGCATAGAACAACGACAAGACATCGCGCCGCGCGTGACCGGTTCCGGTTGCGCGGGCGCGAGCCCAACGGGAGGAAACCGTGGCTCTCAAAGACATCAAGCCGGCCGAACGCAACGAAAGCGGGATCGCGCTGGCGCTTCAGATCCTGAAGCAGCGCTTCGGCGACCGGTTCTCGACCGGCGAGGCGCTGCGCCGCCAGCACGCCCATACGACGACCTACATCCCGGCGCAGCTGCCCGACGGGGTGGTGTTCGCGGACAATGCCGACGAGGTGCAGGAAACGGTACAGGTCTGCGCCGAGCACAAGGTGCCGATCGTGCCGTTCGGAACCGGAACCTCGCTGGAAGGCCATGTCAACGCGCCGGCCGGCGGCATCTCGATCGATGTCAGCCGCATGAACCGCGTCATCCAGGTCAATGCCGAGGATCTCGACTGCGTCGTCGAGCCGGGGATCACGCGCAAGCAGCTGAACGAATATCTGCGCGATACCGGCCTGTTCTTCCCGATCGACCCGGGCGCCGACGCCAGCCTCGGCGGCATGGCGGCGACCCGCGCCTCCGGCACCAATGCGGTGCGCTACGGCACGATGCGCGACAACGTGATCTCGCTCGACGTGGTGATGCCGAACGGGCGCAAGATCACCACGGCGAAACGGGCGCGCAAGAGTTCGGCCGGCTACGACCTGACGCGGCTGATCGTCGGTTCGGAGGGCACGCTCGGCGTCATCACCTCGCTGACGTTGCGCCTGCAGGGCATTCCGCAGGCGATCTCGTCGGGCGTCTGCCCGTTCCCGACGCTGGACGCGGCGAGCCAGGCGGTGATCACCACGATCCAGATGGGCCTGCCGGTGGCCCGGATCGAACTGGTCAACGAATTGCAGATGAAGGCGATGGTCGAATATTCGAAGCTCGACCTGCCGGTCTCGCCATGCCTTTTCGTCGAGTTCCACGGCACCGACGCCGGCGTGAAGGAGCAGGCGGAGACCTTCGGGGAGATCGCGTCCGACCTCGGCAGTTCGGGTTTCATCTGGTCGACGCGCGAGGAAGAGCGCGCGAAATTGTGGCAGGCGCGCCATGACGCCTACTGGTCGTGCCTCAGCCTGCGGCCCGGCGCCAAGGCGATCGCGACCGATGTCTGCGTGCCGATCTCGCGGCTTGCCGACTGCATCGCCGAGACCGAGGCCGACATCGCCGAAGCCGGACTGCTGGCGCCGATCGTCGGCCATGCCGGCGACGGCAATTTCCACGTTTCGGTGCTGATCGACGACACCGATCCGAAGGAGATCGAGGCGCTGGAGAATTTCGTCGAGCGGCTGAACCTGCGGGCGCTCGCGATGGGCGGCACCTGCACCGGCGAACACGGCATCGGCCAGGGCAAGATGGCGTTCCTGGAACTGGAACTCGGCGGCGCGGTCGACGTGATGCGCTCGATCAAGCGGGCGCTCGATCCCGACAACATCATGAATCCGGGCAAGATCATCCGGCTGTAGCGGCCACGCGGGCCGCCCGCCTTATCTTGCGCCTTGATCTTGTCGTCATGAGGCGCAACAACTGAGTGCATCGCACGCCGCCGGCATGGCGACGGCGAATCGATGCACGGAGCAGACAGCTGGCACGCCTCTTTGTGATACTCGGCGGTCTCGTCGCACTGGCGCTGATCACCGCCCTGGTCGCTCCCTATTTCATCAACTGGAGCGAATATCGCAGCGCGTTCGAACGCGAGGCGACGCGCGTCCTTGGCGAGAAGGTGACGGTGACCGGCAATGCGACGGCGCGGCTGCTGCCGTTTCCCTCGGTCACGTTCGAGCATGTGCTGGTCGGCGATCCGGACCACCCGCTGGTCGTCGCCGACCGGTTTTCCATGGATGCGGAACTGGCGCCGTTTCTCTCCGGAGAAGTGCTGATCTTCGACATGCGGCTGGTCAATCCGATCATCACGCTCGATCTCGACGAACGCGGCCTGCCGGACTGGCCGCTGCCGGAGAACAGCCCGGTGAGCCCGGCGCAGGTGACGCTGGAAAACGCCCGCGTCATCAATGCGAAAATGGTCCTGCACGACCGGGTTACGGGGCGCGACTGGCGCCTGGACGGTTTCAACGCGTCGGTTTCCGCCGAAAGCCTTTACGGGCCGTACCGCATCGCCGGTTCGACCGGGCTGAACGACACGCAGCTCGATTTCCGGATCAACACGGGCGGGCTTTCGAAGGACGGGTTCTCGCTGCGCACGGCGCTGGAACTGCCGTCGTCGGGCATCGAACTGAGCACCGAAGGGCGCGTCGCGGAACCGAAAGCCGCCGATGCGAGCCCCTATAACGGCACGTTCACGGTGCGGCCGCTGAAGGCCGCCGCCGACAGCCGTTATGTCGTCGAAGGCAGGTTCGCGGCGTCGCCGCGCGCCGTCGACGTCGCCGAATACCGGGCCGAGTTCGGGGCGCAGGACGATCCCTATGTCGTCACCGGGACGGCGGGGGCCACTGGCGGCGCCGAACCGCGCTATCATATCGACGTCAAGGGAACGCAGGTGACGCTTCCCGAGGACAAGGCAGCGATCGGCGTGCCGTCGACGGCGGCGGGCGGGTTGCCATCCTTTTCCGACCGGCTGGCTCTGGTGCAATCGACGCTTTCGGCGCTGCCGTTCCCGCCGATCCCCGGCAGCATCAATGTCGATCTTCCGGCCATCGTCGCCGGCGACACCAGCATCCGCGAGATCAAGCTTGCGGCGTCGCCGGACGAGAGCGGCGGCACGGCGTCGCGGCGTCGCTGGAAGGTGTCGCGCTTCACGGCGGAGCTGCCGGGGCGGACCACCGTCGAGGCGGACGGCGTGCTGCAACTGCCGCTGGCCGGCGGGACCGACACGGAAAGCCAGGCCGGTTTCTCGGGCAATCTGCTGGTTGCCTCGCGGCAGCCGTCGGGGCTCGCGACATGGCTGACGGGCACGGCGGACGAACCGATCCGGCGGCTCGCCAATACCGGTTTCGCGGCGCGCGTCGACATCACGCCGGTGCGCCAGAAGGTCGACGATCTGGAGGTGATCCTCGGGCCGGCGCGGATGCGCGGTTCGCTGGTGCGCGTCTCCGACCCGTCGAGGCGCTCGACGCTGGACGTGAAGCTGTCGGGCGAGGCGCTGGATTTCGACGCGCTGGAGGCGCTGTCGGCGGTGTTCGTCGGCAAGGACGGCGCGGCGCGCTTTGCCGATCATGACCTCGATATCGCGCTCGACCTGAAGGACCCGGACATTCGCGGCGTGAAGCTCGGAACGCTGGAAGCCTCGATCCGCTCGCGCGACACCAAGACGGAGATCGACCGGCTTTCGGTGACCGGGCTCTACGGTGCGTCGGTCTCGGCGACGGCGAGCCTCGCGCGCAAGACCGACGGCATGCATGCCGATGTCGACGCCACGGTCGTCGCGGGCGACGGCGCGCAGCTGATCGAGGGGCTGTCGCAGCGGTTTCCCGGCGCGGCACCGCTGGCGAAGCTTGCCGGCATCGCGGCCGGCGACAGCGCCGCCTTCGCCGACACGCGGCTCGACGTCGTCGGGTCCGTCGTCTTCGAAAAGGCGCTGGCCGGCGAGGCGAGCCTGAGCGTTTCGGGCGAGACGGGCGGAACGAAACTGTCGATCACCAGCACGGCCAACGGCAGCGTCGAGAAGCCGGAGGAGGCCAAGGTCATCCTCAACGCGTCATTCGACAACCCGATTGCCGAGCAGATGTTCGCGCAGGCCGGCCTGAGCAGCATTCCCGCCGAGAGCGCCGGCGCGATGCGGGTCGATGCCAATTTCGATGGCAGCCTGTTCTCGGGCATGAGGACCAACATCAAGATCACCGGCGAGGACATGGTCACGCATCTTGACGGCGTGACGACCACGGACATCCTGTCGACCGGCTTCACCGGCCAGTTGCAGGTGGAGAGCGGCGACATCGAACCGTGGCTGCTGTCGCTCGGATACGGGCTGCCGGGCATGGGGCTCGGCACGACGACCGACATTTCGGCGTCGGCGTCCTGGCGCAGCGGCAAGGCGGTGCTGCGCCAGATCGACGCCGTCCTGAACGGCAACCGGATCACCGGCGACCTGACCGTCGACGCGACCGGGGAGGTTGCCTCGGTGCGCGGCGATCTGGCGTTCGAGTATCTCGATGCCGGCGAACTCTATTCGGTGATTTCCGGCGACCCGTCCGCCGCGATCTTCGACATCGACACGAGCGGCCTCTTGCAACAGGAATTCGGCCCGCCGATCCTGGCGGGCAACGACATCGAAATCGGCGTGAAGGCCGGCGAGGTGTCACTGCCGGCCGGAAACGAAAGCCTCAAGGACCTGTCGGGCAAGCTGGTCTATCGCGACGGCGAGATGGCGCTGCGCGGCATCGAGGCCGGGTTCGGCGGCGGCACGATCAGCGGGCTTGCCGGCGTGCAGAACAATGACGGGCTCATGATCCTCAATGCCCAGATCGCCGCCAAGGGCGTCAGCGTCGACGCGCTGGTTCCGCCGGTGGCACCGGTGATCGCGGGCGCGACCGATTTCGCGCTGCAACTGACCGGCAGCGGGCGCAGCAATGCGGCGCTTTTGTCGTCGCTGAGCGGTTCGGGGGTGCTTTCGACCGGGCCGCTGACCGTGGCGGGTCTCAATTCCGGGGGCTTCGCGCCGATGATCGCGCGCGCCGATGCGATCGGATACGAAATCAAGCCGGAGCAGATCGAGGCGATCGCCGCCGATGCGTTCCTGGCCGGGACATCGGTGCTGCCGGCGGCGGATTACCCGGTGTCGGTGGCAAACGGCACCGTGCGCATCGCCAGCGCGACGGCGCATGCCGGCGCGATGTCGCTGAGCGCCGATGCGGGCGTGAACCTTCTGACCGGGGAGATATCGGGCAAGGCACGTGTCGATTTCGATCCGGGCGAGGAGGCCATTGCCGGTCCGCAGCCGGAACTGGGGCTGGCGTTCACATCGAACGCGGAGGGCGGTTTCGACGTGACACGCAATTACGAGGCGGTGACGGGCTACCTGACGCAGCGCGCGCTGGAGAAGGAACAGGCGCGCGTCGAGGCGCTGCAGGCGCGGCTGCTCGAAAGGCAGCGGCTGCGCCGCGAGGTGCAACTGTTCACGTACCGCAAGCGCATGCGGCTGCAATCGATGGAGGAGGCGCGGCTGCGCTCGCTCGAGGACGAACGGACGGCGGCGCGCGCGGCCGAGGCGCAGCAATCGCGCGCGGCGGCGGCGGAAGAGGCGGCACGGCGTCTGTCCGAAGGCGGCGACGGACGGCCCGCGAACGGCGCGGCGGCGGGCGAAACCGGACCGGCCGACCGGAACCTGACCATTCCGGGAATCATCGACATGGACCAGTTGAACGACGTGCTGGGGCAGGACGTCATCCGGCGCGATCTGCAGCCGGTTCAGTAACCGGCGCGGCCGGCAAGCGCCTCGTTCAACACGAAGACACGCAAGGCCGAGGAGAGGTTGGAGTCGCGCGGCTTGGTCTCGTCGATCTCGGCGATCAGCGCGGCCAGAGACCGGCCGGACCGCGTGGCGCTTTGCCTGAGCAGCGCCAGGAATTCGTCCTCGATGGAAAAGGAGGTGCGGTGGCCGGAAATGGTGACCGAATGCTTGCGGACGGCCATCAGGCGGTCCTGGCCCTACTTGTTCTTCCTGAAGGAATCGAGCGAGACGACATCGGCGCCGCCGTTCGGCGTCTCGTCTCCGTCCCCGTCGTCATCGGCTTCCTTTTCCGCCTTGGCTTTCTTGCGCGCCGGGGCGGGGATCTTGGCGGGCTCGGCGTCCGGGACGTCATCCGCGCCGGCTGCGGCTTCGGGCGCGACGCTCAGCGTGTCGGAATTCTCGACGTCGAATTCGAGCTCGAAATTGACCGAGGGATCGTAGAAACCGCGGATCGCGGAATAGGGCACATGCAGCTTCTCGGGAACGTCGGAGAAGGACAGGCCGACATCGAAGGCGGTCTCGGTGACGTCGAGGTCCCAGAACTGGTGCTGCAGGACGATCGTCATCTGCTCGGGATACTGCTCGCGCATCCGGTTGGAGACCTTCACGCCGGGCGCATTGGTGACGAATGTGATGAAGAAATGGTGGTTGCCCGGCAGGCCCGTCTTGGCGACTTCCGTCAAAACCTTGCGAATGACGCCACGCAGAGCATTCTGCACGAGAATGTCATAGCGGATCATGTCTTCGGTCATCGGTTTCCCAGCCCTTCGGGGGATTGCGTCTTTGCGCTCCATGATGTGCTTTTTTCGCGGCGGCAGGTCAAGGGGCTTGGCGCGTCGTTGTGCCCGACGGACAAGGCCAATTGATGACGATGGAGGGAAAGTGGAGGCTTCTGTTGCCAGGTGCCTCCGAACCCCGCCTAGAAGTGCAACCCTCTAGGACTTAATTTGAAGCTGTCGAACCGCCATTAGGCAGCGAGACGTGCCTCTGCATAGTTGTCGTTTGCAACTACAAAGTTGACCCGATAACGGTGGTATCATACCGGACAAAAGAACGATCTTTACACCCTCGTCGATCCTGTTTCGCCCCCATCACAAGCGGTCCGCAAGGTTTCCCTTTGGCCAAGGAACCGTTTGTGGTGGAGGCGCCGGGTACCGCCCCCGGGTCCGAATGGTTTATTGCATCGCCAGTTTATTGTCATAGCCGGTTGCCCGGCAATTCCAGATATAGGTGGTTTCATCTTGGATTTCAAAGGGTCCGCTTGACTTTGCGGTGCCTGTCCTGAAGATTTTCGAACAAGAACCGGGGCGCTGTTTCCGGCGGAGATATTTTCACCGAAAATCGTTTGCGTGGGAAGGAAACAGGAATGAGCGAATATCTCGAAGAGGTGCGGCGTTACGATCCCGACGCGGACGAGGCGGCGGTGAAAAAGATCGTCAGCCATCTGGGCATCGCCCTGCGCAGCCGCGATTCCTCGCTGGTGTCATGCTCGGATCCGAGCGAACTGGCGCGGGTGCGCGAAAAATGGTGCGAGAAGAAGCTCGGCAGCACGAATGACGCGGCATCCGACGAAGTGATCGCGAAGGTTTGCGCGGAAATGAGCGCCGACCGGAACAAAAACCGCGTCACCTTCTACTATCTCGTCGCGAAATACATGGGCAAACTCGGCGATCTCTGATCGCCGCCGCGATGACGGACGGAGCCTTCGCCGCGACGCGGCGGAGGCTTTTTCCTTGTGAGTGACGAATTCTCGGGCGTGGACGAAACCGCCGGAATCGTGTCTCTTGAAGGCATGAAACAGTATCTCGATTTCATGCGACACGTGATGGAGACCGGCACCGATCGCGGCGACCGGACGGGAACCGGCACGCGCTCGGTGTTCGGCTACCAGATGCGCTTCGATCTCTCGGAAGGTTTTCCGCTGCTGACGACGAAGAAACTGCATCTGCGCTCGATCATCTACGAATTGCTGTGGTTCCTGCGCGGCGACACCAACATCGCCTGGCTGAAGGAAAACGGCGTGTCCATCTGGGACGAGTGGGCCGACGAGAACGGCGATCTCGGCCCGGTCTACGGCTACCAGTGGCGGTCATGGCCGAGGCCGGACGGCGGGCATGTCGACCAGATCGCCAAGCTGGTCGAGGGGATCAGGACCAATCCCTATTCGCGCCGCCACATCGTCTCGGCGTGGAACCCGGCGCTGGTCGACGAGATGGCGCTGCCGCCATGCCACTGCCTGTTCCAGTTCTACGTCTCCGACGGGAAACTGTCGTGCCAGCTTTACCAGCGCTCGGCCGACATCTTCCTCGGCGTGCCGTTCAACATCGCCTCCTATGCGCTGCTGACGCACATGGTGGCCGAGGTCTGCGGGCTGTTGCCGGGCGACTTCGTGCACACATTCGGCGACGCGCATCTCTATTCGAACCATTTCGAGCAGGCGAAAACGCAATTGTCGCGCGATCCGCGGCCGCTGCCGTTCCTGAAGATCGGCCGCAAGGTCGAGCGATCTCACCGATTTCACCGTTCGAGGATTTCGAGATCGTCGGCTACGAGCCGCATCCGCATATCAAGGCGCCGGTGGCGGTATGAGCCGGGGTTTGCGCGCGACGGCGGCTCTTGCGCTGGCCCTGCTTGCCGCGTCTCCGGCTCTCGCCAACGACACGACGGCGGAACTCGGCGCGGGCGGGCTCGTCTATGCGCGCAGCGACGTCGTGTCGATCGCCAGCGAGACGCTGTTCCTGTCGATGGACAAGGTCAGTGTCGATTATGTCTTCCACAACCATGCGGACCACGATGTCGAGACGGTCGTCGCCTTTCCGATGCCCGATGTCGAGCTCGGTCCGGACGCCAATATCGCGATCCCGCAGATGGACGACAATTTCCTCGGGTTTTCCGTCGTCGCCGACGGCCAGACGATCCGGCCGGAACTGCAGCAGCGGGCCTATGCCGCCGGCGTCGACGTGACGGACGTGCTGGAGGCGGCGGGCCTGCCGGTCTCGCCGCTCGCCTATTACAATGGCGACATGAAACTCGCCGATCTGCCGCAGGAGACGCTCGCCGACATGGTGGCGCGCGGCATCTTCATGGCGGATACCGACGCGGCGAGCGGGCGGTATGTCGACCCGATCGAGCCGGCCTGGACGCTGAAATCGGCATACTGGTGGCGGATGACGTTTCCGGCGAACGCCGATGTCGCGGTGCATCACGACTACACGCCGGCGGTCGGCGGCACGGTCGGCGTCTATTTCATGGACAATGCCGAGACCGCGGCGGACTACGCGCATCGCTACTGCACGGATGCGTCCTTCGTGAAGGGTATCGAGCGGCGCCAGAAGGCGGCCGTTGCGAAAGGCGGCTACGGCTACCAGGAGCGGTGGCTCTCCTATGTGCTGACGACGGGCGCGAACTGGGCCGGATCGATCGGCCATTTCAGGCTGATCATCGACAAGGGTTCGACCGACAATCTCGTCTCGTTTTGCGGCGACGGGGTGAAAAAGACCGGGCCGACGCGGTTCGAGATGGAAAAGACGGATTTCTGGCCGACGCGCGATCTCGACATCCTGTTTGCGGTGTCCGTGGACCAGTGAGCACGCTTCATCCCATCGTTTCGCTGATCGTCGCGGTTGCCGAGAACGGGACGATCGGGCGTGACGGGGACATGCCGTGGCGGCTGTCGTCCGACCTGAAGCGCTTCAAGGCGCTGACGCTGGGCAACCCCGTCATCATGGGTCGCAAGACCTTCGAGAGCATCGGCAAGCCGCTGCCGGGCCGGCTCAACATCGTCGTGACGCGCAATTACGACTGGTCGGCGGACGGCGTCATGCGGGTCGGGTCGCTGGACGCGGCGATCGAACTGGCCACCGCCTGGCTGGAAAGCGCCGAGCCGGACCCGGACCATCCGGACGAACCGCTCGCCGACGAGATCTTCGTCATCGGCGGCGGCGAGATCTACGCCCAGGCGGTCGGCATCGCCGACATGCTCTATGTCACGCATGTGCTGGCCGAGGTCGAGGGCGACACCGGATTTCCGGAGATCGATCCGGCCGTGTGGGAGCGGATCGAGGCGGAGGACGTTCCCGCCGGCGACAAGGACAGCCACCCGACGCGGTTCACCGTCTATGAGCGGCGGGCGGCGTAGGCCGGGGCAGGCGCAGGCGCGAAAGCACCCGTATAAGTTTTCTGTCGGAGTCTTTCATTTTGAGACTCGGACCTTTTCTTCCCCAAATTATGAACTATTGATGCATCTTCAGACGGGCAATGCGCGGCAACAGCGCGGGCCGACCGGCTTTGCGGGTCCCCGGAACGGGCGCCGGCATACGGAGGAAAAGGAGACAGCCCTTGGGCATGAAAAAGGATTACGAGGACATCCCCGGCACGTTCGTGTTCGACGCGGACCGGTCGCGCGAGGGATATCACCTCAACCAGTTCTGCATTTCGCTTGGCAAGCAGGTCAACCGCGATGCGTTCAAGGCCGGTGAAGAGGCCTATCTGGACAAGTTCCCGATGAAGCCGGAACAGCGCCAGGCGGTGCTCGACCGCGACTGGAACCGGCTGCTCGAACTGGGCGGGAACATCTACTACACCTCGAAGCTCGCCGCCTTCGACGGGATCAATTTCCAGAACCTCGCCGGGCTGATGACCGGGATGGGCGTGGAAGCCTATCGCGAGATGATGGTCAAGGGCGGCCGCCCGATCGAGGGCAACCGCTACAAATCCGAATGGGGAGAAGAAGAATAATGGCCCGCATTACCGCAGGCGTGGGGTGCTCCCACGTGCCCGCCATCGGCGTGGCGATGGATACCCATATCACCGACCAGCCCTACTGGCAGCCGGTCTTCAAGGGCTTCGAGAAGTCGCGCGAATGGATGAAGGAAAACAAGCCCGACGTGATCTTCCTGGTCTATAACGACCATTGCACCGCCTTCGACGCCTCCTGCATCCCGACCTTCGCGCTCGGCTGCGCGGCCGAATTCAAGCCGGCCGACGAAGGCTGGGGCCCGCGGCCGGTGCCGGTGGTCAAGAACCACCAGAAGCTCGCCAGCCACATCGCGCAGTCGCTGATCCTCGACGAATTCGACCTGACCATCATGAACGAGATGGAGGTCGATCACGGCCTGACCGTGCCGCTGTCGGTGATGTTCGGGGAAATCGGACCGGACGAGGAATGGCCGTGCCTGGTCATCCCGCTCGCCGTCAACGTGGTGCAGTATCCGGCGCCGACCGGCAACCGCTGCTACAATCTCGGCAAGGCGGTGCGCAAGGCGATCGAGAGCTTCGACGAGGACCTCAACGTCATGGTCTTCGGCACCGGCGGCATGAGCCACCAGCTGCAATACAAGCGCGCCGGCCTGATCAACCGGGAATGGGACACGCGTTTCCTCGACCTCCTGACCGAAGACCCGGTCTTCGCCAGCCAGATCCCGCATGTGGAATATCTGCGCGAGGCGGGGTCCGAAGGCGTCGAGATGGTGATGTGGCACGTCATGCGCGGCGCGCTTAACGACGAGGTGAAGGAAGTGCACCGCCACTACCACGTGCCGGCCTCGAACACCGCCGTCGGGCACATCATTCTCGAGAACGTCTGAGCCTGTACCGGAACAAGATCGCCCGCCGCTCATCAGTGCATGAGCGGCGGGTTTTTCATGCCGGTTTCAAGCGCCGTCCCTTGACGATGTTCCACCAGAACAGGACCGCGAAGCCCGCCAGCGCGGAGAAATTCACCCAGTGCGGGGCGGGCCACATCAGCGCCGCGCCGATGGCGAGCGTGAGCCAGCGCGCTCGACGATGTTCATCCGGTTTTCCCAGTAGCCCTCGATGGCCGCCGCCACCGCCCACAGGCCGAAGACCGCGAAGCCGAAGATGTAGAGCATCTGCGGCCAGTCGCCGTTGAGGAACGGCGTGTAGGCGAACAGCAGCGGCACCAGATAGAGCCCCTTGGCGATCTTCCAGGCCGCGAAGCCGGTCTTCATCGGCGGGCTTCCGGCGATTGCCGCGCCGGTGAAGGCGGCAAGGCAGACCGGCGGCGTGACGTTGGAATCCTGGCTCAGCCAGAAGATGATCATGTGCGCCGACAGCAACGCCACGGCGAGCACATGCGGCTGGAAGGCCTGGTCGTAGAGAAGCGACAGGCTTTCGAGCGGCAGCGCCGAAATCATCGCCTGCGCTTCCGCCAGCGGCATCGGCGCGGCGAGGGCGGCCATCTTGTCCGGCGCGGCGAGCATGAAGATCGCCTTGGCCGTCTCGGGCAGTTGTCCGGCGGCGAGCAGATCGGCCAGTTGCGACTGCAGGATCAGCTGGTAGAGCGCAGGCGCCGACAGGGTGCCGAGGACGATATAGGCGGCGGTGACCGGCAGGCCCATGCCGAGGACCAGCGAGGCGAGCGCGACGAGTACGAGGGCGATCAGCAGATTGCCCTGCGACCAGGTCGAGATCATCAGCGAGAAGGTGTTGCCGATGCCGGCGGTGGTGATGACGTTGACGATCAGGCCGACGCTGACGAGCAGGATCGCGGTCATGATCATGTTGCGCGCGCCGAGTTCCAGCGCCTCGACGATGCGGGCCGGACCCATGCGGTTCGGCGTCAGCCACGAGGCGGCGATGCAGGCGAGGATGGCGTAGCCGGCGGCGTAGGTCGGCGTGTAGCCGCGCACGAGAAGGACGATCAGCAGCGCGACGGGAATGATGAAGGACGGGCCGCCATTGCGGAACACCTGGCCGAGACCGGGGCCTTCCTCCTCGGCCAGCGCGGTGGCGTCGGAGCGCTTGGCCTCGATGCGCACGAAGAAGGCGACGGTCAGGAAATAGAGGATCGCCGGCAGGATCGAGACGGTGACGATGGTGGTGTAGGGGATCTGGGTGAAGGTCGCCATGACGAAGGCGCCGGCGCCCATGATCGGCGGCATCAGCTGGCCGCCGGTGGAGGCGGCCGCCTCGACGCCGGCGGCGAAGGTCGCCGGAAAGCCGGCGCGTTTCATCAGGGGTATGGTGATGACGCCGGTCGACGCGGTGTTGGCGACGGCGGAGCCGGAGATGGTGCCGGTCAGGCCGCTCGACAGGACGGCGACGAAGCCCGGCCCGCCGGTCATCCTGCCGGCGACGGCGCGCGAGATGTCGACGATGAACTCGCCGGCGCCGGATTTCAGCAGGAAGGCGCCGAACAGGATGAACATGAAGACGTAAGTCGATGAAATGCGGGCGATCGTGCCGAACATGGCATCGTCGCCATAGAGCGCGCGAAACAGCACGGTCTCGACATGCAGGCCGCCGAAGCGGAAGACGCCCGGCACGTACTGGCCCCACCAGGTGACGTAGGTCAGCGCGAGCGCGATCAGCACCGGAATGATCCAGCCGGTGGTGCGGCGGGTGAATTCGAGCACGCCGGCGACGCACAGCGCGCCGGCGAGCCAGTCCGACCAGATCAGGCGGACGCCGCGGTCGTAGATCGCCGTCTCGGCGTTGACGACATAGAGCGCGGCGACGGCGACGGCGACGCCGAAGGCGATGTCGATCGTGCGGGCGAGGCGGGTTTTCGCCCAGTCGGCGGAGACGAAGGGCGAAACCAGGACGCAGAGAAGGACGAAGCCGGCGAAGTGGAAGCCGTTCTGGGCAAGCGTCGAGACGTTGCCGAACGTGTTCATCCAGATATGGGCGAGCGAGATCACCACGGCGACGATCAGCGTGACCAGGCCAAGGCCGTGGCGGTGAAGGCCCGGCAGGCGGGATTGCGTCATTGTCTCGGCGCGCATGGATGGCTCCCGCGTCTCAGGATCGAATGGAAAAGGATAACAGAAGGCCGGCGCAATCCGTCGCATGCCGCCGGGACCGCTGGCCCCGGCGGGATCGTCACGGAGGAAAACCGGCCGGAACGTCCTTACTGCGCGATCAGGCTGTCAGGGATCTCGATGCCCTGTTCCTTGTAAAAGCGCGCCGCGCCCGGATGCAGCGGGACCGGAAGCCCGGCGATCGCCTTTTCGAGCGCCATCGCCTTGGTCGCAGGATGGATTGCGTTCAGGAAGGCCAGGTTCTCGTACATGGTCTTGGTGATCTGGTAGACGTCCTCTTCCGGAACATCGGCGTTGGTCGCCAGGAAGTTCGGCTGGGCGATGGTCGTCACATCCTTGTCGAGACCGGGATAGGTGCCGGCCGGGATGAGGAATTCGGTCCAGAGGTTCTTGCCGCTGTTGGCCTTTTCGACCTCTTCGGGCGTGAAACCGAGAAGCGTCACCTTGTCGCCCATCGCCGAGAAGAGCTGGGTGACGGCGGAGACCGGGACGCCGGCGGGCGTGCCCATGCCGACGGCCTTGCCGTTCTGGACCGCCTCGGCGCTCGGGCCGTAGCCGCCGTAGACGAGCTCGTAATCCTTGTCGATGTCGATACCGAAGCCCGCCAGGATGGTGCGGTTGGAGCCGATCGTGCCGGAATTCTGCGAGCCGAGCGCCATCGGCTCGCCCTTGAGCGCGACCATGTCCTCGATCGTGCCGGTCTTGGCCTTGTCGCTGTCGATGACGAAATGCTCGACATTCTGCCACAGCATCGAGACCGAACGCAGGTTCTTCTGCGGACCGTCGGCCGCGATCGGGCCGGTGCCGGACCCGGCGTAGTAGCCGTACAGGCCCTGCAGGATCGCGAACTGGGCTTCGCCGTCGCGCAGAAGCTTGACGTTTTCGCCGGAACCGGCCGAGGAAATGGCCGACATGCCGATCTTCTGTTTCGGCTCGAGCTTGACCTTGGTCAGGGTCGAGATGGCGACGCCGACCGGGTAATAGGTGCCGCCCGTCGATGCGGTCGCCAGGATGTAGTTCTTCGGCTCCTGCGCCTGCGCGCCGAAGGAGACGGTGGCGGCGAGCGCCGTGCCGGCGATCGCGGTCAGAATCGTGCGTCTGGTGTGCGTCATGGTTTCCTCCCAATATGACGTTGTCCGGCGAATGCCGTGGAATATCATTTGCAAACCCTGTGCCAGACAGGGTGGCGATGGGCCATGCGAGTAAAATCAAGGACTTGCGGGGCGGTTTTCACGGCACGCATTGTTGCGGCGCGAAACAAGCGGCGGAATCCCGCCGCATGGCGCCTCCCGGATGGCGGCGAACCGCCGGATCGGGTCAGGGCTGGCTGGTGTCGAGAATGCCGAGACGGGCGATCTTCTCGCCGAGCGTGCGGCGCGGGATCTGCAGACGGCGCGCGGCCTCGGCCTGGTTGCCGCCGGCCTCCTTCAGGGCGCGGCGGATGATTTCGCTTTCGATGCGCGCCATGGTTTCGGCAAGGCCCGGCGCGGCCAGGGCCTGTTCGCCGCCCGTGGCCTGTCCGGGCATGCCGTCGGACAGGCCGAGCGCGAAGCGGATGGCGAGCGATTTCAGTTCGCGCACATTGCCGGGCCAGTCATGGGCGAGGAGGGCGGTCAGGAGGGCTTCCGGCGTCTTGCGCGCCTGCAATCCGTTGCGGGCGGCTTCCTCGGCGGCGAAATGCTCGAACAGGGCGATGACGTCGTTGCCGCGCTCGCGCAGCGGCGGCAGGTCGAGTTCGGAGGCGGCGAGGCGGTAATAGAGGTCGGGACGGAATTCTCCCTTCTCGCCGAGCGCCTTGAGGTCGGACTTGGTGGCGGCAATGAAGCGCACGTCGAGCGGCAGTGGCGCGTTGCGGCCGAGAACCTCGACCTCGCGTTCCTGGATGACGCGCAACAGCCGCGTCTGCAGCGCCAGCGGCATGGATTCGATCTCGTCGAGGAAGACCGTGCCGCCATTGGCGTAGACGAGCTTGCCCTCGCGCTCGCGGTCGGCACCGGTGAAGGCTCCCCTGGCGTGGCCGAAGAGCTCGCTCTCGAAGATCGATTCCGGCACGGCGGCGCAATTGATCGCCACGAAGGGCTTGGCGGCGCGCGGCGAGAGGTCGTGCAGCAGGCGCGCCGCCACCTCCTTGCCGGTGCCGGTCTCGCCGCGCAGAAGAACGTCGATGTCGAGACCGGCGAGTTGTTGCAGCCGGTCCTTGGCACTGCGTATCGCTCCGCTTTGCCCGATCATGCGGCGGTCGAGGCCGGAGGCGTGGGCAAGCCGGCCGCGCAGACGGGTCAGTTCGCGCGACAGGCGGTTCTTCTCGCCGGCATTGCGCAGGACGACGACGAGGTGATCGGCGTCATAGGGTTTTTCGAGGAAATCATAGGCGCCGTCGCGCATGGCGGAGACGGCCATGGTGACGTCGCCGTGACCGGTCAGCAGGATCACCGGGACGCCGGCATGGTGTTCGGTGACATGGCGCAACAGGGCGAGACCGTCCTCGCCGGGCATGCGGATGTCGGTGACGACGATGTCGGCGTCTTCGCGCGCCAGCTGTTCCTTCGCCTCGGCGACGTTGCCAGCGGTCGTGACGGAGAAGCCGCTGAGCGTCAGCCATTCGGCGGCCGAACGGCGGACCTCGGCCTCGTCGTCGACGAAGAGGATGCGGGTTTCGCTCATGCCGCCACGGTTTTCCTGCCGGCGGGATGCGGCGTGCCGGCCTTGCCGCCGCCGGCCACCGGCAGGCTGACGCGGACGCGCGTTCCGGTGCCGGGGGCGCTGTCGACGGAAAGCGCGCCGCCGAAGTCCTCGATGATCGAGTTGGAGATCGACAGGCCGAGGCCGAGGCCCTCGCCGGTCTCCTTGGTCGAGAAGAAGGGTTCGGTGACGCGGGAGAGATCGGTTTCGAGGGATGCCGACGCCGGTGTCGGCGATGCTGACGGCGACGATGCCGTCCTTCGTCTCGACATCGACCGTGACGCGCCGCTCGTCGCGGCCGTCGACGGCATCGAGCGCGTTGATGAGGATGTTGAGAAAGACCTGTTCGAGGCGGACCGGGCCGGCGCGCACGAAGGTTCGCGGCGCGCTCGCGCCGACGACGATCTCGGCGTCGGCGTCCTTGCGGCGCGGTTCGGCGAGACTGACGGCGGCGTCGATGCAGTTCTGGATGTCGATGTCGGCGAGCTTGCCGGCGTCGCGCTTGGCGAAGGTCTTGAGATGCTTGACCATGCGCTGCATGCGGCGAACGGTCTCGCGGGCGTGGTCGAGCGCAGAGATCGTGCGCCCGGTGTCGCCCGATTTCGTGTGGGCGCCGGCGGTCGCCAGCGTCATGTCCATGGCGGCGAGCGGCTGCGAGACCTCGTGGACGATGGCCGCCGACATGCGTCCGAGCGCGGCGAGCTTGGCCGACTGGACGAGGCTTTCCTGGGCGTCGCGAAGGTCCTTTTCGGCGCGCTTGCGCTCCTCGATCTCCTGGGCAAGCGCGGCGGTGCGCTCGGTGACCTTGGCTTCGAGCTCGGCGTTGCGGTCGAGTTTCATGCGCAGGATGGAGCGGCGCTGGCGCATGATCACCAGCGCGCCGGCGATCAGCAGGGCGGCGGCGCCGGCGAGCACGCCGCCGGTCAGCGCCGCGCGGCGGACGGGCGCGAGCGTGCTGCGGCTGATGAGGTGCCAGTCGTTCTCGCCGGCCGGCAGGATGGAGATGATCGTGTCGCCCGCCGTGGCGTGGCCGCTTTCGGATGCGGATGTGAGGATGGCGGGCGAAAACAGCGGTGCGGCGGCTTCGAGGTCGATGCCGGTATATTTGCGGCTTGCGGCGATACGCTGGCGCGCGTCCTCGCCGAGGCCGGCGAACGGCCGGTACTGCCAGTCCGGGTCACCGGCCAGGAACACGACGCCGTCGCGATCCATCAGCGCGGTGCCCGGCGCGTTGTCGCGCCATGCCTGGGCGAAGGTCGTCATGTCGACCTTGACGACGACGACACCGGTGCCGGTTTCGCCGGCGATGCGCGACGACAGGAAGTAGCCGGGCCGGCCGGTGGTCGCGCCGACGGCGTAGAACTGGCCGCTGCCGGTCGCGATGGCGTCGCGGAAATAGGGGCGGAAGCGGTAGTTCTGGCCGACGAAGGTCATCGGCGTGTCGAAATTGGAGGCGGCGATGGTCAGGCCGGTCTCGTCGAGGACGAAGAGTTCGTCGGCATTGGTCTGGTCGCGGATGGTGGCGAGCAGGCGGTTGACCAGCATGACGTGCTGCGGCGCCGACGGATCGTCGACCAGCAGGCGGATGCGATCGTCATGGCGCATGACGCGCGGCAGGTTGCGGAAGCGCTCGATCTCGCTGCGCAGCGACTGGCGGGCGAGCACGAGGTCGGTACGCTGGACATCCGCAAGCTCGTCGTAAGCCGATTGGTAAACCGCCTGCCAGGCCGCGAAACCGGCGAGCAGCGCCGCGAGGGCGATGGCAATGAGAAACTGAAACTGGCGCACGCGGCTCTTCCGGACAACAATCGCAAAAATCTAGAACCATCTTCGCCAGCGCACAACATGGCGCGCGGCGGGCATACCGCGGCAAACACACTGAACATTCACGTAAAACGCAAGATGCGCGTTGAAAGCGTCTCTGCGCATTCCTATAACAGGCGACAGAGAACGCCGCCGGATGCGTAATCCGGCGGTTTTTACCATTTGAGAGGAACTGGATGCCCTGGAGCAATCAGAACGGTGGTGGCGGCGGCCCTTGGGGCGGCGGCGGAGGCAATAATGGCGGCGGCGGCCCGTGGGGGCAGGGTCCTTCCGGACCGCGCGGGCCACAGAGGCCGGGCGGGCAACCGCCGGATCTCGAGGAGATCATCCGTAAAGGCCAGGACCGTCTGAAGCGCGCCATGCCGGGCGGCGGCGGTTCGAGCCCCGCATTGTTCGGCCTTATCGGCATCGCCCTCGTCGTGCTCTATGGCCTGCAGGCGTTCTACCAGGTCGATACCGACGAACGCGCCGTGGAGCTCGTCTTCGGCAAGCCGAAGGCGGAACTCTCCGGGCCGGGCCTGCATTTCCATTTCTGGCCGATCGAAACCGTCGAGAAGGTACAGATCGTCGAGAAGCAGATCGCCATCGGATCGGTCGGCGTCGGCCCGAATTCCGGCCTGATGCTGTCGGGCGACCAGAACATCGTCGACGTGCAGTTCGCGGTTCTGTTCGCGGTGGTCGATCCGGCCGCCTACCTGTTCAACGTCAAGGATCCCGACGAAATGGTGCGCCAGGTCGCCGAGAGCGCCATGCGCGAGATCGTCGGCCGCCGGCCGGCGCAGGATGTCTTCCGCGACAACCGTGCCGCAATCGCCACCGAAGTGCGTTCCTCGATGCAGGCGACGCTCGACGAATACGGCGCGGGCATATCGATCAACACGGTCTCGATCGAGGACGCCGCGCCGCCGCGCGAAGTGGCCGACGCCTTCGAGGAAGTGCAGCGCGCCGAGCAGAACGAAGACCAGTTCCGCGAGGAAGCCAACCAGTATTCGAACCAGAAACTGGGCGCGGCGCGCGGCCAGGCGGCGCAGATCCGCGAAGAAGCCGCGGCCTATGCGACCCGCGTCGTCCAGGAAGCCGAAGGTGAGGCACAGCGCTTCATCTCCATCTACGACCAGTACAAGCTGGCGCCCGAGGTCACGCGCAAGCGGCTGTTCCTCGAGACGATGGAACGCGTGCTCGGCAGTTCCAACAAGGTCATCATGGACGAGAAAGGCGGTAGCCAGGGGGTCATCCCGTATCTGCCGCTGCCCGAGATCCAGAAACGCAGCAAGACAAACGCCACGACCACCAACTCCACGACGACGTCGTCGACGACCGGAGGCGCACAGCAATGAGCACCAACAAGCTGACGATCATCGGCATCGCCATCGCCGTCGTCCTGATCACCCTCTACGCATCGGTTTTCGTGGTCAACGCACGCCAGCAGGCGATCGTCCTGCGCTTCGGCGAAATCCAGGACGTGCGGACCGAGCCGGGCCTTTATTTCAAGGCGCCCTTCGCGTTCGCCGGTTTCGATACCGTGCAGATCATCGAGGACCGCGTGTTGCGCCTCGACCTGTCGGACCAGCCGCCGGTGCAGGTTTCGGGCGGCCGTTTCTACGAGGTCGACGCGTTCCTGACCTACAAGATCACCGATGCGCGCAGGTTCCGCGAAACGGTCTCCGGCAACCTCGATTCCGCCGCCGCCCGCCTGCGGACACGTTTCGATGCCGCGCTGCGCCGGGTCTACGGCCTGCGCTCCTTCGAGGCAGCGCTGTCGGCGGAGCGCAATGAAATGATGCGCGAGGTGCGCGACCTGATCCGGCCCGACGCACAGTCGCTCGGCCTGACGGTGGAAGACGTGCGCATCGTGCGCACCGACCTGACGGCGGAAGTCTCGCAGCAGACCTTCGACCGCATGAAGGCGGAACGTCTCGCCGAGGCCGAACGCATTCGTGCCCGCGGCCGCGAGACGGCGAGCCGGATCCGCGCGGTCGCCGACCGCCAGGTGGTCGAGATCGTCGCCGAAGCGCAGCGTGAATCGGAAATCCTGCGCGGCGAGGGCGATGCGAAGAGAAACAAGATCTTTGCCGACGCGTTCGGCCGGGACACGCAGTTCTTCGAGTTCTACCGCTCCATGGCCGCCTATCAGCGGGCGCTTGAAAATTCCGACACGACGATGGTGCTGTCGCCGGATTCGGAGTTCTTCAAGTTCTTCAAGAACGCCGACGGCACGCAGCCGCCCGCGGCCGCGCCGGCCCAGTAATCCGGCGCGCCGATGACGCTATTCCTGACAGCCCTCGGTCTCATGCTTGTGATCGAGGGCTTCTTCTACGGCGGCATACCCTCGTTCGCGAAGCGAATGGCGGCGATGTTGCTCGCCACGCCGGACGATATCCTGCGCAAGGCGGGAATCAGCGCGGCCCTGCTCGGGCTGGCGCTGATCTGGCTGGCGCATTTCGTTTGACGCGGCTGCTTCACAATTGGGCCATGCGCGTCACTTATGCGTGACTTTCCCGTTGTGCCGGGCGCAAGGCGCTTTATGTTTCGCGTGATGCATCGCCTGCGGACCGGGTATCCGCGCAAGCGCAATTTCCAGGAGGCAGCCACAATGGCTTTCGATCTTATGGCCCAGAAACTGTCGCGACTTGCCGGCGTCGCCGCGCTGACGCTGACGATGGTAACGACCGGCGCCGCCGTGCCGGGCGGTTTCGCCCTGTCGGCGCAAGCCCAGGAAGGACCGGCATCGGTCGCCGACCTGTCGGCCCGGCTGATCGACGCCGTCGTCAATATCTCGACGTCGCAGACTGTCGGCGGCGACGACAGCAAGGTACCGCGCCCGCAACTGCCGGAAGGCTCGCCGTTCCAGGAATTCTTCGACGAGTTCTTCGACAAGCAGCAGCAGGACGGCATGGCGCCGCGCTCGCACCAGGTGCAGTCGCTGGGTTCCGGCTTCGTGGTGGATGCGTCCGGCATCATCGTGACCAACAACCACGTCATCGCCGACGCCGACGAGGTCAGCGTCAATTTCAATGACGGCACCAAGATCAAGGCCGAAATCATTGGCCATGACCCGAAGACCGACATCGCGGTGTTGCGGATCGATCCGGGAAGCAAGGTTCTCAAGGCGGTTCCCTTCGGCGATTCCGCCAAGTCGCGCGTCGGCGACTGGGTGCTCGCGATCGGCAATCCGTTCGGGCTCGGCGGAACGGTGACGCTCGGCATCGTGTCGGCCATCGGGCGCGACATCAATTCCGGCCCCTACGACAATTTCATCCAGACCGACGCCGCCATCAACCGCGGCAACTCCGGCGGCCCGCTGTTCAACATGAAGGGCGAGGTCATCGGCATCAACACCGCGATCATCTCGCCGTCGGGCGGCTCGATCGGCATCGGCTTCTCGATCCCGTCCGATCTGGCGAAGAGCGTGATCGACCAGCTCGTCAAGTTCGGCGAGACGCGGCGCGGCTGGCTCGGCGTGCGCATCCAGGCGGTGACCGACGAGATCGCCGAAAGCCTCGGCATGAAGGAAGCCAAGGGCGCGCTCGTCGCCGGCGTGGTCAAGGGCGGTCCCGTGGACGACGGATCGATCCTGCCGGGCGACGTGATCGTCGAGTTCGACGGCAAGGAAGTCGCCAACATGCGCGAATTGCCGCGGGTCGTCGCCGACAGCCCTGTCGGCAAGGAGGTCGACGTGGTCGTCATCCGCAAGGGCAAGCGCGAGGACGTCAAGGTGACGCTCGGCCGGCTCGAGGACGGCGAGGAAATGGCGATGGCACAGGGCGCCGAGGACAACAGTGACGGCGTGATGCCCGAGGCGACGCAGACGGTCGACCTCTACGGGATGAAACTGGCCGAACTCGACGACACGCAGCGCGAGAAATTCGCGATCGACAAGGCCGTGGAGAGCGGCGTCGTCATCACCGAGGTGGATCCGGATTCGGCGGCGGCCGAAAAAGGCATCCAGCCGGGCGAGGTGATCGTCGAGATCGCGCAGGAAGCGGTGTCGACGCCGCAGGACGTCGTCGACGCCATCGCCAAGCTGAAAGAGGACAACCGGCGCAACGCGCTGTTCATGCTGTCGTCGAAGACCGGCGAATTGCGCTTCGCGACGGTCCGGATCGACTGATCCTTCCGGCCATACCGGACAGAAAAGGCGGCTAGACGGCCGCCTTTTTTGTTGCGCCATTCCTGCCGCCGTCATGCGGTAGACGACGTGGCGTTTCAGATCCGGATGCGTGTCCGGAACATGCGGGTGGTCGAAATCGGACGCCGGATCGCGTGTCATGCCGATGCGCTCCATCACCGCGGTCGAGCGGCGGTTGTCGTGGACCGCGAAGGAGACGATCTCGCGGCAGACCGAGTGCGGCTGAAGCCGTGTTCGAGCGCCGCACAGCGCGCCCTCGGTCGCGTAGCCCTTGCCCCAGTGGCGCACGGCCAGCCGCCAGCCGATCTCGATCGTGCCGGCGCGGAAAGGCCGGCTCGACATCGCCGTCATGCAGGCCGCAGAAGCCGATGCATTCGCCGGTGTCGCGCAGTTCTGCGGCCGCGAAGACGACCCGCTCGCGCTGTTCGCGCATCAGGGTGTCGAGGAATGCGTCGGCCTCCTGGCGGGTGCGGCGGAAGGGAAAGAATTCCATTACGGCCGGATCGGAATTGATCTCGAAGAAGAGGTCGCGGTCGTGCTCCTGCCACGGACGCAGGATCAGGCGGTCCGTCTCCAGTATGGTCACCGGACGATCTCCTCGCGACGGTAACCCTGAATGTAAAGAAGCGCGGTGAGGTCGTTGTTATCGATTCGGATATCGGCCTGCGCCGCGACCTTGGGCTTGGCGTGCAGGGCGACGCCGGTGCCGGCCATGTCGAGCATGGTGAGATCGTTGGCGCCGTCACCGACGGCGATGGCATCGGCGGGGGCAAGCCCCAGTCGTTTCGAGATGTCGAGCAGCGCGTCGGCCTTGGCCTGGCGGCCGAGGATCGGTTCGGCGACCTTGCCGGTCAGTTTGCCGTTTTCCTGCAACAGTCGGTTGGCGCGGTTTTCCTGAAAGCCGATCATTTCGGCGATGCGACTGGTGAAATCGGTGAAGCCGCCGGAGACGAGCGCGCACCAGGCGCCGTGCAGGCGCATGGTTCTGACCAGTTCCGGTCCGCCCGGCATCAGCTCGATGCGGGTCGCGATGACGCGGTCGATGACCTCGACCGGCATGCCCTCCAGCAGAGCGACGCGCTCGCGCAGGGCGCCCTCGAAGCCGATCTCGCCATTCATGGCGCGCGCGGTGATGGAGGCGACATAGGGACCGACACCGGCCTCGTCGGCGAGTTCGTCGACGCATTCCTGCCGGATCATGGTGGAATCCATGTCGGCGATCAGGATCTTCTTCCTGCGGTTTTCATCCGTGACGGTCTGGATCGCGAAATCGACCGGCAGCCCGCGCAGGAGGGTGGAAATGTCTTCGGCGAGCGTCGCGCGGCCGTCGTTCGACAGCGGATCGTCGATGACGATGTCGGCGGCCTCGCCTTCGGCAAGCCATTCGATGCGGGCGCCGGCAAACGGCGCCTCGACGGACCGGACAAGGCCGGGATCGAGCGCGGTTTGCGCCGGATTGGCAATCAGGGTGACGATCGTGTTCATGGGCGTTAGAAGCGCAAGCCTGTGCGGAGTGGAATGGATCGATGAGCGAGGATGAAATCCGGCGCGCCGTGTTGATAGCGGGGCCGACCGCGAGCGGCAAGTCGGCGTTTGCGCTGCGCAAGGCCGAGGAAACCGGCGGGGTGATCGTCAACGCGGACTCGATGCAGGTCTATGACGTGCTGCGCATCCTGACGGCGCGGCCGTCGGAGCAGGAAATGGCGCGCGCGCCGCATCGTCTCTACGGCCATGTGCATCCGGGTGAAGCCTATTCGACCGGGCGGTGGCTCGACGACGTGCGCGGGGTCATGGCCGATCCGTCGATCGCCGGGAGACCGCTGATCTTTACCGGCGGCACGGGGCTGTATTTCCGCGCGCTGACGCAGGGGCTTTCGCCGATGCCGGCCATACCGGAACCGGTGCGTACGCGCTGGCGCTACCGGCTCGCCGAGGAGGGCGCGGAAAAGTTGCACCGCATACTCAGGCGCGAGGATCCCGAGGCGGCGATGACGATCCGGCCGGCCGACGGGCAGCGCATCGTGCGGGCGCTGGAAGTGCTGGAGGTTTCCGGTCGGTCGATCTCCGCCTGGCAGGCCGAAGCCGGCCACGGCCTCATCGACGAGGGCGCGCGCCGCGCGGTTCGTGATCCTGCCCGAACGGGAGCTTCTTTACCGCAATATCGAGCGCCGGCTCGACCGGATGGTCGAGGAAGGGATTCTATCAGAGGTTGAAAGCCTGTTGTCGCTCGGTCTCGACCCGGCCATGCCGGCGATGAAGGCGATCGGCGTTCGCGAATTCGCGGCGGTGCTGGACGGCAGCCTGGCGATGGACGAGGCGATCAAACGGGCGAAGACCGCGACGCGGCAATACGCCAAACGACAAATGACGTGGTTTCGCAACCAGTTAGGCGAAGGCTGGACGGTGGCCGGCTGACGGCGCGACGCCTTCCTTCGAAGAATGAACCGACCATCTTAGCGGCTGTTAAACCATCGCGGTTAACGTCGGCGCAACATGCTTGGACTAACCTGCATCCTCAGGTTGGTGGGTATAAATGCGCTTCTATCGTTCGGAACTGGCCTTCATGGCCTATCTTCTGCTGCTCGTCGGGGCGGCGGCTTGCGCCTTCTGGGCGAGCGACATCGTTTTTCGGCACTTTCCCGCGGCGCAGGACGGCGCGCTCGGCGGCGGCATTCTGGCGCTCAGGATCGCGCTCGGCCTGCTGAGCGGGGCCATCCTGATCGGGCTGTTCTATTTCTACCCGATGATCCGCAAGCAGGCGCGCGAACACGGCCAGCTTCAGCAAATGACGGAATCGCTGACCGCGAAATCCGCGACCTTCCAGCATGCGGCGCTGACCGACCCGCTCACCGGGTTGCAGAACCGGCGCTATTTCGACGACGCGCTGGCGCAGTACATGGAAGAATTCTCGCGTATCGAGCGGCCGCTCGGCATCATGATCGTCGATATCGACCACTTCAAATCGATCAACGACACGCATGGTCACGACGTCGGCGACGAGGTCATCAAGGGGCTGGCGAACACGATCATCGAATATACGCGCTATCACGATATCGCGGCGCGAATCGGCGGCGAGGAATTTGCGGTCGTGGCGCCCAATCTCGCCATCAACGAGCTCGACAAGCTGGCGAACCGCCTGCGACTGGCGGTCTCCGGTCTCACCTTCAATGTCGGCAATGTGCGGCTGCGCATCACCATCTCGATCGGGATCGCGATATGGGACGGCAAGGAGAGCGGCGCCGCCCTCTACAAGCGCGCCGACTCCCATCTCTACAACGCGAAACGCAGCGGCCGGAACCGCGTCAGCGCGTAAAGCCGTTCATCGTTTCACGGAATCGACCAACGTCTCCAACCGTCTGTTATCACGCAATTCCGGACCGAAAACCGGTTTCCGGCTTTCCCGGGACTGCTCCAAGGGATGTGTTGGGCGGGCCGTTGTTGGCCGGACCCGGGCCGGAGTTGGGCCCGGGCTTGCGCGCCCGGCGGACGCAGCCGCCGCCCATCGCCGCGTTGCCGACGGGGCAAAAGACCAAGGATCGTCGCCGGGATTGCGCCGCAGGCCGGCCAACCGGCGCTACTTGCGGAAACGGTTGATCAGGTCGCGCGTGGCGCGCTGGGTCTCGGGGTCCGACGTCTCGGCGGGCGCGGGCCGCGCGAAACGGTCGCGTCCGGCGCGCAGCGACGGTTCCTCGCGGAACAGGCCGGCGATTTCCGCCTTGTTCACGCCGCTGTTGTAGAGGGGCGGCGGTGTCGCGGACATTCCCGGAGAGGAAATGCTTGGCCGTTGCTCGCCCACCTGCTGTTCGCCGAGCGGCTGCTTGGTGCCCATATTGCCGGTCACTTCGTCTTCCAAAGCGTCACTGATACCGCGCGGATAGCGCATCTTCTGAATGACGTCGGCGACATTGATGGCTCCGCCGCTGCTCTGGACCGCTGCCTGCTCGTCATAGAGGTGGTTGCCGGGAAGCCGTTCGGCGCGAACGGTTTCGAACATCATGCGCATCGGCGTCGACACGCCCTGACCGAAGGCGATCGCCTCGCGGTTGGCGAGCGACGGCAGGAAGTTGATGGCGGAGCGGGACGATCCGGAGATCGCCTTGCGCATGATCTCCTGGTCGCGCTCATTGCCGAGCCGCATCGAGAAGAAGGTGTTGCACTGGGAGAGAATTGTCTCGTCCAGTTCACCCGGGCGCTGTGTGACAATGGCGAGATAAACGCCGTATTTGCGGCCTTCCTTGGCGATGCGCGCGATCGCCGAGCGCGTCGGCGCGAAGCCGGCGCTCGTGTCGGCGGGGATATAGCGGTGCGCTTCCTCGCAGACGACGAGGGTCTGGATTTTCGACTTCGACCAGATGGCGAGGTCGAAGGCGAGGCGGCACAGCACGGAGGCGACCGAGTTGACGACTTCCGACGGCATGCCGCTCATCTGGAAGGCGGTGATCGGCTTGCCGTTGGCCGGCACGCGAAAGATCGTCGAGACGACGTCTGCGATGTTGTCGTCGATGGTCTTGCTGGCGAACATGAAGCGGTAGCGCGGGTCGTTGGCGGCGGCGTCGATGCGGTTTTTCAGGGCCTTCAGGAAGGGACGCTCGTTGCGCCCCTCGAGCATGCCGATGCGCTCCTCGATCAGGCTCAACAGGTCGGAGATGCGGAAGGGAACCGGCGTGTCCGAGGTAATCGAGGAGTTTTCCGGCGCCTTGCGCAAGCTCGACTGGTCATTGCCCTTGAACTGCATCTTGGCGAGCGGAATGAGCTCGCGCAGTGCATCGACCTCCTCGGGGATGGCGGGCCTGCCGCGGAACAGCACCTCGGCGAATTCCTCCAGACGGAACATCCAGAAGGGCAGGTCGAGATCGGTGTCGTTGATGGTGATCGCGAGATCCGGGAAGGCGCAGGAGAACTCGTTGTGCGGATCGAGAATGAGGATGCGCACGTCCGGGCGCGATTCGACGATCTTGCGCAGCAACAGCGTCACGGCGGTCGACTTGCCGACGCCGGTGGTGCCGACCACGGCGAAGTGGCGCGAAATCAGGCTGTCGATGGAAATCAGCGCGGGGATTTCCGCGTTCTGCGACAGGTGGCCGACCGGAATGGCGCGCGCGTCCTCGTTTTCATAGATGGCGGCCAGATCCTCGGTGCGGATCCGGTGCGCGACCGCGCCGAGATGCGGATAGGTGGCAATGCCGCCGGAAAAGGCGATGTTGCCGTCATCGTCCTCGTTGATCTCGCCGACGAGTTCGACGTGGATGTGGATGTTGTTTTCGCC
Source organism: uncultured Alphaproteobacteria bacterium (assembly GCA_963712205.1). Lineage (GTDB taxonomy): Bacteria > Pseudomonadota > Alphaproteobacteria > Rhizobiales > Rhizobiaceae > Oricola. The sequence continues at coordinate 521,677 of CAVQHF010000011.1, read as the reverse complement.
GTCGCGGTTCCAGCGGCCGTCGCTTATGCCGGTGTCGACCTTGTAGAGCATGCCGACGATGCGGTTCCGCCCGACCCGGATAGAGATCAGCTGGCCGACCGACCAATAGTCGATATTGGCGCTTTCGCCGGCGCCGACCGATGCGGCGATGACTGCCTGGGTGCCGTCACAGGAGACGACGAAACCTTCGGTGCGATTGCGCTGATCTTCCTGCGTTCCCGCTGTCATCGCGGGTACGGTACTTGCCTGCATGTCCATCATTCCGCTCAATTCCGGCATTTTCGCTTGCCTTATTCTGAACAGTCGAAGTTAAGGAAAGGCTACGGATTTATGCGGACTTGACGCGAACACGGACCGGCCATATTGTCCGCGCCCATGACGATGACCCTTATCGTAGTACGACCGCGCATGGGCAGGGCGATGTAATCGCCCGGCAATTGCACCCATGCGCGGAAAACACGAGGCCCTGACGGGGCCTTTTTTATTGCGCCTCTCCTCCAAACACATCATTAGGTCTCAGGCACGACAAGGGCATACGAGACGCCGAAGACGGGAATACGATCATGAACGCGATAGCAAAGGCGAGCGAAAAACGGGAAATGACCGGCGCCGAAATGGTGATCCAGGCGCTGAGGGACAACGGGGTCGAACACATCTTCGGCTATCCCGGCGGCGCCGTCCTCCCGATTTATGACGAAATCTTCCAGCAGGACGATGTCCGGCACATCCTGGTGCGCCACGAACAGGGCGCCGGCCATGCGGCGGAAGGCTACGCACGCTCCACCGGCAAGCCCGGCGTGATGCTGGTGACCTCCGGTCCGGGCGCGACCAATGCGGTGACGCCCCTGCAGGACGCGTTGATGGATTCCATTCCGCTGGTCTGCATTACCGGGCAGGTGCCGACCACGCTGATCGGCTCCGACGCCTTCCAGGAATGCGATACCGTCGGCATCACCCGGCCCTGCACCAAGCACAACTGGCTGGTCAAGGACGTCAACGATCTGGCGCGCGTCCTGCACGAGGCGTTTCGCGTCGCGACGACCGGGCGTCCCGGTCCCGTCGTGGTCGATATTCCCAAGGACGTCCAGTTCGCCAAGGGCATCTACCATGCGCCCGACGCCACGAAGATGCGGCTCTCCTACCAGCCGAAACTGTCCGGCGACGAGGAGTTGATCAAGGACGCAGTCGACCTGCTGATGTCGGCGAAGCGGCCGGTGATCTATTCGGGCGGCGGCGTGATCAACTCCGGACCGGAGGCAAGCCGGCTGCTGCGCGAGCTGGTCGAGCTGACCGGCTTCCCGATCACCTCGACGCTGATGGGGCTCGGCGCCTATCCGGCCAGCGGCAAGAACTGGCTCGGCATGCTGGGCATGCACGGGACCTACGAGGCCAACATGACGATGCATGACTGCGACGTCATGATCAATATCGGCGCGCGCTTCGACGACCGCATCACCGGCCGGCTCGACAAGTTCGCGCCGCGCGCCAAGAAGATCCACATCGACATCGATCCGTCCTCGATCAACAAGGTCGTGCATGTCGATGTCGGCATCATCGGCGATGTCGGCCGCGTTCTGGAAGATCTGGTGCGCATCTGGCGCGCCTCGGGCGGCACACAGGACAAGCCGGCGCTGGCCGAGTGGTGGCAGCAGATCGGCAAGTGGAAGGCGCGCAATTCGCTTGCCTACAAGCCGAACAAAGACGTCATCATGCCGCAATACGCTATCCAGCGGCTCTACGACGCGACGCAGCGTTCGGGCAAGGAGACCTACATCACCACCGAAGTGGGCCAGCACCAGATGTGGGCGGCGCAGTTCTTCGGCTTCGAGGAACCGAACCGCTGGATGACCTCGGGCGGGCTCGGCACGATGGGTTACGGTCTGCCGGCGTCGCTCGGCGTGCAGATCGCGCATCCGGACGCGCTGGTCGTCGACATCGCCGGCGACGCGTCGGTGCTGATGACGATCCAGGAGATGTCGGCGGCGGTGCAGCACAATGCGCCGATCAAGATCTTCATCCTGAACAACCAGTATATGGGCATGGTGCGCCAGTGGCAGCAGTTGCTGCACGGCAACCGGCTGTCGCATTCCTACACCGAGGCGCTGCCCGACTTCGTCAAGCTGGCGGAAGCCTATGGCGGCTTCGGCATCCGGGCCGAGAAGCCGGACGAGCTGGACGACGCGCTCGACCAGATGATCGCCACGGACAAGCCGGTGATCTTCGACTGCCGGGTGGCCAATCTCGCCAACTGCTTCCCGATGATCCCGTCGGGCAAGGCGCATAACGAGATGCTGCTGCCCGACGAGGCGACGGACGAAGCGGTTGCCAACGCGATCGGCGCGGAAGGAAAGGCGCTCGTCTGAGCGGCTTCCATTCGCCATGCAGAAAAACCCGCCCGGCCTTCTCGACTACTCGCTGCTGACAGCGCTCGCGCTGTTGTGGGGCAGTGCGTTCCTGTTGTCGAAGGTGGCGGTGGCCGAGGTGACGCCGATCACGATCACGCTGATCCGGCAGGCGATCGCGGTGGTTCTGCTGTTCGTGTTCGCGGCGTTCGCGCCGCGGTGGTTCCGGCCAACGGCGCGCGAGCATGGCTTCATGGTCCTGTGCGCGCTGACCGGCACGGTGCTGCCGTTCACGCTGATCAACTGGGGCGTCGAGGTCATCGACAGCGGGCTGGCGGCGATCCTGATGGGCTTCATGCCGCTGACCGTGCTGGTGCTCGCTCATTTCGTCACCCATGACGAGAAGATGAGCCTGCCGCGGTTCGTTGGCGTCATTCTCGGGCTGATCGGGCTCGCGATCCTGTTCTGGCCGCAGTTGCAAGCCGGGTTCGGGCAGGACCTGATCCGCCAGATCGCGGTGCTCGGCGCGGCCGTCGCCTATGCGGTCAACGCACTGTCGACCAAGCAACTGATCGGCCGGCCGCCGCTGGCGCTGATGGCCTATATCACCGCCTGGACGCTGGTGATCCTGATTCCGGCGGCTTTCCTGTTCGAGGCGCCGCTGTCGATCCATCCGTCGCCGCGCGTGGCAATGGCGCTGGCCGCGCTCGGCATCTTTCCGTCGGCCGTCGGGGCGTTGTTCATGGTGGCGCTCATTCGCCGCCAGGGCGCGACCTTCTTCGGCCAGATCAACCTGCTGGTGCCGGTGGCGGGCGTCCTGCTCGCCGTGATCTTCCTCGGCGAAAGGCCGGGAGCGCATGCGCTGATCGCGCTCGGCGTCATCTTCTGCGGCCTGATGGCCGCGCGCATCAAACCCATTCGAAAGACATCCATCGCCCAGGGGAGCCATCCATGAACAAAGCGATCAAGCAGCCTGCATCGGCCTATTTCATCGCCAAGGAAACCGAACGGCCCGAAACGCACACGCTGTCGGTCATCGTCGACAACGAGCCCGGCGTCCTGGCGCGGGTGATCGGCCTGTTTTCGGGCCGCGGCTACAATATCGAAAGCCTGACGGTGTCGGAAACCGAGCACCAGAAACATATCTCGCGCATCACCATCGTGACGCGCGGCACGCCGCATGTGCTCGAACAGATCAAGGCGCAGCTGGAGCGCATCGTGCCGGTGCACCGGGTCGTCGACCTGACGGTCACGGCGCATGAGCGCGGCCATGAAAAGCCGCTGGAGCGCGAACTCGCGATGGTGAAGGTGTCAGGCGCCGGCGACCACCGGGTCGAGGCGCTGCGGCTTGCCGATGCCTTCAAGGCGACGGTGATCGACGCCAATGTGGAACATTTCATCTTCGAGGTGACGGGACGCACGTCGAAGATCGAGCAGTTCATCGCCATCATGGCGCCGCTCGGCCTTGTCGAGGTCTGCCGCACCGGCGTCGCCGCGATGAGCCGCGGAAAGGACGGGATGTGATCGCCGACAAGACCATCCGTCCGGAGGCGCCCAAGGGAGCGGTGCTGCTCGACGGGCATGTCGACGTGCCCGCAGAGCGCCTGGCGGCCGTCGCAAAAGCCCTGCCGGACCATGTCAGGCTCACGCATGAGGAGCCGGGCTGTCTGTATTTCAGTGTCACTCCTTGCGCGAATGTGCCGGGGCGGTTGCTCGTTTCGGAAATCTTCGCCGACCAGACGGCGTTCGAGGCGCATCAGGCGCGCACCGCGGCTTCCGCATGGGCGGAGGTGACACGCGACATTCCGCGCCAATACGAGATCCGGACAGCCTGACAGGACGGGCGTCAGACGCCGAGGGAATCCTCTGCGTAAAACGTGTTCAGAATGCTGACGCGCGGCTGGCCGGGCTCGGTGCGGATCGCCGGACGGCCGTGCCAACTGGTCTTCAGGACGCTGTGGTTGGGTTTGAGCACGACAAAGGCGTAGCCGACATTGGGCAAAAAAGGGAATGTCTTCGCCGGCTCGAGAAACCAGGACCCGGCCCGGAATATCCCCTTGGGCGAGATCCGGTAAAGGGTCGTGCCCATGTCGGCCCGGGTCTCGTCGCGCGGCAGGTAGAGCTGCATCGTGACGACCTTCTTGCGCGTGTCGGGATGGGGCTTGATCCGGTAGCCGTCCAGGTCCTTGTAGAGTACCGGCTTGGCGTAGAGGCCGAGATCGTCCGGGCCGCCGCGCCGTTCACCGCGGCTTCGGATCTCCAGCCCCTCGGCCAGTTTCGCGCGGATCGCGCGTTCGACTTCCGGCGATTGCAGGACCGCCGATACCTTGCGCCAGCGTCCGTCCGGGTCCGGATCGACCGCCTCGACATGGCGGTCATAGATGCGAGCCAGAAAGCGGGTCCTTTCGTTGTTCAACTGTTCGAACGCATCATCGCCGGGCAGATTGTCGAGCAACTCGCGGTAGAAGTCTTGCGGGAAGAACCCGCGGAAGAAAATATGCGGGAAGGGTGCGGAGAAGACCTCGGCGGCCTCGATGCTGGCCGCGGCATGGGCAACGAGATCAGGCAGTGCGGCGCTCACGGCAATACCATGCGGTTTCGACCTTGCATGGCGGCCAATCTACCGTTTCGCGCGTCTGCCGGTAAAGCGGTTTTCGGCGTTGACGGGCGCGGTTGCCAATCCGTCCGGCGGCGGCCTATGGTCCGGCGGCATTTCAGGCACGAGTATTTCCGGCAATGAATTTCACGACGCTTTCATGGCTGTTCGCGGCCGCCGTCACGATCCACAATCTGGAAGAGGCGATCTGGCTGCCGCGCTGGGCGGCGAATGCGGGCCGCTACCATGTGCCGGTTTCGGCGAAGCAGTTCCGGTTTCGCCGTCCTCGTGCTGACCGTCGCCGCCTGGGTCGTTGTCATGTGGTCGGAACTGGGCAGCCGGTTGGCCGATTATCTCCTTTCCGGCTATGCGCTGGCGATGCTGGTCAATGTCGTCTTTCCGCATCTCGCCGCGACGTTCGGCCTGCGCCGCTATGCGCCGGGTACGGCGACGGCGGTTCTGTTCAACCTTCCGGTGACGGCGCTGCTGCTGCAGCAGGCGTTTGCGGAAGGGCGGATCGAGCCCAATACGTTCCTCTGGGCGGGGCCCCTGACCGCCATCGTGATCGCGATGTCGATCCCGGTGCTTTTCGCCGCCGGCGGCGCGGCGTCTCCCGATCCCGACGCCTGACGGAGCGGGCGTTTCCGCTAATGCGCCGCGGAGGCGAATCCCACGTGGCGGAGCGCGAACGAATCCGGTACACGGATCGCCATGAAATTCTCTCCACAACAGGATGAAGCGCTGCAGGCCGTCTCGCGCTGGCTCAAGACGGGCGACCGGCAATTGTTCCGGCTGTTCGGCTATGCCGGCACCGGCAAGACCACGCTGGCGCGTCATTTCGCCGAGCATGTCGACGGACATGTGCAGTTCGCCGCGTTCACGGGCAAGGCGGCGCAGGTGCTCAGGGCGAAGGGCGCGTCGAACGCCAAGACCATCCATTCGCTGATCTACCGGCCGCGCGGCGAGGAGGCGGTGTCGAGACGAGACCACCGGCAAGACCTCGATGGCGCCGACCTTTTCGCTCAACCGGCAGAGCGATATCGCCAAGGCGAAGCTGGTCATCGTCGACGAATGCTCGATGGTCGACGAAAATCTCGGGCGCGACCTGATGAGCTTCGGAACGCCGATCCTGGTGCTGGGCGATCCGGGCCAGCTGCCGCCGATCTCGGGCGGCGGTTTCTTCACCGAGGCGGAGCCGGATTTCCTGCTGACGGAAATCCACCGCCAGGCGGCGGAAAATCCGATCATCCGGCTGGCGATGGATGTGCGCGCCGGCAAGGAGATCATGTATGGCGACTACGGCACCACGCAGATCATCCCGAAAAACGAAGTCGACGCCGATCTCGTGCTCGCGGCCGACCAGGTGCTTGTCGGCATCAACAGGACGCGGCGGCGCTACAATCAGAGATTGCGTGAACTGAAGGGTTTTTCCGCCCGCTACCCTCAGGCCGGCGACAAGCTGGTGTGCCTGCGCAACGATCCCGCCAAGGGGTTGCTCAACGGGTCGCTGTGGAAGGTGATGACGGCGGCGAAGGAGACCGTGAAGCCGGGCATCAACCTGCTGGTTTCGCCGGATGACGGCGACACGGACCGGGGCGTCGCCAAGATCAAGCTTTTGAAATCGGCGTTCGATTCTCCCGACGAGGACATTCCCTGGCAGACCAAAAAACGCTACGACGATTTCGATTTTGGCTATGCGTTAACCGTACACAAGGCGCAGGGTTCACAGTGGGACAACGTTGTGCTCTTTGACGAGAGCTATGCTTTCCGCGATATGCGCAGCCGCTGGCTTTATACGGCGATAACACGTGCCGCGAATACGCTGACAGTCGTTAAGTAATTTACAATACTTCAGACGTAATAAATTCGTGATAAGTATAAATCCTAGTATAGCAGAAAAAACGTGACCCAATTCGCCGCCTTTTCCGCATTTATGTTGCAGGTTGCCGTTCCGGCGGGCTCTTCCCTGGTCGCGGATACGGCGCCGGGTCTTCTGTCGACAAGCTATTTCAGCATCGATTTCCTCATGCATGCCGGCATCGTCTGGGGTGCGCTGATCGCGGTCTATGTGGCCGTTTTCGCCTTCCGCCGGCGCGGAAAGCAGGAAAAAACCGGCTTTTCCGAGATCTACCAGGAGGAACTGGACGCCATGCGCAAGAACGGCAAGGACTAGGCGCGCCGCGCCGCTGACCGGATTTCGAACAGCACCGCGGTTGCGTCGTCGCTCGGCTTCATGCGCGGATAGATGTGGCCGTCGGGATCCTCGACGCGCTCAATGGCGCGCAACTCGCGTGCAAGGGCCTCAAGCCCGTTTCGTGCGGCCGTCTCGATCAGTTCGACCGGTTCGTAGCGGGCATAATTTTCCACCAGCGCGGCAAAGCCATCGGAGCACAGCAGGCCGATATGCGGCAGCCGTGGCGACAGGCTTGCCGAGGCGAGGTAGTCGGCGGCCGCCGGCACGGAGCCGAGCGTCCACACACCGCTATTCGGCGAATTGAAGGTGGCCCGGATCGCGCGTTCGCGGGCAAGCAGGGCCGGTTCCTCAACGAGCCTCGGCAATTTCGACAGGCCGCCCGCCTTCGCGATGGCCTCGCGGGCGGCGGCACGTTCGGCACCGGCCATGGCGGGCAGGGCGGTGTGGGTCGAGACCGCGCCGTCGCCGTCGCGCATATAAAGCGTGCAATCGCCCAGCCCGTAGGTGACGACAGAGTCGTTTTCGATGCGTGCCATCTGGAAACCCGCGATCGGCAGGTTCCAGGCCGGCATGTCGCGGCCGTTGGCGGCGAAGGTGACGATGCGGCGCGCCAGCGCGTTGGTCGAGCGCACGATGTCGGCAATCGAGCGGCCGGGCGTGATCATCTCCTCGAAATGGACCTTGGCGAAGGTGGCGAGCCAGGCGGCGTCGCTGTCGTGGCGTCCGACGACGAAATCGGGGCCGAGTCCGGTCGCGCCGTCGATGACGAAGGCGCAATGGGCGGTCCATCCCATCTGGTCCTCGTTGCGGCGGTCTTCGGAGCCCGGCAGGCTCAGCGAATCGATGATCGAAAGCGTCAACATGGCGCCCGTTAATCGCGCCTTTGTTTCAGATGTTTGACAGGCGGTTCCCGCAGGTCAGTTTTCATTGAGCCAGGCGAGGGCTTTTTCTTCCTCGCCATTGCCGAAAGTCTTCATCTCGACATGGAAGAGCGGATCGAAAAGCTCGACGAGGGAGCGGATCCATCCGGGTCCGCCGACGACGGCGTAGCGGCGGATGTGCTTCAATGAACGCGTCTTCGCGGCGCGCGTCGTATCCTCGAAGGCGGCGCGCCATTCGAAGCCGTCGAATTTTTCGAGGGTGACCATCAGATCGATGGTGCCGTGCCGGTCATAGGCGTCCATGAGGATCGCGTAGGTGTCGCGCACATCATCGGCATTGAGGCGGCCGACGACTTCGAAGGCGTAGAGATCATCGCGGTCGGTGGCGAGCCGGCGGATGGAAGCGGCGGTGACTGTCTCGTTCATCGTTTCTCTCCGAAATGGCGCGGGCCCCGCGCGTCGGCGCGGTGCGGCCGGATGCAATCATGGCGGGCAAATGCAACGAATTGGAGGCGGCGGCGTTTCATTGCGGTACAAAACGGAGATGCCGATCATGCTCAAATGGATTCTCATCCTCCTCATCATCGCCGCCATCGCCAGCCTGCTCGGCTTTCACGGCGTCGCGGGAATGGCCGGAACGGCGGCCAGGGTCCTGATCTTCATCGTGCTTATCGTGCTGGCGCTGATGCTGCTGTTCGGCCTGCTGGCCGTCGCCTAGCGGCGAACGCAATCACGGGCACCGGCCCGGCGGCAAGGCTGCCGGGCCTCTCGAATGGGCTCAGGCGGAGAGGGTCACTTGACCTCGATATCCGTCCACATGCCGCCCATATAGTGCCCGGCGATGTTGCAGTAGAGGATATAGGAGCCGGGTTTCAGGGTGACGGTCAGGGCGCCGCTGGCGCCCGGATCGAGCTCCGCGACTTCTCCGAGATGGCCGGCCGCTTCCTCGTCGACGCGGCCTTCGCTGTCGATATAGGGGAGCTTTTCGTCGGCCGACTTCAGCGGCGCGACGATCATTTCGTGAACGATATCCTTGGAGTCGTTGGTGACCTGGAACGTCACCGGGCCCGCCGGCACCGATTCCGGCGTCGCGGTAATGCCCATATTGGCCTTGGACATGTCGCCGCCCATTCCGTGACCGAGCCCCGTCGCCATGTCCATGTCCGGCTTATCCCACAACGAGACAGAGACAGTGGTTGCGGCCGAGGCCGGGAACGCGGCCAGCAGCGATGCGGATGCGATGGCTGCAAAGACTGTTCTGCGCGTGATCTTCATGGATAATTCTCCGTTTCTGTTTTTCATGCATCTGTCCGGCCCGGTTTTTTGAACGTCTCAGAACCATCCGGCGCGACGGGGACGGACCAGTGCCGCTGAATGCGGCACCGGTCCATGGCGCCACCCCGAGCCCCGGTCGGGCGGGCCGGGGGAACGATAGGGGGGCGAAAATTACAAAGCGCTGACAGGATCCGGGCGAAGCAATACCCGCGCGAAATTGCGAGGGGCGGGTTCCAAATCGCGCGCGGATGGACTAGGCGTCGATGCTCCTGTTTCGAACCTGTGGCCGATCCCCATGCCTGCCAAACTCTCCGTCAATCTCAACGCCATCGCCATGCTGCGCAACCGGCGCGACCTGCCGTGGCCGAGCGTCACCGGCCTCGGCCGCATCGCGCTCAAAGCCGGCGCGCACGGGCTGACCGTGCATCCGCGCCCCGACCAGCGCCATATCCGGTTTACCGACCTGCCGGAGATCCGCGCGCTGATCGACGACGAGTTCCCGCAGGCGGAGTTCAATATCGAGGGTTATCCGACAGGCGATTTCCTGGCGCTGGTCGAGGCGGCCGAGCCGGAGCAGGTGACGCTGGTGCCGGACGATCCGGAGCAGCCGACTTCCGACCATGGCTGGGATTTCGTCGCCAATCGCGACATGCTGAAGGCGATCGTGACGCGGCTGAAACGCACCGGCGCCAGGCTGTCGCTGTTCTGCGATCCGGACGCAAGCGAGGAGCAGATCGAGGCTGCGAAGGCCACCGGCGCCGACCGGGTGGAGCTCTATACCGGGCCGTATGGCGCCTGTTACGACGATCCGGCGAAAGCGGCCGAACAGATCGCGTTGCTTGGCAAGACCGCCGATGCGGCGCATGCGCTGGGGCTTGGCGTCAATGCCGGCCATGACCTGACGGTCGACAACCTGCCGGCTCTGGTCAAACGCATTCCCGGTCTCGCCGAGGTCTCGATCGGCCACGGCCTGACGGCGGACGCGCTGATCCACGGCATGGACGGCGCGGTGAGGCGGTTCCGGAGCGCCCTGGAGGCTCCCCGCTAGACCTTTCCGGTTTCGCGCGGCCGGACCAGATCGCCGCTTGCCGCCTCGAACGCATCCTTCTTCGCCTGGCCTTCGATCGTGCTCGACTGGGCGCGCACCGAGTGGCTGATGCCGCAAAACTGGTTGCACTTGCGCATCCTGGTCCGGATGAACTCGGCCGTGTACCAGAATTCCTCCAGATCGCCGGGCCGCTCAAGTTTCCGGCCCGGAAACCCGGTCGAAAAGCACAGGCGGACGGTCCCGTAGTGATCGACCATCAGATTGCGGTCGAAGCTGTTGCAGATGCGGTCGGTCGTGCCGTTCTGCGATGCCCAGCCCTTCTCGCGGTCGCGGGTGCGGGCGAGGGACCGGAAATACATTGCGACATTTTCCTTCCAGACCGGATTGAGGCCGAGGTTGAAGCGCTCGTCGCATCTGTCGATCAGCCGCGCCAGTTCCGCGGCGTCCAGTTCGCCTTCATTCTCGAAGAAGCCGTCGACAACGCCGCCGCGTCCGAAACTCGGCTGCACGAAATTCAGTTTCAGGTTGTCGGCGCCAATGTCGTTGAGCACGAAGTCGTAGAATTCCTCGACCAGGCGGTAGTTCGACCGGAAGATCAGCCCCATCACGACGATACGCGAACGGACTTGCCGATGGCGGTCGCGCGCTTCCACCAGGAGGCGCAGGGCCTTTACGGCCTTGTCGAATGCCGTATGCACGCCGCGCGTCGCGTTGTGGATGGCGGGATCGTGGCTGTTGAGCGAGACGGATATCTCGTGCGGGCCTTCCAGCACCATGCGGTCCGCCATGGCGGCATCGCGGATGCGGGTTCCGTTGACGACCGAGAGCACGCGCAGGCCATGCTCGCGCGCGTCGCGGCACATGGCGAAATACTCCTCGAGGTCGAGCATCGGCTCGCCGCCGCAAATGACAAGCGAGCCGTGCGGGCTCATCCGCGCGAATTCCGCGATAATCTCCCGCTTGCGATCACGGGACAGGTAATTGGCGCGGTCCCGGTCGTCGCGCAGCCAGAAATCGCAATGCGTGCATTTCAGGTTGCAGCGCTTGTTCACCTCCATGAACATGAAGCGCGGCGGCAGAAGACCCGCCGAAGGCGGCAATGCGGTTTTTCCAGTCAGCCTCGCGAAAAAAGGAAAACTCATCGCATTCTTCCGTGGTTTCCGCGGTACCTGAAACCGGTGACAGGCACGGCATTCCCGATACGCCCGTCAATGAGCGCGCCAAGGCTTCCGGTTTTCGCCAACGGACGAAAATGCAACCGCCTCCCGGACCTCATGTTGCTGCACGCGGCTGCCCTGCGGCCTCCTGCAGCGGAGCCTTCTCGTCGCGAGCCGGCAGGATATCGGCAATGCCGGGCAAAGGATCGGCGAACGGGACGTCGACTTTCCGGGTGCGCACGAAAACCGAATTTCCAGCCCTCCACCGACGCCAGCCAACATGCAGGCGATATGCGAGCCGCCCGAATTCGCGAAAACGCGGATCCCATTCCATGTAGTAGCGCGGGATATCGAACAGATCTCCGCGCATGAGGCGCTCCTGTTCCAGGTCGCTGTCGGGATTCGCGCCGCAACTGTCAGCCAGCAGCCGCTCCTGGATCGCGATGGCGGGCACCAACTGTTCAAGCGCCTCTCCGCGCGGCTTGGCGAATTCCAGGTCGAACACCCAATTGTCGGCCGGGATCATCATCGGGTAGTCGAGATCCAGCAATTTTCGGGCGACGGAGGCGGTCAGGAGATAGGCGGCGGCGCCCCAGTCGAACTGATGCACCGGGTACAACGCGCCAAGGCCGCCATGGCTGCGTTTCGCGGCCCCGACCTTGAAACGCGGCGCCATGCGTTCCAGCCGCACGATGCCGATGGCGCTATCGGCGGCAAGGGACGGCTATGGTTTCGGCAAAACGCGAGGCGAGTATCACGTCATCCTCGAGGATCACGCCCACGGGCGCCCCGCTGTCGAGGAAGGTTTCGAGCGCGCGCCGATGGCTCATCAGGCACGCGACTTCCGGGATTGTCATCCGCCGATTCTTCCGGCGATCGCCTGATGGCGCTTCATGACGTCGCGCAGGAATCGTGTCCGGGATCACCGCATCGATCCGGATGCCGGTCAATCCAAGCGCGTGCAAACGCGTTTCCAGCCGCTCGCGACGGTCGGTGCGGCGGGCGAGGTTGATGAAGTAAACGGGCGGTATGGTCGGACCGGTCATAGTGCAGTCTTATGGCTGCTCGGGAGGCAAGACAACCAAATACGCCCGAAATACTTGTTTACCCAAGGAAATCCGGCGTCGCGCATGCGCCCGCCATCGTGATCAGAAATGCTCGCCGGCCTTGAACGGGCCGACGCGCATGCTCGCGGCGACGAGGTAGGCCGTTGACCAGCCGATCAGCAGAAAGCCATTGACACCCTCCAGGGCCGCGAGGATTCGCCACTCCTGGCTGGTGATCACGTCGCCGTAACCGACGGTCGAGAATGTGGCGGTCGAGAAGTAGAGCGCGGTCTCGAAATCACCGAAAACGCCAAGCCCGTAATAGCAGACCGCCCACAGCCAGACCTCGACCGTGAGTACGGCGAAGATACCGATCACGACCGTATTCATTGCGAGCACGCGGCTGCGATGGGCTTGTGGGCGGATCTTGTCGGTCAGCCAGTTCATGACATGCGTTACCGAGATCAACCCGAAGGTGTGGATGATGACCGTCGCCGAAATGATCAGCGTTCCAAGGGTGAGATTGGCGAACATGCACGATCCATACTCAAGCTCCCGGCGGTGTCAATCGGCGCATGGGTCGCGGCGCAGAGGGGCTTGCGGCGCAGCAAAAAGGTTAACTCGGCGGAAAGGACCCGTTCACCATTTGCCTTTAGGCTTACCGGATCGAATTCAAGGAGGCGGCAATGCTGAATTGCCTATTCGCACGTAACGTGCCCGAGGACCGGGTCCAGGACGCGGTCGATCACGGCAACGCCGTCGAGCAACGAGACGCCCTGCGCGAGCGCAGCGCGGTCATCCTCGACCGGCTTGAACGAAAACGCACCGAGTTGCGCCGGATCGAACTGGAAGAACGCCAGGCCGCCAAGGACGCCGCCGATCGCGCGGCGCTGGAAGCCGAAACCGCCGTCGAGGCCACGGCTGCCACCGAGGCGACGGCCGTGGCGGAAACGGGCATGGTTTCCGAAACCGGGCCGGGCGATACGGACGCAGTCGAGGCGACGGCTCCGGAGGCGACTGCCACCGGAACGAGTGTTGCCGGGAATTTTGCCGTGGAAGCGGCGGAAACCGGGCAGGCAACCGGCGACTATCAGCCGGTGCCGGACGGCGAGGAAACCGCCGCTGCCTTTTCCTCGGAAACCACCACCGCCGCCGACAGCCATTTCAGCGAAAGCGAACCGCTGCGCCAACACGAAGCGATGCAGGCCGAAACCGATTACGCCGACGAGCGAGCGACCGGCATGACGGAGACCCCGGCGACGGATTTCGGTGCCGTCGACGCCGAAACGCCCGAGGCCGATTATCCGGACGTGGCAAGCGACCTGCCGGCGACCGTTACGAGGCGGGTTCCGAAGAAACGGCCGGCTATCGGCCGGATGCCGTTCACCCGGCATCGGCCCATTCCCTCGCCGAGGAAGACCCCGAAGTCTTGGAAAAGATCCGCCGGAAAGCCGAGGAGGCACGCGCCCGCATCGCGGCGCGGCTGGAACAGATGCAGGCCGGGGAGGGCGGCGACGCCGGCCATGGCTCCGAACGGCTCGATCTCGGCGGGGACGCGCCGCCGATGTTCGACGAGAGCGACGACCGACCCGACTGACAATCATATCCCTGACCTTCGGCGCATGACGTCGGGGGTTGCGCCCTGACGACACGGCGGCATCTTCCGAACCTGCCGCCGGGCGGCTCGCAGCATTGCGAAACGCGGAGCGAGGGGGTAATGAGCGGCTGCTCGCATTCGACCGGAGACGACGGCGGAGTTCATGGACGCGAAGACAGAGACCGCCGAGGATCATGGCGGACCGCAGAGCCACACGACCGCGTTTCTGGCTCTCGGCGCCATCGGTATCGTCTATGGCGACATCGGCACGAGCCCGATCTATGCGCTGCGCGAAACCGTCCGGGCCGCCGCAGGCAGCAAACCTCCCTCAGAAGCCGATATCATCGGCGCGCTGTCCATCATCGTGTGGGCGCTTACCATTGTCGTGACGCTGAAATACGCGCTCATCGTGCTGCGCGCCGACAACAAGGGCGAGGGCGGCACGCTGTCGATCATGGCGCTGGCGCGCAGCGTCCTGCCGAAACACGCGGCGCTGATCGGCGGCATCGGCATGGCCGGCGCGGCGCTGTTCTTCGGCGACGCGGTAATCACCCCGGCGATCTCGGTGCTGTCCGCGGTCGAAGGTCTGCACATCGCCGCTCCGTCGATCTCGCATTATGTCGTGCCGATCACGGCGGCGATCATCGTGACCCTGTTCATGGTGCAGCGTTTCGGCACCGGCAAGGTGTCCTCCGTGTTCGGGCCGGTCACGCTGGTGTGGTTTCTGACGCTCGGCATGTCCGGTGCCGTTCATCTCCTCGATGATCTGTCGATTTTCCGGGCCGTCAATCCGCTGCAGGCCGCGTCCTTCGTCGCCAATCATTCCGGTGTCGCGCTGGCGGTCATCGGCGCGGCCTTCCTCGCGGTAACCGGCGCCGAGGCGCTCTATGTCGATCTCGGGCATTTCGGCCGCAAGCCGATCCTGCTTGCCTGGTTCGCGGTGGTGTTTCCGTGCCTGCTGCTCAATTATTTCGGGCAGGGCGCGTGGCTCCTGAAGAACCACGCGACCGTCGACCAGCCGCTGTTCCAGATGATGCCGGACTGGGCGCTGCTTTCGGTGGTGGTGCTGGCGACGATCGCGACGGTGATCGCCAGCCAGGCGGTGATTTCCGGCGCATTCTCGCTGACGCGACAGGCGACGCAACTGCATCTGCTGCCGCGTTTCGACGTCGTCCACACCTCGGCCTCGCAATCCGGGCAGATCTATCTGCCGCAATTGAACTGGATGCTGATGGTCGCGGTGCTGCTGCTGGTGTTCGGCTTCGGTTCGTCGGAATCGCTTGCCGCCGCCTACGGCATCTCCGTGACGGGCGAGATGATGATCACGACGATCCTGCTCGCCGTCGTCATGGTCGGCATCTGGCGCTGGAAATGGCTCGCCGTGGCGGCCATCATCGGGGCTTTCCTGCTGGTCGAAGGCGTGTTCCTGGGCGCCAATTCGATGAAGATCCCGCAGGGCGGCTGGGTGTCCATCCTGATCGCCGCATGCCTGTTCACGCTGATGGTGACATGGACGCGCGGCAGCGCGCAGCTGTTCCAGAAGACCCGCAAGACCGAGATCCCGCTCGACGACCTGCTGCGGCAACTGGAGGACGCCGAACCGGAATTCGTGCCCGGGACCGCGATCTTCCTGACCGGCGATCCGTACAGCGCACCGACCTCGATGATGCACAGCCTCAAGCACTACAAGGTGCTGCACGAGAACAACATCATCCTGACGATCGAAACGGCGCCGCAGCCGCGGGTGCCGGCAGCCGAACGCGCCACGATCGAGCAGATCAATCCGTGGCTGAGCCGGCTGATCCTGCGGTTCGGCTACATGGAGGACCCGAACGTGCCGCGCGCGCTCGGGCAATGCCGCAAGCAGGGGCTGAAATTCGACATCATGCAGACATCGTTCTTCCTGTCGCGGCGCTCGCTGATCGCCTCGGCGGATATCGGCATGCCGCTGTGGCAGGACAAGGTCTTCATCGTGATGGCGCGCAACGCGGCGGATGCGACGAGCTATTTCCGGCTGCCGACCGACCGCGTCGTCGAGATCGGAACCCAGGTCATCATCTGATTGCCCGTTTGGCGGCTTGACGCCGCCCCGGCAGAGCTTTAGAAGAGCCGAACCGTACCGTACGGTACTCATCGGATCCGTTGATGCTTACAGCCACCCAGACAGACAACCAGACGCCGGGCGACACCGGCGAGGAACCGTTCGGCGAACGCCAGACGGCGGTGCTGGAGGCGGCGCTGGCGCTGCTGGTCGAGGGCGGCGACAAGGGTTTCACCACGGCGCGGCTGGCGCGGGCGGCGAACTGCTCCAAGGAAAGTCTCTACAAGTGGTTCGGCGATCGCAACGGCCTGCTTGCCGCGATGATCACCTATCAGGCGAGCAAGGTGCGCGTTGCCGGATCGAGCGACGCGAAACCGAGCGCGGACGGTTTCCGGCGGCAATTGACGGGCTTCGCGCGCGATCTTCTGACCGTGCTGTCGGGTCCGACGTCGCTGGCGCTGAACCGGCTGGCGATCGGCGAGGCGGGTCGCGAGGACGCGCAGCTCGGCCACCTGCTGATCGAGCGCGGGCGGCGCGCCATCGAACAGCGCGCCAAGCGGCTGCTCGAGGCGGGCAAGGCGGCCGGGCTGATCCGCTTCGGCGACAGGGAGGAGGCGTTCAACACGCTTTACGGCCTGGTCGTCGGCGACCTGCATGTGCGCATGCTGCTCGGCGACGCCGTGCCGCTGCTCACCGGCGCGGACGGCATCGGCGTCCAGGCGGCGCGGGCCATCGACCAGTTCCTGCGGCTCCATGCGGCCGCGGATTCATCCAGGACAATCAACACGTAAAGGGAAGGAACCGAAAATGCGTGTCTATTACGATCGCGATGCCGATCTCAATCTCATCAAGTCCAAGAAGGTGGCCATCATCGGCTACGGATCGCAGGGCCGCGCGCATGCGCTGAACCTGAAGGATTCCGGCGCCAACGATGTCGCCGTCGCGCTGCGCGAAGGCTCGGCGACGGCCAAGAAGGCCGAAGCCGACGGCTTCAAGGTCATGAGCGTGGCCGAGGCGGCCGGCTGGGCCGACCTGATGATGATGGCGACGCCGGACGAATTGCAGGCCGGCATCTACAAGGAGCACATCGCGGGTAACATCCGCGACGGCGCGGCGATCGCCTTCGCGCACGGCCTGAACGTGCATTTCGGCCTGATCGAGCCGAAGTCGACCGTCGACGTCGTCATGATCGCGCCGAAGGGCCCGGGCCATACGGTGCGCGGCGAATACCAGAAGGGCGGCGGCGTGCCGTGCCTGATCGCCATCCACCAGGACGCGTCCGGCAATGCGCATGACCTCGCACTGTCCTACGCCTGCGGCGTCGGCGGCGGCCGTTCGGGCATCATCGAAACCAACTTCCGCGAAGAATGCGAAACCGACCTGTTCGGCGAGCAGGTTGTTCTGTGCGGCGGCCTGGTCGAACTGATCCGCGCCGGCTTCGAGACGCTGGTGGAAGCCGGCTACGCGCCGGAAATGGCCTATTTCGAGTGCCTGCACGAAGTGAAGCTGATCGTCGACCTGATCTATGAGGGCGGCATCGCCAACATGAACTACTCGATCTCCAACACGGCCGAGTGGGGCGAGTACATGTCGGGTCCGCGCATCATCACCGACGAGACCAAGGCGGAGATGAAACGCGTCCTGAAGGACATCCAGTCCGGCAAGTTCACGTCGGAGTGGATGCAGGAATGGCATTCGGGCGCGGCACGCTTCAAGGCGACCCGCCGCCTCAACGACGAGCATCCGATCGAGCAGGTCGGCGAAAAGCTGCGCGGCATGATGCCGTGGATCAAGTCGAACGCGCTGGTCGACAAGGCGAAGAACTGAGGCGTTTGGCGCCTTTGCGGACCGAAAGCCGGGGAGGGGAACCTTCCCGGCTTTTTTCTTGAATCGCGTTTACCCCGTTCCGGCTTTTCGGCCAGCGCAAGGCAATGAATCCGTTTGCCAAATTCGGTGCTTTCGGCTCTACTTCCCTAAGGTCATGAGATCTGAATCGTCATCGAGCCTGCCTGCATTGCGATGCACTGCTCCCGGACTCCCTGGATCCTTCGGGTCCCAGCCTGAAAAACATGGCTCAGGGAGGAGCAACAATGTCTCGATTGCGCGTAACCGCGGTTTCGGCGGTGATTTCCATTGCATTCGTTATGCCGGCAGCGGCCCAGAGCGACGACGCTCTGGTCAAGCGCGGCGCGTATCTCGTCAATGGCCCGGTGGCCTGTTCCAACTGCCATGGAACCCGCAACCCCGATTTCTCGATCGCCGACGGCATGGAATTCGCCGGCGGCTTCCACATCGTGGATCCGGCCTTCGACGTCTACGCCGCGAACATCACGCCCGACAAGGAGACGGGTATCGGCGACTGGACCGACGAGCAGATCATCAAGGCGATCCGCGAGGGCGTCGATCCGGAGGGAGACATCATCTTCCCGCCAATGCCTTCGCCGACCTACAACAACATGTCCGACGACGATGTGAAAGCGATCGTGGCATATCTGCGCACGCTCAAGCCGGTGCGTCACGAAGTCGAGGAGTCGCACTGGAACATTCCGCAACAGGCGATGCCGCCAGCGAAGGGCGCACCCGCACCCGCGATGTCGGACAAGGTGGCGTATGGCGGCTATATCGTGAATGCGCTTGCGCATTGCTTCGAGTGCCATACGCCGATGGGGCCGGCCGGCCCCGACATGTCCAGGATGGGCGCCGGCGGGCTGGAGATAACGCTCGCGCCCGGGATGAGCGTGTACACGTCGAACATCACGCCCGATCCGGAGACCGGTATCGGCAACTGGAGCGACGAGGACATCAAGCAGGCGATAACCGAGGGCATCACCCCGCAAGGCAGGCACGTTTCGCCGCCGATGCCGTTTCCCTGGTTCAACAACATGACGGCGGAGGATCTCGATGCGGTCGTGGCCTATCTGCACACGATTCCGGCCGTTTCGAACAAGGTCGAACGGACCGAATTCCAGATGAAGAATTTTCCGTAAGGACGCTGCAGGAGACATCGAAGGCCGCGCACAGCCGCGGCCTTTTTTCATTTGTTAGACAACGGGACCATATCGGGAAAAATTCTTGCGCATATAGGTCAGTATTATTGACATAAATTGCGCGAAGGCGCATGGTCGGTTTAACAAAATCTCCCGAGGAAACCGTCCATGGAGCATGATCGTCGCTTCGCCTCGCGCGAAGGTCGCATGAAGGCATCGGAAATCCGCGAGCTGCTTGAAGCTGCTCGATCAGCCCGACATCATCTCGTTTGCCGGCGGCATTCCCGACCCGGCGCTGTTTCCGGCCGACGCGTTCCGGCGCGCCTATGCCGACGCGCTCGACGGTGCGGCCGCAAGCGGCGCGCTGCAGTATTCGGCCAGCGAGGGTCATGCCGGGCTGCGCGCATGGATCGCCGGCGCAATGGCGCGGATCGGCGTCGCCTGCGAGCCGGAAAACATCGTGATTACATCGGGTTCCCAGCAGGCGCTCGACTATCTCGGCAAGCTGTTCCTGTCGCCCCGCGATACGGCGCTTGTCGGCTGGCCGACCTATCTCGGCGCGCTGCAGGCCTTCAGCGCCTACGAGCCGAATTACGATCGGCTGGAACCGATGGGCAACCGCGCGCCGGCGGACTTCGCCTGGCAGGCGCGCGAGAAGGGCGGGGCGGTGAAATTCGCCTATGTGTCGCCCGACTTCGCCAATCCGACCGGCGAGACGCTGACGCTCGGCGAGCGCGAGCGCGTGCTCGATCTTGCCGACGCGCTCGATATCGCCGTGATCGAGGACGGCGCCTACCAGGCGCTGCGTTACGACGGCGAGGCGGTGGCGCCGATCCTGGCGCTGGAGATCGCGCGCAAGGGCGACATCGAGAAATGCCGAACGATCTATTGCGGCACGTTTTCCAAGACGCTGTCGCCGGGACTGCGCGTCGGCTGGGTCTGCGCGGCGACGGATATCGTCTCGCGGCTGGTGATCCTCAAGCAGGCGGGCGATCTGCATTCGCCGACGATCAACCAGGCGGCGATGAACGCGGTGGCGCGCGCGGTGTTCGACGAGCAGGTGGCGAAGGTGCGCAGCGTCTATGCCGCGCGCCGCGACCACATGCTGGCGGCGCTGCAACGCGAGATGCCGGCGGGCGTGCGCTGGACGAAGCCGGAGGGCGGGATGTTCATCTGGCTGACGCTGCCGGACGGCTTTGACGGGGCGGCGTTGCTGGCGCAGTCGCTGGAAAGCGCCCGCGTCGCCTTCGTGCCCGGCGGGGCGTTCTTTGCCGACGGGTCGGGCGCGAACACGATCCGGCTGTCGTTCTCCTGCGCCCGGGAAGCGATGATCGACGAGGGCATAAAGCGGCTGGGCGAACTGATCCGGCGCGCCGCCGGCTGACCGTTGCGTGCGTTTCGCAGGAAAATCCGCGGCATCCGCAGCCGAACGAATTGCGGTACAAGGAGCGGACCGGAGGGAGCCCCATGACGATTGCCGACGACATCGAGATCCTGAAACGCCAGGAAGAGGCGCTGCGGTTCGACGGTTTCAGCGAGGACGACGCCTGGGCGCTCGGATCGATGATGCGGCAGCGCGCCGCCGACAAGGGGCTGCCACTCGTCATCGACATCCGCGTTGCCGGACGACCGCTGTTCTATACGGCCCTGCCGGGCACGACGCCGGACAATCCGGAATGGGTGCGCCGAAAGATCAACGTGGTGATGCGCTACCACAAATGTTCGTACCGCGCCGGGCGGGAACTGGCGGCTTCCGGCGGACAACTGGACGAGGCGCGCGGCGTCTCGCCGATCGATGTCGCGCCGCATGGCGGCTGTTTCCCGATCCATGTCAAGGGCACCGGCGTGGTCGGGACCGTGACCGTTTCCGGCGTCCCGCAACGCGAAGACCATCGTTTCGTGTTCGAATGCCTGTGCGACTATCTCGGCGTCGATCCGGCGCCGATCGCGCTCGGGCCGGAAAGCTGAGCCGGGCCGGACCGACAGCCCGTTCTTTGCGGGTGCACCGGCAAGGAAAATTCCTGTTAGGACAGGCCTCCGCAGGACCATCCATCCAGGGTAATCCATGAACGACCAGGACATTCGCAGGCTCGAGACCCTTCGGCTCGCGCTCTCCGACGCGCCGCTGCGCTTCGAGAGGGAGAATCGCCCGGCGATCGAGGCCTATTGGGCGGCGGCGTCGCCGCCAATCCGCGGCTGTGGAACGGGCCGTCCTTCATGTTCGAGGATGTGCGGATCGAGGGCGGCGTGCTGACCGGGACCGGGCATCGCACCGATTTCGCGACCTTTCTCCACTGGCGCGACAACGGCCGGCCGGCGGACGCGGTTCATATCACGGGCACGTCGCTGCCCGTCACGCGCGACGGCGCGCTTTTCGCGATCCGGATGGCGGCGCATACCGCCAATCCCGGCGCGATCTATTTTCCCGCCGGCTCCTTCGACGCGGCGGATGTCGTCGACGGCATGTTCGAGGTGACGCGCAATATCGCGCGCGAACTGGCGGAGGAAACCGGGCTTGGCTTCCACGAAGCGGATGCCGAGGCCGGTCTCACGGCAGTCTTCGACCGCGGCGCGATCCATATCACGCGGCGAAACCGGCTGGAGGCGGATTTCGCGGCCTGCGCCGAGATTCTCGGCCGGCATCAGGCGGAAACCGGCGACGACGAGGTCGACGGCGCGGTCGCGATCCGGCGCGGCGACGGCAGCCACCTGGCGCTGAAGCCCTATGCGAAGGCGCTTGCCGAATGGCACTTCGAAAACGCGGCATTTTCCTGTACCGGGAAGCGATGAAAAAAGGGGAATCGCATGGCACGGCGCTACGCAATCTATGACGTCTTCACCGACCGGGCGCTGGCGGGCAATCCGCTGGCGGTCGTCTTCGACGCCGACGGGCTCGACGGCGCGGCGATGCAGCAAATAGCGCGCGAGTTCAACCTGTCGGAGACGGTGTTCATCCGGCCGGCGGAAAATCCCGCCCATTCGGCGCGGCTGCGTATCTTCACGCCGGAGAACGAATTGCTGTTCGCGGGCCATCCGACGGTCGGCGCGGCGATCGCGCTCGGTGAGCGCGATCCGGCCAACGGCAATGGCGACAGCCGGTTGATGGTGCTGGAGGAGGGGATCGGCGCGGTGCGCTGCGCGCTTCGGCTCGGTGCGCCGGCCTATGCGGAATTCGACGTACCGCTCCTGCCCGAGATGGTCGAATATGAAGTGGAGAAGGCGGCTGTCGCCGCGGCGATCGGCGTCAACGCCAACGAGATCGGTTTCGAAAACCACAAGATCAGCGTCTGGACCGCCGGAAACAGCTTCGTCTTCGTGCCGCTCGACGGGCTCGGGCCGGTGCAGCGTGTCTCGATCGACGCCGCGCGGTGGAACGAGGTCGCTCCGGTGGTGAACGGCCAACCGGCCTGGCTCTATGTCTACACGCGCGACGTGATCCACCACGGCTATGCCTTCCACGCGCGCATGATGGCGCCCGGGGCAGGGGTGCCCGAAGACCCGGCGACGGGTTCGGCGGCGGCGAATTTCTCCGGCGTGATCGCGCATTTCGACGGCGTTGCGGACGGGCCGACGGCCTATATGATCGAACAGGGGCTGGAAATGGGCCGGCCGTCGACGATCCGGCTCGAGATTACCGGCAAGGGCGGCGAAATCCACGCGGCGCGGATCGGCGGCCACGCGGTGAAGGTCGCGGAGGGAACGCTTCTTGCGTGACCCCCTTTACAAAGTGGCGCGGCCCGACTAGATAGCCGCTTCCTACGGGTGTGTAGCTCAGATGGTAGAGCAGCTGACTCTTAATCAGCGGGTCCACGGTTCGAGCCCGTGCTCACCCACCAATTTCCCTGCATGATCACCAAGTTCCGGCCTTTTCAAGGCCGGGAAGGCGCGTTGGCCTTGTCCAGCAGGGCGAGCAGTCCGGCCAATATGCCGGACGGGGAAGGCGGACAGCCGGGGATGTGGAGATCGACCGGGATGACGGCGGATACGCCGCCCGCCACGGCGTAGCTGCCGGCGAAACATCCGCCGTCGAGCCCGCAGTCGCCGACGGCGACGACCCATTTCGGCCCCGGCGTCGCGTCATAGGTCCGTTTCAGGGCCTGGGCCATGTTCTTCGTGACGGGACCGGTGACGAGCAGCATGTCGGCGTGACGGGGCGACGCGACGAAGCGGATACCGAAGCGTTCGACATCGTAGAAGGCGTTACCCAGCGCGTGGATTTCCAGTTCGCAGCCGTTGCAGGACCCGGCGTCGACCTCGCGGATCGACAGGCTGCGGCCAAGGCGCCGGCGCGCCTGCTTGCCGAGCGTCTTTGCGAGTTCCTCCACGGCGGCATCCGCCGGCGCGGGCGGCGCTTCGGTCAGCGCCGGTTTGATCAGGCTTTCGAACAGGAGCTTGCGCATCGCGGACCTACAGATCGTGACCGGAATAGGAACAGTTGAACGACTTGTTGCAGAGCGGGAAGTCGGCGACGATGTTGCCCTCGATCACCGCTTCCAGCAGCGGCCACTGGAACCATGACGGATCGCGCAGATGGCAGCGTCCGACATGTCCGCCCGCGTCGATCCGCAGCCAGACGAGCACGTCGCCGCGAAATCCCTCGACAAGCGCCATCCCCTCTCGCGGTTCGGCCGGCTTGCCCGGTTCCGCGAGGATTGGGCCCGCCGGCAGGCGATCGAGGATCTGCTCGATCAGCGAAAGGCTCTGCTCGACTTCGCGGATGCGGATCCACACGCGGGCGTCGACGTCTCCGGCCGTCGAGGACGGGGACCTCGAAGGAAAGCGTGTCGTATGGCGCATAGGCAAATGCGCGCCGGGCATCGAAGGCGCGGCCCGAGGCCCTGCCGACGAAGCCGCCGGCGCCGAAGCGCCGGGCAAGGGCGGGGTCGAGCCTGCCGGTCGTGACGGTGCGGTCCTGCAGCGAGGCCGTGTTGTCGTAGAGCTCGACCAGTGCCGGGAAACGCCGCCGGATTTCGCCGAGCATCAGGCCGATCGCGTCGATGCCCTCGTCGTTCGAGATCTGTCGCGACGCCACCCGGAACGATGCGGTCGCGCATCAGCCGGTGGCCGAAGGCGGCGTCGGCGGCCCTCAGGACGCGCTCGCGCAGCACGCCGCAATGGGCATGCATGAGCGCGAAGGCCGCATCGTTGCAGATCGCGCCGATGTCGCCCAGATGGTTGGCGAGGCGCTCGATCTCGGCCATCAGCGCGCGCAGCCAGACCGCGCGCGGCGGCGACTTCCGCCTGGAGCGCATCCTCGACGGCCCGCGCGAAGGCGAGGGAATAGGCGACGGTGCTGTCGCCGGAGGTTCTGGCGGCGAGGCGGGCGGCCCGGTCGAGGTCTCGCGCCGGCCATCAGCCCTTCGATCCCCTTGTGGGTGTAGCCCAGCCGCTCCTCGAGGCGGACCACCGTTTCGCCATTGGCCGTGAAGCGGAAATGGCCCGGCTCGATGATGCCGGCATGGACGGGTCCGACCGGGATCTGGTGCAGGCCTTCGCCCTCGGCGGCGAGAAAGTCGTAGGTGACGCCATCGGCCGGTTCCGCCGCTGCATCGCCGAGCGGGTGGCCGACGCCCCAGCGGCCATGATCGAGCCATGGCCGCGGGTCGGGACAATCGCGCGGCGTCAGGCCGAACAGGTCCCGTGCCGTCCGTTCCAGCCGCTGCGCCGGCGCATGGTGCTTGCCGACCGACGGATAGGTGCCGTCCGGGCATGCCAGCGCAAGGACGGCGACGTCGTTCGTCGCCTCGTCGAGAAGCGCCATGCGGATCGTTCCCCGATCGCCCCAAAGGCCGAGCAGGACCGCGGTTTCGCCGTCAAGCGTTGCGGCCGTTTCGCTCCATTCGGATTCGTTGACCGCATAAAACTGCCAACCGCCGCGCGGTTCCGTTTCGCGGTCTTTCAGGATGTCTTGCCAAAACGCTGCCATGGACGACGCTCCCGTTCCCTCAGCCCAGAATGCCGGCGATGTTCTGGAACCAGCCGACCAGGGCGGCCGGCAGATAAAGGCCCGCGCCGAAGACCAGCACGAGATGCGCATACATCGGCAGATAGGACGCCTGGACGGGTGCCGTGTTGCCGGTCGGTTCGCCGAACGCGACGCTGGTCAGGCGCATCAGCAGGGCGCCGAATGCGACCAGCAGGCCGAAGACGAGCGGAATGGCAAGCAGCGGGTGGACGGCGAATGTCGAGCTGACGATCAGGAACTCGCTCATGAAAATGCCGAGCGGAGGCATGCCGGCAATGGCGACCACGCCGACCAGCAGGCCCCAGCCGAGGCCCGGATGGGTTTCCGTCAGCCCGCGGATTTCCGAGAGCTTCTGGGTGCCCTTGATCTGCGCGACATGGCCGACGGCGTAGAAGATCGCCGACTTGGTCAGGCTGTGCATCACCATGTGGAGCAGGCCGGCGAAATTCGCCAGTGGCCCGCCGAGGCCGAATGCGAAGACGATGATGCCCATGTGCTCGATGGAGGAATAGGCAAACAGGCGTTTGATGTCGCGGCGGCGATACAGCATGAAGGCGGCGAAGATCAGCGAGGTGAGCCCCATGGTCATCATCAGCGGGCCGGGGCCGATGGCTTCCGGATTGGCCGCGAGCAGGATCTTGAAGCGCAGGACGGCGTAGAGCGCGACGTTCAGGAGCAGGCCGGAGAGCACCGCCGAGATCGGCGTCGGGCCCTCGGCATGGGCGTCGGGAAGCCAGGCATGCAGCGGCGCGAGGCCGACCTTGGTGCCGTAGCCGAGGATGAGGAAGATGAAGGCCAGATTGAGCAGGGCGGGGTCGAAGGCCGCGGCATGCTCGACCAGGAGTGTCCAGACCATCGCGTCATGGCCCTCGCCGATGAAGGGGCGCGCGGCCAGATAGACGAGAATCGTGCCGAACAGGGCGAAGGCGATTCCGACGCTGCCGAGCAGGAAATATTTCCAGGCCGCCTCGAGCGCCTCATGCGTGCGGTAGATACCGACCATCAGCACGGTGGTGAGCGTCGCGAGTTCCACCGCCACCCACATCAGGCCGATATTGTTGGCCACGAAGGCCAGGTTCATGCCGAACATCATCACCTGGTACATGGCGTGGTAGAAACGCAGGTTCGCGGATGTCAGCCGGCCGGTTTCCAGTTCGTGGGCGATGTAGCTGGCGCTGAACAGGCTGGCGGTGAAGCCGACGAAGGTGTTGAGGACGATGAACACGATGTTGAGATCGTCGACGAACAGATACTGGCCCGTCTCCGGCCGGTCCGTCACGAACAGCGAGGCCGCGGCGAGGAAGGTCAGGAAGCTGGCGAGCACGTTGATGCGCGCGGCCGCGCGATAGCCGGGCAGCGCGGCGAGAACCGCGGCGGCGACAATCGGAATGACGAGGACGGCGGTTACCGCTTCGAAGGGCAGGGCGATCATCGGCGCTCTCCCCGGAAATCGTCGAGCGCGCCGACATCGACCGTGTCGAACCGCTCGCGGATGCGGAACAGAAAGATGCCGATGACGATGAATGCGATCACGACCGAGAAGGCGACGCTGATCTCGACGACCAGCGGCATGCCGCGCGCGCCGGTGGCCGCGAGGATGAGGCCGTTTTCCAGCGCCATGAAGCCGATCACCTGGCTGACGGCGTTGCGGCGCGTGACCATGACGAGAAGGCCGAGAAGCAGCACCGACAGGGCGAAGGCGAGATCCTCGCGCGCCAGCGGGTCGGCATCGGGCGTTATGCGCAAAATCACCACCATCGACAGCGCGACGAGGCCCATGCCGGCCAGCATGGTCGGGCCGATGCCGACGACGGTTTCGATGTCGCGGTGGATGCCGAGCTTGCGCACGATCCTGTGCAGCGCGACGGGGATGACGACCGCCTTGAAGCCGAGCGCGATCGCCGCGGTGACGAAGAGATGCGGCGCGTGCTGGACGAGCGCCTGCCAGGCGACGGACAGCGAGAGGACGAGAGCGTGCAGCGCGTAGGTGTTGATCAGGGCGTAGAGCCGGTCCTGATAGAGCATCATGAAGCTGACCAGGACGAGCCCGCCGGCCAGAAGATGCGCGATGTCGAAAGAGAGGCCGCCGTACATCACAGGCTCCTCGAGACGAACAGCAGGAGCGTGCCGAGAAGGCCGAGCATGAGCGCCGCACCGAGGAAGTCCGGCACCCGGAACACCCGCATCTTGGCGATGGCGGTCTCGAACAGAGCGAGACAGAACGCGCCGATGCCGATCTTTGCGACATAGGCCGCGGCGCCGAGCGCGAAGCGCGCCGGGCCTTCGCCGGGGGCGGCGATGCCCCACGGTATGAAAATGCAAGCGATCAGAGACAGATAGAGTAGAAGCTTGAGGGATGCGGCGAACTCGATCATCGCCAGGTGGCGTCCGGAATATTCGAGGATCATCGCCTCGTGCACCATGGTGAGCTCCAGATGCGTTGCGGGATTGTCGACGGGAATGCGGCCGTTTTCGGCGATCGCGACCATGACAAGCGCGACCAGCGCCATGCCGAGCGAGACGCGCAGTCCCACTTCGGGCGAGCTCATCAGCGCGGCGACCGTCGACAGCTGCGTCGAGCCCGCGACGAGCGCCAGGGTGAAGACGGTCAGAAGCATCGCGGGTTCGGCGAGCGAGGCGATCAGCATCTCGCGGCTGGATCCGATGCCGCCGAAACTGGTGCCGACGTCCATCCCGGCAAGCGCCAGGAAGAATCGCCCGAAGCCGAGCAGCGCGATGATGGCGATCAGGTCGGCTGTCCAGCTGAATACGAGGCCGCCGGCAAAGGTCGGAACCAGCGCGGCGGCGACCCATGTGGATGCAAAGATGAGGTAAGGGGCGACCCGGAACAGCCACGACGCGTTTTCGGCGAGCACCGCTTCCTTGCGCAACAGACGGGCGAGATCGCGATAGGGCTGGATCACGGAGGGGCCCTGCCGGCGCAGCAGCCGCGCCTTGACCTTGCGCACGAAACCGGTGAGCAGCGGCGCCAGCAGCAGAACCACCGCCATCTGCATTCCCTGCACAAAGAGATCGCGGATCAGGTCCATAGGGCGAGCACCAGCAGAAGGGCGACAAGCGCGAGGAAGACGAGGCTCAGATATTGCCGGATGGTCAGGAACTGCAGGCGGTTGAGCCGGATGGCGGCAAAGCTGATACCCCGGGCGATCGGCGTGTAGATCCAGTCCCAGGCGAGATCGCGCGTCTCGACGGTCAGCCGCGCGGCGCGCATGTCGCCCGGCGGCGGCATGTCCACCGTCTCGCGGGCGTGGAAGATCAGCGTTCCGAAGACGCGGCGGATCGGCTGCGCGAAGCTGCCCGCGGTGTATTGCGTCTGCGGCCGTGCGTCGGGGAAACCGCAGTCCCATGCCGCGCTGCGGCGGACGTCGCGCGAAGCCAGGCGATGGACCAGGAGGGCCGCTCCCCAGGCAGAGACCGCGATGAAGACGAAGACGAGCAGGCCGTTATAGGAGCTGCGCGATTCCGCGATCGGCGCGATCGACAGCCATGGAGCGTTCGATTGCGGCGGGATGCTGCCGCCGACGAGAGCCTGCGTGATCGGCGAAAGCGCGTCGATGACGAAACCGGGCAGGATCCCGGCGGCAAGGCACAGGGCCGCAAGGATGAACATCGCCGACAGGGAAAAGCGGTCGACCTCGTGCGCCTGATCGGCGACCTCGGAACGCGACCGTCCGAGGAAGGTGATGCCGTAGGCCCTGACGAAGCAGGCCGCGGCAAGCGCGGCCGAAAACGCGAGCAGGCCGCCGACGGCCGGAACGATGATCTTCAGGCCCCATTCGGGCAGGTCGGGGCTTTGCAGCACCGCCTGGAAGGTCAGCCATTCCGACACGAAACCGTTCAGCGGCGGCAGCGCCGAGATCGCCACGCAGCCGACGAGGAAGGCGAAGCTGGTATAGGGCATGCGGTG
Organism: uncultured Alphaproteobacteria bacterium; assembly: GCA_963712205.1. Taxonomy (GTDB): domain Bacteria; phylum Pseudomonadota; class Alphaproteobacteria; order Rhizobiales; family Rhizobiaceae; genus Oricola. Next base: position 492,620 of record CAVQHF010000011.1, on the reverse strand, counting down.
GATCAGGCCGCCGAGCTTTTCCATGCCCCGCTGGCCGGTGGCCGTGATGACCGCGCCCGCGCCGAAAAACAGCAGGCTCTTGAACAGCGAGTGATTGACGATGTGGAAGAGCGCGGCGGTGAAGGCGAGCGCCGCGGCCCAGCCCATCGCGTTCGACCGGAAGGCGAGCGCGAGGCCGAGGCTGACGAATATGACGCCGATGTTCTCGATCGTCGAACAGGCCAGCAGGCGCTTGAGATCGGTTTCCATCAGCGCGTAGAGAATGCCGAGCACCGCCGTCGCGCCGCCCAGCATGATCAGCACGGCGCTCGACCACCAGGCCGGTTCGCCGAGCAGGTCGAACACCACGCGGATGAATCCGTAGATCGCCACCTTGGTCATGACGCCGCTCATCAGGGCCGAGACGTGGCTTGGCGCGGCCGGGTGGGCGAGCGGCAGCCAGACATGCAGCGGCACCAGCCCCGCCTTCGATCCGGCGCCGAACAGCATCAGGATGAAAACGATCGCGACGGTGAGCGGCGCATGCGTCATTTCGCGGATGGTGTCGAAGGCGTAGCCGCCCGCCGGTCCGGCCATGAGCCCGAAGGCAAGCAGCAGCGACAGCGTTCCGAAACTCGCCATGACGAGATAGACGAAGCCGGCGCGCCGGCTGTCCTCGGAGCGATGGTTGGAGACGACCAGCGCCCATGAGGCGAGCGACATGAACTCCCAGGACAGAAGGAAGGTGAAGGCGTCGTCGGCGAGCACGACGAGGTTCATGCCGGCGAGGAAGGCGGCGAAAAACGGCAGCACGCGGTGCGGCGCATCCTCGTGACGGCCATAGCCGAGGCCGTAGAGGCTCGAGATGGCGCCACCGAAATTGACGATCAGCAGAAACAGCGTCGAAAGCGCATCGAGACGGAAACCGGCGCCGATCCACGGCAGCCCGAGGGGCAAGGTGATCTTCGAGACCGTGCCGGGCGCCGAAACGAAGTGGGCCAGGAGCATGACAACCGCCACTGCCGAAATCCCGAGTGTCGCACCGTAGACGAGCCGGGTAGCCGCCGGCGATCGGCTGATGGCGACGGCAGCGACGGCCGTGGCGAGAAGCGTCGCGACCGCCCAGAGGAAGAGCGAGACATCAATCGTCACGGCGTCCTTCCCCTTCCGCCCGATCGCTCCCCGAGATCCTTGCGGGGTCCATATCCGGCTTCAACCGCACTCCGCGCCCGCCGGAGGTACTTATCGCGCCTTCCGCGATCAGCTCGATACCGGCGGCATCGAGGGCGGCGATCAGCTTCATGAGGGAATCCACATTTCCGCGTATGACGGCCTCGCTCGCCTCCATGCGCTGGATGGTCGGAACCGAAAGGCCGGCCAGTTCCGCGAGCGTTTTCTGGTCGATGCCGAGAAGCGCCCGTGCGGCGCGTAACTGTGCAGCAGTGATCAAGGAACCGCCCCGAACCGTTTTGAGATCTGACTATTAACGGGATCAGTATGCTTTCAAACGTAAATTAGTCAATAAGTGATGTTTAAGACATCATTATTGATGGCCGATTGGAAGGCTGCATGAAAGCCGATGGGTGTGGACGCGCCGTCGGCGTTCAACCGGCTGTTCTTCGCCGGTCCCGCTCGCTTTGCGCGGTTTGACGCCGATCAAGAACGCGCGGCGCGGTTCCTGTAGACTTCGGCCATCTCAATGGTAACCGGAGTTTCGCTCATGCCGGATCGATCGCAGGTCGTGTGCCCCAAATGCGCGGCCGTCAATCGCCTTCCCGCCAATCGGCCCGCCGGAATGGCCAAATGCGGAGTTTGCCACGAAAACCTCTTCGCCGGACATCCGGCCAGCGCAGACACGGCGATGTTCGAAAAGCAGGTGGCGCGCAGTTCGGTGCCGGTCGTCGTCGATGTCTGGGCGCCGTGGTGCGGTCCCTGCCGGATGATGGCCCCCGCCTTCGAAAAGGCGGCGCAGGAGCTCGAACCGGACGTGCGCTTCCTGAAGCTCAATTCCGACGAGGAGCAGGCCGTTTCGGGACGGCTCGGCATTCGCGGCATCCCAACATTGCTGCTGTTTCACGGCGGCAAGGAGATCGCGCGCCAGTCGGGCGCGATGACGGCAAGCCAGATCACGGGATGGATCCGGCAGCATCTTCGCGCCTTCGCCTGATCACCACGGGCCCCGAAAACCGGCTCTCGCGTGGAACCGCGTCCGGCCATGCGTTGGCGATCGGCGCGGATGAATGAGGGTGGGTTGAATAATCCGCATGATGAAATCATGCCTTGGAAAAATGGTCCGGCGTTACTAGGTTCCCGGCCGACCCCGGTTTCGGGATGAAGTTCATTCGGGCATGAAGAACGATGAAGACGCCATATCTCCTCCTGTTCCTTGTCCTGGCCGGTTGCAGCACGGAATCCGGCGGCGACAAGAACGCCGACGCGGCCCGGAAGGTGACCCCGCAGCAGGCGGCGCTGGTCCGGATCGTGGACGGGGTTCCCGCGAATGTCACGCGGTTCTCCAACCTGTCGGCGACCGTGTGCAGGGAAGGGCCGCTGGGTCCTCCTCCGACCCGGGAGGCGACGCTGCTGCTTTTGAAAACGCGGACGCTTCAAAACGGCTTTCTCACCCTTCACAGCGTCACGATCGGCCCCGTGCAAGGATCGCTCGCCAAGAGCTGTCCCGGCGGCATACAGGCCCGGGGCGTCGGGTTTTCCACGGCCAGGCAGAAAGGCTGACCGGTTCAATGGCCTGCTTCGGGCGCCGCAATCTTTCCGGAAGGGGGGCGGGATTTGCGCGCGAAATCGGTTCACCGTGCCTGTAGCCGCTGGTTCGCATCGCAAGCTGCTTGGAGAGGAATGCCGGCAGCCTGATTAGCGCGACAATTAATTAAAAGTGCGGGACGATATGTGCCATGGCGCAGTTCACTCCGATGGATTAGTTCAATTCGATCGAATTGGGAGGGAGCGCATGCAGTTACTGACCGACGATGGTGTTCATCTCGACATCAGGCCGCATCTGCGGACGAAACAATCGATCAACGCGATCGGCCTCGAAGGCGTCGATTTGCTGAACACGCTGTCGCAGTTCGACCCCTACGGCGTCTGGCGGCTGAACCTCGATACAGCGACGATCCAGTGCACGGGCGATTGCGCGCATATTTTGGGAATAGACGGCGGTGATGGCGGATTGGGTCTGTTGACGCTGTTAAGAGCGTTTCATCCCGATGACCGCAAGGCGGCGGCGCTGTGCATCGAAAACGCGATCGAGAACCGCACCAATTTTCGTTTCGTGCTTCGCGTTCCGCAAGGAGACGGCTCGGAAAAGTTCGTCAAGATGACCGGTCAGTACCGCGATGGCGCGTCCGGTTTACCGGAACTGTTCGGAACCCTGTCGGAATTCCAGGACAGGAGCCGGACCGCGGCCTTCTGCGCACCGCTGGTCGAAAATTCGGCGCTTTCGACGTCCTGACACGGTCAAACGGACAGGCCCCCCTCGTTCGGGGGGCTGTGTTCCCGGCTCGGCCAGGATGGCCCGGGGACCTGAATTCGAGCTAAGCTTCCGTCGAACCGGCGCAAGGCAACGGAGGCAGACTTGGCGACGACCGATATCGAACTGTCCGCGCTTGCGGATATCTTGACCGAACGCGCCGGCGCGGGGCGGGTCATCGTCGCCATTGCGGGTGCGCCCGGCTCCGGCAAATCGACGCTTGCCGACCGGCTTGCCGCTCTGATCGATAAGAGGATGCCGGGTACGGCGGCGGTCCTGCCGATGGACGGCTATCACTATGACGACAGGCTGCTCGACGAGCTCGGACGGCGCGCGCGCAAGGGAGCGGCGGACACGTTCGATGTCGCCGGCTTCCGCCACATGCTGGCGCGCTTGCGTGACAATCGCGAAGAAGCGATCGCCGTTCCGGTCTTCGACCGCGACATCGAGATCGCGCGGGCAGGTGCGCGTTTCGTGCCTCGGACGGCGCGTATCATCATCGCCGAGGGCAATTATCTGCTGCTCGACGAAGCGCCGTGGAACACGTTGCAGCCGCTGTTCGACGTCACGGTTTTCATCGACGTCGACGAGGCGACGCTGCGCGCCCGTCTGGAGGAGCGCTGGCGCGGTTACGGCCTCGGGGAAGAGCAGATCCGGGCCAAGGTGGAAGAGAACGATCTTCCGAACGGGCGACATGTCATCACCGGCAGCGTCACCGCCGATTACCGCGTCAGGGCGTGATCATCGCGCCGTATCTCGACGCATTTGTATACACAAATCGGATTTTCACTGACTTTTTTGCGCCGGAACGGTAGTATTCAGCGGTAAATATTCATGGAAGCATACATGCCGGCCATGTCGCGCCGAGAGAAGCCGCGGGCGCCGATGGCGCTGAAGCGTAAAACGGCGCATAGTCGAGGGGAACCGGAGCGATGGGGAAAAGAACCGAGATGAAGGAACCGGCGAGCAACACGCACGCGACGCGCACGGTGATCGAGCTGCGCAAGAAGATCCTCGGCGGCGAACTGACGGGCGGGACCCGGCTTTTCGAGGTGCCGCTTGCCGAGGAACTGGAAATTTCGCGCACGCCACTGCGCGACGCGATGTCGAGGCTCGCGGAGGAGGGGCTGCTGGAGCGCGCCAGGAGCGGCGGTTTCGTGGTGCGAAAATTCACCTTTGCCGACGTGATCGACGCGATCGAACTGCGCGGGGTCCTGGAAGGGACCGCGGCGCGGCTTGCCGCCGAACGCGGTGCGCCGGCCGAGGCCATGGCGCGCATGGAAGAGATCGTCGCCAAGCTCGACACCTGTTTCGGCGAAGCGCCGGGCGACGTCGATTTCGAAGTCTATTCCGATCTCAATGCGCAGTTCCACGACGGGCTGGCGGGGCTCGCCGGCAGCGACATCATCCGCCGCGAAGTCGACCGGGCAACGCGGCTTCCCTTCGCCTCGCCGTCGGCCTTCCTGCCGGACAAGGCGGACATCGCCTCCTTCCGCCGGTCGCTCAATTTCGCTCAGGAGCAGCACAAGGTGATCGTCCAGGCGATCGGCGCGCGCGAGGGCTCCCGCGCCGAATCCGTCGCGCGCGAACATGCGCGCACGGCGCGGCGCAATCTCGAATACATGCTGGACGAGGACCGCAGCCTGATGGAGCGCGTTCCCGGTATCGCGCTGGTCGTCGCGCAAGGCTGATTTCCAAGGGGCGATGCGACAATTTCGGCGTGAAGCGGCCGGGAATCCGCTTGCATGTCGCTGCGATTTGGGTCAAATAATGTATACATGAAACTAGCCCAATGGGAGGAATAATCATGTCAAATAGCAGTCTAGAAGCCGTTTTGCGGGATTCCGGAGGGGCTGTGCAGCGTCTGCGCAATTCGAAAATCGGTATGTATGTATACCCTGTGGTGGCGCCGGAGTTCTCCAACTGGCGCGACGAACAGCGCGCCTGGCGCGATTCCGCGGTGCTCTTCGACCAGTCGCACCACATGGACGAACTGATCGTCGAAGGTCCGCAGGCCGAGGAATTCCTCGCCTATCACGGCATCAACTCGTTCTCGAATTTCAACCTCAACCGCGCCAAGCACTTCGTTCCGGTCACCCCGAACGGCCACGTGATCGGCGACCACATCATCTTCCGCGAGCGCGAGGACAAGTTCATCCTCGTCGGCCGCGCGCCGACCTCGAACTGGCTGCAGTTCTGCGCCGCCTATGGCAAGTGGAACGTTCGCATCAAGCACGATCCGCGTTCGCCTTCGCGTCCGGACGGCGAGCGCGTGCTGCGCACCCACTACCGCTATCAGATCCAGGGGCCTGAAGCGCCGAAGATCTTCGAGAAGATGAATGGCGGCCCGGTGCCGGACATCAAGTTCTTCCATGTCGACTGGATCAATATCGGCTCCAAGAAGGTGCAGGCGCTGCGTCACGGCATGTCCGGCGCGCCGGGCCTGGAAATCTGGGGTCCCTACGAGGACAAGGCCTATATCCATGCGACGATCATGCAGGCGGCCAGGGATGCCGACGTCGATCTCGTCCAGTGCGGCAGCCGCGCCTACTCGACCAACACGCTGGAATCGGGCTGGATCCCGTCGCCGCTGCCGGGCATCTACACCGGTGACGGCATGCTGGCCGAATATCGCCAGTGGCTCGGCGCCGATTCCTACGAAGCCGCGGGCTCGATCGGCGGTTCCTTCGTGTCCGACAATATCGAGGACTACTACGTCAATCCGTTCGAGCTCGGTTACGACTTCTACATCGGCTGGAAGAAGGACGACTTCGTCGGCAAGGAAGCGCTCGCCAAGATGAAGGGCGCCAACAACCGCAAGAAGGTCACCTTCGAGTGGAACCCGGAAGACGTGATGAAGGTCATCGCTTCGGGCTTCGAAGACGGCACGCCGTACAAGTGGATCGACTTCCCGCAGCCGAACTACGCCTCGTCGTCCGCCGACATGATCACCAAGGACGGCAAGATGGTCGGCATGTCGATGTTCAACGGCTACTCCTTCAACGAGCGCCGCTTGCCTGTCGCTCGGCGTGGTGGACGCTTCCATTCAGGAAGAAGAAGTCCTGACGCTGGTCTGGGGCGAGCCGGAAGAGACGCAGAAGACGTCGACCGAAAAGCACAAGCAGACGGAAATCCGCGTGCGCGTGGCGCCGACGCCCTATGCGGCCGAAGCCCGCGAGAACTACGCCGAAAGCTGGCGCAACAAGAAGTCGGCCTGATCAAGGCGCACTTCACCGAAATGGCGAGCCGGGGACGATGTCCCCGGCTTTTTTCATGGCCGGGAACAGTCAGGTGTCCCAGCCGCGGGCGCGGATCGCATCCGAATGCTCGCCGAGTTTCGGGGAGGGGCGTTCGGAGACGGGCGCGGGCGTGCCGGCGAAGCTGATCGGCGTGCGCAGGCCCGGAACGCCGCCCGGATCGATGCGCATGCCGCGATGGACGATCTGCGGGTCGGCGAGCACGTCGGCGACGGTGTTGATCGGCCCGGCCGGGACGACGGCCTGCTCGAGGGCGGCGAGAAGATCGTCGCGGCCCCAGGTTTTCGTCTTCTCCGCAATGCGCCGTGCCAGTTCCGCGCGGTTTGCGATGCGCACCGCATTGGTGGAGAATTTCGGATCGGCGGCGAGCCCGTCGAGACCGAGAACGTCTCCCAGCCGCGCAAACTGCCGGTCATTGCCGACGGCGATGATGACGTAGCCGTCGGCGACCTCGAATGTCTGGTAGGGCGTGATGTTGGGATGGGCGTTGCCGAGGCGATGCGGGGCGACGCCCGAGGCGAGGTAGTTCATCGCCTGGTTGGCGAGCACGCCGGTCATGCAGTCGAGCAGGGCCATGTCGACATGCTTGCCGCTGCCGGTCCGCTCGCGTTCGGCCAGCGCCGCCTGGATGGCGATGACGCCGTAGACGCCGGTGAAGATGTCGGCGAAGGCGACGCCGATCTTCTGCGGTTCGCCCGCCGGATCGCCGGTCAGGTCCATGATGCCGCTCATGCCCTGGATCAGGAAATCGTAGCCGGCGCGCGGCGCGTAGGGGCCGTCCTGGCCGAAGCCGGTGACCGAGCAGTAGACGAGGCGCGGATTGTCGGCGGACAGGGTCGCGTAGTCGAGGCCGAATTTCTCGAGTCCGCCGACCTTGAAGTTTTCCACCACGACATCGGCCTCGGCGGCCAGCCGCCGGACGAGGGCGAGATCGTCCGTATCGCGAAAATCGGCTGTGACGGAACGTTTTCCCCGGTTGCAGGCGTGGAAGTAGGCGGCCGAGCGGTCGCCATCGCGCTCGATGAAGGGCGGGCCCCACTGGCGGGTGTCGTCGCCTTCCGGGCTTTCCACCTTGATGACATCGGCGCCGAGATCGGCGAGCGTCTGGCCGATCCACGGACCGGCGAGAATGCGCGCCAGTTCCAGCACGCGCAGGCCTTTCAGCGGCGCTTCCATCAGCTTGCCGTCCCGAGGGTGCGCGCGTGACGCATGATGCGATGTTCTCCCGTATGTCGATTGCCGCCCTGCATGTCGCCCGCCGGACGGTCTTTGTCCAGCGCGCCGGAGCGGCCAAATCCACAAATCCGTTGATGCGCGTCAATCCATGCCCAACCGCAGCGCGCTAAGCGTGCATGCGGAGAGGCGCGAAAGACAAATTCCGCTTTTATTGTCGCAGAACCTTGAAGCTTTGTTGTTATGGGTGTGAACTGCGGGTCGCACCGTAATCGATTTAATTGACGCGCAAACGGGGTTGATGAACATGCCGGCGAGCACAGGGTCCAGTTTCATCCTCGATGATCCTGCGCCGCTCGTGGAAGCCCTGCGCGCCGACGGCTGGCGGGTGATCGGGCCGAAGCTCGGCGACGGCGCGATCGTCTATGACGAGATCGAAAGCGCATCCGACCTGCCGCGCGGCCTGACCGACGAGCAGGAGGGCGGACATTACCGATTGCGCGAGGGCGATCCGGCGCGCTGGTTCGACTATGTCGTCGGGCCGCAGAGCTGGAAGAAATATCTCTTTCCCGCCCGGCAGAAATTGTGGTCGGCCGAAAAGGGCGGCGACGGTTTCGCAATCGAACCGCATGAGGACGACTTACCCGAAGACGGCGCTGTTCGGCGCGCGGGCCTGCGAGATCGCGGCGATCGAGGTGCAGGACCGGGTGTTCGACAATGGCGACTTCACAGATAGCGGCTACAAGCGGCGGCGCGAGGCGACGCTGATCGTCGCGGTGCAGTGCGCGCGTTCCGCTGCGACCTGTTTCTGCGCCTCGATGAATACCGGCCCGAGCGCCGATTCCGGTTTCGACATCGCGCTGACCGAACTCGAGGACGGCGGTTTCTTCGTCGAATGCGGCAGCGACAGGGGCGCGGCGATCCTCGACCGGATCGGTCTCGCGGAAGCGGGAACGGCCGAACTGGAAGCGGCGAATGCGGTCACGCTGAAGGCGGCGGCGATGCAGACGCGGTCGATGCCGGACAATATCCCGGCGCTGCTGCGCGAAAACCTTGATCATCCCCGTTGGGCGGAGGTGGCGGAACGGTGCCTTTCCTGCGCCAATTGCACGATGGCGTGCCCGACCTGCTTCTGCTCCGATGTCGAGGACGTCAACGATCTGTCCGGCGACCATGCCGAACGCTGGCGGGTGTGGGATTCCTGCTTCACGCTCGATTTCAGCTATATCCATGGCGGGTCGGTGCGGCGCTCGACGCTGTCGCGCTACCGCCAGTGGATGACGCACAAGCTGTCGAGCTGGCACGACCAGTTCGACACGTCGGGCTGTGTCGGCTGCGGGCGCTGCATCGCCTGGTGCCCGGTCGGCATCGACATCACCGAAGAGGCGGCCGCCTATCGCGGCGGACGCCGCTCGCACAGGAGGGCTGAGCGCATGGAAATTCACGGACTTCGAGGAAATCCTGGCCGGCCATCCGGTCTTCAAGGATTTCGACAGGGACACGCTCGACCTGTCTGGCCGGCTGCGCGCGCAACGAGCATTTCAGGGCCGGCCAGACGATCTATTCGGAGGGCGACGAGGCCGACAAGGTCTTCCTCATTCGCGAGGGCGACGTCGCCGTCGAAATCTCGACGCCGCAGCACGAGCCGATCATCGTCGAGACGCTGCGCGCCGGCGACATTCTCGGCTGGTCGTGGATGGTGCCGCCCTACAAGCACATGTCGGACGCCCGCGCGCTCAACGACGTGCGCGCCGTCAGCCTCGACGCGCACCTGCATGCGCAACAAGGCGGAACAGACACCGGCGCTCGGTTACCAGATGTTCAAGCATTTCGTGCCGCACATGGCGGTCCGTTTCCGGGCGATGCGAATGCAATTGCTCGACGTCTACGGAACCAACAAGGGGTAGGACGTGCAGGCTCAGATGGCACAGGACCCGATGCTGCCCCGCCGCTACCGCGTGAAGAAGGCGTGGAGCGAATTGTCCGACGTTTCCACGATGGAACTGGAGCCGATCGACGGCGACGCCGTGCCGTTCGCGCCCGGCCAGTTCAACATGCTCTACGCTTTCGGCGTCGGCGAAGTGGCGATCTCGATTTCGGGCGATGCCGCGGACACCGGCAAGCTGGTGCACACGATCCGCAATGTCGGCGCGGTTTCGGGCGCGCTGGCGGGCGTTTCCGATGGCGACGTGATCGGCGTGCGCGGGCCGTTCGGTTCGGCCTGGCCGGTGGCGCAGGAGACGGGGCGGCACATCGTCTTCGTCGCGGGCGGGCTCGGTCTCGCGCCGCTCCGGCCCGCGATCTATCACGTGCTCAACAATCGCGAGCAGTATTCGGGCATGACGCTGGTCTATGGCGCGCGCTCGCCGGACGACCTGCTCTTTGCCGACGAGATCAAGACGTGGAAATCGCGCTTCGACACCGAGGTCGAGGTGACGGTCGACCATGCCGCGCCGGGCTGGACCGGCCAGGTCGGCGTCGTGACCGTGCCGCTCGACCGTACGCTCTCCGGCAATGAAGGGGCGGAGGTTTCCGCCTTCGTCTGCGGGCCGGAGATCATGATGCGGTTTTCGGTGATGAGCCTGATGGCGGCCGGCGTGCCGGAGGACAAGGTCTGGATCTCGATGGAACGCAACATGAAATGCGCCATCGGCTTTTGCGGCCACTGCCAGTTCGGCGGCGATTTCATCTGCCGCGACGGGCCGGTGTTCCGGCATGACCAGGTGTCGCGGCTGATCGCGAAGAAGGAGATCTGAGCATGGCGAAACCCAAGCTTGCGGTCTGGAAGTTCTCCTCCTGCGACGGATGCCAGTTGAGCCTGCTCGATTGCGAGGACGAGCTGCTGGATATCGCCGGGCAGATCGACATCGCGCATTTTCTCGAGGCGACGAGCGAGATCAAGAACGGACCCTATGACATCTCGCTGGTGGAGGGCTCGATCACCACGCCGCATGATGTCGAGCGCATCAGGAAGGTTCGCGAGAACTCGAAGGTGCTGATCACCATCGGCGCCTGCGCGACGGCGGGCGGCATCCAGTCGCTGCGCAATTTCGCCGACGTGAAGGAATTCACCAGTGTCGTCTATGCGCATCCGGAATATATCTCGACGCTGGAGAAATCCGACGCGATCGCCGATCACGTCAAGGTCGATTTCGAGCTGCGCGGCTGCCCGGTTTCCAAGCACCAGCTGATCGAACTGATCACGGCGACGCTCGCCGGACGCAAGCCCTACGTGCCGAACGCCTCGCAGTGCATGGAATGCAAGCGGGCGGGCACGGTCTGCGTGATGGTCGCCAAGGGCACGCCCTGCCTCGGTCCGGTGACGCAGGCCGGGTGCGGCAATCTCTGCCCGTCGCACGGACGCGGCTGTTACGGCTGTTTCGGCCCGAAGGAAAACCCGAATCCGCCGGCGCTTTCGGCGCATCTTTCCGATCTCGGCATGGCGTCGCGCGAGGTGCGCGACTTCTACCGTTCGTTCAATGCCGGCGCGCCGGAATTCGCCAAGGAGAGCACGTCGCATGAGTGAACGCATTCTCCAGGTCGATGCGCTGGCCCGCGTGGAAGGCGAGGGCGCGCTTTATGTCCGGCTGAAGGGCGACGAGATCGAAAAGGTCGAGTTCCGCATCTTCGAGCCGCCGCGCTTCTTCGAGGCGTTCCTGCAGGGGCGCGACGCGCACGAGACGCCGGACATCACCTCGCGTATCTGCGGCATCTGCCCGATCGCCTATATCATGGGCGCGAGCCAGGCGGTGGAGCAGGCGCTCGGCGTCTCGGTGACGCCGGAAATCCACGAACTCAGGCGGCTGATCTATTGCGGCGAGTGGATCCAGAGCCACGTGCTGCATGCGGCGATGCTGCACGCGCCGGATTTCCTCGGCCTGCATGACGCGATCAAGATCGCCGAGGTCAATCCGGATCTGGTGAAGACGGCGCTCAGGCTGAAGAAGATCGGCAACACGTTGATGGAGGTCGTCGGCGGGCGCGCGGTGCATCCGGTCAATACGCGGGTCGGCGGCTTCTATTCGGCGCCGGACAAGGCCAAGGTGAAGGCGCTGTTGCCGGAACTGGAATGGGGCATCGCCGCGGCGCGCGACGTGGCCGTCGCATTCTCGAAGTTCGATTTTCCCGACGACGAATACGACTATACATTCGTGTCGCTGAAGCACCCGGAGATGTACGCCATCGCGGAAGGGCGGCTGGTCTCGAACCGGGGCCTCGACATCGCGCGTGGAGGCGTTCAACGACCATTTCTTCGAGGAGCATGTGGCGCGTTCCAACGCGCTGCACGGGCACATGAAAGACGGTTCGGCCTATCTCGTCGGACCGCTGGCGCGTTACGCCAACAATTACACGCAGCTGACCGACGGCGCGAAGGAGACGGCGGCGCTGTGCGGGCTCGGCGAGGTGGTGCGCAATCCGTTCAAGTCGATCCTGGTGCGGATGATCGAGGTGCAATACGCGCTGGAAGAGGCGGCGCGGATCGTGCGCGGCTACGAGCCGCCGAAGCAGCCGTTTGTCGACACGCCGCCAAAGGCGGGCGAGGGGCATGGCTGCACGGAAGCGCCGCGCGGCATCTGCTACCACACCTACAAGCTCGACGACGAAGGCCTGATCACGCATGCGCAGATCGTGCCGCCGACCTCGCAGAACCAGCCGCAGATCGAGGCCGACCTGACGCGCGTCGTCGCCGCCAATATGGACATGGCGGATGCCGATCTGCAGTGGCGCTGCGAACAGACGATCCGCAATTACGATCCCTGCATCTCGTGCGCGACGCATTTCCTGAAACTGACGGTCGAGCGTGTCTGAGCGAACGCTGATCGTCGGTGTCGGCAACGCGTTCCGCTCCGACGACGGCGTCGGACCGTTCGTCGCCGAGGCGCTGGCCGCGAAGGGCTTTTCCGCGACCGTACATGCCGGCGACGGGACCGGGCTGATGGACCTGTTCGACAAGCATGACCGGATCGTGCTCGTCGACGCGACGCGCAGCGATGCGGAGCCGGGCACGCTGATCACGCTCGACGCGGCGGCCGAAAAGCTGCCGGCGGACCTGTTCCACTATTCCACCCATCGCTTCGGACTGGCCGAGGCCGTGGAGACGGCGCGGGCGCTTGGCACACTGCCGCGGAGCGTCATGGTCTACGGCATCGAGGGCGAGGATTTCGGCGCAGGAACGGCGCTGTCGCCGGTGGTCGAAAGCGCGGCGGCGGCGCTGATTTCGCAGTTGGCCGAATTGCTTGGGAGCGTTTCCTGACGCATGCGAAACGGGGATCCGGAGGAGGACCGATGAACCTGACGGTGGCGGACGATTTCCTGACCGAGAGCGAAGTGCTTCACGCCTGCATCGCGGCGTTGCCGGACGCGGATTTCGAGCGCGCGACGCAGTTCAAGGGCTGGACGATCAACGACGTGCTCGTGCATCTCCACTTCTGGAACGGAGCTGCCGATCTGGCGGCGCGCGACGAGGCGGCTTTCCGGCGCCTGGCCGCAGAGGTCTCGGACGTGGTGCGCGAGGGGCGTCTTCGCCCGTTCGAGAATGCGGCGATCGCCGAACGCGGCCATGCGCTCCGGGACATCTGGATCGAACGTGCCCGCGACATGGCGGCGCGCTGGCGCGACTTCGATCCGAAGCGGCGACTTCCGTGGATCGGGCCGTCCATGTCGGCGCGCTCGTCGATGACGGCGCGGCAGATGGAAACCTGGGCGCATGGCTTCGAGGTCTTCGATCTGCTCGGCAAGACACGCGAGGAAAGCGACCGGATTCGCAACATCGTCGTGCTTGGTGTGAATACGTTCGGCTGGTCGCACAAGGTTCAGGGACTGGACGTGCCGGAGGCGATGCCGGCGCTCGTCCTGACGGCGCCGTCGGGCGCGGTTTGGGAATTCGGCGATCCGAGCGCCGGGGAAATCAGGGGCAATGCCGTCGATTTCGCCGGCGTCGTGACGCAGACGCGGGCGCTCGCCGATACCGGGTTGGACATCAAGGGAGAGGCCGCGAGACGCTGGATGCAGCATGCGCAGTGCTTCGCCGGACCGCCGGAAATGCCGCCTGCGACAGGGTAGCCGCCGCCGCGCCACCTGATCCGCGGCGGGAGCGCGAAGCGAAGCGGCGGGGGTGGAAGCGTGCTTTCCATTTCGGCTGGAAAGCTTTCAGCCATGTCCCGTTTTCGGCTCGGCCTGACTGGCGGCGGAAAACCTCAACGCACTGAAAAACAAGGAAAAAGCCTGACTGGCATAGCGGTTGCTACACCCTTGGCGGATGCGTGCGAACCCGTCGCGCGCATTCGGGGAGCCAAGAGGAGGAGAAGCCCGCATGACAGAAACCTTTTACGAGGTCATGCGCCGTCAGGGGATCACACGGCGCAGTTTCCTGAAATTCTGCAGTCTCACGGCGGCCTCGCTCGGGCTTGGCCCGACATTCGCGCCGCAGATCGCGCATGCGATGGAGACGAAGCCGCGCATTCCCGTCCTGTGGCTGCACGGGCTGGAGTGCACCTGCTGCTCGGAGAGCTTCATCCGCTCGGCGCATCCGCTGGCGAAAGACGTCATCCTGTCGATGATCTCGCTCGACTACGACGACACGATCATGGCGGCGGCCGGCCACCAAGCCGAGGCGATCATCGGCGAAACGATCGAGAAATATGACGGCAACTACATCCTCGCCTGCGAGGGCAATCCGCCGCTGAACCAGGAAGGCATGTCCTGCATCATCGCCGGCAAGCCCTATCTGGAACAGCTCAAGCAAGCCGCCGATCACTGCAAGGCGATCATCTCCTGGGGGTCGTGCGCGTCGTGGGGCTGCGTTCAGGCGGCGCGGCCGAACCCGACCCAGGCGACGCCGATCCACAAGGTGCCTGGACTGGCGCCAAAGCCGATCATCAAGGTGCCCGGCTGCCCGCCGATCGCCGAGGTGATGACGGCCGTCATCACCTACATTCTGACCTTCGAGCGGTTCCCGGAACTCGACCGGCAGGGCCGGCCGAAAATGTTCTATTCGCAGCGCATCCACGACAAGTGCTACCGTCGGCCGCATTTCGACGCCGGCCAGTTCGTCGAGCATTTCGACGACGAGGGCGCGCGCAAGGGCTACTGCCTCTACAAGATGGGCTGCAAGGGCCCGACCACTTACAACGCCTGCTCGACAGTGCGCTGGAACGGCGGTCTGTCCTTCCCGATCCAGTCGGGCCACGGCTGCTTCGGTTGCTCGGAAGACGGCTTCTGGGACAAGGGCTCGTTCTATGACCGGCTGACCGACATTCACGGCTTCGGCATCGAGGCCGACGCAGACAAGATCGGCGGCACGGCCGCAGCCGTCGTCGGCGTTGCCGCCGCGGCGCATGCCGGGCTCAGCGCCGTCAAGCGCGCCCGCCAGAAGGGAGGGGAAAGCTGATGACCACAATGCAGACACCGAACGGTTTCAACCTCGACACATCCGGCCAGCGCGTCGTCGTCGATCCGGTCACCCGGATCGAGGGCCACATGCGCTGCGAGGTCAATGTCGACGAGAACAACATCATCCGCAACGCGGTTTCCACCGGCACGATGTGGCGCGGACTGGAAGTGATCCTGAAGGGGCGTGATCCGCGCGACGCCTGGGCGTTCACCCAGCGCATCTGCGGCGTCTGCACGGGCACGCATGCGCTGACCTCTGTGCGCGCGGTCGAGGATGCGCTCGGGATCGACATTCCCGAAAACGCGAACTCGATCCGCAACATCATGCAGCTGTCGCTGCAAATCCACGACCACCTGGTGCATTTCTATCATCTGCACGCGCTCGACTGGGTGAATCCGGTCAATGCCCTGAAGGCCGATCCGAAAGCGACATCGGAATTGCAGCAGAGTGTTTCGCCGCACCATCCGAAATCGTCTCCGGGCTATTTTCGCGACGTGCAGAACCGGCTGAAGAAGTTCGTGGAGTCTGGCCAACTCGGTCCGTTCAAGAACGGCTACTGGACCAACCCGGCCTATCTGCTTCCGCCGGAAGCCGACCTGATGGCGGTGACGCATTATCTCGAGGCTCTGGATTTCCAGAAGGAGATCATGACCACGCGGACGATCTTCGGCGGCAAGGACATCCATCCAAACTGGCTGGTCGGCGGCGTGCCCTGCGCGATCAACATGGATGGCGCGTTGGCCGCCGGAGCGCCGCTGAACATGGATCGGCTCAACTACGTCAAGGGCGTGATCGACCGTTCGCTGGAGTTCGTCAAGAACGTCTATATTCCGGATATCCTGGCGATAGGCGGTTTCTACAAGGGCTGGCTTTATGGCGGCGGCCTGTCCAGCAAGAGCGTGCTCGCCTATGGCGACATTCCGGACCGGGCGAACGACTATTCGGCCGGCAACCTGCTGATGCCGCGCGGCGCGATCATCGACGGCAACCTCAAGGAAGTGCACGAGGTCGATCACCGCGACCCCGAACAGATCCAGGAATTCGTGCCGCACAGCTGGTACGCCTATCCGGACGAGGCCAAGGGCCTGCATCCATGGGACGGCATCACCGAGCCGAATTACGTGCTCGGAGCCAACGCCAAGGGCACCAGCACCAACATCGTCGAAATCGACGAGGCGGCGAAATATTCCTGGATCAAGGCACCGCGCTGGCGCGGCCACGCAATGGAGGTCGGACCGCTCGCCCGCTACATCGTCGGCTATGCCCAGGGGCACGAATATTTCACCGACCAGATCAACCGGACCCTGCGCACGCTCGACGTCCCGGTCGACGCCCTGTTCTCGACGCTTGGCCGTACGGCGGCCCGTGCACTCGAGGCGGAATGGGCGGCCGAGATGCAGGTTTATTTCTTCGACAAGCTGATGGCGAACATCAAGGCCGGCGATCTGGCGACCGCCAATGTCGAGAAGTTCGATCCGAAGACCTGGCCGAGCGAGGTCAAGGGCGTCGGCTTTACCGAAGCGCCGCGCGGCGCGCTGGCGCACTGGATCAGGATCAAGGACACCAAGATCGACAACTACCAGTGCGTCGTGCCGACCACGTGGAACGGTTCTCCGCGCGACAACGAGGGCAATATCGGGGCGTTCGAGGCATCGCTGATGAACACCAGGATGGAGCGCCCGGAGGAGCCGGTGGAAATCCTGCGCACGCTGCACTCGTTCGATCCGTGCCTTGCCTGCTCGACCCATGTGATGGGGCCGGACGGCGAGGAAATGGCCGAAATCAAGGTCCGCTAGAGGAGGATGGGATCATGACTTTCGTATTGAAGAGAACACTCGCCGTGGCGGGCCTGACAGTGGCGGCAACGCCGGCGTTCGCCCATACCGGCGGCACGGTGGCCGGATTCGCGTCCGGCTTCGCCCATCCGATCCTGGGGCTCGACCATCTGATGGCGATGGTGGCGGTTGGCGTCTGGTCCGCCGCCCAGCCGGCGCGGCTCGCCTGGCGCGGGCCGGCGGTCTTCGTCGCCATGCTGGGTGTCGGTGCGCTGCTCGGCATGAACGGCAATTCTCTGCCCTTCGTCGAGCCGGGCATTCTGGCGTCAGTGGTCATTCTCGGACTGATGATCGCTGCGGCACGCATGCTGCCGGCGGCGCTCGGCCTCGTGGCGATCGGCGGGTTTGCGCTGCTGCATGGCCATGCGCACGGGACCGAGGCGGCGGGCGCGCTTGCCGGTTACATGACCGGATTTCTGCTGGCGAGCGCGGTGCTCGCACGGTGTCGGTTACGGCGTCGGGCGGGTCGCCGCGAACATGCGCTTCGGTCTCATTGCCTCGGGCCTCGCGATCGCCGCCGGCGGTCTCGTTCTGGCCGGCGGGTGAGGAGGGGATCATGAGCGCAGATATCACCACGACACCCCATTCCGAAGAAGCCGTCTATGTCTACCAGGCGCCGGTGCGCCTGTGGCACTGGGTGAACGCGTTTTCGATCCTGGTGCTCGGCATTACCGGTTACCTGATCGGGTCGCCGCCGCCGGCCGTCGGCGGCGAGGCGAGCGCATCCTTCCTGTTCGGCTGGATCCGCTACCTGCATTTCGCCGCCGCCTATATCCTGATCGTCGGTTTCCTGTTCCGGGTCTACTGGGCCTTTGTCGGCAATACGCATGCGCGGCAGATCTTCCTGCCGCCGGTCTGGCGTGGTTCGTTCTGGAAGGAGCTTTTCCACGAGGTGGCCTGGTACGCGATGATCGCCAAGCAGCCGCTGAAATATTCCGGCCACAACCCGCTGGCGACGCTCACCATGCATCTGATGTTCGTCTGGGGCATCGTCTTCATGATGGTGACGGGGCTTGCGCTTTTCGGTGAGGGCGCGGGCATGGGGTCATGGCAATATGACTACTTCTCGTCCTGGGTGATCCCGCTGTTCGGCCAGAGCCAGGACGTGCACACATGGCACCATCTCGGCCTGTGGCTGATCGTCAGCTTCGTCATCGTGCATATCTATGCCGCGATCCGCGAGGACATCATGTCGCGGCAATCGATCATCTCGTCGATGTTTTCCGGTTGGCGCACCTTCCGGGACGGGAAGCCGGCGGACGACACCCACTGATCCGCTTCCTCCATTCGGGCGGTTACATTGCGGGGCCTTCGGGCTCCGCTTTTTTATACCGCCGGGTGGATATCGCGCGCTTTCACTATGGGTACGCGCCTTCCACCCCGTAGCGCGTGCTGCCGTATCGTTGTGGAAATCTCCTTTCCATTATCCGATAGAAATGGAAATCTATCTTCCAATTTGAGATTTGCCGGCGGCGCGGATTTGCCTGGAAAGGCCGTGGTTTCCGGCGGTTTCGCGAACTGGCACACGGCTTGCGAAAGCATTGCCATCAGGGAGGGTCCCGCAAGGGACATAAAGACATCCTGGGGACGTCTTGGGAGGAGGTTCTCGTGACAGACACGGCACCGAACGTGCTGATCCTCGGCATCGGCAATCTGTTGTGGGCGGATGAAGGCTTCGGCGTGCGCGCCGTCGAGGAGCTGCACCGCGCCTATGCCTTCGGCGACAATGTCCGGATCATGGATGGCGGCACGCAGGGCATCTATCTCGTCCAGCATATCCGCGAGGCCGACATCCTGATCGTGTTCGACGCGGTCGATTACGGCCTGCCGCCCGGCACGCTGAAACGCGTCGAGGGCGACGAAGTGCCGAAATTTCTCGGCATCAAGAAGATTTCGCTGCACCAGACCGGTTTCCAGGAGGTGCTCGCGATGGCGGAGATGATGGGCGATTATCCCGATCATCTGATGCTGGTCGGCGTCCAGCCGGTCGAGCTGGAGGATTACGGCGGCAGCCTGCGGCCGCAGGTCAAGGCGCAGATCGGCCCGGCCATCGATGTGGCGCTCGATTTTCTTGCCCGGCACGGCGTCACGGCGGAACGCCGGAGCGCGCCGCTCGGCGAGGACGACACGATCGCCTCGCTGGAGATGACGCTTCAGCGCTACGAGGCGGAACGGCCGGGAGAGGCCGATGCCCTCCGGCACGGCGACGCCCGCGTGCTCGCCGGCGAAGCCTGGCGCGGTCCGGACGATTTCGACGCCGAGATGGAACGCCTCGTCAAGGGGCGGGCCGGCTGATGTGCATCGGCATTCCCATGCAGGTGATCGAGGCGGGCGCGGGACGCGCGCTCTGCCGGGCGCGCGACGGCGAGCATCGCATCGACACGAGCCTCGTCGGCGCCGTCGAGCCCGGAAACTGGGTGATGGTGTTCCTCGGCGCGGCGCGCGAGGTGATCTCGGAAGAGGCCGCGCGACAATCCGCCGACGCCATCGCGGCGCTGGAAATGGTCATGCGCGGCGAGGGCGGCTTCGAACATCTCTTCGCCGACCTGATCGACCGCGAACCCGAATTGCCGGACTTCCTGCGCCCGAAGACGCAGGACAACGCCTGATGAAAGGACGCCCCATGTTTTCACCTCTGCTGCAATCGATCATCGAGCGCGAGAATTATCGCGTCGTCACCGACGACGATCTCGACGCGGCGGCCGAGCCCAATCTCTTCACGATGCTGTTCGTGGCGGGCGACGCCGAGCGCATCGCCGAAAGCAACGACGTCGCCGTTGTCGTGCCGGAACTCGACAAGGCCTTCGAGGGCGCGGTGACGGTACTGGTCGCGGATCGCGACAGCGAGCGCGATATCCAGCGGCGCTATCGCTTCAACGCCTTTCCGGCGCTGATCTTCCTGCGTCATGGCGAATATCTCGGCTGCATCCAGCGGGTCCAGGACTGGACCGACTATCTGCGCGAGATCCCGGATATCCTCGCGCGCGAGCCGAGCGACCCGCCGCCCTTCAAGTTTCCCGACGGATGCGGCGCGCCGCAGCCGAACCTGCAGCACTGATCCAACCCGAGCGAGGACCTGAGCCATGAACGATCCGATTTCACCGCTTGTCGGCCCCGGCAGCCAGCCCGGCGAGGAAGACGGCGCGGCGCTCGACTATCTGCAGATGCCGTCGGGAATGATGACTTTCTCGACGCCGGACCTGCCGGAATTCGAGGAGGCCGAAGGCCTCGAAGCCGGAATGGCGGCGCTGGAAAACGTACTCGCGATCACGCGGGACACCGGCATTGGCAGCGTCGATCTCGCCGGCCTCGACGAAAAGAACCGCGCCTTCGTCAACCAGGTGCTCGGCGAGGGCGAGGTCTCGGTGATCGCCGGCAGCGCGGCGCAGGCGCAGGAAGCCGTTCTGGCCGGTGTCTGGCGCGTGCGCGAGACCGGGCATGACGGCGGGGTGTCGCGCGACTATGTCGAGGTCGGGGCGTTTCCGGCCCGCATCCTCGCCGCCGCGTTCGACGGCGCACAGCAACAGGTGCCGATCGCGATGTCCTTCGGTCCGAACATCTTCAACGCGCCGCCGCTGCTGCCGGAGATCAACGAATATATTCCGCGCGTCAACGGCGCCGCCGCGGCGCATGTCATCAACCTGTCGCTGCTGCCGCACACGGAAGAGGACCTGACATATCTCAATGACGTGCTGGGGCGCGGCGTGCTTACCATCCTGTCGCGCGGTTACGGCAACTGCCGCATCACCGCGACGGCAACGGGCAATGTGTGGTGGGTGCAGTTTTACAATTCTCAGGATACGATGATCCTGAACACGATCGAGATCACGGCGGTGCCGGAAGTCGCCTGTGCCTCGCCGGAGGACATCGCGGATTCCGCCGAGCGGCTCGACGAGATCCTGGAGATCTATCGATGAACGAGCATTTCTTCGGCGGATCCTATGGCGGCGACGGGTCGAAGATCGGGCCGCAAACGCGGCTCGAATGCAAGATCTGCTGGCATGTCTACGATCCGGCGCTGGGCGACGCCTATTGGCAAATCCCGCCCGGAACGCCGTTTTCGGACCTGCCGGATCACTGGACCTGCCCGGAATGCGACAGCGCCAGGGCCGGTTTCATGGTCGTCGAGGAGACCTGAATGACCGACCGCGCCGACATCGGCCAACTGACGGAAGCCTGTTTCGAGGAGATCAGGACGACCCGCATGGCGGGCATCCCGATCCTCAACGAGGCGCTGTCGGTGAAGGTCGTCGGGGCGCGGGAATGGAACGGCGACTGGCTGGCGGTGCTGGTGACGCCCTGGTTCATGAACCTGATGCTGGTGCGCGCGGACGAGGAACCCGAGACGCTCGCGCAGGGCGCCAAGCGCCATTTCGCTTTCCCCGCCGGCCAGTTCGAGTTCATTTTCGGACGGGAAGACGCGATCGGGTCCTACTGGATGTGTTCGCTGTTTTCGCCGGTGTTCGAGTTCGCGGACCAGGAAACCGCCGAGGCGGCGGCCGCCGCCGCGCTCGATGCGCTGTTCGAGGAAGGCGGCGAGACGGATCTGTCCGAAGACGCCATGGCGCAGATGTGGCGCGGCGAAACGCCCGAGTGCGCCGAGACGGAGGAGGCCGATCCGGATGGAGGCAGATGTTCCCGACGCGCGGCCGGCAAGACCCGAGGTCAGCCGGCGCGCCTTCCTGACCGGCGGACGGCGGGAGGAACGGCCGTGAATTTCGAGGGCCGGGTGGAGATTTCACTACCGATGGAAAAGGGCGCGGCGGCGTCGGTGCGCTATGCGCCGCCGGTCAATGTGTCGCCGCTGCTCAAGGGAAAGCGACCGCAGGAGGTGATGCCGGTCATCTCGACCATCTACGGCATTTGCGCCAATGCGCAGGCGCATGCGGCGGTGCTGGCGCTGGAAGCCGCGCTCGGCCTGAAACCCGATCGCGACACGGCGAGGGCGCGCGCGCTGGTGACGTCGATGGAAACGCTGCGCGAAAACGTGCTGCGCATCGCGCTCGACTGGCCGCGCCTGATTGGCAGCGAGCCCGACGGCGCCTCGGTGCGCGCGGCGATGAACTACGTCCCGCGGATGCGTGCCGCGCTGTTCGGCGAGGCCGATCCCTTCGCGCTCGATGCGCAAACCAGGCCCGACCCCTCGGTGGCGCGCGCGGTCATCGCCGATGCGGAGGCGCTTCTGGCGGGGACGATCTTCGGCGAACCGCTCGACATCTGGCTGAAGCGGAGGGGCTATGTCGGTCTTCTTGCCTGGGCTGTCGGCACGCAGACTCCGGCCGCCGACCTGATCACGCATCTGGCCGAGCAGGGATGGGTCGAAACGGCGGGCATGGATGGCGGGGATGCAGGCTTCCTCGACGTGGCGATGCTGGCAGCCCATGCCGGCGGCGATCGCCCGGCGGCGGCGAATGATGTGCCCGAGACCACGCTGTTCTCACGCCGCGCGGAGGCCGGCCTCGTCGCCAGCCTGAACAGTTCCGGGCTTGGCGCGCGCTTCGTGGCGCGCCTCGCCGAACTTGCGTGCCTTCCCGGCGAAATGCGCCTATTGCTGGAAGGCGAGGGCGATCCGAATACCGTTTCGAGAACCGCCGGTGGCGCCGGCATCGGGATCGTGGAGGCCGCGCGCGGTTTGCTGGTTCATACGGTGCGGCTCGCCGACGGTCGCGTCGACGATTACCGGATCGTTTCGCCGACGGACTGGAATTTCGACAAAAGGGGGGTCGCGGCGCGCTGCCTTGCGACGCTGGAAGGCCACGACGACGCGGAGGAAAAGGTCAGGCTCGCGCATCTGGTCGTCAATGCCATCGACCCCTGCGTCGCCTACGAGGTGAGGGCCTGCTGATGCACGAGATGTCGATCTGCGAAAGCATCCTCAACGTGCTCAAGGATCAGGCGCGGGAGCAGAATTTCGACAGCGTGAAACGGGTCTGCCTCGAGATCGGCCCGCTCTCGGGCGTCGAAATCGAGGCGCTGCGGTTCGGATTCGACGTCGTGATGCGGGATTCCATTGCCGACGGCGCCACACTCGATATCATCGAGACGGAAGCGGCGGCGTTTTGCTTTGCCTGCGGCAAACCGGTCGTCATCGCGGCGCGCTACGAACCCTGCCCGAAATGCGGGTCGCACCAGCTGCAGGTTACGGGCGGAGAAGAATTGCGGATCAAGGAACTGGAGGTGAACTGATGTGCACGGTTTGCGGTTGCGGAGAAGGCGAAGTCCAGATCGAGGGCAAAGGCAAGGCGCATGGTCATCACCATCACGGCGACGGCCATCATCACCACGATCACGGGCACGACCATGATCATGGCCACCATCATCATCACGGCGATGACGGGGCGCTCGACTATGGCGCGGGCGAGGCCGGCGCGGCGGTGCCGGGGATGAGCCAGAGCCGGATGATCCAGCTCGAGCACGACATCCTGTCGAAGAACAACGCCTATGCGGCTGAAAACCGGACATTTTTCGCCGATCACGGCATTCTCGCGCTGAACCTCGTTTCCAGTCCCGGATCGGGCAAGACGTCGCTGCTGGTCAAGACGATCGAGATGCTGGGCGAAGGCTGAAGAGCTATGTCGT
This sequence comes from uncultured Alphaproteobacteria bacterium, assembly GCA_963712205.1. GTDB lineage: Bacteria > Pseudomonadota > Alphaproteobacteria > Rhizobiales > Rhizobiaceae > Oricola. The sequence goes on along the minus strand of CAVQHF010000011.1, from coordinate 468,920 downwards.
CGAGGGCGACCAGCAGACTTCGGCCGACGCCGAGCGCATCCGCGAGACCGGCGCGCCGGCGATCCAGATCAACACCGGCAAGGGCTGCCATCTCGACGGCCACATGGTCGGCCACGCGGTCGAGCATCTGGCGCCCGCGGATGGCGCGGTGGTGTTCATCGAGAATGTCGGCAACCTGGTCTGCCCGGCGGCCTTCGATCTCGGCGAGGCGCACAAGGTGGCGATCCTGTCGGTCACCGAGGGCGAGGACAAGCCGATCAAGTATCCCGACATGTTCGCGGCCTCGGACCTGGTGCTGGTCAACAAGACCGACCTGCTGCCCTATCTCGACTTCGATGTGGAGGAGGCGATCGCGAATGCCCGCAAGGTCAATCCGGCGATCAAGGTGCTGAAGGTGTCGGCGCGTACCGGCGAGGGCATGGATGCGTGGATCGCCTGGATCATGGCGGCGCGCGGCATGGCGCTGGCGGGCCATCCGCTCGGCACGGCGGCGGAATAGGAGAACAGCGACATGTGCCTGGCAATCCCGGCGAAGGTGACGGCGCTCGAAGCCGGCGACATGGCGGTGGTGGCGCTGGAAGGCGTCAAGAAACGCATCTCGGTCGCGCTGCTCGACGAGGTGGCGGTCGGCGACTACGTGCTGATCCATGTCGGCTACGCGCTGCACAAGGTGAGCGAAGAGGAGGCCGCACGCACGCTGGCGCTGATGGCGGAAGCCGGCATCCTCAAGGAGGAACTGGAAGAAATCGCGGGAGAGCGCGGCATGAAATATGTCGACGAATTCCGCGCCCGCGATCTCGCCGAAAAGCTGGCGGCGCAAATCGCCGCCGAAGCGCAGCCCGGCCGCACCTATCACCTGATGGAATTCTGCGGCGGGCACACGCATGCGATCTTTCGCTACGGCGTGCAGGACCTGATGCCGGAGAACGTGAAATTCGTGCACGGCCCGGGTTGCCCGGTCTGCGTCCTGCCGGTGCGCCGGCTCGACGACGCGGTGGAACTGGCCGAGAAACACGGCGTGATCCTGTGCTCCTATGGCGACATGATGCGGGTGCCGGGCACCAAGCAGCGCTCGCTGATCAAGGCGAAGGCCGACGGCGCCGATATCCGCATGATCTATTCGACGCAGGACGCGCTGAAGATCGCGCGCGAGAACCCGGACCGGCAGGTGGTGTTCTTCGCCATCGGTTTCGAGACGACGACGCCGCCGACGGCGGTGGCGATCAAGCAGGCCGAGGCCGAGGGGCTCGAGAACTTCTCCGTCTTCTGCAACCACGTGCTGACGCCATCGGCGATCGGGCACATCCTGGAATCGCCGGAGGTGCGCGATCTCGGCACCGTGAAGATCGACGGCTTTTTGGGGCCGTCGCATGTCTCGTCGGTGATCGGGTCCGAGCCCTACGAGTTCTTCGCCGAGGAATTTGCCAAACCCGTCGTGATCGCAGGTTTCGAGCCGCTCGACGTGATGCAGTCGGTGCTGATGCTGATCCGCCAGGTCAACGAGGGCCGGGCCGAGGTCGAGAACGAATATACCCGCGTCGTCACGCGCGAAGGCAATCTGAAGGCGCAGGCGCTGGTCTACGGAGGTGTTCGAACTGCGCCAGAGCTTCGAATGGCGCGGTCTCGGCGAAGTGCCCTACAGCGCGCTGCGCATCCGCGACGCCTATGCCGCCTTCGACGCCGAAAAGCGCTTCACGGTGACCGAGAAGCAGTCGCGCGAGGTGAAATCCTGCGAATGCCCGGCGATCCTGCGCGGGGTGAAGAAGCCGACCGACTGCAAGCTGTTCGGCACGGTATGCACCCCGGACAATCCGATGGGTTCCTGCATGGTGTCGTCCGAGGGCGCCTGCGCGGCCTACTGGACCTATGGACGTTTCCGGGAGCCCGCGAAGCAGAAGGAAGAGGCGGTCGCATGAACGTGGTCGACAAGAACGTCTCCTACCGGAGCGGCAATGTGGACATGACGCATGGCGGCGGCGGGCGCGCCATGGCCGACCTGATCCGCGACCTGTTCCACCGCCATTTGCGCAATCCGATCCTCGACCAGGGCAATGACGCGGCGCTCATCGAGGTGCCGGAAGGCCGGCTGGTGATGTCGACCGACGGACATGTGATCTCGCCGCTGTTCTTTCCCGGCGGCGATATCGGCTCGCTTGCCGTTCACGGCACGCTGAACGACGTCGCGATGACGGGTGCGCGGCCGCTGTACCTCACCGCCGGCTTCATCCTCGAGGAAGGGTTTCCGCTCGCCGATCTGGAGCGCATCGTCATGTCGATGGCGCAAGCCGCGAACGAGGCCGGCGTTCCGGTCGTCACCGGCGACACCAAGGTGGTCGAAAAGGGCAAGGGCGACGGTGTCTTCATCACCACGACCGGGCTCGGCGTGGTGCCCGACGGCGTGCGCGTCTCGGCCGACCGGGCGAAGCCGGGGCAGGCGATCCTGCTGTCGGGGACGATCGGCGACCATGGCGTGGCGATCCTGTCGAAGCGCGAGAACCTCGAATTCGAGACCGAAATCCTGTCCGACTCGGCGGCGCTGCACGGGCTGGTGGCGGACATGGTCGCGGCCGTGCCGGGCATCGCCGTTCTGCGCGATCCGACGCGCGGCGGGCTGGCGGCGACACTGAACGAGATCGCGCGGGCGGCGAATGTCGGCATGATGCTGGACGAGGCGGCGATCCCGCTGAAGCCCGACGTCTCGGCGGCCTGCGAATTGCTCGGCCTCGATCCGCTCTATGTCGCCAATGAGGGCAAGCTCGTCTGCCTCTGCGAGGCGGCGGATGCCGACAGGCTGCTCGCCGTCATGCGGGCGCATCCGCATGGCGGGAATGCCGCGATCATCGGCCATGTGACGGATGATGCGGCGAACCTGATCCAGATGAAGACCGGCTTCGGCGGCACCCGCGTCGTCGACTGGCTTGCCGGAGAGCAATTGCCGAGGATCTGCTGACCAATGAAGATCCTGTTTCTTTGCCACAGCTTCAATTCGCTCAGCCAAAGGCTGTTCACGGAATTGGGCGCGCAGGGACACGAGGTTTCGGTCGAATTCGACATCAACGACGCGGTGGCTCTGGAGGCGGTCGACCTGTTCGAGCCGGACATCGTAGTCGCGCCGTTCCTGAAACGGGCGATCCCGCGCGCGATCTGGGAAAGCCGGATCTGCCTCGTCGTCCATCCGGGCCCTGCCGGCGACGGAGGACCGTCAGCGCTCGACTGGGCGATCCTGAACGGCGAGGAGGAATGGGGCGTGACGGTGTTGCAGGCGGACAGCGCGCTCGACGCCGGGCCGGTCTGGGCCGAGCGGCGCTTCGCAATGCGGGACGCGACGAAATCGAGCCTTTACCGCCACGAGGTGAGCGAAGCGGCGACCGAGGCGGTGCTGGAAGCGATCGGGAAAATCGAGGCGGGCGGTACGCCGAGGACGCTGGATGCTCTGCGCGTGACACCGGTCTGGCGCAACGGCGCGAAGCAGGCCGATCGCGCGATCGACTGGCGGGGCGACGATACCGACGCCGTGCTGAGGAAAATCGCGTCGGCGGACGGCATGCCGGGCGTGAAGGACACGCTGTTCGGCGAGAGCGTCTACCTGTTCGACGCGCATCGCGCCGACGGCCTCGCCGGGGAGCCGGGCGACGTGATCGGCCGTAGCGGTTCCGCAATCGCGCGGGCGACGCGCGACGGGGCGGTGTGGATCGGCCATGTGCGCAAGGCGCAGGACAAGGCGCTCAAGCTGCCGGCGACGGCGGTGTTTCGCGCCGAGGCGGAGAGCTTGCCGGAGTATCCCGGCTACGCGGATATCCGTTACGAGGAAGAGGGTTACGCCGGTTTCCTGCATTTCGGATTCTACAATGGCGCGATGGGAACCGAAGCCTGCGAGCGCCTGCTCGATGCGTGGCGGGAGGCGCTGAAACGACCGACGAAAGCGATCGTTCTGATGGGCGGGCCGGACCACTGGTCGAACGGCCTCAACCTCAACCTGATCGAGGCGGCGGAGAGCGCGGCGGACGAATCCTGGGCCAATATCAACGCGATGGACGATCTCGCCGAAGCGATCATCCGCACGACAGACCGGATCGTCGTTTCGGCGGTCGGCGGCAATGCGGGCGCCGGCGGGGTGTTCCTGGCGCGGGCCGCGGACGCGGTCTGGCTGCGCCGGGGCGCGGTGCTCAATCCGCATTACAAGGACATGGGCAATCTCTACGGTTCGGAATTCTGGACCTATCTTCTGCCGCGCCATGCGGGGGCGGAAAACGCCGAGCGGATCGCCGCCGCGCGGCTGCCGATGGGCGCGCAGGAGGCGCTGGCGCTGGGGCTGGCCGACGAGATCATCCATACCGGCCGCGAGGACTTCGGGGAGACCGTGCGCGACATGGCGCTGCGGCTGGCCGAAAGCGCGGATCTTGACGAACGCCTGCGCGAGAAGGCGGCGCGCCGTGCGCGGGACGAGGCGGAAAAGCCGCTGGCGCGATACCGGGACGAGGAATTGCGGCGCATGCGGCGCAATTTCTACGGCTTCGATCCGAGCTATCACGTCGCGCGCTACAATTTCGTCCACAAGGTGCCCAAGTCGCGCACGCCGATCACTATCGCGCGGCATCGGGAAAACGCCGCGCGGACGCAGTCCCGGAGGAGGGCCGCATCATGACGGAGGTTACAACACCCCTGCCGACGATCCTCGTCATCGACGACGAGATCCGTTCGCTGGAATCGCTGGCGCGAATCCTCAACGAGGAATTCGACGTCCGCACCGCCGCGACCATCGGCGATGCGAACGCGGTGCTCGAGAATGAATGGGTGCAGGTCATCCTGTGCGACCAGCGCATGCCGGAACAGACGGGCGTCGAGTTCCTGAAGTCGGTCCGCACGCGCTGGCCGGACGTCATACGCATGATCGTCTCGGGCTACACCGACGCGCATGACATCATCGACGGGATCAACGAGGCCGGCATCTTCCAGTACATCACCAAGCCATGGCACCCGGAAAACCTGATCCTGACGCTGAAGACCGCCTGCCGGCTGTACGCGTTGCAACGCGAGAACGAGCTTCTGGCGATCGAACTGAAGATGTCGCCGTCGGGCGCGCGCCAGAAGGTTTCCGATCGGCGCGAAAAGCTGCGCAGGGATTACGATTTCGACGACGGCATCGTGCGAGGCAAGGCCAGTCCGATGAACGCGGTTTGCGACATGCTGAAACAGGTCGCGCCCTTTGATGTGCCGGTGCTGCTGGCGGGCGCGTCGGGCACGGGCAAGGAACTTGCCGCGCGGGCGCTGCATTACGGGTCGCTGCGCTGGAACAAGCCCTTCGTGGTGGAAAATTGCGGCGCGCTGCCGGACGAATTGCTGGAAAGCGAGTTGTTCGGCCACAAGCGTGGCGCGTTCACCGGCGCGGTCGAGGATCATATGGGCCTTTTCGAACGGGCCAATGGCGGTTCGGTATTCCTGGACGAGATCGGCGAGGTGTCGCCGGCATTCCAGGTCAAGCTGCTGCGCGTGCTGCAGGAAGGCGAGATCCGCCCGATCGGCAGCACCAGGACCCGCAAGGTCGACGTGCGGGTGATCGCGGCGACCAACCGCGATCTCGACGAGGAAGTGCGGGCGGGGCGGTTCCGCGCCGACCTCTACTATCGGCTCGCCGGCATGGTGATCCGCATTCCGGATCTGAAGGACCGTCGTTCCGACATCCCCGTGCTGGCGCGGGCCCTGCTGTCGCGTGCCGTGGGCCAACTCGGCAAGAGCGTGCCGGGGCTTTCGCAAGAGGCGCTCGACTGCATGACGAATTATGGCTGGCCGGGCAATGTGCGCGAGATGCAGAACGAGATCCAGCAGATGCTGGTGCTGGGACCGGAAGGTCGCGAACTCGGCGCGGACCTGTTGTCGCGGCACATCCTGCGGGCCGATCCGGCCGATCCCGACGAGCAGGACGACGAGGCGATCGCCGGCATCGAGGGAACGCTGAAGGACCGCATCGAGATGCTGGAATCGCGGATCATTCGCGAAACGCTGATCCGCCACCGCTGGAACAAGTCGCGCGCCGCCCGTGAACTCGGCCTGTCGCGCGTCGGCCTGCGCTCGAAGCTTGAGCGGTACGGGCTCGAAAACGTCAAGCCGCTGCCCGCCGCACGCCGGGCGGCGGGCTTGCCGGGATAGGCCGCAGATGCTGACCACCGACCATCACAAGCAACTGACGATCAAGACGCCAACGAACAGGGCGCTGCCGCTCGGCGAGGGCGGGGAGGACGTCTGGATCGACGTGATCCAGAAGATGGACGAGGTCTATTCCGAACTCGTCGATTCGCAGACCGAACTTGAAGAAAAGAACGCCCGGCTCGAAGAGGCGCATGCCTTTATCGGCTCGGTGGTCGCGGCGATGACCGACGTGCTGATCGTCTGCGACACGGACGGGCTGATCCAGCAGGTCAATCCGGCGCTGGAAACGGCCGTCGGACGCCGCGAGCGCGACCTTCTCTCCATGCCGCTGACCGATCTCTTTGATGCCGACAGCCGCAAGACGGTCGCAGGCTTCCTGCCGGAGCTGAAGAATGGCGGCATCGTGGCGCAGCGCGACGTTTCGCTTTCCGCGCCCGACAGCCGGAACGCGCTGATCTCGGTCAATTGCACGCCGCGCTGCGACCATCGCGGCCGTCTCGTCGGCATGGTTCTGGTCGGCCGGCCGATCGGCGAATTGCAGCGCGCCTACCGCGAACTCGATACCGCGCACCAGAAACTGACCCAGACGCAGCAGCGCATGCTGGTGTCGGAGAAGATGGCCGCGCTTGGCCGGCTCGTCGCCGGCGTCGCGCATGAGCTGAACAACCCGATCAGCTTCGTTTTCGGCAACATGTATGCGCTTGAAGCGCTATGGCGAGGCGATCACGAAATACCTCTCCGCCTGCAACGGCAAGAGCGGGCCCGCCGAGATGGAGACGCTGCGCAGGGACCTGAAGATCGACCAGGTGCTGCGCGACATCGGCCCGCTGGTCGACGGCACGCTGGAGGGCGCCGAGCGTGTGCGCGATATCGTCCAGGACCTGCGCCGTTTCTCTTCCAACCAGGAGGAAACGCTGGAAGCCTTCAACGTGACGCGGCTTGTGCGCACGGCGGCCGACTGGGTGATCAAGACGCAACGCGTCAAGCCGTCGGTGCGGCTCGACGTGCCGGACATGCTCGAAATCCGCGGACGCAAGGGACAATTGCACCAGATCATCGTCAATCTGGTGCAGAACGCCGCCGATGTTCTGGAGGGCGATCCGGACGGCGAGATCATCATCTCCGGCGAGAAGACCGATAGCGAGGTGATCATCCGCGTCGCCGACAACGGGCCCGGCATTCCGCCCGACCGGATCGACAAGATTTTCGAGCCCTTCTTCACGACCAAGCCGATCGGCGCCGGAACCGGCCTAGGCCTCTACGTCTCCTACAACATGGCGGTGAAGCAGGGCGGCGACCTGACGGCGGCCAACCGGCCCGAAGGCGGCGCCGAATTCACGATAAGGGTCCCCGCGGATGAACATGCACCAGCCTGAAAAACGGCGTCCGCTACGGCTGTTCTGGATGCAGTCGGGTGGCTGCGGCGGCTGCACCCTGTCGCTGATCGGCGCGGAAGGCCCCGACCTGCTGGCGACCTTCGAGGCGGCGAATATCGAGGTGCTTTGGCACCCGTCGCTGAGCGAGGAAAGCGGCAGCGCCGTCATCGAGATCATGCAGCGCATCATCGATGGCGAGGAGACGCTCGATATCCTGTGCCTTGAAGGCTCCGTCATGCGCGGGCCGAACGGGACGGGGAAGTTCCACATGATGGCGGGCACGGGCCGGCCGGTGATGGACTGGATCGCCGACCTTGCGGCAAAGGCCGGCCATGTCGTGGCCGTCGGAAGCTGCGCCGCCTATGGCGGGATCACGGCGGCGGGCGCGAACGAGGTCGAGGCCTGCGGCCTGGCTTATGACGGGCAAAAGGAAGGCGGGCTGCTTGGCGCGGATTTCCGGTCGGGATCCGGCATGCCGGTGATCAATGTCGCGGGCTGTCCGATCCATCCGGGCTGGCTGACCGAGACGCTGCACACGATCGCGGCGGGGCGTTTCGGCGCGAACGAGATCGACGAATGGGAACGGCCGCTCTCCTACACGATGCATCTCGTCCATCACGGCTGCGCGCGCAACGAGTTCTACGAGTTCAAGGCAAGCGCGGAGAAGCTCTGCGACCTGGGCTGCATGATGGAAAATCTCGGCTGCAAGGGTACGCAGGCGCGGGCCGACTGCAACATGCGGGCCTGGAACGGTTCCGGTTCCTGCCTCGACGGCGGCTATCCCTGCATCAATTGCACGGCACCCGGCTTCGAAGAGCCGGGCCACGCCTTCACGCTGACGCCGAAAATCTCCGGCATTCCCGTCGGACTGCCGACCGATATGCCGAAAGCGTGGTTCGTGGCGCTGGCGTCCCTGTCGAAGGCGGCGACGCCGGCGCGGCTGAAGGAAAACGCGGTCGCCGACCACCTGACACGCCCGCCCGTCGACCGGCAGAAGAAGACGCGATGACGAAGCTCGTCGTCGGCCCTTTCAACCGTGTCGAAGGCGATCTCGAGGTGAAGCTCGACATCGCCGACGGCCGCGTGGAAAAGGCGCATGTGAACTCGCCGCTCTATCGTGGCTTCGAGCGCATCCTCGCCGGCAAGCCGCCGGCCGACGCGCTGGTCTATGCGCCGCGCATCTGCGGCATCTGCTCGGTGTCGCAATCGGTCGCCGCGGCCAAGGCGCTGGCGGAGGCGCAGGGCGTCGCCATGCCGCCGAACGGCGAACTGGCGGTCAATCTCGTTCATGCGACGGAAAACGTCGCCGATCACCTGACCCATTTCTACCTGTTCTTCATGCCGGACTTCGCGCGCGAGGTGTATGCGGCTGAAACCTGGCACATGGCGGCGCGGGAACGCTTCGCCGCGATCAAGGGAACGGCGGCGCAGGACATGCTGCCGGCGCGGGCGCAGTTCATGCATCTGATGGGCCTTCTCGCCGGCAAGTGGCCGCATACGCTGTCGATTCAGCCGGGCGGTTCGACACGGGCGGTGACATCGGGCGAGGTCGCGCGGCTGGCGGCGATCCTGTCGGCCTTCCGGCGGTTCCTGGAACGCACGCTTTACGGCGACAGGCTGGAGCGGATCGCGGCGCTGTCGAGCGCTTCGGAGCTGGATGCCTGGGCGGCGGAAAAGCCGCCTGAAAGCAGCGACTTCCGCCATTTCCTTTCGCTTTCGATTCCGCTTGGCCTGAACCGGCTCGGGCCGTCTGCCGGGCGCTTCATGAGTTTTGGCGCCTATGGTTCGGGCGGGTCTCCTTTGTTCGCGCGCGGGGTTTTCGAGAACGGCGTGCGCGACCTCGATAGCGCGCGCGATCGCCGAGGATGTCAGCCATGCCTGGTACAAGGCGCATGCCGGCGCGATGCCGCCGCTGACCGGCGAGACGCTGCCTGATGCGGACCGGACGGACGCCTATAGCTGGTGCAAGGCGCCGCGGCTTGACGGCGGCATCGCGGAGACCGGCGCGCTGGCGCGCCAACTCGTCGACGGGCATCCGCTGATCCGCGATCTCTTCGCGAAGGATGGCGGCAATGTGCATGCGCGCGTCGTTGCGCGGCTGGTCGAAATCGCGCTGGTGGTGATCGCGATGGAAGGCTGGGTCGACGCATTGCAGCCGGGCGAGCGGTTCATCGAACATGCCAAGATGCCGGAGAGCGGCGAGGGCGCGGGGCTGACCGAGGCGGCGCGCGGTTCGCTCGGACATTGGCTGACAATCGAGAAGGGGCGGATCGCCAATTACCAGATCATCGCGCCGACAACCTGGAACTTCTCGCCGCGCGATGCTGACGGCACGCCGGGGCCGCTGGAGCAGGCGCTCGAAGGCGCGCCGGTGCGGCCGGGCGAGACGGAGCCGGTCGCCGTTCAGCACATCGTGCGTTCCTTCGATCCCTGCCTCGTCTGCACGGTGCATTGATGACCGCCGCCGACGCGGTCACCGGACGCAGGATCCGGGTTCGCGGGCTGGTGCAGGGCGTCGGTTTCCGGCCGCATGTCTGGCGGCTGGCGCGCGAAGCGGGGTTGACGGGGCATGTCCTCAATGACGGTTCCGGCGTCGAGATCGAGGCCTGGGGCGGGGACAGCGCGCTGGACGCGTTTCTCCGACGACTGGAAGCGGAAGCTCCGCCGCTGGCGCGCATCGATTCCATCCGCTGGGATGCGCTGGGGGGTATGCCGGCGGCCGCCGAATTCACCATCGCCGAAAGCGCCGGCGGGACGATCTCGACCGGCGTCGTTCCGGACGCCGCGACCTGCCCGGACTGCCTTGCGGAGGTGATGGATCCGTCCGACCGCCGCTACGGTTATGCCTTCACCAACTGCACCCATTGCGGACCGCGCCTCTCCATCGTCGCGCTCGATTCCCTATGACCGGGCGCGCACCTCGATGAGCGCGTTTCCGATGTGCGAGGACTGCGCGCGCGAATACGAGGATCCCGCCGACCGGCGCTTCCACGCGCAGCCGAATGCCTGTCCGGTCTGCGGGCCGCAGCTGTGGCTGGAGGACGGGGAAGGGCGCATCGATTGTGAAGACCCGATCGCGGAGGTCGCGCGGCTGTTGAAGGACGGCGCGATTGTCGCGATCAAGGGGATTGGCGGCTTTCATCTCGCCTGCGACGCGACGAGCGAGACGGCGGTCGCGGAACTCCGGCGGCGCAAGCGCCGCGCCGCCAAGCCGCTTGCGGTGATGGCGAAAAACGCGAGTCAAATCCGCCGCTTCTGCGCCGTCTCTGCGGCGGAGGAGGAACTGCTCGAAGCGCGGTCCGCGCCGATCGTGCTGCTGCGCAATGCGGGTGAAAGCCTTGCCCCGGGCATCGCGCCCGGCCATGCGCAAACCGGCTTCATGCTGCCTTACACGCCGCTGCATCACCTGCTGATGGCGGCGCTCGACGGACCCATCGTGCTGACCTCGGGCAACCTCTCCGACGAGCCGCAGGCGACCGACAATGACGACGCGCGGCACCGTCTCGCGGGGATCGCCGACTGCTGGCTGATGCATGACCGCGACATCGTCAACCGGCTCGACGATTCCGTCATGCGTGTCGATGCGCCGGGACCGCAGATCCTGCGCCGGGCGCGCGGACTGGCGCCGGAGCCGCTGCCGCTCGCAGAAGGTTTCGCGGATGCGCCGACGGTGCTCGCCATGGGCGGCGAGTTGAAATCGACCTTCTGTTTGCTGAAGGACGGGCAGGCAATCCCGTCGCAGCACTTGGGCGACCTCGAAGAGGCTGCGACTCATGCGGACTACCGCAAGACCATTTCGCTCTATCGCGACATCTTCCGCTTCGATCCGCAGGTGATCGCGGTCGACCTGCATCCGGACTATCTTTCGTCCCAGTGGGGCGAGGCGCTGGCGGCGGATACCGGCGCCGAACTGGTGCGAGTCCAGCACCATCACGCGCATCTGGCGAGCTGTCTTGCCGAGCACGGCGTCGAACCCGGCGACGATCTCTCGGTCGGCATCGTCATGGACGGGCTCGGCCTCGGCACCGACGGAACGATCTGGGGCGGGGAATTCCTTGTCGGCGGTTATGGCGGCTTCGAACGGGCAGGGCATTTTTCGCCGGTCGCGCTGCCGGGCGGGGCGCAGGCGATGCGCGAGCCGTGGCGCAACACGGTGGCGCATCTGGCGGCTGCCTTCGGCGAGGACTGGACAAGCCGGATCGCCGGTACGGCTCTCGGCGACAGGCTGGCCGGAAAGCCGCTCGGCGTGATCGGGCAGATGATCGTCAAGGGGCTGAACGCGCCGGTGTCGTCCTCGGCGGGGCGGCTGTTCGACGCCGTGGCCGCCGCGCTCGGCATTGCGGCCGACCGGCAGCATTACGAGGGGCAGGCGGCGATGGAGATGGAGGCGCTTGCCGCGCCGCATCTCGAATGGGGCGGGCGCCTATCCGGTTGCGGTGTCGGATGAGCAGGGGCACGAGAATCCTTTCGTGGGCGCCTCTGTGGGGCGCTTTGACGGACGACCTGAGGAAGGGTGTCGAACCGCCGGTCATCGCGGCGCGGTTTCACCTCGGCCTCGCTGCGGCGCTCGCCGGGACCGCCGCGGCGGTCGCGGAGCGGGCGGGCACGCGGCGGATCGCGCTGTCGGGCGGCGTGATGCAGAACCGCATCCTGCTCGAAGCCCTGCATGGCCGCCTGACGGGAGAGGGGTACGATGTGCTGGCGCAGTCGCGGGTACCGGCCAATGACGGCGGTCTTTCGCTTGGCCAGGCGGCAATTGCCTCTTTTCTGGGCAGACAGTAGCGTTTTCCGCTTGGCGCGTTCGCGCCGGTCCACTAATCACGAGCGGTCATGCAATCGAAATCGCCCTCTTCGCTGTTAACGGCTGCCCTGTGGATGGGCGGCGCGATCGTGTCGTTCGCGTCGATGGCGATCTCCGGCCGGGAAATCCAGATCGGAACTGAACACGTTCGAACTGATGGCCTATCGCTCGGTCGTCGGCTTTGTCCTGGTTTGTGGCGTGATCGCGTTCTCCAAGGCCGGCTTCGGGCAGGTGAAGACGCAGAAGGCCGGGCTGCATGCGGCGCGCAACATCTTCCATTTCACCGGCCAGAACCTGTGGTTTTTCGGCATAACGGCCATTCCGCTCGCGCAGCTTGTCGCGCTGGAGTTCACCAACCCGATCTGGGTGGCGCTTCTGGCGCCGCTGATGCTTGGCGAGAGCATGACGCGGACGCGGCTGATCGGCGCGGTCATCGGGTTTGTCGGCGTGCTGGTCGTCGCCCGGCCGGGCGTCGCGCCGCTGGATATCGGTCATTTCGCGGCGCTCGGGGCCGCCTTCGGCTTCGCCATGAACACGATCTTCACCAAGAAGCTGATGCGCACCGACACGACGCTGTGTGTCCTGTTCTGGATGACGCTGAGCCAGTCCGTGATGGGATTCGCGCTCGCGGCGCCCGGCGGCGTCACGATGTTCTCCCTCGGCATGGCGCCCTGGATTGTCGTCGTCGGCGTGGCGGGCCTGTCGGCGCATTACTGCCTGACCTCGGCGCTGCGCCACGCGCCGGCCTCGATCGTCGCGCCGATGGAATTCGTCCGGCTGCCGGTCATCGCGGTCCTCGGCATGCTGGTCTATGGCGAGCCGCTGGAAGTCTTCGTCTTCGTCGGCGGCGCGATCATCCTCGCCGGCAACCTCGTCAATATCACCGGCGAGCGCCGGGCGAGGCGGCTGGCTTCGGCCACCGTCTAGATCCTGACTCTCTATTCCAGTTCGCCGGATTCGCGCATCTTTTCCCAGCCTTCCTCGATCTGGTCGGGCACGAGCGGATGGGAGAGGAGATATTCGGCGGTCGAGCCTTCGTGGCGCTGGCGTGCCAGCGCGATGGTGTTGTCCCATTCCTGCGGCTCGGCATCGCCGCGTCCGATCCAGTAGAGCGCGACAAGCGCGTCCTGCTGATCGTCGTTGAGCCCCTCGATTTCCTGCACGAGTTCGGCACGCGTCAGGTCGCCCGACAGTTCCTGCAGGGCAGCGGGAACCTCGTCGTCGCTCGGATTGCCGCCGGGATCGGACACGTCGGTCTCCTCGCGCGCCATCAATGCCCGCATCCGCAGGATCACACCTTCCAGTTCATCGCTGTCGATCGCAATATCCGCCATGGCAACCTCCACTTCATCGCTTGTGCCGAAACGACCTTATCCATCGCATGCGGCCGGCCCCCTTGATTTCCGTCAACAGCGGCTGGCGCATACAGCCTAGCCGAAAGCCACGTCGAGGAACATCATCGGGACAAAGCGCGTGCTGAGCCGGATGACCGCCGACTTGCGGGTGTCCGGCCGGAGGCTGCCCTATGCCGGCTCCAGTCCGGCGGTTTCGGGCAGCGGCTCGATGTGGAAATGGAAGTTTTTATCGATGGAATAGACGACGCCCTCGGCAAAGGGCTGCCAGTTCTCGCCGCTGATCGGCTCGGAAGCGATCTCGATGGCGCGGTAATCGTCGCCGACATCGTGCCGGACATGCTTGCGCCCGCAGATGCCGCAGGTGACGACCTCGTTTCTGACCAGATGCCAGAGCGTGCGGCCGCGGCGCGAGCCGACCAGCCGCTCGCCGTCCGTCAGGACGATGTTGAGGGCGGCCGGCTCGGACGGGTCGACCTGATCGGACCACTGCATGACCCGGCGCAGGCCGCGTCCGACCGTCTCGTGCAGCGGACGTTCGGGATGGCGCAAATGCAATGTCAGCAAATAATAGAAAATATGCTCGCTGTCGGTTTCGCCCTTGATGTCGTTGCGAAGCACCGGATCGATATGCTCGATCATCAGGTCGCGGACCTGCGGGAAATTCTGGACCGATCCGTTGTGGGCAAAGATCCAGCGGCCGTGACTGAACGGGTGCGTGTTCTCGATCGCCTGCGCGCCGACGGTCGCGTGGCGGACATGGGCGACCACGGTGTGCGCGTAGACCCGCGCGGCCGTCTTGCGGAAATGTTCGCCGTGATAGGCGGCCCAGGTCTGTTTTTCGACCAGCGGAATCGTGTCGCGGTAATCGGCGACCCCCCAGCCATGGCCATGGATGATGCCCTCGGCATCCATCTGGCTTTGCTGCATCAGCGCATTCTGGGCAAGCACCAGACTGCACTCGACGCGGGTCGGCTCATTGGCGCGCATGGCGTAAAGGCGGCACACCGTTCTTCTCCGTTCCAGTTTCGGCCCTTGTTGCGATACTGATCTCATACGCGCTTCGAGCGATGTCAACCACCATGGCGCGCCGGTATCAGCGGCGCACAGGCGTGCGGATTGACCCCGGTCAATGACGCCCGCGCATGCCGGCGGGACAAATGATATCATCAGGAAAAAGGAGGTGCATGCACATGCAACGTCCAGCCAGCATTACATTCCGCAACATGGACAAGTCAGACGCGCTCGAAACGCATGTTCACAAGCGTATCGGGGAACTGGAAAAGGCGCATCCGCATATCGTCGGCTGCGATGTCGTCATCGAAGCGCCGCAGAAGAAAAAAGTCACCGGCACGGAATTCGCGGTTCGCCTGACGATCTCGGTTCCCGGGCCGGATATTCACGTCGAACGCCATATGGGCCGAAGTGGTGCCGCCGAAGACGCCAATCTCGCCATCCATGAGGCATTCGATGCGGCGCGTCGCATCCTGAAGGAACAGAAACGCAAGATGGGCAGCGTCGAGGTCAAGCATCATGACCCGGTGATGCACGGCACGATCGACCGGTTGTTCGAGGGCGAGGGCTATGGCTTCATCACCTGCGATGACGGAAACGAAGTCTATTTCGAGCGCGACAGCATGACCAATGGCGACTGGGACAGCCTGCGCGTCGGGATGAAATTGCGGTTTCGCGAGATGGCGGGCGAGAAAGGCCCGTTCGCCAGCAATGTGGCGGTGGCGGACTGAAGGCCGGGCGTTGCGGCGCGAAGAAAAACACGGTGCAAGG
The DNA here is from genome assembly GCA_963712205.1 of uncultured Alphaproteobacteria bacterium. Classification (GTDB taxonomy): domain Bacteria; phylum Pseudomonadota; class Alphaproteobacteria; order Rhizobiales; family Rhizobiaceae; genus Oricola. The sequence goes on along the minus strand of CAVQHF010000011.1, from coordinate 453,459 downwards.
GCGGTGTTCGCGACGCAGATAGACCTTGCCTTTGAGGCCCTGATCGGCATGGTAACGGTGTTACAGGGGACACCGCCTTGCTTGATTTCGCCATTGCCTGGGACTGGCTGACCTTCGCCGCGCGCTGGCTTCACGTCGTGACCGCGATCGCGTGGATCGGCTCGTCATTCTACTTCATCGCGCTCGATCTCGGCCTGACGCAAAGGCCGGGCCTGCCGGAGGGCGTACATGGCGAGGAATGGCAGGTGCATGGCGGCGGCTTCTACCACATCCAGAAATACCTCGTCGCGCCGGCGGCGATGCCGGAGCATCTGACCTGGTTCAAATGGGAATCCTATGCCACCTGGCTGTCCGGCGCGCTCCTGATGGCGATGCTCTATTATGCCGGCGCGGATCTCTTCCTGATCGACCGCAACGTGCTCGACGTGCCGGCCTGGGGCGGGATCGCGATCTCGCTCGCCTCGCTGACGGTCGGCTGGCTGTTCTACGATTTCCTGTGCAAGTCGCCGCTCGGCAAGCACGACACCGGGCTGATGCTGCTGCTCTACGTGCTGCTCGTCCTCATGGCCTGGGGCTACACGCATCTGTTCACGGGCCGGGCGACCTTCGTGCATCTCGGCGCCTTCACGGCGACGATCATGAGCGCCAACGTGTTCTTCATCATCATTCCGAACCAGAAGAAGGTGGTCGCCGCGCTGAAGGCCGGCGAGAAGCCCGATCCGGCGCTCGGCAAGGCAGGCCAAGCAGCGCTCGCTGCACAACAACTACCTGACGCTGCCGGTCATCTTCCTGATGCTGTCGAACCATTACCCGCTGGCGTTCGCGACGCCCTACAACTGGGTGATCGCCTCGCTGGTGTTCATCATGGGCGTGCTGATCCGGCACTATTTCAACACCAAGCATGCCCGCAAGGGCGACGCCCACCTGGACGTGGCTGCTGACGGCGATCATCTTCGTCATCATCATCTGGCTGTCGACCAACCCGATCCGCCATGTCGACGAAGAGGCGGAACTGCCGTCGCGCGCCGCCGAGAAGATGATGGCGTCGGCCGATTTCGAGGCGGCGCGCGACATCGTCTATTCGCGCTGCTCGATGTGCCATGCGGCCGAGCCGGTGTGGGACGGCGTCCACTGGGCGCCGAAGAACGTGCTGCTCGACACCGACGCACGGATCGCCGGGCATGCGCGCGAGATCTTCCTGCAGGCGGGCGTCACCCACGCCATGCCGCCCGGCAACGTGACCGAGATTCCGCAGGAAGAGCGTGACGTGCTCGCCCGCTGGTACCGGACGCGCGGCAACTCGTGAGCGAGATGAAACTCCATCGCGGCCGGCTGCTGTGGTTCGAGCGCGAACCGGCGGACGCGGAAGACACCGCCGCGTTCCATTACATCGAGGACGGCGCGATCGCCGTTTCCGGCGGGCGGATCGCCTGGTCGGGCGACTGGGCGGACCTGCCGGCGGAGTATCGCGGACGGCGTCACTGCCGACCACCGGCCGCACCTGATCGTGCCGGGTTTCATCGACTGCCATATCCATTTTCCGCAGGGCCAGGTCGTTGCCTCCTATGCGGGAAGCCTGCTCGAATGGCTCAACACCTACACCTTCGTCGAGGAGCAGAAATACGCCGATCCGGCGCATTCGGAGCGCATGGCCGGCCGTTTCCTCGACATGCTTCTCGCCCACGGCACGACGACGGCGGTCGCCTATGGCTCGGTGCACAAGGGGTCTGTCGACGCATTGCTCGGCGCGGCGCTGAAACGCGACATGCGCATGGTCGCCGGCAAGGTGATGATGGACCGCAACGCGCCGGAGCCGCTGACCGACACGCCGCAATCGGGTTACGACGACACCAAGGCGCTGATCGGGCAATGGCACGGCAAGGGCCGCGTCGAGGTGGCGGTGACGCCGCGTTTCGCGCTGACCTCGACGGAGGCGCAGATGGAGATGGCGGGTACGCTGGCGCGCGAGCATCCCGACTGCCTGATGCAGACGCATCTGTCCGAGAACCATCGCGAGATCGAGACGGTCGCGCAGCTGTTTCCCTGGTCGAAGGACTACACCGACATCTACGATCATTACGGGCTGCTCGGGCCGAAAAGCCTGTTCGGCCACTGTATTCACCAGAACGAGCGCGAAATCGCGCGGATGTCGGAAACCGGCTCGGTCGCCGTGTTCTGCCCGACCTCGAACCTGTTCCTCGGGTCCGGCCTGTTCAGCCTCGACAAGATGCGCTCGGTAACGCCGAATGTGCGCCACGCGATCGCCACCGATATCGGCGGCGGCACGTCGTGGTCGATGCTGCGCACGCTCGACGAGGGCTACAAGGTGCTGAACCTGCAGGGCCAGCGCTATCACCCGCTGCGCTCCTTCTACCAGGCGACGCTGGGCAATGCCGAGGCGATCGGCATGGGCGACCGGATCGGCAAGCTGGAGGCGGGCTACGAGGCCGATTTCATCGTGCTCGACAGCAAGGCCTCGCCCGCCATGGCGCTCAGGGCCGAAACGGTCTCGACCCTGTCGGAGGAACTCTTCCTGATGCAGACGATGGGCGACGACCGCACGGTGGCAGCTTCCATTGTGTCCGGCGTCACAATGCATTCACGTGAAAGGTTCTAGAGTGCGGGCAAGTTCGAGGCGCCGCATCCGAGAAAAATGAAACCGGCGCCTGCGGGACGCCATGTTTTCGCGATAACCGCGCTCTGGAAGCAAGAAAACGGGCTATTTCGGAAAGGAAGCGCGATGCGCTGGAGAGGCGTCCACCACGTCGAGTTTTCGGTTCTCGACTATGAAACCTCCGTCGCCTTCTACGACCGGATGTTCGGCTGGCTCGGCTACACGAGCTTCTGGACGCTCGATATCGGCTATCACTCGACCTATTACATGGCGCGGTTTCCGGTGCCGCATTCCTATATCGGCATACAGCCGGCGCGCACGGGTGAGAAGCTCGACCATGAAGCGCGCGCGGTCGGTATCCATCATATCGCGCTGTGGGCGAAAAACCGGCGCGAGGTCGACCGGTTCCACGCCGAATTCCTGCTGCCGGAAGGTATCTCCGTCACGGATGCGCCGGCCGAATATTCCGTCTATGCGCCGGGCTATTACGCTGTTTTTTTCGATGATCCGATCAACGGCATCCACTGGGAACTCGCGCATACGCCGCGCATTCCCTCGCCATGGGCAATCCGGCGCTTCAGCCGCGCGCTGAAAGAGGCGAGCGAAGGCAAGTCCTGGCAATCGGCGCCCGCAAAGGCGGCGATGCGGCCGCTGCCGAAACGCGGCTGACACCGCGACCGGCGCTCAATCGACGCGGTAACCGACGTCCTTCGGCCGACCTGCACAGCAGGTGCCAGAATGAGCGGGCAAAGGAGCGGAAGACATAGACGTCGAACGCATCCTCGCCGACACGCTGGATCTGGGCGAAGATGTCGTGGTGGACGGTCGCGAGGCCGTCGCCTTTGGCCAGAGCCTCACCGGCGAAATCGATCGCGAAGAGTTTCGACAGCACCCAGCGGCTCTTCGATCCGTCGATGCGAATGACGGTCCGGCCGTGGCTGAGATCGGTCACCGTGCCGTCCTCTCCGGCAGCCGCGTCCAGCGCGGCGACGAGACCGCCCGTGCTGCCGGAAACGAGCCAGCGGCCGGGCGCGATGTTGAAGGCGGAAGCATCCTTCTTGATGGCACCGGTTCCGGGCGCGGTCTTCAGCGTCAATCCGGTGACCGTCTTGATGGCCGCGCGCAACTTCGCCTCGCTGCCGTTCCATGCGGCGGCTTCGGCGATGGCGAGGCCGAAACGTTCCGACAGGACGACGCCGGGGCCGTCATCCGAAACGGCGCCGAATTCGCCTTGCACGAGATGGCCGGCGAGCGGCGAGGCCGCATGGTCGCGCAGAACCGGATCGGCGATGAAGCTCAAGACCTCAGCCATGCATCCGTTCTCCCTTCGGGTCGTAGAAATGGTGGCTGACGATCTCGATCGGAATATGCGTGCCCGAACGCGCCGGATCGGTCGCATAGGCGCGGGTGCCGATATGCGCCGTGCCGTTCTCGACAAGCGCGAGGCCGATATATTTGCCGAACAACGGCGAGTAGCACATGGCGGTGAGGTGGCCGATGCCGCGGCCGGGATTGTCGCGCGTGCCCTCGACGACGTGGCTGCCGCCGCGCAGCTTTTCGCCCGACAGCGAGATCACGCCGACCAGCGACCAGCGTTTCGGATCGGCCAGGCCTTCGCGGTTCATCATCGCCGAGCCGATGAACGGCTTCTTCTTCGAGATCAGCCAGTCGAGATGCAGGTCATGCGCCGTTGTGCGGCCGTCGATCTCGGCGCCGGTGACGTGACCCTTCTCGATGCGCAGCGTGCCGAGCGCCTCGAGGCCGTAGGGCTGGATGGCGAAGGGCTCTCCGGCCGCGATCAGCGCCTCCCAGACATGCTGGCCGTGATGGGCGCCGCAATAGACCTCGTAGGCGCGCTCGCCCGAAAAGGAGAGGCGGCAGATCATCACCGGCACGCCGGCGATGTCGCCGTGGACGATGCCCATGAAGGGCAGTGTTTCGTTGTCGACTTTCGTGCCGGTGACGCAGGCGGCCAGCACGTCGCGGCTTTTCGGCCCGGAGACCGCCGCGCCCGCCCACTGGTCGGTGACCGAGGCGAGGTGGACCTTCAGGTCCGGCCAGACGCAGTCGAGATAAAATTCCATGTGCTGCATGACGCGGCCGGCATTGGCCGTGGTGGTCGTCATCAGGAAGCGGTTCTCGGCGAGCCGCCAGGTCGTGCCGTCGTCGAAGGCGAAGCCGTCCTCGCGCAGCATCAGGCCGTAGCGCGCCTTGCCGACGGGCAGTTTCGCGAAACCGTTGGTGTAGACGCGGTTGAGGAACTCGGCGGCGTCGGGGCCCTGCACGTCGATCTTGCCCAGCGTGGACACGTCGACGATGCCGACATTGCGGCGCACGTTCCTCGCCTCGCGGATATAGGCCTGTTCGACGGTCTCGCCCGGCTGGTTGTAGCTTTCGGGACGGTACCAGAGGCCCGCCGCATACATGCCGGCGCCGTTTTCGACGTGCCAGTCATGCATCGGCGTCAGCCGTTCGGGGCGCAGGTCGCCGTAGCGTTCGGCGGCGAGCGCGCCAAGCGAGGCGCCGGTGAAGGGCGGGCGGAAGCGGGTCGTGCCGACCTCCGGGATCGGCTTGCCGAGCGCGTCGGCCATGATCGCCATGCCGGGGACATTGGCCGTCTTGCCCTGGTCGGTCGCCATGCCGAGCGTGGTGTAGCGTTTCAGGTGTTCGACAGACCGGAAGCCCTCGCGATGCGCCAACCGCACGTCGTCGGCGGTGACGTCGTGCTGCAGATCCACGAAGGCCTTGGCGCCCTTGGCGCGGATCTCGAAGACCGGCGCCGGGGCGTCGATCCCTTCGCCGGCGGCTGAGCCGACAGCCTCCCAGCCGCCGGTGCTTTCGGGCGGCAGGAACGCCTGCAGATCATCGCTCCAGACCGGTTTCGCACCCGCTTGCGAGGCGAGATGCAGGACAGGCGACCAGCCGCCCGACATCAGCAACGTGTCGCAGGCGATCGTCTCCTTCGCGTCGGACAACGTCCCTGCCGCCGGGGCATAGGGCGCGACGGTGACGGAGGTAACGGAATGGCGACCGGCGGTGGCGACGACGGCGTGCCCGGCCACGATCTCCGCGCCCGCCTGTCCGGCAAGCGCGCGGGCCCGGTCGTCGACAGTCCTTCGCACATCGACAATCGCGGCGATCTGCGCGCCGAGCACGTGCAGCCGCGCGGCCGTCTCGTAGGCGCTGTCATTGTTGGTGAAGATCACCATGCGCTTGCCGGGCATGGCGCCGTATTCCGCCGCATAGCGCAGAGCCGCGCCGGCCAGCATGACGCCGGGCCGGTCGTTGCCCGGAAAGACGAGGGTGCGCTCCAACGCGCCGGTCGCCAGCACGACATGGCCGGCGCGGATGACCCAGTGACGCTGGCGCGGTTCGCCCTTGCCGGGCCTGGCCTTGTGATCGGCGACGCGTTCGAGCGCGGCGAGCGTGTTGCCGTCGTAATAGCCCCAGACGGTGGTGCGCGGCAGCAGGCGGACGTTCGGCCTGCCCTCGAGTTCGGCGAGGGCCGCTTCGGAGGCAACCGCTCCCGTCGATCGTCGACCAGTTGGACGAGCCGCCGAAAACGGCATCGGTTTCGCACAGGATGACGCGTTTTCCCTCTGCGACGGCCTTTTGCGCGGCCTCGAGGCCGGACGGGCCGGACCCGACCACCAGCACGTCGCAAAAGGCGTTCATGCGCTCGTAGCGGTTCGGGTCGGCGACGGTTCCGGCGGAGCCGAGGCCTGCGGCGCGGCGGATGAATTGCTCGCAGAACATCCAGACCCTCGTGCCTTTCAAGGGGCCGAAGACCGGACCCATGAAGGTCTTGTAGTAGAAGCCGGCGCTGAAAGCCTTGCCGGCGAACTGGTTGACCGACATCACGTCGAAGGAAAGCGACGGAAAGCGGTTCTGGCTCTCGGCGACGAGACCATCGTAGATTTCCAGTTCGGTCGCGCGGATATTCGGTTCGCGCGCGCCGTCGGTCGTCACCGTGACGAGCGCGTTCGGTTCCTCGTATCCGGCGGCGAGGAGACCGCGCGGCCGGTGGTACTTGAAGGACCGGCCGAAGAGGCGAACGCCGTCCGCAAGAAGCGCGGAGGCGAGCGTGTCGCCGGCATAGCCGCGACAGGTCTTGCCGTCGAAGGTGAAGCGGACCGTCTTCTCGCGGTCGATCCGGCCGCCGGCCGAAAGGCGGTGCGAGGTCATGCCTTGCCCCTTTTCGAACCGGCGCCTGGCGCGAAGGCGACATCGGAAATGACGTGGGTCAGCGTGTTGCGGGTGACGACGAGATGCCGGCGGCAACCGCCGGAATGTTGCCAGAATTCGCGGTGGTCGCCGGCCGGATTGTCGCGGTCGTAGACATAGGCGTTCCATGCGGCCTGGTCGGCCGAGGCCGGATCGGGGCGCTCGAGTGTCGCGTCTCCGCAATAGGAGAACTCGATCAGGTCGCGCGGGCCGCAATGGGGGCAGGTGATGATCATCGAAGCGGCCTCAATGTCTCCAGGGGAAGGATCCCTGGCCCTTCTCGTCGATGACGTAGCCGCGATGGAAGCGGTCGAGCGAATAGGCCGCGTTGAGGGGATGCGGCTCGTCCCTGGCGATCGTGTGGGCGAAACACCAGCCCGACGCCGGCGTCGCCTTGAAGCCGCCGTAACACCAGCCGCAATTCAGATACATGCCGGGCAGGGGGCCGGTGGTGATGATCGGCGAGCCATCCATCGACATGTCCATGATGCCGCCCCAGGACCTGAGCAGCTTGACCTTGGCGGCGGCCGGAAACAGCGCCGCGGCCTCGGCCATCACGTCCTCGACGATCGGCAGGTTTCCGCGCTGGGCGTAGGTGTTGTAGCCGTCGATGTCGCCGCCGAAGACCAGCCCGCCCTTGTCGGACTGGGAGATGTAGAGGTGGCCGCCGCCGAAGGTGACGACCGTATCGATCATCGGCTTGAGCGATTCCGACACGAAGGCCTGCAGCACGTGGCTTTCGATCGGCAGGCGGTCGATGCCGGCCATCTTCATCACATGGCCGGTGGAGCCGGCGACGCAGACCGCGACCTTTTTGGCGCGGATCTCGCCGCGCGACGTCCGGACGCCGGTCACCTGGTCGCCGTCTCGCAGGAAACCGGTGACCTCGCAGTTTTCGAGAATGTCGACGCCGCGCCGGTCGGCGCCACGGGCATAGCCCCAGGCGACGGCGTCGTGGCGGGCGGTGCCGGCGCGCGGCTGTTCGAGGCCGCCGAGGATCGGGAAGCGCGCCGATCCGGACAGGTCGAGCCCCGGCACGCGGCGTTTCAGTTCGGCCGGCGTCAGCATGCGGGCGTCGACGCCGAACAGGCGCATCGCGTTGCCGCGCCGCGCGGTGTCGTCCATCTGCGCCGGCGAGTGGCACAGGTTGATGATGCCGCGCTGCGAGAACATGACGTTGTAGTTCAGTTCGTGGCTGAGGTTTTCCCACAGCTTCATCGAGTGTTCGTAGAAGGGCGCGTTGCCTTCCAGCAGGTAGTTGGAGCGCACGATGGTGGTGTTGCGGCCGATATTGCCGGAGCCGAGCCAGCCCTTCTCGCAGACGGCGATATCGGTGATGCCGTGGTTCGCCGCGAGATAGTAGGCGGTCGAAAGCCCGTGGCCGCCGCCGCCGACAATGACGACGTCATAGGACGGTTTCGGCTCGGGCTTGCGCCAGGCCGGCTTCCATCCGGTGTTGCCGGTGACGGCATTTTTCAGAACCTGCCAGGCAGAGTATTCCGCCATCGCCCCTCAGCCTTCGTGATGATCGTCAGCAATCTAGCCCGTGGCGCGGCCGCCTGCATTGCAAAAATTCGTCGCGCATTTGCGCATTGACGACGGTCTGGCGGCGCGGCGACCGCGCGTCCGGTAATTCGTTTCTTTCGGACGGCGATTTTGTGTTATCAGCCCGTCGATGAGACATGTTGCGAGAATCCTGACGGTTTTCCTGTTGCTGGTATCGGCGGGTCTGGCGATGGCGCAGGATCTCGACAAGACCTCGACTGCCGTCGAGGGATTCGATCGCGATCTGACGCAGATCGCCGCGACCCTGAAATCGGCGCGCCAGGACGACGCCGCGCTCGTGAAACTCAACGAACGCCTGCGTACGCTCGCCGACGACATCGTCCGGGCGGGCGTCGATCTTTCGCCGAGGCTGACCGAAATCCGTTCGCGGCTGGACCAGCTCGGGCCGGCTCCCGAGGACGGATCGGAACCGGACACGATCAAGGAGCAGAGAGCCAAGCTCATCCAGGAGCGCAGTCTTATCAATACGTTGCTGGGAAAACTGGAAGATCTTTCTATTCGCGCGAACACGCTCAGCAACGAGATTTCCGATGCGCGGCGCATCCTGTTCACCTCGACCCTGTCGCGGCGCTACGACATCACGGCGGCCTTCGGCGCGGATCTCTTGAGCGATGCCCGGCAGCGCTATTCCGACCTGACCTACAGGATCTCCTCGTGGGCGCGCTTCGCCTGGCGCTTCAAGTTCGGATCGATGATGGCGGCGACGGCGCTTTCGCTTGGCGCCGCGGTGCTGTTCCTGGTGATTGCGCGCAAGATGCTCGGCCAGATGATCCGGCGCGATCCGGCCGCCGAGGAGCCGGGCTATTTCTCGCGGCTGACGGTCGGATTTCTCGGCACATTGCTGCCGACACTGGGCGTCTGGGTCTTCCTCGTTCTCGTCTATGCGCTCTACACCTATTTCGGCGTGTTGCGCGGCGATATAGGGTTGCTCCTGCTGACGTTCCTCATCGGCATCGGCGTCATCTTCCTGGTCTGGCAGCTTGCCGAGGCTGTGTTTGCGCCGCGCCTGCCGGCCTGGCGGCTCGTCAAGGTTTCGAACCGCGCCGCGCCGATCCTGAAGCTGCTGTTCGTCGTCATGACGGTGACCATCGTGATCAATGTCATGATCACGGAGATGCTCAGTCTCGTCGGAGGCTCGCTTCCGGTCACGGTCGCCAATGCCCTGATCAGCAGCGTCGCCGTCGGGATCATCCTGTTGCTGATCGCGTTCGTCCGCCCGTTTGCCGGCGAGGAGGGGGACGCCGACCGGCATTGGCCGGCGACAATCCGGGTGCTGCTCATCGGCACCGGGCTGGTGCTGATCGTGTCGGCGCTGGCGGGCTATATCGGTTTTGCCGAATTCGCTTCCAAGCAATTGGTCATCACCGGCGCCATCGTCTCGACCATGTATCTCGGCCATCTCGCCGGCCGCGCGATATCTCGCGAGCGCGCGCTGGCGCATTCCAAGCTCGGGCAACACCTGAGTGCTTCGCTGGAGCTGAGCGAAACACGCGTCGATCAGCTGGGGTTGCTGGCCGGAATCCTGCTGACGCTTGCCATCATCGTCATCGGCACGCCGGTGCTGCTGCTGATATGGGGATTCAAGTGGGGCGACATCCGCGGCTGGCTTCTCGGCGGGCTCACCGAGTTCACGATCGGGTCGATCTCGATCTCCATCACTGGCATCCTGGCCGGGATCCTGGTGTTCTTCATCGGTTTCTGGCTGACAAAGCTGTTCCAGCGCTGGCTCGACGGTGACGTGCTGTCGCGCAGCCGGATCGATGTCGGCGTGCGCAACTCGATCAAGACCGGGGTTGGCTATGCGGGCATCACGATCGCGGCGCTGATCGGTATTTCGGCGGCCGGGATCAACCTGTCGCAACTGGCGCTGGTTGCCGGCGCGCTGTCGCTCGGAATCGGCTTCGGCCTGCAGAACATCGTGTCCAATTTCGTTTCGGGCCTGATCCTGCTTGCCGAGCGGCCGTTCAAGGTCGGCGACTGGATCGAGGCCGGCGGGATCACCGGGACGGTGAAAAGCATCAATGTGCGCGCGACGGAGATCGAAACCTTCCAGCGCAAGTCGGTGATCCTGCCCAATTCGGACCTGATCAACTCGGCGGTCGGCAACTGGACGCATCGCAATACGCTGGGCCGGATCGAAATCCCCGTCGGCGTGTCCTACAAGAGCGATCCGAACCTGGTGCGCGACACGCTGCTGGAGATCGCGCACGATCATCCGCGTATCCTGAGCAATCCGGAGCCGTTTGTCGTTTTCGGCAATTTCGGCGATTCCTCGCTCGATTTCGAACTGCGCGCCTATCTTGCCGACATCAACTACATGCTGACGGTGTCAACGGAGGTCCGGTTCGCGATCTTCGAGCGCTTCAAGGCGCTGGGCATCGAGATTCCGTTCCCGCAGCGCGACGTGAACCTGCGCGTCGTCGGCAAGGAAGAGGAAGCGGCGGCGGCAGCCATGCCCGGCGAAGGTGACTTCGGCGTCATCAAGACCAGCAAGCAGAAACACCGAGACGATGATCCGGGCTGAAATGCCGTTCAGTTTCGGTTCAGGTGCGAAATCCTATATAGAGGTCAAGTAAGCGGATAATCCCGCAATCAAGAAAGGGGGCGATGCCCTTGCGGCATCGTTTTAGAAGAATGAACAGAGTTCCGATTGCATTCCTCGCCGTCCTTGTCGCCACTGGTGCGGCCAGCGGCGCGACCTTGACCAACAAGGACAGCGACAGCCACACGGTCGTCGTGACCGAAGGCGGCGTCAAGAACGAGCTCGCCATCGCTGCCGGCGAAACGGTGACGTTTTGCAATGGCGGCTGCTTCCTGACGCTGCCCAACGGCGACCGCGCAGCGCTCGCCGGCGAGGAAAGCGTGGAAATCGTCAATGGCGAAGCGGTTATCAAGTAACCGGCTGCTTCGCCGAACTCGACCGAACCTGTCTGCCGGCGGTGGTTCAAACCGCCGGTTTTTCTTGCTCGAAAGCGGCTGTGCAGCATCGACTTTCCGGTTCTGGTCGCGCGGCGTTTTGCCGATGTCGCAAACAGGCTGAAATCGCGACACCGCGCCGCCCTATAGTCTGGCTCGCAAACCCACTTCGGAGTCGCGGGCAATGGCAAAATTTCCGGAAAAGGCGAAGGTCGTCATCATCGGCCTTGGCGGCATCGTCGGCGCATCGGTCGCCCATCACCTGATCGAGCGCGGATGGGACGATATCGTCGGCATCGACAAGTCCTCCATCCCGACCGATATCGGCTCGACCTCGCATGCGTCCGACTTCTGCTACGCGACCAGCCATGACTTCCTGTCCTGCTGGACGACGCTCTACTCGATCGATTTCTTCGAGAAGCGCGGCCGCTACGCGAAGGTCGGCGGTTTCGAGATCGCACGCGTCGGCGACGACGGACGCATGGACGAGATCAAGCGCAAGGTCGCTTCGGCGAAGGCCTTCGGAACCGCGTGCGCGGCTTGTCGATGCCCGGCCGAGATCAAGGAGAAGTTCCCGCTGATCGAGGAGAGCCTGGTGCAGGGCGGGATGTGGGATCCGGATGCCGGCCTTGTCGCGCCGCGCTCGCAGACGGTAGCCGGTGAACTGGTGGACGAGGCGGTCGCCAGCGGCAAGCTCCAGTCCTTCGCCAACACGCCGGCGCAGGATCTCGATTATCGAGGACGGCCGCATCAAGGGCGTGAAGACCCATCGCGGCACGATCGATAGCCGATTACGTCGTCGTTTGCGCCGGTCTCTGGGGCCGGCTGATCGCGGAGATGGCGGGCGAGGATCTGCCGGTCATGCCGGTCGACCATCCGCTGACCTTCTTCGGCCCCTATAACGAGTTCGCCGGCACCGGCAAGGACATCGGCTATCCGCTGCTGCGCGACCAGGGCAACTCGGCCTATATGCGCGACACCGGCGATCCGAAGACGCCGGAAGGCGGGCAGATCGAGTGGGGCTACTACGAGGAGACCAATCCGCGCCTCTGCCATCCGCGCGACATCCTGGAAAAGGAGCAGGCGCGGCTTTCGCCATCGCAGCGCGATCTCGACATGGAACAGATCATGGAGCCGCTGGAACGCGCCATGGAACTGACGCCGATCCTCGGCGAGCTCGGCTACAACGAGAGCCACTCCTTCAACGGGCTCCTGCAGGTGACGACCGACGGCGGCCCGTCGATCGGCGAGAGCCAGAAGGTCAGGGGGCTGTGGTACGCCGTCGCCATCTGGGTCAAGGACGGGCCCGGCATGGGCAAGCTGATCGCCGACTGGATGACCGACGGCCGGACAGCGATCGATCATCACGCCATCGACTATTCGCGCTTCTATCCGCACCAGATGGAAGAGCAGTTCATCGAGGACCGCTGCACCGAAACGGCGATGAAGATCTACAATCCGGCGGTCCATCCGCGCGAGCCGTTCTCCAAGGGCCGCAATGTGCGCCGCTCGCCCTTCTACGAGCGCGAGAAGGAACTCGGCGGCCATTTCATGGAACTCGGCGGCTGGGAGCGCGCGCACGGCTATGCCGCCAACGAGCATCTGCTGGAGAAATTCGGCGACCGGGTGCCGGTGCGCGAAAACGAATGGGACAACCGCCATTTCTGGCGCGTCTCCAATGCCGAGCACCTGGAGATGAGCGAGAATTGCGGCATCATCAACCTGTCGCACTTTCGCGATGTACGACGTCGAAGGTCCGGACCATGTCGCGCTGATGGAGTGGCTGTGCGCGGCCAAGATCGGCGGCGACAACATGGTCGGCAAGGGCATCTACACCCACTTCCTCGACGACGAGGGCATGGTGCGCGCCGACCTGACGGTGATCCGCATGGCCGACCGCTGCCGCGTGATCGACGGCGCCGATGCCGGGCCGCGCGATTTCCACTACATGCGCCGGGTGGCCGAGGACAAAGGCTTCGACGTCACCATTACCGACGTGACCGAGAAATACGTCGACCATCGGCATCTGGGGGCCGAATGCGCGCACGACCTTGCAGAAGGTCGTCGAGGATCCGGACGGGCTTGTCGCCGGAGAACTTCCCTTTCGCGGCGATCAAGCCGGTCAGGATCGCCGGCAAGGACGTGACCGCCTTCCGCCTCTCCTATGTCGGCGAGCAGGGCTGGGAACTGCACATGGCTTATGAGGACGGTCTGGCGGTCTGGGACGCGCTGCGCGAGACCGGCGTGATGGCGTTCGGCGTCGAGACCTATGCCAACACCCGCCGCATGGAAAAGAGCCTGCGGCTGCAGAACGCCGACCTTCTGACCGAGTACAATCTCTACGAGGCCGATCTTGCCCGCCCGAAGGTCAAGGAAGCCGATTTCCGCGGCAAGGCGAAGCATCTGGAATACCGCGCGCGCGAGCACCAGCCGGCGATGCTGTGCACGCTGGTGATGACGGACAATGTCGATTCCAATGGCGTTGCCCGCTATCCGGTCGGCATCATGCCGGTGATGGATCCGGAAACCGGCGAGACGCTGGTCGACGAACTCGGCCGGCGTCGTTCACGACATCGGTCGCCTACGGCCCGACGATCGGCAAGAACATCGCGCTCGCCTATCTGCCCTGGGCCTATTGTCAGGAAGGGCGCAAGCTGACGGTCGAGTATTTCGGCGAAACCTATCCGGTCGAGGTGGCGGGCGTCGGTTACAAGCCGCTCTACGATCCGGAGAACCTCAAGCCGCAAGAGCTAGACCGTCGCGGCGGCACGACCGACGTGTCGATCATGTTTTCGCGACGGCGCCGTTCCGACATATGCCGCGCGGGCGAGTTTTGGCGTATCATCGCCGCATGGGAAGAACCGGATGTCTCGCGCCGGCTGTCAGCGCGTCGCTTCTTGCCGGCCTGTCGACGCCTGCGGCGGCGCAGGAGAAGGTCGATGTCGCGCTTGTGCTCGCCGTCGACGTCTCGCGGTCGATGTCGCAGGAGGAACTGCGTATCCAGCGCGAGGGCTATGCGGCGGCGATCGCCAGCCCGCAGGTCGTGCGGGCGATCGGTGAGGGCGCCTACAGGCGGATCGCCGTGACGCTGTTCGAATGGGCCAACGACACCCATGCGCAGGAGATCGTCGGCTGGACGATCATCGAGAGCCAGGCGGACGCGGACCGTGTCGCCGCGACGCTGCTTGCGACGCACAGCATCGGTCAGCGGCGCACCTCGATTTCAGGCGCCATCGATCATGGCGCGGGACTGCTCGAATCGGTGCCCTTCGAGGCGGAGCGCAGGGTGATCGACATTTCCGGCGACGGACCGAACAATCAGGGCATGCCGGTGACCGAGGCGCGCGACGCGGCGATCGCGAAAGGGATCACCATCAACGGCCTGCCGATGATGACACGCGGCGGCGTCGGCCAGCGGTTTCATATCGAGGACCTCGACCGTTACTACACAAAATGCGTCATCGGCGGGCCGGGCAGCTTCGTGGTGCCGGTCAATGACTGGGACCAGTTCGCGGAGGTCGTGCGCCGCAAGCTGGTTCTGGAGATAGGCAGCGCGGATGATCCGGAGCCGCGCGTGGTGCCGGCGCAGTTCGTTCTCGAAGAACCATATGACTGCCTGATCGGCGAGAAAATCTGGCAGATGCGCGGGTGGCAGTTCGACGATTCCAACCCGTGAGCGGGACGGCTTGCATGCCTATCTGTCCGCGGTTCACACTGTCCGCGCAATGACCGTCCTTCGCATCGCGGCAGTCCTGATCGGCGTGGCGTTCTCCGCCGGCAGCCTGTTGCCGGCGGCGGCGCAGGAGCGGGTCGATGTCGAACTCGTCATCGCCGTCGACGTGTCGGATTCGATGGGGCATTCCGAGTTGCTCCAGCAAAGGGCCGGCTATGTCGCCGCCTTTCGCGCGCCGCAGGTGATTTCGGCGATCCGGGAGGGAAAGCACCGCCGCGTCGCCGTAACCTATGTCGAATGGGCGCGCGACGACCTGAAGCGGGTGATCGTGCCGTGGACGATCATCGACGACGCGGCCACTTCGCGCGCATTCGCGGACAGGCTGGAAGCGGCGCGGATCGCCAATATGCGCCGGACGTCGATCTCGGGCGCGATCCGCTTCGGCGTGGCGGCGCTTGCCGAGAACGGGATCGAGAGCGACCGGCAGGTGATCGACATTTCCGGCGACGGGCCGAACAACCAGGGCGGCACGGTGACCGAGGCGCGCGACGCCGCCGCGGCAGCCGATGTGACGGTGAACGGGCTGCCGCTGCTCATCCAGCCCTGGTATCCGGGGATCGCATTGGGCGCGCCCGGGCTCGATCTCTATTACCAGCACTGCGTCATCGGCGGGCCGGGCGCCTTCGTGGTACCGGTCCGCTCGTGGGACGAGTTCCCGAATGCGGTGCGGCACAAGCTGGTGATCGAACTGGCGGGTGCGCCGTCAGAGGAGGCGTCCGTCCTCCGCGCGCAGTTGCAGATCGGGCCGGAAGTCGACTGCCTGATCGGCGAGAAGGCCAGGCGCGTCATGCAGGACAAGCTCAAGTGATCGGCCGGTCCTCGCGATTTGCACAACTTTCCCGTGCGTAAAGCCTGTGCGGACCGGATATTTTCACTAGGCTTTCGGCATGGACGGTTTGCGATTCCTGTCGGCACTGATTTTGTCGGTCACATTCTTCGCTGGCACCGGAGCACTTCGCGCGCAGGAGCGCGTCGACGTGGAACTCGTCCTTGCGGTCGATGTATCCGGATCGATGCAATACGCGGAATTGCAGTTGCAGCGCGACGGCTATGTCGCCGCGTTCCGGTCGCCGGACGTCATCGATGCGATACGGCTGGGCGGTTACGGGCGGGTGGCCGTCACCTATATCGAATGGGCGCGTTCGGAGCTGACGCGCGTGATCGTCCCCTGGACGATCATCGACGGCCGCGAGACGGCCGAAGCCTTCGCCAACCGGCTCGAGGCGGCCCTGCTTTCGAACATGCGCAACACGTCGATCTCCGGCGCGATCCGCTACGGCGCGGCCGCCTTCGATGACAATGACGTCAGGGGAGTGCGGCGAATCATCGACATTTCCGGCGACGGACCGAACAACCAGGGCGGCCTTGTGACGACATCGCGCGATGTCGCGATTTCCGCCGGTATCACGATCAACGGGTTGCCGCTGATGATCGATCCGTGGTTGAGCGAACTGGGGCTCGGCCTTCCCGAACTCGACGCCTATTACCGCAAATGCGTGACCGGCGGCCCCGGATCCTTCGTGTTGCCGGTGACGTCGTGGGAGGAGTTTCCAGAGGCGGTTCGGCGCAAGCTCGTGCTTGAATTGTCGGGCAGGAAGCCGGCGCAACCGCTTGTCATGAAAGCGGAATTCGTCAGGTCGCCGGAGATCGATTGCGCCATCGGCGAGAAGTTGCAGCGGGCGAACGACAATTGAGGCCGGCCTGAGAATCGTTCAGGCGACCATCAGCTGCTTGCGGTCGGCGCGCTCCTGCTGCGGCGATTTCGCGTAGACCTCGCGGTAGCATTTGGAGAAATGCGACGCGGAAACGAAGCCGCAGGCGATCGCCACCTCGACGACCGGCATCGAGGACTGGATCAGCAGGTGACGGGCGCGGTCGAGCCGGATCTCCAGATAGTAGCGCGCCGGCGAGCGGCCCATTTCCTGGCGGAACAGGCGCTCGATCTGGCGTCGCGACAGGCCGACGTGATCGGCGATCTCGACCAGCGACAGGGGTTCGGAAAGGTTGGCTTCCATCAGTTCGATGATGGTCAGCACCTTGGCGTTCTGGACGCCGAGGCGGGCGCGCAGAGGCAGGCGCTGGCGGTCGGTCGGGCTGCGCACGCGGTCGGTCAGCACCATCTCGCAGATGCGGTTGACGGTGTTGTCGTCGAAATCGTCGCCGATGATCTTGAGCATCATGTCGAGCGCGGCGGTGCCGCCGGCGCAGGTGTAGACGTTGCCGTCGATCTCGAACAGGTCGGAAAAGACGCTGACCTGCGGGAACGCCTCCTGGAAGCCGGGCAGGTTTTCCCAGTGAATGGCGCAGCGCTTGTTGTTGAGCAGGCCGGCGGCGCCGAGCGTGTGGGCGGCGGTACACAGCGCGCCGACCTTGACGCCGCGATTGTGTTCCTCGCGCAGCCATGCCGACAGCGACTTCGACTGGTATTGCTCGATGTTCAATCCGCCGCAGACGAAGACGATGGACGGGCGATGCTGGCCGAGCATGTATTTGCGCTCGTCTTCGATGGAACTGTCGACGCCGACCTGGACGCCGTTGGAGGCCCGCACGGGCTCGCCCGTCTTGCTGGCCAGGCGCCATGTATAGGCGTCATATCCGAGCACGCGATTGGCGCCGCGCAAGGGCTCGACGGCCGCGGTAAACGCGATCATCGTGAATTCGGGCATCAGGTAGAAAACGATCGTTTTCTGTGGGGCAGGTGCGCTCGTCATCGTTCCGCGGTCGCTCCCATCACTCGTTTCGCAGCTCTCGCTGTCGCATTCGGAACAGCAAATCAGTCTCTCGCGTTCCGGTCAAACAAAATCCGAGCGGGCATCCATGCGCATCACGCATGGGTGGGCCGGCGCAAGGAACTCCGGCAATGGCGATGCCGGGAGCGACGGATCACTGTCGCCGGCGACGGCAGCGGGAAATGGAGGCATGCGACATGCGGCGATGTCGCATATGAAACGGTGAGCGAAGGATGACGAATGTCAGCCACGGGCGCGGCGTCCGCCCTCGCGCCGGCGGCGGCCGCCCGCCTCGCCGTTGGAGGCAAGCGCCTTTTTCGGCGGCAGCTTGACGGCCTTCGCCAGTTCCGGGAACGGATCGGTCTTGTTCGGCAGCGCCATGGCGGCGACGAAGTGGTCCTGGAATTTCGGTTCCAGCGCCGTCTCGATCTTCTCGATCCTGCGCACGGTTTCCTCGATCTCGCGGCGGTAGTCGCGGTTGACCAGCGCCATGCGGGCGCCGGTGCCGGCGGCGTTGCCGACCGCCGAGACCTTCGCGAGATCGCAATCGGGGATCAGGCCGAGCACCATGGCGTATTTCGGATCGATGAAGGAGCCGAAGGCGCCGGCGAAGCGGATCTGGTCGACATGGTCGATGCCCTGCTTGTCCATCAGGAGCTTGATGCCGGCGTAAAGGGCCGCCTTGGCGAGCTGGATGGCGCGCACGTCGTTCTGGGTCACGGTGATCAGCGGATCGCCGTCATTCAGCACATAGGAGAAGGTGCGTCCGTTCTCGATGATGCGCGGCGACTTCGCGGCCATCGCGCCGTCGACGACGCCGTCCTCGGAGATAATGCCGGCGAGATACATCTCGGCGACGACCTCGATGATGCCGGAGCCGCAGATGCCGGTGATGCCGGTCTTGACGGAATCGGCGAAGCCGTCCTCGTTCGACCACAGATCGCTGCCGATGACCTTGAAACGGGGTTCGAGCGTTTCCGGATCGATGCGCACGCGCTCGATGGCGCCGGGCGCGGCGCGCTGGCCGCAGGAGATTTCCGCGCCCTCGAAGGCCGGGCCGGTCGGGGACGATGCCGCGACGACGCGCTTCGAATTGCCGAGCACGATCTCGGCATTGGTGCCGACATCGACCAGAAGCATCATCTCGTCCTGGCGGTGCGGGCCCTCGGCGAGCGTCGCGGCGGCGGCGTCCGCGCCGACATGGCCGGCGATGCAGGGAATGACGTAGACGCGGCATCCCTGGTTCGCGTCGAGGGCGAGTTCCCTTGCCCGTGTGTGGATCGCGCCGGAGACGGCCAGCGCGAAGGGCGCGCCGCCCAGTTCCGTCGGATCGATGCCGAGGAACAGGTGGTGCATGATCGGATTGCCGACGAAGACCGCGTCGAGAATGTCGTTGCGTTTCGCGCCGGACTCCTCGCAGACCTTGCCGATCAGGTCGTCGACGGCCTTGCGCACGGCATCGGTCATCGCCTCGCGTCCGTCGGGATTCATCATCACGTAGGAGACGCGGCTCATCAGGTCTTCGCCGAAGCGGATCTGCGGGTTGGACGTGCCCGCCGAGGCGATCACGTGACCCGACAGCAGCGATACCAGATGCAGGGCGATGGTCGTCGAACCGATGTCGCAGGCGATGCCCCAGGCCTCGTTGTGAAGGCCCGGCCAGAGCGCGATCATGCTTGCCTGCCCGGTGTCCTCGTCCTTGTGGATCGCCGCCGTGACGGCCCAGTCGCCCTTGCGCAGCGTCGACTGCACGATCGGGAAGATATGCGGGTCGACCAGAATGTCGGTGAAGCCCCAATCGGTTTCGAGCGCAGCCTTTATCCGGTCGAGATCGCCAAGCGGCTTGTGCATGTCGGGTTCCTCGACCTCGACATAGCAAAGCTGGACGGCGGGCTTGCGCTCGAAGACGCGGGTGTCGGCCGCCTTGCGGATGATCTGGGCGTTGATCTGGACATCCAGCGGGATGTCGATGACGAGATCGCCCGTGATCGTCGCCGAACAGGAGAGGCGGCGGCCGGGCTTCAGGTCACGCTTTTCGGCGTAGCGCTTTTCCTTCGGCTCCGAAGGGCGAGAGGTGATCGTTGGCGGAGGTGATGCCGTGCTTGGCGAACCGGCCTTCCTGCACCTCGACCTGGCAACGGCCGCAAATGCCGCGGCCGCCGCAGACGCTTTCGACATAGACGCCGAGTTGCCGCGCCGCCTCGAGCACCGTCGTGCCTTCGGGAAAGCGTCCGCGCTTGCCCGACGGCATGAAGAGGATGAGAGGATCGGTCATTTCTGCGTTCCCGCGCCTGCGATCGGGACAATACGGGCTTTCCGGTTAAGCAAATGGAAGCCTGGCCGTGCGACCGTGGACCGGAATCGAAAGGCCCCGCCGCCATGCCGATGACGTTGCTGTCCGCCGTCTTGTCCAGTTTCTTCCTGGTTCGCCTCATCAAGGGGCCGTGGATGCGCTATCCGCATTATCTCGGCCTTGCCATGATCGGTTCGATCCTTTCCACCGTCATCCTTGCGTCTGTCTCGCCCGGCATGGAGGACGAGTTCATCGCCGGAAATCTCGCCGCGTTCGCCGGCGCCTTTGTGGCGATCCAGGCCTTCGACAAGCTGACCGGCATCAACGACGCGCCCTGACCGATGCGTTATCCGCGCGCGAGCCTCGCTTCGCGCCCGCCGCGTCGTCCGCCGGCGCGGCCCGCCGGTGCGGCCGCCGCCGGGGCAGGGGCGCCCGCGGCATGCGGCTGATAATCCTTGTAGGTCCGGATCCAGTTCATGCAGTCCGGGTCGGTGCCGTTCAGCACGTTGGCGGCGCGAACGGCTTCCATTTCCTGCGGGCGGCAGGGATTCATGATGGCAGAGGTCATGCCGGCACCGATCACCATCGGAATGAAGCCGGCATTGATGCCGTGACGATGCGGCAGGCCGAAGGAGATGTTCGACAGGCCGCACGTGGTGTTGACCTTCAGTTCCTCGCGCAGGCGGCGCAGCAGGGCGAAAACCTGTTTTCCGGCCGTGCCCATTGCGCCGATCGGCATGACGAGCGGGTCGACGACGATGTCCTCCGGCTTGATGCCGTAATCGGCGGCGTGTTCGACAATCCTCTTGGCGACGGCAAAACGGACGTCGGGATCCTCGGAAATGCCGGTCTCGTCGTTGGAGATGGCGACGACGGGCACGTCGTATTTCTTGCAGAGCGGCAGGATCGCTTCCAGCTTCTCCAGTTCGCCGGTGACCGAATTGACCAGCGGGCGGCCCTTGGCGACCTTCAGCGCGGCCTCGATCGCGGCGGACACCGAGGAGTTGATCGACAGCGGAACGTCGACGAGATCCTGGACGATCTCGAGCGTCTGGACCAGCAGCGCCGGTTCGGTGGCGTTCGGATCGACCGCGGTAACGCCTGCGTTGACGTCGAGCATGGTCGCGCCGGCGGCGACCTGCTCGAGCGCGTCCTTCCTGACAGTGTCAAAATTGCCTTCGACCATTTCGGCCGCCAGCTTCTTGCGTCCGGTCGGGTTGATGCGTTCCCCGATGACGCAGAAGGGCTGATCGAATCCGATGATGATTTCACGGGTAGCTGATGCGACGACGGTGCGTGTCATGATGTCCTCGTTTAAGATATAAAGACTTCTTTATATCGTTATGGGTTTTTGTTCAAGTTCGGGCAGCGGCTTGCTCAGCCAGTTCGGCTCTTCCACGATTTCCTGCGGTGTCAGGCGGTTTTCGGCGTTGACCATGTCATCGAGGCGCTCCGCAACCATGTGATCGTCCGCGCGCATTTCCCGCTTCCACGGTTTGCGTCCTTTCAGGGCGTCCGATTCGCTGACGATCTCGGCAACGAATTCCTCCTGGCGATAGGCCATCACATGGATGCCGGAGACGCCCTCGATCTCCTTCACCTCGTTTATGATGTCGACGCAAATGCGCTTGCCTTCGGCTTTCTGGTTCTCGGCGCCTTCCAGGCGCTTGATCACATGGTCGGGTATATGAATGCCCGGAACGTTGGACCGGATCCATCGCGCAGTCTTCGCGGAGGCGAGAGGGCCGACGCCGCACATGATATAGCACTTTTCGTGCAGGCCCATATCACGCACCCGCTTCATGTATTCGGAGAACATCGGAACGTCGAAGCAGTACTGACTCTGCACGAATTGGGCGCCGGCCTCGATCTTCTTCGCAAGCCGGTGCGGGCGAAAATCGAATGGCGGGGCGAAAGGATTGATCGCGGCCCCCAGAAAGACGGCCGGCGGAGACGTCAGTTTTCTGCCCGACAGGAACTTTCCGTCGTCGCGCATGGTGCGAACGGTTTCCAGCAGCGACATCGAATCGAGGTCGAAAACCGGTTTCGCTCCGGGCTGGTCGCCTGCCTGCACACCGTCCCCGGTCAGGCACAGGATATTGGCGACGCCCATCGCCGCGGCGCCCAGGACGTCCCCCTGAATGGCGATGCGGTTCTTGTCACGGCAGGAAATCTGCATCACGGGCGCATAGCCCATGCGGGTCAGCAGGGCGCAGATGCCGACCGAGGACATGTGGGCGTTTGCGCCGGAGGCATCGACGGCATTGATCGCGTCGACCCAGCCGTCGAAGACGGCCGCGCGTTCGAAGACGTCGGCGGCGTTGGCGGAGTCCGGCGGATTCAGTTCGGCGGTCACCGCGAACTCGCCGCGCCGCAACACGCGTTCGAGGCGCCCGAGAGACGAGTGTCCCGGCAGCGGGTCCAGCGGCAAATCGATGCCGAGCGGATTCTCGTCGTTTTGGGGCGGGCGGTTACCGGATTTCGACGTCATGACCCGTTTGCCTCCTCGCGCGCCGCCGCGGCCAATGCGGTCACGCGAAGCCATGAGGAGGTCTCGCGCAGCGACTGGTCGACAGGCTTCTGCACATCCAGAATGGCGTCGCTCTTGTTCATCCGGCGCGAACCGTTCCACGCCTGCACCCAGACGCACGGCATGTCCGGTTCGACTTCGCAGTTGCCGTTGGCACGTACGCCGCCGCAGGGGCCGTTTCGCAATTGCTTCGGGCAGTTCATCGGGCAGGACATGCCTGTCGACGACAAGACGCACTGGCCGCACATGCGGCAGTCGAACAGCAATCCCTTCACGCTCCGTTCGACGAATGTCACCGGCTTTTCAGCGCGGTTGTACCCGATCGCTTTCCACACCGGATGCAGTGCCAGAAACGTGTTGGCGAAGTGGCTGTAGAACCATTCGAGGAAGCGCGAATGACGCACCGACCACAAACGGATCGTGTAGGATTTGCGCTGGCGGCGGGCCAGCGTCACGTGAGCGGGATTGAAAGCGCCTTTCTCGGCTGCCTTCTTTTTCATCGCCTCCGGCGAACTGCCTGGCCGGGTACGGTCATCGACAAGCGGGCTAGCCATTTGCGCGGCCTTCCGACATGACAAGCGCCTTGAGGGCGTCGTCGTCATATTTTTCGAGAATTTCGTTCAAGGCGCGGTCGGCTTCGGCTTCGAGGTCGTCGCTGACCGCAATCGGGTCGCCCTTGCGCCACTCGGCCATATAGGCGTCGCTGTCGCGGGCGCCGACGCGCATCGCGCACATGTCTATGGCTTCCGTGAAGCGAAGCGGCAGCTCGCGTTTCGCGCTCTCGCGCCGCTTGCGGATGATTACCTGGGCCGGGATATCCCGCCAATAGACTATGATCCTGTCAGCCACAGCCGTCCTCCATGCGGGTTCAGCAATGAAGCAAGCCGGATTGTGCGGCTTGTTGCGCGACGACGTGCGACAATTCAAAAGCGACAGCGTCCTATTCGCGCAGATAATTCCGTCGACCCGGCGAATCCACGGTAACGCGACTTGTACGGCCGGAAAACCGGCTCAGAGCAGCCAGGAATGGGCGAAGGCGTGGGCGGCGATGACGACGCCGACCATGATGCAGATCGCGACGACACCGGTGACGATGCCGATGGCGAGCCAGAAGCCGTCGCGCTCGGACAGGGCTATCCCGCAGATGAACACGGCGAGCGCCGGCAGCCAGTTGCCGAAGGGGATCGGAATGACGACGGCGATCGCGTAGACGAGCGCGAACAGCCCGACGACCTTTTCCGCGCTCTTGGCGTTGGGAAAGGGCCAGTAACGTGGCCGGACCCAGTTCTCCATCCGCTCGAGAAACGGGATCAGCCAGGTCGTCATCTTGTGGAAGCCCTTCTGGCTCAGCGACCGGCGCAGAAAGAAGCGCGGCAGCCAGACGGTCGGGTATCCCATCACCATCTGGAAGGCGACGAGAACGATCGGCACGCCGAGCAGAACGGTCGAGCCGGGCGGAAAGGGCAGCAGGTTGATCGAGGCGGTGAAGACGAGGAAGGTCGCGAAGGACCGGTCAGCGAGTGCGTTGCGGATGCGGCGCACGGAGACGGAATCGCGTTCCTCCGTGGCCAGCCCGCTCAAAACCCTCGAAAGCGGTCGCGGGCGACCATAGGATACTGTCGCCTCAGCCGCATCGAACTGGTCCGCATTCTGCTGCAACATGCCGGTCTCTAGCCCTCGGAACGCCCATGGCGCCGCTGTGCGACGTCACGATGACGATACCCCCCATTTGCGACGATTTGGTTTACGATTGTGGCGTTTTTACCAACCGGTTCGCGTGCCGCATAGCGGGCGAAAGGTCGCCATATCCGGTCAGGCGGCGCTCGAAGGCGAGGCCGAGGACTTTTGCGCCCGCCCTGGCTTTTTCGGTGAGGACAGGATCATCGGTCTGGGCGATGTAGAGCAGCCTTTCGTAAGCGCCGAAATACATCTCCCTGAGTTCCGGATGGCGGTCGAGGCCGAGCGGTTTGAGAAGAAAGGTCTCGAAATGGCGGGCCAGGAAGTCGGTGACGAAAAAGGTCCGCATGTATTCGTCGTCCGCCGCCGCGAAGGCGTCATTGCCGAGATAGAAGGAAAAACAATGCGGTCCGGCGATGCGTTCGACGCCGTGTTCCTCGCAGACCTTGTCGAGCATTCCGCCGGTGCCGCAATCGGCGTAACCGATGAAGATATGGTCGTAACCCTCGGCGCGCGCCTTCCTGATCGCCTTGTCGGTTTCGGGCGCGATGCGTTCGGGGTGATGATGGTAATCCGCCGGCAGGCAGGTCAGCGAAACATGGTCGAGACCGTTCATGCGGCAGACGTCGAGGATTTCGCGCGCAATCATGCCGCAAGCGATCACCCTGATTTTTTGCTCTTGTCCGGCCATGTCGGTTCAGCTTTTTACCACGACACTGATAGATAGTGTGGATAACAGGGCTTTCCTATCGCGCACAATCGATACATGGCGCAAACGGATGGGAACCCTCGGGGTCAAGGGATGGATGCGCCGGAACTGTCAATAATATTGCCCGCTTACAACGAGGCAAAGAACATACCGCTGATCGTCGACAAGATCGCGGATGCCATGGGCGATATTCCCTACGAGATCATCGTGGTCGACGATGACAGTCCGGACGGCACCGCAAGGGTCACCCGTGCGATCGCGCGCGAAAAACCATATGTGCGCTGCGTGCACCGGATCAACCGGCGCGGCCTTTCGGGCGCCTGCATCGAGGGCATGATGGCGGCGAACGCGCCGGCCGTCGCGGTGATGGACGCCGACATGCAGCACGACGAAACCCGCCTGCCGGTCATGCTGACGGAAATCCGCAAGGGCGCCGATCTCGTCATCGGCAGCCGCTACGTCGATGGCGGCAACGCATCGACGGGCTTCCAGAAGAAGACGCGGGCGAAAGGCAGCGAACTGGCGACGGCGCTCGCCAACCGCATAACGGGCGCCTACACCACCGATCCGATGAGCGGCTTCTTCATGATGACGCGCGATCTTGCCGACCGGTCGGCGCGGGCGATTTCGCGCGACGGTTTCAAGATCCTGTTCGATATCGTCAGCCGCTTCGGTTCCGAACTGAATATCCGGGAAGTGCCGTTCCAGTTCCGCGAACGCCTGGAGGGCGAGAGCAAGCTCGGTTTCCTCGTGACGATCCAGTTCCTCGGCCTGCTTGCATCGCGTTACACCGGCGGCTGGATTCCGGTGCGGTTCCTGCTCTACGGCCTGGTCGGGTTTTCCGGCCTGTTCGTCCACATGGCGACGCTGTTGTTCCTGAACGGCGTCGTCGGCGTCGGATTTACGGGGGCGCAGGTCGCGGCGACCTTTGCCGCCATGACGTCCAACTTCGCTTTCAACAACGAGGTGACGTATGCGCACCGCAAGCTGACGGGCTGGAAGTTCGTCACCGGATTGCTGACGTTCTATGTCGTGTGCGGGATCGGTGCGCTTGCCAATGTGTCGATCGCAATCCGGCTGTTCGAGTGGAACTGGTCGACCAGCGTGGCCGGTTTCGCAGGGGCGCTGATGAGCGCGGTCTTCAACTACGCGGTGACCAAGCTCGTCACCTGGCGCGACTCCTGAGCCTAGTTCTCCCGTTCGACCGGGATTGCTATGATCTCGAAACGCAGGAAACCGCCGTTTTGCTGGCGGAGAATGCGCGGTTTGCCGGTGATCCGGTATCCGCCGGCATTCAGATCGTTGACGAGTTCAGCCTCGGCGGCCGCCGTCTCGCCGGGCCTGGCCGGCTGAACCGCAACGGCATTTTTCGGATTGTCCGTTTCCAGATAACGGAAGTGGCGCGGATCGAAGATGGGGACCACAGCCACCGCCGGCCCGAGCGCATGGCCGGCCTTGGCGCCGACGGTCCAGTTGCGCACGACGACAGCGCCGGGCGCGCCCATGTCCGGCCAGGCATCGCGCAATGACGACCAGTCCTGTATTTGCCAGTTGATATCCCAGCGCGGTGCGGCGGCGAAAAACGGACGCGTGAAAATGCCCGTGCCTGCCTGCAGGCCGACGGCAAGGGCGATCGCGGGAACCGCGACCGAGACGATCCGCCAAGTCGTCAGGCTGGCGCGGCGATAGCGGTCGATGGTCCCTGTGACCCATTGCCCCGCAAGCGGAAAGCCAAAGAGGAAGCCGCTCATCGCCCAATGCGGCAACGACTTCCGGCTGACCAATGCGATCACGAGAAAGATGACGGGCGACAGGACCGCAAGCCAGGCGAAGAGCCGGTCGGCCGGCGCGCGCGGCCGTATGACGCCTTTTACCGCCATGACGGCGATGACGATCCATGTGCCCGGCAGGATGTAGGCCATCTGGCCGATGATCGTGATCAGGAAGTTGACGGGCTGCAGCACGGCGTGTCCCGTGCCGGCGCGCCCGGCCTGAAAGCCAAACGATACCCAGCCGTGACCGGCGTTCCAGACCAGTGTCGGAACAAGGCCGAGGAATGCGACGGCAAGCGTTGCCCACAGCGCCGGCGACCGCAGCAGGCGGCGATGCGGCGGGCTGGACAGCAGGAAGGCGAGGGCCGACAGGCCGAACAGGACGGCCTGGTATTTCGAGGCCAACGCGAGCGCGAAACACAGGCCGGCGGCAATCCAGCGGCCGGTGCGCGGCGGGCGGTCGGGGGCGAGCAGATCGGGAAGAACCAGGCGCAAGGTCGCCAGCAGGAACAGGTCGAGCGGGCCGTCCGGGACGACGAAAAGGTTGCCGGAGACGAAAAAGAAGGGTGCGACGGAAAACCAGGCAAGCGCCCAGAAAGCCGCCCGCTCGCCATAGGCGAGGCGGGTAATGTCGTAGAGGAGCCATGCGCTTGCGGTCCCGGCGAGAATGAAGGGGAGGCGGATTACGAAGACGTTCTCGGTTCCGGCCACCCAAGCCGTCAGGCGGGCAAGCGTGAAGCTGATCGGCGGATGGTCGTAATAGGACAGCGACCATGCGCGCGATACGGCGATGGCGTAGGACTCGTCGATTGTCGCCGGCATGAACCACGACACGACGAGCCGAAGCGCCAGAAAGATGACGATCAGGAGAATGGCGTCCCGTGTTCCGTCCTTCACGGCGCGCTTGCCGGTCTTGCTTGTTTCCGCTCGCGTGCGCATCGCCGCTCTTCAATCGCTTTTTGCCGCCGGCGGCAAGTCAGAACGGAAAAGGGCCGTTGGAGCGGCACGCAAAAGCCCGGGCGGAGAACCGGCCCGGGCTTCAGGAGCGATTGTTCGCGCAAATGACGCCGGATCAGGCGGATGCCATCCGGTTGTGCTTGCGCTTGATGAAGTCCTTGGCGGTTTCGACGGCCACCGCAGCGTCTCGGCAA
The DNA here is from genome assembly GCA_963712205.1 of uncultured Alphaproteobacteria bacterium. Classification (GTDB taxonomy): domain Bacteria; phylum Pseudomonadota; class Alphaproteobacteria; order Rhizobiales; family Rhizobiaceae; genus Oricola. Next base: position 425,545 of record CAVQHF010000011.1, on the reverse strand, counting down.
TAGGCGTCGGCGCCGACGGCCTTGCCGAATTCCTCGTTGAGCGGGGCGCCGCCGACGAGCACGATATAGTCGTCGCGAATGCCCTTTTCCTTCATCGTGTCGATGACGACCTTCATGTAGGGCATGGTCGTCGTCAGCAGGGCCGACATGCCGACGATGTCGGGCTGATGCTCCTCGATCGCGGCGAGATAGTTCTCGACCGGATTGTTGATGCCGATATTGATCACGTCGAAGCCGGCGCCTTCCATCATCATGGCGACGAGGTTCTTGCCGATGTCGTGGATGTCGCCCTTGACCGTGCCGATGACCATCTTGCCGAGCTTCGGCGCGCCGGTTTCGGCGAGGAGCGGCCGCAGGATCGCCATGCCGGCCTTCATGGCGTTGGCCGACAGCAGGACTTCGGGAACGAACAGGATACCGTCGCGGAAATCCTCGCCGACGATGCGCATGCCTTCGACGAGCGCCTCGGTCAGAACCTCATAGGGCTGCCAGCCGCGCCCGAGCAGGATATTCGTGCCCTCGATGATCTCCTCTTTCAGGCCGTCATAGAGATCGTCATGCATCTGCTGGACGAGCTCGTCGTCGGACAGTTCGGACAAAATGATTTCATCGTCGGACATGTTCTGTTTCATCCCAATGCTGGCGCGGACTACCCGGTGCCGTTGTGTAGCAGGATATTGAATCGGAAATAATCAAAAAAGCGCTTCAAATGCGACGGCGCCAAATGCTTTTGCGACCGGTTCGCAGCGGTTCGCGACACATCGACTGTCGCGCCAGCGTCAATGGCTGGCGCGAATTGAAACGCCTGAAGCCGCGACCGCCATCATTGTCGAACCAGACGAGCCGGGCGCAAGGCCGTTTCCGGCAGCATTCGACGTTCAAGGTGAAGACATGTCAGATTCCTCAGTGGAAACGGGTGCAGAGGGTGCAGAAGGCGCCGAAGGCGCACGCGGACGCGCCGGACGGCGCGCGGCAGGCGGCGCGGCGGCGCGGCGCGCGGCGCGAAGCGGCGGCCAGCGAAGCCCCGCGATGCCCTATATCACGCGCCGGGTTCCGGTCTACGAGGTCCTCGACGAGGAGGCCCTTGTCACGATCGAAACCAATGCCGACACGGTGCTGGAGGAAATCGGCATCGAGTTTCGCGACGACGAGGAAGCCCTGAAGCTGTGGAAGGAGGCCGGCGCCGACATCAAGGGCCAGCGCGTCCACTTCCCGAAGGGACTTTGCCGCGAGCTCTTGAAAACCGCGCCGTCCGTATTCACGCAGCATGCGCGCAACCCGGAGCGCAGCGTCCAGATCGGCGGCAACGCAACGGTGTTCGCGCCGGTCTACGGCCCGCCCTTCGTGCGCGACCTCGATGGCGAGCGGCGCTACGCGACGATCGAGGATTTCCAGAATTTCGTGAAACTCGCCTATCTGGCGCCGTCGATGCACCATTCGGGCGGAACGGTGTGCGAACCGGTCGACATCCCGGTCAACAAGCGCCATCTCGACATGGTCTACAGCCACATGGCGCTGTTCGGACAAACCGTTCATGGGATCGGTCACCGCGCCGGAGCGCGCCGAGGACACGGTCGCCATGTGCAAGATCCTGTTCGGCGACGAGTATGTGGAAAACAACACGGTCGTCATCAACCTGATCAACGCCAACTCGCCGATGGTGTTCGACGACACCATGCTGGGCGCGGCGAAGGTCTATGCGCGCCACAATCAGGCCTGCATCGTCTCGCCGTTCATCCTGGCGGGCGCGATGAGCCCGGTGACGATCGCCGGCACGCTGACGCAGATCCTGGCCGAAGTGCTGGCCGGTGCGGCCTTCACGCAGCTGGTGCGTGCCGGCGCTCCGGTGCTGTTCGGAACTTTCGCGGCGTCGATCTCGATGCAATCGGGCGCGCCGACATTCGGCACGCCGGAGCCGTCGCTCGTTTCCTACGGGGCGGCGCAGCTGTCGCGCCGTCTCGGCCTGCCGTTTCGTACCGGCGGATCGCTGTGCGGTTCGAAAGTTCCCGACGCGCAGGCCGCCGAAGAAAGCGCGGCGACGCTCAACATGACGCTGCTCGCGGGCACGAATTTCGCGCTGCATTCGGCCGGCTGGCTGGAAGGCGGGCTGGTGTCGTCCTACGACAAGTTCATGATCGACGTCGATCAGCTCGGCATGCAGCAGCGCTTCGCCGAGGGCGTCGACATGAGCGAGAACGGCCAGGCGATGGAGGCTATCCGCGAAGTCGGCCCCGGCAGCCATTATCTCGGCTGCGATCACACGCGCGCCAATTTCGAAAACGCCTTCTACAGGTCGATGATCGCGGACAACAATTCCTTCGAACAATGGGACATCGAGGGTCGAAAGAGCGCCGACCAGCGGGCGAACGGTCTCGCGCGGCGGTGGCTCGAATCCTACGAGGCGCCGGCGCTCGATCAGGGGATCGACGAGGCGTTGCAGGCCTTCATTCGCGAGCGCAAGGACTCCATGCCCGACGCCTTCAGCTGAAAGAAGCCCGTGGACGGCCGGGCTAAAGTGGCCGACATCATCCATGAAGAAGTCTGGCGCGCCGCGCGCCGGGATCCGGAATGAACGGGCTCGCCGACGCGCTTGCCGAACACGGGATGATCGCGCGCGGCGGTTTCACCTTCGCGAAGGACGAGGACGCGCCGCCCGGACCGTCGGGCAAGCCGGCGCGCAGCATCGTGCTCGCCGGGCATGGCGGCGGAACGGTCTGGCCGCATTTCAGCGCCTGGCTGGATAGTCAGTCTTCGCCGCCCGGCGATCCGCTCGATGCCTGGTCGAAGGAAGTCCTGGACAGTGTTGCGACACGGGTCGGCGCACGCGCCGTCTTTCCGTTCGAGAGACCGTATTGGCCGTTCCAGCAATGGGCGATGCGTGCCGAAGGGCTGAAACCGTCGCCGCTCGGCATATTGATGCATCCGGAGTTCGGGCTCTGGCACGCGTATCGCGGCGCGTTGCTGTTCGATGTCGAGATACCGGTTCAGGCGGCTGCCAATCCGATTCACCTTTGCGACCTATGCGGCGGAAAACCCTGCATGAATGCATGCCCCGCAAAGGCGGTGTCCGGCGCGGCGTTCGATGTTTCGCGTTGCCACGGGTTGCTGCGGGCCGAGGGTGGCGGCACGTGCCGGAGAGACGGATGCCTGGCGCGGACGGCGTGCCCGCACGACCGCTACCGATACGGACCGGAACAGATCGCGTTCCATATGGCGGCGCATCTTCGGGGCATTGCCGGCGGCTGAAAAAATTTCCTTCCAGACCCAAGGAATGGCAAGAACGCATCGTCACAGGTGTAATGAAGACGATGCGTCCGGATGCGAACGGGCCGGAGACGGCCGCGCGGGAGGAAGACGATCATGCGCTGGCCGTGCGGGCCAGCCATGGCGACCGGGATGCGTTTGCCCGGCTGATCGACCGTCACTACGCGACCATCCACCGCATCGCCTGGCGATGGTGCGGCAATGCCAGCGATGCGGACGACATCGCCCAGGACGTCACGATCAAGCTGGCCCGCACGATCGGGAGCTGGCGCGGCGAGGCCGGCTTTTCCACTTGGCTCTATCGCATCGTGCTCAACACGGTGCGCGACCGGCAGCGGGCACTCGCAGCGGAAAGGCGCCGGGTCGAGGCCTTCGCCGTCCAGGCGCTGGTCGATGCGCAGGGCGCGGATGGACAGAGCCGATGACCCGGCGACGCGGCTGTGGGCCGCGGTCGGCACCCTGCCGGAACGCCAGCGCGACGCGGTGCTGCTGGTGCATGGCGAGGGGCTCGGACACGGCGCGGCGGCCGATGTGATGGGCGTGTCGGAGGGCACGGTGTCGTTCCACATTCACGAGGCGAAGAAGAAATTGCGGGCGATGATGCAGGCGCCCGAGGATGAACTGTCATGACGCATGATTTCGATCTCGATGCATTGAAGAGCGTGAAGCCGCCGGAGCCTTCGCGGGGCGCGCGCGAAACCGCGATGCGCGCGGCGCTCGACGCCTTCGACGACGAAACAAATAAACAGCAGACCCAAGGATCGGCCGCCGGCGTCCGTCTCATGACCATTCTGCAACGGTCATGGAGCACGACAATGACAGCACTGACGAAAACCCGCCTGATGACGGGCACGGCCATCGCCACCATCCTGGTGGTTCCGCTTGCCGGCTATCTCGCCTTCAACCTGATCAACGAAGGGTATTCTCCGCAATTCCGGCAGGACACGCCGCTGATGGATCTCGGCGGCGCGAACCGGGCAAAGGACGAGACCGACGCTGACGATTCGCGGCATCGCCGCGGAACCGAAACCGTGCGGACGAGGCGATCGCCGCGGCACCGCCGGCCGCGACCGTGGAATCCGAGGTGCGTGATTCAGAGCCCGGCGCAGACGGGACTTGCGAAAAGCGCGCCGTCGGCACAATTGCGCCGGTCGGGCGAAAGCTTTTCGGCGGCAGGTGCGCCGGTGGCCGCCGACAGAATCGCGCCGATGCCGCGCGTCGAGGAACAGAGCCGCGACCGGTTCGAGAAATTCGATAGCAACGGCGTGAAATCCGTCGCGGACGCGCCGGTCTCGACCTTCTCCATCGATGTCGACACGGCGTCCTATTCGGTCGTGCGGCGCTCGTTGATGGAAGGGCGGCTGCCCGATCCGGACAGCGTTCGCGTCGAGGAACTGATCAACTATTTCCCCTATTCCTATCCGCTGCCGGAAAGCCGCGAGACACCGTTCGGCGTAAACGTTTCCGTGTCGCCGACGCCGTGGAATGCCGACACCAAGCTGATGCATATCGGCATCCAGGGCTACGACATCGTTCCGTCGGAGCGGCCGGCGGCCAATCTGGTGTTCCTGATCGACGTGTCGGGGTCGATGAACGCGCCCGACAAGCTGCCGCTTCTCAAGAGCGCCTTCCGGCTGCTGCTCGACAAGCTCGACGACCGCGACACCGTCTCGATCGTCACCTATGCGGGCAATGCCGGCACGGTGCTGGAGCCGACGAAGGCGTCGGAACGCGAGAAGATCCTTCACGCGATCGATACGCTGCAGCCGGGCGGTTCGACGGCCGGGGCGGCCGGCATCGAGGAAGCCTACCGGCTTGCCCGGGAAGCGAAGATCGACGGCGGCGTCAACCGGGTGCTGCTGGCGACGGATGGCGACTTCAATGTCGGCGCATCGTCGGACGAGGACCTGAAGCGCATGATCGAGAAGCGGCGCGACGACGGCATCTTCCTGTCGGTGTTCGGGTTCGGGCAGGGCAACTACAACGATCAGCTGATGCAGACGCTGGCCCAGAACGGCAATGGCACGGCGGCCTATATCGACACGCTCGCCGAGGCGCAGAAGACGCTGGTCGAGGAAGCGGGGTCGACGCTGTTCCCGATCGCCAAGGACGTGAAGATCCAGGTCGAGTTCAATCCGGCCACGGTCGCCGAGTACCGGCTGATCGGCTACGAGACGCGGGCGCTCAATCGCGAGGACTTCAACAATGACCGCGTCGATGCCGGCGATATCGGCTCCGGCCATTCGGTGACCGCGATCTACGAGATCACGCCGGCCGGCAGCCCGGCGGTGAGCGTCGATCCGCTGCGCTACGGCGAGGCGGAGAAGCCCGCGGCGACGGATGCCGCCGGTTCGGACGAATACGCATTCCTGAAACTGCGCTACAAGCTGCCGGACGGCAACAAGAGCACGCTGGTGACGACGCCGGTCGGGCCGGCGCAGGAGAAGGCGTCGGTGGCGGCCCTCGGCGACGACACGCGGTTCTCGATCGCGGTGGCGGGCTTCGGCCAGAAGCTGCGCCACGAGGATGCGGTGGCGAACTATTCCTGGAGCGCCATCCGCGATCTGGCGGCGAAGGCGCGCGGCGCGGACCCGTTCGGTTACCGCGGCGAGTTCCTGCGGCTCGTCGGATTGGCGAAAGCCTCGACCGCTGAGCGGTCGCGTCCGGCGCCGGCAAACGGCGCCGGACGCTCGCCATATTGAACCCGGAAGCGGTTTCGACTATATGGGGCCGATCGAGGGCACGAGGCGCCCGCCGCTCACCGGTTTTCCGATGGTGAAGCCTCCCGGTTCAGTCCGGTACGACAGCAGACCCGTTTCAACACGGTCCTGCGGCAATGTGAGCACCCGCCAGACATGACCGTACGAACAGAACGGAACTGCAGTCATGACCAATATGCTTGCCCCCGATATCGCCAGACCGCGCACCCGCGACCAGGCGAAACAATATGCCAGGACGATGCGCCGGGACCTTGCGTCGCGCGGCGTCGCCATCAGCCATTCCCAGGCGCTGGAACGCGTCGCGGCCGAACTCGGGTTACCGCGACTGGAACACCGCGGTCGCGCGGCTGTCCAACGAACCGGAATTCCGCATCCAGGTCGGCGACGCCGTCAGCGGCACCTATCTCAAGCAGCCCTTCACGGGCCGCGTTCTCGCGGTGCGCGAACTTGCCGGCGGGAGCCATTTCCAGGTGACGCTTCATCTCGACGAGGCGGTGGACGTGGTGACCTTCGACAGCTTCTCGTCGTTTCGCCAGCGCGTCAACGCGACGATCAACGACGAGGGCGTGTCGCGCAGCCGCACCAGCGACGGCGAGCCGCATCTCGTCATCCGGCCGCTGACATCCGCCGTCGCCTGAGCGGCGCGCCGGCGGCCATAAAAATCCGCGCCCGGCATTGACTTGGATATGCCGGGCGTGTGCCTTTGGCGCATGACACTGACGCTTGCCGATATCTTCAAGGCACAGAAGACGATTGCCGGGACCGCGACGGACACGCCGCTGGTCCCGTCGCCCTTCATGACGCGGTTTTGCGGCCAGGAATTCCTGCTCAAACTGGAAAACATGCAGCCGATCGGCGCGTTCAAGCTGCGCGGCGCGATGAACGCGATCGCCAACCTGCCGGAGGGGACGGCGGGCGTCGCCTGCTGCTCGACCGGAAATCACGGCCGCGGCGTCGCCTTTGCGGCGCGCGAGCGGGGACTGAAGGCCGTCGTCTGCATGTCGTCGCTGGTGCCGCAGGCCAAGGTCGACGGCATCAGGGCGCTGGGCGCCGACGTGCGGATCACCGGAACCAGCCAGACGGACGCGCTCGCCGAAAGCAGGCGATTGCGCGACGCCGAGGGGCTTGCCGTGATCTCGCCCTTCGACGATCCGCTGGTGATCGCCGGCCAGGGGACGATCGGGCTGGAAGTGCTGGCGGCGCGGCCCGATCTCGACACGATCCTGGTGCCGCTGTCGGGCGGCGGGCTGGCCGGCGGCATCGCGCTGGCGGCCAAGACGATCAAGCCGGAGATCCGGGTGATCGGGATTTCGATGGATCGCGGCGCGGCGATGCATGAATTGCTGGCGGCCGGCCATCCGGTCGAGGTGACGGAGGTGGAGAGCCTGGCGGATTTGCTCGGCGGCGGGATCGGGATGGACAATGAATATTCCTTTGCGCTGTGCCGCGACCATCTCGATGATACGGTGCTGGTGACCGAGGAGGATATCTACGCCGCGATGCAGGCGCTCTATTACGAGGACCGGATCGTCGCCGAGGGCGGCTCGGTGGTCGGGATCGCGGCGCTTCTTTCGGGCAAGCTCGACAAGCCGAAAGGCCCGGTCGGCGACGATCGTCACCGGGCGCAATCTCGACATGGGCCTCTTCACCGCGATCATGAACGGCGAGGACGTGCAGCTGGGTGACAGGAAAGTGCGGGGGAGACGCCATGGATCATGAGGTTCTGGTCGCGACGGAAAAGGAACTGCGCACAGCGGTGAAACTCGACCTCGCGGCAATCGAGGTGGTGGAAAAGGCCTTCGTGGCGCTCGCCTCCGGCGAGGTGGTGATGCCGCCGATCCTGTCGATGGAGCTGCCGGCGGTGCATGGCGAGGTCGACGTCAAGACGGCATGGATCCCGGGCTTCGACGGCTTCGCGATCAAGGTCAGCCCCGGCTTCTTCGACAATCCGAAACTGGGCCTGCCGAGCCTCAACGGGCTGATGATCCTGTTTTCGGCGAAGACCGGCCTCGTCGAGGCGCTGTTTCTCGACAATGGCTACCTGACCGACATCCGCACGGCGGCGGCCGGCGCGGTGGCGGCGAAATATCTGGCGCCGGGCACGGTGACGACGGCCGGCGTGATCGGCACCGGCGTGCAGGCGCGCCTGCAGATCGCGGCGGCGCATCTGGTGCGGCCGTTCCGGCGCGTGCTCGTCTGGGGCCGCGACCTCGACAAGGCGAAGGCCTGCGCGGCGGATATCGCGCAGATGATCCCGGTCGAGGCCATCGCCGTCGAGGAGGCGGCGCGCGCCGTCGCCGACAGCGAATTGCTGGTGACGACGACGCCGGCGCGCGAACCGGTGGTCAAGGCCGAATGGCTGCATCCGGGCATGCATGTCACCGCGATGGGCTCGGACCAGGCGGGCAAGAACGAGATCGAGGCGAAGGCGCTGGTCGAGGCCGATCTCTATGTCGCCGACCGGGCCAGCCAGTGCGAGATGCTGGGCGAATTGCGCTCGGCGATCGCCGCCGGGCTGTGGAACGAGCGCACGCCTTCGGAACTGGGCGACGTCATCACGGGCAAAGTGTCCGGGCGGCCGTCGCCGGGCGCGATCACCATCTGCGACCTGACCGGCACCGGCGCGCAGGACACGGCGATCGCGACGCATGCCTTCGCCGCGATGCGCGACGCGGGCGGCGGCACGTCTATCGCGACGTAGGGTGCAAGGGGCATCCGATATCGGCGCCGTCCCCCCTCTGTCCGCTTGCGCGGACATCTCCCCCGCAAGGGGGAGACTTTTTATCCCGTCCTTAAGCGTCGCTTCGCTCGCTGACGGGCCCCTGTGGCGCGCGTGGCCGTCTCCGCGCTTCCTCTCCGAAGCCGGATTCGATCGAGACACTGTGGACTCCCGCCTCACGAGGTGTCGGCCCGTTCGAGCGCCAGCGCGTGGCACTCGACGAGAATGTCATCAACCTCGTGAAACCGCCGCTTGCGGCGGCCGGGCGGCCAGCCGGGGCGCATCGGCGAGAAATACTTGCTGCGATTGAGGCCGAGATCCCGGCGCGCGCGCCATCGCGCGAGGCGCTTGGCCTGTCCGGGGAGATCGTCGAGCGCGCGCCTCAGCACGTGCAGGCGGCGGCAGAGCCGCGCGGCGTCGATCTCGTCGTCGGGCGCGGGAATCCGGATTTCGGGGATCGGGCGCGGTTCGGAAATGCCGATGACGCAGATGCGCGGGAAGGATTTCGCACGGCGGCGCCGGCGGACGCCGAACCGCTTGCGGGGATCGAGCAGGGGCAAGGCCGGCGCGGCGGGGGCGGATGTGGTTGTTGTTGTGGAAGGTGTGGTGGGTTGTTTGCGCGGTTGCACCACCACCACAACAACATCGCGCGCGGCGATGACGATCAGCCGGCGGACGGCGGATTCGGCCGCACGGAGAATGCGCAGGATGTGATTGTGGAGACGGCGCGGCAAAGTCGCGCCGGACTCCCCGTCAACCAGCCCGGTCATGGCAAACAGCGCCGCGACGATGCGCAGAAGCGCGTCGCGGTTGCGGGCAATCGCCTTGTCCCAGTTGATCGTGCTTCTTTGCGCGTTCGTCATTCGGCAAGGGTAAAGGCAGGCTGTGTGTCGGTGGATAAGTTCGGCGCGCGCTTTTCCAGGGTCAAGCCCGAGGTTGACGGAGGAGTGGGAGACCTTTGACGTTGATCTCTGATATCCAGCCGGGCGACGGAATTCGCCTACCGCCTGACCGGCCAGGGCGAACAACGCCGCGACGTCGCGCAGAAGCGCGGCGCGGTTTCGCGATCGCCGGGCGCCGGTTCACGATGTCCGTCCGTCTCCGCGCTTGAAGGGCGGGGAGGAGGTCGAGGAAGGCGGGGGAGCGGCCGGTAGGTTTCGGGGGGCGTTATCGGGGCTCGGGTCCGCGGCGCGGGAGCAGAAGGCTGGACAGCGACCTGCGCGGATACGAGCCGGGCCGCACGAATGTCCGCTGTCGCGCGGGTGTCCGCGCGCCATTGAACAGGAACGTCAGCATTCTGGACCGGTAAACGACGATATGAACGGCCCAACAAAATCCGAAGCTCAAGACAATTATCACGATGTATTTCGTAATCGCGTCGACATCGACCTTGTTGAACAAAATCCCAAGCCAAACCACAACGGGATAATGGAAAAGGTAGATGGTGAACGAGCTGTCGATCAGGCTTTTCGTTATTTTTCCGGTTTCCCTGACGGTCTCCTGCGACAATGTGAATATCGCGATCGTCGCGATCGTGCTCATCGCGCCGAGAAAGAGATAGCGTATCGCCTTGTCGGTCACTTCGAAACCGTTCCAGTGGTCCGCGAAATACAGGGCCGCGATCACGAGGAAGCCGATGGCGAGACGGTTGCGGTGCAGGCCGGGCAGCCGCGTGCCGAACGCCAGCAGGCCGAGCAGGTAGTAGGGGAGAAAATCGAGCAGCGGCTCGAATTGCAGCATGTTGCCGATGGCGCCGCGGAAATCAGTGCGCGTATTGAGGACGTAAAAGAAGCCGTGGACGCCGAAACGATAGACGCTGACGAGGACGGCCGCCGCGAGGACGGTTCCCGCCGTCAGGACGTATCCGTCGCTTTCCAGGCGCAGAAAGCGCCGTTTCAGCGCCTGCAGACGCGTGAGCGCAAACGGGGTCATCAGGCTGTAGACCAGCAGGACCTGCAGGAACCACAAATGTCCGATCCACTGCCCGCCCGGTTGCAGGAGGCCGACTACCCTTTCCCAATAGCCGCCCGCTTCGCCAGGCTGTCCGGACTGGATGCGGGCCATCGCCAATATGACCAGGGGGCTGATGAACAGTGTCGAGGCGACAAGAGGCACGCCCAGCCGCTCCACGCGGTGGAGAACCCATGCCCGCGCCGGCCTCCGGGACAGGTTGATCGCGCTCAGAAGCCCGGCGACGAAAAAGAAAAGCGGCATGCGGGTGCTCGTCAGGATGCCGGTGATCGCCGTGATCACGCCACTTTTTTCCGGAGACGAAACGAACCAGTCATAGCCGCTGGAATAGATGTAGCCGGCATGGACCGGAATGCCGAGCAGCATCGCGTAGGCCCGGATCCAATCCAGGCTCCAGAGACGGATATGACCTATTGCCGCGGCCGGACCATGTGTCATGATCATCCAATATCCGGCAGCGCGATAACCAGTGCAGGTTGCAATCCGCACCTCCCGTGAAATCGTCGGTTTCAGCAGAAATTCAGCCAGATTTCTTTAGTCTTTCTAGCTGTTTGTGCGATTTATCTAATACCATGATTTAGGTATCGAAATCCACTTCACCATGAGTGGATGGGCGGCTTAGGCGCAGCACGGAGCCGTCATCAATTCGGCCAGCATCCGCAAGGCGGAGGCGCATGCTTCCGAACTGCCCCGCCGGATGTCCGCGCGAGGACCAGCGATGGCTATTCCCGTTTGCTTGCGGGCGATTTAAAGCGCGGCGTCATGTGCGCTTCGGGGCGCATTCCCCAGGCGATTTGCCGCATGATCCAACACCGGCGCTTCACGCGTTCGTCGCCCCAATCGACAAATCATTGTCGACTGGGCTTTGGAGAACCTATCCGCCATCGCGAGCCCCTCTCTTGCAAAAGCCAAGGACTTGGCTGCGCCAAGCTTTTGCTTTCTCCCCGCATGGGGGAGATAGGCGCCGATGTCGCATCCCCCACTCTCCCGGTCGGAATTCTCATCTCCGGCATCTGAAAATCTGTTGTGATGGACATTCCAGATTGCCGGAGGATGCCGCATGGACGAAAACGACCTGCCCAAGCCGGACGCGCCGACCGACCCGCTGGTCTCCGAGGCGGTCGCGGACGCCGTTCTCGAAGAGGCGCCGGCGCGCCATCGCCGTGGCGGCGGGCGGTCGGCCAATGCGCGGCGCGGCGGGGCGGCGATCCGGCAGATGCCCTGGACCGACGTCATCAACCGCGACCACCCGACCGAACCGCTGCCGCCGGAGGGCGTCGACGCGATCCACAACGGCGCGATGCGCATCCTGGAGGAAATCGGCATCGAGTTCCTCAACCCGGAGGCCGTCGCGGTGCTGCGCGACGCCGGCTGCATCGTCGACGGCGAGAATGTGCGCATGGGCCGCGACTTCGTCATGGAGATGCTCGCCAAGGCGCCGAAGGAATTCACGCTGACGCCGCGCAATCCGGACAGGAAGATCACCATCGGCGGCCGGCACATGGTGTTCGGCAACATCTCGTCGCCGCCGAACTGCTCCGATATCGAGCGCGGCCGGCGCAGCGGCAATCACGAGGACTACAAGAACTTCATCAAGCTGACGCAGTATTTCAACTGCATCCATTTCGCCGGCGGCTACCCGGTCGAGCCGATCGACATCCACCCGTCGGTGCGCCATCTCGACTGCCTCTACGACAAGCTGACGCTGACCGACAAGGTGGCGCATGCCTATTCGCTCGGCACCGAGCGCGTCGAGGACGTCATCGAGATGGTGCGCATCGCCGGCGGGCTGACGCATGACGAGTTCGACGCGACGCCGCGCATGTTCACCAACATCAACTCGACCTCGCCGCTGAAGCACGACTGGCCGATGCTGGACGGCGCGATGCGGCTGGCGCGGCGCGGCCAGCCGACCATCGTGACGCCGTTCACGCTGGCCGGCGCGATGGCGCCGGTGACGATGGTCGGCGCGGTGACGCAGTCGGTCGCGGAAGCGCTCGGCCTGCATCGTGCTCTTGCAAGCTATCAATCCCGGCGTCGGCTGCGGCATCGGCACGTTTACCTCGAATGTCGACATGAAGACCGGCGCGCCGGCCTTCGGCACGCCGGACTATGTCCGCGCGACGCAGATCACCGGCCAGATGGCGCGGTTCTACAAGCTGCCGCTCAGATCCTCGAACACCTGCGCGGCGAACACGCCGGACAACCAGGCGACGTGGGAATCGATGATGTCGATGTGGGCGGCGGTCACGTCGGGGACCAACATGGTCTATCACGCGGCCGGCTGGCTCGAGGGCGGGCTGTGCGCGTCCTACGAGAAGTTCATCATGGATTGCGAGGTGCTGCAGCAGTTCATCGCCTACATGAAGCCGTATACGACCACGGAAGAGGACATCGCCGTCGACGCGATCCGCGAGGTCGGGCCCGGCGGGCATTTCTTCGGCATCCAGCATACCCAGGACCGCTACGAGACGGCGTTCTATTCGCCGTTCCTGTCGGACTGGTCGAATTTCGAGAACTGGGAGGATCGCGGCGCGGTGACGACGGTCGAGCGGGCCAACACCGTCTGCAAGCAGATCCTCGCCGAATACGAGGCGCCGCCGATGGACGATGCGATCCGCGAGGAGCTGGCCGACTTCGTCGCGCGGCGCAAACAGGAAGGCGGCGCGCCGACGGATTTTTGATGATGACGATGTTCGACTGGCATGCGGAGCGCGCCGATCTCGACGGGATCGCGCAGCTCGACACGGAAGAGGCGGGCGAGGCGATCGATCTTGTCGCGGTGCGCGGCTACCGGCTCGGGCGGGTGCGCGCCAAGATGGCGGCGTTCGGCATCGACGCGATGATCCTGACCGACCCGGTCAATATCCGCTACGCGACCGGCACGCGCAACATGCAGGTGTTCACCGCGCGCAACCAGCCGTCGCGCTATCTGGTGCTGACGCAAAACCGCTCGATCCTGCACGAATTCACCGGCGCGCTGCATCTGGGCGAAGGCTACGAGACGGTGGACGAGGTGCGCCCGGCGATGACCGCGAGCTTCGTCGCCGCCGGCGAACATATCGCAGAACGCGAGAAAGCCTGGGCGCGCGAGACCGGCGCGCTGCTGAGGGAACTTGCGGGCTCCGGCGCGACGGTCGGGCTGGAGCGGATCAATGCCGGCGCGGCCGTGGCGCTGGGCGACGAGGGATTTCGGCTTGTCGACGCGCAGCAGCCGGTCGAACTGGCGCGGGCGATCAAGTCGGCCGAGGAGATGAAATGCGTGCAAGCCTCGCTGCGCGCGACCGAGATCGGCGTGGCGCGACTGCGCGCGGCGATCCGGCCGGGGCTGACGGAAAACGAACTCTGGTCGGTGCTGCACCAGGCGGTGATCGCGCAGGGCGGCGACTATGTCGAAACGCGGCTCTTGAATTCCGGCGAGCGGACCAATCCGTGGTTCCAGGAGACCGGCGCCAAGGTGATCGGCGAAAACGAGCTGATCGCGCTCGATACCGACGTGGTCGGCTGCCACGGCTATTATTCGGATTTCTCGCGCACCTTCCATGCCGGACCGGACAAGCCGAGCGAAGCGCAGCGCGAACTCTACAAGACGGCCTACGAGCAGGTGCACCACAATATGGGCATATTGCGCCCGGGCATGACGTTCCGCGACTATGCGGAGGCGGCCTGGGACATCCCGGAAAAATACCACGCCAACCGCTACTACCTGTCCGCGCATGGCTGCGGGATGACCGGGGAATATCCGTATCTCTACCACCGCGCGGATTTCCCGGATGCCGGCTATGACGGCGTCATCGAGCCGGGCATGACGCTGTGCGTCGAAAGCTTCATCGGCGAAGAGGGGCGCGGCGAGGGCGTCAAGCTGGAACAACAGGTGCTGGTCACCGAAACGGGCATCGAATTGCTGTCGCGCTTTCCCTTCGAGGAGGCGTTGCTTTGAGCGGTACCCCCACCCTTCATCCCTCCCCACAAGGGGGAGGGAAGACCTTTGCTTTGCCGCTTGTGCTTGGTGCATTGCGGCAGGCGGAAACGTCTGTGCCGGTGTCCTCCCTCCCCCTTGTGGGGAGGGATGAAGGGTGGGGGTACTTCACGATCAGGATTGGGAGAGTTGGGACATGAAAACTCAAACACGCGTCGTCGTCATCGGGGGCGGGGTCGTCGGCTGCTCGGTGCTGTATCACCTGGCCAAGGCCGGCTGGACCGACATCATGCTGATCGAGCGCTCGGAGCTGACGTCGGGCTCGTCCTGGCACGCGGCGGGCGGCTTCCACACGCTGAACGGCGACCCGAACGTCGCCAAGCTGCAGGCCTATACGGTCGGGCTCTACAAGGAACTGGAGGAGATTTCCGGCCAGTCCTGCGGGCTGCACCTGACCGGCGGCGTGATGCTGGCGGAAAGCCCGGAGCGGATGGACTTCCTGCGTGGTTTGCACGCCAAGGGCCGGCATCTCGGCATGCAGACGGAGCTGATCACGCCGCTGGAAGCCAAGGCGATGTTCCCGCTGATGGACGAGACGAATTTCGTCGGCGCGCTGTGGGACCCGGTGGAGGGCCATCTCGACCCGTCCGGGACGACGCATGCCTATGCGAAGGCGGCCCGCGTGCTGGGCGCGGAGATCGTCTTGCGCAACCCGGTCAAGGAACTGACACAGGACGCCGACGGCACCTGGAACGTCGTCACCGAACAGGGGACGGTGCGGTGCGAGCATGTCGTCAATGCCGGCGGGCTGTGGGCGCGCGAGGTCGGCCGGATGGTCGGGCTGGAACTGCCGCTGCTCGCCATGGAGCACATGTATCTGCTGACCGAGGACATGCCGGAGGTGATCGAATTCAACCAGACCTACGGGCGCGAACTGATCCACGCGATGGATTTCCGCGGCGAGATCTACACAAGGCAGGAACGCCAGGGCATGCTGCTCGGCACCTACGAGCAGGCGTGCAAGCCATGGTCGCCAGTCGAGACGCCGTGGGATTTCGGCCATGAATTGCTGCAGCCCGACATCGAGCGCATCGCGCCGTCGCTGGAGATCGGCTTCAAGCATTTCCCGGCCATACGAGCGCGCCGGCATCAAGCAGATCATCAACGGACCGTTCACCTTCGCCCCGGACGGCAATCCGCTGGTCGGGCCGGTGCGCGGGCTGACGAATTTCTGGTCGGCCTGCGCCGTGATGGCCGGTTTCTCCCAGGGCGGCGGCGTCGGGCTGACGCTCGCCAACTGGATGGTGCATGGCGATCCGGGCGCCGACGTCTGGGGCATGGACGTGGCGCGCTACGGCGAGTGGGCGACGCTCAGATACACCAACGCCAAGGTGCGCGAGAACTATTCGCGGCGCTTCCGCATCCGCTATCCGAACGAGGAACTGCCCGCCGCGCGGCCGCACCAGACGACGCCGCTCTACGACATCATGGTCGAAAACAACGCGGTGATGGGCGACTCCTGGGCGCTGGAGACGCCCTTGTGGTTCGCGCCGTCGAAGGAAGAGGCGCATGACGTCATTTCCTTCCACAGGTCCAACGATTTCAATCCTGTCGGCGAGGAAGTGAAGGCGGTGCGCGACAGCGTCGGCGTCTCGGAGATCGCCAATTTCGCCAAATACGAGGTCTCCGGGCCGGGGGCGGAGGCGTTCCTGTCGAAGCTGATGACCAACACCATGCCGAAGACCGGGCGCATCGTGCTGACGCCGATGCTGAACGAATTCGGCAAGCTGATCGGCGACTTCACCATCGCCAAGGCGGGCGAGGACCGGTTCATGATCTGGGGCTCTTCGGCGGCGCAGGTCTATCACATGCGCTGGTTCGAGCGGCACCTGCCGGACGACCGTTCCGTGCACATCCACCGCTTCGACCAGACGCTGGTCGGGCTGACCATCGCCGGGCCGAATTCACGCAAGGTGCTGGAAAAGCTGACCGACGACGACGTCTCGAAGGAGGCGTTCCGCTTCATGGATTTCCGCGAAATGGCGATCGGGTCGGCGCCGTGCATGGTCAACCGGATCTCGTATACCGGCGATCTCGGCTACGAGATATGGATGCAGCCGGCCTATGAACGGCTGGTCTATGCGGCGATCAAGGACGCCGGCGCCGAATTCGGCATCCGGGATTTCGGCATGCGGGCGCTGCTGTCGATGCGGCTGGAAAAGAACTTTCCGACCTGGGGGCACGAATTGCGGCCGATCTACGGGCCCTATCGAGGGCGCGATGGACCGGTTCGTGAAGCTCTACGAAGAACGATTTCATCGGCCGCGATGCAGGCGGCGAAGGAAAAGGAAGAGGGGCCGAAGCGGCGGCGCGTCTCCTTCGTCATCGACGCGGGCACGCCGACGTGATGCATGACGAGCCGGTCTGGGCGAAGGTCGGCGACACCGATTACGGCACCGTCGGCGCGCCGCACGCGGCCGGGCCGAAGCGCTTCGACGCGAACAACAAGGAGTTCGAGCATCCGGGCATGAAGCAGATCGTCGACGGCGACTGGCGCGTCGTCGGCTGGGTCACCTCGGGCGGCTATGCGCACGGTGTCGGGTGCTCGATGGCGCAGGGCTACGTGCCGGCCGCGCTCGCCGACAATGCCGAGGAAGGGCTGTTCGAGATCGAGATCCTCGGCGTGCGCTGCCCGGCGCGGATCGCGGTGGAACCGCCATTCGATCCGGAAGGGGAGCGGATGCGGCGGCGTCGTCGGCTGCTCGGTGCTGTATCACCTGGCCCGGGCCGGCTGGACCGACATCATGCTGATCGAGCGCTCGGAGCTGACGTCGGGCTCGTCCTGGCACGCGGCCGGCGGCTTCCACACGCTCAACGGCGACCCGAACGTCGCCAAGCTGCAGGCCTACACGGTCGGGCTCTACAAGGAACTGGAGGAGATCTCCGGCCAGTCCTGCGGGCTGCACCTGACCGGCGGCGTGCATGCTGGCGGACAGCCCGGAGCGCATGGATTTCCTGCGCTCGCTGCACGCCAAGGGCCGGCTATCTCGGCATGCAGACCGAGCTGATCACGCCGCCCGAAGCCAAGGCGATGTTCCCGCTGATGGACGAGACGAATTTCGTCGGCGCGCTGTGGGACCCGGTGGAGGGCCATCTCGACCCGTCCGGCACGACGCATGCCTATGCCAAGGCGGCCCGCATGCTGGGCGCCGAGATCGTCTTGCGCAATCCGGTCAAGGAGCTGACGCAGGACGCCGACGGCACCTGGAACGTCGTCACCGAGCAGGGGACGGTCCAGTGCCGAGCATGTCGTCAATGCCGGCGGGCTGTGGGCGCGCGAGGTCGGCCGCATGGTCGGGCTGGAACTGCCGCTGCTCGCCATGGAGCACATGTACCTCGCTGACCGAGGACATGCCGGAGGTCGATCGAGTTCAACAAGACCTACGGGCGCGAGCTGATCCACGCCATCGATTTCCAGCGGCGAGATCTACACGCGCCAGGAACGCCAGGGCATGCTGCTCGGCACCTACGAGAAGGCCTGCAAGCCGTGGTCGCCGGTCAACACGCCGTGGGATTTCGGCCATGAATTGCTGCAGCCCGACCTCGAGCGCATCGCGCCGTCGCTGGAAATCGGCTTCAAGCATTTCCCGGCCTATGAGCGCGCCGGCATCAAGCAGATCATCAACGGGCCGTTCACCTTTGCGCCCGACGGCAACCCGCTGGTCGGGCCGGTGCAGGGGCTGACCAATTTCTGGTCGGCCTGCGCCGTGATGGCGGGTTTCTCCCAGGGCGGCGGCGTCGGGCTGACGCTCGCCAACTGGATGGTGCATGGCGATCCGGGCGCCGATGTCTGGGGCATGGACGTGGCGCGTTTCGGCGAGTGGGCGACGCTCAGCTACACCAACGCCAAGGTGCGCGAGAACTATTCGCGGCGCTTCCGCATCCGTTTTCCGAACGAGGAATTGCCCGCCGCGCGGCCGCACCAGACGACGCCGCTCTACGACATCATGGTCGAAAACAACGCGGTGATGGGCGACAGTCTGGGCGCTGGAGACGCCGCTGTGGTTCGCGCCGTCGAAGGAAGAGGCGCATGACGTCATCTCCTTCCACCGCTCCAACGATTTCAAGCATGTCGGCGAGGAAGTGAAGGCGGTGCGGACAGCGTCGGCGTCTCGGAGATCGCCAATTTCGCCAAATACGAGGTCTCCGGGCCGGGGGCGGAAGCGTTCCTGTCGAAGCTGATGACCAACACCATGCCGAAGACCGGGCGCATCGTGCTGACGCCGATGCTGAACGAGTTCGGCAAGCTGATCGGCGACTTCACCATCGCCAAGGCGGGCGAGGACCGGTTCATGATCTGGGGCTCCTCGGCGGCGCAGGTCTATCACATGCGCTGGTTCGAGCGGCACCTGCCGGAGGACCGCTCGGTGCATATCCACCGCTTCGACCAGACGCTGGTCGGGCTGACCATCGCCGGGCCGAACGCGCGCAAGGTGCTGGAAAAGCTGACCGACGACGACGTCTCGAAGGAGGCGTTCCGCTTCATGGATTTCCGCGAAATGGCGATCGGGTCGGCGCCCTGCATGGTCAACCGGATCTCCTATACCGGCGATCTCGGCTACGAGATCTGGATGCAGCCGGCCTATGAGCGGCTGGTCTATGCGGCGATCAAGCAGGCCGGCGCCGAATTCGGCATCCGGGATTTCGGCATGCGGGCGCTGCTGTCGATGCGGCTGGAAAAGAACTTCCCGACCTGGGGGCACGAGTTGCGGCCGATCTACGGGCCCTATGAGGGCGCGATGGACCGGTTCGTGAAGCTCACGAAGAACGATTTCATCGGCCGCGCAGAGGCGGCGAAGGAAAAGGAAGAGGGGCCGAAGCGGCGGCGCGTCTCCTTCGTCATCGACGCGGGCACCGCCGACGTGATGCATGACGAGCCGGTGTGGGCGAAGGTCGGCGACACCGATTACGGCACGGTTCGGCGCGCCGCACGCGGCCGGGCCGAAGCGCTTCGACGCGAACAACAAGGAGTTCGAGCATCCGGGCATGAAGCAGATCGTCGACGGCGACTGGCGCGTCGTCGGCTGGGTCACCTCGGGCGGCTATGCGCACGGCGTCGGGTGCTCGATGGCGCAGGGCTACGTGCCCGCCGCGCTCGCCGACAATGCCGAGGAAGGGCTGTTCGAGATCGAGATCCTCGGCGTGCGCTGCCCGGCGCGGATCGCGGTCGAGCCGCCGTTCGATCCGGAAGGGGAACGGATGCGGGGGTGAGGGCTGCCCGGTTGAAGCGGGAGCCGGGGCAATGTCCGGCTCCCCGCATTTCATGCTGGCGTCACGCGGTTTCGCGGTCGGGGACGAGAAGCGCCCTGTCGCGCAGCGGGAACATCAGGTCATAGATCTCGACGTTCGGAGCGCCGACGACGCCATAGGTGGCGGGGATCGATTTGGCGAGGTCGCTTGCGCGGAACTTCGCCATCGCCTCCGCGGACTCCCAGACATAGAACCCGCCATAGTGGTTCGGCTTGCTGCTCTGCAGGTAGAATTTCTGGATCAGCGACGGGATGGCGCGGAATTGCGGCGCGCGTTTCTCGGCGACTGCCCGGGCTTCGTCTTTCGACAGCGACGATTCGAACTGTACGAACTGGATGATCATGGTTTCCTCCTTCACCTGGATTTCCGGCCGGTCCTTGCGGCCTGCGAAAAAGCTATCCTGTTCAGTTCTGCCGCAGAATTCGCTATTATCGGCAACCGAATTTGCAAAAACGGACAGGTGGCCAGCGATGAGCAAGACGACCGATCTGTCGCCGGTGACGCGCGAGCTGGAGTGGAACGATCTCGCGGTCATCCTCGCGATCTGCCGAGCCGGCAGCCTGTCGGGCGCGGCGCGCTCGCTCGGCAAGACGCACAGCACCGTGTTCCGGAACATCAACGCGATCGAGGAGAAGACCGGCGTCCGCTTCTTCGACCGGTTCGACCACGGCTACGTGATGACCGACGCCGGCCAGACCGCCATGGACTATGCGGAGCGCATCGAGGGGGAGTTCCATGCGCTGAGTCTCGAGGTGCTCGGCCAGGACACCAAGCTTCGCGGCCGCATCCGCGTGACCAGTCCGGAGGCCTTCGCCGAGGACCATGCGCCGGGGATCATCGCCCGCTTCTGCCGCAAGCATCCGGAAATCCAGGTCGACCTTTCGCCGGGACACGGCGCGGTCGATCTCAACAGGCGCGAGGCCGAGGTCGCCATCCGCGCCACGAGGGCGCCGCCCGAGACGAGCTTCGGCCGGAAGATCTGCGACTTCCGCTTCGCGCTTTACGCGACCGCCAACTATATGGCGACGGCTGACGACAGGCCGCTCACCGAGCGCACCTTCTGCATGATCGAGGGGACGGCCGCGTGGCTGGTGCCGGCGGTCTGGAAATCGAAGGAGGAGGTCGAGGGGCGGACCGTGTTCCAGTGCCGGGCGTCGCGGGCGGTGCAGAACGCCGCCGCGGAGGGGCTGGGGCTGGCATTCCTGCCCTGCTATGTGGGCGACGGCGACCCGAGGCTGTCGCGGGTCTCCGACGCAATCGCTTCGCTCGACATGCATCTCTGGGTGCTGACCCATCCGGACCTGCGCAACACCGCGCGTGTACGGGCGATGATGTCGCATCTCTACGAGGAACTGGGCGGCCTTGCGGACCTGTTCGGCGGGGACCTCAAGCAGGCGGACAGATGGAACCTGCTGAAGCGGACGTGAGCGCTTAAAGCCCGGTCACGTCGTAGGTCCAGACGCGGAAATTCTTCAGGATGTGGGGGCCGAAGGAATTGATCAGCGGCACGTCGGCGGCGTCGCGGCCGCGGGCGACGACGATGCGGCCGATGCGGGGCATGTTGTTGCGCGGGTCGAAGGTGATCCACTGGCCGCCGAGCCAGACCTCCATCCAGGCGGAAAAATCCATCGGGTCGAGGATCGGCACGCCGATGTCGCCGAGGTGACCGTTCACGTAGCGCGCCGGAATATTCATGCAGCGGCAAAGCGTGATGGCGAGGTGGGCATAGTCGCGGCAGACGCCGACGCGCTCGTGATAGGCTTCCAAAGCCGTCCGCGTGGCGCGCGCCTTCATGTAATCGAAGGCGAGATGGCCGTGCACGAAGTCGCAGATCGCCTGCACCCTGGTCCAGCCGGGTTCGACATGCTCGAACCTGTCCCAGGCGACCTGGCTTAACTGGTCGGTCTCGCAGTAACGGCTACCCAGGAGATAGGCGAGGCATTCGTCGGGCAGGTCCGGGATCGCGATCTCGGCCGCGTCGCGACAGACGGGATCCTCGGTGCCGGGGTCGGTGATCGTGGCGTCCGCCCAGATCGAAAAATCGCCCGGCGGCGCCGTGAAGCGGCGGCAGGCATTGCCGAACATGTCGAGATAAGTGTGCGTCGCAACCGCGGGAGTGGTGATCAATTTTCCCGGCGCAACCAGTTCACCGCGGTGCTCGGGACGGATCTCCATCAGGCAGACCATGGGGGTCGGCTGCTCGCAATGGACCGTAATGTCGTAGCCGAAACGAATGAGCATCAACGCAGTCTAGCGGATATCCGCGGATGTCAGCACATATTCCGGCTTGCGGCTGTGGGAATGCGCCTTGGACGCGGCTTTCTCGATGGAGGTGCGGTTCCTGTCGAACGCGGCGAGATAGGCCGCTTCCTCGTTCGAGTCCGGCGGCACCTGGTCGATAATCGCGTCGACATCGACCCGGAACGGGACCGTGTGCATCCCTTCATATCCATAAAAGCGCACCTGGCGGCGCGTATCGTCGTAGTTCCGGCTTTTGTTGGGAAATGCCAGCGTCATCGCAAATGTCCTTAATTATTCAATTCATCAATGCATACGGCGCCGACTCCGGCCAAACCGCAAGAGCGGCCCGGTGTCATTTCCCGGAATCGCCGTCGGTCGGAAGCAATCTGCCGAACAAATCCGGCCGCGGAGGCGCTTCGATCGCTTCGCGGTGGAACTCAATTCCCTCCTCATCGAGGATGCGCACGAGATCGGGTGTTTGAGGCATGGTGCGCGAGGCGGCGAGCATCTTCGCAATGCTTTTCGCCGCGGCGTGGCTGACGGCGTCGCAACAGACTCGATCAACAACGGCGAGCATGCCGTCCGCCCGGCGGTTTCGGCAATATTCGATCGTGATCTTCATCCGTTTCGCTTGCCCGCGCCGGGGGCTATTTCTTCTTGCGGGAAAAGCCGGCGGCCTCGATGATTTTCACCGGCGATGTCGCGCTCTCGGACGCCGCCGCTTTCGCCTGCTTGTCCTGCTTCGGTTTTCGGATTTCCTTGTTGCTGCGTTTCTGACTCTTGGCCATGATCGATCCTTTCGGGATGCGTGAGTGTCACTGGGTCTCGTTTTCGAAGTCTTCGCCGCGCTGCCGGTCCAGTTCCAGGGCGGCCTCGAGGTCGGCGTGGTCGATTCCGACCATCTGCCGGCTGCGCGCGCCCTGGCGTCTGGCGGGCAGGTGGATGAAGGTGGCGACGCGGTGCCAGGCGATCCAGGACAGGCCCTCGACGACCTGCTCGTCCTCGTCGACGTCGTATTCGCCCGCCGGCAGGGCGTCGTCGAGCCCGGCCAGCAAAAAGGGATGGCGGAAACTGGCGGTGGAGCGGCGGGTGCGTGTCTGCATCGGATGGTCCTGCGTGACGGAAGAGCTGTTCCGCGGGAAATAGGCGCACCGCTCGTCTTCGCTGGTGCCGGCGCAGGAAACGCAAGATGATGCCGCTCCCATCCTGTAGGAGGGCATCCGACGCGATCCAAGAGATCGCAGTGCGCATGATCGCGCCACGATTGTGGCTTATTCGCGTCCGGCCGTCTTCCATCCACCGAAAAGGGCGGGCTGTTCGCGCGCGGGACGCGGCGCCGGTTTCCGGCGGGTGGCCTTGATCAGACCTCCGCCCGCGCGCCACCGTTGCCTTTTGCGTTGTCCTCCGCCTTTTGTCGCCCGCGCGGATTTCCGGCCGGCTTGTCACCGAACCCGCGGGCTTTCGTCACACGGCTGTCACGCGACTCTGAGATTTGGCGGTCATGGGGACGCTAAGGGCCGACGGCGAGAGCATGGAAAAGAAATTCCGCACGCTTTTTCTTTCAGATATCCACCTCGGGACGCGGGGCTGCCGCGCCGACATGCTGCTGGATTTCCTGCGCGAGCACGACGCCGAGCGGATCTATCTCGTCGGCGACATCTTCGACGGCTGGCGGCTGAAGCGCGGCTGGTACTGGCCGCAAGCGCACAATGACGTGGTGCAGAAGCTGCTGCGCAAGGCGCGCAAGGGCGCCGAGATCATCTATGTGCCGGGCAACCACGACGAGGTGATGCGGCATTATCTCGGCACGCATTTCGGCGGCATCGAGGTCAAGAACCGCGATATCCACGAGACCGCCGACGGCAAGAAGCTGCTGGTGATCCACGGCGACCAGTTCGACATGGTGGTCGTCAACGCCAAGTGGCTCGCCCATGTCGGCGACGCCGCCTACACGGTCGCGCTGGCGGTCAACTTCTGGTTCAACGGCCTGCGGCGGCTGTGGGGCGGGCAATACTGGTCGCTGTCGAAATGGGCGAAGCTCAGGGTCAAGCAGGCGGTCAATTTCATCGGCGCCTATGAAGCGATTCTCGCGCAGGAAGCCCAGAAGTCCGGCGTCGACGGCGTCGTCTGCGGCCATATCCACCATGCCGCGCTCGAGCAGTTGAACGGCATCCGCTACGTCAATACCGGCGACTGGGTGGAAAGCTGCACCGCGGTCGTCGAGGAGCATGACGGAACGCTCCGGCTGATCGACTGGTCGGCCGTCACCCGCGAACGCAACAGCCGCATGCCGGTGGTCGTGCCGCAGGCAGGCGTCCGCGCGGTGCGCAAACCGAAAACGCAGAAAACGGCGGCCTGAACGGGCCGCCGACAGGAAAGAGCCAGGCCATGAGCGATGTGCTGACCGTCAAAGAGCAGCTTGGCGCTGCGGTTCACCAGAATGCGGCCCTGTCGAAGACCGGCCTCCTGGAACGGATTTTCTCCAGCGCCTTCAACGGCCTCGTCTATCCGCAGATCTGGGAGGACCCGGAGGTGGACATGGCGGCGCTCGAAATCGAGCCGCATCACAACCTGGTCTGCATCGCGTCGGGCGGCTGCAACATGATGAGCTACCTGACGGCCGGCCCGGCCTCGATCACCGCCGTCGACCTGTCGCCGGCGCATGTGGCGCTCAACCGGCTGAAACTCGCCGCCGCGCAGCACCTGCCCGACCACGAGACATTCTACACGCTGTTCGGACGCGCCAACGTCAAGGGCAATGCCGACCTGTTCGACCGCGCCCTCGCGCCGCATCTGGACGCCGCGAGCGTCGACTACTGGAACGGGCGGCGCGGGATCAACGGCCGGCGCATCGAGATGTTCGAGGACGGGTTCTACCGGCACGGGCTGCTCGGCTGGTTCATCGGCTCGGCGCATGTGCTGGCGCGGCTGTTCGGCGTCGACCTGAAGACATTCCTCGCCTGCACGACGCTGGAGGAACAGAAGGCGTGGTTCGACGCGAACCTGGCGCCGGTGTTCGAGACGCGGCTGGTCAGGTGGCTCGCCGGCAACAAGGCGACGCTGATCGGTCTCGGCATCCCGCCGCAGCAATATGACGCGCTGGCGGGTGCGGCCGGCGGCGACATGCTGGCGGTGCTGCGCGAGCGCACGCGGGCGCTGTTTTGCGATTACCCGCTGTCGGAAAACTATTTCGCCTGGCAGGCGGTCAACCGCGCCTACAAGCGCGCGGGCGACGGGCCGGTACCGCCCTATCTCAGGGCGGAGAAGTTCGAAGCGCTGAAGGCGAACGCGGGCAATGCGGCGATCCACAACCGCTCGCTGACCGACCTGCTCGCCGAAACGCCGGCGGGATCGAAACACGGCTATGTGCTGCTCGACGCGCAGGACTGGATGAACGACCGGCAGCTGAACGATCTCTGGTCGCAGATCACCCGGACGGCGGCGCCCGGCGCGCGCGTCGATCTTCCGCACCGCCGGCATCCCGACGATCCTGCCCGGACGCGTCGACGACGCAGATCATGAAGCGCTGGACCTATCATGCGCGCAAATCGGCCAGCTGGACGCGGGCCGACCGCTCGGCGATCTATGGCGGCTTCCATCTCTACACGCTGGACGGCTAGAGCGATGGCCGGAATGCAGATGATGGATCGCGACGACGCCACGCATTCACCCGAGGCACAGTCGTCTGCGGCCCATGGCGGGCTGATGGACGCGATCTACCGCAACCAGCGCCATATCTACGACGCGACCCGCAAATATTACCTGCTCGGCCGCGACCGGCTGATCGCCGATCTCGATGCGCCCGATGGCGGCAGCGTGCTGGAGGCGGCCTGCGGGACGGGTCGCAATCTCGTCGTCGCGGCAAGGCGTTACCCGAGGGCGCGGTTCTACGGCTTTGATATCTCGGAAGAAATGCTGAAGCAGGCGCGCCGGAACATCGACAGGGCCGGGCTGTCGGACCGCATCACGGTCGCCCAGGGCGATGCGACGGATTTCGATCCGCAAGCGCTGTTCGGCGTCGCCGGCTTCGACCGGATTTTCATCTCCTATTCGCTGTCGATGATCCCGCCATGGCGTGCGGCGATTGCCGAGGCGCTCGCCCATGTCGCGCCGGGCGGATCGCTGCATGTGGTCGATTTCGGCCAGCAGGAACGGCTGCCGGGCTGGTTTCGCGCCGGGTTGCATGCGTGGCTGGCGAAATTCCATGTCGAGCCGCGCGCCGATCTGGAGGCGGTGCTGCGCGAGGCGGCGGAAGAGGCCGGCGGGACGCTGTCCTTCGGCGCGCTTTACCGCGACTATGCGCGCTATGGCGTGATCCGGCGCTGAGATCTCGCCGCCCGAAAAGACGCCGCCCGACTTTACCATTTTTGGCATATGATGCCGCAATGCCACACCCTTCGGGTTGTCGCGCAGCCGGATTTCCCCTAGGGAATCTTTAATGTTGTATTAAAGGGTATCGGGACATGGCACGGCATCGTTTCCTGTTGAATTGCACCGCCCTGACCACGACACTGGTCCTGAGCTGATATTTCCGGTGTTCATGCGGCGGACATGGTCGCCGAGCCGATGCCGACCCCGGCGCCCTGCACCGGTCGCCGGTTCGCTTCCCGCGGTCTCGCAGGTCAATGGCAAGCTCGACATTTCCGGCGGCGGCGTGCAGCCGGGCTACGATCCCGCCAATTTCTTCGTTCGCGCCCAGGGGCTGAACAGTTTCGACAGCGCCTTCAAGGTGAGGGGCGCGGTCTCGGTGCCGCTCGCCCATTCCTTCGGTCTGCAGCTGGACGGCGTGATCGGCCAGATTGCCTCCAAGACTTACGGACACGGCGCCGGCCACCTTTTCTGGCGCGATCCGGCGATCGGCCTTCTCGGCGGCTACACGAGCTGGACGGTCTGGGACAGTATCGATTCGTACCGGAGCGGCGTCGAAGGCGAATATTACGCCGGCAGGTTCACCGCGTCCGGCGTTCTGGGCTACGAATGGGGCGATGTCGACAATGGCGTCTTCTCGATCGAAGACCTGAGCTTCTACGCCAATGACGATTTCAAGCTGTCCGTCGGGCACCGCTTCTCGAAGGAAATCGGTCACAGCCTGGCGCTCGGC
Organism: uncultured Alphaproteobacteria bacterium; assembly: GCA_963712205.1. GTDB lineage: Bacteria > Pseudomonadota > Alphaproteobacteria > Rhizobiales > Rhizobiaceae > Oricola. The sequence goes on along the minus strand of CAVQHF010000011.1, from coordinate 398,300 downwards.
GCCGAGTACCAGTTCCTCAAGACCCGCAATGTCGGCTACGCCGCCTTCGTGGACGGCCGTATCGGCGAGAACGACTACCAGTCCATCTTCGCCGGTATCCGGCTCTATTTCGGCCAGGACAAGAGCCTGATCCGCCGTCACCGCGAGGACGATCCGGACTTCCATGACGAGCCGGGCAGCGTGGTCTCGTGCCTGCATGCGCCGAGTTCTCCGCCGCTGGTCGATTCGATCGGCGAGGCTCCTCTGGAGAAAAGCTCCGCTACCTTGCTTGACAGCCTTTCCGTCCCGGACGTTCCGTGCAACTCGGATTTCACCTATCTGGCGCCGGTCTGAGCACGTATCAGCCGATCTCGTTGCGGAATGACTCGTGCTTGCGGCGGTCCGGCCCGGGCTGCAGCGATTTCTCTACGATCGTGAACGAGACCGGCTCGCCGAAACCGGGATTTGAGGATTTCCGCCAGCCGCGGGCGTTGCGCCTCGACCTCGCTTGCATTCGATCCCGTCGATGCGGATTTCCAGCGTGCCGATTCCGGTCTGGGCGATCTGCCATCCATAGGGTCTCGATCATCGCGTCGAGTTCGGCCTCCGGCAGGTCCGGAAAGAGCTTGCGGCCATCGGCGGTCGAGAAGCGGGCCCGCGCCCGGCCATGAATTGCGGAGATGGCGGGAAGGGACCGGCCGCAGCCGCAGGGCCGGTCGCTCAGCGTGACATAGTCGCCGATTCGTAGCGGATGAACGGCATGTGGAAATTGTAGAAACCGGTCGCCACGATCCGTCCGGTTTCCCCTGGCCCCGCCGGCCGACCCTCGTCGGTGATGACTTCCAGAAAGGCGCTTTCGGCGGCGAAGTGATGCAGCGGGGAATGGCTGCAGGGAAAGGCGATGATGCCGATCTCGCGGGCTCCGAGGATGTCGATCGGTTCGAGGCCGAAGACACGGCGAAGATCGTCGCGCACCGCTGGCGAGCAGGGTTCGGCGCTGGTGGCGATCGCGGTCAGGGGCAGCGACTGGCCGGTGCGTTCCAGTTCCAGCGCGATCCGGCGCGCATTGGTCGCCCAGGTGAACAAAGCGCGCGGCTGGCGCCGCAACAGCCATTCGACCTGCTTGTCGGTATCGGTGTTGATGTCGAGCAGGGCGTAGTCTCCGGTGCCTTCACCGTGCGTCCAGTCCTTGCGCATCGATCCGTCCGGCCAGGACGAGTTGCCGCTGACATCCAGGCGGATGTCGCAGAGGCGGCCGTTCAGATCGAAACCGTGATCGAGATAGATACGCAGCGTATTGCCGGCATCGGTGGCGACGGCGGCAAGGCTGCGGATGAAGTGGAAGGGCGATCCGCCCGAGCCCATCGTCCGGTCGGGCAGGGCGTTGCCGGCGTCGGCCGGAATCATCGTCGCCTTGAGATGGTCGGCGTTTTCCTGCGCTTCCCGGCGCGTCAGGAGCGGCACCTTCGACCACCGCGACAGATCCAGCGTGCCGTCGGCATCGAAGACCGCGTCGAAGCGATGTTTGTAGAAGGGGACGTTCTGGCGGGCGTGGCGCAGCAGGGTCTCCAGCCGCCGCGCCTGATAGAGAACGAGCGCTTCGACCGGGCGGCGTTCCAGATCGCGCAGCCGTTCGAGGACCTGCTGGCCGGGTTCCCTGCTTTGCGTTTGGTCGGAATTGGTCATCGTGTGTGAAACGGCGTTTTTTCGATCGATCACAAACAGCTAGCGAAGGCGGGCGTCGAGTTCCAGCGCAAACGGATCGCGACGCGGGAATTGAACGGGCGGAGCCGGGCGGCGGTGGACCGGGCAACGGCGATGTCCTATCAGGGATCCGACCAGAAAAAGCGAGGAGATGCGCCATCATGCCCATGATCACCCTGACAGCATCCGACGGTTTCGAACTCGGCGCCTATCGGGCCGACCCGGAAGGGCCGCCGCGCGGCGGCATCGTCGTGATCCAGGAGATCTTCGGCGTGAACGCGCATATCCGCTCGATCTGCGACCGGCTGGCCGCCGATGGTTATGCGGCGGTCGCGCCGGCGCTGTTCGACCGCACGGAGCGCGATTTCGAAAGCGGCTATTCACCGGAAGAAGTCGAACGGGCGCGGGGTTTCCTGGCCGATCCGGACTGGGACGCCTTCCTGCGCGACACCGACGCGGCGCGCGCGGCGGTCGCCGATGCCGGCAAGACCGGCATTGTCGGATTCTGCCTCGGCGGTTCGATCGCCTTCATGGCGGCGACGCGGCTGGAGGGCTTTACCGGCGCGGTCGGTTTTTACGGCGGGCGGATTGCCGCTTTCGCCGACGAGACGCCGCGCTGCCCGGTACAGCTGCATTACGGCGCGGAGGATCACGGCATCCCGATGAGCAATGTCGACACGGTGAAGGCGAAGCGGCCGGACGTGGATATCTTCGTCTACGAGGGCGCCGGACACGGCTTCAATTGCGACGAACGGGCAAGCTATCACCCGGCTGCGGCGAAGCTCGCCTGGGGGCGCACGATGGCGTTTCTCGGCACGCATGTCGGGTAGGGCGCAGCCCCGCCATTTTTCCGCCCGCTCGGCGGTTCAGACATTTCGGCATGGGGCCTCGTGAAGGACTGACAGCGAAGGTGCGCGCGGCATGACGCCCGGCGCAGCGGTGCCGCCGGTCGCGCATGCCGCGACGGGACGGATCGGCGCGCCCGGCCATCGCCTCGGCGATCCCGGCTTCCTTGCCTCGCTGGCCCTGCATCTCGCCTTGCTGCTGGCGCTGCTGCTGGCGGCGCCGAAATCGCCGCCGCCGGTGCACAAGGAAAAGAGCATTCAGGTCCAGCTGCTCGATCCGGGCCAGTTCGAGGCGATGATCCGGCCGCAGCCATCCGCCATCCCGGCGCCGGCATTGCCGCCGCCCGCCATGGCGCTGCCGGCATCGCCTCCGGACGTCATTTCCTTTCCGGCCGACCTGCCGCCGCCGCCGCATGCCGGGGAGACGATCGTGGCGAAGCGCTTCCTGGCGATGGCGGCGCTGGACGATCCGCGCAGCGCCGACGCCAGGGCGGCCCTGCCGCAAATGGCGCCCGACGAGCGCGTCGTGCAATTGTGCTCGATCGAGGCGCTGGAGCAGATCGCGGCGCTGGGCGGCGACTACAATCCGGACCTGCTCGCCGCCTATTCCATGGGCGACATCCGGATCGGGCGCGACACTATCGACGCGGCGGGCGCGGCGTTCCGCAGCGAGGGGAAAGTGGTACCGGCTCGCCTTCAAGTGCTCGCTGACGCGAAAGCTCGACGACATCGCGGCCTTCGAATACCGCATCGGCGACGAAATTCCGCATGTGCAATGGGCGGCGCACAATCTGGTCGAGGGCGATGACGAAGACTGAGGTCAGTCGACCGAGGTGATCTGCCACTTGCGGCGGGTGTGGGCGTTCAGGTCGATGAGAAATTCCTCGAAGACACGCAGCTTGCGCGGTTTCAGGCGGTGCTTCTTGTGCACGACATAGATCTGGTCGGCCTGCGGGCGGCAGGATTCCAGCACCGGCACCAGCTTTCCCGCCTTGACCTCCTGATAGACCAGATAACTCGCCAGTTGCAGGATGCCGGCGCCGCGCACGGCGGCGACCACGGCGGCCTCGGCGGATTCGAAGGCGAGCGCTCCGCTTACCGGGACGGTCGAGTTCTGCCCCCCGGAACGGAAGTGCCAGGGAACGGGCCGGCCGGTCGCCGTCGACAGAACGGGGATGCAATTGTGCCGGCCCAGATCGTCGGGCGCCGCCGGGATGCCGCAGCGTTCGAGATAGGCCGGCGACGCGACCGTCATGTAGGGGATCGCGCCGACCGGCCGCGCAACGATATCGAGGGCCGGGATCGGGCCGATCACCACGGCGGCGTCGATTTCCTCGGTGACGAAATCCGGCAGGCTGTTGCGCGACAGGACCTGCAGCTCGATCTCCGGATAGGTGTCGCAAAAGCGTGGCAGGGCGGGGGCGACGACGAGGCGGGACAGGCCGGAGGGGATCTGAACGCGCAATCGCCCGCGCGGCTGCCGCTTCGCGCCGCCGACCTCGTCCTCCAGGCTTTCGATATCGGCGACGATGTCGCGGGCGCGTTCGAGATAGTGCCGGCCGTCGTCGGTGAGCCGCAGGCTGCGGGTCGTGCGCTCCAGCAACTGCACGCCGAGATATTTCTCCAGGTCCGACACGATGGTGCTGGCGGCGCCGCGGGCCATGCCGAGATCGGCGCTGGCCGCCGACAGGCTGCCGCGCTCGGCGACGCGCAGAAAGACTTTCATTGCCCGCAGCTGGTCCATCGACGGTCCGAACCGGATTGTCCGAAATTTCCGGAAAGTGAATGTATTTATGCCCGGCTTCTCGGGAAAAGAAAATCGGATATTTGGGCTCTCCATTCGGCCGCGGACGGTCCGCGGCCCAACAGGAGATGACATGATGAACGCCGAAACAAAAATCACCGCCGAGGCACAGGCCAAGGAAGATCTCTACTACATGGTTCACAAGGGCATTCGCTTCGCCAATGCCAGGATGCTCGTCACGATCGGGCAGACCGACCCGGCCGACGATGCCGCCGTCGACGACACGCTCGCCCGGCTTGCCGAGCATCTCGAGATCAGCCGCAGCCATCTCGAACACGAGAACCGCGAAATCCACACCGCGATCGAGGCGCGCTTGCCCGGCGGCAGCGATCACGCGTCCGAGGATCACGACGAGCATCTGAACTCGTTCGAGGAACTCGCCCGGCTGGCCGAGGACGTGGCCTCGGCGACGATCGACCGCCCGGCGAAGCTGCGCCGTCTCTACCAGCGTTTCGCGCTGTTCGTCGCCGACGACTTCGCGCACATGCACGAGGAGGAGACCGAACTGCAGCCGCTGATCGAGACGCATTTCTCGGCCGAGGAGATCGCCGGCATCCATCAGCGCATCGTGCAGAACATTCCGCCGATGGAGATGGCGCGGTTCCTGCGCCACATGCTGGGCGGCGCGAGCCCGGCCGAACGCGTCGGCATGCTGACCGGCATGCAGATGGGCATGCCGGCGGACATCTTCGACGGGATGATGGCGGCGGTCACCGGCGCGACGTGGCGCATGGGCGACTGGGATGCGCTGGAGCGCGCGGTATGCTGACCGGCCGGCGGCCGAGGCCGGGAGGCGGGTGCGCACCCGCCGCCGGCTTTACCGGGCGAACCGTGCCCGATCCAGGCAAATGCACGCGCACTTGCCCCGGTTGTCCCTGCGGGGCGAAGTTTACGGAACGCTGAAAGAAGGACGCCGGGAGGCGTCCTCATTCCGTCACGGCATGCGCCTGCACATTGTGCGTTGCGAAAAGGTAACTTTCCGATTCTCAATTTCGAGGGGCAGGCGATAAGCATTTGTTTAAATTTGATTCAATCTAATGACCTCCAGCAACGTAAGCCGGAAGTCCCCAGATGAAATCCCTGAAAATATCGCACCGCATCTATGTTCTCACCGCGCTCGCGCTCGCCTTCATGGCGGCGGCCGTCGCCTATGAAACCTATTCGGGCCATGCCATCGCCGTTGCCGAACGCAAGGCCAAGCTCGCCGACATGAACGCCAATGCCGTCTCGATCATGGCGGATTACAACGCTCGCGCCGAAGCCGGCGACATGACGGTCGACGAGGCGCAGAAGCGCGCCACGGACGCGATCATGGCGATGCGTTACGGTACGGACGGCTATTTCTGGCTGCAGCGCCTCGACGGCGTGATGATCGCTCACCCGATCAAGCCCGCGCTGAACGGCAAAAACCTGATCGGGATGGAGGATCCGACCGGCAAGAAGTTCTTCGCCGAGATGATCGACGTCGTCGAAGCGAAGGGCGCCGGTTTCGTCGACTATATGTGGCCGAAGCCCGGCGCCGACGCGCCGGTGGAGAAATATTCGCATGTGGCCGGATTCAAGCCCTGGGGCTGGGTTGTCGGCACGGGCGTCTATGCCGACGACCTGCAGGCGCTGCTGATGCGTTCGATCGTGACGTCCGTCGTCACGCTGCTGGTCACGGCTGTCGCCACGATGCTCGCCGCCTTCGCCATCGGCCGCTCCATCTCGCGCCCGATCGCCGACCTGAAGACAGTGATGAACGAGGTCGCGCGCAACGACACGGCAAACGAGGTGCCGCATGCGACGCGCGGCGACGAGATCGGCGAGATGGCGAACGCGCTGGTCGCGTTGCGCGAATCCGTCATCGAGCGCAACGAACTGGAATTGAGCAAGGACGAGCAGCAGAAGGAAATCGAAGGCCAGCGCCAGGCCCATGACGCTCAGTCAGCCCGCGTCAGCGCCGCCCAGATCGCGGTGGTGGAATCGCTCGGCGCCGCGCTCGACCGGCTGGCCGACGGCGACCTGACGGTCGAGGTCGACGATCTCGGTTCCGACTACGCCAAGCTGCGCGCCGACTTCAACCGCACCGCCGCCCAGCTTCGCTCCATCGTCGGCTCGATCGCCAAGACCATCGAGATGATCCAGGGCGGCGCGAGCGAGATCAGCTCCGCGACCAACGACCTGTCGCGGCGCACCGAACAGCAGGCCGCCGCGCTCGAGGAAACCGCCGCCGCGCTCGACGAGATCACCGCGACGGTGAAGCAGTCGTCGACCGGCGCCGCCGAGGCGCGCGACATCGTCGCCAAGGCGCGCGACGAGGCCGAAGAGTCCGGCAGCGTCGTGCGCAACGCGGTCACGGCCATGGGCCGCATCGAGGAATTGTCGCGGCGGATCACCGAGATCACCACGGTGATCGACGAGATCGCCTTCCAGACCAACCTGCTGGCGCTGAATGCCGGCGTGGAAGCGGCGCGGGCCGGCGAGGCCGGCAAGGGCTTCGCGGTCGTCGCGCAGGAAGTGCGCGAACTCGCCCAGCGCTCCGCCACCGCGGCCAAGGAGATCAAGAGCCTGATCGACACCTCGGCCTCGGAAGTCGAAAACGGCGTCGAACTGGTCAACGCGACCGGCGCCGCGCTGAAGGCGATCGCCGACGGCGTGCAGGAGATCAGCCAGCGCGTCGAGACGATCGCGACATCGTCGCGCGAACAGGCGATGGGCCTGCAGGAGATCAACGTCGCGATCAACGACATGGACCAGACCACGCAGCAGAATGCGGCGATGGTCGAGGAGACGACCGCCGCCAGCCATTCGCTCGCAGAGGAGGCGCAGAACCTGGCGCAGATGATCGCCCAGTTCTCGACCGAGGAGCGGCGCGAGACCGGCGAACCGCGCAAGGACGCGCAGCGCAAGGCGGCCTGACCGTTCCGCATCCCAGGCCAGTGTGAAATAGAAGAGCCGGGGCAAGGGGTTGCCCCGGCTTTTTTCGTATCCGATTCAACCGAAGACGAAAGGTCCCAGAACCGCGCCCGCGGCAAGCGCCACGGCGATGCCGATGACGTCCAGACCGGCGCCGGCGCGGATCATGTCGGCACGGGTGACGGCGGGATTGGCGAAGACGATGGCGTTGGGCGGCGTCGCCACCGGCAGCATGAAGCCGATCGACGCGGCCATCGCCACCGGCAGGGCGAACACCATCACATCGGCCCCCATCGCCAGCGCCATCGCACCGGCGACGGGCAGGAAGATCGCCGCCATGGCGGTGTTGGAGGCGAGTTCGCCGAGATAGACGATGATCACGGCCAGCGTCAGCAGGATCGCGATCACCGGAAAGCCTTGCAGCGCCTCGGCACGTTCGCCGATCCAGACGGCGAGGCCGGTGTCGTCGATCGCGGACGCCAGTGCGAGCCCGCCGCCGAACAGGATCAGCACGTCCCAGCGCAGGCCCGCGGCGGTGTTCCAGTCGAGCAGGCGCGTTTTCTGGCCGCCGCCGGCGGGAATGACGAACAGGGTAACGGCGCCGGCCATGGCGATGCCGGCATCGGTGAGCGCCAGGCCCGGAGCGAGCTTCGCCAGCGCCGGGCGGGTGACCCAGCCAAGCGCGGTCAGAAACGCGACGACGGCGACCCGCTTTTCGCCCGACGACATCGCCCCGAGTCCGGAAATGCCGACCTCCATATGGCCCGGTTCCGGCCGGAAGGCCCATCTGGTCAGGACCAGCCACGTGACCGGCAGCAGGATGAAGACGACCGGCAGGCCGACCAGCATCCATTCGGCGAAACCGATGACGACGCCGTGGGTCTTTTCCATATAGGCGGCGAACAGCGCGTTGGGCGGCGTGCCGATCAGCGACCCGATGCCGCCGATGGTCGCGGCATAGGCCGTGCCGAGCATGACCGCGGGCGCGAATTCGCGGTCGCCGGAGCGCATGGCGGCGATCGAGGCGGCGATCGGCGCGACCACCATCGTCGCCGCGGTGTTGGAGATCCACAGGCTGAGGAACGCGGTGACGGCCATCACGGCGAGGATGACGACGGCCGGGTCGCCGCTGGTCCTTGCCAGGATCGCGAAGGCGAGGCGGCGGTGCAGGTTCCATTTCTCGATGGCGCGCGCGATCAGGAAGCCGCCGAGAAACAGGAAGATCACCGGATTGGCGTAAGACGGGCCGAGCCGCTCGACGGAGGCGATGCCGAACAGCGGAAAGAAGACCAGCGGCAGCAGCGCCGTGACGGGAAGCGGCAGCGCCTCGGTCATCCACAGGACGGCCATGATCAGGCCGATGGCGCCGGCGGACTGGGCTTCGCGGCTCAGCCCCGCGAAGGGGCCGGTGACGGTGAGCGAGGCGATGAGGGCGACGGCGATCCAGATGGCGGCCGTTGTGAAGCCGCGTGTTCTTGTCTCATCATTCATGGTCTGGCGCGCCGCTCCTCTCTGCGGTTCCCGGCGACCGTAACGGTCATGGAAGCGGCGCGAATTGACGGGGGTCAAGGCTGCCGAATGGCGGTGCGGCCGGGCGTTTCCTCATTGCAAACACATAACGATGTCTTTATATCGTTATATCAGTTGCAATCGAGGTATTCGCATGTCCAATCCGCTTTCCGATCTCATCGCCGAAAAGGGCGTGCTTCTTGCCGACGGGGCGACGGGCACCAATCTGTTCGCGATGGGGCTGATGTCCGGCGATGCGCCCGAATTGTGGAACACGGACGCGCCGGAAAAGATCACCAAGTTGCATCAGGATTTCGTCGACGCGGGCGCCGACATCATCCTGACCAATTCGTTCGGCGGGACGCGCCACCGGCTGAAGCTGCACGATGCGCAGGACCGCGTGTTCGAGCTCAACAAAAAGGCCGCCGAACTGGCGCGCGCGGTCGCCGACAAGGCGGACCACAAGGTCATCGTCGCGGGTTCGGTCGGGCCGACGGGAGAACTGCTGGTACCGCTCGGCGCGCTGACCTTCGAGAAGGCCGTCGAAGCGTTCAGGGAACAGATCGAGGGGCTGAAGGCTGGCGGCGCGGATGTCGCCTGGATCGAGACCATGTCGTCGCCCGACGAAATCCGCGCGGCCGCCGAAGGCGCGATCGCGGCGGGGATGCGCTATGTCTTCACCGGGTCCTTCGATACGGCCGGCAAGACGATGATGGGCCTTCATCCGAAGGACATGCACACGGTGCTCGACGGGGAGCCGGAACAGCCGATCGCGATCGGCGCCAATTGCGGCGTCGGCGCGCCGGACATCCTGTCCTCGCTGCTCGACATGAGCGCGGCGAAGCCGGACGCGACGCTGATCGTCAAGGGCAATTGCGGCATTCCACAGTTCCAGGGCGAGAAGATCGTCTATTCGGGCACGCCGGAACTGATGGCCGATTACGTCCACCTCGCCCTCGACGCGGGCGCGACGATCATCGGCGGCTGCTGCGGCACGACCTGCGATCACCTCAGGGCGATGCGCGAGGCGCTGGATCATCACACCAGGGGCGCGCGGCCGACGCTGGATGACGTTGTCGCGAAGATCGGGCCGCTGAAGAACAAGGCGGCGGCGACCGGGGATGCGGCGCCGCGCCGCGAACGCCGGGGCCGCCGGCGCGGCTAATGGCTACTGTTGCAGGCAGTCGGACGCTTTATCGCACCCGGTCGGATATTGCATGCGCAACGCAAGCGTGTCCTGGCGACGGAGTTTGTAAACGTTGTTTCCGTCCTCGGCGAAAATGGACTTGAGCCTGTAATAGGGGTTCTTGATATCCAGCGGCAGTCCGAGGGATTGTACTATTTCCTCCAGGACAACCGATCTTATGATGGTCTTGGGAATGCTGCTGGCAATCCCGATACGCGCCGCGACGATCTTATTCGTGTAATGCTCCCACCGGAGCACCGTTACGCCTCCGTCTATGCTCGCTCCGTCGAGGATATCGTCTCCCGTCCCGGCGATCGTTTCGCCGGCATGGGCATTGACCATATGGATGTGGATCGGCGCGGACTTCCTGTCGGTGAATTCCAGCTGGATATCGGCGCCGGAAATGTTGACCTCGGTAATCGCCAGGCGGACCGAGGCAATAACCATCTTGACCTTTTCCCGCGGAAATCCGTCCTGCGGGTCTTCGACGAAGACTTCAAGGTTATGGCGCTGTTCCGACGGCCATTTGAGGATCGGGATCCTGCACCAGCCGCCGACGTCGGCGCCGCAGGCGATGGCGCGATAGAAATCCCGGTCGGAGAGTTTGCCCTCCGAAACGGTGAAGTCCGCCGCCAGAGCGGCTGGCGATCCGAAAATGAAGGCAGCTGAGATCAGGCCGGCCAGAACTGTCGCGGTCTTCATTGCTCGATCAAACGGTTCCCGTGCCACAAAGCAGATCCGATCGGAATGTTAGCCGTTCCGCCTGGAGAGCGGAACCGGAAACAGCGCCTTTCGGCGTCTTTTCGCGATCCCGCCACGGGTTCATGCCGATAGGTTCGCGCATCGCTCGGCTGACGCCGGCCTTCATGCAAGTCCGTTTTCGATCAGGTACCGCGCAGCTGGCGCGCAGGGCTTCGTCCACCGGGACGAAGTCGATGCCGAAGATCGCGCGCGCCCGGGCGCTGGAAAAGTCGCGGCGAATGTCGAGCAGGGGTACCGCGGTTCTCGCCGCGCTGTCGACCTGCGCCAGCATGCGCACCGCCGCATTCGGCGCGCGCCGGGTGACGATGCCGCGGTGCGGATATTGCGCGGCGAGAATTTCCGCCATTTCCGGAAACCAGAGAAAGCCCGAGACGCCGAGATGGCGGGCACCGACGGATTGCGGCGTCGCGATCGCCCGGACATGCATGGTGGCGATGTCGCGCACGTCGACAAGGGCGAAGCCGATATTGGGCAGCGCCGGATCCCTGCCGCGCAGGATGCGCTGGACGAGCGCCAGCGACGTGCCGATATGGCCGTCGAGCGGCGGACCGATCACGAGGCCCGGATTGATGACGGTCAGCTGCATGTCGGGCGCCTGCGTGCGCACGAAATCCCAGGCGGCGCGTTCCGCGAGCGTCTTCGACTTGGCGTAGGGCGTGATCTCCGGCCAGTCGGTGTCGGACCAGTCGCCTTCGTCGTAGATCTTGCCGGCCGGCACGTCGCCGGTTTCTCCCACCGCGGCGATGGACGACGTCAGGACGACGCGGGTAATGCCGGCGGCTTTGGCGGCGCGCAGGGCGCGCAGCGTGCCGTCGACGGCGGGGCGGATGATGTCGTCCTCGTCTTGCGGCTGTTCGAGCGGGAGGGGCGAGGCGGTGTGGATCAGGACATCCATGCCTTCCGCCGCCTCGGTCCAGCCGCTGTCGGACATCAGGTCGAGCTCGATGAAGCGCAGCCGGCTTTCGGCCGCCGGATCGGAGAGATGCGGGCGCACCGCATCGGCGATCTCGTGTTCGCGATCCGTGGCGCGCACCGAGCCGCGCACGGTGTGGCCGGCTTCGAGCAGGTGCAGCGCGATATGCTTGGCGATGTAACCGGAAGCCCCGGTCAGAAGGACGGATCTTGCCGCGCTCATTCGGCGTTCCCTGGCTTTACAGTGTAAAGTTTACACGTCCGGCATTTAAGTGGTTCAGATAAATGCCGGGTTAAACGCTCAGACACCGGCGAGTGCCTTTTCGCGGTATTGGGACGGGCTCATGCCGATACGTTCGCGGAAGGCGCGGTTGAAGGGCGCCAGCGAGGAATAGCCGAGATCGAAGGCGAGGCTGGTGATCTGGTCGCGCGCGGTTTCCGGTTCGGACAGCCGGCGCTTGGCCTCCGCGATGCGGTGTTCGTTGAGGAAGGCCGCGAAATTGCGGTAGCCGAGCCCCTTGTTGATCAGGCGGCGCAGGCGGTGTTCGGGCATGTTCATGCGGTTCGCCAGTTCGCCGATGGTCAGCCCCGGATTGAGATAGACGCCTTCGTCGACGAGCTTTTCCAGCCGGGCGAGATCGAAGCGGTCGGCGGCCGAACTGGGCGCGCCGGCCGGACGTGGCTGTTGCGGGGCGACCGGAAACAGCGACTTGCGGATGCCGGCGATGCCGAAGGCGAAACCGCCGGTGACCGCGAACAGGATCGCCGACACGACTTGGCTTCCATAGCCGCCGCGCACATCCAGGATTTCATAGAACTCGATGATCCCGATGGCGAAACAGACCAGCGGCACGAGGACGGCGACGATATTGGTGAACTGGCGGCGCGCGGCGACGAGGTCGTCGTTGAGGCTGCGGTGCGTCAGGATCAGGACGTGCGCCATCAGCGCCAGCACGATCAGGACATGCAGCAGTTTCGAGCCATGTTCCGCCGCGGGGAAGAGAATGCAGATGAAGAAGAGGAGGGCGATCGCGACGAGCGGCAGCGCCATCCAGGCGCGCCATTCGAACTCGTCGTCGAACAGCGCCATGATGAAAAGCCAGAAGAAGCCGGGCGACAGCATGGCGAACAGCCTGAGCGGGATGTGGAAGGGCCCGAGCGCCGACTGGATCGGATCGACCGCGGTGATCGCGTAGACGGCCGCCCCGGCGGCGAACAGCGCGCCGAACAAAGTCACCTTGTGCAAGGGGCGAATGGAGAGGAGAAGACCGGCGACGAGCAGCGAAATGCCCGCCGCGCCGCCGCGCAGGGCGATCTCGGCGATCAATGCGATCGAGGGGACCTGCTGTTCCATGGCCCCAAAATAATCGTTCCGCCGGCCCGCGAAAAGGAGCCGGCGGATTTTCCCGGTCATTTTATGTGCCGCGCGCCCGCGGCGCTTCCGCATCAAAATCCGAAGGCGGGATTGACCGGCGCCGACGGGAAGCGGGCATTCTGCTCGCCGCGGGTGACGTGGCAGACGATGCCGGCCTTCGGATCGTTCGGATCGCAGGCCTGGGCGGGGATCGAGCCGGTGGTCCTGGTGTCGACGCGGGTTTCCTGTTTCGCCGGCGCCTCTTCGGCGACGGACGGCGCGATCGCGGCGGTTGCAAAGGACAGGCCCAGGAGGGCGGCGGCGGACAACCGTATCAGGCGAGATGGCGTTTTCATGATTTCATCCTTTCGTGCGCGCCACCTCGGGCGAGGAGAACCGCGTCCGGCGGGCAGCGCTGGCGACGAGATGGGGCCGGCGCGGTCGTTTCGCCGCTCGGTTTTCGGAATCGGCAGGCGATTTGCGGAATTGATCGGAGGTTTTTGGAATCGCGCGGCGGCAAAGGGGCGCGGAATTACGGATTGCGCGGCGCAATCGCGGGCGCTATTTTCGTGGCATGATCTCGAAACCGACAACGCGCACGCTGCATACCGAACTGCTGCTGTTGTGCGCGCGCATAGGCTACTCGCCCCACGTCCCTTCCTGAACGCGACACAGGCGCCGCGAGGCGCATCCCTATCGTTTTTTCAGGAGGTTTCGATGACTTTTCAGAACTATTCGCTCGACCAGATGCGCGCGATGGACAATGCGCATCACCTGCATCCCTTCACCGACCACAAGGACTTGCGCGCGGCGGGCACGCGCATCATCACCCGCGCCGACGGGCCGTTCATCTACGACACCGAGGGCAAGGAGATCCTCGACGGCATGGCGGGGCTGTGGTGCGTCAACGCCGGCTACGGCCGCGAGGAACTGGTCGAGGCCGCGACCAAGCAGATGCGCGAGCTGCCCTATTACAACTCGTTCTTCCGCTGCACGACGCCGGCGCCGGCGCTCCTGGCGCGCAAGCTCGCCGAGATCGCGCCGGCCCACATGAACCAGGTGTTCTACGGCTCGTCCGGCTCGGAGGCCAACGACACGGCGCTCAGGCTCGTGCGTCACTACTGGGCGCTGGAAGGCAAGCCCGAAAAGAACATGATCATCTCGCGCAACTGGGCCTATCACGGCTCGACGATCGCCGGCACGTCGCTTGGCGGCATGACGGGGATGCACGAACAGCTCCACGGCGCGGTGCCGAATATCGTCCACGTGATGTGCCCCTATGCGTTCGAAAACGCGCATCCGGGCGAAAGCGACCACGATTTCGGCCTGCGCGCGGCAAAGGCCGTGGAAGACGCCATCCTGGAAGCCGGGGCCGACAAGGTCGCCGCCTTCATCGGCGAGCCGATCATGGGCGCGGGCGGCGTCAAGATCCCGCCGGCGAGCTACTGGCCGGAAATCCAGCGCATCTGCCAGAAATACGACATCCTGCTGATGCTCGACGAGGTGATCACCGGTTACGGCCGCACCGGCGAATGGTTCGCGGCGCAGTCGATGGACATCAAGGCGGACACGATGACAACCGCGAAGGGCCTGACCTCGGGCTACCAGCCGCTGTCGGCGCTGCTCGTCGGCGACCGCATCGCCAACACGCTGGTGGAAAAGGGCGGCGAGTTCAATCACGGCTACACCTATTCGGGCCATCCGGTGGCCTGCGCGGTGGGGCTGAAGAACATCGAGATCATCGAGCGCGAGGGACTGGTCGACCGCGTGCGCGAGGATACCGGTCCCTACCTGCGCGAGGCGCTGACGGCGGCGCTGGGCGACCATCCGCTGGTCGGCGAGATCCGCACCTTCGGTTTCATGGGCGCGATCGAGATCGTCAAGGATCGCGACACGCGCGAACGCTTCCAGCCGCTGGGCTCGGCGCCCGTGGTCATTCGCGACCATGCGATCGAAAACGGCGTGATGCTGCGGGCGACGATGGACACGATGATCATGTCGCCGCCGCTGATCTGGACCAGGGACACGATCGACATGGCTGTGGATCGCCTGCAGTAAGGCGTTCGACACCGCCGCCAAGGAACTGCGCTAGACCGGCACAACGGCGCGCCGCGAAAAATCGCGGCGCGCTGCCATCTTCTGTCTCAGTCGAAGATCTTGCCGAGGCGCTTCTGTTCGGCGGCGTCGAAGGCGAGCTGTTCGCGATTGTGTTGGTGCCGGTTGCGTTTCAGCACGACCTCGGCGGCCGCATCGAGACTGTCGCAGGACTTCTTCGCCGGGATGGCTTCCAGCTCGTCGGCGATCTTGGCGGCGTATTTCTCCGCGATGGCGATATGGACGTTTTCGTGCTCGCGGGCGTAGTTGGCGAGATATTTCCACGCCGAGCGCAGTTCCGGATCACTGGACGCGTGCTGGCGCCAGCGCGGCAGGGTGATGTTCGCCTCGATGCGGAACCTGGCGCTCGAGTACCGGCACTTGCCGCCGCTCTCGTCGTAGCGAATCGCGACGGGCACGAACTTGATGGCGGTGGATGCCAGCGCGTGGCCCTTGAGCGGCCCCTTGCGGGCGATTTCCCGGTCGAGATCGGCGCCGGTCACGCCGGAAATATTGTAGTAGGTGGTGGTGATGCGCGACGTGGTGCACGCCGCCGCGAGCAGGCCGGCAGCGGCGATCAACCCGATTCGAACCCAATGGCTCATGCGCATTCCATTTCGCGTCCCGGTGATCCGTGTTTTTCTTGATACCGCATATCGCGGCGAGCGCCAGTCCTTAACACCAAGATATGACCGCCGCGGGGCGCGAATGCGAGGGGCCTTTTGCCGCAATGACCAAGATATGGCCGTTCGGGCGGGAAAAAACGCCAAATCGAGGCGCCGGGAGCGCTGCCGCTGGGGAAGGGACGCGGCGTCGCGCAGGCCCGCGACATCCTGACTTGTTAATTGAAAAAACTGCCAAATTTATGTTTGCTTAAGGTCTCAATAACCTCGTGGTAACCCTGTTGGTCCTATTGTCCGGGAGAGGCGACAAACAACCGCCTCCACCTCCGGAGAAGGTACTGCGTACCGGAGTTTTGTTTCTTCCGCCGCGTATTTGGCGGACTCCAGACAACCGGATTTTCCGGTGACCGCAAGCGACGCCCGCGTTGCCTGCGGTTATGGTGCTGGTGCAAAGGCGCCGCGCGCGCCGCCTTCAAATCCCCGCCGATAATGCTTTTCACCGGACTGCTCTTCCAGTAGCGAAGAGCGCATGACCAAGGCCATCATGTTTCAGGGAACGGGCTCGGATGTCGGCAAGACCGTGCTGGTCGCCGGGCTGTGCAGGCTGTTTTCCAATCGCGGCATGACGGTCCGGCCGTTCAAGCCGCAGAACATGTCGAACAACGCCGCCGTCGCCGACGATGGCGGCGAAATCGGGCGCGCGCAGTGGCTGCAGGCGCTGGCCTGCCGGACGCCGGCATCGGTGCACATGAACCCGGTGCTCTTGAAGCCGCAGAGCGAAAACGGCAGCCAGATCGTCGTCCAGGGCAAGGTGCGTGGCGAGGCGAAGGGGCGCGATTACCAGAGACTGAAGCCGGAACTTCTGGCCGGCGTGCTGGAAAGCTACGAGCGGATGCGCGCGCAAGCCGACATCGTGCTGGTCGAGGGCGCGGGCTCGCCGGCGGAAATCAACCTTCGGGCCGGCGACATCGCCAATATGGGCTTCGCGACGGCGGCCGGCGTTCCGGTGGTGCTGGTCGGCGACATCGACCGCGGCGGGGTGATCGCCTCGCTGGTGGGAACGCATGCGATCCTGCCGGAGGCCGACCGCGCGATGATCCGCGGTTTCCTGATCAACAAGTTTCGCGGCGATGTCAGCCTGTTCGACGACGGGCTGTCGGCGATCACGCGGCACACCGGCTGGCGCTCATTCGGGGTGCTGCCCTGGCTGAAGAACGCGGCGCGCCTGCCGGCGGAGGATTCGGTGGCGCTCGACCGGATCATCTCCGGGGCGGGGAAGGGCATCACCATCGCCGTGCCTGTGCCCGACCGTATCGCCAATTTCGACGATCTCGATCCGCTGGCCGCCGAAGACGGTGTCGAGGTCGTGTTCGTGCGGCCGGGCGAGCGGCTGCCGCGTGACGCGGCGGCGGTCGTCATTCCGGGGTCGAAATCGACCATCGCCGACCTGATCCGCTTCCGCGAAAACGGCTGGGACGCCGATATCCGCGCGCATGCGGCGCGTGGCGGCCATGTCGCGGGCATTTGCGGCGGCTACCAGATGCTCGGGCGGGTGGTGCGCGATCCGCTCGGCATCGAGGGTACGATGCGCGAAACCGCGGGGCTCGGCCTGCTCGACGTCGAGACGGACATGGCGCCGGAAAAGCGCGTCGGGAACGCCGCGGCGCGTTCCGTGGTTCATGGCGTCGATCTGACCGGATACGAGATCCATCTCGGTGTCACCGGCGGGCCGGATTGCGCACGCCCGGCGCTGACAATCGGCGGACATGCGGACGGCGCGGTCTCGGCCGACGGGCGGGTGTTCGGAACCTATCTGCACGGGCTTTTCGACAGCGGGGCATTCCGCGCCGCCTGGCTCGAAAGTCTCGGCGCCCGGTCCTCGGGCGGCGATCATCGCGAGATCGTCGATGCCGCGCTCGACACGATAGCAACCGAGATGGAATGCCATCTCGATATCGAGGGACTGTTCGCCGCGGCAGAATAGTGCGTCAGGCGACGTTCGAGCCGTTTTCCGAATCCGGATCCGAATCGGTCGTGCCGCTCCCGCGCGAATGCCAGATCGCCGGCAGGCCGTTGAACTCGCAGCCGTTGCGGCCGCTACGCTTGGCCCGGTAGAGGGCGAAATCGGCGCCCTGGTAGATCGTCTGGTAGGATGCGCCGCGCGGGTAGAGCGCGCCGCCGACGCTCGCGGTCACCTTGATGATCTCGCCTTCGTAATGGGTCTTGCAATCCTCGAGCGCGGCGCGAATGCGCTCGGCCGCGTTCACCGCACCGGCGGCGCCCGCATTGATCAGGAAGACGCCGAATTCCTCGCCGCCGATGCGGGCGACGTGATCGCGCTCGAAGACATTGCCGGCGATGCAGACGCTGACCATGCGCAGCACGTGGTCGCCGGCGGCATGACCATGGGTGTCGTTGATCGCCTTGAAGTGGTCGATATCGATGATGATGAGCGCGTCTTCATTGGGATTGCCGTCGTCGGGGTCGGCGTTGCGGCGGTGGATTTTTTCTTCCAGAGCGGTACGGTTGAGAAGGCCGGTCAGGCCGTCGCGGCGCGCCATTTCCTTCAGATCGGCGTTGAACGAACTCATCCGCAGCGACATGTAGGCAAACAGGCCGACAAAGGGGGTCGCGATGGCCATCGTGACGAGGAACCCGAATATGCGCAGTTCCCTGCCGTGGCTCGCTGCGATTTCCGGGAAGTACCAGCTGTACATCAACTGGGTCACGATCACCGAGATGAAGGCAATAACCAGCGACCAGAGCAGCGTCTTTCGAAACGCAGCCGAAATGTCATTCACGATGAAGAGGCGCTCAATCATTCGTGCCCGGATAGCCAGCCCTGGTTAACGCGATCCTGTTTAGACGGGTTGGGTTAACATGCGTAGTCCTTGGCGGGCTTCGAACAGATATCGTAACGAGCGTGGTTAACCTTAGGTAACTGGCGCTGTCGGAGTCCCGATTCCGGTCGTCGCAAACGCGATTGACTCCGGCCGGCGGCGGGGCCTAATGCTGTGGATGCATGGTTCCCGCGATGCCGAGCGCGAAGCGGGATGAAAAGGGAATGTGACGGGTGGACCCAAGCCGGGCACTCATATCACAGCCGACCCCGCGACTGTAGAATGGCGCGGCGCCACACCTCCTTAAGTCGGGAGCGCCACTGGAGATATCCGGGAAGGCGATGGCGCCGGGAAAACCGCCATGAGCCAGGAGACCTGCCATGTGAACCGACGGCGAGAGCCGTCCATACGACTGGATTGAGCAACACGGAGGTTGTCATGCTCGCAACACAATCACTATCGGCGACGCTGCCGATTTCGGCGTCGGCGCGCCTGACGACGGCGCTTTTCGCGGGCGTATTCGGCGTGACGCTGCTGTATTTCGCCGCGTTTGCCCATTCGGACGCGCTGCATAACGGTACCCACGACACGCGCCACGCGATCGTCGCGCCCTGCCACTAGGGCAGGAAACATGTTGACCAGAGTTGTCCTTGCCGCGCTTGTCGCGGGATTGCTCGCTGGCGCGTTCGCGACAGCGGCGCAATCGGTGCGGGTGATCCCGCTGATTCATCAGGCGGAGACATATGAAAACGCCGTCCCGCATGCCGATGCGGGGCATTCGGAGCACGAGGAGGCGTGGGCGCCGCGCGACGGATGGCAACGCACGTTCTTCACGCTGCTTTCCAATCTCGTCGTCGGCGTCGCCTTCTCCCTTATCCTGACGGCCGCCATTCTGCTTCTCGACCAGCCGATGTCGCTGCAGCACGGGCTTGCGTGGGGCGCGGGGGGATTCGCGGTGTTCGTTCTCGCGCCCAATTTCGGGCTGCCGCCGGAACTGCCCGGCATGGCGGTGGGCGATCTCGTCGCGCGGCAGATCTGGTGGTTCGCCACGGTCGCGCTGACCGCCGGCGGCCTTCTGATCTTCGCCTTCAGGCGCTCGCTCGTCTGGATGGTGGCGGGCGTGGCGCTTGTCGTCGCGCCGCATGTCTATGGCGCGCCGCAGCCGGCGTCGCACGAGTCTCCGGTCCCGGCCAATCTCGCAGCCGAGTTCGTGATTGCGACGGTGGTCACGTCGGCCCTGTTCTGGCTGGTTCTCGGCGGCCTGCTCGGCCACTTCCTGTCGCGCGCGATCAAGGCAGAGGAGGCGGCGGGGCAGGATGGCTGACAGGCCGGAAACCCTCGGCGCGGGCACGACGCTCGTCCTCGGCGGGGCGCGCTCCGGCAAGTCGGTCTTCGGCGAGACGCTGGTGCTGGGCAGCGGGCTCGAGCCGGTCTATGTCGCGACGGCGCAGGCCTGGGACGACGAAATGCGGCAGCGTATCGGGACGCACAAGGCGCGGCGCGGCGCCGAATGGGTTTCGGTCGAGGAGCCGGACGATCTGGACAGCGTGCTGAAGCGCGAGGCGCGCCCGGGCAGGGCGGTCCTTGTCGACTGCCTGACGGTCTGGATCACCAATCTGATGATGGCCGAGGCCGACGTTGCCGCGCGCGGCCGGCATCTGTGCGACACGCTCGCCGCGATCGAAAGCCCGGTGGTGCTGGTCTCGAACGAGGTCGGGCTCGGCATCGTGCCGGAAAACAGGATGGCGCGGGAGTTCCGCGATCATGCGGGCCGGCTGCACCAGGACATCGCGGCGCTGGCCGCAACGGTTTATTTCGTGGCGGCCGGTTTGCCGCTGAAGATGAAGGGATGAATGACATGCAGGGCAAAATCCCCGCGACGGTGATCACCGGCTTTCTCGGCGCCGGCAAGACGACGATGATCCGCAACATGCTGGAAAATGCCGGCGGACGGAAAATCGCGCTGATCATCAACGAGTTCGGCGATCTCGGTGTCGACGGCGAGGTGCTGAAGGGCTGCGGCATCGAGACCTGTTCGGAGGACGACATCGTCGAACTGAACAATGGCTGCATCTGCTGTACGGTGGCCGACGATTTCATTCCGACGATGACGAAACTGCTGGAGCGCGAAAACCGCCCGGACCACATCGTCATCGAGACGTCCGGTCTGGCGCTGCCGCAACCGCTGGTCGCCGCCTTCAACTGGCCCGGCATCAAGACGGCGGTGACCGTCGACGGCGTCGTCACGGTGGTCGACGCGGCGGCGGTCTCGGAAGGCCGCTTCGCCGACGATCACGACCGCCTGGAGGCGCAGCGCACGGCCGACGAGGCGCTTGACCACGAAAGCCCGCTGGAGGAGCTGTTCGAAGACCAGATCCGCGCCGCCGACATGGTGGTGCTCAACAAGGCCGACCTGATCGACGCGGTGCGGCTGGAAAGCGTGCGCAGCAATGTCGCGGGCCAGAGCGACCGGGCGCTGAAGATCATCCATGCGACGCATGGGCGGCTGCCGGTGGACGTGCTGCTCGGGCTGAATTCGGCGACGGAAGACCAGATCGCGCTCAGGAAATCGCATCACGAGATGGAGCACGAGTCCGGCGAAGAGCATGATCACGACCATGACGAGTTCGAGAGCTTCGTCGCCGCGGCGGGGTCGGTCAGCGATCCGGCCGGTTTCGTCGCCGGGCTGAAGGCGATCATCGCGGGACACGACGTGCTGCGGCTGAAAGGCTTCTGCGACGTGCCGGGCAAGCCGATGCGGCTCGTGGTGCAGGCCGTCGGCCAGCGCATCGAGACCTATTTCGACCGTCCGTGGCGCGACGGCGAGGAGCGCACGACGCGGCTGGTCGTCATCGGGCTGCACGACATCGACCAGGCGGCGATTGCCGGGGCGATCGCCGCCGCTGGCGAAGGCCGCCTGCGGATGCCGATCGCGGCGGAATAGCCGCAATCGCCTTCGGTGATACCGAGGGTGATGCATCTTCTCCTCGCGCAGAAGGGCACGCTGTCCGACGGCGATGGCGAGGCGGTCGATCTCGGCCAGACGCCAGGCGACATCTGCTTTCTGTCCGCCGCCGACACGGAACTGGCGAGCCTTGCCGGCGCGTATCGTGGCGAGGCGTTTTCGCTGCGGCTCGTCAACCTGCTGCAGCTGAAACACCCGATGTCCGTCGACGCCTGGGTCGAGCGGACGGGCCGGCATGCGAAGCTGATCGTCGTGCGCATCCTCGGCGGGGCGGGCTACTGGCCCTACGGGCTGGAGGCGATCCATGCCGCGGCGGTGGCGCACGGGATCAAGCTCGCGGTGCTACCGGGCGACGACAAGTCCGATCCGGGGCTGGCGCGGTTCTGCACGCTGCCCGCCGAGAGCTGCGATGCGCTGTGGCGCTTCCTGATCGAGGGCGGGGCGGAGAATGCGCGCGGCTTTCTCGATGGCTGCGGCGATATTCTGGCGGGGCGCGAGATCGAGGCGCAGGCCGCGCCGCTGCTGAAGGCGGGGATATTCGCGTTACCCCCCTCTGCCCCTGACGGGGCATCTCCCCCACAAGGGGGGAGAGTGGCCAGTGGCACCGCTGCTATCGTCTTCTACCGGGCGCTGGTGCAGGCGGGGCAGACCGCGCCGGTGGAGGCGCTGGCGCAGGCACTGGCGACGCGTGGGCTGGCGGTTTTGCCGGTCTATGTCTCGAGCCTGAAGGACCCGGTGTCCGCCGCGACCGTGGAGGCGCTGTTCGACACGCACAGGCCGGATGTCGTTCTCAACATGACCGGTTTCGCGGTCTCGGCGCCGGGCGCGGACCGGACGCCGACGGTGCTCGAACGCGGACGGCGCACCGGTGATCCAGGTGGTGCTGTCGAGTTCACCGCAGGAGGTCTGGGAGGCTTCGCCGCAGGGGCTGAACGCGCGCGACCTCGCGATGAACGTGGCGCTGCCGGAAGTCGACGGGCGGGTGCTGTCGCGCGCCGTGTCGTTCAAGTCGGCGAGCGCCTGGGACACGGCGACCGAGTGCAATGTCGTGACGCACGAGCCGGTCGCGGACCGGATCGAATTCGTCGCCGAACAGGCCGCGCGCCGGGTGCGGCTGAAGCGGAAACCCGCGGCTGAAAAACGGATCGCGCTGGTCCTCGCGAACTATCCGAACCGGGATGGGCGGCTCGCCAACGGCGTCGGGCTGGATACGCCCGCCGGCACGATCGAGGTGCTGCGGGCGATGGCGGATGCGGGCTTTCCGGCCGGCGATATTCCGGTGGACGGCGACGCTCTGATCGACCACCTGAAAAAGGGGCCGACCAATGCGGTTTCGGATGCGCGCGAAATCCGCGAGACGATTTCGCTGAGCGAATACAAGGGCTTCTTCGCGACGCTTCCGAAGGTGATTCAGGCGCAGGTGACCGAGCGCTGGGGTGCGCCGGAGGCCGATCCGTTCTTTCGCGATGGCGTCTTCGCGCTGCCGCTGACGCGGTTCGGCGAAACGCTGGTCGGCATCCAGCCGGCGCGCGGCTACAATATCGATCCGAAGGAAAGCTACCATTCGCCGGACCTCGTGCCGCCGCATGGCTACATCGCCTTCTATGCCTATCTGCGCGACGGTCTACGGCGCAGACGCGGTGGTTCACATGGGCAAGCACGGCAATCTGGAATGGCTGCCCGGCAAGGCGCTGGCGCTGTCGGAGACGTGCTGGCCGGAGGCCGTGTTCGGGCCGCTGCCGCATGTCTATCCATTCATCGTCAACGATCCGGGCGAGGGCACGCAGGCGAAGCGCCGGACGTCGGCCGTCATCATCGATCACCTGACGCCGCCGCTGACGCGGGCCGAGAGCTACGGGCCGCTGAAGGACCTGGAAGCGCTGGTCGACGAATATTACGAGGCGGCGGGCGGCGATCCGCGCCGGCTGAAGCTGCTGAAGGTCCGGATTCTCGACCTGGTGCGCGATATCGGCCTCGACCACGATGCGGGGATCACGCAAGGCGACGAAACCGACGCGGCACTTGAAAAGCTCGACGCCTATCTTTGCGACCTGAAGGAAATGCAGATCCGCGACGGGCTGCACATTTTCGGCAAGGCGCCGGAAGGGCGGCTGCTGACCGACCTGGTGACGGCGCTGGCGCGGGTGCCGCGTTCACTGGGCGAGGGGGCGGACCAGAGCCTGCAACGGGCGATTGCCGCGGATGTTCTTGGCGCCGTACCCCCCTCTGCCCCTGACGGGGCCATAGGCCGAGCCACGTGTCTCGGCGACCCCGCCGCAGGGGGGAGAGTGGAGACCTTCGATCCGCTGGATTGCGAGATGAGTGCGCCCTGGAGCGGACCGAAGCCGGACATGCTGCAGACGGTCTCGGACGATCCATGGCGGAGTGCGGGCGACACGGTGGAACGGATCGAGCTGCTGGCGGCGCAACTGGTCGGCGGCGAGACGGAATGCCCGGCGGACTGGGCGCGGACGCGGGCGGTGCTGGACGGGATCGATACGCGGCTGCGGCCGTCGGTGGAAGCCTGCGGGGCCAAGGAAATCGACGGGCTGATGGCGGCGCTTTCCGGGCGGTTCGTCGAGCCGGGTCCGTCGGGCGCGCCGACGCGCGGGCGGCCGGACGTGCTGCCGACAGGGCGCAATTTCTATTCGGTCGACAGCCGCGCCGTGCCGACCGAGACGGCGTGGGAACTGGGAAAGAAATCGGCCGAATTGCTGGTGACGCGCTATACGCAGGATCACGGCGAATGGCCGGTGTCGTTCGGACTGACGGCATGGGGCACGTCGAACATGCGCACCGGCGGCGACGACATCGCCCAGGCGCTGGCGCTGATCGGCGCGAAGCCGGTCTGGGACGGGATTTCGCGGCGGGTGACCGGTTTCGAGATCATCCCCGTCGCGAAGCTCGGACGGCCGCGCGTCGACGTGACGCTGCGCATTTCCGGTTTCTTCCGCGACGCCTTCCCGGACCAGATCGCGCTGTTCGACAAGGCGGTGCGCGCCGTCGGGGCGCTGGAGGAGGACGAGGGCGACAATCCGGTCGCAGCAAGGATGCGCGCCGAGGCGGAGCGGCTGGCCGAGGCCGGCGAGGACGCAGAGACGGCGGCGCGGCGGGCAGGCTACCGGGTGTTCGGATCGAAGCCCGGTTCCTATGGCGCGGGTCTGCAGGCGCTGATCGACGAGAAGGGCTGGGCCGACAGGGCCGACCTTGCCGAGGCCTATCTCGTCTGGGGCGGTTACGCCTATGGCGCGCAGGCCGAGGGCAGCGCGGAGCGCGGGCTGTTCGAGGAGCGGCTTCGCGGCATGCAGGCGGTGGTGCAGAACCAGGACAATCGCGAGCACGATCTGCTCGATTCCGACGATTACTACCAGTTCGAGGGCGGGATGACTGCCGCGGTGGAGACGCTGAAGGGGGAGAAGCCGGCGATCTATCACAACGACCATTCGCGGCCGGAAAAGCCGGTGATCCGGACGCTGGAAGAGGAAATCGGCCGGGTGGTGCGGGCACGGGTGGTCAATCCGAAATGGATCGCCGGCGTGATGCGGCACGGCTACAAGGGCGCCTTCGAGATGGCGGCGACCGTCGACTACATGTTCGCCTTCGCGGCGACGACCGGGGCGGTGCGCGATCATCATTTCGAGGCGGTCTACCAGGCCTATCTGATGGACGCGCGGGTGCGCGATTTCATCGCCGAGAAGAACCCGGACGCGCTGCGCGAAATGGCGGAACGGTTGACCGAAGCGGTGGAGCGCGGGCTGTGGACGCCGAAGAGCAATTCGGCGATGTTCGCGCTTTCCGAAATGACCGGGCAGACAGGACCCAATGACTGAAATCACGATCGAGGAAGGCAAGGGCACGGCATTCGACGGCGCGCTCGACCGGCTGCTCGACGTCCATGCGATGCGGGCGGGGCATCCGTTCATCGTCGACGAGATGTTCTGGAAGGCGACGGACGGAAGCGGGAAGGTCGTCGGCGGCCTGTCGGGCAAGGCGCAACTCGGCTGGCTGTTCGTGAAGCTGCTGGCGCTTGCGCCGGACGCGCGCGGCTCCGGCCTCGGCGGCAGGCTGCTGGAGCGGGCAGAGGCCCATGCGCGCGAAAACGGGCTCGCCGGCGTCTATCTCGATACCTATGAATTCCAGGCGCCGGAGTTCTACGGCAAGTGCGGCTATCGCGAAATCGGCCGGCTACCGAAGGTCGGAAGCCATCCGCAGCGGATCTGGTATGCGAAAATCCTGAAGGAGGAGCGGCCGTGACGGTCGAGATCGAGGCGATCGACGGCGATGCGGCGGACCTCGCCCGGGAAGTCGAGGCGGCGCTGGACGAGGCGGCAAGGGTGCTCGGCAAGCCCTTCGACGACGATGGCATCAATCTGCGCGCCAGCGATGGCGATGGCGGCTTCCTCGGCGGCCTCTGCGGGGTCGTCCTGCAGCGCTGGCTCTATGTCCGGCTTCTCGCGGTGACGCCGCAGGCGCGGACGCTGGGCGTCGGCCGCGCGCTGATGGCCGGGGCCGAGGCGGAAGCGCGCAGGCGCGGTCTCGTCGGGGTCTATCTCGACACCTACGATTTCCAGGCGCCGGGTTTCTACGAGAAGCTGGGTTACTGCGAGTTCGGCCGCCTGCCGGCCGCGGGCGGCGCGCCGCTGCGCATCTATTTCGCGAAACCTTTCGGCGGGGACATGCCATTGACGACCGACCGGTGCCTGCGCGGTGGCGGCGCATTGCCGTTGCGAAAGCTGCCACCGCGATGTCCTCACCGGTGACGACGTTCTTCGCCATTTCGACGTCGGAATTCGAGTGGGCAGACGACGAAACAGGAGCGTATCAATCTTGGCAGGGCATCACGCACAGGTTCCCCAGGATCCGCGGAACGCCCATGGCTTGCGAGAACGACGCTCTTCCAGGAGAGATTCATCTTTCGCCGCAAGTGTCGACATACCACACCGGTTTTTCGACCGGGCAGGATGACTTCTGGAACCAACGCATCGAATGGCTTAACGTGGCAGGCGACCTGCCGAAACATGAAGTAACCGGGCCGTGGGAGGATCAGGCGATGAGCACAAGGCCATTGTTGGATGCGTTTCGCGATTATATTGGGCGGCGCGCCGACCCGGAATTGCACGCATGGACCGAAGAGTTCGACTGGACACTGCCAGAACTCGCGCTGGTGCCGCATGCGCCGCATGCGATCCGCCATCTCTCCGCCATACTGGCCTATGTCGATGAGGCGGAGCGACAGCTGGCGCAGGCGCTGGTCGAATGCGCTGCGCTGCTCGACTGGAAGCAGATGTATACCTCCGAAGAGTTCGGGGCGTATTTCACCGACAACTACGCGCATATCGAACTGATCGGGCCGAATGGCCACTTCAAGAGCGACCAAATCGCGGCGGGGCTTGTGCTTTACGGGCCGGGCATCGATTATCCCGATCACTGGCATCTGGCCGAGGAGATCTACATACCCCTGACCGGCAACGGATTATGGAGCCGCGACGGCGGGGAATTCACGGCACGCGCCGCCGGCGAATTGATCTTCCACGCCTCCAACATGCGCCACGCCACCAGGATTGACGACACGCCGCTGCTGGCGCTGTGGATATGGCACGGCGGCGATCTGGCACAGAAAGCGGACTACTGAGGATACGCATGACCGACACCAACGAAAGCACGACCAACGAAGCCCGAATGCGCCACACGATGCCAAGATGGCGAAGAAGAAGGCGGCGCGCGACAAGATCATGGCCACCAAGACGGACGAGAAGGGCCTGATCATCGTCCATACCGGCAAGGGCAAGGGCAAGTCGACGGCGGCCTTCGGCATGATCTTCCGGCATATCGCGCATGGCCGCAAATGCGCCGTGGTGCAGTTCATCAAGGGCGGGATGGAGACCGGCGAGCGCAACCTGATCAAGGAGCGGTTCTCCGACATCTGCTCGTTCCATACGATGGGCGAGGGCTTCACCTGGGAGACCCAGAACAAGGAGCGCGACATCGAGGCGGCCAAAGCCGCCTGGGAGAAGGCGAAGGAACTGATCCGCGACGAGACCAACACGATGGTGCTGCTCGACGAGATCAATATCGCGCTGCGCTACGACTATCTCGACGTCAACGAGGTGGTGGAGTTCCTGAAGACGGAGAAACCGCCGATGACGCATGTGGTGCTGACCGGGCGCAACGCCGGCGAGGAACTGATCGAGGCGGCCGACCTCGTCACCGAGATGGAACTGGTCAAGCATCCGTTCCGCTCCGGCATCAAGGCGCAGATCGGCGTCGAGTACTGAGATGGCACACGACGCCATCGTTCTGGGGGCCGGCATCGCCGGCGTATCGACGGCCATCCACCTGGCGAAACGGGGGCTTTCGGTCGCGCTGGTCGACCGGCGCGAGCCGGGCGAGGAAACGAGCTTCGGCAATGCCGGGATCATCCAGCGCGAAGGCATCCATCCCTATCTGTTCCCGCGCGACCTGCGCACGATCATCGACGTGGCGCTGAAGCGGCGCACCGACGCCGATTATCACATCACGTCGCTTGCCTCCGTCGCGCCGTTCCTGTGGCGCTATTTCCGCGCGTCGACGGAGGAGGGCGGGCGGCGTTCGCTGGCGGCCAATGTGCCGATCTTCGCGCGCTGTCTCGAGGCGCACCAGGCGCTGATGGACGAGGCCGGCTCGTCCGGGCTCATCGCCAAGCGCGGCTGGATCCGGCTGTTTCGCGACGACGGCGCGATCCCGGAAGCCGAGGCGCAGGCGCGCGAATTGCGCGATTTCGGCCTCGATGCCGTCATGCCCGACATGGCCGAACTGCAGGCGCTGGAGCCGCATGTCGACGTGACGCAACTTGCCGGCGCGATGCATTACCGCGATCCGTGGACCTGCAGCGACCCCGGCGCGCTGGTGAAATCCTATGCGGAGCTGTTCAAGCGCCTCGGCGGCGAGATCGTCCAGGCGGAGATCTTCGGGCTGGAAAACGGCGACGGCAAATGGACGGTCGCAACCGACGGTCCGGCGCTCTCCGCGGACCATGTCGCGGTCACGCTGGGACCGTGGTCGAAGAAGCTGCTCGACGCGGCCGGGCTGCGGCTGCCGATGGGCGTCAAGCGCGGCTATCACGAGCATTACGGCGCGACGGGCAATGCCTATCTGTCGCGGCCGCTGGTCGATGACGAATTCGGCTTCGTGCTGGCGCCGATGGCGCGCGGGATCAGGCTGACCTCGGGGGCGGAATTCGCCCGCCAGGAGGCGGCGAAGACGCCGGTGCAATTGCGCAGGGTCCTGCCGATGGCGCGCGACCTGTTTCCGCTCGCCGACAGCGTCGATCCGGAGCCGTGGATGGGCGCGCGGCCGGTCTTTCCGGACATGCTGCCGGTCGTCGGCAGGGCGCCGGGCATGAACGGGATCTGGCTCAATTTCGGCCACGGCCATCACGGCTTCACGCTCGGGCCGGCAACCGGCGAACTGGTCGCGCAGATGATCACCGGCGAGACGCCGTTCTGCGATCCCGAACCCTACAGCGCCCAGCGCTTCACGCGGCTGCAATAGGCGGCGTAGGCCTCGCCATAGGTGCGGGCGAGCCATTTCTCCTCGTAGGGCACTGCGAAGACATAGAGCGCGGCGAGCGATCCGGCGGCGATTGCTGCCGGCCAGGACGCGGCGAGCATCGTCCAGCCGGCGCAAAGCGCCAGATTGGCGATATAGGTCGGGTTGCGGGTGCGCGCGAAAAGTCCGTCGGTGACGAGACCGCCGCGCGCGCCCATCGAGCGGTCGAGGCCGAGCTTCATGATCGCCCATGAACTCACCCAACTCGACACGAAGGCAAGCGGGAAACCGGCATACCAGCGGATCCAGCCGGGCCAGTCCCAGGCGTTCCAGCTCGCGCGGCCGGCCATGTATGCGGCGCCGATGGCGAGGATCGTCACCGTCCATGTGACGATGCGCGCCGGCCAGCCGAAATCAAGCGGCGGCCAGACCGGCCGCTCGGGCCGGTTCGACGACCAGACCACGATGGCCGCAACGGCGGCACAGCAGGCACAGGTTATCGCGGCGAACAGATACGCCATGGCACGTGGTTCCCACCTCGTTTTTTCCCGGTTTTGCGGAAACATAGGCGCGAAACGGCAAAGGCCAAGCGGGTCGAGGCCGGCGGCGCGGCGAAAGACATTATTCGAAGAATTGAAGGTAAATCCTTAACCGCAAGGTCACGGCGTTCTCCTACGATTTGGTATCGGGCGGCTCTGGCGTCCGCGAGGGGAGTAAAGATGAACTTCGTAGCCCTGATGAAGAGGTCCGGCCTTGAGGTGGCGACCGAGAGCACGCTGCTCTACCAGGAGGTGCCGCATTTCAACGCGGCGGAACTCGCCGCGCAGCTGGAACCGATCCTGAACGGCGATCCGGTGACGATCGTCAAGGAGGAGGTGGCGGGCCCGACCCGCTATCTCACTTTCAAGGCCGGCGGCTGCAACATCATTGTCGAGGCGGGAAACGCCATCCGGCAGCGGGCCTCCTATTTCGAGGCGCTCGACTGGCCGATGCTGCACCGGACATTCCCCGAGGCGGAGGAGGCCGTGCGCGACCATCGCTCCCATGTCAATATCACCGTCGAGGTCGAATACGACGCCGTTGCCAATGCGCTCGGCATGCGTCCCGTGAATTCGAGCTTCGCGCGCAGCCTGCTCGCCGGCCGGGTGACGGCGGCGGCCTGCCGGATCGCGATGCCGACCGGCATCTACTGGAAGGGCTGCGAGATGCTCTACAGGCCGGGGCCTTTCCTGCGGGAGCTGGACACCGAGCCGGTCAATCTCTTCGTCCGTGTGACGCCGTTTTCGAGCAACCGCCCGATCATGGGCGTCCGCGCCATCGGCGCGTCGACCCGCGGCGCGTTCGAACTGCTCGGCCGGGAGGTCGTGCTGGAAGAGGCGCCGGTTCCCGTCGACTGGGCGATGCGCATGCTGCACGGTTTCGTCGCGCGCTGTCACGCCAACGGCGCGTACCTGCCGCATCTGGCGACCTACTCGCCTTCCAAGGGCGACATCATGATCGTCCGGCACCTGACATCGACGCCGGAAATCGACGAGCCTCATATCTCGCTGGAAGTTCGGCGGGTGGAGGAAGTGGGCTACGACGCGGCGATGGACGCGTTCGCACCGGTAGAAAAGCCGCGGTGGGACGGGATCGAGCGGCGCACGCGCCCGAAGAGCGCAAAACCCTTCGGACGGCGCAGCCTGACCTAGCCGGTTTCGAGCAATTTGCCGCCGCCGGGATCAGTGCCCGGCGGGCGCTGCGGCCGCTTCGGGCTTTTTCATCATCATGGCGGCGATCGCCAGCCCGGCGAAGAGCAGGGTGAGGACCCAGAACACGTCGGCAAAGGACATCACCCAGGCCTGCTGGCGGACCATGCCGGTGACCTGGTTCAGCGCCGCGTCCGCGCCGGGCAGGCCGTCGGCGGCAAAATTGCGGGTCAGATTGTCCAGTGTGTCCATCGCGGTGCGGTTGGCCCAGGTGACGGCCTCGGCAAGGCGCGCATAGTGGAAATCGTCGCGGCTGGTCAGCATGGTGTTGATGATCGCCAGCCCGACGGCGCCGCCGAGATTTCGGGTGAGGTTGAACAGGCCGGAGGCGTTCTTGATGCGCTCCGGCGGCAGGGTGCCCAGCGCAAGGTTGTTGATCGGCACCATGCACAGCATCAGCGAGACGCCGCGCAGGATCTGCGGCAGCAGCAGTTCGTAATAATCCCAGTCGGCGGTGATATCGGTCATCAGCCATGTGCCGGCGCCAAAGCCGATGAAGCCGATCATCAGCATGACGCGCAGGTCCATGCGGGCCGACAGCGCGCCGGCGACCGGGGCGGTCAGGAACATGGCGAGACCGGTTACGAACATGGTCTCGCCGATCATCAGCGCGTCGTAGCCACGCACCGAGCCGAGATAGAGCGGGTAGATATAGGTCAGCCCGTAAAGCCCGACGCCGAGGACGAAGGAGAAAAGCGAGCCGAAGGCGAAATTGATGTCCGTGAAGGCCTTGAGATCGACGACGGGAACCTCGGCCCGGAAGGCGCGGTAGAAGAACAGGATGGCGCCGGCGGCCATGATCACGGCGAAGGAGGCGATGGTCCGGTCGGACAGCCAGTCATGCGCCGGACCTTCCTCGAGCACATATTCGAGGGCGCCGAGAAAGGCGGCCATGCCGAGGAGCCCCCACCAGTCGAAGGTCCTGGCGAGATCGCGTTCCGGCTTGTCGAAATCGATCAGCGTCCAGGCGGCGATCGAAACGCCGATGCCGGGAACGACGTTGACCAGAAACAGCCAGTGCCAGGACATGGCGTCCGAGATATAGCCGCCGACCGTCGGGCCGATGGTTGGCGCGAGCGTGGCCACCAGGCCGATCATCGGCGAGACGATGGGACGCTTGGACGGCGGGAAGATCGTGAAGGCGGCTGCGAAGACCGAGGGGATCATGCCGCCGCCGATGAAGCCCTGAATGGCGCGATAGACGATCATCTGGTCGATATTGGTCGCCGTGGCGCACAGCATGCTGGCCAGCGTGAAGCCGGTGGCCGAGACGGTGAACAGCACGCGCGTCGATAGAATGCGCGCGAGGATGCCCGACAGCGGGATCATGATCACTTCGGCGATCAGATAGGCGGTCTGCACCCAGGCGATCTCGTCGCGCCCGGCTCCCAGCCCGGCCTGGATCTCGGCCAGCGAGGCGGAGACGATCTGGATGTCGAGAATGGCCATGAACATGCCGAAGACCATCGCCAGGAAAGCAATGATCCGGCGGATCGGCATCGCGTCCGGGGCGGCGCCGGCATGGGCCGGAGAAAAGGTCGTGTCGCTCATGACCGCGTTTCCCTGCGTCTTGTCCGCCCGTGCCCTACTCGGACGCGGCCGCGCGCCACGCGCCGTCGGGGGCGGTGCGGGTGTCGATGTCGACCACGACGCTCATACCGGCGCGCAGGCGTCCGCTTTCGAGCGCATCGGCCGGGAGCGCGATACGCACCGGAACGCGCTGGACGACCTTGGTGAAATTGCCGGTGGCGTTGTTGGCCGGCAGCAGCGAGAACACCGAGCCGGATGCCGGCGAGACCGAGGCGACCGTGCCCTCGATCGGATCGCCGTCATAGGCGTCGACGCTGACCGACACCTTTTCGCCCGGCACGACGCCGGCAAGCTGGGTTTCCTTCAGATTGGCGTCGACATAGAGCGCGTTCACCGGGACGAGGGCAGCGAGCCGCTGGCCGGAGCTGACGAGGTCGCCCTCATGCGCGGCGAGATTGCCGACCACGCCGTCATAGGGCGCGCGCAGGATGGTGAAGGCGAGGTCGCGGTCCGCCTTGTCGGCGGCGAGGCGCAGGGAGGTCAGCGCGCTCTCGGCCTCGGCCTTCTGGGCCTGAAGCACCGTGATATTCGCCTTGGCGGCCTGAATGCCGGCGGCGGCGCCGGCGAGGCCGGCATTGGCCTGCTCCCAGGCGGCCCTGGCGGCATCGAGGTTCGCGCCCGACGCGTGGCCTTCCGAGGCCAGCGCGACGGCGCGATCGCGCGCGGCCCTGGCGTTGGTTTCGGTCGCGGCAAGGGCCTGTTGCTGGGCGTCCGCCTGGGCGAGCGCCGCGCGGGCGCCCTCGATCTGGGCGTCGATGCGCTCGATGGCGAGTTTCTGGCTGGCGATCTGCGCCTTCGCCTGGTCGGCGGCGATGCGGTAATCGCCGTCATCGAGGGTGATGAGCGGATCGCCTGCCTTGACCATCTGGTTGGCGGTGACGTTCACCCTGGCGACATAGCCGGACACTTTCGGCGAGACGGTGGTGATGTTGCCGTCGATATAGGCGTCGTCGGTGGAGACCATGAAACGGCCGACGGTCCACCAGTCGTGGCCGTACCAGCCCGCGCCGGCGAGCGCGGCGATGGCGACGGTGCCCAGGATCAGGCGGCGCACGGGCGAACGGCGCGGCTTCTTTTCGACCGCGGCGTCGTTGGCCACCTCCGGTTTCCGCGCGGTCTCCTCGGCGGGCCGGGGAAAAGTCTTCAGTTCAGCTGTGTGCGCCGTGCCGGGCGCGGCTTCGTTTTCGATCGCTGGATCCGATGCGGACATGACTGCATCCCTTACGCATGATAAAGTGAACCGAACCGTTCGGTTCGAATTGACATAGACTCTTTTCAGGTCCATATCAAGAGGAAATCGAACCACGCGGTTCGATAATTTCACGAGGTGCCGAGATGCCTGCTCCGCAAAAGAATGAAGCAAGCCTCAAGAAAGCGATGGAGGCGGCGGACAAGCAGCCGAACCGCCGGGTGGCCGGGCAGGATCCGGTCAAGCGCCAGCAGATCCTGGACGGCGCCAAGCGCGTGTTCATGCAGGTCGGTTTCGACGCTGCCAGCATGAATGACATCACCCGCGAGGCGGGTGTCTCCAAGGGCACGATCTACGTCTATTTCGAAAACAAGGAAGATCTGTTCGGCGCGCTGATCGACAGGGAACGCTCGGCGCTCTTCGCATCGCTGGCCGATGCGCTCAACGAGGGCGGCGCGGTGCGCGAAACGCTGATGCGTTACGGCGTGCTGCTGGCCACCCGGATGACCTCGGTCCAGGTGGTGCGGGCCCAGCGCATGGTGATCGCGGTGACGGAGCGCATGCCGGCGCTCGGGCGGCGTTTCTTCGATACCGGGCCGGATTCCGCCAAGGTGCTCCTGAGCAATTATCTGGAGCGGCAGATCGAGGCCGGCCTGCTCGACATTCCGGATACGACGCTGGCGGCGCAGCAATTGTTCGACCTGTGCACCGCCGGCCTGTTCCGCTCCTGCATTTTCGGCGTCCGCGAGGCATCGCCGCCGGCTGACGAGATCGAAAGGGTCGTGACCAGCGCGGTGGAGATGTTCCTGGCGCGCTACGGGACGGGAACCGAGGGCTGACCTATTCGTCCGCCTTCGGCCAGTAGGTGCCGAAGCACCAGAGATTGCCTTCCGGGTCGCGGCAGATGAATTCACGGCTGCCGTAATCGCGGTCGGTCAAGCCCTGCTCGATGGTGACGCCCGAAGCGGCGACCTTCTCGTGCAACGCGTCCACATCGCCTACGGCGACATAGAGCGATTTTCCGCCGGTCGTGCCGGGCCCTCCGACCTTTTTGCCGTATTCGTCGTCTCGTGCCGTGCCGAGCATGATCATCGACGATCCGAAAGCAAGTTCGGCATGCGCGATTCGCCGGTCTCCGGGTAGCGGGCCTTCAGGGAAAAGCCGACGGTGTCGCACAGCCATCCGATCATGGCGTCCGGGTCGGAATAGCGGAAAGTTGCATAGATTCTAGGGGCTTCTGTCATTGTCGTTCTCCATTCGAGTTGAGGTCGATGGAGGCAGGCTACAAGGCGCCGAAATCCGGTTCTTGAAGAAATGTTCCAGTTTCGCGCGGGCCGATCTCGCGCTGCCAGCGGCGTGGCGGCGCGCCGGAGAACTCGACGAATTCCCGCGTCATGTGCGCCTGGTCGGCATAGCCGCAGGCCGCCGCGATCTCGGCCCATCCCGAGATGCCGGGGCGGTTTGCGAGGTCCGTTGCGTGGCCGAAACGCACCACCCTGGCGAAGGTCTTCGGGGCCATGCCGATCTGCTCGCGGAACTCGGTGACCAGGCGCTTGCGGCTCCAGCCGAGGTCGCGGGCGATGTCGGCCATGCGCAGGTCGCCGCGTCTTTTCGCGATCTCCCGGTAGGCGCGCAGGGTCTCCGGGGCGATAGCGCGGTCCGATCCGGCGATGCGGGCGATGACGAAACGCTCGGCGAGGCGGATGCGTTCGTGCCAGCCACCGGCTTCGGCGAGCCTGTCGGCGAGTTCGCGCACCGCCACGTCGCCCAGGTCGTCGAGACGTATCATGCGGCTTGTCAGTTCGAGCAGGGGCATGGCGAAGAACAGGCGCGCGCCCAGCGGCGTGAAGTCGATTTGCAGGCACTCGGCGTCGCCGCGGGAATCCATGCGGACATGGCCGGGATGCAAGCCCGCCGTGAAGCTGAAATAGCGGTCGTCCCTGCTCGGCCGGCGGTCCAGCGCGATGGCGAAGGGGCCCCGGAAGGAAAAGATCAGCGGGACGACCAGCGACGCGGCCTCGACGCCATCATGCATCGCCTCGCCGCGTTCCTCATAGGCCGAAATGGCGCTGACGAAGTCCGGCCAGCGGGCCATCGGGCAGGTGTCGGATCAGGAGCTTTCCGGTGTCGGTCGCGACGTTTTCCATCGCGCCGCAGTTCTAGCACAGTCTAGACGCCGAGCCAGACTCGCAACGGATGGGCCGGGTCGCTGACCAGTTTGACCGCCAGCGCCAGGCAGACGATCACCAGAAGCGGCTTGATGACGCGCGCGCCGCCTTTCATGGCGACCCGCGAGCCGACTTGCGCGCCGGCGAATTGCGCCGCGCCCATGGCAAGGCCGGTCTTCCAGAAGACGGCGCCGGCGAAGGCGAACAGGACGAGGCCGCCGATATTGGAGGCGAGGTTCAGCAGCTTGGTGTTGGCGGTCGCCTTCAGCAGGCCGAAGCCGGCGAGCGCGACGAAGGCGAGCATGAAGAAGGAGCCCGTACCGGGTCCGAACAGCCCGTCATAGAAGCCGATCAGCGGCGCGAACGGTGACGCCGAAGAGGGCGGGGCGCATGCGTTCGGCGCGGTCGATGTCGTCGAGGCCCGGCTTGAGCAGGAAATAGAAGGCGATCGCGACGAGCAGCACGGGCAGGACCGCGCCGAAGACCTTTCCGGGCAGGACGGTCGCGGTCAGCGCGCCGGCGATGCTGCCGGCAAAGGCGAGCAGGGCAGGCGTCAATTGCGCGCCGAGCTTCACATGGCCATGGCGGGCGTAGGTCCAGGTCGCCGACGCCGCGCCGAACATGCCCTGAAGCTTGTTGGTGCCGAGCGCAATGACCGGCGGCGCGCCGGCGAGGAGAAGCGCGGGGATGGTGATCAGCCCGCCGCCGCCGGCGATCGAATCGACGAAGCCCGCGAGAAACGCGGCGAAAACCAGCAGGAGAAGGATGTCGGACGAGAATTCGAACATGGAGCGCGCCTCGCGCCGCTAGACCACGGCTTGCCGATTTGCGCAAGCGGCGACTCGCGCTAGTGTCGGCCAAACGGAGACGAGTTCGATGGTCTTTGCCTGGCTTGAAGCGCTGAAAATACGGCTGGAAAAGGAACGCGTCGCGCGCATGGTCGCCAACGACCCGGCGCTGACGGCCGAATTGCTGCTGTTGTTCCGGGTGATCCTTGCCGATGGCGAGGTGACGCAGCGCGAACTCGACATCTTCAAGCGCATCTGCCGGGAATCCTTCGGCCTCGATCCGGAGGTGATGGACGGCGTTTATGCCTATCTGCACGATTTCGCCTACGAGACGAGCGCCGCGCAGGCGGCGGCGATTTTCGCCGACCTGCCGCAGGACCGCCGGCAGGCGCTGCTCGACCACATGATCGCCATCGCGCAAGCCGACAAGGAGATCGACGCAGCGCGAAGAACGGTTCGTGGCGCGCATCGGCGATCTGCTCGGCTTCGACATCACCGAGATACACAAGGGCGACTGAACGTGGGCGACTGACAACCGTCGCATTTCTTTCCGGCAACGTCGCGCATCGAATTGACCCGTTGCCGCCGCTTGCATAGGGTGCCCGCGTTATCGGCAGTGCTCCCGTCGTCAAGCCGGGGCCGAACAGGTGTCCGTCGCGGCCGACCCAATCCGGGGGCGCGGTGACGGAACTGCCGCAAGGTCCAGGCCATCGCGCGCATCGCGCCGCGGCCGTGCATCGTTGATAACGCATATGCAGACCTTGGGACCAGAGATCATGACTATCGCGACGCGCCTTCCAGCCCTGACGGCCTTTATCCTCGTTACCTCTCCGGCCTACGCCCATTTCGGCCATGTCGGAGAACTGGCGGGGCACAGCCACTGGATCGGACTCGCGGCGGCTGCCGCCGCGGCGGCGATCGCGACCGCGGTCACCGTTCAGGGCAAGAAGGAAAAGGCGGCGAAAGAGGACGAGGCCGATACCGAAGACAGCGCGACCGCCGACGATAAAAACGCGGTCGAGGCCTGATCATGCTGAAAGGGATCGAGGGCGGCCCGCGCTACGGGATCATGGTGTGCGGCCATGGCAGCCGCAACCAGAACGCGGTCGGGGAGTTCTCCAAGCTGGCGATCCGGCTGCGCGAACGCTTTCCGCAATGGCCGGTCGAATACGGCTATCTGGAATTCGCCAATCCGGTGCTGCACAAGGGGCTCGACGCGCTGAAGGCGAAGGGCGCGACGCATATTCTCGCCGTGCCGGGCATGCTGTTTGCCGCCGGCCACGCCAAGAACGACCTGCCTTCGGTGCTGAACAGCTACCAGGCGAAAAATTCCGACGTCAGAATCGATTACGGCCGCGAGCTCGGCATCGACCTGAAGATGATCCGCGCCGCCGGCGAACGCATCCGCGAGGCGCTCGACGCCAACCCGTCCGATGTGCCGATGGAAGAGACCATGCTGGTCGTGGTCGGGCGCGGCGCGTCCGATCCGGACGCCAATTCCAACGTCGCCAAGGTGATGCGCATGCTCTGGGAGGGCATGGGGTTCGGCTGGGGCGAGACCGCCTATTCGGGCGTCACCTTTCCGCTGGTCAAGCCGGCGCTGGAACATGCCGCCAAGCTCGGCTACCGGCGCATCGTCGTCTTCCCGTATTTCCTGTTCACCGGCGTGCTGGTGAAGCGGATCTATTCGCAGACCGACGAGGTGGCGGCGGAGAACCCGGATATCGAGTTCGTCAAGGCGCCGTATCTGAACGACCACGACCTCGTCATCGAAAGCTTCGTCGACCGGGTGCGCGAGATCCTCGACGGCGCCAACACCATGAACTGCCAGATGTGCAAGTATCGCGAGCAGGTGCTGGGCTTCGAGGCGGAGGTGGGCCAGGCCCAGGAAAGCCATCATCACCATGTCGAGGGCGTCGGCGGCGCGCCGGAAAACTGCCCCTGCAACGGCGATTGCGACGGACGCTGCCGCGACGAGGAGTTCTGCAAGGAGCACGGCATCGAGTGGACGCCGGTGCATGCGCATGAC
The DNA here is from genome assembly GCA_963712205.1 of uncultured Alphaproteobacteria bacterium. Taxonomy (GTDB): domain Bacteria; phylum Pseudomonadota; class Alphaproteobacteria; order Rhizobiales; family Rhizobiaceae; genus Oricola. The sequence goes on along the minus strand of CAVQHF010000011.1, from coordinate 359,786 downwards.
CACGATCATGATCATTCCACGATCACGGGCATGATCACGGCCACCATCATCATCCCTATCCGCATGCCGGCCACCCGCTCGGGCCGAAAAGCATGGAAAAGGCGCGGGGCTGAGACAGGCCACCCGATGATGGACTACATCCGCGAACCGGAAGCGATCTATGCGAAATCCTTCGAGATGATTTCGCGCGTCGAGGCGCTGCAGGCGCTGCCGCAAGCGATCCGGCCGGTGGCGACGCGGATCGTGCATGCCTGCGGCATGCCGGAGGTGCTCGGCGACCTGCGGTTCTCGGACGATATCGCCGGCGCGGTCGCGAAAGCGCTTGCCGGCGGCGCCGACATCTATTGCGACGTCGAGACGCTGCGCTACGGGGTGATGAAGCATCTTCTGCCCGGGGGCTGCGAATTGCATTGCCGGATTTCCGCGCCGGATGTCGCGGCCCACGCCAAACAGAACCGCATGACGCGGGCGGCGGCGCAGATCGACCTTTGGGGCGAGCGGCTGGCAAGGCCAGATCGTCGCCATCGGCAATGCGCCGACGACGCTGTTCCGGCTGCTGGAGGCGATCGATGCGGGCGGCGCGCGGCCGGCGGCGATCATCGCCTTTCCGGTCGGTTTCGTCGGCGCTGCGGAATCCAAGCAGGAACTGGCGGACAATCCGCGCGGCGTCCCGTTCATCACGCTGCTCGGCCAGAAGGGCGGCACGGCGATGGCGCAGGCCGCCGTCAACGGGCTTGCCGGAGGGCTTTCGATTTGAGTGCGTGGTTGCATATCGTCGGCATCGGCGAGGACGGCATGGACGGGCTGACCGCCGCGGCGCGCAAGCTGGTCGGGGACGCCGAGGTGATCGTCGGCGGCGACCGGCATCACACTCTCGCCGCCAATGTCACGGCGAAACGGATCGCGTGGCCGTCGCCCTTCGATGCGATGATCGAGGAGATCAAGAGCCACAAGGGCAGGCGCGTCGTCGTGCTGGTGACGGGCGATCCGCTGTGGTTCTCGGTCGGCGCGAAGATCCTGAAGGGCATTCCGCGCGAGGAGATCGTCTTCCACCCGCAATTGTCGGCGTTCCAGTTCGCATCCTGCCGGATGGGCTGGTCGCTGGCCGATGTCGAGACGCTGACGGTGCATGGCCGCGCCGCCGAGCAGATCGTCCCGTGGTTCGCGCCGGGCGTGCGGATGCTGCTGCTGACCAAGGACGCGACATCGCCGGGCACGGTGGCGAAGCTGCTGACGGAGCGTGGCTACGGGCCGTCGAAGCTGACGGTGCTGGCGGCTTTGGGCGGACCGAACGAGGACCGCTTCGAGGGCGTCGCCGAAAGCTGGAACACGCAGGTGCCGGATTTCCATGTCCTGGCGGTCGAATGCGTCGCCGGGCCGGATGCGCAGGTGCTGCCGCGCACCGGGCTTCCGGACGAGGTCTTTTCCCATGACGGCAAGATCACCAAGCGGACGGCGCGGGCGCTGGCGCTCGCGAAGCTGGCGCCGGTGCGCGACGGCGTGTTGTGGGATGTCGGCTGCGGCTGCGGCTCGGTCGCCATCGAATGGATGCGGGCGGGCCGCGAGGCGCTCGCCATCGGCATCGAGCCGCAGCAAAAGCGCCGCGCCATGGCCGAAGAAAACGCGCTCAGGCTCGGCACGCCGAAACTGAAGCTGGTCGACGGCAATGCACCCGAGGCGCTCGGCGGGCTGCCGGCGCCGGATGCGGTGTTCATCGGCGGCGGGATTTCCGCGCGCCACGATAGAGGCTTGCATCGACGCGCTGAAGCCGCATGGCAGGCTGGTCGTCCACGCGGTGACGCTGGAAAGCGAGGCGGTGCTGCTCGCCGCCTTCGAGACACATGGCGGCGAATTGCAGCGCATCTCGGTCGAGACGGCGGCGCCGGTCGGGCCGTTCCACGGCTGGAAACCCTCCATGCCGGTGACCCAGTGGGCGTGGACGAAACGCCCATGACCGGCACGCTCTACGGACTGGGCGTCGGGCCGGGCGATCCCGAGCTGCTGACGCTGAAGGCGCACCGCATCCTGACGGCCTGTCCGGTCGTCGCCTATCCGGCGCCCGACACGGGCGAGAGCTTCGCGCGGTCGATCGTTGCGGGCTACCTCTCTCCCTATCAGCTCGAAATCCCCATTGTCGTGCCGATGCGGGTCGAACGGTACCCGGCGGCGGAGGTCTACGACCGCGCGGCCGACGAAATCGCCGGCCATCTCGATGCGGCGCGCGACGTGGCGGTGGTCTGCGAGGGCGATCCGTTCTTCTACGGCTCCTTCATGTATCTGTTCGAGCGGCTGGGGCCGCGCTACCGGACCGAGATCGTGCCGGGCGTGTCGTCGGTGATGGCGTCGGCGGCGGCGCTGCAACGTCCGCTCGCGGCGCGCAACGACGTGCTGACCGTCATTCCAGGCCCGTTGCGGGACGCGGAGATGGAAGCGCGGATTCTCAATTCAGACGCGCTGGCGATCATGAAGGTCGGCCGGCATTTCGCGCGGATCAGGAAACTGATCGAAAAGCTCGGGCTCACCGATGTCGCCGGCTATTGCGAGCGCGTCAGTCTCGGCGACGAAAAGATACTGCCGCTGGAATCGGTTAGCGCCGATACCGCACCCTATTTCTCGATGATCCTGATCTACAAGGGCGCGGAGGACTGGATCCGCGCGCTTCCCGCCGGAGGCGGACAGAATGCCGACTGAAACCGTTCCCCCGGCGATCGTGATCCTCAGCGACGCGGCGCTGCCGGTCGCCGAGACCATCCGCAACACGACCGGCGGGATGATCCACGGCGCGAAAAAGCGCGTCACGCAAGCGGACGGCATCGTGCCGTTCGACGATGTGAAGGCGCATATGCAGGCGCTGTTCCTCGATTCCGTGCCGATCGTCGCGGTGATGGCGTCGGGCGCGGTGATCCGCATCCTCGCGCCGCTGCTCGCCGCCAAGCAGGACGAGCCGCCGGTGGTCGCGGTGGCGGAAGACGGCCATGCCGCGGTGCCGCTGCTCGGCGGCCATCACGGCGCCAACGCGATGGCGCAGGACATCGCCTTCGCGCTCGGCGGCATGGCGGCGGTGACGACGGCGGGTGACCTGCGCTTCGGCGTCGCGCTCGACGCGCCGCCCGAGGGCTATGCGCTTGCCAATCCGGACAAGGCCAAGGCGGCGATGGCCGAACTTCTGGCCGGCGCGGACGCGGTGCTGGACGGCGAGGCCGACTGGCTGGCGCAAAGCGCGATCCCGATTGCCGGAAACGGCACGGTGACGCTCGCGGTTACCGATACGCTGCGCGATCCGGGCGAACTCGAACTGGTCTATCATCCGAAACGGCTCGCTGTCGGGATCGGCTGCGAACGCGGCTGCGACCCGGCGGAAGCGTGGACGCTGGTGCGCGACACGCTGGCCGAAGCCGGACTGGCGCGAGGATGCCGTCGGCGCGGTCGTCTCGCTCGATCTCAAGGCGGACGAAGCGGCGATCCACCATGTCGCCGGACAATTGGGCGTGCCGGCCCGGTTCTTCGACGCGGCGCGCGCTGGAAGCCGAGACGCCGCGGCTGGAAAACCCGTCCGACGTGGTGTTCGCCGAGGTCGGCTGCCACGGGGTGGCGGAAGGCGCGGCGCTGGCCGCCGCCGGGCCGCAGGGCGAACTGGTGGTCGCCAAGCACAAATCGGCGCGGGCGACCTGCGCGATCGCGCGGGCGCCGAAACCGTTCACGGCGGCGAATCTCCCCGGAAGGGCGCGCGGAACGCTCTACGTCGTCGGCATCGGCCCGGGCGCGGAAGCCTGGCGCTCGCCGGAAGTCAGCCGCATGGTGACGGCGTCGACCGATCTCGTCGGCTATTCGCTCTATCTCGACCTGCTGGGGCCGCTCGCCGCCGGCAAGGCGCGGCACGATTTCGACCTCGGCAAGGAAGAGGACCGGGTGCGCCATGCGATGGAACTGGCGGGCGAAGGCCGCACGACAGCGCTGGTCTGTTCCGGCGACGCCGGCATCTACGCCATGGCGACGCTGGTGTTCGAGCTGATCGACAAGGGCGGCGTGACGGACGCGGCCAGCCGGATCGCGATCCAGGTGTCGCCGGGCATCTCGGCGCTGCAGGCGGCCGCGGCGCGGGCGGGCGCACCGCTGGGACACGATTTCTGCACCATCTCGCTGTCGGACCTGCTGACGCCGTGGGACGACATCCAGCGGCGCGTGCAGGCGGCGGGCGAGGGCGATTTCGTCATCGCCTTCTACAATCCGGTGTCGAAGAAGCGGCGCACGCAGCTTGCCTGGGCGCGCGACGAGTTGCTGAAGCACCGCCCGGCGGAGACGCCGGTGATCCTGGCGACCAATCTCGGCCGCGACGGCGAACAGGTGCGGATCGTTCCGCTCGGCGACCTGAATGTCGACGACGTCGACATGCTGACCGTGGTGGTCGTCGGCTCGTCGGACAGCCGGGTTGCCGGGACGGGCGACGGCCGGCGCTGGGTCTACACGCCGCGCGGCTATTCCGGAAAGGCCGGGACCAAGATGGGGAGCATGCGATGAGCGGCGGTGCCGGTACCCCCCTCTGTCACTTGTGACATCTCCCCCACAAGGGGGGAGAGTGGTGCCGCTCCATCGTGGCTGCAAATGGTTTTCCGGATCGAGGGTCGGGTGAGCAGATCGGCGACTCTCACCACTCTCCCCCCTTGCGGGGGAGATGTCCGCGCAGCGGACAGAGGGGGGTATTGGCACAATGACCGTCTATTTCATCGGCGCCGGGCCGGGCGCGCCGGACCTCATCACCGTGCGGGGGCTTCGCCTGATCGAGCGCTGCCCGGTCTGCCTTTACGCGGGATCGCTGGTGCCCGACGAGATCGTCCAGGCCGCGCCGAAAGATGCCAGGGTGATGGATACCGCGCCGATGCATCTCGACCAGATCGTCGAGGAAATGGCAAAGGCGCATGAGGCCGGCCAGGACGTGGCGCGGGTGCATTCCGGCGATCCGTCGATCTATGGCGCGGTCGCCGAGCAGATGCGCCGGCTCGACGCGCTCGGGATCGACTGCGAGATCGTGCCGGGCGTGCCGGCCTTTGCCGGGGCGGCGGCGAAACTGAAGGCGGAACTGACGCTGCCGGAGATCGCGCAGACGATCATCGTCACGCGCACCGGCATGAAGGCGTCGGCGATGCCGGAGGGCGAACAGCTGGAAGTGCTCGGAAAATCCGGCGCGACGCTGGCGATCCACCTGTCGATCCGCAATCTCGACTATATTCGCCGGTCGCTCGAACCCCATTACGGCGCCGACTGCCCGGTGGTGATCGCCTATCGCGCGACATGGCCGGACGAACTCTATATCCGCACCACGCTTGCCGAGATGAAGGAGAAGGTGCGCGAGGCGAAGATCACGCGGACCGCGCTGGTCTTTGTCGGCAAGGTCTTCGGCGAGGTCGCATTCCGCGATTCCGATCTCTACAATTCGGATTTCTCCCACGTGCTGCGCAACCGCGGCAAGAAGAAAGCCGGTTAGCGCGACGGCGCCGAAATCCGGCCTCGGAAGCGGAAATTGACGGACATCAAAGCAGCTTCCGGCCAAATGCGGACAACATCGTCACTATGATGGATTCGGCGTCCGCGCAGCCCGAGAGGGCGACGCAGCGCGGGGATGACGGATTTCTGTGCGAAGGAGAACGCCAATGATCGAGTTCATGGACGAAAGCACCGGAAAATTCGTCGGGATCCGGGCGAGCGGCAAGCTCACCGACACCGATTACAAGGAGGTCCTGATCCCGCGGCTGGAAAAGATCCTGAAAGAGGAAGGCAAGCTCGACCTGCTGGTCCACATGGACAAGGATTTCGCGGGATGGGACCTGCACGGCGCCTGGGACGACATGACCTACGGTTTCGGGCACACCGCCGATTTCGACAAGCTCGCCATCGTCGGCGGCCCGGACTGGATCGGCTGGTGCATCAAGGCCTGCGGCTTCCTGTTCAAGGGCGAGGTCAGGACCTATCCCGAAGACCAGCTGGAGACGGCGTGGGAATGGGTCGCGGGCTGAACGCGGCAGGGTCTGGCCTCCGCCGCTTCCAGGCGCTGGAGACGATCGTCGTTTCACGGAATTGATGAACGTCTCCGACTGTTTGTTTTCGCGCAATTCCGGACGGAAAACCGGTTTCCACTTTTCCTGGAATTGCTTTAGACGGGACCAAACGGGACCACCAAACGACACGATCAGGAGAATGCCGTGACGACGATAAAGGAAACCCTGCAGGAACTGCGCGAGAGCCTCAAGGAACTCGAGGACCGTCTGGCGGAAAAGAAGACCAGGATCGACGCGGACGCCGAGGCGCCGGCCGAAGGAAAGGCGAAGATCGAGGCATTCGAGGCCAAGGCGGCCGCCGTGAAGGCGAAGCTTCCCGCAGAGGAAGGCTCGGTCTGGCAGGCGATCAAGAACGAGGTCAATCGCGACCTCAACGCCCTGTCGCAGGATCTCGAGCACACCGTCAATTATATCGACGAGCACTACGGCGAGAAGAAGTAGCCTCGCTCAGGCCGCGAAGATCAGGCTCGATCCCGCGATCACCAGCGCCGCGCCAGCCCAGGCAAACGCGGCCGGTCGTTCGCCGGTCCTGATCCAGATCAGCGGCAGGATCCAGGCCGGCGTCGTCGCCGACAGCGTCGCGACGATGCCGACCTTGCCGCCCGACAACGCGAACAGCACCAGCGTCATGCCGATGCCCATGGCGGCGATGCCGGAGACGCCGATCAGCGCCACCGTGCGTGCCGTCGGCCGCGCCCTGGCCTGAACCTGCCGGATGCCGGTCGCCATCAGCAGCGACAGGCAGACCACCGCAACCGCGACGCGCAGCGCCGAGGCCGACGCGGGGTCGACGCCGGAAGCCATGACGGGCCGGGCGATCAGCGATCCGACCGACTGGCAGAGCGCCGCGCCCAGTCCGAGCGCGATGCCGGCCGGCAACGAGCCTTTCACCGTTTCCCAGGTGTCGAGCTGCGAACGCCGTTTGCCGAAGACGATCGCCAGGATGACGCCGGCGAACACGATGGCGATGCCGGCGATCTTCTGCGGGACGATCGCCTCGCCGAGGAACAGCCAGCCGAGCACCGCCGACATCGGCGCGTTGGTGGAAAACAGGATGTTGGAGCGGCGCGGGCCCATCCGGTTCATGGTCAGGAACAGGCAGGTGTCGCCGAGAAAGATGCCGATGAAGCCGGACAGCGCCAGGGGCGCCGAGAAATTCCGGCTGAAGCGTGCGCCAGCCGCCGGTGATCGCGATGACGATGACCAGCATGACCAGCACGATGCCCATGCGCAGCCGGTTGAAGGCGATGGCGCCGAGCTGCGAGGACGGTCCGGCCGCGATCACGGCGGAAAAGGCCCAGGTCATCGCGGCGCAGGCCGCCGCCAGTTCGAATATGCTCATGTCTCGCCCGATCCCATGCGGTCAGGACGGCGTCACGCGGCGGCGCCGGGCTGCGTGCGGACGCGCAGGGTAACGACGGCGAGCGCAAGCGCGGACGCCGCGCAGACCGCGATGGCCGCGACCATCGGCAGCGCGGTGCCGTCGAAGAACGGGCCGGTCGCCGCGATCATGACGCCGCCGGCGAGCATCTGCAGCGTTCCGCCGAGCGAGGAGGCGAGGCCGGCCATGTCGCCGTGATCGTCGAGCGCCATGACCATGGTCGGCGCGATGACGAGGCCCATGAAGGCGTTTGCGACGAACAGCAGGCCGATCAGAAGGTAGATCGACTGGAAGCCCGCCAGGACCAGCGCGAGCAGCGCGAAGGCGGCGGCGGCGAAACCGGTGACGGCGGCGAGGACCATGCGCCCCATGCCGAACCGGTCGCCGAGGCTTGCCGCGAATTGCGACGCGCCGAAGAAGCCGACCGCGTTGACCGCGAAGGCGAGGCTGAAGCCGGTCGGCGACATGCCGTACTGGCCGGTATAGACGAAGGACGCCGTGGCGAGAAAGACGAAGAAACTGGCCATGCCGAAGCCGCCGATGAAGGTCAGGCCCATGAATTTCGGGTCGCCGAGAAGCTGCCGCGCGCCGGACAGCAGGACGCGCGGGCGGATTGCGACGCGATGCTCGGGCGCGAGCGTCTCCGGCAGGATGAAGGCGGTCAGCAGGATGGAGAGCACTGCGGCGGCGGCAAGCACGCCGAAGATCAGCCGCCAGCCGCCAAGCACGATCAGGCCGGAGCCGGACAGCGGCGCGAGCATCGGCGAGACCGAAATCACCAGCATGATCAGCGCCATCAGCCGTGTGGCGGCGCTGCCGGTGTAGAGGTCGCGCACGATGGCGCGCGGCACGACCATGACGGTCGCGGCGCCGAGTGCCTGCACGAAGCGTCCGGCGGTGAGCCAGCCGATGGATGGCGCCAGCGCGCAGCCGAGCGAGCCGACGATGAAGATCGCGAGGCCGAGATAGATCGGCTGCTTGCGGCCGATCCAGTCCGACAGCGGGCCATAGACGAGCTGGGCGATGCCGAAGGCGATGAAATAGGCCGTCAGCGTCGTCTGGGTCGCGGCGATGGTCGTGTCGAGGTCGTCCGCGATCACCGGGAGCGCGGGAAGATACATGTCGATGGCGAAGGGCCCGACCCAGGCAAGCAGGCCAAGCACGATTGCCGAACGCAGGAATCCGGGCTGCATGGAAATTTCCGCCGTGTTCTCGATTGCCGGGATCGCGGGCCGGAGCGATTCCGGTGCGAGGGCGCTCCCTACATCGATTCAGAAGACGAGGCCAGAGGCGGCGGGATTCCTGCTGACAAAACCGGATGGCCGGCGGGGCAGGTCAGCGCCTGCCATGCTCGCGGGCCGACCGGAAGGGCAGGTCCGCAAGCTCGTTCGGGTCCATGGCGCGAATGACCGGATGGGACAGCGGATCGCTGCGCCAGTCGGCGTCTCCGGGCCGGACCGGGACGGAAGGAGATCGTTTCCGCCACGGGTTGAGCATATAGATGATATTGAACATGAAGGCATTTAAAGCATCATAATTCTAGCGAAAAAATCGACTTTTTGTCGATTTTGATTTAGAGAATCTAAAATGAAAAATCTCAACAGGATCCATCTTTCCGGGTTGCGGGCGGTCGAGGCGGTCGGCCGGCTCGGCGGTCTCGCGGCGGCGGCCGAGGAAATGGGCGTGACGGCCGGTGCGGTCAGCCAGCAACTGCAGCGGACGGAAGAGGCGCTCGGCCGGAAGCTGTTCGCGCGCGAGGCGAAGGGGCTGCGGCTCACCGCGCTGGGCGAGGAGATCTGCGCCCGGCTGACGGCCGGCATGGCGGAACTGTCGCGGGCCGTGGCGCTCGCCGAGGCGCGCGCGGATGACGTGCTGACGGTCTCGGTCGCGCCGATTTTCGCCAGCCGGTGGCTGGTGTGGCGGCTGGAGAAGTTCCGCGCCACCGATCCCGGCGTGCGGGTGCGCATCGACGCCGATGTCGGGCTGGTCGATCCCAACACCGCCGATGTCGACGCCTGCGTGCGTGTCGGCAAGGGCGGCTGGCCGGGCGTCGCGGCGGAATGGATGCTCGACCAGGAGGTCTTTCCGGTCTGCCATCCGCGACTTGCGGAGACCCTGAAATCGCCCGGCGATCTGGCGAAGGTACCGATCGTGCGGGACCAGTACGCGATGTTCGACTGGGATGTCTGGCTTGCGCCGAACGGTCTCGACAAGTCGATCCTTGGCGAGGGGCCGGTCTATTCCGACGGATCGCTCTGCCTCGACGCGGCGATCGCGGGGCAGGGCGTGTTTCTCGCCTGGGAGCCGCTGGCGAGCCACGCGCTTGCGTCCGGACAGGTGGTCGCGCCGTTTCCCGACCGGTATCCGACGGGGGATTCCTACTGGTTCGTCACCGCCGCAGCACCCCGGCCCAACCCGCATGTGGCGCGGTTCCGCGAATGGCTGAAGAACGGAGTTGCAGGCGTCGGTCGGCGGCGTCAGCGCGCAATCATGACGACGGGCAGGCCGAGCTGCCGCGCGGCCTCGATCTTGGCATAGGCGCCGTCGCCGCCGGAATTGCGGCAAACGATGTGGGTGATCGCGTGGCGTTCGAGCAACGCGGCTTCCTCCTCCGCCGTTTGGCCCGGCAGGCCGATCACCAGATTATGGTCCGGCAAGGCGAGCGGCTCGTCCGGCGGATCGACCATGCGGACGACGAAATGCACGTCGGACGCGTGCGGCGAAGGGGGCGATATGCTGGCTTCCGAGCGCCAGCAGGACGCGCGCGCCGGAAGGAAGCGCGTCGCGGGCCTCCTCCAGCGAGGCGACCTCGGTCCAGTCGTCGCCGGGCTGTCTGCGCCAGGGCGCGCGGGTGCGGATGTCGAGCGGCACGCAGGCGAGCGTGGCGGCGGCCTTCGCGTTGGCGGAGATCCGTTTCGCGAAGGGGTGGGTGGCGTCGACCAGGCGCGTCACGCGCTCCTGTTCCAGAAAGGCGGCAAGCCCTTCCGCGCCGCCGAAGCCGCCAGTGCGGACCTCGCCGGCGACCGGTTTCGGCTCGCTTCGTGCGGCCGGCCAGCGAGGTGATGACGCGCCAGTCCGGATGCTCGCGGACGAACTCCGCCGCCAGCTCCGCGGCCTCCCTCGTGCCGCCGAGAATGAGGACGGTTTCGCTCATGCGAAGTCCGTCCGGGCGAGGATTTCGCCGTTGCGGTCGGTGACGATGACCTCGACGGCGACCGGGGCGTCGCGCAGCGTTTCCTTCGCGGTCCGGCGGGCCAGTTCGGCGATCGGCGGGGCGAGCGCGATGCCGTTTTGCCGAGTCAGTTCAAGCACTTCCTGCGCCGTGTTGGCGGATCGAATCCGGTCGCTCAGGGATTGATTCATGCCGGCTTGCGAGCGCCTGGTCCAGCAGGAATTCCATGTCGACCTGGCTGCGGCCGGAGTGCAGGTCGAGCGCGCCCTGCGCCAGCTTGACGAGCTTGGCGAAGCCGCCGGCGATGGTCAGTCTTTCGACCGGGTGGGCGCGCAGATATTTCAGCAGCCCGCCGGCGAAATCGCCCATGTCGAGCAGCGCGATCTCGGGCAGGTCATAGATCGCCTGGGCGGCTTTTTCCGAGGTCGAGCCGGTCGCGCCGAGGACATGGGTCAGCCCGGCGGCGCGCGCGACGTCGATGCCGCGATGGATCGAATGGATCCAGGCCGAACAGGAAAAGGGATGCACGATGCCGGTGGTGCCGAGGATCGAGATGCCGCCGAGAATGCCGAGACGCGGGTTCCAGGTCTGCCGCGCCAGCGCCTCGCCGCCCGGCACCGAGATCGTGATCTCGATGTCGGCCGGAATGCCGTGCGCGGCGCAGAGCGCCTCGACCTCTTTCGTCATCATGGCGCGCGGGACGGGGTTGATCGCCGGTTCGCCGGGCGGCACCGGCAGGCCCGCCTTCGTCACCGTGCCGACGCCGTCGCCGGCGCGAAAACCGATGCCGGTTCCAGGCCCGGCGCGGCGCACCCGGGCGATTATCGTCGCGCCATGCGTGACATCCGGATCATCGCCCGCATCCTTGACGATGCCCGCCTCGGCACAGCCGTCGCCGAGGCTTTCGCGCGCCAGCGCGAAGGCGGGCGTTTCGCCCTTCGGCAGGGTGATCGACACGGGATCGGGGAAGTTGCCGGTCAGAAGCGCGGTCAGCGCGGCCTTGGTCGCGGCGGTCGCGCAGGCGCCCGTCGTCCAGCCGCGCCGAAGCGGGCCTTCCGGCTTGCGCGCGTCCGTCGTTCTCCTCGCGCTCGATTTCGGCTTTGCCCGTGACCATCCCCGCCTTATAGGTGACAGCATGACGACGCGAAAGCGGGAAGGACTGACAGGCTTGACGCAGAGGATGCCATGGACGGATTGCCGCGTTTCGAGGCGGGCCATGTCTGGCTCGTCGGGGCCGGGCCGGGCGATCCCGGCCTGCTGACGCTGCATGCGGTCAACGCGCTGAAACAGGCCGACGTGATCGTGCACGACGCGCTGGTCAATGCCGACTGCCTGGCGCTCGCCAACGAGGGCGCCGTGCTCGAATATGCCGGCAAGCGCGGCGGCAAGCCGTCGCCGAAACAGCGCGACATCTCGCTGCGCCTCGTCGATCTCGCGCGCGAGGGCAAACGCGTGCTGCGGCTGAAGGGCGGCGATCCGTTCGTTTTCGGGCGCGGCGGCGAAGAGGCGCTGACGCTGGTCGAACACGGCATTCCGTTCCGCATCGTGCCGGGCGTGACGGCCGGGATCGGCGGGCTCGCCTATGCCGGCATCCCGGTGACGCATCGCGACACCAATCACAACGTCACCTTCCTGACCGGCCATGACGCGACCGGCGTGATGCCCGACGCGATCGACTGGGCGGGCGTGGCGCGCGGCTCGCCGGTGATCGTCATGTACATGGCGATGAAACATGTCGGCGTCATCACCCAACGATTGATCGCCGAGGGGCGCTCGCCGGACGAGCCGATGGCCTTCGTCTGCAACGCGACGACGGCGCAGCAGCAGGTGCTGGAGACGACGCTCGGCCGCGCCGAGGCGGATCTCGCCGTCGCCGGACTGTCGCCGCCGGCCATCGTCGTCGTCGGCGAGGTGGTGCGGATGCGCGCGGCGCTCGACTGGCTCGGCGCCGCCGAACAGGGCCGGGTGCTGCTGACCGATCCGCTCGGCAGCCGGACGAAGGGCCGGTCCGCATGAGGGGTTTCCTCGTCGCCGCGCCGCATTCCGGCTCGGGCAAGACGACACTGACGCTCGGGCTGCTGCGCGCGCTGCGCGACCGCGGCGTGGCGCTGGCGCCGGCCAAGGCCGGGCCGGACTATATCGATCCGGCATTCCACACCGAGGCGGCGGGCGAAATCTGCATCAATCTCGATCCGTGGGCGATGCGCCCCGATCTCCTGCGCATACTCGCCACGCGCCACGCCGCCGGCGACCGGCTGCTCGCCGTCGAGGGCATGATGGGGCTTTACGACAGCGCCGCCGACGGCGAGGGATCGCCGGCGGATCTTGCGGCGCTGCTCGGCCTGCCGGTCGTCTTCGTCGTCGACTGCGCCCGCATGGCGCATTCGATCGCCGCGCTGGTCGCCGGTTTCAACGATTTCCGGTCCGACGTGCTGATCGCCGGCGTGATCCTCAACCGGGTCGGCAGCGCGCGCCACGAAGAGATGCTGCGCGACGCGCTGGACCCGTCGGGAATCCCGGTGCTCGGCGCCATGCGGCAGGACCCGTCGCTGGCGCTGCCGTCGCGCCATCTCGGTCTCGTGCAGGCGCGCGAACACGAAAATCTCGACCGGTTCATCGCGGACGCCGCCTTCGCGGTGACCGTTTCCCTCGATCTCGACCGGATCGCCGCGCTGACGACGATGACGAGCGACGAAGAGGTAACGGCGGGCGTGCCGCGCCTGCCGCCGCTCGGCCAGCGCATCGCGGTGGCGCGCGACGCGGCTTTCGCGTTTTCCTATCCGCATCTCCTGCGCGGCTGGCAGCGCCAGGGCGCGGAGATCTCTCTCTTCTCGCCGCTCGCCGGCGAGGCGCCGGCCGAGGATGCCGACGCGGTCTATCTTCCGGGCGGATATCCGGAACTCAATGCGGGCAGGATCGCGGCCGCGGCGGGCTTTCTTTCCGGCCTTCGCGCGGCGGCCGGGGCCGGCAAGCCGGTCTATGGCGAGTGCGGCGGCTACATGGTGCTGGGCGAAGGGCTGATCGACGCCGACGGCGCGCGTCACGAAATGGCCGGGCTGCTGCCGGTCGTCACCAGCTACGAGAAACGGAAACGGCATCTCGGCTACCGGCGGCTGAAGCCGCTCGCCGCCTCGCCCTGGGCGCTGCCGCTGACGGCGCACGAATTCCACTATTCGACGCTGGTCTCGGAAGGCGAGGGCGAGCGGCTGTTTTCGGCGGCCGACGCGCGCGGCGCCGATCTCGGCCCGATGGGGCTCAGGCGCGGCTCCGTCGCCGGTTCCTACATGCATGTCATCGACAGGGCGGACTGATGCAGACGATCCGACACGGCGGCGCGCTCGATCGCGCGATTGCGGAGCATGGCGGCGATCGCGCCGACTGGCTGGACCTGTCGACGGGCATCAACCCGGTTGCCTGGCCGGTGCCGGAGCTTCCGGCCGGGGTGTGGCAGCGACTGCCGGACGAAAGCCTGATGCGGGACTGCCTCGACGCGGCGCGGAATTATTACGGCGTTCCGGACGGCGCGGACATTGTCGCCGCGCCGGGCACGCAGGCGATCATCCAGTGGCTGCCGCTGCTGTTCAACTATCTCGACCGGGTGACGATCGTCTCGCCGACCTATGGCGAATACGCGCAGGCCTTTCACATGGCCGGCGCCGGGATCGAGACGCCGACGGACCTTCCCGAGGGCGGCGATACCGGTCCGCTGCTGGTCGTCGGCCAGCCGAACAATCCGGACGGGCGGGCATGGCCGGCCGAGCGGATCGCACGATTTGCCCGCGGCGAGGGCGGCGTGCGCATGGTGGTCGCCGACGAGGCTTTCGCCGACGTGGCGCCGGACTGCTCGCTGGTTCCGCTGACCGCCCAGCCCGGCCTGACCGTGCTGCGCTCCTTCGGCAAGTTCTTCGGGCTTGCGGGCGTGCGGCTCGGCTTTGCCATCGGCGATCCGGACGTGATCGCCTCGCTGCGGCAGATGATCGGCCCGTGGGCGGTGCCGGGGCCGGCGCTCGCCATCGGCGCGCAGGCGCTGCGCGACCATGACTGGATCGCGGCGGCGCGGGCGCGGCTTGCCGCCGACAGCGCACGGCTTGCCGGTCTGCTGGACAAGGCGGGGCTGGAAATCGTTGGCGGCACGGACCTGTTCGTGCTGGCCGGCCATGACGAGGCCGCGCGCATCGCGCGGGCATTGGCGGAACGGCACATCCTGGTGCGCGCCTTCGACTACGAGAAGCGCTGGCTTCGTTTCGGCCTGCCTGGCGGAGGTCAGGATTTTGCCCTGCTAGAATCGGCCCTTGCCGAAATTTTCCAGTAAGGGCAAGACTTTGGCGTCATGTATGCCGGGGGCCACTTCACCATTCTCCTGATCGCCCTGATCGCCGACCGTCTGATCGGCGATCCGGACTGGCTATGGCGGCGCGTGCCGCATCCGGTCGTCTTGTTCGGCACGGTGATCGGCGCCTTCGAGCAGGCCTTCAACAATCCGGGGCACTCGCCGCAGACGCGCGAGAAACTCGGCTTCCTGGCCATCGCGGTGCTGTTGCTGTTTTCCGGCGTCATCGGCCACTGGCTGGCGCGGGCGTTCGATTTCATCGGCATCTTCGGCATGGCGGCGGAACTCGTCGTGGTGACCGTCCTGATCGCGCAGAAATCGCTTGCCGACCATGTGCGCGCGGTGGCGGACGGGTTGCGCGAGGGCGGGCTTGTGGGCGGCCGCGAGGCGGTGGCGATGATCGTCGGGCGCGACCCGCAGACGCTGGACGAATCCGGCGTCGCGCGCGCGGCGATCGAAAGCCTCGCCGAAAATGCCTCCGACGGCGTCGTCGCGCCGGCCTTCTGGTATCTCGTCTTCGGCCTGCCGGGGCTGCTCGTCTACAAGATGCTGAACACGGCGGATTCGATGATCGGCCACAAATCCGAACGCTACCGCGCCTTCGGGCGCGCCTCGGCGAAACTGGACGATCTCGCCAACTGGGTTCCGGCGCGGCTGACGGGCGTGATGATCGCGCTGGCGGACGGGAGCCTGCAGGGGCTCGAGCGGGCACGGCGGACCTTCGCGGTGATGATGCGCGACGCCGGGCTGCACCGCTCGCCGAATGCCGGCTGGCCGGAAAGCGCCATGGCGGCGGCGACCGGCGTGGCGCTCGGCGGCCCGCGCTTCTATGCCGGCGACATCGCCGACGAACCCTTCATGAATGTCTCGGGCCGGCACTCGGCGGGCGAAAGGGACATCGCGGCGGCGCTCGCCGTGTTCTGGCGCACCATGACGATTTTCGCGGTGATCGTGGCGGTGCTGGCGCTGCTCGCCCGTTAGCGATCACCCAGCCGCCGTTTAATCGCCCTCTGCAAATCCGGCGCGGCGGCGATGAGGCGGCGGGTCACATCGGTTTGCGGATCGTCGAGCACGTCGCCCGTCCTGCCGGTCTCCACGATCTTTCCGTGATCCATCACCAGCACATCGTGGGTGATCGCGCGGGCGACCGTCAGGTCGTGGGTGATGAACAGGAAGGCGAGGCCGAGATCGTCGTTCAGCCTGGCGAAGAGATCGAGGATCTGGGCGCGGATCGAGACGTCGAGGGCCGAGACCGGCTCGTCGGCGACGACCAGTTTCGGCCGGGTGATGATGGCGCGGGCGATGGCGAGGCGCTGGCGCTGGCCGCCGGAAAATTCATGCGGATATTTGGTGGCGTCCGAAGGCTGCATGCCGACCTCGAGAAGCGCGGCGGCGATGCGCTCGCGCCGTTCGGGGCGGGTGAGCGGCTTGTCCATCAGGTGGAGCGGCTCGGCGACGGAATGGCCGATCTTCTGGCGCGGATCGAAAGAACCGTAGGGATCCTGGAAGACGACCTGCATCTCGCGGCGGGCGGTGCGGAGCGCCTTTTCGCGGAGCGTCGAGGTCTCCATGCCGTCGAAGGTGATTTTCCCGGATGTCGGCCTGTCGAGCGCCAGGATCATGCGCGCCAGCGTGGACTTGCCGCAGCCGGACTGGCCGACCAGCGCGACCGAATGGCCGGCGCGCACCGAGAACCCGACGCCGTCGACCGCGCGCACCGGTTCGCCGCGGCCGAACAAGCCTTTTCGATGGCCCGGATAGTGGCGCGCGACATTCTCGAGTTCGAGCAGGCGGTGCTCGTCGCCGGGCGGCGTCGCGGCATTCGCCCATGCGGGCACATGCGTCGAGGCTTCGGCGAGCGCGCGGGTATAGGGATGCTTCTGCTCGCGCAGCACGGAGGCGGTTTCGCCGGCCTCCTGCACCTCGCCATGGCGCAATATGGTGATGCGGTCGGCCATGTCGGCGACGACGCCGAGATCGTGGCTGATCAGGATCAGCCCCATGCCGTTTTCGGCGACGAGTTCGCGCAAGAGGTCGAGGATCTGCGCCTGCAGCACGACGTCGAGCGCGGTGGTCGGCTCGTCGGCGATCAGCAGTTTCGGGTGGAGCGCGCAGGCGATCGCGATGACGACGCGCTGGCGCTGGCCGCCGGAGAGTTCGTGCGGATAGCGCGACAGCGGGAATTTCTCTTCCGGCAGGCCGACGCGGGCGAGGATGGCGCGGGCGCGCGTCTCGGCGTCGGGCCGGTTGGCGCCGGTGTGCCAGCGGATGCCCTCGGCGACCTGCTCGCCGATGGTCTTGACCGGATTGAGCGCGGTCATCGGCTCCTGGAAGACCATGCCGATATCGTCGCCGCGCAGGCCGCACAGGCGATCCTCGGTCGCCGACAGCAAGTCCTCGCCGATGAAGCGGACGCTGCCCGCGGCGCGCGCGGCATGCGGCAGCAGGCCCATGACGGTCAGCGCGGTCATCGACTTGCCGGAGCCGGATTCGCCGACCAGTCCGACGACCTCGCCGGCACTCACCGACAGGTCGATGTCCTTCAGGATCGGGTGACGCCCGATCGACAGCGACAGGTTTTCGATTTCGAGGACGGGGCCGGTCATCGCTGCCGCCGCAATCTCGGATCGAGCACGTCGCGCAGCCCGTCGCCGAGAAGGTTGAGGCCGAGCACGGTGACGATGATGGCAAGGCCCGGCACGATCGCCATGTGCGGGGCGATCGTCATCATGGTCTGCGCCTCGAACAGCATGCGGCCCCAGCTCGGCGCGGGCGGCTGGGTGCCGAGGCCGACATAGGAGAGGCCGGCTTCGGCGAGGATGCCGAGCGAGAACTGGATCGTGCCCTGGACGAGCAGCAAGTTGGCGATGTTCGGCAGGATGTGCTGGACGGTGATCAGCGCCGGCGCGTTTTCCCGAGGCGCGGGCGGCGAGGATGAATTCGCGCGGCCACAGCGCCAGCGCGCCGCCGCGCGCCACGCGGGCGAAGACCGGAATGTTGAAGATGCCGATGGCGATGATGGCGTTGACGGCGCCGGGGCCGAAGATCGCGGTGATCATCACCGCCGACAGCAGCGCGGGAAAGGCGAAGACGATGTCGGAGGCGCGCATCAGCACCTCGTCGGCGAGGCCGCGTTTCGCCGCCGCCCAGCAGCCGAGCGGCACGCCGACGGCGATGCCGATGCCGACGGCGATCAGCGCCACGGCAATGGAGTTGCGGCTGCCGACCATGATCATCGAGAGGATGTCGCGGCCGAAATGGTCGGTGCCGAACCAGTGCGCCGCGTTCGGCGATTGCAGCCGGTCGGCGATGACGAGCTTGGTCACGTCATAGGGCGTCCAGACGAAGGAGAAGAGCGCGACGGCGACGACGAGGACCGTGATCAGCGCGCCGGCGAGGAAGGAGCGGTTGGCGAACGCCTTGCGGGTGAAGTGGCGCCAGTCCTCGTGTTCGAGGGCGATCAGCTCGTCTTCCATCTCACCGCCTCCTCAGGCGCGGATCGGCCCAGGCATAGGCGAGATCGACCAGGAAGTTGACGACGATGACGGTGGCGACGAGCAGCACGACGACGCTTTCGACGACGATCAGGTCGCGCTGGGTGATCGCCTGGAAGACGAGGCGGCCGAGGCCGGGCAGGTAGAACACGTTCTCGATGATGATCGTGCCGGCGAGCAGGAAGGAGAATTGCAGGCCGAGGATGGTCAGGACCGGGATCAGCGCGTTGCGCAGCGCGTGACGCCACAAAACGATGTTGGCGGGAAGGCCCTTGGCGCGGGCGGTGCGGATATAGTCCTCGCCCATGACGTCGAGCAGCGCCGAGCGGGTGACGCGCGACAGGATCGCCGCCTGCGGCAGGGCCAGCGCGATCGCCGGCAGCAGCAGCGAGGCGAGCGCCGGCCAGAAGCCCGCCTGCCAGCCGGGAAAGCCGCCGGCCGGGACGAGGCGCAGCGTGACCGCGAAGACATAGACGAGAAGCAGCGCGAACCAGAAATTGGGGATGGCGATGCCGAGCTGGGTCGCCGCCATGACGCCCGCATCGGAGGCGGTACCGCGCCGCGACGCCGAAAAGATGCCGACCGGAATCGCGATCGCCGTCGACAGGAACAGCGCCATCAGCGCCAGCGGCAGCGAGACGACGAGCCGCTCGCGCACGAGGTCGATCACCGGAACCGAATAGGTGTAGGAGCGGCCGAAATCGCCGCTCAGCAGGCCGCCGAGCCAGGAAAAATAGCGGATCAACAGCGGCTGGTTCGAGGCCCATCTGCTCGCGCAGCGCGGCGATCGCGTCCTCGCCGGCGTTCATGCCGAGCATCAGCCGGGCCGGATCGCCGGGAACGATCTCGAGGACGGCAAAGACGATGGCGCTCGCCGCCAGAAGCGTGATCAGGACGACGGCGATGCGGCGCAGCGCGTAGGACAGCATGGAACCGGTTTACCTGCTGCAGGTCGCAAAGAAAAAGGCGGGCCGTCGCGGGCCCGCCCGCAAAGCTGGGCTCGCGCCTGATCAGTCCTTCCAGGAGACGCCGGTCAGGTCGTCGGCCTGCAGCGGCATGTCGTGCCACAGCCCCTGCAACTTGGCGTCCCAGATGCCGATCTTCGGAAGCTGGAACAGGTAGCCGTTGACGGCGTCCTCGGCGATGATCTCCTGCGCCTGGCGCAGCAGCGCATAGCGCTCGTCCTCGTTGGCGGTCGCGTCGAGCTTCGCCATCACGTCCTTGAAGGCCTGGTTGTGGTAGTCGAAATAATAGTCGTCGCGCGCATAGATGCCGATGTCGTTCGGCTCGGTATGGGAGACGATGGTCAGGTCGTAGTCCTTTGCCTTGAAGACCTGGTCGAGCCATTGCGCCCATTCGACCGGGATGATTTCCAGATCGATGCCGACCTCGCGCAATTGCGCGGCGATGATCTCGCCGCCGCGGCGCGCATAGGTCGGCGGCGGCAGTTTCAGCGTCGCCTTGAAGCCGTCCGGGTAGCCGGCTTCGGCGAGCAGTTGCTTCGCCATTTCCGGATCGTAGGGGTAGGTCTCGACGAGTTCCTCATAGGCGGGGTTATGCGGCGCGAAATGCGAGCCGATCGGCGTGCCGAAGCCGAACATCGCGCCGTCGATGATCGCCTGGCGGTCGATGGCGTGGGCGATCGCCTGGCGCACCTTCAGATTGTCGAAGGGCGGCTTGCCGTTGTTGGTCGCGAGGATCGTCTCGCCCTCGGTGGAGCCGATGACGACGGAAAAGCGCGGATCCGTTTCGAACTGGGCGACGGCTTCCGGTGCCGGAAACGCCGGGAACGCCTGGATGTCGCCGGCCATCAGCGCCGAAGTCGCGGCGGCCGGGTCGGAGATGAAGCGGAAGGTCGCCTTGTCGAGCGCCACCGGTTCGCCCCAGTAGTCCGGGTTTTTGACCAGTGTCACCGACGAGCCCTTGGCCCAGTTGTCGAACTTGAACGGGCCGGTGCCGATCGGCTTTTCCTTGTTGGTATCGGCCGATTCCGGCGCGACGATCACGGCGTCGCCCCAGCCCATATTGTAGAGGAACGATCCCTGGGGATGGTCGAGCGTCACCTTGACGGTCAGGTCGTCGACCGCCTCGACGCTCTTGATGGCCGAAAACAGCGCCTTCTGGGCATTGGTCGAATCGTCGGCGCGGGCGCGGTCGAGCGAGAAGACCACGTCGCCGGCGTCGAGCGTCGTGCCGTCGTGGAACTTCACGCCGTCATGCAGCTTGAAGGTGTAGACGAGGCCGTCATCCGACAGCGTCCAGCTTTCGGCGAGGTCCGGCTGGACGGCGCCGTTGGAGCCGATCCGCGTCAGGCCCTGGAAGATGTTGGCGTAGGTCACGTCGTCGATCGCGCCGGCGGCGCCGGCCGTCGGATCGAGATGCGGCGGTTCGAGCTGGATGGCGAGGGTCAGATCGGTGCGCGCCGCGAAGGCGGACGTCGTCAGGGCAAGCGCGAAGGCCGCGCCGGCAAGAATGGATTTGATTGTCGGTTTCATGGCGAGCCTCCCGAGTGTCGCGGCCAAATCTAAGCAGGATCGGAGCGGATTGTCAGCACGGTTCGGACTTCAATCGTCAAATGCGCTCAGTCATGCCGTGCAAAAAGCAGTTCGTGCAGCGCCAGCGCCATCACCTGCGCCGACTGGACCATGTCCTCGATGCCGACCCATTCGTCCGGGCGGTGGGCGAGATCGAGGATGCCGGGACCGTAGGCGACGCAGTCGTAGAGATGGCCGAGGCGGGCGATGTGCTTCTGGTCGTAGGTCCCGGGCGAGATGACGTATTCCGGCTCGCGGTCGAAGATCGTCTGGATGCCGTGCGCGACGGCGCTGGCGACGGGCGCGTCCTTTTCGGTCATCAGCGGCATGACTTCCATGAGGTCGCGGATTTCGTAGTCGAATTTCGGCCGCGTCGCCTTGAGATCGTCGAGGATCGCGATGACCTCGCCCTTGACGTCGGAAATCGTCTCCTCGAGCAGGAAACGCCGGTCGATGGTGAGCTTGCAGGAGTCCGGCACGTTGGGCGAGGGCAGGCCGGTATAGTCGTCGGTCTGGCCGCCGTGGACGGAGTTGAGGTTCAGCGTCGACCGGCGCGCGCCTTCCGGCACGACCGGCATGCGCGTCTGCCGCGTGTCGAGGGCGGGAAACAGCTTGTCCTCGAAGGCAGCGAGCAGCGCGCCCATGTGGCGCACGGCGCAGTCGCCGAGGAACGGCATCGAGCCGTGCGCCTGTTCGCCCCTGGTCTCGATCTCGGCCCACCAGACGCCGCGATGGCCGAGGCAGACGCGGTCCTTGTTGAGCGGTTCCGGAATGATGACGTGGTCGACGCGCGGATGCGAGAAATAGCCCTTCTTCGCCAGATAGGCGACGCCGCCGAAGCCGCCGGATTCCTCGTCGACCGTGCCGGAGATCTCGATCGCGCCCGGATAGTCGGGAAAAGCCTCGATGAAGGCTTCGACCGCGATGACCGAGGCGGCGAGCCCGCCCTTCATGTCGCAGGCGCCGCGCCCGTAGACGCGGCCGTCGCGCACGACGCCCTCGAAGGGATCGACCGTCCAGCCGTCGCCGGCCTCGACGACGTCGATATGGGAGTTGAAATGGACGCAGGGGCCGGGCCGCTTGCCCTCGCGCCGGGCGATCACATTCATGCGCGGGAAATAGTCGTTGTCGCCGGGGGCGCCTTCGCCGCGGACGAACTCGGTCGCGAAACCCGACGATTGCAGACGCGCTGCCGATGAATTCGGCGCAGGGCACATAGGCCTCGCCGGGCGGATTGACCGTCGGAAAACGGATGAGATCACGCGTCAGCGCGACGAGGTCATCCTCGCGCCCGGCAATCGATTCCAGCATCCCGTCCATCACCGCATTGATCACCAGATTTCCGGGGAGGGCAAGCGCGAAGGGAGATTTCCCTGCGGGCCATGCAAGTGGTTGAAACTGTTGCCGTCATGCACCACCTGGAGCGCGAAATTTTCCTGGCGCCAGGATCTTACCTTTACCCAAGGCGCTTTGAGGCGTATCGAGCGACGAGGGCATCAAGAGATTCGAAACCACGACCACTGCGACAATCCATTTGGTAAAATCCGGAGAGCTCTTCCAGTGAAAAAACTCTTTCTCGCGGCGGCTTTGGCCGCAACTTCCGCTCCTGCATTCGCGGCCGACTACACGATGGCGCCGCTGCACGACGTCCGGCAATACGTGTTCGGGCCATATCGAGGCCTATGCCGGCGATACGCATCTGACCGGTAACGGTGGCGGCGGGGATGCCTGGGCTTATGGCGGCGCGGCCCGCGCCAACTGCAATTTCAATGCGCGCTGGAATGCCCAGGGCGATCTCATGGTGGACGGGCTTTCGTCGCAATCGGGCGGCGGCGGTGATCTCAACAGCTATGGCGGCGCCGTTCACGTCTACTGGCGCGATCCGTCGGCCTATGCACTCGGCGGTTTCGCATCGCTCGAGGGCTTCGGCGGCTCGTCCGGCCTGAATGACGTCTACCGCTACCTGATCGGTCCGGAAGGCCAGGTCTATATCGGCAATGTCACGCTCTACGGCCAGACCTATTACGGTCAGCTCACTGACGGAAACTCCGGTTACGATATCTGGGGCGCGCGTGGCGTGGTCCGTTATTTCGCCGGCGAGAACATGCGGTTCGACGGCGAACTCGGTTATCGCAACATGTCCGTTAGCGGCGGAGATCTCGACGTGTTCACCGCCGCTGCGGAAGCCGATTACCGCTTCGACAACAGCCCGGTCTCCGTCTTCGGCCGCTACCAGTTCGATCATCTGACGCCCAATGGCGGCGGCGGCAATATTAACCTGCACAAATTCGTCGTCGGCGCGCGGCTGAGCTTCGGCAGCAAGACGCTGCTGGACGAAGACCGCAACGGCGCCACGATGGACACGATCCAGCCGAACTACATCATCTACTGATCCTGACGGGTCGCTTCGGCCGAGAAGGCCGAAACCGGAAAGATCGAAACCGCGGAGCTCATGCTCCGCGGTTTTTTCATGTTTCACGGCGGCGTCAAGACGGGGTGTTATTCACGCGCTGTGCGATGTCGCACATCACGCGGAGTAACGATTTGTTTGAATCGTTCATGTATTTTGACCAAGGGGTAAAAGAGGGGCTACCGTGACGTCGTGGGGCGGCAGTCGTCGAGTAGAGGAGTAAGTCGAGTGAAACGCATTCTTGCAAGCGCCGTCCTTGCTGCGGCCATCCTGGTTTCCGGGGCTTCTGCCAGCCTGGCCAACAGGCTCGTTGCCCATGTCGATCTTTCCAACCAGACCATGACCGTCAGGAAAGACGGGCGGGTTCTCTATAACTGGCGCGTTTCGACCGCGCGCAGCGGCTACCGGACGCCGACCGGCCAGTGGAGCCCGACGCGCATGCACAAGATGTGGTATTCGCACAAATACCACATGTCGCCGATGCCATATTCCATATTCTTTTATGGCGGTTACGCAATTCACGGCACAAATTACGTGAAGTCGCTCGGCCGTCCGGCATCGCATGGATGCGTTCGCCTCGATACGGCCAATGCGCGCAAACTTTACAATCTGACGCGGGAAGTCGGCGCCGACAACATGCGCGTCGTGATCACGCACTGACTGCTTGAAACAGTGGCCGGCCTGTCCGGCCCGTCACGCCGCGCCGGGCTTCGTCCCGGCGCTTTTCCTCGCACCGCGCGGGGGATGTCTGACCTCCCATCGGCGGTGAAACCACATCCACTGATCGGGATATTCGCGCACCCAGCGCTCGACGATGTCGTTGAGCATCTGGGCGGTGGCGTCGACGTCGATCTCGCCGTTTTCGTCGCGCGGCAGGTCGACGGCTTCTTCGAGGATCAGCCGGAACCGGCCCTGCGGCAGGCGCACGCAGCGGGCCGGATGGACCGGACGGTCGAACTGGCGGGCGAGCTTGGGCAGCAGCGGGTTGGTCTGGACCGGGCGGCCGAAGAAGGTTCCGGCGATGCCGCGGATGAACTTCTGGTCGACGAGCATGCCGACGGAGCCGCCCTCGTCGAGCATCCTGGCGAGACCCCAGGCCGCGCCCGCCTTGGACGGGACGAGATGACCCATCGCGGTGCGGCGCGCCGACAGCAGCTTCTTGGCGATATAGGGATTGTTCGGCGGCCGGAAGAGGGCGGTGACATTCAGGCCGAACGTCGCCGCGCAGACGGGCAGCAGTTCGAAATTGCCGGTATGCGCGGTGAAGAAGATGCATGACGCATTCTCGGCATGCAGGCGGCGGAAGATTTCCTCGCCCTCGACCTCGATGAGGCCGACTTCGGCGGCGTCGGGGTCGAAATCGAAGAGTTTTTCCAGATAGACATATTCGGCGCCGAGCCGGAACATGTTGCGCCACATGCGTCTCGCGATTTCCTCGCGTTCCTCCTCGGTCTTCTCGGGGAAGGCGGCGCGCAGATTGTCGAGGGCGATCTTGTGGCGCGAGGTCAGCGGCCCGAGCGCCTGTCCGAGGGCGGCGGCGAGCTCGATGGCGGTACGCGCCGGCAGAAGCCGGGCGAGGCTGAGAAGGCCGAAGGTCAGCTGCGCGATCAGCCACAGGCGCAGCCGACGGGCGTTCTTCCACAAGCGCAGGAGGGGTTGGGGCATGGGAGATATGTTCCGTCAGCTGACGCGCAGCAGGATCTTGCCGAAAACGTCGCGCGTTTCCATGCGCGCCAGCGCGTCGCCGATGCCGTCGAAATCCACCTCGGTGTCGACGACGGGATGGACGATGCCGCGCGCCATCTTCTGCATCGCGTCGGCCATGTTCTGCATCCGGCAGCCGAAGGAGCCGATGATGCGGAATTGCTGCTGGAACAGCATCATCAGGTTCATGCTGGTGGAGACGCCCGACGTCGAGCCGCAGGTGACGAGACGGCCGCCGCGCTTCATCGACAGCATGGAGCCGGCCCAGGTGTCGGCTCCGACATGCTCGAAGACGACGTCGACGCCCTTCTTCTTCGTCAGCTTGCGCACCACGCCCTCGAAGCGGTCCTCGCGGTAGTTGATGACATGATCGGCGCCGAGCGCCTTTGCCGGCTCGATCTTGGCGTCGGAGCCGACGGTGGTGATCACCGTGCAGCCCATCTTCCTGGCAAGCTGGATCGCCGCCGAGCCGATGCCGGACCCGCCGGCATGGACGAGGACGGTTTCGCCGGGCTTCAATTCAGCGTTGTCGAACAGCATGTGCTCGACGGTTCCGAAGGTGATCGGGGCAACCGCCGCGCCGGTCGCATCGACGCCGGGCGGGGCGGGCACGAGGTTGCGGGCGGGCAGATTGATCTTTTCCTGGGCGAAGCCGTCGAGATGGAAGCCGTGCACGCCGGCGACGTTTTCGCAGAGATTGTCGCGGCCCTCGGAGCAGGGGCCGCACAGGCCGCAGGTCTGCGCGCCGAAGATCGCAACCAGCTGGCCGGGCTTCAGGCCGGAGACGCCGGGGCCGACGGCCTCGACCTCGCCGGAGGCTTCCGCGCCGATGACCAGCGGCATCTTGCGCTTGGCGAAGGCCATGCCGCGCCATCCCCACACGTCGATATGGTTCAGCGCGACCATGCGGATGCGCACCGTCACCTCGCCGAGGCCCGGCGGGGGCGGCGGCGGCAGGTCCACCTCAACAAGTTTGCGGTCTTCCACGAGCTGCAAGGCGCGCATGGCGGTTCCTTCTCGGCGTAATCGGATCGCAGTGGGCTTAAGCGGGTTCCGCCGCGATGACAAGGCAGGTGTTCTGTCCGCCGAAGCCGAAGGAGTTGGAAAGCACGCGGCCGACCTTCGCCTCGCGCTTCACATTCGGAACGACGTCGAGGGGAATCGCCGGATCGGGATTGGCGTGATTGATCGTCGGCGGCAGCGTGCCGGTGCGGATGGCGAGCAGCGAGAACACCGCCTCGATCGCGCCGGCGGCGGTCAGGGTGTGGCCGATCATCGACTTGTTGGACGAAATCGGGATCGTCGAGATGGCGTCGCCGAAGACGGTCGACAGCGACAGGTATTCCATCTTGTCGTTTTCCGGCGTCGAGGTGCCGTGCGCGTTGACATAGTCGACGTCGCCGGTCGACACGCCGGCATCGGCGAGCGCGGCGCGCACGGCGGCGATCGCCGGCGAGGCGTCCGGCTTGGAGCGCGTGCGGTGGAAATCGTCGGCGCATTCGCCGCAGCCCTCGAGGATGCCGAGCACGGTCGCGCCGCGGGCCCTGGCGCTTTCCAGCGATTCCATGACGAAGGCGCCCGCGCCCTCGGCCATGACGAAGCCGTCGCGATCCTTGGAGAAGGGCTTGGAAGCCTTTTCGGGGACGTCGTTCTGGGTCGACAGCGCCGACAGCAGCGAGAAGCGGACCAGGGCCTCGGCGGTCACCGATCCGTCGGTGCCGACGGAAATCACCCGCTCGGCCTCGCCGCGGCGGATCGCCTCGACGCCGAGCTGGATCGCGGTCGCGCCCGAGGCGCAGGCGGTCGACAGCGTGACCGGCAGGCCGCGCGTGCCGAGGTGTTCCTGCAGCTTCTGGCCGACGGTGCCGAACTGGGCCGCCCGGTAGAAATCCGGATGATCGCCGCTGCGCGCGGCGAGCAGCAGGCGGTCGTAGCCCGGTTCCGTGCCGCCGGCGTCGCGCCCGTCCGCGTCGAGCTTGAGGCGCTGCCACCATTCCAGTTCGACCGGCGGGGCGGCGAGGAAGAGCGGGCCGCCGAATTCGTTCTCCGACAGGCCGGATTCGCGGATCGCCTCGACCGCGGCGGCTTCGGCGAGCGCATAGGTGAGCGCGGCGGAACCGGCCTCGACCGGCGTCATGAAATCGACCGTGCCGGCGATGGTGGTGCGCAGATGCTCGGTCGGGAAACGCTCGATGCGGTGAATTCCGGACTGGCCGGCGGTCAGCCTGGCCCAGTTGTCGTCCTTGCCGGCGCCGAGCGAGGAGACGACGCCCGCGCCGGTGATGGCGATGATCGGCCGTCCGGCGTGATCGGTGTAGCTCATGCGCCGGCTCCTTGCGCCCTGGTGACGACGGCCATGCCCTCGGCGGCGTTGAAGCCGATCGTCAGGACGCCGATCGCGGCGGGCGCATCCGCCGCGGCCTCGAACCCGGAGCCGAGCGGCGGAATGGTTTCGCCGTGGCTGAGCGACAGGGCGGCAAGGGCCACGGCCATCGGGAACTGCGCGTCACGCATGTGACCGAACGCGCTGGTGATGCCGCGCACGGGAATACCGGAGGCATGGGCTTCAAGAAACGCCTTCTCGTCGGCGGTGCGGGCATGGCTGCCGGTGGCCGAGGAGACGATCATCGCGGTGTCGGCGATACCGGCCTCGGCGGCGAGCCGCTCGAGGCGCTTCATGGTTTCGGGCGAGCCGGGCGGGCCCTGGTCGGCTGCGACCGGGCCGAGGACGCCATGGATTTTCGCGCCGCGCGCCTCGGCATGCTCGCGGCTTTCCAGCACCAGGAAGGCGCCGCCGGAACCGGAGACGATGCCGCCGCCCTCGAGCGGTTCGCGGTCCCAGACCGGCGCCCAGCCGCCGCGCGTGAGAAAGTGGCCGAGTTCGTAGCCGAGCAGCATGTCGCGATGTTCCGCGTTGTAGGCGCCGCCGACGAGCGCATGCGTGCTCTGGCCGGCGCGGATGCGCGCCGCCGCCGTCTGCACGGCCGAAATGCCGGCGCCTTCCTCGCCCATGAAGGTGCGCGAGGAGCCGGTCACCTTGTGGACGATGGAAATGTTGCCGGCGAGCAGGTTGGAGAGTTGCGCGAGAAACAGGGTCGGGCGCAGTTCGGTCGTCAGCACCTCGTTGATCGCCACGCCGACGTCATCGACGCCTTCGTCGACCTTGTTGAGGATCATGGTGTCGACATCGACATCGCGTTCGCCGCCCGAAGCGGCCACGATCATGTCCATCGAGGCGCACAGCGCCTCGTCGCCCTTGATGCCGGCATCCTCCAGCGCGAGGCCGGCGGTATAGGTGCCGATGCGCTGCCAGGCTTCCATCTGGCGCTGATCGCCACGCTTGGCGATCTGCAGCGACCAGTCGACTTCCGGCAGGGGATGGACCGTGTAGGGCGCGAAACGCTCGCGCTCGAGCACCGGGCCGGTGAAATTGCGCAGCGCATTCCAGTTGGCTTCCGCTCCCTCGCCGAGCGAGGAGAGGATGCCGATGCCTGTAATGACGACGTCGTTGGGGCTGGACATCAGTGAGGCTATCAACCGTTCATGCCGGCCGGGCCGGAGCCTCAGGCCGTTTTGGCTACGACAAGATCGTCGATCTTGGCGCAAAGATTCTTGAGGACAAAGTATTCCTCGGTGGCGACCTTGCCGTCATTGACGTCCTGGGTCCACTGCTCGAGCGGAATCTTGATGCCGAATTCCTTGTCGATGGCGAAGACGATGTCCAGGAAATCGAGGCTGTCGATGCCGAGATCGTCGATCGTGTGGCTTTCGGGAGTGATCGAGTCGCGCTCGATTTCGCTGGTGTCCGCGATGATATCGGCGACTTTTTCGAATGTAGTAGCCACTCTTGTGTCCTTCATGTCTTCGCACGGCGCCTGGTCGGCAGGCGGTGCATCAAATCAAACAATTACCGTGTTGCGCGCTCTCTAGCGTGTTTGTACGCCAAGGAAAAGGCCGTTGTCGCGCGAAGATTGCAACCATGGCGCGAAGCCGGGTATGGCCTCGCGGTCAGGGGTATCCTAGTGATTCCCCGTCGCTGCGGAAAGGTGGAGCCGAATGGAAGAATGGGGATATCTGTCATCCGGCGAAACGGTGCGCCGGGTGACGCTTGCCGGCGGCGGGCTGACGGCCCGCGTCATCACGCGCGGCGCGGCCGTGCAGGATCTGCGCCTCGAGGGCCACGACGCGCCGCTGGTGCTCGGGTTCGATCGTCTCGACCATTACGAGCGGTTTTCCCCCTATTTCGGCGCGATCGCCGGGCGTTTCGCCAATCGCATCGCGCATGGCCGGTTCACGCTGGACGGCGTCGAATGCCGGCTCGACCAAAACGACCACGGCCATTGCCTGCATGGCGGCAAAAGCGGGTTCTCGGAACGGCTCTGGGAGATCGAGGATCTCGGCGCCAGCCATGTCGTGCTGCGGCTCGACAGCGCCGACGGCGACATGGGCTTTCCCGGCGCGCTCACCGCGCGCTGCCGCTACGACCTGGGCGGCGAGGGAGAATTCCGCGTCACGCTGACGGCCGAAACGGAAGCGCCGACGGTCTGCGCAATGGCGCATCACAGCTATTTCAACCTCGAGGACGGCGGCGCGACACCTGCGACCGGGCACGAGATCATGATCGCGGCGGACAGTTACCTGCCGGTCGACGAGACGCTGATCCCGCTCGGGCCTCCGGCACCCGTTGAAGGCACGGCGTTCGATTTTCGCCGGATCAAGCGGATCGACGCCCTCGATCCGGACGCGTCCTACGATCACAATTTCTGCCTGTCGGACGCCGAAGGCGCGATGCGCGAGGCGGCGAGACTGCATGCGCCGCGCTCCGGCGTGTCGATGACCGTCCTGACCACGGAGCCGGGGCTGCAATGGTTCACCGCTCCGGGCATGGCGATCGAACCGCCGGGCTTCGACGGGCGGCGTTATGGCCATCATGCGGGCATGTGCCTGGAAACGCAGATCTGGCCGGACGCGCCGAACCGGCCGGACTATCCGAGCGCCGTGCTCCGGCCCGGCGAAACGCGCGAACAGAAGACCGTCTACCGGTTCCGGCGCGGCTGAGCGCGGTTCAGGGGCGCAGGATCGCCAGGTCCGCCATCGGCATCAGCGCGCCGTGGTGGCGAATGACCCTGCCGGCCAACCGGTGGGCGAAAAGCGCCGCATCCTCGGGCGCGCGGCCGGCGAGGCGGGCGGCGAGATAGGCGCCGTTGAAGCTGTCGCCGGCGCCGGTGGTGTCGAGCGGCTGGATTTTTTCCGGCGGCGCGACGGAACGGTTGGCCAGATCGACGGCGACCAGCGCGTCGGCGGCGCCCGATTTGACGACGATCTCGCCCGGACCGTAATGGCGGATGCGCTCGACGGTATCTGCCGGCGTGGCGTCGCCGAACAGCGCCTGCTCGTCATCGAATGTCGGCAGCACGATGGTGGCGGCGCGATAGGCCTCGGCGATGGCGGATTGCGCCTCGCTCTTGTCGGCCCAGAGCCGCGGCCGGTAATTCGGATCGAAGGCGACGGCCGCATCGGCGTTGCGGGCCGCTTCGACGATGGAAAGCAGATCGGCGCGCGCGCGCGGGTCGAGAATGGCCAGCGTGATGCCGGAAAAATAGATCAGTCCGGCGCCCAGCAGGCTCGCGGATAGCGCATCGTGGTCGTCCGCCAGCAGGCGCGCGGCGGAGTTCGTGCGCCAGTAGGTGAAGGACCGCTCGCCCTTCCTGTCGAGCGTGATGGCGTAAAGCCCCGGCGCCCTGCCGGGGATGACCGGGCTCGCGGCGACGCCGATGCCGTTGGCGCGCAGAAAGGCGATCTGCTCCTTTGAAAACGGATCGTCGCCGAAGGCCGTCACATAGTCGGTCGCCATCGATTCCGGGGAGAGCGCGCGCAGATACCAGAGCGTGTTCAGCGTATCGCCGGCGAAGCCCTGTTTCCAGGTCACGCCGTCGCGGCCGGACAGTTCGATCATGCATTCGCCTATGGATACGATGCGGGTCATGGGCGGGGCTCGCGGTTGAAGCAGACGGATAACGGTTTGACGACGGATACAGCACGGGCTCGCGGCGGAGGCAAGAAAACGGTGAAGAGGAAATTTCGCAAAGCCCGGATTCCCGCGGGTTTTCCGGAGTTTCCGGTCTTGTTTTCAACTGTCTTATGACTGTCACATGCTCCGGTAGAATAGGGGACAACCGAATTGGGGCATTGGTCGGTCCGGATGCATGTGAAGGCGGTCATCTTCGATTGGGCCGGAACGCTGGTCGACTTCGGCTCGCTGGCGCCCGTCCTGTCGATACAGCGTGTATTCAAGGAGGCCGGGATTCCCGTCGCCGTCGAGGAGGTCCGCGCCGGCATGGGGCTGGGGAAACTCGACCATATCCGGATGCTCGGCGCGAGCGACCGGGTCTCGCAGGCCTGGGCGCACAGCCATGGCGACATGCCGTTCGCGGACGAGGACGCCGTCCTGCTGCATGAGGCCTATCGTGTGGTGAACCGCCACATCGCCAGCGAGCGCGGCAAGCTGATTTCCGGCGCGCTCAAGGCAAGCCGGGCGCTGCGCGAGCGCGGCATCGCGATCGGGACCACCACCGGCTATTCGCGCGACATCATGGAGCATGTGATCGCTGTCGCCCGGGCGCAGGGTTTCGAGGCGGACGCCGTGGTGTGCGCCGACGACGTGCCGGAATCGCGGCCGTCGCCGCTCGCCGTCTATCACGCCATGGTGCTGCTCGGGGTCTATCCGGCCTCGTCGGTCATCAAGGTCGACGACACGGTGCCCGGCCTGATGGAGGGCAAGGCCGCCGGCGCCTGGACGGTCGGCGTCAGCGAGACCGGCAACGAGCTGGGGCTGACGGAGGAGGCGTTTGCGGCGCTGCCGCCGCGCGAGCGGACGGACCTCGCCAATGCGGCGGCCAAGCGGCTGACCGACGCGGGCGCCGATTACGTGGTCGGATCGGTCGCGGAAATCCCGGCCATCGTCGACGACGTCAACGAAAGGCTCGCCGACGGCGAGCGCCCGGATCTGCTCGAATACGAGCCGACGGCTGCGTGACGTGACAGCCAAAGGGAACGCGGGAAACGGGGTGTGTCTTGCCTCGGCCCTTGCGACTGAAGACTTGCAATTCGCGGCGATATCCGGCCACTTTTCGACGACGGCACATACACCGGAAGGCTTGATGCTATCCTCACTGATGCAACGCTTTACGCGATTCGAACCCGGTCACCGTCGCATCGTCACGGTCCTGGCCGCGGTCATCTGCCTTTGCCTTTCGTTTCCGGCCTATGCCGGTTCCCGAGCCTGTGGCCCGGAATGGCATACCGCGCGCCTGACCAACTATGAATCCTATCCCGCGCCAGGCAGTGCGGAATGCATCGAGAACAACGGCTGCACCTGGGCGGGGCAGTTCTATGGAGGCTCGGGAACCTATTCCGAAGAATGGGTTGCGAAACACAATATCGTCGCCGTGCATCTGAAGGACTGGGCCTGGCTCGGGATGAAGACCTTGCTTCTGCGCCAAGGCACCAGAGAGGTGACCGTCCGGGCGATCGATGCGTGTTCCGACGCGGATTGCGACGGGTGCTGCACGGCCAATCTCGGAGGGGACGGCTACCTGATCGATATCGAGAAATATACCATGGCACGCTTCGGATCGGGGGACGGTCTGGTCGAGTTTCAGGTATGCGACTAGAGCCGGGCGCAGTTAAGCTTTTCCTCGGCCCGGGCCTCCGGTGATGCCATAGGCGGATATTTATTACGCCGGATAAGGTTTTTTTGCCGGTTTCGCATGGTTGTCACAAGCAAAGCGTAGCAGGGTCGAACCTGCTGACGAGGCTGATTCGCACCATGCGCTATGCCATTTACTACACACCGCCCCGCGACCATCCGCTGACGCGCGCGGCATCGAGCTGGCTCGGGCGCGATGCGTTTTCCGGCCTGACGCTGCCGCATGCCGAGCGCACCGGACTGGCGCTCGGGGAAATCGCGTATTTCACGGCGGTGCCGCGCCGCTACGGGTTTCACGGGACGCTGAAGGCGCCGTTCCGGCTGGCCGACGGCGTCGGCGAGGCCGAGCTTCTCGACATGGCCGGAAAATTCGCCGGCGAGGCCGAGCCGGTCATTATCCCGAAGGTGACGGTGTCGCGGCTCGGCGGGTTTTTCGCGATCGTTCCGGAAGAGCCGAACCGCGCCCTGAACGACTTCGCGGGCCAGGTGGTCGCCGTGTTCGACAAGCTGCGCGCGCCGCTCAGCGAAAAGGAGTTCGAGCGCCGCGACCCGGAAAAGATGTCGACGTCGCAGCTGCGCAACCTGCAGAACTGGGGCTACCCCTACGTTTTCGACGATTTCCGTTTCCACATGACGCTGACGGGCCATGTCGAGCCCGCCGACCGTCCGCGCATCGAGGCCGCGCTCGACCGGCATTTCCATGCCGTGATCGGCGAGCCGCTGGTGATCGACCACCTCGCGGTCTTCATCGAGCGCGAGCAGGGCGCGCCGTTCGAGGTGCATTCGCTGTTTCCGATCGCTGCCAACGGCAAACGCCGCTTCGCCTGAGACCGAAGCTTTACAGGCGACCGTGACGCCGCAGGATGGCGGCGTAGCGCCCGGCCTCGGGAGCGTCCTGTTCCAGCGCGAAAACATAGGCCTGGGTATAGAAGAAACAGGCCGAGGCGATGTCACCGTTTTCGGCTATTGCGTCCGCGGCCTCGCCATAGAGGCGGGCAAGGCGCATTCCGTCGCCGGCCTCGTGGGCGGCGATGACCGCGCCGTTCAGGCGGTCGAGCATCCGCGCGGGGTCCGGCAACGGGGTCACCGCGCCAACTGCGTCGCGATCCAGTGGTGGAACATGTGCGTCGGGCCGTCCATCGCGGGCGAGAAGCGGCCGCCGTCGAAATGGACCGCGTTGCGTCCTTCCTGCATGCCTTCGACCACGAAGATATCCTCCTCGAAGACGACCTTCCACTGCGCGGTGTTCTTC
Organism: uncultured Alphaproteobacteria bacterium; assembly: GCA_963712205.1. Taxonomy (GTDB): domain Bacteria; phylum Pseudomonadota; class Alphaproteobacteria; order Rhizobiales; family Rhizobiaceae; genus Oricola. Next base: position 325,748 of record CAVQHF010000011.1, on the reverse strand, counting down.
GCGCGCAGCGCGGCGCGTTCGGGGCCGACGGAGCTCTCGTCGTGATAGTAGATCTCGACATGCTCGACCGTGCCGGCATTGCCCCGCGGTTCGAGGATGATGGCGAAGGAGTGGTCGCGGTGCACGCCGAACAGGACGTTGGGATAGAGCGCGATATATTCGGCGGCCGTGTCCCATTTTTCGCCAAGGCCGGGGGCATCGGCGAAGGTTTCGCCGTCGTCGCCGCGCAACTGGCGGTAGACCAGCGTTCCCTGGCCGGAAAACGCGCCCGGTTCCTCGATATGGTAATGATCCTCGAGGCGCGAATAGCTGTTCAGGCCCGGATGCACCCAGGGCAGGTGATAGCTCTCGCAATAATTCTCGACGGCGAGTTTCCAGTTGGTCGCCACCTCGAGCCTGAAGCCGGAATCCGCGCCGGAATGGAGCAGCGGCCGGTCGAATTCGCGCCAGCGCGCGAGCACCTTCTCATGCGCTTCCTCGAAGGGCGGGGCGTCGCCGGAGATGTTGACGAAGACGACGTCGCGCCAGACATGCGACCGGACCTCGATCAGGCCGAGCGCATCGCGGTCGATCGCCTCATGGGTGTTGTGGCCGGGGCCGCCGACATGCGGCGTCGCCTTGAGGGCGCCGTCGAGATCGTAGCACCAGGAATGGTAGGGGCAGCGGATGGCGCCGCGGATACGGCCCGGCTCGCGGATCAGGATCATGCCGCGGTGGCGGCAGATGTTCTGGAAGACGCGCAGCTTGGCGTCGCGGCCGCGTATGACCACCAACGGCTGGCCGAGAAAGGTGAGCGGCATGGCGTCGCCGTTTTCCGGCACGTCCTTGGCGAAGCCGATGGCCGCCCAGTTGCCGAAAAAGACGCGCTCCTTTTCGGTCCTCGAAACATTGCCGGTCCGTGTAATACCGGTTCGGCAGGCCGTTCGCCGTCGCGACCGGCTCCATGACGCGGGCCAGATCCTCATCCACCAATCGCTGTTCCATCGTGAGCCTCCATCCGGGTCGACAGATTGTCCGTGACGATGATTTTGAGCGGGCAGGGATGCTTTGCCCATGCGGATTTGAGAAATCGGCAAGTCCATTCGCGACGCGGTGACGCGATTGACGTTAAAACCTGTTTGCCATACTCCACTTTCCTTATCGTTTCGAAACCGGGCTCCTGGCGCCTTCTGTGACGCATTTTCCTCTCAAAACCCTCGCATGGATCGGCGCGGGACTGTGCATCATCCCGATCGCCGCCGTTGGCGTTGCGGCGGTGGGCGGGACGTTCGACACGTGGTTCCGGCTGTGGGACACGGTCCTGCCGCGGTATATCTGGAACACGGTGCAGCTTGCCTTTTACGTCGGCATCGGCACGGCGGCGACGGGAACGGGGGCGGCCTGGCTGGTCACGATGTGCCGCTTTACCGGCAGTCGCATCCTCGAAATCGTACTGGCGCTGCCGCTGGCCTTCCCGGCCTATGTGCTGGCCTATGCCTATACCGACCTGCTCGATCATCCGGGACCGGTGCAATCGACGCTGAGGGCCGTCACCGGCTGGGGACCGCGCGACTACTGGTTTCCCGAGATCCGCTCGCTCGGCGGCGCTGCGCTGATGCTGATCTTCGTGCTCTATCCCTATGTCTTTCTGCTGGCGCGGGCGGCGTTCCTGCGGCAGTCGCCGACGGCCTATTTCGCGGCGCGCACGATGGGACACGGACCCTGGAGCGCCTTTTTCCGGGTCAGCCTGCCGGTCGCGCGGCCGGCGATCGCCGGCGGCACGATCCTCGCCATGATGGAGGCCATCGCCGATTTCGGCACCGTGGCGCATTTCGGCGTGCAGACCTTCGCCACCGGCATCTACCAGGCATGGTTCTCGATGGGAGACCGTCCGGCCGCCTCGCAGCTCGCATTCTGCCTGATGCTGGCGGCACTGTTTCTGGTCGCGCTCGAATCGAGGCAGCGCGGCGGGGCGAAACACCACCAGGCGAGCAACCGCATCGAGGCGATGACCCCGCATGTTCTGTCCGGCTGGCGTGCGGCGGCGGCGATCCTCGCCTGCCTGATTCCGGTTGCGGCCGGCTTCGTCATTCCGCTGATCACGCTGTTAGAAATGGCGGTGCGGTCCGGGCAGAACCCGTTCGCGCCGCGCTATCTCGATTTCGTCCAGAATTCGCTGATCCTGGCCTCCGTCGCCGCGGTGCTGACGGTGATCGGCGCCGTGATCGTCGGTTACCGGATGCGGCTTGCGCCGGGCAAGGCGGCGGTGATCACCAAGACCCTGTCGGGCATCGGCTACGCGCTGCCGGGCTCTGTCATCGCGGTCGGGTTGCTGGTGCCCTTCGCCCGGCTCGACAATTCGATCGACGCCTTCATGCGCGCGCATTTCGACATCTCGACCGGGCTGCTCTTCACCGGTTCGATCGCGCTTCTGATAATGACCTATATCGTGCGTTTCATGGCGGCCGCCCTGTCGGCCTTCGACACCGGCATGAGCCAGATCAGGCCGAATGTCGACGCGGTGGCGCGCACGCTCGGTTCCGGCACGCTCAACATGCTTTTGAAGGTGCATTTGCCGCTGATGCGGGCGAGCCTGCTGACCGCCTTGCTGATCGTCTTCGTCGACACGATGAAGGAACTGCCGGCAACGCTTATCCTCAGGCCGTTCAATTTCGACACGCTGGCGGTGCAGGCGCACCGGCTGGCCTCCGACGAGCGGCTGGCGCAGGCGGCGGTGCCGTCGCTGGTGATCGTCGCCTTCGGGCTGCTGCCTGTCATCATCCTGTGCCGGACGATTGCGCGTACGCAGCAAACCCGCGAGGCGGTGGAGATCGAGGGGCTGGTGCCGCTGGAGGCATGAAAAAGCCCGGCCGAAGCCGGGCTTTGCGTTTCAGCGATGCGTGTCGCGATTACCTGAAGCCGATCGCGTTGAAGATGTTCTGGGCCTCGGCCTGGTACTTGCCGAGCGCGGCGAGGTTCAGATCGTCGCGCTTGAACTTGCCCAGCTTGACGACCGACGCCGACATGGCGACGCCATCGACGACGGGATATTCGTCGTTGCCGGACGCGAAATATTCCTGCGCCGAATCCGAGGCGAGATATTCGAGGAACTTGATCGCGTTTTCGCGGTTGGGCGCGTTTTTCAGAACCCCGGCCGCCGAGACGTTGACATGCGCGCCGCGGCCGTCCTGGTCCGGGAAAACCCAGCCGATCTCGTCGGTATGGCCGCTGACGCCATCCACCTGGGAATGCAGGGTGCGGGCGAAATAATAGGTGTTGGCGACGGCGATGTCGCATTCGCCCGAAACGATACCGGCGAGCTGGTCGATGTCGCCGCCCTGCGGCTGGCGGGCGAGATTGTTCTTCAGGCCCTCGGCCCAGGCCTTGGCCTTTTCGGGACCTTCCTCGGCGATGCGCGAGGCGAGCAGGGACAGGTTGTAGATGTCGAGGCCGGAACGGATACAGATCTGGCCCTTGTATTTCGGGTCGGCGAGTTCGTCATAGGTCTGCGGCGGCTCCTTCACGCGGTCCTTGGCGTAAAAGATGATGCGGGCGCGGGTCGAAAAGCCGAACCAGAGATTGTCCGGATGCCGCAGCGCCGCGGGAATGCGCTTCTCCAGGAAGTCGCTCTCGACCGGCGACAGCAGGCCGGCGTCGGCGGCGCGCCAGATGCGGCCGGCATCGACGGTGATCAACACGTCGGCGGGGCTGTTCCTGCCTTCCGCCTTGAGACGTTCGATCAGTTCGTCGGCATTGCCCTCGATCCGGTTGACCTGGATGCCGGTCTGTTTCTCGAAATCGGAATAAAGCCGCTCGTCCGTATCGTAGTGGCGCGACGAATAGAGATTGACTTCGCCGTCGGCGCGAGCCGCCGATACAATCGGAAACGCCACAGTCGCTGAGAGGAGGGCGGTGACGACGCGCATGCGCAGGGTCATGGATGGCTCCCGTTTATCGTTGTTAACCTGACTGTCAGGCTCATGTTTACCTGATAAAATCGCCTCAGACTGTCAAGAAAAAAGTTGACAAATTTGGTTTGGTTATCTGGAATGATTCCAAACTAGCGGCTATATAGGTCTGAACGGAGACGATTCATGCGCCTGACCAAACAGACAAACTATGCCGTCCGCATCCTGATGTACTGCACGGCCAATGCCGGTCATCTGAGCCGGGTGGCGGAAATCGCCAGGGCCTATGGCGTGTCGGAACCGTTCCTGTTCAAGATCCTGCAGCCGCTGACCGAAGGCGGGCTGATCGAGACCGTGCGCGGCCGCAATGGCGGCATCCGGCTCGGCCGCGACGCTTCCGACATCACGCTGTTCGACGTGGTCCGGCTGACCGAGGACAATTTCAGCATGGCCGAGTGTTTCGACCGCGACGACACGGGTTGTCCGCTGGTGGAAACCTGCCGGCTTTCGTCGGCGCTGCGCGAGGCGCTGGGCGCGTTTTTCGGCGTGCTTGCGAAATACTCGATTGCCGACCTCGCGCGTCCCAGCGACAATATCGGCATGCTGCTCGGGCTCGATCCGCTCGAAGCACCGGTCGTCGCGCACTGATCATCCCTCTATCCGGCGTCGAATCTTAACGTGGCGGGCTAAAAGCGCGCCGCGTCAATGTTTTTCGTGACTCGCCGAAGGCCGACGCAATATGATTTCCGCAATCGTCCGGCTCTGCCGCCGGGATCGATACCTGTCAGTAAACGAGTCATGCAGCGGAGGCCTTTCACCATGAACCGCAAAACGGAAAACGCCAAATCACGCCGACCGAAAACCTACGGGCCGCTCCCGGACGGGCTCCGTTTGAGAGGAACGCGGATCGTCGGACGCCTTAATCCGGTCCTGGCGCTTGTGCTCGCGCCCGGTTTTGCCTTCGCGGCGACGGTTCCCGTCCACGCGACCATCGACAACACGGCAACGGCGAGCGGCACCTATGGCGAACAGATGGTGCAGGCGGACGCGGCGACGCTCAATCTCGACGTCGAACCCGCCAAGGCGTCGCTGAGCGTATCGTCTGTCGGCGTGCTCGATGCGAGCGGCGGCGCGGAAAGCGATGCGGCCGATGGCGGCGACACGATCTCGCTCTCGGTAACGGTCACCAACAGCGGCAACGTGTCGGTGCGCGCCGTTCACCCGGCGGACGCCGCATTCCTGGCGAATGGCGAGACGGGAACCGGCACGCTTGCCGATTTCGAACCGGCATCGGCCGATATCGAGCCGGGCGCGTCGCAGGTGTTCACGGCGCTCTACACGCTGAGTGCCGATGACGTCTACCGCGCCGCGGGCACGGAAGGCGGCATCACGGCAAGCATCGGTGCAAGCGGCGCCGTGGCCGCCGGCGACATCACGGCGGATCCCGTGGCCGCGAAGGTGGACGTCGACGCCAATCCGCGGCTCGAAATCAGCAAGGACGCCGTCATCGCCAAGGGCGACGGCAACACCGGCGACGATATCGAGGCGGGGGACCTCGTCACCTACACCTACACGGTCACCAATACCGGCAACGTCGCGATCAATGGGATCACGATCACCGACGAGCACGAGGGCACGGCGCTGACCTCGTCCAAGATCGCGAATTCGAGCGAGGGGCCGTTCGACGAGACGCAGTCCGTCGCCGATCCGCTCGGCGTCAGCGCCGACGAAAGCGGCGTGAACGGCACGTGGGACGTGCTCGGCGCCGGCGGTGCGGTCACCTTCACCTTCAGGCACGTCGTCACCCAGGCGGAATTCGAGGCGCAGTAAGCGGCGAACCGGATCCGGGATCATTTCGCCGTGCAGGTGCCATCCGCATTGCCGATTTTTGCAAGGCGTCCGAAACGCGGGTTTCGGGCGATGCGGATACTGTGCGCCGCGTTCGCCTTCGGCCTTGCGGGCCCGGCGTCGGCGGCGATCACCAGCAGCGCGGTCGCGACCGGCACATATGCCGGAGAGACGGTGCGATCGGCCCCGGCGAAGATGTCGCTCGACGTCGAGAAGGGATCGCCGGCGCTCGCGCTCAGCACGGATGCGGTGGTCAATGACGACGACGGGACGCCGAACATCTCCGTCGGCGACACGGTCGACTTCACCATCGATGTCCGCAACACCGGCGATGTCGGTCTGGCTGGCGTCGCCGTGGCGGTCGAACTGACGCAGCGCCAGGAGACCTTCTCGCCGGCCGAGCCGCCGCGCCTTGTCAGCGGCGACGAGACCAATCCGGGCATTCTGGATCGCGGCGAGACATGGCGGTATTCGGCGCGCTACGTGCTGGCGCTCGCCAATCTCGAAGCCCGCGACCCGATCACGGCGGCGGTGGTCGCATCGGGCGAGGGGACCGGCATCCCGGTCACCGGCCGCTCCCGGGCGACGGCGGTGCTGCCGCCGCTGCAGGGCATCGCGCCGCGGCTGATCTCGCTGTCGCACACGCCGAGCACGAGTACGGCTGGCAAAGGCGACACGGTCAACTACACGATCACGATCAGCAATCGCAGCGACCGCGAACTCGACACGAGGCTTGCGGGCACACTGTCCGACGGGATCGTCCTTGCCGCGGACAGCGCGGTCATCGACGGCGCGCTCGCGCATCCGCTGATCGACGGGGCGAAACTCGAATTCGGCGATATCGCGGTTGCCGCCGGGGCGAGCGCGACGGTCACCTATTCGGCGCTCGTCAGCGCCGAGCCGGTGCGCGGTTTCCATGTCAATTCGGCGGAGATCGTCGACCCGGCGACCGGCATCGCGCTGATTCCGCCGGCCAGTGCGACGGTGCAGACGGGTAGGGGGACGCAAACCGGCTGTACGGGTATCTCCGTCGGGGTGTTCCATGACGACAACCGCGACGGGGAGCGGGAGGCGGAGGAGGCCGGGATTTCGGGCGTGCGCGTCTCGACCGACGATGCCGGCCCGTTCACGACCGATCCGTCCGGCCGGTTCCATTCGCCCTGCGTTGCGGTCTCGCGGCTGGCCGGCATCGACCTGCGTTTCCGGCTCGACGAGGGCACGCTGCCGGACGGCTATTTCGTCACCACGAAGAACCCGCTCTCCATCCGGGTGGAGCGCGGCGAAAGCGGCGCGGTCGCGTTCGGCGCGGCGGCGGCGCGGATCGTGCGGATCGACCTCAACGAGGCGGCGTTCGGGCGCAACACCGTCACGCCCGACGCGGAGATGACGGCCGGGATCACGCGGCTGATCTCGGTGCTCGGGCGCGAACCGTCGATCCTGCGCCTGACCTATTACGCGCATCGCGAGGACCCCGATCTTTCCGAGCGGCGTCTCGAAGCCGTGCGCAAGACAATTCTCTCCTACTGGGCGGCGTCCGGCGGCGGCTACGACCTGAAGATCGAGGCGCGGGTCGTGCAAAGCGACGGGTAAGCCGGCGGCAGTTGACGTGTCTGCAACCTATCGATAATTCAAGAATTGTTGATATGTTGGGAATCGCCTCATGGACGCCTCGCGCAAATACGCAGCCGAATTCATCGGAACGGGATTTCTGCTCGCGACCGTCGTCGGGTCGGGGATCATGGCCGAGCGGCTGGCGGGCGGAAACGTCGCCATCGCGCTGCTCGGCAACACGATCCCGACCGGCGCGATCCTGGTCGTGCTGATCACCATGCTCGGGCCGATCTCGGGCGCGCATTTCAACCCGGCGGTGACCTTCGCCTTCTGGCTGCGCCGCGAGATCGCGGGGCGCGAGAGCCTGGTCTTCGTCGCGGTGCAGGTCGCTGGCGGGCTTGCCGGCGTCTGGGCGGCGCATGCGATGTTCGGCGAGGACATTTTCCAGGCCTCGACCAAGATGCGCAGCGGCGGCGCGCAATGGTTCGCCGAATTCGTGGCGACATTCGGCCTCGTTTTCACGATCTTCGCGACGCTGAAGGCCAATCCCAGGGCGGTCGCGATGGCGGTGGGGCTCTACATCACGGCGGCCTACTGGTTCACCGCCTCGACATCGTTCGCCAATCCGGCCGTCACGGTGGCGCGGGCGTTCTCGGACACCTTCGCCGGCATCCGGCCCATGGACATGCCGTGGTTCATCGCCATGCAGTTTGTCGGCGCGGCCGCCGCCTTCGCGGTCTGCCGCTGGCTGCTGGCGGACGGCAAGGAACAACCCGAAGCGGGTTGAAGCCGCCCGCGCGATCTGATTGTAATCCTCGCCGACGCAGACCGGACCGGGAGGAGACATTCGATGGGCGGCTATATTCTGGCGATCGACCAGGGGACCACGTCCTCGCGCGCCATCGTGTTCGACGCGCAACAGCGGATCGCCGGCGCCGGCCAGAAGGAGTTTCCGCAACATTTCCCGAAATCCGGCTGGGTCGAACACGAGCTGGAGGATATCTGGCAGAGCGTTGTCGAGACCTGCCGGGCAGCGATCGCCGACGCCGGCATCGCCGCATCCGACATCGCCGCCATCGGCATCACCAACCAGCGCGAGACCGTCGCGCTGTGGGACCGCAAGACGGGCGAACCGGCGCACCGCGCCATCGTCTGGCAGGACCGGCGCAGCGCCGACTTCTGCGACGGGTTGAAGGCCAAGGGGCACGAGGCCGAATTCACCGAGAAAACCGGGCTGCTGCTCGATCCCTATTTTTCCGGCACCAAGATCGCCTGGCTGCTCGACAATGTCGACGGACTGCGCGCCCGCGCGGAGGCCGGCGAACTCGCCTTCGGCACCATCGACTCCTTCCTGATCTGGCGGCTGACCGGCGGCGCGCGCCACGTCACCGACGCGACCAACGCCTCGCGCACGCTGATCTACAACATCGCCGAGAACCGCTGGGACGACGGGCTATTGTCGATCCTGAACATTCCGCGCGAAATTCTGCCTGAAGTGCTCGATTGCGCCGCCGATTTCGGCACGGCGAAAGCCGACATCCTCGGCGCGGAGATCCCCGTCTACGGCGTTGCCGGCGACCAGCAGGCGGCGACCATCGGCCAGGCCTGTTTCGAGCCGGGCATGTTCAAGTCGACCTACGGAACCGGCTGCTTCGCGCTGCTCAACACCGGGACCGACCGCGTCGCCTCCAAGAACCGCATGCTGACGACCATCGCCTATCGCCTGAACGGCGAGACGACCTATGCGCTGGAAGGCTCGATCTTCATGGCCGGCGCCTCGGTGCAGTGGCTGCGCGACGGGCTCGGCATCATCGACAACGCCGCCGAAAGCGGCGCGATGGCCGAGAAGGCCGATCCGGAACAGGACGTCTATCTGGTGCCGGCCTTTGTCGGGCTCGGCGCGCCGCACTGGGACGCCAATGCGCGCGGCGCGCTGTTCGGGCTGACGCGGGGGACCGGGCCGAACGAGATCGCGAGGGCGACGCTGGAATCGGTCTGCTACCAGACCCGCGACCTGCTGGAAGCGATGCATGCCGACTGGGACGCGCCGGACCATGCCTCGACGACGCTGCGCGTCGATGGCGGCATGGTGGCCTCCGACTGGACGATGCAGTGCCTCGCCGACATCCTCGACGCGCCGGTCGACCGTCCGCAGGTCCTGGAGACGACGGCGCTCGGCGCGGCATGGCTCGCCGGTTCGCATGCCGGCGTCTGGCCCGACCGCGCCGGATTCGCCAAGACCTGGGCGCTGGAGAAGAAATTCAGCCCGGCCATGGACGCGGAGAAACGCGCGCGCAAATATGCCGGCTGGCAGGACGCGGTGTCGCGGACGCTGAGCAGGGGGTGACGACAATGTCGGGCGGAGGTCAGTCGAATGATTTCCCCCAGGTCGGAAAACAGTCGACGGTCGGGTGAACCTCAGCCATTCTGCCGCCAGACGACGGGAGGGGTGGCTGTGGTTCAGATCCGCATAGATCCGTTTTTATTCGGGAACTGACACTTCCGATTCCATGGCGAGCCCTGACGAACCCGTGTCGCGGTTCTGCGGCATCGCGTGTTTCGCAATCTGTTGGCCGGACGTTTCGAAGCCGACCTTTCGCCGCTCTTCGAAATCGGAGCCGAGCTTGGCGCGCAGTTGGCCGGTCAGGCGGTCGAACAACTCGCCGGGCCGCCGGTGTCCTACGGCAAGGCGGCAATCGTCGGCATCGCCGGCGACATGGAGCACGGTGGTGCTGTCATCCATCCGAAGCTGGGCGCGCCCATGCGAGCTGCAGCGGGCGGGGGAGAGGCCGTCATACCATCGAATGTGAAAATCGGACCTCCCGGCACGTCAATCGATCTGCCTCTCGGCCAAAGGACAACCCCTGGTCGTTTGACCATTTCGACACGATGACCGTCGGTGTGTCGGACGGCCCCGGGCCGGAAGAAATCGCGATGGTGCTGGCTTATGCCGATCGGGGGCGTCCCATTCCCCGATGCGGGAGCGGCCCAATCAAATCCTAGACCGATGGGCGTTGCGCTGGAGCCGAATTGCCATGAACGAAGTCGAGACAATCGTCCGCAAGTTTCATGAATCCTGGGACTTGAAGGATCCGGACCGGGGCGCCGCGGTCATCGCGGAAGATTGCCGCTTCGAAGATGTGGCGCGCGGCGAGCTTCTGCCCGGGCCGGAGGCATACAAACGCGATTACATTCGCTGGCGTACCGCATTTCCCGACGGGGCGCTGGAGATCACGAACGTCATCGTTCAGGGCAACTGGGCGGTTGTCGAATTTACCAATCGCGGAACCCAGACCGGGCCGCATAATCCTCACCGGGCAATTCCTATCGCCAGCGGCCGATTATGGAAGTGCGCTATTGCACCCATTATGGTGTGCAGGACGTCATGGTTGTTCGAAGTGCAGGGACTATTACGACTTCGGCCAGTATTGCCCGGCAACTGGGTCTCGTTGGCAAAGATCGATCTGCGCCGCGGCGAAGACTTCGGTTTGCAGGCAACCTTACGTTAAGGCGACGAAATGGCCAGAAGGTCTTGTCCCTTGGCTTTTCGCCCCGGTCATCTGCCTCCATGATCGAAAGCGCATCCGCGATGGTCCGCAATTCCTTCGCGTCGAGCCGGCCGAGCAGGTCTTCCTCGCGCGCCTTCAGCAATTCGGTCAGCGCGTCGTAGCTCTTTCGGCCCCTGGCGGTCAGGGCGAGATGCTCGATGCGCCGGTCGGCATCGTCGCGGGTGCGGTCCAGCCAGCGCCGGCGTTCGAGCGCGGAGACGGCGCGCGAAACCTTGGTCTTGTGCAGGCCGGTGCGGCGCACGATCTCGCGCGCCGTCAGCGTGTCGGCTTCGCCGAGATGGGCGAGCACCTGCCATTCCGGCCGCGTCATGCCGTGCTGGTCGCGGTAGACCGGCTGGAAATGCCGGCTCACCGCGTCGGAGATGCGGTCGAGGCGATAGGCCAGGAAGCTGTCGAGAACGAAACTCACAGGCCGCCCTGGGTGATGACGAAATCGACGATCTCCTGCGTGCCCTTGCCGTGCCGCAGATCGGTGAACAGGAACGGCCGTTCGGCGCGGCCTTTTTCGGCGTCGGCGCGCATGCGGTCGAGATCGGCGCCGACATGCGGCGCGAGATCGGCCTTGTTGATGATCAAGAGGTCGGAGCGCGAGATCGCCGGGCCGCCCTTGCGCGGGATGTCGTCGCCCTGGCAGACCGAGATCACGTAGAGCGACAGATCGGCGAGGTCGGGCGAGAAGGTCGCGGCGAGATTGTCGCCGCCGGATTCGATGAAAATCACCTCGATGCCGGGAACCCGTTCGCCGCAGACGCTCGATGGCGCGCAGATTGATCGAGGCGTCCTCGCGGATGGCGGTGTGCGGGCAGCCGCCGGTCTCGACGCCCTCGATGCGTTCGGCGGGCAGCGCCTGCATGCGGGTCAGCGCCTCGGCGTCCTCGGCGGTGTAGATGTCGTTGGTGACGACGCCGAGCGAATATTTGTCGCGCATCGCCTTGCAGAGTTCGGCGGTCAGCGTCGTCTTGCCGGAGCCGACCGGCCCGCCGATGCCGATGCGCAGGGGCCCGTTTGGTGAGGTCATGTTCAGTTACTCCAGATGAGCGTGGCGATGCCCAGTCCCACGCCGATGCAAAGCGGCGAATAATAGCGCCGGTCAAGTGTCCTGAAGGGCTGTTCCGGCGTCAGCCGGGCCCAGGCGGGCGTGTATCCGGCGAGGCCGCGCGACAGGAAGACAAGCCCGGCAATTCCCGCCGCGACGAGGACGAGCGTGTCGGGCAGCCACGGCAGGCCGCTCGCATAGGAGAGGGCGGCGACAAGCAGGGCGCAGGCAAAAAGCGCGAGAGCCACGACCAGGCAGGACGCTGTGTCGGGCATGCGCGCCATGCCGCGAAAGCCGACGACGGCGTGCGTCAACGCGGCCTCGTCGCGCACGGGCCACCAGATTTTCGCACCCCAGGCGAGGTGCAGGAGCGCCAGGGCGGCGAGGATCGCCGACAGGACGATTGCGAGCGCGGTCATGACAGGAACAGCCTCGGTTCGAGCGTTTCGTGGTTCATCGCGGCAATGTCCGCCAGAATCGTCGCGCTGCCAAGATCGTCCAGTGTCGAGGACGCGGCGCGCGCGGCGGTCTGTTCGATGGCCGGCTCCAGTTCGGCGAGCAATTTCGCCGCGCCGCGCTGACCGGTGACCGACAGGCGGATGGCCGCCTGCAACTGATTGGCGACGAAGGCATGCAGGAAGGCGGCTAGGCCGTCTTCGAGCGCGATCGCCTGCAGGCCGCATGCCGTGCCGACGGCGACGCAGAGCGGCGCGCCGCGCGGCGGCAAGACGCCGTCATCGAACCAGTTGGCGGCGGCCTCGAGGAAGCCCGTCGCCCTGATCGATGGTCTCGCGGTGGCGCTCGGCCGAGCCGGTCATGGCGCGGGCCAAGGCGGCGATGTCTGCGACGTCGTCGGGGGATGCCGCCGCCCGCCAGCTTGCCGCGAAGAACACCGCGTCGTTCCATTGCGGGCCTTTTGCGAGCAGCGTTTCCAGCCAGGCGCGCAGGCCGTCGGGATCGGCGACCGTGCGGTCGGCGACCGCCTGTTCCAGCGCCGCCGAATAGGCATAGCCGCCGGTCGGAAAGACCGGCGACAGCCAGGACATCAGCCGCAGGAGATTTGTGGAACCGGTCACTGTTTCGCCCGCGCGGCGAGGTCGGCGAAATCGCCGATCATGGCGTAATGCAGTTCGCGCACCAGCTTCAGCGACGGGCCGACGACGAAAAGGACGGAGCCTATGACGAAGCACCAGATCGCCGGGGTCTCCAACGCCTTGTAGAAAAACATCCACGAGCCGACCAGAAACAGCATGCCGGCGGTGAACTGGACCAGGGTGAAGGCCAGTTCGTAGGCGGCGTAGAGCTTTTCGTGCTGCTTGGAAATGTGCCGCGTGTCGGGCGCGAAAATTCTCATGGTGTGGCCTCCGGATCCGCCTGTGCCGCCGGGCTTTCTAGTGTTCCACCGATCTGGAGAAAAGATTGATGATGACAACCCCCGAGATGATCAGGGCGAGGCCGGCAATCGCCGGGAGATCGAGCCGCTGGCCCAGAACCAGCCACGCTGCCAGCGTTATCAGGACGATGCCGGCGCCCGACCAGATGGCATAGACGATGCCGGCCGGGATGACCCTTATCGGGAAGGAGAGCAGCCAGAACGACAGGGAATAGAAGATGATGGTGACCAGGCTCGGGCCGAGCCGGGTGAAGCTCTCGGTGCGCACGAGAGCCGTCGTCGCGACCACTTCGGCGGCGATGGCCATGGCGAGGACGAGATAGATGCTGAGCGAGATTGGAGGCATGCTGGTTGTTCCCGGCAGGGCGCGCGCCACGCGGTTCAGTGGTCGTGGTGATGATGGGCATGCGCATGGCCGTGGCCATGCGCGCCGTGGGCGTCGCCATAGGCGCCGCCTTCCGGATCGAACGGGGCCGAGACGTCGGCGACGGTGGCGCCGAGACCTTCGAGCATGTCGCGGATGACGTGATCGCGGCGGATCAGGATCCGGTCGGGCAGGATCTGGGCGGCGAGATGGCGGTTGCCGATCTGCCAGGCGAGCGACAGAAGGTGGCGGGCGTCGCGGCCGCGTATATCGAGCAGGTCTTCCGGCGCGGCGCGCACCTCGATCACCCGGCCGTCGTCGAGCTGCAGCCCGTCGCCGTGGCGCAGCAGGCGCGCTTCGGCCAGATCGAGCAGGAATTCGATGCCGTTGTCGGAGACCATCTTCATGCGGCGGCGATGACGCGCGGTCTCGTCGAGGGTGATCGTCCCGGCGGGATCGTGAAAGTGGCGCGTGAGGGAAGTGGCGGTCGGCATGACCGCGATCCTACACCGTTTTTTGCGCCGCACGCCAGCGCCGAGAAACCGCAATCAATCGAATTTCCGGGCAGAGAGCGGTCGCCGTCGCGACGGCTGCAATCCGAGAAGTCAGAGACGTTTGGCGGCCGCCCGCATCGCGGCGTCGCGGGTCGTGCCGCGGGCGCGGAATACGTGCTCCGGCGTTTCGTAGATGTCCTTGAATTCCCGGGCGACGTCGACCGCCGACGCTACGCCGCTGAAAAAACGGCCGACGGGAGCGAGGATGTTGTAATTGCGGGCCATGATGGCACTCCTTGTGCTGGTTGTCTCAAGGTAGTGTCGTTGTTGCAGTGCAGCAATCCGGCCAGGCGGGTGCCTGCCATGCATTGGTTGCAGGGCTGGGGACACGCAATCGAGCCGGGCGTGTCTCAGGCGGCCTTCCGGGTCACGCGCCGGAATAGCCAGACCGCCAGGAGAAGGAGCAGGATCGTCATCGACACGGTGGAGGTCGCCGCCTTGGCGCGCGAATGGAAGCTGGCGGTCTCGACGAGAGCCGGCGTGATGCCGTCCGCCCCGGCCTTCAGCATCGTCGCGACGTCGGCGTTTTCGAGATAATCGAAGACCATGCCGGGGATGGACGTGGCCGCCAGGACGTAACGCCAGACGCCCCAGCGGGCGGGCGCGAGGCGCAGGATCGCCCAGCCGAGCGTCAACGCCAGCAGGGCGGGATAGGCGGTGTCGAGCCGGTGCTGGACTTGGCGTAGAAACGGGCGCCGTCCGGCGAGAGCGCGGCGAGAAACGCCCGCGCCTCGTCGAACGAGTATCCGCCGGGCCGCATGTCGAAGACAGCGAGCCCGCCGGCGTCACGGCTGAGCGCCGGGATCGACCACAGGACCATGGCGAGGTAATCGCCGAGCATGACGGCGAAGAGGAGCCAGAAGATGCGGTTCGAGGTCATGGCGCAGGCCGTTTGGCGGGATCAGCCGGCGCTGGCAAGCACCAGCTTCTCGATCTCGTGGACCGGGTGCTTGGTCAGGTCCTTGCCGAGTTCGCCGATGATCTTGTCCTGGACTTCCTTGTGCAGTTCCTTGCGCATGGCGCCGAGAACCGCCGGCGGCGCGACGAGAATCAGTTCCCCGAAGCCGTTCCTGTGGGCATATTTGTAGAGGCGAGCGGCGATATCCTTTGCGAAACGTTCCTTTTCGACGCGGTGCCAGTCGGTTTCCTGCACAGCACTGCGATGCGAGCCGCTGTCGTTCAGACGGCCCGGCCGGTCGGCGGCCTGGTCGCGGGTGGCCGGATTTTCGTGTTCCAGTTCGCGGAAGACCGTGAGATTCGGGAAATTTCTCGTCGCCGTCATTGCGCAGGAACAGGGCCTTTTCGCCATCGGCGATCACCAGCCAGCCATTGTTGTTGAGCGTTAGTTCAGCCATCGGGGGCCTCCTTCTTTTTTTGATCCGCCTTTACTCGCATTATTCGAGCGGTTCGCAATTGATCGCGCTCAAAAGGGGCGATTGTAGCGCACAACAATCAGAAAGGCTTTGGGCAGACCGGATTGTCAGCCACGCGCGAAAAGCGAGGGCACATGATAGAAGGCAAGCGCGCGTTCTTCGCAGGTCACCGCCATGACCTCGCCGCTCGCGTCGATGTCGATGCCTTTCGGGCCGCCTTCCTCGGGATTGATGCGTCCGCGCCGGAAGGTTTCATCGTCGAGCACCGTGACGGTGCGAACGGGCGCATGCGGGCCGCGCCAATCGCCGGCAGGTGCTTCGTAGACATGCACGAAAGGCGCGCCGGCATCGGCGACGTAGACGCGGGCGCCGTCGGGCGAAAAGCGCAGGCCGTGCGGATAGGCGACGCCGTCGAGCGTGCCGACGGGTTCGTCGGAGCGGCGCAGCCGCGCGCGATTGTCGAAGATCAGGACATTTGCGGTCATGTGGTTGCTGACCGCGATCCACTGCCTGCACGGGCTGACGGCAATTCCGTCCGGTATGTCGAGCGTATTTTCGAGGACGATGCGGTCACGCGGCAGGGCGAAGCCGCCCCGCAGCGCCACCGAATGCCGGGTGATGCGGTGCTCGTAATTGTTGCAGACGAGGATATCGGCACGGCGCCGGTTGGCGCTGACGACACACACCGAACCAGGCGATCCGATCCGCCGCCGGTAACCCGCGCGGCAGATCGTGCGCAGCGGATCGACATGGTGGACGCGGTTATCGTTCTTGCGCTCGGGGATCGCGAAGACGGCCACTCGTCCCGACCTGTTCGCCACGATCAGCTTGTCGTCGCCGGCGAAGTCGAAGCCATGCGGATCGGCGAGCGCGTCCGAACGCAGTTCGAGATAGTCATGGATGTGGACGGCGGGGCGTGTTGCCGCCCGATCGATCTCGACATCGAACAGGAAGCAGGAATTCTTCGCATAGCCGGCGATCGCGAGCCTGCGATTGTCCGGAGAAAAGCGGATATCCTCGGTGCGTCCGAGCCTCGATACAACGGCGCGCATCCGAGGCGAAATATCGACGGCAATGCGCGCGCGCTGGCCGTCGACGACCTTCGCGGGCCGGTCGATGGAAATGTTCATGGCTTGCGCCACCCGATATGCGCAAACGAAAACTCACCGGCGCCAAGGCCGGCGCATTCGCCTGCAGCGTTGCGTCCCGCCGAAAAGCATATCGGGAAAGCGCATTTAGGCAAAGATCAGCGGAATATTATTCGCCGGACCAGGTTACGGGCTTGCGCATCGTGACACTTGTCGGACGATCATAGCCATCGTGCGCCGTTGCTCCGGTTCGCACGAAGCCGAGCCGGGCGAAGGTCTCGTGGTTTTCCGTCAATTCGATGCGGGTTTGCAGTTCGAGGAAGGCGAGCCCGGCGGCGCGGGCTTCGTCCTCGGCGATCGCGAACAGCCGCCGGGCGATGCCGCGGCCGCGAAAGGCGTCATCGACGGCGAGCTTGCCGACATAGAGGGCGTCGGGCTTGTGGCGCAGGAATACGCATCCGGCGATGCGGCCGCCTTCGGCCGCCAGGACAAGCGTCTCCGACTTTGCCTTTTCGGCGAGCGCGCTCGCGTTCATGCGCAGCAGGGAGGAGGGCGGATCGATGCGATCCGTCATATAGGCGAAACTCGCCATCAGCAGCGCGTGCAGTTCTTCCCATCGGTCGAAGTCCGACGGGGCCTTGGCGATTGTGAGGGGCATGGTCGCGGCAGGAACGAGACCCTGTATCGTCCGCAGGCCGGCGGTCAAACGGTTTCGATCCGTTCGGGATGGATAATTTCAACGGTCCGGCTCTCGATCAGCGGCGCCGAGGCTTCGCGCCAGGCCTTCATGTGCGGCGCGCTGAAATGGTTTTCCAGGTCCTCGCGGCTCTTCCATTGCTCGACGAAAACGACGCGCCGGGAATTGCTGACGCTGGTGTTCAGATCATAGAAAACGCAACCGTGTTCCTCGCGGGTGGCCTCGATGCACGGCATCGCCGCCTCGCGCAGGGCGTCAAGCGAATCCGGTTTGATGGTGAGCGTGGCGACGACGTAGATCATGGTTTCTCCTCCCGGCAGGCATGTCGCGCGAGCTTAGGACCGAACGCCTGTCGTGACCAGTCTCGCGATACTCCAGGTCGTCTGGCGGCTCATCATGCTCAGAACAGGAAATACCTCTGCGCCATCGGCAGTTCGGTTGCCGGCTCGCAGGTCAGCAATTCGCCGTTGGCGCGGACCTCGTAGGTTTCCGGATCGACCTCGATTTGCGGCGTCATGTCGTTGAGCACCATCGACGCCTTGGAGATGCCGCCGCGGGTGTTCTCGACCGCGACCAGTTCCTTGTCGATGCCGAGTTGTCTCGCCGAGGCCGGCATCCATGGCGGCGGCGGAGGTGAAGACGATGGACGAGGCGGTGCGCGCCTTGCCGTAGGCGCCGAACATGTAGCGGTAGTGCACCGGCTGGGGCGTCGGGATCGAGGCGTTCGGGTCGCCCATCGGGGCGGCGGCGATCGAGCCGCCGATCAGCACCATGTCCGGCTTGACGCCGAAGAAGGCCGGGATTCCACATCACCAGGTCGGCGCGCTTGCCGATCTCGATCGAGCCGATCTCCTTCGACATGCCGTGCGCGATGGCCGGGTTGATGGTGTATTTGGCGATATAGCGGCGCACCCGGTAATTGTCGTTGTCGCCGTTTTCCTCGGGCAGGCGGCCGCGCTGGCGCTTCATCTTGTCGGCGGTCTGCCAGGTGCGGATGATGACCTCGCCGACGCGGCCCATCGCCTGGCTGTCGGAGGCGATGATCGAAAACGCGCCCATGTCGTGCAGGATGTCTTCCGCCGCGATGGTCTCCTTGCGGATGCGGCTTTCGGCGAAGGCGACGTCCTCGGGAATGTTGGCGTCGAGATGGTGGCAGACCATCAGCATGTCGAGATGCTCGTCGATGGTGTTGACCGTGTAGGGCCGGGTCGGATTGGTCGAGGACGGGATGACGTTGGGCAGGCCGCAGACCTTGATGATGTCGGGCGCGTGGCCGCCGCCGGCGCCCTCGGTGTGGAAGGCGTGGATGGTGCGGCCCTTGAGCGCCTCGATGGTGGATTCGACGAAGCCGCTCTCGTTCAGCGTGTCGGTGTGGATCATCACCTGCACGTCGTAGTCGTCGGCGACCGACAGGCAGTTGTCGATGGCGCCGGGCGTGGTGCCCCAGTCCTCGTGCAGCTTCAGCGCGCAGGCGCCGCCGAGGATCATCTCGGTCAGCGCGTCGGGCAGCGAGGCGTTGCCCTTGCCGGCAAAGGCGAGGTTCATCGGAAAGGCGTCGGCGGACTGGATCATCCGGCCGATATGCCAGGGGCCGGGCGTGCAGGTGGTCGCCAGCGTGCCGTGCGCCGGGCCGGTGCCGCCGCCGAGCATGGTGGTCAGGCCGCTCATCAGCGCTTCCTCGATCTGCTGCGGGCAGATGTAGTGGATATGCGCGTCGAAGCCGCCGGCGGTCAGGATCTTGCCTTCGGCGGCGATCGCCTCGGTGCCGGGGCCGATGACGATGTTGACGCCCGGCTGGGTGTCCGGATTGCCGGCCTTGCCGATGGAGTGGATGCGGCCGTCCTTCAGCCCGACATCGGCCTTGTAGATGCCGGTATGGTCGACGATCAGCGCGTTGGTGATGACCGTGTCGACCGCGCCGCCGGAGCGCGGCGCCTGGCTCTGGCCCATGCCGTCGCGGATGACCTTGCCGCCGCCGAACTTGACCTCCTCGCCATAGACGGTCCTGTCGTCCTCGACCTCGATGAACAGCTCGGTGTCGGCGAGGCGGACCTTGTCGCCAGTCGTCGGCCCGAACATGTCGGCATAGGCGGCGCGGGAGATCTTGGCGGGCATGGGTCTCGTCCTTCGGTCAGTTTTCCTGCATCAGCAGGAGAAGTTCCTCGGTGCGCTTGCGCGTCATCGTGGCCTTGCATGAAAGGGTGATGAGCGGCCTGATCGAGCCGCCGGCGAATTGCGCGCCCTCGGCCTCGCACTGGCCGTCGCGATAGTCGATCCAGGCGCGCTGGGCCTTGAGCAGGTTTTCCGCGCCGTTGGCCTGTTCGGGAAAGTATTCCCGGTTGGCCTTGTCGACGGATTTCACGTAGGCGCGGACCTTCTTCCAGGCCGCGTTCAGGGCGTCGTCGGCGCGCGCATAGTCCTGTGCCGCGCACCAGTTCATGCCCAACTGCGGCAGGTCGCCGGGCTTCGAGCAATCCCAGTCCTGCGCGAGGGCAGGGAAAGCGAGGCATCCGAGTGCCGCGGCAAGGGCGAGACGGCGGATCATAGCGCGCCCATGACCTCCTGGCGGAAGCCGTAGACCTTGCGGTCGCCGCGCAGCGGAACGAGCGTCACGTCGCGGGTCTGGCCCGGCTCGAAACGGACGGCCGTGCCCGAGGCGATGTCGAGGCGCATGCCGCGCGCCTTGACGCGGTCGAAGTCGAGCGCGGGATTGGTCTCGAAGAAATGGTAGTGCGAGCCGACCTGGACCGGGCGGTCACCGGTGTTGGCGACGGTCAGCGTCACGGTCGTTGCGCCCTCGTTGAGGGTGATGTCGCCTTCGGCGGTGATGACTTCTCCGGGGATCATGCTGTTCTCCTTCGCTCACGCTGTCGCTTCGTTGGGCGGTGGAAAGCCGCCGGCGGCCGGTTCGGACACGGTTCTTCCTCAGCGGATCGGTTCGTGCACCGTCACGAGCTTGGTGCCGTCGGGAAAGGTCGCCTCGACCTGGATGTCGTGGATCATCTCGGCGATGCCGTCCATTACCTGGTCGCGGGTCAGCACATGCGCGCCGGCTTCCATCAAATCGGCGACCGTGCGGCCGTCGCGTGCGCCCTCGACGACGAAATCGGTAATCAGGGCAATGGCTTCCGGGTGGTTGAGCTTGACGCCCCGCGCCAGCCTCCTGCGGGCGACTTCCGCCGCCATGGCGATGAGGAGCTTGTCTTTTTCACGCGGTGTCAGATGCATCCGTTCCCCCGGCAAAAGGCCTTTTCGATTGCGGCCGTCGGCTCGTTATGTTTCGGCCGCATCGTGGAAAAAATGGCCGGCAAGTGCAAGCGTAATGTGCATCCTTGTCGATATCGCCCGGGTTGCACAAAAATTGTGCAAATTGACCGCGTCCCGCTGTGAAACTGATTTATTTTACCCCTTGAAGAAAAGGGCGCAACGCGGTTTAAATCATGGAAGGCGCCGCGTGGCGCTCGGGAGGAGCATCATGTATCTCGGGATCGACCTCGGCACGTCGAGCGTCAAGGCTTTGCTGATCGACGATGACCAGCAGGTTGTCGACTCGGCCTCGGCGGCGGTGGAGCTGTCGCGGCCGCATCACGGCTGGTCGGAACAGGATCCGGCGGACTGGATCAAGGCGACGTCCGACGCGTTTTCGGACCTTCAACGCGACCATGCGGCGGAGATGGCGGCGGTGCGCGGCATCGGGCTTTCCGGCCACATGCATGGCGCGACGCTGCTCGACGCCGACGACAAGGTGCTCAGGCCCTGCATCATGTGGAACGATGTCCGCAGCTTCAGGGAAGCCGCCGAACTCGACGCCGATCCGCGCTTCCGCGCGATCACCGGCAACATCGTCTTTCCGGGCTTCACCGCGCCGAAGCTGGTCTGGGTCAGGAACAACGAACCCGAAATCTTCGCCAAGGTCCGCAAGGTGCTGCTGCCGAAGGATTATCTCCGGCTGTGGCTGACCGGCGAGCATATCTCCGAAATGTCGGATTCGGCCGGAACGAGCTGGCTCGACACCGGCGCGCGGGCGTGGTCGCCGGACCTGCTGGCGGCGACGGATCTCTCCAGGGACGCCATGCCGGCGCTGGTCGAGGGCAGCGAACCGGGCGGGCACCTGCGCGCGGACATCGCCGACCGCTTCGGCCTGACCGCGGGGATCACGGTCGCGGGCGGGGCGGGCGACAACGCCGCGGCCGCCATCGGCATGGGCACGATCCATGACGGCGCGGCCTTCGCCTCGCTCGGTACGTCGGGCGTGCTGTTTGCCGCCAACAAGGCCTATCTGCCCAATCCCGAAAGCGCGGTGCACGCCTTCTGCCACGCGCTTCCGAATACATGGCACCAGATGGGCGTGATCCTGGCGGCGACGGATTCGCTCAACTGGTATGCGAAGCTGGTCGGCGCCGATCCGGCGGAACTGACCGATGCGCTCGGCGAGACGCTCGAAGGTCCGTCCGGCGTGATCTTTTTGCCCTATCTCGGCGGCGAGCGCACGCCGCATAACGACGCCGCGATCCGCGGTGTCTTCGCCGGCATGGGCCATGAGAGCGACACGGCGACGCTGACGCGGTCGGTTCTCGAAGGCGTATCATTCGCCTTCCGCGACTGCCTCGAGGCGTTGCGCGAAGCGGGCACCACTCTGGAACGCGTCACGGCGGTCGGCGGCGGTTCGCGCTCGGACTACTGGCTGAAGCTGATGGCGACCGTTCTCGGCATGCCGGTGGAAGTGCCGGCCGACGGGGATTTCGGCGCCGCCTTCGGCGCGGCGCGGCTCGGCCTGATGGCCGCCGAGGGCGCCGATCCCGCAACCGTCTGCACGCCGCCCGAGGTGCAGAAAATTCACGAACCGGACCGCGATCTCGAACAGGCGTTCGGCGACGCCTATCAGCGGTACCGGGCCCTCTATCCAGCCATCAAGGGAGTCATGGCATGAGCACCGGCTTTTTCGGAGACGTCACCAAGATCGGGTATGAAGGCCCCGAGAGCACCAATCCGCTCGCCTTCCGCCATTACAATCCCGACGAGATGGTCATGGGCAAGCGGATGGAGGACCATCTGCGCTTCGCCGTCGCCTACTGGCATTCCTTTGCCTGGGAGGGTGGCGATCCGTTCGGCGGACGCACATTCGACAGGCCCTGGTATCCGCAGGACACGATGGAACTGGCGAAGCTCAAGGCCGATGTCGCCTTCGAGATGTTCTCCGCGCTGGGCAATCCCTTCTATTGCTTCCATGACGCCGATGTGCGGCCGGAAGGATCGAATTTCGCCGAGAATACGAAGAATCTCGAGGAGATCGTCGACTATTTCGCCGAAAAGCAGGCGGCGACCGGCGTGAAGCTCCTGTGGGGCACGGCCAACCTGTTCTCCAACCGCCGCTACATGTCGGGGGCGGCGACCAATCCGGACCCGGACGTCTTCGCCTTCGCGGCGGCGACGGTGAAGACCTGTATCGACGCCACCCATAAGCTCGGCGGCGCCAACTACGTCCTGTGGGGCGGGCGCGAAGGCTACGAGACGCTGCTCAACACCGACCTGAAGCGCGAGGACGACCAGCTCGGCCGCTTCCTCAACCTCGTCGTCGAATACAAGCACAAGATCGGTTTCAAGGGCACGATCCTGATCGAGCCGAAGCCGCAGGAGCCGACCAAGCACCAGTACGACTACGACGTCGCCACCGTCTACGGCTTCCTGAAGCGGCACGGGCTGGAAAACGAGGTCAGGGTCAATATCGAGCAGGGCCACGCGATCCTCGCCGGCCATTCCTTCGAGCACGAACTGAACCTGGCGCAGGCGCTCGGCATCTTCGGTTCGATCGACATGAACCGCAACGACTACCAGTCCGGCTGGGACACCGACCAGTTCCCCAACAACACGCCGGAAGTGGCGCTGGCCTATTACGCCATTCTGAAGGGCGGCGGGTTCACCACGGGCGGCACCAATTTCGACGCCAAGCTGCGCCGCCAGTCGCTCGATCCGGAAGACCTGCTCTATGCTCATATCGGCGGCATGGACACCTGCGCGCGCGGCCTGAAGGCGGCGGCGAAGATGATCGAGGACGGCGTCCTGACCGACTTCGTCGAGGACCGGTACAAGGGCTGGAATATCCCGGAGGCAAAGAAGATGCTCGACGGCGGCTATTCGCTCGGCGAGATCGAGGAGTGGGTCCGCAAGGCCGACATCAATCCCGCAGCCGGTATCCGGCCGGCAGGAATATCTGGAGAATGTCGTCAACCGGTATGTCTGAGCGTCGCGGCGCTCAGATCCCGGAACGAGAGGTTCAGGCGGCCTGCTTGCGGCGCCTGCGCCGGGCAAGCAGGCCGAATACGAGCAGGCCGGATGATATCAGGGGCAGGGTTGCCGGGAGCGGAACAGCGCCGGTCGTCGCCGATGATGATTCCGCGCCGACGGCGATCTCGCCGAGGCTGCAACCGAAATAGCCCAACGAACCGGCCGACGGGCATTTGTTCGTGTAGATGCTGAAATAACGCATATCGACCGCGGCGAATGTCAGTACGTCCGGCAGGTACCAATAGGGTTGCGTCGCGCCGGCTGTTCCAGCCGCTCCGGGATTGTTGGTGACGGTGAAATTGCCGAGAGAGGCGAAGGTCAGATTGTCGGTCGAGTAGCTGAGATCGAAGCTGCTGATCCCGGCGAATTCCTCGTTCCAAAACGCCAGACGATCCACGCGCATGATGGAACCCAGATCGAACCAGAGAGTTTCATGGTTCCTTGTCTGTGCGCCGAACCACTCGTTTCCGGTCGCCAGAGACCGGTGATAGGGATCGAGATCGATATAGCTGTCGAAATCCGTGACCCCGCTGGTGAAATCTATCGTCAGACCCGAATGGTCGATCGTGTTGCCGATATCGAGGTCGTTGATGCCGTTCGTCGATGTTGCCGTGGCCGCGACCGGCGAGACGATGACCGTGGACGCGCTGGCGCTGCCTGCCATGGCCCAGGCGCTCAGTGAAGCCGCCAGAACGGTTGCCAAAATCCTGCGCATGGATATCCCTTTTCCCTTGACCGATGCCGGAGACGCCGATGACTCGACGTGTCCGGTTGCCATCGTTTCAGGGAAGCCGGTCGCTGAATTGTAAAAACTCGCCATTTCCGTAACGGCAAGGGCGATGGGCTGGCACCTTCATGCGGCTTGGTGGTCATCTGACCGGCCGGGAACAGTCCCGGCCGGATGGCCGGAGGTCAGTCCCGAATACCGGCCGCGAACATCGGCCCGCCCTTGTGGCGGGGGAAGCCGTAGCCGTGCACCATGGTGACGTCGATGTCGGACGGTTTCAGCGCGATGCCCTCGTCGAGGACAGCGCGGGCCTCGGCCTGCATCGACGACAGGATGCGCTGCATGATTTCGTCGGCGGTGAATGCCTTGCGGGTCAAGCCGAGACGGGCGCTTTCCTCGAGGATGATCGCCTCGATCGCCGGGTCCGGCTGGCCTGCCTTCGCCCCATCTGACGGATAGGCAAACCAGCCGGCGCCGGTCTTGCGGCCGAAACGGCCGAGCTCGCAGATACGATCCGCGATTTTTGAATAGCGTTCGTCGGAAGGCCGCGTCTCGGCGCGGCGCTTGCGCATCGCCCAGGCGATGTCGAGGCCGGCCATGTCCTGGACGGCGTAGATTCCCATGGCGAAGCCGTAGCCGCGCATGGCGGCGTCGACGTCCTGCGGCAGGGCGCCTTCCTCGAGGATGAAGTCGCATTCGCGGCGATAGGCCGACATGATGCGGTTGCCGATGAAGCCGTCGCAGACGCCGGCAAGTACCGGGATCTTTTTCAGCTTCTTCGCCAGCGCGAAGGCGGTCGCCAGCGTCGCCGGCGCGGCGGTGTCGGTGCGCACGATCTCCAGCAGTTTCATGATGTGGGCGGGCGAGAAGAAATGCAGCCCGACGACGCGGGACGGGTCCTTCGTCGCTTCGGCGATCGCGTTGACGTCGAGATAGGAGGTGTTCGACGCGAGGATCGCGTCCGGGCGGCAGACGCGGTCGAGTTCGGCGAAGACGGCGTTCTTGACGCCCATCTCCTCGAACACCGCCTCGATGACGAGGTCGCAATCGGCAAGCGCGCCGTAATTGTCATGCGCGGAAAAGCGGGAAAGCGCGTCGTCATGGGCGGCGTCCGACAGGAGGCCGCGCTTGCGGCTGCCGTCGAGAACGCCGGCGACGCGTTCCTGCGCCTTGCCGGCGGCCTCGGCGTCGCGCTCGGTCAGGGCCACGGTCATGCCGGCGAGCAGCATGGCGGCGGCGATGCCCGCGCCCATGGTTCCGCCGCCGACGACGCCGGCTTTGTCCAGGGGCATCGGATCGACGCCTTCGACGTCCGCGGGCCGGCCGGTGTTGCGTTCGGCAAAGAACATGTAGCGCAAGGCGGCGGCCTGTTCGCTGTCGCGCAGGCGCAGGAAGCGGGCGCGCTCGGCGGCAAAGGCGTCAGGGACCGGCAGGGTGACGCCGTCGCGCAGCGCGTGCAGCGCTTCGACCGGCGAGGCCTGGCCGCGCGCCTTTGCGGCGATGGCCTTTTCCTTTTCTGTCCAGAAATCGTCGCCGGGCACCTCGCGCGGCGGGCGCGCCGAGACGGCTTCGGGCTTGCCGGATTGATTCAGTTCGGCGGCGTAAGCCCTTGCGCCCGCGAGGAGATCGCCGTCGGCGATGCGGTCGACGAGGCCGATCGCGTTCGCCTTCCTTGCTCCGACCGGTTTGCCGGAGGTGACCATGTCGATGGCGTCGTCGAGCGCAACGAGGCGGGGCAGGCGCACGGTGCCGCCGGCACCCGGCACGAGGCCGAGCGTCACTTCGGGCAGGCCGAGTTTGGCGGCCGGATCGGCGATGCGGGCGTGGCAGGCGAGCGCCAGTTCCAGCCCGCCGCCGAGCGCCGTGCCGTGGACGGCGGCGACCCAGGGGACGCGCGAGGCCTCGATCGCCGACAGCACGTCCGGCAGATGCGGCTCGACGGGCGGCTTGCCGAACTCCCTGATGTCGGCGCCGGCGACGAAGGTGCGTCCGGCGCAGGCGAGCACGGTCGCTCCGACCGACGCATCGCCCTCGACCCGGTTGACGGCGTCCATGATGCCCTGGCGCACGGCCAGCGAGAGCGCGTTGACGGGCGGGTTGTCGATCGTGACGAGCGCGATACCGTCCTCGACGGTCACGGAAACGGGATTGGTCATCGGTTTGCGGACTTTCTGCGGGTGAATTCGGCTGATTCTGTTGTCGATGCCCCGGACTTACCCGAAGCGATGCGGTCGAGGCCACCGAGAATGAAGTCCGTTACCAGGCCGGCATAGGCGTCGCGGCTGATGCCCGAGCCTTCGCGGTGCCACATGTAGAACCAGTTGAGCATGCCGAAGGCCGACATCGCGGCCGGTTTCAGCAGTTCCGGCCGGTCGTCGAACAGCTGCGGGGCGGTGGCGCGGATCGTGTCGGCCATGATGGCGACGAGGCGGCGCTGCAGGTTCTTCAATTCGCGCTGCTGATCTTCGGGCAGGGCGGAAATGGTATCGAGCTGCAATTTGTGCTCGGCGTCGGCGTCGCGATAGGCGGCGAGGATGGCGGCGCACAGCGCGTTCAGCGCCTCGGTGGGGCCGCTGACGGCCGGGATTGCCTCGACCGCCTCGACCAGATCCGTCAGATGGGCATGGACGATGTCGAAGAGCAGGGCGTCCTTGCTCTCGTAATAGTGGTAGATCAGCGCCTTGGAGACGCCGCAGACCTTCGCCAGCTGGCTCATCGACGCGCGGTCGTAGCCGTTTTCGGCGAAGAAGCCGGCCGCCGTCTTGAGAAGCGCGGCGCGCTTCTCGTCGTGATCCTTGGCGATCGTGCGGGCCACGTCGCTGCTATTCCTTCGGACGGTTGTCGAGAATGCGCTGCGCCTTGCCCTGGCTGCGCGCGACGCCTTCCGGCGTGGTCACGTCGACGCGGGCGGTGATGCCGATCACCTGCTTGATGCGTTCGCCGAGATCGGCGGCGGCGGTGGCGCGGGCGATCTCGTCGGCGTGGTCGGCCAGCGCCTCGACATGAATCGTCATCTCGTCCATGCGGCCTTCGCGCGTCAGCTCGATCTGGAAATGCGGCGCCAGCGCC
Source organism: uncultured Alphaproteobacteria bacterium (assembly GCA_963712205.1). GTDB lineage: Bacteria > Pseudomonadota > Alphaproteobacteria > Rhizobiales > Rhizobiaceae > Oricola. The sequence continues at coordinate 298,307 of CAVQHF010000011.1, read as the reverse complement.
GGGATCTTCAGGATCTGCTCCTCGACCTGGGTCGGGAAGACGTTGACGCCGCGGATGATCATCATGTCGTCGGAGCGGCCGGTGATCTTCTCCATGCGCCGCATCGAGCGGGCCGTGCCGGGCAGCAGCCGGGTCAGGTCGCGGGTGCGGTAACGGATGATCGGGAAGGCTTCCTTGGTCAGCGAGGTGAAGACGAGCTCGCCCTTTTCGCCGTCGGGAAGGACCTCGCCGGTCACCGGATCGATCACCTCGGGATAGAAGTGGTCCTCCCAGATGTGCAGGCCGTCCTTGGTCTCGACGCATTCGTTGGCGACGCCGGGGCCCATCACCTCCGACAGGCCGTAAATGTCGACGGCATGCATGTCGAAGGCCTGCTCGATCTCCTGGCGCATGGCGTTGGTCCAGGGTTCGGCGCCGAAGATGCCGACCTGCAGCGGCGAGTTGCGCGGATCGAGCCCCTGCGCGCGGTATTCGTCGAGGATCGACAGCATGTAGGAGGGCGTCACCATGATGGTGTGCGCCTTGAAGTCCTCGATCAGCGTGACCTGGCGGGCGGTCATGCCGCCGGAGACCGGGACCACCGTGCAGCCGAGCTTTTCGGCGCCGTAATGGGCGCCGAGGCCGCCGGTGAACAGGCCGTAGCCGTAGGAGACATGGACGACATCGCCCGGCCTTGTGCCGGACGCGCGCATCGAGCGGGCGACGACGGTCGCCCAGTTGTCGATGTCGTTGCGGGTATAGCCGACGACGGTCGGCTTGCCGGTGGTGCCCGACGAGCCGTGGATGCGCAGCGACCTGCTCGCGCGGCACGGCGAACATGCCGAAGGGATAGTTGTCGCGCAGGTCCTGCTTCACGGTGAAGGGGAACCTGGCGAGGTCCGACAGGTCCTTCAGGTCGTCGGGATGGACGCCGGCCTTGTCGAAGGCGTCCGAATAGAAGGGGACATTGTCGTAGGCGTGGCGCAGCGACCACTTCATGCGCTCGAGCTGAAGGGCGGCGATCTCGTCGCGCGAGGCAATCTCGATCGGGTCCAGTTCGTGTCGTGCCGGTGCGATGTCTTTCATGGCGTTCCGTTTCCTCCCGCGGGCGGTGGCTCGTTTTTGCTATTGCTGGTCTTCGTCGAAGAGGGTGCCGCTGATCGTGCGCGCCAGGCCGCGGAACAGCGCGATGACGGCTCCGTCCTGGTTGGTGACTGTGGCGTCCCAGGTGCCGGAGCGGCCGATGCGCGCGACTTCCACGGCCCTGGCCGTCAGCCGGTCGCCGGTTTTTCCCGGCGCGACGAAGGTGATCGAGTTCGACTGGGCGACGGTGACCTGGTTGTGGCTGTTGCAGGCAAAGGCAAAGGCCGAGTCGGCGAGCGCGAAGATGACGCCGCCGTGGCAGATGTCGTGGCCGTTGGTCTGGCAGTCCCGCACGGTCAGCGACATGGTCGCGGTGCCGGGGCCGACGGCTTCCAGCTCCATGCCGAACCATTTCGAGGCATCGTCGCTCGCCCACATGGCGGCTGCGCTCTTCTCGGCGCGTTCCTGATCGCTGATCGCCATGGTCGGTCTCATTTCTTTCCGGTGAAACTGGGCGCGCGCTTGTCGAAGAAGGCGATGACGCCCTCGGCGTAGTCCGGCGTGCGGCCGGCGCGGCCCTGATATTCGGCCTCGACGTCGAGATGGGCGTCGAGCGTGTTGGCGGAGGCCTTGTGGATCAGTTCCTTGGTCAGCGCGTAGCCGACGGTCGGCCCCTTGGCGAAACCGGCGACCAGCGCGCGCGCCTCGTCCATCAGCGCCTCGTCGGGGCAGGCCTTCCAGATCAGGCCCCAGTCGGCGGCCTTGGCGGCGGGAAGCGGTTCGCCGGTCAGCGCAAGGCCCTTGGCGCGCGCCTCGCCGAGCAGGCCGGTCAGCGCCCAGGAACCGCCGGCATCGGGAACAAGCCCGATCTTGGCGAAGGCCTGGATGAATTTTGCCGAATTCGGCGGCCAGCACGATGTCGCAGGCCAGCGCGATGTTGGCGCCGGCGCCCGCGGCGACGCCGTTGACGGCGCAGACGACCGGCTTCGGTGCGGCGCGGATCAGGCGGATCAGCGGGTTGTAGAATGTGTTCAGCGTCTCGGAGAGGTTCGGCGGTCCGTCCATCTTGCGCGGATCGCGGTCGCCGAGATCCTGTCCGGCGCAGAAGCCCTTGCCGTTGCCGGTCAGGAGGATGGCGCGGCAGGTTTCGTCGCCGGCTGCCTCTTCCAGCGCGGCGCGCAGCGCCAGATGCATCTCCTCGTTGAGAGCGTTGCGCCGGTCGGGCCTGTTGAGGGTGATTTCGACCCAGCCGTCATGCCGGGCCGTCAGGATTGTTTCGCTCACGCCATCGCCTCCCACGAATAGGGCGCCGGCAGGAGTTGTGCGCGACGCCGAGAAAATCGTTGCATAAACCGACCGGCCGGTCAATATTGTTTGCAGATGTTTCACAGGGAGGATGCGCGATCATGACCGCATTGATGTTGGAAAGTTTCGCGGCCGGCAAGTGGATCGGGCCGGGACCGGATGCGCGCGCGATCGCCTCGGCGGTGACCGGGGAAGAGGTGGCCGTCGCCGGCTCCGCGCTCGATTTCCAGGCGATGCTCGACCATGCGCGCACTGTCGGCGGGCCGAAACTGCGGGCGATGACGTTCCATGACCGGGCGCGCATGCTGAAGGCGCTGGCGGCCTGGCTCGGCGAACGCAAGGCGAAGCTCTACGAATTGTCGCTGCATGCCGGCTGCACCAAGGCCGACGCATGGATCGACGTCGACGGCGGCATCGGTACGCTGTTCGTCTTCGCCTCGAAGGGACGGCGCGAATTGCCGGACGCGCAGGTCTATGTCGACGGCGCGATCGAGCAATTGTCGAAAAAGGGAACCTTTCTCGGCCAGCACATCCTGACGCCGCTGCAGGGCGCGGCGATCCACATCAACGCCTTCAACTTCCCGGTCTGGGGCATGCTGGAAAAACTGGCGCCGACGCTGCTGGCCGGCGTGCCGGCGATCGTCAAGCCGGCGACGGCGACCAGCTATGTCGCCGAGGCGTGTTTCCGGATGATGATCGAAAGCGGCATCCTGCCCGACGGCGCGGTGCAGTTCATCGCCGGCGGCACGGGCGACCTTCTCGACCGGCTGATCCCGCAGGACGTCGTTTCCTTCACCGGTTCGGCGGCGACCGCGCTGATGCTGCGCTCGAAGCCGCACATTCTCGCAACACTCGATCCGTTTCATTGCCGAACAGGACAGCCTGAACGCGTCGGTGCTCGGGCCGGACGCGACGCCGGACACGCCGGAATTCGACCTTTTCGTCAAGGAAGCGGTCAGGGAGATGACGGCCAAGGCAGGGCAGAAATGCACCGCGATCCGGCGCATGATCGTGCCGAAGGCGGTCGAGGGCGATCTCATCGAGGCGCTGAAGGCCCGGCTCGAAAAGACCGTGATCGGCGATCCGGCCAACGAGGCGGTGCGCATGGGGCCGCTCGCCTCGCTCGCCCAGCGCGAAGACGTGCTGGCCAAGGCGGCGGTGATCGGCACGGAAGCCGAATGTGTCTATGGCGATCCCAACGCCTTCGCCGTCGAGGGCGCGGATGCGCAGAAGGGGGCCTTCGTGCCGCCGATGCTGTTCCGCTGCCCCGATCCCGCCGGCGCCAGCAAGATCCACGAGACGGAAGCCTTCGGGCCGGTCTCCACGGTCATGGCCTATGACACGCTCGACGATGCGATCGCGCTGGCGAACCGCGGCGGCGGCAGCCTCGTCATGTCGCTGATCACGCACGATCCGGCGGTGGCGCGCGCCGTCGCGATGGGGGCAGGGGCCTGGCACGGCCGCATCTACATCAACGACCGCGATTCCATGGGCGAATCGACGGGTCACGGTTCGCCGCTGCCGCATCTGACGCATGGCGGCCCGGGACGCGCCGGCGGTGGCGAGGAGATGGGCGGCGTGCGCGGCGTCTTCCACTACATGCAGCGCACCGCCGTACAGGGCAGCCCGGACATGCTCGGCGCGGTCGCCGGCACCTTCGTCCCCGGGTCGAAGACCTTCGAGGCCGACCGGCATCCCTTTACCAAGACGTTCGGGGAACTGCAGCTCGGCGAGACGCTGCACACGAAATCGCGCACCGTCACGCTGGAGGATATCGAGCATTTCGCGGAATTCACCGGCGACACGTTCTATGCCCACATGGACGAGGAGGCGGCGAAGGCCAATCCGTTCTTCCCGGGCCGCGTCGCGCACGGCTACCTGCTGCTGTCGTTTGCGGCCGGCCTGTTCGTCGAGCCGTCGCCGGGTCCGGTGCTCGCCAATGTCGGGCTGGACGGCCTGATGTTCAAGAAGCCGGTATCGCCGGGCGACTCGATCAAGGTGGCGCTGACCGTCAAGCGCAAGACCAAACGCACCGACACCTATGGCGAAGTGCGCTGGCATGTCGTCCTGACCAACCAGGACGACGAGACCGTGGCGGAGTACGAATTGCACACGATGAACGCCTACGCCTGATCGCCGCAATTCATGGGCGATTTGCGGTTGCATGGCCTGTCGGAATATATCGCTTCGAGTTGCAAGGCGATTCGGACGGGGCATGACCGGCAGATCTCAGGCGTGGGATGCGATTATCGAACAGCTGCAGGGGCCGGGCAGGCTGCGCGTCTGGTCGGTCATCATCACGGTGTTCGGCGACGCCATCGCGCCGCATGGCGGGTCGATCCCGCTGCAGACGCTGCAGGAAATCATGAGCCGTCTCGGCATCGAGGCAGGCGCGGTGCGCACGGCGCTGTCGCGGCTCGCCTCCGAGGGCTGGGTGACGCGCGAACGGGAAGGCCGTCTCAGCCACTACAGCCTGGCGCCGCAGGGCCAGCGGGCCTTCGACGAGGCGACGCAGCGCATCTATGCGGCGCGGGCGTCGGAATGGGACGGGCGCTGGACCGTGGCCGTTCCGACCAACGGAAACGGCGAGGCCGGTCCGGGGTTCAAGGCCGCGGGGTTCGCATCGCATGGCGGAACATGGGTTCGGCCGGATGTCCGCAATGCGCCCGCTCTGCCGGACGGTCTCGACGGGTACCTTGTCATATCCGGGACGGCCGTCTCGATGCCGGCCGACATACTTGCGTTCTGGAATGTCGATGACATCGTCCGACAGGTGCGCGATTTCGCGTGCCTTATCGCGCCGCTCGCCGAGGCGCTGGAGGGCGGCTCTTCGCCGGAACCGCTCGATGCGCTCGCGGCACGCACGCTGCTGATCCACGAATGGCGGCGCATGGTGCTGCGCACGCCGCCACTGCCCGACGCGCTGCTGCCGCCGGAATGGCTCGGCCGCGAGGTGCGGGCGCAGTTGAAGACCATCTATTCGAGGCTTGCAGGTCCGAGCGAGGCGTGGCTGACATCGGCCGGCCTGCCGCCACTTGTCGATCCGGACGCTTTCGCGGCCCGGTTCGGCTCCTCCTGATCAGTCTTCGATGTAAGCGAAGGTCATCATCGACGTGACGGCCGTCTTGCCGTTGCCGCCAACGACATCGGCGCTGGCATAGGCCATGCGCTTGCCGTTGGAGAGGACGGTAACGCGGACTTCCGCGTCGCCCGGCGGTAGCGGGCGCATGAATTTCACGCTCAGGTCGACCGTGGTGCAGAAGCGGAACCGCCCGTTGACGGCGGCGAGCGTCACCACGGCGCAAGTATCGGCCGCAGCCGCTGTCGCCTGGCCGCACACGACGCCGCCGACATGGACGAGATTGTTGTTTTCCGGCAGCAGGAAACGTCCCGCCCGTTTCGGAAAATTCCAGCGGTTTCAGTCCGAGATCGATGACCCATGGCGCAAATGCCTTTGCCAACATCTCTTCCGCTTCGCTCACCCCGAATGCCATGCTCCGCCCTTTCTTATTGTGTTACGAAATATTGCTATGTTAATAAAATTCTGTTACACGTTATCCCAGACATTCAATATGCACCGGAGCGAGCAATGTACAGCCAGGGACTGATCGGCGCGCAGACCGCAACCGACGAAGACGAGGCGTTTCTGGAGCGGTTTCAGGCCCGCGTCGATGCCGACGAGAAAATCGAGCCGACGGACGAGATGCCGGAAGGCTATCGCCGCACGCTGATTCGCCAGATCGGCCAGCACGCGCATTCCGAAATCGTCGGCATGCTGCCGGAAGGCAACTGGATCACGCGCGCGCCGAGCCTGCGCCGCAAGGCGGCGCTTCTCGCCAAGGTGCAGGACGAGGGCGGCCACGGGCTCTATCTCTATTCGGCGGCCGAAACGCTCGGCGTCAGCCGCGAACAGATGACCGAGGAACTCCTGTCCGGAAAGGCGAAATATTCCTCGATCTTCAATTACCCGACGCTGACCTGGGCCGATATCGGCGCGATCGGCTGGCTGGTCGACGGCGCGGCGATCATGAACCAGATCCCGCTGTGCCGGTGCTCCTACGGGCCGTATTCGCGCGCCATGATCCGGGTCTGCAAGGAGGAGAGCTTCCACCAGCGCCAGGGCTACGAGATCATGATGACGCTGGCCAACGGCTCCGCCGAGCAGAAGGAAATGGCGCAGGACGCGCTCAATCGCTGGTGGTGGCCGTCGCTGATGATGTTCGGTCCGCACGACAGCGAAAGCCAGCATGGCGACCAGTCGATGAAGTGGAAGATCAAGCGCTTCTCCAACGACGAGTTGCGCCAGAAATTCGTCAACGCGACCGTGCCGCAGGCCGAGTTCATCGGCCTCGCCGTTCCCGATCCAGAGTGCAAGTGGAACGAGGAAAAGCAGGGCTACGATTTCGGCCCGATCGACTGGGACGAGTTCTGGCGCGTCGTCAAGGGCGGCGGCCCGATGAACAAGGATCGCATCGCCGCGCGCCGCAAGGCGCATGAAGACGGCGAATGGGTGCGCCAGGCGGCGATGGCCCATGCCGCCAAGCGCAAGGCGCGCGCGGCCGCAACCAAGATCGCAGCGGAGTAACAGACATGACCACGCAGACCCCCCTCTGGGAAGTTTTCATCCGGCCGCGCAACGGCCTTGCCCACCGCCATTGCGGTTCGCTGCATGCCGCAGACGCGGAAATGGCGCTGCAGGCGGCGCGCGACGTCTATACGCGGCGCGGCGAGGGCACCTCGATCTGGGTCGTGCCGTCGGCCGAGATCACGGCGTCCGATCCGAAGGACAAGGACGCGCTGTTCGAGCCGACCGCCGACAAGATCTACCGGCATCCGACCTTCTACGAAATCCCCGACGAAGTCGGGCATATGTGAGCGCCGGGACGGTCCCATGAAGAAAGAACTTTTCGAACTGCTGCTGCGGGTCGCCGACGATCACCTCGTCCTCGGCCACCGGGTCTCCGAATGGTGCGGCCACGCGCCGACGCTGGAGGAAGACCTGGCGCTGCCGAATATCGCGCTCGACCTGATCGGCCAGGCGCGCTCGCTCTATACCTATGCCGGCGAGATCGAGGGCAAGGGCCGCGACGAGGACGCGCTCGCCTATATGCGGCGCGAACGCGAGTACCATAACCTCCTGCTGGTCGAACGCCCGAACGGCGACTTCGCGCAAACCGTGCTGCGCCAGCTCTATTTCTCGGTCTTCATGCATGGATGGTGGCGCGAGGCGGCGAAATCGAGCGACGAGACGCTGGCCGCGATCGCCGCCAAGGCCGTCAAGGAATCCGTCTATCACGTGCGCCACGCCGCCGAATGGACGATCCGCCTCGGCGACGGCACCGAGGAGAGCGCGCGCCGCATGGCCGAGGCCGTCGAGGCGCTCTATCCCTATACCGGCGAACTGTTCGAGACCGACGCGGTGACGGACGCGCTTTCGAAGGCCGGCATTGCGCCGGACCCGGCGTCGCTGAAGGCCGAATGGGAGCGCACCATCGCCGAGGTCTTCGCCGAAGCCGAGCTCGCCATGCCGGGCGACGCCTGGCAGCATTCGGGCGGCCGCAAGGGCGTTCACGGCGAGGATATGGGCCATCTGCTCGCCGAATTGCAGCACATGCAGCGCACCTATCCGGGGCTGACATGGTAGCCGACGCCGCCATCGACCGCGCCGAAACGCAGGCGAAGGCGACGCAGGCGAAGGCCTGGGCCGCCGCTGCCGCGGTGCCCGATCCGGAAGTGCCCTGCGTGACGGTCGCCGATCTCGGCATTCTGCGTTCGGTCGAGATCGCCGACGACGGCGCCGCCGTCGCCAAGGTGACGCCGACCTATTCCGGCTGTCCGGCGACGCTCGCCATCGAGTTGTCGATCGAGACGGCGTTGCGCGAAGCCGGCTTCGAGGCGCGCGTCGAGCGTGTCCTGTCGCCGGCCTGGACGACCGAGTGGATCGGTCGAGGAAGCGCGCGAGAAACTGCGCGAATACGGCATCGCACCGCCGGTCGAGGCGTCCGGCTCGATCCGCTCGCTGTTCGGCGAAACCACGGTCGCGTGCCCGCGCTGCGGCTCGACCGACACCGAGCGTGTCTCGGAATTCGGCTCGACGCCGTGCAAGGCGCATTACCGCTGCTCGGCCTGCCTCGAGCCCTTCGACTATTTCAAATGCATCTAGGAAAACGGTCGTTTCCCATGTCCACGCAATTCCACGAACTTTCCGATTGCCGATATCACCCGCGAGACGCCGGATTCGGTGTGCGTCGCCTTCGACGTGCCCGAGGCGCTGCGCGAAGCTTTCCGCTACAAGCCGGGCCAGCACCTGACGCTGCGCACGACGATCGGCGGCGAGGATGTGCGCCGCTCCTATTCGATCTGTTCGGGCCTGAGCGAGGGACGGCTGCGCGTCGGCATCAAGAAGGTGCCGGGCGGCGTCTTCTCGGCCTTCGCCAACGACAATCTGGCGGCGGGCGACGTCATCCAGGTGATGGCGCCGCAGGGGCGCTTTGCCGTCGACGTGTCGGAGAACGCCGCCAACAATTACCTGATGATCGCCGCCGGCTCCGGCATCACGCCGGTCCTGTCGATCATCCGCTCGACGCTTGAGGGCGAGCCGATGAGCGAGGTGACGCTGGTCTACGGCAACCGCGAGACGGCCTCGATCATGTTCCGCGAGGAACTGGAGGACCTGAAGGACCGCTTCCTCGACCGCTTCCGCACCGTGCATATCCTCAGCCGCGAGAACGCAGGACGTGCCGCTGTTCAACGGCCGTATCGATGCCGCGCGGCTCGAGAAGCTGGCCAGCGCCGGGCTGATCCAGCCGGGCGAGGCGGACGGCATCTATATCTGCGGACCGGGCGAGCTGATCGACGAGGCGGCCGACGCCGTCGCGGCGCTCGGCGCGGACCGCGGCCGCATCCATTTCGAACGCTTCACGGCCGACGGCACGCCGCATCAGGCATCGCAGGCGGCGCTCGAAGCGGTTGAGAAAGGCGCTACGGTCGAGGTGATCCTCGACGGCGTGTCGAAGAATTTCGCCTTCGACGATCCGTCTAAGAAGGTCGTCGAGGCGGCCGCCGCCAAGGGCATCGACCTGCCATATTCCTGCAAGGGCGGCATGTGCGCGACCTGCCGCTGCAAGGTGGTGGAAGGCTCCGCCGAGATGGACGCCAATTTCTCGCTCGAACCGTGGGAGACCGAGGCCGGCTACATTCTCGCCTGCCAGGCGCGTCCGACAAGCGAGAAACTGGTGCTGGATTTCGACGCGGTCTAGAGCTTTTCAGGGATAGACAGAAGCATTCTGCCGGAGCAGGTTTGTCCCGAGATCGAGGGATCTGGCGCAGGCCGTCCACCAAAGCACCATCCCGTTTGAGGTTGGTGCCGTGGGTTCGCGCCAGCGCGACTTCATACCGCCAATGCGGTGGCCGGAATAGCCGAACCGGCCTGGAATCTTTTCGACGCGCGATGCGTACGGTCCGGGCAAGGCGGCTGTCAAGCCGCCCGCCGGTTCGTGTCGAAGGGGATCTGGACGTCGACCTCGAGCGTCGAGACCTGGGCGCCGCGCTCCAGCTTCACGTAGACCTTGTTGTCGTCGACCTTCACGTGCTTGGAGATGACGGCAAGGATTTCGTCCCGGAGAATAGCGACCAGGTCGTTGCCGCCCACCGATGCCCTTTCATGGGCGAGCAGCACCTGCAATCGCTCGCGCGCTGTCGAAGCCGACTTCGGCTTGACGAAGAAGCGGAGGATTTTCATGCGGCCTTCCTTCCGAAGAACTTGCCGAAGAAGCCGCGTCTGTCGCTCGGGATCGTGATCGGCACGGCTTCACCGGTCAATCGCCGCGCGGCCTCGAAATAGGCCTGCGCCGTTTCGCTGTGCTTGTCGGCAAGCGTCACCGGCGTGCCGAGGTTCGAGGCGCGCAGCACATCCATGCTTTCGGGTATGATGCCGAGCAGCGGGATCGACAGGATTTCCAGGACGTCGTCGACCTGCAGCATGTCGCCACATTCGGCGCGGGCCGGGTCGTAGCGGGTGAGAAGCAGGTGCTTTTCGACGCGCTCGCCGCGTTCCGCCTTGACGGTCTTGGCGTCGAGCAGTCCGATGATGCGGTCGGAATCGCGCACCGAGGAGACCTCGGGATTGGTGACGACGATCGCGATGTCGGCATGGCGCATCGCCATGGTCGGCCCGCGCTCGATGCCGGCCGGGCTGTCGCAGATGACCCAGTCGAAGTTCTTCTTCAGCGAGGTGATCACCTCCTCGACGCCCTCGGGCGTGAGCTTGTCCTTGTCGCGGGTCTGCGATGCCGGAAGCAAATAGAGATTTTCCAGCCGCTTGTCGCGGATCAGCGCCTGCTGCAGCTTGGCCTCGCCCTGAATGACATTGATCAGGTCGTAGACCACACGCCGCTCGGCGCCCATGACGAGATCGAGATTGCGCAGGCCGACGTCGAAATCCACGACCACGACCTTCTCGCCGCGCTGCGCGAGCGCAGCGCCGAGTGCCGCTGTGGTCGTCGTCTTGCCGACGCCGCCCTTGCCGGATGTCACCACGATCGCCTTTCCCATTGCCTTCTCCTCTTTCCGGCCGCTCACCGGCTCAGTTGAATGTTTCCGCCAAAATGGAATCGCCTTCGAGCCAGAGCTGGACGGCTTGCCCGCGCAGTTCGGGTTCCAGGTCCTCGGAGGTCTTGTAGAGGCCGCCGATCGCAATCAGTTCCGCTTCGAGCTTGCGGCAGAAGATGCGCGCGGAGGCGTCGCCCATCGAGCCCGCCGCTGCCCGTCCGCGCAACGTTCCGTAGATATGGATCGAACCGCCGGCGACGACTTCCGCGCCCGAGGCGACCGATCCGACAACGGTGATGTCGCCTTCGAACATCAGCGATTGTCCCGAGCGCACCGGCTCGGTGACGATGATCGACGGCACCGTTCTTCCCGGTTTCCATTCGGGGCGGCGCGAGCCGGTCGCCGGCCTGGCTTGACCGTGGTCCGGGGTGTTTGCCTGCGGGGCTTCGAAATCGGAGGCCGGCCGCCCGCCGCTTATCGCCGGAGGCATGTCGCGGCCGAGCAGAGACGACCGCGCGCCCTCGATGCCCATGATCCGGACGCCGCGCTTGTCGAGTTCGCTGACGAGGTCCCGCAATTGCGGCCGGTCGATGTCGAGACCTTCGAGGTCGAGCACGATCGGGCGCTGCAGGAAAAAACCGGCCGAACGGGCGGCCAGATCGTCGAGCCGCACCAGCCAGTCATCGAATGGCGGCTCCGGGCTGAGCACCATTGCGAGGAAGGAACGGCCCTTGAGGCGGATGGGCTGGGTGGCGGTTAGCACTTCGGTCATCTTCGTTAATTTTCCGTTGCCCAGTTCTATTTGAAACGTGGTTAACGAATGGTTATTTCGCGGGCCTTGCGGGAGGATGGAAACGCCGCCGGCGGGAGGAAAATTTCGCTTGGACGAACCTTGCCAACAATCGGCGCGAGCCCGCCGATCGCGGCGGAACTTCCCCTTAGTCATTTGTTTGAGGTTTGACGCTACCCTGACCGGGAATAATTGAAGTGCGGTTCCCAAGGTCCGGAGATTTTGGGGATTTCTCCATCTCGAAGGGTTCTATGCCGACACGTTTCATGCCCCGGTTCAAAGCAGGCCAGGCCCTCTCGCGGCCCAGTGTCATCGCCGCCGGGATCGCCCTTGCCGTCACCCTGGCGGCTGGCATATTCGCCGAATATCAGAACCGCCTGGTCCATCACCAGCGCGCGCGCGCCGACGTCGCCGAACAGCTCGGCCTGATTCGGTCCAGGCTCGAAGGCAACATCAACAGCAATATCCAGCTGGTACGCGGTCTCGTGGCGGTCATCGCCACCCAGCCGGACATCGACCAGCAACGTTTCAGTGCCATCGCGGCCAGCCTGATCGGCGATCACTCGCAGTTGCGCAACATCGCCGCCGCCCCGGATCTGGTCGTCAGGCTGATGTATCCGATCGAGGGCAACGAGAAGGCCATCGGGCTCGACTACCGCAAGAACGAGCAACAGCGCGATGCGGCTCTCAGGGCCGTGAATTCCCGCCACATGGTTCTGGCCGGCCCGGTCAATCTCCTGCAGGGCGGCCGGGGCTTCATCGGGCGCTTTCCCGTTTATGTCGACGCCGCCGACGACACCAGGAAATTGTGGGGTCTCGTTTCGGCTGTCGTCGATGTCGACCGGCTCTATGCGGATAGCGGGCTTCTCGATCCCGACCTTCCGATCGAGATCGCCATCGCCGGGCGGGACGCCATCGGCAGCGACAGCACGGTCTTTTTCGGGCCGGCCGGGATCTTCGGCCGCGACCCGGTGGTTTCGAACGTGTCGCTTCCGACCGGCAGCTGGCGGATCGCCGCCATTCCCCGCGGCGGCTGGACCGACGCGCCCGCAAACGCCTGGGAGTTCCGGCTTCTCATTTTTGTCGCGGGCCTGCTTGTCATCCTGCCGATCTCGATCGCCGGCTATCTCTACGATCAGCGCCGCACCCACATCCGCGAGCTGAGGCGGCGTCAGGACCAGATGCTGAAGTTGTCGCAGCGCCTGAAGCTGGCGCTCGACACTTCGAAGATCGGTATCTGGGAGTTGAACCTCGACACGCGGGAGATGGCCTGGGACGACCGGATGAAGGAGCTCTATGGCGTTCCCGCCGACGTCGACCCGACGCAATACGATGTCTGGTCGACGGCGCTCCATCCGGACGACCGCGAGCGGGCCGAAGAGGAATTCCGAGAGGCGATTTCCGACGGTGGCACATATGCGTCGGAGTTCCGCGTCGTTTTCCCCGACGGGACGACGCGCTGGATCCGGGCCATCGGCGCCGTGCACGACAATATCGGCGGCCACCGCCATATCATCGGCGTCAACTGGGACGTGTCGGACGACATCCACCTCAAGACCGGCCTGATGGAAGCCAAGCGGAATGCCGAACTTCGTAACCGCGAGCTCGAGGACGCCCGCGCCCAGATGGAGCACAACTCGCTTCACGACAGTCTCACCGGACTGCCCAACCGGCGATTCCTCGACGAACTGCTTTTAAAGACTCGCGACGGCCGCAAGCCCACCGCCCTGCTGCATATCGACCTCGACCGCTTCAAGCAGATCAACGACACCTTGGGCCACGCTGCCGGCGACGCCATGCTGATCCATGCCGCATCCGTCCTGAAGGCCAATACGCGCGCCGACGACTTTGTCGCCCGGATCGGCGGCGACGAGTTCGTCATTGCCACCACGACGGAGATCGATGAAACCCAATTGTCCATTCTTGCCGGCCGCATCGTCGATCAGATGCGCCAGCCGGTTCCCTACAAGAACCACCTGTGCCGGTTCGGCGCCAGCATCGGCGTCGCGCTGGCGGACGAGGGCGTCACGGAATCCGGCAAGCGGCTGCTTATCGATGCCGACATCGCGCTCTACCGCGCCAAGAGCGACGGCCGCAATCGCTACGAGTTCTTCTCCGCCGCGCTGAAGGCCGAGGTCGTTCGCAACAAGCGCGTCGCCGACGACATTCTGAGCGGCCTCGAGCGGCAGGAGTTCCTGCCTTACTTCCAGCCCCAGTTCGATGCGAGAACCTTCGACATCGTCGGTGTCGAGGCGCTGGCCCGCTGGAAGCACCCGACCGAGGGCGTGTTGGCGCCCGACATGTTCCTGCGGATCGCCGACGAGCTCAATGTCGTGCCGCTGATCGACCGCACCATCCTCGAACAGACCCTGTGGCAATCGGCGCGGTGGAAGGCGGCCGGCATCTCTATCCCGAAAATGTCGGTCAACGTATCGGCCGGCCAGCTGCACGATACCGATCTCATCCACCGTCTCGACGGCCTCGCCATCGAACCGGGAACGCTGTCGTTCGAGCTGCTGGAGTCGATCTTCCTCGACGAGGGCAACGAAATCGCCGCCGCCAATATCGAGCGCCTCAAGACGCTCGGCATCGACATCGAGATCGACGATTTCGGCACCGGCTACGCCTCGATCATCAGCCTCATCCACCTTCATCCGGCGCGTCTGAAGATCGACCGCCGGCTGATCACGCCGATCATCGGTTCCGACAGCCGGCGCCGTCTCGTCGCGTCGATCATCGACATCGGCCAGTCGCTCGGCATCAAGGTGGTGGCGGAAGGCGTCGAGACGATGGAGCATGCCGCGATCCTGCGCGACCTCGGCTGCGATACCCTGCAGGGCTACGCTTTCGCCGCTCCGATGTCTTCGGAAATGCTGATGGAGTTCGTCCGCGAGGAACGCTGGCGCGAGGTCGCGTAGGGAATACGGGGCGGGGCCTTTATTCCGCCTCGTCGCGCCGCAGGCGCAGGCCGTCCAGGAACACGTCCATCAGCCGGATGACCTTGTCCTGCCAACCCGCCTGCTGGCGCGTGTAGCACATGCCGAGCAGCGCGCGCATGACGTCTTCGGGTGCAAGGTCGTCGCGAATCTCGCCCGCCTCGATGGCAGCCGCCATCAGCGTGCCGATGGCGGCGAGCATCCGGGCAGAGGAATCGGCATACAGCGCATCGGAACTTCCGGCGGCCGGGGCGAGGGCAGCCACCATGCCCTTTTTCGTCGCGACCATTCCTATCTGGGCGTGCAGCCATTGGCGCAGCGCTTCCAGCGGCGGCGCCTCATTTGAAAGCTTGGCGGCGAGAGCGACGAGCTGATCGACCTCATGCTTGTAGACGGCCTGGAACATCGCTTCGCGGGTCGGGAAGTGCCGGTAGAGCGTGCCGATGCCGACGCCGGCTGTCTTTGCCACTTTTTCGAGGCTCGCATCCGGGCCGCCGGTGCTGAAAACGTCATGCGCCGCGGCGAGCAATTTCTCCCGGTTTCGCAGGGAATCTGCCCTCGGTTTGCGGGTTGTCTTTTCGGATTCCTGTTCCATCTTTCCGGTCATAGCATTTTTCGCTTGCAAAACGGAGGCACCCTCCGTATAAATTGTTCAGGCGGCCGATGCATCTCTTCCCGAGACATGTACGCGGCGCCCCGCCCTTTATCAGGGGCCTTCCCACGTCGCACAGACGACCTTCTACGTCGACCCAAATCTCAGACCCCGAACGATCGGAGCGAACATGTCTCTGTCCGTAACGCTTACCATCAACGGCGTCCGCAAGGACGTCGTGCTCGAAGACCCGAGGGTAACGCTGCTCGACCTCCTGCGCGAGCGGCTGCACCTGACGGGAACCAAAAAAGGCTGCGACCGCGGCCAGTGCGGCGCCTGCACGGTGCTTGTCGACGGGCGGCGCATCAATGCCTGCCTTGCGCTTGCGGCGAGCCTCGACGGCGCCGAGGTGATGACCATCGAAGGGCTCGCGGTCGGCGACCGGCTCGCCACCGTCCAGTCCGCCTTCATCGAACATGACGGCTTCCAGTGCGGCTTCTGCACGCCCGGCCAGATCATGAGCGCGGTCGGCCTGATCCTCGAGGGCGACGCCGGGGACGACCCGGACCGCGTCCGCGAGGGCATGAGCGGCAATCTGTGCCGCTGCGGCGCGCATGCCGGAATCATCGAGGCCGTGCTCGACGCGCAGAAGCGCATCGCCGGAGAAGAAGGGAGGACCGCATGAACCTGTTCGACTATGTGAGACCGGCATCGGTGACCGAAGCCGTCGCCGCTGCCTCCGAACCCGGCGCAGCCTATTTCGCCGGCGGCACGAACCTGCTCGACCTGATGAAGACCGGTGCGCTGACGCCCGGCAAGCTCGTCGACATCACCCGCCTGCCGGATCTCGACCGCATCGAAACCCTGGCCGACGGCGGCGTGCGCATCGGCGCGATGGTGCGCAACGCCGACCTGGCGCGCGACAAGGAGTTCGCGGCAGCCTATCCGGCGGTCGCCGAGGCGCTGCTTTCGGGCGCTTCGGCGCAACTGCGCAATGCGGCCACGGTCGGCGGAAACCTGATGCAGCGCACGCGCTGCGCCTATTTCGCCGACCCGGCCAGCGCCTGCAACCGGCGCGATCCCGGCGCCGGCTGCGATGCGCTCGAAGGCGAAAACCGCACCCATGCCGTCCTCGGCTGGTCGGATGCCTGCATCGCCACGCACCCGTCCGATTTCTGCGTTCCGCTCGCCGCTCTTGACGCGGTTGTCGAGATCGAGGGGCCGGAAGGACGCCGCGAGATGCCGCTGGAGGAGTTCTATCTGCTCCCCGGCGACACGCCCGGGCAGGAAAGCGTGCTGGCCGGCGGCGAACTGATCACCGCGCTGCGCCTGCCGGCCGAGGCGGCGGATTTCCGCGCCCGGTCCCGCTATCTCAAGCTGCGCGAGCGCACCTCCTTTGCCTTCGCGCTCGTTTCCGCCGCCGCCGCGCTGCGGATCGAGGGCGGGACGATCGGGGAGGCCCGTCTCGCGCTCGGTGGCGTTGCCGCCAAGCCATGGCGGGCGCGTTCGGCAGAGGCGCTTCTCGAGGGTGCCGCGCCGACCGCCGAGAGCTTCGGGCGGGCCGCGGAAGCGGCACTCGCCGAGGCCAAGCCGTCGGGCGACAACGCCTTCAAGATCGACCTGGCGAAACGGGTCGTGACCCGCGCATTCCTTCTCGCCGCAGCCGGCACGCCCGAGGGCGTGTCCGCATCGCCGGCATCCGTCTTCAGCTCTGGCACCGGAGTATCCATTCATGCCTGACACGATTTCATTTCCGAGCGCGCAAGTCCGTTTCGGCTCGTCGAGCGGCCAGCCGCTGACCCGGCGCGACGGTTTTCTCAAGGTCACCGGCGCGGCGACCTTCGCCGCCGACAACCATCCCGAAAACCTGCTGCACGCGGTGGTGGCGGTCAGCACGATCGCGCGCGGCCGGGTCGTTTCGTTCGACGTCGAGGCGGCGAAGGCGCATCCCGGCGTCGTCGAGGTCCTCACGCCGGCCAACTGTCCGCCGCTGGCGCTCGATCCGGACGAAAAGCACGGCTTTTTCAGCTTCCGCTTCGACGCGCTGCAGAACGACCGCGTGCGCTATGCCAAGCAACCCATTGCTCTCGTCCTCGCCGAGACGCTGGAAGCGGCGACCGAGGGGACGCGGCTGCTCGCACCGATCTATGAGACCGAGCCGGCCCGGATCGGCTTTGACAGTGGCGAGCCCTATGCCCCGGCCACGGTCGGGGTCGGCAGCGCGCCGGATTTCGATCGCGGCGACCTTGCCGCCGGCCTTGCCGCGGCGGCGCATCTCGTCGACACCGAATACGAAACGCCGATCCAGTACCACAACGCGATGGAACCGCATGCGATCGTCGCCGAATGGAACGGCGACACGCTGACCCTCGACATGCCGAACCAGGCGATCGTCCTGTCACGGGCGGCCTATGCGGCCTTTTTCGGCATTCCGCCGGAGAATGTCCATCTGCGCAGCCCGTTTCTCGGCGGCGGTTTCGGCTCCAAGGCGATCCTCGCGGGACCGCAGATACTCTGCATTCGCGCCGCGCGGTTGCTTCAGCGTCCGGTCAAGCTGGTACTGCCGCGCGATCAGATGTTCGGCCCCGTCGGCCATCGCGGCGCGACGCGGCAGCATCTGCGGCTGGCGACCGATGCCGAGGGAAGGTTGACCGCGCTGGAACACCACGCGGTGGCGACGACCAGCAGCTTCGACGAATTCATCGAGCCGTCCGCCAATGCCTCGCACAATCTCTACGCCAGCCCGGCGATCTCGACCCGGCACGGCGCGGTGCGCGTCGATACCGGAACGCCGGGTCCGATGCGCGCGCCCGGCGAGGCGTCCGGCTCGGCGGCGCTGGAATGCGCGCTGGACGAGGCCGCGGCGGCCATCGGGATCGATCCGCTGGAGATGCGGCTGCGCAACTATGCCGAGACCGACCCGGCGACGGGCCGGCCTTTCTCCGCCAAGGCGTTGCGCGAATGCTATGCGCAAGGCGCCGAACGCTTCGGCTGGGCCGGCCGTCCGCTGGCGCCGCGGCAGATGACGGACGATGCCGGCCGGCTGGTCGGCTGGGGCATGGGCAGCGCCCTGTTCCCGGCACCGATGTTCCAGGCCGAGGCGCGCGCGACCCTGCGCGCCGACGGCACGGCGCTGGTGGAGACGGCCGCCGCCGACATGGGACAGGGCGCCTGGACGGCGCTGGCGCAGATCGCGGCGGATTCCCTCGGCCTCGATATCGAGCAGGTGGAATTCCGCTCCGGCTCCTCGGATCTTCCCGATGGCGGGGTCGCCGGCGGCTCCGGCCACACCGCGACGGCGGGCACCGCGCTTCACAATGCGGGGACCGATGCGATCGCCAGGCTGGCCGAGATCGCGGTCAACGACCCGGCGTCGCCGCTGTTCGGCGCCGGCAATGCCGGGGTGGAGGCGCGCGAAGGCCGGCTCTGGCACCGCGAGGACGAGACCCGCAGCGAAGGCTACGGCGACATTCTCGCCCGCGCGGGCCTGCAAAACCTCGAGGGCAGCGGAAAGGGCGGACGCGATCCGGCCGATGCGGAAGCGCGGGCGATGTTCTCGCACGGCGCGGTCTTCGCCGAGGTCAAGGTCGATCCCGATCTCGGCCAGGTGCTCGTCACGCGGCTCGTCGGCGCGTTCGCGGCCGGGCGGATCATCAATCCGAAGCTGGCGCGGAGCCAGCTCTATGGCGGGATGATCTGGGGGCTTTCCTTCGCGCTGCACGAGGAGGCGATCCACGACCGCCGCACCGGCCGCCCGGTCAATGCCGATCTTGCCGGCTATCACATCCCGGTCCATGCCGACATTCCGGCCATGGAGGCGCTGCTGATCGACGAGGACGACCGCTACGTCAACGCGCTCGGCATCAAGGGCGTCGGCGAAATCGGCATCACCGGCACGGTGGGCGCGATCGCCAACGCGATCTGGCACGCGACCGGGGTGAGGGCGCATCGCTTTCCGATCCGGATCGAGGACATCATGAGCTGAGATAAGTCCGGGACGGGGGTCGCAAAGCGGCCTCCCGCATCCGCCCGCCCGACGGGACGAAGGGCGGCGCGACGGGGCGTTAGTGCCTTGCGATGCGAACTGCGCTAATGAACCTTTGGCGGATCCTTTCGCCATGAGGAAACAGTCATGGTCGCTCTTCCCACTTGTCTGGCTTGTCAGCGTTTTGACGACAATCGCGGCCTATACGCTTGTCGCGGAACACGCGCGTGCCCTTTTTCGCACGTCTTTTCCTCTGCACTTTCCTTCTGGCCTTGGCGGCCATCGGCTTGCTGCTGGGATTTCGGCTTTCCTTCGGGGCCGGCTGGGCGGCGCCTCGTTCAGCCGCTTGTTGCCGTGCTGGTCGCGCCCTCGGCTTATCTGGGTTTTCGCGCCCTGTCACAGGACACCTCGGCGCCCTGGCGCAAAGCTCGTGATTTGGAACGGCATGCCGGTCGTGCTCGCGCAATTCGCCATTCTTGCGCCAATCCCCGTCTCGGCGGATGTGTTCGTACTGGCGATCACCGGCGTCTATCTTTTTCGTATTGCAACGCTTCTGCGCTATCACGCGGATGATTTCGCGCAGGTACCGTCCGGATGCCGTGCGCATCGTGCGATCTGGCGATTTATGCCACGATCGTGTCTGCTCGCCATGATGGTGGCGACAGATGGGCTAATCGTCGCTGCCAGCCTTTTTGCGCGTGATGCCCTTTATTCTGACGTTCCTGACCGGCGTTTCCGGTGTCTTTACGGCGTTTCATCTTCATTGTCGCGCTTGCGGGCGCGCCGATCGTGGTGCATGCGCCGCGAAGCAGCGCCGAGACACAGAGCCGGAAGCAGCCAAGCGATCGCGACCGGGCGTTGATGGCAGGCCCTCGATGCGCTGATGACCGAGAAACACCTCTATAAGGACAACAATCTGACGCTCGCGCGGGTGGCGCGACGCTTATCCGTGCCCGGTTCGCGACGTCTCGAACGCGACAAACAGAGCTGACGGGTGAAAACTTCTCGCGCTATATCAACGGCTTTCGCATTCGCCATGCGCAGCGCGCCTTGCAGCGAGACGGAACTGTCCGATCACCGAGGTCATGTTCGACGCCGGTTTTATCTCGTAAATCCAGCTTCAACACCGAATTCCGCCGCATCGTCGGACAAACCCCGTCGCAATTCCGTGCGAAAAAGGCAGACGCGTAAAACTGCGTCTGCCTTCTCGCAGACGGCATCAAACTTCCCGAACATGCGATACGGCTTTTCTTCGCGCCCGAAGATATCCGCCAGAACCGATGCTTCCGGGATTTAAGACGAAGCCGTGGCTTCTGCTCAATCCGGTTTCGATGACGATATCCGCATCCGGGTCATCCTCCTCGCTGCCGATGCGATACATATCGCTGATGATATCAACGCCATGCGCCAATGCCTTGGCGACGCGCCGTGCTCCTGTATGCATCAGCCGGATCGGTTTCGCCGAGATGCGCCGAAATCGTGTCGCCGCCGAAATCACCCGGCGACGAACCGGATGGGGAATGTCAGGCAATCGCCGGTTGTCGCCGCTTCGTAAGATCACGTCGCCGCGTCCCGGTCTATGCCCCTCAATTCCAGAAGCGTCGCCTCGCGCAGGGCATTCGACCACGACGACGCCCAAGGCGCCCGCCGGTATTTGCTGGCCGGTTTCGGTCTGGATGGCGGCGCTCGTTATCGGCCAGCCTCGATTTACGCCTGCCTCACCGGCAGCTGGCCGGCAACAGACGCGAAAAGCAGATGCGACAAGGGCGGCTTTGAGCGAGATGAATGGCATGTCATGGATCGACACTGGTTCAAGTCCTTTGATGCATGTTTGCGTTGTTGCTCCGGGCCAGGAGTGCCGCGGCTCCGCTGCATCAAAGCTTTCCGGGCCGATAAATGAGCCCGGATGTGTGATCCCGAACGTTCGAGATCGCTTTTTCGAACATTTCCGGCGCGACACCCGCACCGTTGATAGTTACAAATGAAACTAATATCCTCCTCGTCAATCTATGGAACGTGACGAGGAGGACCCCATGCTCGACACAGTCAAGGACGACCTGAAATCCACCGCGGCGAAAGCCAACGAACTCAAATACATGCCCGGTTTCGGCAACGATTTCGAGACCGAGGCGCTGCCCGGCGCGCTGCCGCAGGGCATGAACTAGCCCGCAGAAATGCAATTACGGGCTCTACGGCGAACAGCTGTCCGGCACGGCGTTCACCGCGCCGAGCCACCAGAACGAGCGCACCTGGTGCTACCGCATCCGCCCGTCGGTGAAGCATTCCGGCCGTTACGCCAAGATCGACCTGCCGTACTGGAAATCGGCGCCGAATGTCGACCCGGACGTCATCTCGCTCGGCCAGTACCGCTGGGATCCGGTGCCGCATACCGACCAGAAGCTGACCTGGCTGACCGGCATGCGCACCATGACGACGGCCGGCGACGTCAATACCCAGGTCGGCATGGCGAGCCACATCTATCTCGTCACCGAATCGATGGTCGACGAATATTTCTATTCCGCCGACTCCGAACTCCTGGTCGTGCCGCAGGAAGGGCGGCTGCGCTTCTGCACCGAGCTCGGCGTGATCGAGCTCGAGCCGAAGGAGATCGCCATCCTGCCGCGCGGTCTCGTCTATCGGGTCGAACTGATCGACGGTCCGGCGCGCGGTTTCGTCTGCGAGAATTACGGCCAGAAGTTCGAACTGCCGGGCAGGGGCCCGATCGGCGCGAACTGCATGGCCAACCGGCGCGACTTCAAGACGCCGGTCGCCGCCTATGAGGACCGCGAGACGCCGTCGGTCCTGACCATCAAGTGGTGCGGCCAGTTCCACGAGACGAAGATCGGCCATTCGCCGCTCGACGTCGTCGCCTGGCACGGCAATTACGCGCCGGTGAAATACGACATGCGCAACTATTGCCCGATCGGCTCGATCCTGTTCGACCACCCCGATCCGTCGATCTTCACGGTGCTGACCGCGCCGTCCGGCGTGCCGGGCACGGCGAATATCGATTTCGTGCTGTTCCGCGAGCGCTGGATGGTGATGGAGGACACGTTCCGCCCGCCCTGGTACCACAAGAACGTCATGTCCGAGCTGATGGGCAACATCTACGGCCAGTACGACGCCAAGCCGCAGGGCTTCGTGCCGGGCGGCATGAGCCTGCACAACATGATGCTGCCGCACGGCCCGGACCGCGAGGCCTTCGAGAAGGCCTCGAACGCCGACCTGAAGCCGGAAAAGCTCGACAACACGATGAGCTTCATGTTCGAGACCCGCTTCCCGCAGCACCTGACCGCCTTCGCCGCGAAGGAAGCGCCGCTGCAGGACGACTATATCGACTGCTGGGAGAGCCTGGAGAAGAAATTCGACGGCACGCCGGGCAAGAAGTAACGCCGGGCTTGCGAAACCGATTCAGGCGACGGTCCAACTAACTGAGATGGCAGGAGAAATCGGGCGGATGCTTCGGCGTCCGCCCGTTTTCCTTGTCTTGCCGGCCTATTTGACGGCTTCGGTGATCCAGAATGTCGGCGCGCCGATGACGCCGGCCTCGGCCATCGCGGCCTGGATTTCCGCTGAACCGACCATGGCGTGAACCGCCTCGACCGAGGGCATATCCTGCTTCAGGGTCACGTCATTGGGGTCTTCCGTTCCGCGGAAGATCTCGTGATTTGTCGCGTGGTAGCTGGCGTTGAGATCGGCAAATCCCATCAGGGCCTTGAGCCAGGAATCGAAATCCTTGACCTGGTGGCGAACGAACAAGGTGACCATCGGTTTCTCCTCTTTGTGAACCGGGATAACGATACCGGTCGCCTCCGGCCACGCGCAAACACCACTATTGCGGAAGGGTTATTCAAGATTGCATAAGGGGTCATGGGCCCTTCCGACTGGCATATCTTTCTGGCCGTTTGCCGGCGCGGTTCGACGCTCGCGGCGTCGCGTCATCTGGCGATAAGCCAGAGCACGGTGTCGCGGCGCATCGACGCGCTGGAGGCCGCGCTGGGGATCAGGCTCTTCGAAAAGCGGCCGACGGGGTATCTGGTCACGGACGCCGGCCTTGCCCTGGTCCCGAAGGCTGAGGCGATAGAGGCAGCTGTCGGCGAAGCGATCCTCGCCGCATCGAGGCAACATCGCGCATTGTCCGGCCGGGTTCGCTTCACCACACTGGAGGCCTTCGCGCAAACCTTCGCGCTTCCCGCGATCTCCGAATTCCGGTCTGTCTATCCGGACATTCATCTCGACATGGTCTCCAGCGAGAGCACGCTGGATCTCGTCGCGGGAGAGGCTGACGTGGCGCTCAGGGCCGGTCCGGCCCCGGACGTCACCGGATTGGTGGCCCGCCGCGTCCTCACTGATGGCTGGTCGGTCTATTGCTCGCACGCCTACGCAAAAAGGCACGGCGCGCCCGCCAGGGCCGAGGAGCTCCACGATCATTCGATTATCGGCATGCCGGAGAAGTACCGCTGGTTGCCCATGTGCCGATGGCTCGATGAACACGTCCCCGAATCCGCCGTCGTGACGCGAACGGAGAGCATTCCGGGGCTTCTGGCCGGTCTCAAGGGCGGCGTCGGTGTCTCGCTTATGTCCGACATGGTCGCGGAAACCGATGCGTCACTTGTTCGATGCTTCGTTCCGCCCGAGCCGATGCTGGTGCCGATCTTTCTGGTCACCACCGAGCATCTCAGGCACGAGCCGCGCATTCGCGCCTGGATGGAATTCATGGCGAACTATCTTGTTTGCCGACGATTCAGGGCCGGCGACACCGCGGGCGAATAGGCTGGTCGATCCATTCCCTTCATCGGCAACAGTGCGTCCATCTTGCGGTCGGCCCGCGGCCTCTCCATACATAGCAGTCGAACGAGTGGCGCCGCCGCGGCGCGCCCTCACGGACAATTGGAGTTTTGCCCGATGAAGAAAATCGGCTTCCTCTCATTCGGGCACTGGTCTCCCGACCGGGATTCGCAGGTGCGGACCGCATCCGACGCGCTGCTGCAATCGATCGAACTGGCCGTGGCCGCCGAGGAACTGGGCCTCGACGGGGCCTATTTCCGCGTCCACCATTTCGCCCGCCAGCTCGGATCGCCGTTTCCGCTTCTCGCCGCCGTCGGCGCGCGCACCTCGACGATCGAGATCGGCACGGGCGTGATCGACATGCGCTACGAGAACCCGCTCTACATGGTCGAGGATGCGGGCGCGGCCGACCTGATTGCCGGCGGCCGTTTGCAACTCGGCATCAGCCGCGGCTCGCCGGAACAGGTGATCGACGGGTGGCGGCATTTCGGCTACGAGCCCGCAGAAGGCGAGACCCATGCCGAGATGGCGCGCCGTCACGCCGAGGTCTTTCTGCAGCTTCTGGACGGCAAGGGTTTCGCGCAGCCCAATCCGCACCCTATGTTCCCCAATCCTCCCGGCCTCCTGCGGCTGGAGCCGCATGCGGAAGGGCTTGAAGGACCGCATCTGGTGGGGCGCGGCCTCCAACGCGACGGCCGAGTGGGCGGCGAAGCTCGGCATGAACCTGCAATCGTCGACGCTCAAGACCGACGAGACCGGCGAACCGTTCCACATCCAGCAGGCAAAGCAGATCCGCGCCTATCGCGCGGCCTGGAAGGAGGCGGGGCACGCCCGCACGCCGCGCGTCTCCGTCAGCCGCTCCATCTTCGCGCTGATCAACGACATCGACCGCATGTATTTCGGCCGTGGCGGCAAGGATTCCGACCAGATCGGTTATATCGACCAGAACATGCGCGCGATTTTCGGCCGCTCCTATGCCGACGAGCCGGACCGGCTGGTCGAGCAGTTGAAGGACGACGAGGCGATCGCCGAGGCCGACACGCTGTTGCTGACCGTGCCCAACATGCTGGGCGTCGATTACAACGCCCATGTCATCGAAGCGATCCTGACCCACGTCGCCCCGGCGCTTGGCTGGCGGTGAGGGGCGAAACGGTCGCCCGCCCCCGGACCCGCGAGAATACGTTGACCTCAAACTAAATTTTGCTAGGCTTTCCCCATTGCGGAGGAACGATTGCATGGCGGACGGCAGTGTCACGGTTCTGGTCGGAACCACCAAGGGTGCCTTTCTCGTTTCGGGCGGCGACGGACCGCAGCAGCTGGTCGGTCTCCGGGCCGTTCTGCAACGGATGGGCGATCAACCACGTCATCGGCGATCCCGAGACCGGCACGTTGTGGGCCGGAGGTGGCGGCGACTGGTTCGGGGCAGGGGTCTGGCGCTCCGATGATGGCGGCGAGACGTGGGAGCTTGCGCAAGCTCACCAAGGGCACGATGGACGAATGGGCCGCGAACGATCCCGATTTCGCGGCAATGATCGGCTGGACCGACACGCCGCCGCCGTTCGAGGACGCAGTTCTCGCAAGTCTGGTCGCTGCATTACGCCCATGGCACGCTCTATGCCGGCACCAAGCCGGCCAGGCTCCTCGCCAGCCAGGACGGCGGCAAGACGTGGGAGCATCTCGAGGGGCTGGCCAACCATCCTTCCGCCGACAGCTGGAATCCCGGCGCGGCCGGCCTCGTGCTGCACACCATCGTTTCCGATCCCGCGGATCCGGACAAGATGTGGATAGGCATCTCGGCGGCGGGCGTCTTCGCCACCGAGGACGGCGGCAAGACGTGGGAACGGCGCAATCGCCTCTCCAACGCCGAAGCCTGCGCGACACCACGACCATCCCGCCGCGCCCCGCGACGGCGAAACCGGCCATTGCGTCCACAACATGATGCGCGCGCCGGGCGACGGCGATCTGCTCTACCAGCAGAACCATCACGGCGTCTGGCGCTCGGCCGATGGCGGCCGCAGCTGGGACGACATCACCGCCGGCCTGCCGTCGACCTTCGGCTTCCCGATCCGCGTCCATCCGCGCGATCCCGAGACGATCTGGACCATGCCGCTCAACGGCGACATGGCGGGCCGTTTTCCGCCCGACGCGGCGGCCGCGGTCTGGCGGTCGCGCGACGGCGGACAAAGCTGGCAGGACATGCGCGAGGGATTGCCGCAGGAAGCCTGCTTCTTCACCGTGCTGCGCCAGGCGATGGGCGGCGATCGGCGCGATCCGGCCGGCGTCTATTTCGGAACCAATTCGGGCTCGGTCTTCGCCTCTACCGACGAGGGCGACACCTGGCAGGAGATCGCCCGGCACATGCCGACGATTCTGGCGGTGGAGGTTCTGGACCGGGGTAGGCGAAAGGATCAGCCCGCCGGCGGGTACCGGCACTGCGCCTGTCCGGGGGGCGCCCTCAGGGCGTGATGACCGTCATCCTGAACGGGCCGCCGTGGCGAACGGCCGCAAGACGCTTCATTTCTCCGACGGCCGCTCCGCCGCTTTCGACTATGCGAGTTTCCAGGCGAATGACGACCCGGCGCTGAGACTGTCGATCTACACGCCCTGCTGACGTTCGGTTTGGCGCGGCGCCGCTCGCCACCTGCGAAAGTGATTCAGGGTGCAGGCTCAAAGGGCTGAAAAGACGGGACTATTCGCGGGCGGCATTCCGTTGCCCGCCTGTTTCCTTCACTCCGGCGGATACCAGTACTGCGCCTGCTCCGAGCCCTTCCGGATGACCACGAAATTGTTGGCGAAGACGCGGTAGGGGGCGCTCCATTCGCCGTCGGGCCACTGGATGCGGATCTGGGCGCGCTCGGCGGTGCCGGTGCCGACATGGATGAAACCGGCCGAGCCGGAGGCGTGGCCGCCGCCGACATGCACCTTGCGGGTGCGCGTCTCGTTGCCCGACTTGACGGTGACGGTCGCGCCGATGGCGTCGCGGTTTGTCCCCTTCTGCCGCAGTTCGATCTCCAGCCAGTTGCCCATCGGCCGCGCGCCGGTTTCGGTCTTGGCGCCGCAATTGCGGAACAGGCTGACCGGCGCCTCGCGGTTGACGACGGCGAGGTCGAGCATGCCGTCCATGTTGAAATCGGCGACCGCGGCGCCGCGGCCGCGCCGGGGCAGCGCGATGCCGGCCTTGTCGCCGGCCTCGACGAAGCCGCCGCCGGCCTTGCCGAGCAGCAGGTTGTCGGGGTCGTAGGAGGCGAAGTCCTGCATCTGCTGGACATTGCCCTTGGCGATGAACAGGTCGAGCCTGCCGTCATTGTTGAAATCGTCGAAATCGGCGTGCCAGCCGGTCGAGGGCTTCAGGTCGTCGCCGGTATAGGGGCGGTGCGCGGTGGCGCCCTCGTCGAAGGCGATGTCGCGATAGACCGGCCGGTCCGGCTCCGCCTCGTCGTCGAGCGTCTCGCAGCTTGGTGTCGCCCATCGAGGTCAGCGCGTATTCGGGATAGCCGTCGGCGTTCAGGTCGGCCTCGGCGATGCCCATGCCCCAGATCTGCACGCTGCGCCAGCCGTCCGACTTGCGGTAGGGCCGGG
The DNA here is from genome assembly GCA_963712205.1 of uncultured Alphaproteobacteria bacterium. GTDB lineage: Bacteria > Pseudomonadota > Alphaproteobacteria > Rhizobiales > Rhizobiaceae > Oricola. The sequence continues at coordinate 270,720 of CAVQHF010000011.1, read as the reverse complement.
GCGGCTTGCCGGGCAGGATGCGCCAGAGCTGTTCCTCGCCGTCGCGGTAATATTGCCGGTCATTGGTGATGCGCAGGTCCGGTTCGCCGGTGTGGTTCCAGTCGGTGAACAGCATCGACAGGGCGCAATAGCCGGGCGAGAGCGGGATCTGCTCCGAATAGTCCGGCGTGTCCTTGCCCTCCGCCGGGCGGATGAAGACGTTGTCGTGGCAGGTGCCCCAGGGCGATCCCGGCGCGGAGCGGTCGACATAATTGCCGAAGGCGAGCGTCGGGAAGGGCAGCCCCGGCTCGAAGGTCGCCGCAAACGCGGTCGACCAGGCGCGGCCGCCGTCGAAGGCGAGCGCGCGGTTGGCCTCGGTGAAGGTGCAGTCGGGCCCGCCCTTGAGGATGATGTTCTCGCCGACGCGCAGCACGACGAGGTCGCGATGGCCGTCATTGTCGATGTCGATCGGATAGAGGCCGGTGACCTTCTCGCGGATATTGGCGGGCAGGGCGTCCGGCTTTTCCTCGAAACGCAACTCGCCGCCGATGTCGGAGTGGTTGACGTAGAGGCTTGCCGGGCTGGTGCCGCCGGCGACGGCGAGATCGGGAAGGCGGTCGCCGTTGCAGTCGAAGGCGGCGGCGCCGCCGCCGACGAAATACTCCCACGGGCCGGTATATTGATGGTCGATGCCGGCGGCGAGCGCCTCCTCGACCATCACCGGCACGTCCATGGTCAGTTCGGCGTCCCTGTCCGGCGTGTCTTGTGCGCGAAGCGGCGTCGCCGCGAAAAGAAGGGCCGTGAGGGCGAATGCGATCCTGTGGGTCATGGTTCGATCACCAGTGTCTTGAGATAGGCGATGAGGGCGCTGCGCGCGCCGTCGTCCAGGCCGACATAGGCGTCGCGCGAGGCGCGCGCCTCGCCGCCATGGGCGCGGATGACGCCGTCGAGCGTCGTGAAGTCGCCGCGATGGCCATAGGGCGCGGTCGAGCCGATGCCCCAGATTTCGGTGGTCTGGAACTCGTTGCGCTCGACGAAGCGCTGCGACAGCAATTCGTTGCCGAGCGCGGCGACCTGGCGGTCGGTTATGACATGGCGCTTGAGGTCGCCGAACAGCGGCACCAGGATTTCGCCCTTGTCGTTGCGCTCGAGGGTCTTCGCCCAGTCGAGCAGCGAGAGGTCGTAGACCGCGCCCTCGATCTCGCCGGCGCGCAGCGTGCCCGCCGCGTCGAACGGGCCGGGATCGGCGAAGTCCAGGCTCTTCAGGGGCAGGGCGCGCACGTGGCAGGAATTGCAGCCGATCGCGTCGAAGGCGGCGCTGCCCTCCTTTGCCGCCGCCTGCCATGCGGCGTCGGCGGGCTGCATGACCGGTCGGCGCCGGCCGCGAGGCCTGCCAGGCGACGAGGGCGGAAATGTCGCCGTCGGAGAGTTCGTGCGCATGCCCGTCCTCGTCGAAATCGGCCTCGCCGGTCCAGCGCGCGCCGAAGCGTTCCTCGGCCTCCATGCCGTGGTGCTGGTTCATGGCGTTGATGGTGAACTGGCGCAGCGACGTCATCACGCCCTTCTGGCTGAACGGCCGGATGACGAGATCGGTGTCGACGCCCTCGATCTCGTGCAGGTCGAGAATGCCGTCGGGCTGGGCGGTGATGCGGCCGAACCCGATCCCCTTGGTTTCGAGCGCCGCGGTCACGGGCTCGCCCTTTTGGCGCGCGGCATGCAGCGTCGCCTGGCGGATCGCGTGCAGGTCGGCGGTCATCTCGCGCGCCAGCAATTCGACCAGCCCGGCGCCCATCAGGTGATTGGTGTTGCGCTCGTTGGAGAATTGCGGGTCGGTGGTGTCGAAATCGGCGTTGGTGAAGCCCTCGTTGACGAAGACGTTGACGGTGAAGTCGCCGGCGCCGCCCATCACGGGCTCGCGGTGGCAGCTGGAGCAGGAATTGGACTCCGTGCCGGCGATGCGCTGGAAGATGTTGTCGGGCGGGCGCTTGCGCTTGGTCGGGATGATCGCCTGGGTGGCCATCTTGCGGCCGGCGCCGTCGAGTTCGGTGAATTTCGCGCCGAACAGCGTCTCGCCACTGGCGATCAGCGCATCGAGGGCCGCGCGGTCAAGCGTGCCGGTCAGCGTCGACTGGTCGACATGGGCGGCGATGGCGCGCTCCGCCCAGGGCACGTCGCCGGCGGCGGCCGGGCTCGCGCAAAGGATGGCAAGCATGAGCGTGGACATGCGGTTTATCATCGGATCAGGCCCTCGCCATTTCGTTGACCTTGTCGGACTGGCTTTCGTCGATTTCGGACAGGGCGCCGATGCCGCAGCCTTCCAGGACGAGCGGCATCTCGTCCACATAGAGGTCGATCGGAATGTCCCTGGCTGCAAAGGCATTGGAATTCTCCAGGATTTCGCGCAGCGCCGGCTCCATGAGATCGAAGGCAATCGCGCCGTGGCCGACGAAAACGACCCGGAACGGATCGACCAGCGCGTAAATACCCGCCAGGCCCGATCCTAGCGCACGGCCGGCGGAAGCGAAAGTTTCGCGCGCCAGTTCGTCGCCCTCGCGCGCCGCATTGGCGATGCGCGCGATCTCGCCGGGGACGACATGGCTTGCGGGTTTCATGTCGCCGGGCTGGCCGCGAAACCGGCGCACGATGGCGTAATCGCCGGCATAGGCCTCGATGCAGCCCCTCGAGCCGCAGCGGCACAGCGCGCCGTCGGATTCGATGCAGCATGTGGCCGAACTCGGTGCCCGACGATTTGGTGCCGTTGATGATCTGGCCGCGCAGGAACAGGCCCATCCCGACGCCGTGGGCGAGAAGGATGGCGGCGAAATTGTCGCTGTAGAGCTGCGGGTCGCGCCAGTTGAGCGCCTTGGCGATCAGGTCGCAGTCATTGGCGATACGGGCCGGTGCGCCGAATTCCTCCTCGAGCCAGCGTCCGATCGGGATATCGGTCAACGGCGTCATCGGCGAGCGGAGGACATTCTTTCCGGCGATGTCGGTGGTGCCCTGGACGCCGACCCAGATCCGGGCAAGCTGGCTGTCGACGAGCCCGGAGGCGTCCCAGGTCTGGCGGATCTCGGAAACCAGCGCCCGGCGGAAAGCCGTGCATGGTGAGGTTCGCCATGTCGAGATGGAAATCCTGATGCGCGATCACGGTGCCGGCATAGTCGATGATGGTGACGTTGACCGCGCCGATCTTCAAAATGATCAGCACCGCGTGGCGGAACTGCGGATTGATCGACAGGTTGACGCTCGGCCGGCCGCGTCCGGCGCTGGCGCCGGTTTCGCTGCCGCGCGCGACGAGCACGCCCTCGGCGATCAGGTCGCTGGATATCGTGGAGACCGTCGCGGCGCTGAGCGCCGCCGACTGGGCGATTTCCCCGCGGCTGACCGCTCCCTTGCGGCGCACGATCTGGATGATGCGCAGCCTGTTGCGTCTTCGCATATCGTCGGAGCGAAGTACCACTGTCATTGTCCCGGCCGCCTCCTCACGTTCCGGGTGCGATGCAAAATTTTCATTTGCATTGCAACAAGTTGTCACATTTCCGTTTCATGTTGACATGCAAGCCCTTTTGAGTCACGATTTTTTTTGAGGCTCGAAATAAAGGGCTTCTAGGCGGGCCGAACAGTCGTTGTTCCGGTCCTGTTCAGCAGTTGCATTTTCATATGCACCGGGAGGATTACATGAAAAAGATTGCAAGCGCGCTCCTAGCGGGCGTTGTGTTGTCGGTATCTATGGCCGGCGCGGCGTTGGCCGATGGCAAGACGATCGGCGTTTCCTGGTCGAACTTCCAGGAAGAGCGCTGGAAGACCGATGAAGCGGCAATGAAGGCGGCCATCGAGGCAAACGGCGACACCTATGTCTCGACCGACGCCCAGTCGTCGGCTTCCAAGCAGCTTTCCGACGTGGAAAGCCTGATGGCGCAGGGCGTAAACGCGCTCATCGTGCTGGCGCAGGACACGCAGGCGATCATCCCGGCGGTGCAGGCCGCTGCCGACGAGGGCATTCCGGTTATCGCCTATGACCGCCTGATCGAAGACAGCCGCGCCTTCTACCTGACCTTCGACAATGTCGAAGTCGGCCGCATGCAGGCACGCGCCGTTCTCGCGGCGGCGCCGAAGGGCAACTACGTGATGATCAAGGGCTCGCCCACCGATCCGAACGCGGACTTCCTTCGCGGCGGCCAGCAGGAAATCCTGCAGCCGGCGCTCGACGCCGGTGATATCAAGATCGTCGGCGAGGCCTATACCGACGGCTGGCTTCCGGCCAACGCCCAGCGCAACATGGAGCAGATCCTGACCGCGCAGGACAACAAGGTCGACGCGGTGGTCGCGTCCAATGACGGCACCGCCGGCGGCGTCGTCGCCGCGCTTGCGGCGCAGGGCATGGCCGGCCAGGTACCGGTCTCGGGCCAGGACGGCGACCACGCGGCTCTCAACCGCGTCGCCAAGGGCACGCAGACCGTCAGTGTCTGGAAGGACGCCCGCGATCTCGGCAAGAATGCCGGCGAGATCGCCGCGAAACTGGCAGGCGGCATGGCGATGGCCGACATCGACGGCGCCATCGAGTGGACATCGCCTTCGGGAACGACGATGACCGCCAAGTTCCTGGCTCCGGTTCCGATCACCAAGGACAATCTCGACGTTGTCGTGGATGCCGGCTGGATCACCAAGGATGATCTCTGCCAGGGCGTCACCAACGGTCCGTCCCCCTGTAACTGACATTCATCATCTGTTACAGAATGCGTGACTGATGCCCCCATCCTTTGGGGTGGGGGCGTCTCAATGCTTGGACCCGGACACGGATATGACTGACACTTCCTCTGCAGCGACCGCGCAACCGGCGAAGCCCCGCAACTTCTTCGCAGCGCTGGAAATCGATACGCGGCTTCTGGGCATGGTGGGCGCTTTCGTCCTGATCTGCGTGATCTTCAGCCTGCTGACCGACGGGCGCTTCATGACGCCGCGCAACATCTTCAACCTGACGATCCAGACGGCCTCCGTCGCGATCATGGCGACGGGCATGGTGTTCGTGATCGTCACCCGCCATATCGACCTGTCGGTGGGTTCGCTGCTGGCGACATGCTCGGCTGTCATGGCGATGATACAGACGGTCGTGACGCCGGACTGGCTGGGGCTTGGCCTGAACCATCCGGCGACGGCGCCCATCGCCATCATTGCAGGGATCGTCACGGGGCTGGCGATCGGCGCCTTCCAGGGCTGGCTGATCGGCTACCTGACGATCCCCGCTTTCATCGTGACACTGGGCGGCTACCTGGTCTGGCGCAACGTGGCCTGGTACCTGACCACCGGTCAGACGATCGGGCCGCTCGACAGGAACTTCCAGCTGTTCGGCGGCATCAACGGCACGCTCGGACAAACCTGGAGCTGGATCTTCGCTGCGTTCGCCATCGTCGGCGCTCTCTATGTGCAGTTCAATGCGCGCCGGACCAAGGTCAAGCACGAGTTCCCGGTGAAGCCGATATGGGCGGAAGTGGTCATCGGCGCAATCATTGCGGCGGCGATCGTCGGCTTCGTCGCGATCCTGAACGCGTATGAAATCCCGACCGCGCGGCTGCAGCGCATCTACGCGGCGCGCGGCGAGGTCATGCCGGACGGGCTGGTCGCCGGCTACGGGATCCCGATATCGGTCTTGTTGCTTATCCTGGTCGCCATCGTGATGACGATCGTGGCGCAGCGCACGCGGCTCGGCCGCTACATCTTCGCCACCGGCGGCAACCCGGAAGCCTCGCAACTGGCCGGCATCAACACGCGTTTTCTGACGGTCAAGGTCTTCGCGATCATGGGCGCCCTTTGCGCGCTGTCGGCGATCGTCGCCTCGTCGCGCCAGACCTTCCATTCCAACGACATCGGCACGCTTGACGAACTGCGGGTCATCGCCGCGGCGGTGATTGGCGGCACGGCGCTGTCCGGCGGTCTTGGAACCATTTACGGGGCCATTCTCGGCGCGCTGATCATGCAGAGCCTGCAATCGGGGATGGCGATGGTCGGCGTCGACGCGCCGTTCCAGAACATCGTGGTCGGAACGGTACTGGTGGTCGCCGTGCTTATCGATATCATCTACCGCCGGCGGACGGGAGACTGACCATGACCGCGCCTCTTGTCGAACTGCGCCAGATGCAGAAATCATTCGGCGGCATTCATGCCGTCGACCATGTCTCGATCGACCTCAATCCCGGCGAGGTGGTCGGCGTGCTCGGCCACAACGGCGCCGGCAAGTCCGTGCTGATGAAGATGCTGTCGGGCGCCTTGCCGCGCGACGGCGGCGAGATCTACATCAACGGCGCGCAGGCGACGATCAACAATCCGCGTGATGCGCGCGACTACCAGATCGAGACGATCTACCAGTACCTGGCGCTCGCCGACAATCTGGACGCCGCCTCCAACCTGTTCCTCGGCCGCGAGCTGGTGACGCCGATGGGCTTCCTCGACGACGCCACGATGGAAGCCGAGACGCGCAAGATCCTGGCGCGGCTCAATCCGAACTTCCGGCGCTTCCACACACCGGTTGCGGGGCTTTCGGGCGGACAGCGGCAATCGGTCGCGATCGCGCGCGCGGTCTACTTCAACGCCAAGATCCTGATCATGGACGAACCGACCGCCGCGCTCGGCGTGCAGGAAACGCGCATGGTCGCCGAACTGATCGAGCAGTTGAAGTCGGAGGGGATCGGCATCTTCCTGATCGACCACGACATTCACCAGGTGAAACTCCTGTGCGACCGGGCGAATGTGATGAAGAACGGCCGGCTGGTCGGCACCGTCGAGGTCGACAAGGTCACCGAGGACGACATGCTCGGGATGATCATCGCCGGCAAGTGTCCGCCGTCCGGCATTCCGGGGCCCGGCGCCATCGAGTGACGATCTGTCACAGCCCGGCCGATGTTCGGCCGGGCTGCATTTTTCGCAAAACATTCATATGAGAGTCGCCTTTACTTGCGCATGCGGCACTTGACCAATTATCGTGTGGCAGAGAATGTTGTTTGACGGCGTTTTGGTTTTGCCCGGGAGATTTGAGTGGCCACGGAATCCGCACGTAAGGACATCCATACCTCGGATATTCCGGCGATCTGCAAATCCTGCGAAGCCCGGCACCGGGGTATCTGCGGAGCGCTCACGCCCGAGCAGCTGACCAAGCTCAACCGCTTCACCAAGCAGCAGCGCTACGAAAGCGGCCATGAACTGCTGTCGGCGGGCGAGGACGTCCACCGTTACTCGAACATCCTGCGCGGCGTGGTGAAGCTGTCGAAGCTGCTGGCCGACGGACGCCAGCAGATCGTCGGCCTGCAATTCGCGCCGGATTTCATGGGGCGTCCGTTCCGCGCGCAGAGCGAAGTGATCGCCGATGCGGCCACCGACGTCACTGTCTGCACCTTCCCGAAGGCCGTTCTGGAAGAGCTGGTGCGCGAATCGCCCAACCTCGAACACCGGCTGCACGAACAGGCGCTGGAAGAACTGGACGAGGCGCGCGAGTGGATGCTGACGCTCGGGCGCAAATCGGCGGGCGAGAAGGTGGCCAGCTTCCTGTTCCTGATCGCGTCGAACATCGATCCCGAGATCGAAACGCACGAAGGGCCGGTCATGTTCGAACTGCCCCTGAAGCGGTCGGATATCGCGGATTTTCTGGGCCTGACGATCGAGACCGTAAGCCGCCAGATCACCAAGCTGCGCAAGTCCGGGGTGATTCAGGTGGAAAACAACCGCACGGTGATCGTGCCGAACCTCGAACGGCTGGAAATGGCCTGCGAGATCGACGGCTGAGCGGCGCCTTCCTTGACCATCACGGATACTCTAGCCCCGCATCCGGGCGGCCGGGGCGATTCCGTCCAGCAAACGGGTATCCAGCCGGTTGCGCACCGCGGTCTGCGCCGCGTTCAGCATGATATCGCCGCTTGCGGCCAGCATGGCCTCGGCGGCTTCGGCCTCGCTCCATCCCGCATTCATGGCGGCTTCGATCGCAGCGCGGACCAGCGGTTCGAGCGCCTGCCGGCAATCGAGCGCGCGGCCGGCATAGTCGCCCGGTTTCCCGGGCTTGCCGGCCGATATGTCGCGTGCGCTGACAGGTGCTCCCAAGGTCGGTTCTCCGCATTGCTCCGCTGCCGCGTCCGTGCCCGTCTTCGCCTTGTCGCGCGAGCTGCCCCCGATTTGCCCGCATCACGGAGCGCTTTCGGGGCGGGGGCAAAAAAGGGTGCCGATCAAGGCAACGGGGTAGGGTGGGTACCCTGGGCTGGGTTTGTCACCTTGATCGGCTTAGGGGCGGGGGCCCCATCTCTTCATGATCTCCTCAGGCGGCGGTGAAAGCCGGCGCCTGCGTTCCCGGCTTCGCGGATGCCGGGAGGGCGGCCATCGGATGCCGCCCGGGCGCATTCTTCTTCGTCCCGCGGCTGGGAGCGAACGCCCCGGTGGCGACGCGCGTCATCGATCCGCTCTTCCTCTTGTCGACAGGTTCATCGGCCTCTGCTCCTCTTCCTCGCGCAGGAAGACCAGGCGCTCGCGAATATAGAGCAGGGTGAACTGCGCCATCATCTCCAGGTCGTCGGTGACAAGCGGCAATCGGGTGTCGCTGCCCTCGATCTCCATCACGAAAGCAAACCCGCTGGCCGCCTCGGACCGAAATTCGACCGTCGTGAACTCGTCGATTTCCAGTCCCCTTTGCCCGATGACGAGCCTGAGGAACTTGGCGCGCGCGCCTTCGAGTTCGGTGCGCAGTCCCAGGGACTGCTCGATTTCGTTACGCAGCCTGGTCAGCAGGCCCAGAGGACTGTTGGGCAGGTGGACGACGGAACTGCGGTCGCCTCGCTCATTCATACGCTCAGTCATCATTTGATCCTTCATCTCTGGGTTAGAACCGGATGCTGAGTTTCGCGTTCAGGTCGTGGCTTGACAATTCGGAGCTGAACTTGCCGGAATAGGTCGCGCCGAGACCGACCTTCCGCGAGAGCGGGATGGTCACGCCCAGATCGACCACGGCCGAATCCCGGGCAATCGGCGTGCCGGCGACGTCGAAGGTCGTGCCGCCGTCAAAGGCCAGCGCCGCCGTCGGCGAGATGTCGCCAAACGCATGGGCCCATCCGGCCATTCCGCTCACCCGCATGGCGACGCCTTCGCCAAGCGTCAGGGTCTTGTCGGCGCGCAATCCCACCGTCGAGACGCCGAGACCGTTGTCGGAGGACAGTCCCGACAGGGCGGCATCGCCACCATGTTCCACGAAGCGGTCCTGGTGCTGGTTGACATAGGCCGCCGCCGCGAACGGTTGCAGGCCAATGCCGCCCAGGGAGACGTCGTAACCGATCTCGCCGAAAACCTGCGCGGTTCTGGCCGCGTAGTCGGCCGACAGATGCTGCGTCCCGGCAGACATGACAAAGGACCGCTCGGTGTTGATGGTGTGCCAGCTGTGGGCGCCGCCGAAGGTCAGCGTGAAATCGCCGGCCTTGCCGCCGCCATAGGCCGCCACATGGAAGCTGTCGACGGAGGCCGAGGAAAGGCGGGAACCGACATCGATATCCGTGTGATCATAGCCGCCCGCGAAACCGAACGACCAGCTGTCGGCGCGGGTGTTCTCGGCGCCGATCACAAATCCGCCGGTTTTCCGGCTGGCTTCGCCTGCATTGCCGTCCGAAAACAGCGTCGCCGTCGAACCGATCGCCTGCATCCAGACACCCGGTGCATCGGGCGGCTGCGCGCCGGCCGGCCCGTCGAAGGCGCCGCGTATCCGGTCAGAAACGATCGTGCGGACAAGGCGCGAGTCCTCGGTCAGGCTGTTTCGGGCCGTTGCGTGAATTTCGCCCGAGAGCTGATCGAACGCGCTCGCGGGATCGACTGCGGACAGGGCGACTTCGTCATAAGCCGAATTTCCGAAGGACAGGGAATCCAGCCCGCCGGCGGCGGCTGCCTGGTTCGCCGTCGATGCCGTGCTCGCGAACGCGGCGCCGGACCGTTCGATGGTCAGGAAGACGCTGGTGCTTCCGTAGCTGAGTTCGGGCGACAGGAACGGGCTGCCATATGCCCATGTGGTGCCGTCGAAAGCGCTGCCCGCGAAACCTCCCTGGGCCTGCACGATCGTGTAGGGCTGCCCGAGAACGAAATCGGCGCCGCCGCCGAGCGGAACGACCTCGACGGTTCCGTCCAGCGTTGCGACGCCGCCTACATTCAGCCGGTCGGAATCGCCCTGCGAATTGATTTCGACCATATAGTTGGAGCCTGGACCGAACACGTGATTTCCGGCGACCGTCACCGTGCCGATCGAGTTGCCGGGGCTGATGGTGCCGTCGACCGAGAGATTGCCGCCGATCTGCCAGTTCCCGCCGAAAACGGACGTCCCGTCGACGGTCACTCCTCCGGTGACGACGATCGGGGCGGTGACTGTGCCGCCGCCGGTGACGGACCCCTCGTCGAGTTCGACATCGCCGCCGATCGTCGTGACGTTCGTCTCCGATGACCCGAAACGAAAAACCGAATTCGTGCCGATGATGCCGCCGGCGACGTTCGCGCCGCCGGTGAAGGTGACCATGGCTCCGTCGCTGCCGCCGTTCGATACGACGGAGCCGCCGATATTCGCCCCGTCGCCGACGACGACCGTGCGGACCGCCTCGCTGCCCGGATCCACGAGAACGTCGCCGGGCGTGTCCGTGACCGCCTCGCCACCGGAAATGAGAAGGCCCGACATCAGGCGGGACCAGTAGGACGAAAACGCCGTGACGCCGTTGTTGCGCGCCTTCAGATACATGGCGAAAAACTGATCGACCACGCCGAGATCGGGATTTTCCGGATGCGGCATGTCCCAGGTGTAGAAGACCTCTCCGTTGAGCAGGTATTCGATCTTGTTTTGCTCGGGAAGAAGCTGCAGCTGGATCGTGTTCCAGTCTTCATAGTTGATCAGGCCGGCGGTCTCGGGCAGGTCGATCCAGCCGCCGTCCGGATTGACCGTGGTGTCCCAGACCTTCAGCCGGCCGACGCCGTCCTCGTTCGTGAAATGGACAATCGGAAATACCGACGCCGGATTGACGTAGTTCCCCTGTGCGACGAGGTCCTCCGGCATCGCGGAGCCCCACATGCCCGTATTGACGAAATCGGACGCCGTTCCGCTTTGCCAGCCATCGGCGATCCAGAGGTCGCCGCTCAGGAAGGAATTGCCGGCGGGAACGGCGGTCTTCTGCATGTATCCCTGCCAGTTGTAGAAGGATCCTCCCTGCACCGTCGACGGATCGACCGCCAGCATCAGGACGTCGCTGCGCCCTTCATACGAGCCGACATTCGCGAACACCGAAACGTCCGCGCGGTCGACGATCCAGTCAGTATCGGGATTGGTTCCGATCGGATACGGCACGTATCCGTCGGTCGTTTCGTCAGTCAAGCCGACCTGGGTCGCGGCGAGCACAAGAGCCACCGCAGTCGACGAAATCAACCCCCCTCTCCGAGAGGCATTTTTCCGCATTTCTTCCTTAGAGTAATACATTATGCTTCCACCAATTCTTTAACATTCCGTAGCTGCCACATTGGAAAGCTTTCCCATCACAAGAAAAATAACTTCTCTTGCGTCGTGTAAATCGTGTCTGAAAGATATTGTCCGAATAGATCGGCCAATACTTGTATGTTGCTTTACGTTAAGGGAAAAATGGGTCGTTTTTGTCTAAAAGACTCGAACACGGCAATTAAACCCGAAAGTGGCCGCGAAGTCCTTACTACCTTTAGGGAAGGGGATGGGGAAATGAGGGGGCAAGGGAGCGGGACAAAAACGACCCTTTAAGTCAAGTGCGAAAAGCTCGACATCGATTGTCAGGATCAAGGCGCGGGCGATCGCCCTCCCGAAAAGTAAAGCAAGGAAACCAAACGATGAAATTTGGCTATGCGCGTGTGTCGACGGACGACCAGAGCCTCGATCTCCAGAGAGAGGCGCTGCAGGCCGCGGGCTGCGACCGCATATTCGAGGATCAGGGCATTTCGGGTGCGGATTTCACGCGCCCCGGTCTCAAGAAGATCCTCGGCACGCTTCAGCCGGGCGACACGCTGGTTGTCTGGAAACTCGATCGGCTCGGCCGCTCGCTGCTGGATCTCGTGGAGACCATCAACGAACTGGCCGGCCGGCGAATCGATTTTTTCTCCCTCACGGAAAACATCGACACCCGGTCGCCCGGCGGCCGGCTGATGTTTCACATCATGGCCGCCCTGGCCGAATTCGAGCGCTCGCTGATCGGGGAGCGGACCAAGGCGGGCATGAAGGCGGCGCGGGCAAAGGGTCACCGAATCGGCCGTCCCCCGGCCCTGAACCGGGAACAGCAGGTCGACGCCATCGCGGCGGTGCAAATCTTCGGAGAGCCGGTGGGACTGGTCGCGGAGAGATACAAAGTGCATCCGCGCACGATCCGGCGGCTGTTGCGGCCCCAGGCGAGCGCCCCGGGGGCGGGCAAGGACTATCGCATCTCGGCCGGTTCCTCGCTCATCTCATTGTCGATCACCCAGGACAAGATCTGATGTCGCGATTCGCAAATCCGCGACCTCCGGACAATCGCGTTTCGCCGATATCGAAGTCGTTTCCGGCCGGATGCCCCCAAGCCTCGTCCCGGTGCCCGCGCACCGCTCCAGCCATCTCCGCAATCACCCGGCCGGTGCTGACGGTCCGGCGGAGTTCGCACCCGGATACGGGGCGGGGCCGGAAAGCGCAACGGAAAGCCGTCCGTGCGGCGTCGCCCGCCTGCGCCCGCGATGCGGCGCCGGCTTCGCTCAGACCGCCTTCGAATACCGCACCGAACTCTCGTTCAGATAGGCGTCGAACCAGCTTGCGACGATGCGCGTGAACGGCCGCGCCGCCTCGCGGATCCGGAAACCCGTCCCGTCGACCTCGGTGAGCCCGTGGCGGTCGCCCGCCGCCGCCAGTTTCGCTTCGGCGATATAGGGGCGGGCGGCGTAGCCGAATCTCTGCTCCAGATCGTCAAACGAGATCGAGAAGTCGCACATCAGGCGCTCGATCATGTGGGCGCGGATGCGGTCGTCGAGGCTGAGGCGGATGCCGCGTGTCGCCGACAAGCCGCCGTCGAGAACGGTTTTCTCGTACTGGCTGGTCGGCACGATGTTCTGCACATAGGCGTCGCCATAGGAGCTGATCGAGGACGCGCCGAGGCCGATCAGCGTGCGGCAGGCGTCGGTCGTGTAGCCCTGGAAATTGCGGAACAGGCGGCCCTCGCGGGCGGCGAGCGCCATCGTGTCGCCGGGCTTGGCGAAATGGTCGATGCCGATGCGGTCGTAGCCGGCGGCGGCGATCCGGTCGGCGGCAAGGCCGGCATGGCGGAACCGGTCCATCGTGCCGGGCAGGTCCTCCTCGCGGATCAGGGTCTGGTGCTTCTTCAGCCACGGCACGTGGGCGTAGCCGAACAGCGCGATGCGGTCGGGGGCGAGCGACAGCACCTTGTCGATCGTCGAGACCAGCCGTTCCTCGGTCTGCAGGGGAAGGCCGTAAAGGGCATCGATGTTGAGCGAATGGATGCCGGTCTCGCGCAGGGCCGCGATCACGTCACGGGTCTGCTCGAAGGTCTGCGGGCGGTTGATCGCCTCCTGCACGGCTTCGGAGAAATCCTGCACGCCGACGCTGGCGCGGGTCACCCCGAGGGCGACAAGGCCCGCCAATGTCTCGTCGGTGACGTCGGACGGATCGATCTCGACGCTGATCTCGGTGCCGGCGTCGAGTTTGAAATTGTCGCGCAGCGCCTGCGACAGCCGTTCGAAGTCCGGCTGGCGCAGCATGCTCGGCGACCCCCCACCGAGGTGCAGATGCGCCAGCCGGAGTCGACGTCCGGCGGTCTCCCGCACGGTCGCCATCTCCCTGATCAACGCGCCGACATAAGCCTCCACCGGCGCATATTTCAGGGTGTGCTTGGTGTGGCAGCCGCAGAACCAGCACAACCGGTCACAGAACGGAATGTGCAGATAGAGCGAGACCGCCTCGTTTGTCCGGCAGCGTTTCCAGCCGCGAGCGGGCGATCGCCAGTCCGGCCTGGTCGCTGAAATGCGGCGCGGTCGGATAGCTGGTGTAGCGCGGCACGGCGCCACGCTGGCTTGCCAGGATTTTTTCGGGGTCGATCATCCCTGGGCCTGCTTCTTGCACAGGAGCGGCACGATGTGCTCGCGCTCGAACGCGATATGGCGGCGCAGGCCCTCGAAGAAGCCGCGCAGCATGTAGGCGAGCGTCTCGGCGTTGGACGAGGCCTTGTCGGTGACGAAACGGATCAGCGCGTCGGCGACCTCGTCGGCGAAGCTCTCGTCTTCCCAGTGCTCGTAGCGCAGGCGCTCGGTCGTCGCTTTCAGGTTCTCGTCGACTCCTTCGAGCGACATCAGCATCGGGAACAGCGTCTTTTCCTCGTATTCGTGCGCCGCGCAGATCATCGGATGGATGCATTTGGCCAGTTGCAGGCAAAACTGCGTGTCCGACAGTTCGGGCAACTCGTCGGCCAGTTCCTCGAGTTTGGCGCATAGCGCGAGCTGTTCGTCGTGATGGGTGATCAGCTTCGAGCACACCACTATGGCGTCCACGCCGGAGGCTCTCGGCAACGGCACGACGTTATCGTCGGAAACGGTTCTTCGTGTCTTCATCAAGGTAGCCTCACCGGGCATTCAGGGAATTCCGGCCAGCATCGCCTGTTGGTCGGTGCCCCACATTGATTCAGGTCAAGGCAGTTGGACACGAAGCACTGACATATCGATACTGCGAAAAGGGGTCAGACGGCCGGGACAGCCGTGAGTGACCAAGACGCATGTCCGAAGGGGGTCTTCCCATGAATAATAGCTTTGTGACCGCACTGGTCGGGTTGGCGGCGTTTCTCGTCCTGCTCGGTGCGGCATTCGGCCAGGATGCGGCGTTCCGGCAGCATGCCTGGGTCATTTTCTTCGTACTCGCCATCTCGACGGTGGTGATGCTGCGACAGATGAAATTCGCGCCGGCAAGCGCAAAAAAGGCCGACACGTCCGGCTACATGGACGACGTGATTCGCTACGGCGTGATCGTCACCGTGTTCTGGGGTGTGGTCGGCTTCCTGGTCGGGGTGCTCATCGCCTCGCAGCTTGCCTGGCCCGAACTCAATATCGAACCGTGGTTCAATTTCGGCCGGTTGCGGCCGGTGCATACTTCGGCGGTGATTTTCGCATTCGGCGGCAACGCGCTGATCATGACCTCCTTCTACGTGGTTCAGCGCACCTCGCGCGCGCGCCTGTTCGGCGGCGGTCTCGCCTGGTTCGTGTTCTGGGGCTACCAGCTGTTCATCGTCATGGCGGCGACCGGCTACCTGCTCGGCATCACCGAGGGCCGCGAATACGCGGAACCGGAATGGTATGTCGACCTGTGGCTGACGGTCGTCTGGGTCGCTTATCTCATCGTGTTCATGGGCACGCTGTTCAAGCGAAAGGAGCCGCATATCTATGTGGCGAACTGGTTCTATCTCGCCTTCATCGTGACGATCGCGATGCTGCACATCGTCAACAACCTGTCGATGCCGGTGTCGTTCCTCGGATCGAAGAGCTATTCGGCCTTCTCGGGCGTGCAGGACGCGCTGACGCAGTGGTGGTACGGCCATAACGCGGTGGGCTTCTTCCTGACCGCGGGCTTCCTCGGCATGATGTACTACTTCGTGCCGAAGCAGGCAGGCCGTCCGGTCTATTCCTACCGCCTGTCGATC
This sequence comes from uncultured Alphaproteobacteria bacterium, assembly GCA_963712205.1. Lineage (GTDB taxonomy): Bacteria > Pseudomonadota > Alphaproteobacteria > Rhizobiales > Rhizobiaceae > Oricola. The sequence goes on along the minus strand of CAVQHF010000011.1, from coordinate 255,067 downwards.
ATCCACTTCTGGGCGCTGATCTTCCTGTATATCTGGGCCGGTCCGCACCACCTCCACTACACGGCGCTGCCCGACTGGGCGCAGACGCTGGGCATGGTGTTCTCCATCATGCTGTGGATGCCCTCATGGGGCGGCATGATCAACGGCCTGATGACGCTTTCGGGCGCATGGGACAAGCTCAGAACCGACCCGATCCTGCGCATGCTGGTGATCTCGGTGGCCTTCTACGGCATGTCGACCTTCGAAGGTCCGATGATGTCGATCAAGGCGGTCAACTCGCTGTCTCACTACACCGACTGGACCATCGGCCACGTGCATTCCGGTGCGCTCGGCTGGGTCGGCATGATCTCGTTCGGCGCGATCTACTACCTGACGCCGAAACTGTGGAACCGCCAGCGCCTCTACAGCCTGCGGCTCGTCAACTGGCACTTCTGGCTCGCCACGCTCGGCATCGTTGTCTACGCGGCGGTCATGTGGGTGTCGGGCATCATGCAGGGCCTGATGTGGCGCGAATACGACCAGCAGGGTTACCTGGTCTACTCGTTCGCGGAATCCATCGCGGCGATGCACCCCTACTACGTGCTGCGCATGCTGGGTGGTCTGCTCTACCTGTCGGGCGCCCTGGTGATGGCCTTCAACATCTACAAGACCATCCGCGGCGACGTGCGTTCCGAGGTGCCGATGGGCGCCGAAGCCATGCAGCCGGCGGAATAAGGAGCAAATTCAATGGCTTTTATTGACAAACACCAGGTTCTCGAAAAGAACGTCACGCTCCTTTTCGTCGCTGCCTTCGCCGTGGTCACGGTTGGCGGCATCGTCGAGATCGCACCGCTGTTCTACCTCGAGAACACGATCGAGAAGGTGGAGGGGATGCGTCCCTATTCACCGCTCGAGCTGGCCGGCCGGGACATCTATGTGCGCGAGGGCTGCTACCTCTGCCACAGCCAGATGATCCGTCCGTTCCGCGACGAGGTCGAGCGCTACGGCCACTACTCGCTGGCAGCGGAGTCGATGTACGACCATCCGTTCCAGTGGGGGTCGAAACGAACCGGGCCTGATTTGGCCCGGGTCGGCGGGCGCTATTCGAATGCGTGGCATGTCGAACACCTGATCCACCCGCAGTCGGTGGTGCCGGAGTCGGTCATGCCGTCGTACTCGTTCCTCGCCAAGACGGAGCTCAAGATCGAGAACGTGTCGGGGCACCTGATCGCCAACCGGCGCGTCGGCGTTCCCTACACCGACGACATGGTCGCGAACGCGCAGGCCGACCTGATGGCGCAAGCCGACCCGAACGCCGATACGTCGGGGGTCGAGGAGCGTTATCCGAAGGCCGTGCTCGGCGATTTCGACGGCGATCCGACCAGGGTGACGGAGATGGACGCGCTCGTTTCCTATCTGCAGATGCTCGGTACGCTGGTCGACTTCTCGGTCTACCAGCCCGAACAGAATTACCGGTAGGAGGCAGACATGAATCTCGAATACCACTCCATGCGCGCCTTCGCCGACAGCTGGGGCCTGCTCATGATGTTCGCGTTCTTTGTCGCGACCGTCCTGTGGCTGTTTCGCCCCGGCGCAAAGAAATCCAGTGATGATGCGGCCCGCATCCCCTTCAAGGAGGACTGATCAATGGCCGACAAAAAGGAAATCGATGAAGTCTCCGGCGTCGAGACCACGGGTCACGAATGGGACGGCATCAAGGAACTGAACAATCCCTTGCCCCGCTGGTGGCTGTGGACCTTCTACGCCTGCATAATCTGGGCGCTGGCCTACACGGTCTTCTATCCGGCGTGGCCCGGCATCACCGGGGCGACGGCGGGTATTCTCGGCTGGTCCAGCCGCGGCGACCTGGCCGAGGAAGTCAAAACCGCCAAGGCCGCCCAGGCGGTCTATCTCGACAAGCTGGCCGCGACCGACATCACGCAAGTGAGCGCCGATCCGGAACTGGTCCAGTTTGCCTCGGCCGGCGGTGCGTCGATGTTCAAGGTCTACTGCGTGCAGTGCCATGGCTCCGGCGCGCAGGGCGGTCCGGGCTACCCGAACCTGAACGACGACTCGTGGATCTGGGGCGGCACGATCGAGGACATCTACACGACCCTCATGCATGGCGTGCGCTATGCGGCCGACGAGGACACGCGTATCAGCGACATGCCGGCCTTCGGCCGTGACGAGATCCTCACCCGCGAGGACATCAACAATGTCGCCTGGTATGTGCGCAAGCTCTCCGGCCAGGACTACGAGGAGGCCAATGCGACTGCCGGCGAGACGATCTTCGCCGACAACTGCGCGGCCTGCCACGGCGACAATGGCCAGGGCATGCCCGAACTCGGCGCGCCGCGCCTGAACGATGCGATCTGGCTCTATGGCGGCACCCATGCCGACATCGTCGCCCAGGTCACCAGCCCGCGGCAGGGCGTCATGCCCGCATGGAGCGGCCGCCTCGGCGAGACGTCCGTCAAGCAACTCGCGGTCTATGTCCACGGCCTCGGCGGCGGACAGTAGGCAAATGACATGGCGGCGCGGGTCCTATCCCATCGAGCTCGATGCGGACCCGCGCTGCCGAAACTTCGCGCCGTCGGTTCTGGCGCTCCAGGCGGCCATTGCCGCCCAGCTCGCGACATACAGGATGCCCATCGCCAGGACGACCTGACCCGAGACGGGGCCGATGTCGCCGCGCCGGACAAATTCCGAAACCGATGCCACGGGCGTCGGATGCACCATCAACTTGCCGATATAGGCAGCGGTTTGAATCAGCAGTATCCAGAGATAGTTGCGCCTGATCCGCCGGCCGATCGCGGTCATCAGGCCGATATGATATTCCGGCCGCAGATAGTCGTCGGCGAGCGTTTCGGTCCATCCTGGCGCCGCGCTCAGCTCCCCGTTCATCAGCATCGGCGCATAGAGGTTCGTCTCGATCCAGCGGGCGCGGGCGCGCCAGACGTTGAAATAGCGGTAGCGGCGCGCTTCGAGAAGCAGGAAGAACAGGATCAGGATGCCGACGAGCACCAGCGGCAATGCGGATGCGTTCGGCGACGAGAAGGTGATCGACAAGGCTATTCCAAGCGTCACGACGGCCCAGTTCGTGGTGGTGTCGAGCCGGGTTCTCCAGATTGTCGAGCGGTAGATTTCGCCGCGATAGAGATGGGCGATGGCGCCCATTTCCGACGCGTTGAATTTGCGCCCAGCCCGTTGTTCTCTTACGGTGTCCATGGCGGCTTCCTCCCGACCAAACATTGTCTCACGCGTTCGGGTCGCGGTCAAAACAGCCGAATGCCGTACGGGTGCGCCGGCAGGCCCGGCGGGCGCCGGGCCGACGCCGTTTCCGGCGCAAAAAGCGCGCTGCGGCGAAAAGCTGCAGGGGATATGCATTTTTTAGCGGCGTGGGTATCTAAGCTTGATGCAGGTCAAGGAATGTCAGGCCCGCAAAACGGCAAGGTCGCCCAAAAACCGGGAAAGCACCCATGAACGATCAATCCGTCGCAGCCAAGGACAAGGACGCCGACGTCGAAAGGCTCGACGTCGAGGCGGTCAATGTCGGCGCGAAACAGAAGGCGCAGCCGCTTTACGCGGCTCGCGAGGCGATCTTTCCGAAACGCGCCCAGGGGCGATTCCGCCGCCTGAAATGGCTGATCATGCTGGTGACGCTCGGCATCTATTACGTGACGCCGTGGATCCGCTGGGATCGCGGCACGCACGCGCCGGACCAGGCCGTTCTCATCGACATGGCGCATCGCCGCTTCTATTTCTTCTTCGTCGAAATCTGGCCGCAGGAATTCTTCTACGTCGCCGGCCTTCTGGTGATGGCGGGCGTCGGGCTGTTTCTCGTCACCTCCATCGTCGGGCGCGCATGGTGCGGCTACACCTGTCCGCAGACCGTGTGGACCGACCTCTTCATCGCGGTGGAACGGTTCTGGCAGGGTGACCGCAACGCCCGCATGCGGCTGGCGAAGGCGCCTTGGTCGTTCGAGAAAATCCGCAAGATGGTGTCGACGCACGCGACCTTCCTGGTGATCTCGGTGCTGACCGGCGGCGCGTGGATCTTCTATTTCGCCGACGCGCCGACGCTGCTGAAGAGCTTCGTCACCCTCCAGGCGCCGTTCATCGCCTATGCGACGGTCGCGGTGCTGACGGCGACGACCTATGTCTTCGGCGGGCTGATGCGCGAGCAGGTCTGCATCTACATGTGCCCGTGGCCGCGCATCCAGGCGGCGATGCTGGACGAGGATTCGCTCGTCGTCACCTATAATGACTGGCGCGGCGAGCCGCGTTCGCGTCACGCCAAGAAGGCGGCCGCGGAAGGCAAGCCCGTCGGCGATTGCGTCGACTGCAACGCCTGCGTCGCGGTCTGTCCGACGGGCATCGACATCCGTGACGGCCAGCAGCTCGAATGCATCACCTGCGCGCTGTGCATCGACGCCTGCGACGCGATCATGGACAAGACCGGCAAGGAACGCGGCCTGATCGCCTATGCGACGCTGCGCGAATACAACCACAACATGGCCATCGCCCAGGATCCGGCGAGCGGGACGATCATCCCGTCGCGGGTCCGCGACAAGGACGGGAAATTCGACGACCGGGTCAAGCATTTCGACTGGAAGATCATCTTCCGCATCCGCTCGCTGATCTACATGACCGCATGGGCCGCCATCGGCGTCGGCATGCTGGTGGCGCTGCTCAGCCGCGACCGGCTGGAGATCAACGTCCAGAAGGACCGCAACCCGGTCTTCGTCACCTTGTCCGAACGGCTCGATCCGCAACGGCTACACGGTCAAGCTCCTGAACATGATCCCCGAGCCGCGCGTCATCTTCCTGTCGCTCGACGGCCTGCCGGGTGCTACGATGAGCATCAACGACATCGACCAGCCCGACGGCGTCAGCTTCGCGATCCCGGTCGAGCCGGACAAGCTGCGCGCGCTGCGCGTCTTCGTCTCGCAGCCGAAGCAGTTCACGCAGCCGGGACAGGTGCACTTCAAGCTGACGGCGGAAGACAAGCAGTCGTTCGAAACCGATACCTATGACGCGATATTCGAGGCCCCGAAGAAATGACCATATTCGAGAAGATCCTGGGTACACGCGAGTTCACCGGCTGGCACATGCTGGGCGTGCTGGTGCTGTTTTTCGGCACCATCATCAGCGTCAACCTGACGCTTGCCTACTACGCCAATTCCACATGGACCGGCCTCGTCGTCCCGAACTCCTACGTCGCGAGCCAGCACTTCAACGACGTCACGGCGGAAAAACGCCGCCAGGCGGCGCTCGGCTGGTCGGCGACGACGGATTACGAGGACGGCGTCTTCCTGGTCGACCTGACGGACCCGGACGGCAACGCCATCCGCGACGCCGTCGTCTCGGCCAAGATCGGCCATCCGGTGCAGGACCGCGACGACCAGACGGTGACGCTGCTCGCCCAGGGCGGCGCGCGTTACGCCGGCGAGGTGGCGCTGCGCCCGGGTGTCTGGAATGTCGATCTCTCGGTAACCGGCCCGAAGGGCGAGGTGTGGACCCATTCGATCCGGTTCATGGTCAAGGGGTAGATAGTCAAGGGGTAGCATGAGATGGCTGGCAGCTGCTGCGGCGGAGACCTCGGCGTAGACAACGCCTTGAGTTCGACCGGTGTGCGCGACTTCACCCGGGTGGAGGAACTGATGCGCGCCGGCCACCGCGAGGAAGACGGCACGGTGCGTTACGTGCTGTCGGTGCCCGACATCCATTGCGGCGCCTGCATCTCGGCGATCGAGCGCGGCCTGAACGGGCTGGAAGGCATCGTCTCGGCGCGGGTGAACCTGTCGCTGAAGCGGCTGACCGTCATCCTCGACAGCGCGGAACGCTCGCCCGGTTTCGTGATCGCGAAACTCGATGCGCTCGGCTATCCGGCCGCCGCCGTCGATCTCGGCGACCTCGGCAATGTCGAGCAGAAGCGCAAGTCCGATCGTCTGCTGAAATCGCTCGCCGTCGCCGGGTTCGCCGCCGGCAACATCATGCTGCTGTCGGTCTCGGTGTGGTCCGGCGCAACGGGCGCGACGCGCGACCTGTTCCACCTGATCTCCGGGCTGATCGCGATTCCGGTCGTCGCCTATTCGGGCCAGGTGTTCTTTTCCTCGGCGCTCAACGCGCTGATGGCGCGGCGCCTGAACATGGACGTGCCGATCTCGCTCGCCGTGATCCTGGCGCTCGGCATGAGCGTCTATGAAAGCCTGACCGGCGGCGCCGAAGCCTATTTCGACGCGGCGGTGACGCTCTTGTTCTTCCTGCTGATCGGCCGCTATCTCGACCAGGTGATGCGCGATCACGCGCGCAGCGCCGTGCTCGGGCTCGCCAGGATGACGGCGCGCGGCGGCACGGTGATCGGCGCCGACGGCAAGGCGGCCTATGTGCCGGTCGACGAGATCGAGCCGGGCATGGTGATGCGCGTCGCCCCGGGCGAGCGCATTCCCGCCGACGGGCGCATCGTCAAGGGCGCGAGCGACCTCGACCGGTCGCTGGTCACCGGCGAAAGCGCGCCGGTTTCGGTGTCGCCGAACACCGACGTGGAAGCCGGAACGCTGAACCTGACCGGGCCGATCGACATCTCGGTCACCCGCAAGGCCGACGAATCCTTCATCGCCGAGGTCATGCAGATGATGGAGGCGGCGGAAAACGGGCGCGGACGCTATGTCCGCATCGCCGACCGCGCGGCGCAGATCTATGCGCCCGCGGTGCATCTCCTGTCGCTGTTCGCCTTCGTCGCCTGGATGATCGTCACCAAGGGCGACTGGCACGCCTCGCTCTACACGGCGATCTCCGTCCTGATCATCACCTGTCCCTGCGCGCTTGGCCTCGCCGTTCCGGTCGTCCACGTCATCGGCGCGGCGCGGCTGTTCGGCCAGGGCATCCTGATGAAGGACGGCTCGGCGCTGGAGCGGCTCGCGGAGGCCGATTTCGCGATCTTCGACAAGACCGGCACGCTGACGACCGGCACGCCGCGCATCGCCGCGTCGAGCATCAGCGCCGACGACGCGCCGGCGGCGCGCGCCCTGGCGCTGCATTCGATCCACCCGGCGTCGCGCGCCATCGCGGCCTTCCTGTCCGACGCGGACAACGCCGACATCACCGATATCCACGAGGTGCCGGGCTACGGCGTGGAAGGCATGCTCGACGGCCGCAAGATACGGCTCGGCCGGGCGGAATGGGCCGGCCAGATCGCCGGCCTCAAGGCGGATGAAGCGATCGCCAGGGGCGGCCTGTCCTTTGCCTCCGAAGGCGGCGAGATCGCCGGCTTCACGCTGTCCGAAACCCTGCGGCCGGGCGCGGCGGAAGCCGTCGGCGCGCTTTCGGGGCAGGGCATGACCATCGAATTGCTGTCCGGCGACAGCGCGGCCTCGGTCAAGGCGATCGCCGGGACGCTCGGCATCGCGACCGTGCGGGCGCATGCGACGCCGGCCAGCAAGATCGCCCGCATCAAGGGGCTGCAGGCCGAGGGCCACCGCGTGCTGATGGTCGGCGACGGGCTCAACGACGCGCCGGCGCTCGCCACCGGCCATGTCTCGATGGCGCCGGCCTCGGCCTCCGACATCGGCCGCATGGCGGCGGATTTCGTCTTCACCCGCGACACGATGATGTCGGTGCCGTTCGCGCGCGAGGTCGCGCTCAAGGCGGGCCGGCTGGTGCGGCAGAATTTCGGCCTCGCTATCGTCTACAACTGCGTCGCGGTGCCGCTCGCCGTCGGCGGCTTCGTCACGCCGCTGATCGCCGCGCTGGCGATGTCCGGCTCGTCCATCGTCGTCGTCACCAACTCGATGCGGCTGGCGCGCGGCGGCAAGCTGCTGCCGGGCTTCAAGCGCAAGGAAAAGGCCGGGCAGTCGGCGGAGGCGCTGGCGTGAACGTCCTGATCTTCCTGGTCCCGATCGCGCTCGGCCTCGGCGTGCTGGGCCTCGGCGCGTTCCTGTGGTCGATCAGGACCGGCCAGTACAACGACCTCGACGGCGCCGCCGAGCGGATCCTCGACGAGGAAGCGGACGAGAAGCCGCTGGGTTAGGGGCGCTTTTTTCAGGGCTACTTCGCAGAGCGCGTGCCGCATAGCGCGGCCGTCTAGCTGGTAGACCGCTGCGAATGGAGCCGTAAAAGTTCCGAAATCATGGGATCGGTGAAATCGGCAACGGGATCGTCGCTGCGATCTTCCTTTCTGTGATACTCGCCAGCGTCAAATGCCTCGTAGACGTCATAGAACGGGAACGGGATTTCGAACTCATCCGATTGCGCCAGCCCGCTCAATGCCGCTCGCCACAGGTCGTTCATAGATGGCATCGCAGACCCCGTAGGGTAATAATCCGTTCATGATATATCGTCGCAATTTTTAAGCTCGTATCGTTGTAGAAATTCGCATTGGTAAGTGAGCCAGCCCACCTTCTCGACATCGTTATTAGTCCACTCTTTTCCTCGGATTTGAGGCGGCTTTGTCGATCATCTCTTGAACGGCATCGGGATAGCTCCATAGTTAGCCCGTCTGCGTTGATTGCTGCGACGACAATATCGTGCCCGTTCGCGGCTGTCGGGTCTTTCTCCCAGACCCATGTGATCTGCTTCGACTTGGACCAGATATTTCACGACATCTGCGTCAGGAAGTTCCGCGGCGCAACTGACCTGCCGCAGAGACCAGATAGCTGTCATATTCATTCGCGAAGTCTTGCGCAGTCTTTATCTTCCCACTTCTTGCCCGGTTCCAGATAGGCCGATAGGGTCCCACAGCGACCATCCAATATCGCGTAATCTCGAAAGCTTGATCTTTGGCGGCGGTGTTAATGGCGGCATATTTCTAATCCGATGTAGAACTTCCACGTGCCAGATTATTGGACTTCTGGAACAAGGCCAACGGGAATGGTGCGACCTCCCTGATAAGCCATTTTCAGGCTAAATTGTTCCGTCTACTCAAAATCTCGAACGGCACCGTATCGCGCGCGGTCTCGTCCACGAACAGCTTGTGCTTCAGCGGCGTGCCCGGCGCGCTGGTGGCAGTCCTTCCTTTCGCAGATCCGGCAGGAATGCCGATCGGCTCGAAGGCCTCGCCGCGGACCGTATCAAGATCGTCCGCGTAGACGAGTTCGGCCGAATGGCGCACCCCGCGGCCCGGCGCCGTTTTGCTATGGCGTTTCCGTGGCGCCGACGGCGCGCAGCATGGCTCTCGCGCGCAGGAACAGGGTCAGTCCGCGCCCCAGGAATATCCCGCTGAAAATGCCGCGCAACACGGCGTGAACGAACACGGTCGCCGGGGCGGCCGCGAGAGCCGGATCGATGGCTCCGATGACGCCGAAAACGTAGCTGACGAGGAAAATCGACAGGACGAGGACGAGGCTGATCCAGCTTCCCGGCAGGTGGAGCGTGGCGGGCGGCCCCGGCTCCACGTCGATCGCCATGCGCGCGGCCAGTGCCGCGCCGGCGAGCCCGCCGGCCGCCAGCGCCGCGATCCATGCCAGCTGCGGCGCTCCCAACCGCATGGCGGGGGCGGAGCCCATGGAGATCGCGAACATGATGACGGGCAGCACCAACGGGCCGTAAAGGCCGGACCGGCGCGGACGCGCCGCCATCATGCCGCGATAGACCAGGAACGCCAGAAGCGGCCAGACCCAGATGGGCGTTCCCGCGATGATGTCCAGGATGCTTGCATTCATGACAGTCTCCATGCGTTTCGTATGCTGTTCGGGTGGTGCCTGCGCATATCGATGCGCCGGGTTGTCCGGCAACGGTGTTTTCGTGGAGGGATGCGTCGGCTTCGTGAACGGCGCGCATGTGCATTTGGCGCTTCGCGAATGGCGCCGTATTCCGCGCGGCGGACCTCGCCGCCGAAGCCGCCTTCGCTGGCGCGAAATCGGGCAGGATTTGTCGCAAGGCCCCACTCGACAACCCCGGGCGAGCCCCATAGACGTGCGCCGGTCAGGCAAGCCACCGGGAGCGCGCAATGAGCCAGTCCAAGATCCTTGAACCCGCCCGCGAAACGCCGGTCATCCATCGCACCGACGTGCTCGTCGTCGGCTCGGGCCCCGGCGGTCTGGCGGCCGCGCTTGCCGCCGCGCGATGCGGGGTCGAGGTGACGCTGCTTGAGCGTTTCGGCTGTTTCGGCGGCAACATCACCGTGGTCGGCGTCGAGGGATTTGCCTGGTACCGCCACGAGGAGACGGTCGAGGCCGGCGGCATCGGGCTCGAATTCGAGGAGCGGGCCAAGGCGATGGACGCGGCCACGCCCGAGAGCCAGTCGCTCAGTTACGAACTCGACAGCGAGGGGTTCAAGCTGGTCGCCGACGCGCTCGTCGAGGAGGCCGGCATTCATCCGATGCTGCACCGCCAGTTCGTCGCGCCGATCATGGACGGCGACGCGATCACCGGCGTCATCGTCGAATCCAAGGCCGGCCGCGAGGCGATCCTTGCGAAACGGGTCATCGACGCGACCGGGGACGCGGACGTGGCATTGCGCGCCGGAGCGCCGACGGCGAAGACCCCGGTCGAGCAGATGCAGGCGGCCAGCGTGATGTTCCATGTCGCCGGCGTCGACAAGGCGGCCTTCATGGAAGGTGTCAGGGCCGATCCGCAGACCTATGCGGACTGGTCGACCGGCGAATGGCAGGTCGAGACGTCGGGCAAGGAGGATGCGATGTATTCGCCGTTCCTCGCCAAGCCCTTCGCGCAGGCGATCCGCGACGGTGTCATCCCGGCGCATCTCAACACGATCGGCGGCACCTGGGGGGCCGTGCACGACCATGGCGAGATGACCTACATGAACCTCGTCCATCTCGCCGGCTGCGACGGCACCGACCCCGACTCGATGACGCGCTTCGAGATCGAGGGGCGCAAGCAGGCCATGCTCGCGATCGAGGCGCTGCGCCGCTACACGCCGGGCTGCGAGGGGATGCGTCTGCGCAATTTCGGCATGTCCATCGGCATTCGCGACACCCGCAAGATCGACGCCGCCTACAACATGACCGAGGCGGATGTGCGCGGCGAGGCGCGGTTCGACGACACGATCGGGATCTATCCCGAATTCATCGACGGATACGGCGTCCTGATCCTGCCGACGACCGGCCGCTACATGCACATTCCCTACCGTTCGATGCTGCCGAAGGGCGTGAAGAACCTGATCGTGGCGGGACGGGCGACCGGCGGCGACCGGATCGCGCATGCGGCGACGCGCAACATGGCCTGCTGCGCCGTCTCGGGGCAGGGCGCCGGGGTTGCCGCGGCATGGTCGGTCAGGAACCGCAAGGATTTCGCGGACGTCGATCTGAACGACATCCAGACGACACTGAAGAAGCAGGATGTGCGGATCCACTAGGGGGCGGATTCGGCCCTATTTCACCCGGCCCGTGACGAGCCTCGGCACCCGGCGCGGATGGTCCGCCGCGAGCGCGCGGTCCGCTCGACCATGGCATGGCATGCCATCGCCGGCCACCGTGGCAGAGGAGGATGCCGTCACCCGGCCGCAGCGCCGCTGGCAGGGAGCGCAGCCAGCCGAGTTGCCTGTGTGCGGTACCATCGTTGACCGACCGGCTACGCTGCCTCTACGCTATCTGCATGAGCGCCATGATTACGGAAGTTATGCACATCAAATGCCCGGCAGCGACGGTCTTCGATCTTATGGCGGACGCCCGGAACGAGACCCGGTGGAACAGCGGGGTTGTCGAGGTTGAGCTGAAGTCTGGCGAACCGATCAGCGAAGGCACGCGGTTCACGGTGGTGGACAAGCGTGGGCAACATGACGCGACGATCACCGTCCACAACCGGCCCGAAGAGCTGTCGTTTCTTGTTCACGACGCCAAGATGGACGTGGAAATCGACTACGTTCTGACCGAGGCTGGCGGCGTAACAACGATGACCGGCAGGTTTAATGCCAAGGGCAAAGGGTTGATGAGATTCTTGTTGCCGCTGCTCGTTCCGCTGATCCGGCGGGACCTCGCCAAAGAGCATGCGCACTTTGTCCGGCTTTGCGAGACACCCGACTTACCCAGGTCCATGCTGCGCCCTTATCGCCCGTTCGACCCGGCCAGCCGCCGCCTTTGCCGTATCGCCAGCCGTTCCCGGTGCAGGGTGTAGATGCCCGAGGCCATGATGATCGCCGCTCCGAGCAGCGTCCAGCCGTCGGGCAGCTGCGAAAAGATCAGCCAGCTGAGGCCGGTGCTCCACACGATCATCGTGTATTGCAGCGGCGCCAGCGTCGCGGCCTCGGCCAGTTCGAGGGCGCGGATGATGAAGAGCTCGCCGGTCCCGGCGGCCACCGCGAGAAGCATGATCAACAGCACCTGCCAGGGTTCCGTCGGCGTCCGCCAGACGAAGAGCATCGGAACGGTCAGAAGCACGACGCTGCTGATCGCGGTGTAGGTGATGGTCGTCACGGTCCGGTCGACGGGGCCGAGGATGCGTGACAGGATCTGGCGCATGGCGAACATCGAGGCGGCGCCCACGACGACGAAGATCGCGGGATGCAACAGGCCGAGGCCCGGCCGGATCACGATCAGCGTGCCGATGAAGCCGATCGTCACCGCCGTCCAGCGGCGGATGCCCACCGTCTCGCGCAGGACGAGGGCGGCCAGTATCGTGACGACGAAGGGCGCGACGAAGCTGACGGCGACGGCATCGGCCAGCGGAACATAGCCGATGGCGAAGATGAAGGCGGAGGCCGACAGCGCCGCCGCGAAGCCGCGCAGGACCTGAAGCACGGGGCGCCGGGTCTTCAGGACCGGAAGGCCGCGGGTGGCGAGAAACCAGAGCCCGGCGCTCAGAAGCCCGAGCTGGCGAAACCACGCGATCTGGAAGGGCGGAAAATCCTGCGTGAGCAACTTGGCGGTCGCGTCGGCGGCCGAAAAGAACATGAAGCCGAGCGCCATCAGGCCGATTGCGAGGCCGGTCCGGTTGGCGTGAGGCGGTTCGGTTGTTGCGATGGGTGCGTTGGGGTAGGGCATTCGGTCTGCCCATATCCTTTTCCGCGCCGCAAAGCCATCGGGCAGTCATGCATCTCGGCGAGGCCTACTCGAAACTGAACGGCACGGTATCGCGCGCGGTCTCGTCGACATAGAGCGTATGCTTGAGCGGCGGCACGGCGCGCTGGTGGCAGTCCTTCCTCTCGCAGATCCGGCAGGAAATCCCGATCGGCTCGAAGGCCTCGTTGCGCACGGTGTCGAGATCGTCCGCATAGACGAGCTCGGCCGAATGGCGCACCTCGCAGCCGAGCGCCAGCGCATAGCGCTGCACCGGCCGGCGGAAGCCGCCGCCGGGTTTCGACACCGTCGTCGCCAGGCACAAATAGCGAATCCCGTCAGGGGTTTCGGCCAGTTGCCTGATGATCCGGTTCGGCGTCTCGAAGGCCGAATGCACGTTCCACAGCGGGCAGGCGGAGCCGAAACGCGCGAATTGCAGCTTGGTCGCCGAGTGGCGCTTGGTGATGTTGCCGGCCTGGTCGACGCGGGCGAAGAAGAACGGCACGCCCTTCAGGCCCGGGCGCTGCAGTGTCGAGAGCCGGTGCGACACCTGTTCCAGCGAGGCGCCGAAGCGGTCGCCGAGAAGCTCGATGTCGTGGCGCAGTTCGCGCGCGGCGTCGAGGAAGGTCGCGTAGGGCAGGACGGTGGCGCCGGCGAAATAGTTGGCGAGCCCGATGCGGCAGATCGCGCCGGCGTCGCGCGAGCGGAACTCGGCCTTTTCGACGATCTGTTGAATCGCATCGGAATGGGCGAGCAGGGCCAGCTGGTGGGCGATCTGGAAGGCGTGGGTCGCCGGCGACAGGCGCGGATTGAGCGCCAGCACGCGGCTTTCCGGCGCATAGCGGCGCAGCGCGCCCGGTTCCGCGGCGTCGCCGCCGACGATGACGCGCACGCCGTGCTCGCGCTCGATATGGTCGGCAAGGGTGCGGGCGCGGTTGGCGGTCTCGCCGCCGAGCCGGGCGGCGAGGCGCTCGGCCTCGCGGTCGAGCCCGTCGACATAGTTGTCCATGTAGTGGAAGAAGTCGCGCACCTCCTCGTAGGGCGTCGGGTCGGACTGCGCGCCGGTGCGCTCCAGCGTGTCGTCGAGTTCGGCGAGGCGCTCGCCGGCGCGGCGCAGCGCCTGGTGCATCGACAGGAAGGCATGCGCGACGGCGGGCGTGTTCTGGACGACGAGCTTCAGGTCCTGCGCCGGCGGCTGCTGGCCGCCGAACAGCGGGTCGGCCAGCGCCTCGGCGAGGTCGGCCAGCAGCCGGTCATCCTCGTTGCCGGACAATTCCTTGATATCGACGGAGAATATGTCGGCGAGCGCGAGCAGCACCGGGGCGGTGATGTGGCGCTGGTTGTTCTCGAGCTGGTTGAGATAGCTGGTCGAGATGCCGAGCTGGGCGGCGAAGGCCGATTGCGTCAGCCCGTGGCCCTGGCGGATGGTGCGGATCTTGCGACCGGCAAAGACTTTCCGTGCGCGCATGTTTGCAACTTCGCTATTTGCTATTTGATTTTTTACTAAATCCGCTTGCTTGCTTTTTCAACCCTAGCTGCGCAGGCTCAAAACGATTACGAAATCCGTTCGGGGGAACGCGCGGGAACCGGTCGAAAGGGCTCAAATGCAGGAAATTCTGGAACAGCTGGAGCAACGCCGCGGGGAAGCCCGCCTCGGCGGCGGGCAGAAGCGCATCGACGCGCAGCACGCCAAGGGCAAGCTGACGGCGCGCGAGCGGCTCGAAGTGCTGCTCGACGAGGGCTCCTTCGAGGAATACGACACCTACAAGGCGCATCGCTGCACCGATTTCGGGATGGACCAGACGAAGATACCCGGCGACGGCGTGGTCACCGGCTGGGGCACGATCAACGGCCGCCCGGTCTATGTCTTCTCCCAGGATTTCACCGTCTTCGGCGGCTCGCTGTCGGAGACGCATGCCGAGAAGATCTGCAAGGTGATGGACCTCGCCATGCAGAACGGCGTGCCGATCATCGGGCTGAACGATAGCGGCGGCGCGCGCATCCAGGAGGGCGTCGCCTCGCTCGGCGGCTATGCCGAGGTGTTCTGGCGCAACGCGCAGGCGTCCGGCGTCATCCCGCAGATTTCCGTCATCATGGGCCCGTGCGCGGGCGGGGCGGTCTATTCGCCGGCGATGACCGACTTCATCTTCATGGTGAAGGACACGAGCTACATGTTCGTCACCGGCCCGGACGTGGTGAAGACCGTCACCAACGAGATCGTCACGGCGGAGGAACTCGGCGGCGCGTCGACGCATTCGCGGAAATCGCTCCGTCGCCGACGGGGCCTACGAGAACGACATCGAGACGCTGCTGGAAGTGCGCCGCGTGTTCGATTTCCTGCCATTGTCGAACCGCGAAACCCCGCCGCTGATCCCGACGGCGGACCCCGGCGACCGGCTGGAGATGAGCCTCGACACGCTGGTGCCGGCGGACGCCAACAAGCCCTATGACATGCACGAGGTGGTCACCAAGGTCGCCGACGAGGGCGCGTTCTTCGAGATCCAGAAGGACCACGCGAGAAACATCCTCACCGGCTTCATCCGCCTCAACGGCTCGACGGTCGGCATCGTCGCCAACCAGCCGATGGTGCTGGCCGGCTGCCTCGACATCGACGCCTCGAAGAAGGCCGGGCGGTTCGTGCGCTTCTGCGACGCCTTCAACATCCCGATCCTGACCTTCGTCGACGTGCCGGGCTTCCTGCCGGGCACCGCGCAGGAATATGGCGGCATCATCAAGCATGGCGCCAAGCTGCTGTTCGCCTATGCGCAGGCGACCGTGCCGAAGGTGACCGTGATCACCCGCAAGGCCTATGGCGGCGCCTATGACGTGATGGCCTCGAAACACATCCGCGCCGACATGAACTATGCCTGGCCGACGGCGCAGATCGCGGTGATGGGCGCCAAGGGCGCGACCGAGATCCTCTACCGCTCGGAACTCGGCGACCCCGACAAGATCGCGGCGCGCACGAAGGAATACGAGGACCGCTTCGCCAACCCGTTCATCGCCGCCGAGCGCGGCTTCGTCGACGAGGTGATCATGCCGCACTCGACGCGCCGCCGCGTGGCGCGCGCCTTCGAACTCCTGAAGGGCAAGCAGGCCAGCGCGCCGGCCAAGAAGCACGACAATATTCCGCTTATGAGGGGAGGACTGCGCGATCGATGGCTGCAATCCTTCGTTTTCGCTCTATAAATCCTGGTGGAACCCAACCTGCCAGGAAGGACTGTATTTGATGACTGACGACACCAAATTCCCGCCCGAAAAGAACCTCCCCGCCGGCTATGTGCCGCCGAAGGTGTGGGCATGGGACGAGGAGAATGGCGGCGCGTTCGCCTCGACCAACCGGCCGACCGCCGGCGCCCAGTTCGAGAAGGACCTGCCGGTCGGCAAGCACCCGCTGCAGCTCTATTCGCAGGGCACGCCGAACGGGGTGAAGGTCACGGTGATGCTGGAGGAGCTGCTCGCCGCCGGCTATTCGGACGCCGAATACGACGCCTGGCTGATCCGCATCGGCAAGGGCGACCAGTTCGGCTCCGGCTTCGTCGCGGTCAATCCGAATTCCAAGATCCCGGCGATGATGGATCACGCGCCGAAGGGCGGCGGCGAGCCGATCCGGCTGTTCGAATCCGGCTCGATCCTGCTCTATCTGGCCGAGAAATTCGGCGCCTTCCTGCCGACGGACGTCCGGGCGCGCGCCGAGACGATGAACTGGCTGTTCTGGCAGATGGGATCCGCGCCCTATCTCGGCGGCGGCTTCGGCCATTTCTATGCCTATGCGCCGATGAAGATCAAATACGCGATCGACCGCTACTCGATGGAGGTGAAGCGCCAGATGGACGTGCTCGACCGGCACCTCGCCGACAACGAGTACATGGCGGGCAGCCGAGTACACGATCGCCGACATGGCGATCTGGCCCTGGTACGGGCGCATGGCCGCCGGGCAGTCCTATGGCGATTCCGGCGAATTTCCTCGCCGTCGACGACTATCCGAACGTCCAGCGCTGGACGAAGCAGATCGCGGAACGCCCGGCGGCAAAGCGCGGCACCATGGTCAATCGCACGGCCGGCAAGCCGGAAAGCCAGCTGTGGGAGCGCCACGACGCCTCCGACTTCGACACGAAGACGCAGGACAAGATCGAGGACGCCGCCTGATGGCCAGGCTTCCCGACATGACCAAGCATCGCGGCTTTCCGTCGGGAATGCCCGGCACGGGATTCCAGTTCACCATCCGCCGCGCCAATCCGAAGGGCGTGTCGCCGATCGTCGAGCGCAAGCGCTATCCCGACCGCGACAAGACGGAAGCGCTCGCCGACGCCGCCTTCATGCACGCGCTGTGGCACCATTTCGGGACCGAGCCGTTCGAGCGCGGCAATCTCGATGCCAGGCGGCTGTCCTTCCTGTTCAATCGCGAGGTCGTGCCGGCGGAAAAGCCCTTCGACCCGGCCTCCTACGAGGCGATGCTGCAAATCGACGAAGACATGGCCCGGGCGAGTTTCCCTGAGGCCTTCGAGGATGTTTTGGAAGTATGACCACTGAACTCTTTTCCAAGATCCTCGTCGCCAATCGCGGTGAAATCGCCTGCCGCGTCTTCAAGACGCGCCAAGCGGCTCGGCATCGGCACCGTCGCCGTCTATTCCGAGGCGGACAGGAACGCGCTGCATGTCGAGATGGCCGACGAGGCCGTTCTGATCGGCCCGCCGGCGGCCAACCAGAGCTATCTTGTCATCGACAAGATCATCGACGCCTGCAAGGAGACCGGCGCGGACGCCGTGCATCCGGGCTACGGCTTCCTGTCGGAGCGCGCCGAATTCGCCGAGCGGCTGAAGGCCGAGGGCATCGCCTTCATCGGCCCGCCGGTCGAGGCCATCGAGGCGATGGGCGACAAGATCACCTCGAAGAAGCTCGCGGCCGAGGCCAGCGTCTCCACCGTGCCCGGCTATATGGGCCTGATCGACGACGCCGAACACGCGGTCGAGATCGCCAACGGCATCGGCTATCCGGTGATGATCAAGGCGTCGGCGGGCGGCGGCGGCAAGGGCATGCGCATCGCCTGGAACGACGCCGAGGCGCGCGAGGGCTTCGACCGCTCCAAGTCGGAGGCCGCATCCTCCTTCGGCGACGACCGCATCTTCATCGAGAAATTCGTCACCGAGCCGCGCCATATCGAGATCCAGGTGCTGGCCGACTGCTCACGGCAACGCGGTCTGGCTCGGCGAGCGCGAATGCTCGATCCAGCGGCGCAACCAGAAGGTCATCGAGGAGGCGCCGTCGCCGTTCCTCGACGCGGAAACCCGCAAGGCGATGGGCGAACAGGCCGTCGCGCTGGCGCAGGCCGTCGGCTACGCCTCGCGCCGGCACGGTCGAGTTCATCGTCGACAAGGACCGCAATTTCTACTTCCTCGAAATGAACACCCGGCTGCAGGTGGAGCATCCGGTGACCGAACTGATCACCGGCGTCGATCTCGTCGAACAGATGATCCGCGTCGCCGCCGGCGAATAGCTGTCGATCACGCAGGACGACATCAAATTGAACGGCTGGGCGATCGAGAGCCGGCTTTATGCCGAGGATCCGTATCGCAATTTCCTGCCGTCGATCGGCCGGCTGACGCGCTACCGCCCGCCGGCCGGAGGGCGAGCGCTTCGACGGCGTGATCGTGCGCAACGACACCGGCGTCTTCGAGGGCGGCGAGATCTCGATGTTCTATGACCCGATGATCGCCAAGCTGTGCACCTGGGCGCCGACGCGCGACGAGGCGGTCGAGGCGATGGCGGAGTCGCTCGACGCCTTCGAGGTCGAGGGCATCGGCCACAACCTGCCGTTCCTGTCGGCCGTGATGGATCATCCGCGCTTCCGCGAAGGCCGCATCACCACGGCCTTCATCGCCGAGGAATATCCCGGACGGCTTCGCCGGCGCGACGCTCGATACCGAGAACCTGCGTCTCGTCGCGGCGACGGCGGCGATGGCGCAGTGGATCGCCGACCGGCGCGCCTCCTTCATCTCGGGGCGGATGGAAAAGGGGGCGAAATACGGCCCGTCCGAGACGCCCTTCGTGGTGCGTGCGGGCGGTGAGGAATTCGAAATCGCGATCGATGACGAAGCCACGCGCGGCTTCTACGATGTCGAGGACCTGACCGCGCCGCACAATGGCGAATGGGGCAGCCCGGTCTGGCTCTCCTTCGGCGACGAGGACGGCGCCCGCGCCTATCAGATATCCTGGCGGCCGGGCGACCGGGTGGCGACGATCTTCGCCGAGGGCGACGAGGAGGGCCACTGGCACGAGATCGCGGCGATGAAGATCGCGCCGATCCCGGGCGGCTTCCGCATGCGCTATCGCGGCGCCGATCTGAAGGTGCATGTGATGGCGCCGCATGTGGCGCGGCTCGCCGCGCTGATGCCCGAAAAGCAGCCGCCGGACACCTCCAACCTGCTGCTCTGCCCGATGCCGGGCCTCGTCGTCGCCTTGAACGTGGAGGAGGGCGAGGAGGTCCAGGAAGGCCAGACGCTCGCCATCATCGAGGCGATGAAGATGGAAAACGTGCTGCGCGCCGAAAGAGCCGGCATCGTGGCGAGGATCCCGGTCGAGGTCGGCGCGAGCCTCGCCGTCGACGCGGTGATCATGGAGTTCGAGAGATGAGCAAGCCGGCACCTTCGCGCAATCATGACGATAATTACACGATAAGCCGCCCGGATAGCTTTCCGACTCTGTCTCAAAGGCTGAAGATTGCTCTGGCGCGTTTTGTCTCTGCGCGAAACCCGACCAAGTTCATCTATGCGCTCAAGGCGCTGGGCTTTGGTGATGGAGGGTGTGCCAAGGTTCTGCGCGCCGAGTTCGATGTCGACATGGCGACATCGAAGTTCATCATGGCGAATGTCGTGGCGCATCCGTTTACGAATGACGATGTGAAGGAAGCGGCTGTGGAAGAACGGATCGATAGCATTACGATGTCCGAGCCTGATCTTGCCGAGGGAGTGAAGCAATGACGGGTCACACCAAACGCGACTGGCTCGATCTCGCCGCCAAGGAACTCAAGGGCGCCGATCCCGCCACCCTCGACTGGGCGACGCCGGAGGGCATCGCCGTCCACCCGCTCTACACGGCCGACGACCTGCCGCGAGGGCGCGGCCGGCGAACTGCCGGGCTTCGCGCCGTTCACGCGCGGGGTCAAGGCGACCATGTATGCCGGACGGCCATGGACGATCCGGCAATATGCGGGCTTCTCGACGGCGGAGGAATCCAACGCCTTCTACCGGCGCAACCTCGCCGCCGGGCAGAAGGGCCTCTCCGTCGCCTTCGATCTCGCCACCCACCGCGGCTACGATTCCGACCATCCGCGCGTCACCGGCGATGTCGGCAAGGCGGGCGTCGCGATCGACTCGGTCGAGGACATGAAGATCCTGTTCGACGGCATCCCGCTCGGCGAAATGAGCGTCTCGATGACCATGAACGGCGCGATCATCCCGGTGCTCGCCATGTTCATCGTCGCCGGCGAGGAGCAGGGCGTGAAGCGGGCCGATCTCACCGGCACGGTGCAGAACGACATCCTCAAGGAGTTCATGGTCCGCAACACCTATATCTACCCGCCCGAGCCCTCGATGCGGATCGTCGCCGACATCATCGAGTACACGGCGAAAGAGATGCCGAAATTCAACTCCATTTCGATCTCCGGCTACCACATGCAGGAGGCCGGGGCGACGCTGGCGCAGGAGCTCGCCTACACGCTCGCCGACGGGATGGAATATGTCCGCGCCGCCAAATCGCGCGGCCTCGACGTCGACGCCTTTGCCGGCCGGCTGTCGTTCTTCTTCGGCATCGGCATGAACTTCTTCATGGAGGCGGCGAAATTGCGCGCGGCGCGGCAGATGTGGTCGCAGATCATGACGGATTTCGGCGCCAAGTCCGACCGCTCGAAGATGCTGCGCACGCATTGCCAGACGTCGGGCGTCTCGCTCACCGAGCAGGACCCGTACAACAATGTCGTGCGCACCGCCTTCGAGGCGATGTCGGCCATTTTGGGCGGCACGCAGTCGCTGCACACCAATTCCTTCGACGAGGCGATGGCGCTGCCGACGGATTTCTCGGCCCGCATCGCCCGCAACACGCAGCTGATCCTCGAACACGAGACCGGCGTCGCCAATGTCGTCGATCCGCTCGGCGGCTCCTATTACGTCGAGGCGCTGACGAAGGACCTCGCCGACAAGGCGTGGGAGCTGATCGCCGAGGTCGAGGCGCTCGGCGGCATGACCAAGGCCGTCGAGGACGGGCTGCCGAAGCTGCGCATCGAGGAGGCGGCGGCGCGCCGCCAGGCGCGCGTCGACAAGGGCGAGGAGGTGATCGTCGGCGTCAACCGCTTCCGGCCCGGCCGACCCGGACAAGGTCGACATCCTCGCCATCGACATCACCAAGGTGCGCGCCGCGCAGATCGCCAAGCTGAAAAAGGTGCGCGAGACGCGCAGCAAGGCCGCGCTCGAGAGCGCGCTGGAAAATCTCGAGAAACGTCGCGGCGTCCGGCAAGGGCAATCTGCTGGAGGCGGCGGTGGAGGCCGCGCGGGCGCGGGCGACGCTGGGCGAGATTTCGGACGCCATGGAGCGCGCCTTCGAGCGCCACCACGCGATCACCCGCGTCATTTCCGGCGTCTATGGCGAGGCCTATGCGGGCGACCCGGAATATGCCGCGATCCAGACCCGCATCGCCGAGGTCACGAAGACGCTGGGCCGCAAGCCGCATATCCTCGTCGCCAAGATGGGCCAGGACGGCCACGACCGCGGCGCCAAGGTGATCGCCTCGGCCTTTGCCGACATGGGCTTCACCGTCGATCTCTCCGACATGTTCGAGACGCCGGACGAGGTCGCCGCGAAGGCGAAGGCGATGGAGGTCGACGTCGTCGGCGTCTCGTCGCTCGCCGCCGGCCACAAGACGCTGGTGCCGGAACTGATCGACCGGCTGAAGGCCGTCGGCGCGGGCGACATCAAGGTCGTGTGCGGCGGCGTCATCCCCGAGCAGGACTACGCGGATCTGCGCGCCGCCGGCGTCGCCGAAATCTTCGGCCCCGGCTCCAACGTGCTGGAGGCGGCCAACGCCGTGCTGGCGCAGGTGGAGGGGCTGCGGCGGAACCGCTACGCCGGACGCGCGCCGCTACTCGCCCGGGCGCGGCACGAGGCTGCGATAGAGGTGCCAGGTCGCGTGGCCGAGCAGCGGGATCACGATCACCAGGCCGATCAGCGCCGGCAGCGAGCCGATGACGAGACCGGCGGCGACGATCAGCGCCCCATGCCGCCATCGGTCCGGGGTTCTTCGTCGCCGCGCGGATCGAGGTGCGCACGGCCGTGACCGGCCCGACCGGCCGGTCGAGCATCAGCGGGAAGGAGATCGCGCCGACCGACAGCGCGGCGACCGCGAAGAGGAACCCGGTGCCGATCCCGACCACGATCATCGTCCGGCCCGCTTCGGTCATGAACACGTCGCGGACGAACGCGGCGGTCGACTGCGGCGCCTGCTGGCCGAGCGTCGCGAGATAGATCCAGTATGCGGTGACGAGCCAGGCGATGAAGATCGCGAGCAGCAGCAGCCCGACGAACGGGGATCGCGCCATAGGCCGGCGGCGTTCCGGTCGTCCTTTTCGCCCGCGGCCTCGCGTTCGCGCCGCCGGCTCAACGCGTAGAACCCGATCCCCGCGACCGGCCCGATCAGCGCGAAACCGGAGGCGAGCGGGAATATCAGCGGAAGCAGGTTGTGCGTGGATGCCGCGACGGCGAGCACGATCCCGGCGACCGGATAGATGATCGCCAGCGAGAGCGCGTCGGAGCGGAATGCGCCGAGGTCGTCGATCCCGCGGGCGGATCGCCTGGCGGACGTCGGCGAGGCCGATCCGGTTGACCGCCGGCAGTGCGTCCGTTTCTTCGGGCACGTGCATCGTGCGGGCGGCCCTGCCGATGGCATGGGTCATTTCGACGAGGCGGTGCGCGCCCCATTCGATCGGGTTCTTGATCTGCTTGTCGATGGCCATGGGTCTCGCTCCTCCCGAATTGGCGTTCGAGGTCGCAGTCGCCCGTGGCGCGTCGTCGGCCGCCCGCCACGCGGACCGTTGCGGCCTTGTCGACAGAAAATATAGCGCCGCGCGGCCGTCCGGCAATGCCGGGCACCGGCGAATGCCCGGAGCCGTGGCGGAGAGCCGATATCCCGCCGATTGACTTGACCGGCCCGAACGGTTTCACCTTGTCCGGTCTGCGTGCCCGATCCGATTGCCGGGCGCATTCATTTCCACGCGGGAGGACATCCATGCATTACGGCTTCATCGGTCTCGGCAATCTCGGCGGACATCTGGCCGCCAGCCTCCTGCGGGCGGGGTTCGACGTCTCGGTCCATGACAGGAACCGGCAGGCCGCGGACCGCCTCGTCGAGGCCGGCGCGCGATGGGCCGACACCCCGGAGGCGCTTGCCGAGGGCTGCGACGCGGTCATCACCTGCCTGCCGTCGCCGAAGGTCTCGGAACAGGTTCTCGGGCAGATCCTGACGGTGATGAAGCCCGGCGCGACATGGATCGAGATGTCGACGCTGGGGCGCGACGAGATCCTGCGTCTCGGCGCGGTCGCCGCCGAAAAGGGCGTCGACACGATGGAACTGCCGGTGACCGGCGGCGTGCATCTGGCGGCGCAGGGCAAGATCACGATGCTCGCCGGCGGCGACAAGGCGCTGTTCGACCTGCATCTGCCGGCGCTTCGAGGCGATGGGCGACAGGATCTTCCACATGGGCCCGCTCGGCAACGCCTCGATCATCAAGGTCATCACCAACATGCTGGCCTTCATCCACCTCAAGGCGACCGGCGAGGCGCTGATGCTGGCGAAGCGCGGCGGGCTCGATCTCGCCCAGGCCTGGGCGGCGATCCAGGCGTCGTCGGGCAATTCCTTCGTGCACGAGACCGAGGGCGCGCTGATCCTGAACGGCTCCTACGACATCGCGTTCAACATCGACCTCGCGCTGAAGGACCTCGATTTCGCGATGCAGTTCGGGCGCGAGTTCGGCGTGCCGCTGGAGCTGGCCGCGCTCACCGAGCAGACCTATGTCGAGGCCAAGGCGGCCTATGGCGGCGCGGCGCAATCGCCGATGATCGCCAAACTGCTCGAAGACCGCCTCGGCACCGACCTGCGCGCGCCGGGCTTTCCCGACAAGCTGGTCTAGGGGCGGCGCGGGGCGGGCCGGGATAGGCGGCGAACGCCGTGCTGGCGCAGGTGGAGGGGATAAGAAGGAACCGGTGAGGGGGCGGGAGACCCGCCCCCTCAAATTTAAAAGAGCCTAACTCCAAAGACTGCAAAGCAGAAGACTGCAAATACAACGACGATAGCCAAACGGCCGGTAGCGTTTGCCTCGAAATTTTGCCCGATCCGGATCAGCAGCTTGTCTTGTTTTTCTGACATCAGGCAACCTCATGATCCTGCTGATCTAGAAGTTCCTGCATCAGATGCAACTTCACGGTCTTGAATAGGTTTGCCCAGTGATTTCGGTTCTTGCCTAGCACATCTGGAGAGTTGCCGATCTCGTTGATGGCTTCTTTAGTTTCTGTAACGAGTTCAGGACCCACTGATTCCCAGGCTTTCTTTACGCCTTCGAAACCTCCGATCCACGTAGCTTTATGGTTAGCCTCGTCGATTGTAATATAATTGCGAAACGCGCCGAGGATCGGATAAGCGGCACCCTTGGTAAGCCTCCTCTCATGCGGCTGCAAATTAGCATAAGGGAATTCAAACTGCCCAATCTTAGCTGAAGCTGTTTCGACATCTTGAGTTGTGCGCCCTTATTACTTATCTCAGCCGTATATATACGTAAAAAATCTCTTCGAATTATGTCATATAATACCATTATATCTGGTAAAATAGGCTCAAATAGGCCGTATACGCGCTTCTCGGGATTTTTGCGGTTTTGTTTGAAATCCTCTCCGAACTTTTTCAAAGGATTTGACCATTTTTCATATGCAGAGATTGGGTGCTTTCCGCCTTTAACAGGAAAGTCTAATACGTTCATGAGCTCCATTGCAGAGATTAGCTCACGGACATCAACTTTCTTATTGTCGCTTTCTTTATAACCGACGTCTTTTGCCCAATCCTCCTGAGAAATCGCGGCTTTGATTGAATCAAACGCACCGTCCAATTCGAAAATCGACTGTGGCTTTACTGCAATTCCCGTATTCTGGCCGCGTGCAATGTCCACCCGTAGAGTATGCTCGTTCGACCCTTCGATGCCGGTGATGATCTTAACTTCGACATGTTGACCTTCTGCGATGGAGTCGTCGTCCTGACACTCCCATATTAGGTGAGCGGTATGGCCGCCATTCGCGATGCCGTAATTGTCGTCGATGAGCACGTCGAATAGCTTTTTGTCGACCGTTTCAATGGATTGGGCGATAATTGTTATTCCTAGGTTCAGCAGATCAAAGGAACCGGCGAGTGCTTCGCGACCTCGAAGGCTTTCTCGGACATCTTTATATACAGCCCGGTTCATGCCGGTTGCTTCACGCGTATTAGCGGCATCCGGAAGCGAACGCGGCAACTTGGCTGCTGGCACTAGAAATGTGTGTTTTTGGATTGTGGGAAAGTGCGGGTGCCTAATGCTGCGTGCTTCGGCTACCTCAAACCTATAAGGTTTGACAGTCATGGTAAGTCCTTTCTGTGCCGTCGATGCGGCCATTTCCTGCAGGCTCGGTGACCTTTCACAGGGGATGCGATGATCCGCATGAGAGGCTAATCGACTCGCGCGCATCGCGCAACTGTTGGCGCGGTGGAGCGCTTTCTTCTCCCGGGTAATAACTGCGCGGTGCTGAAAAGCCTCGTCGCGGCTCTGATCGGACTGGCCCGGGGGCAGGAGCGTGGCGACACTGCCGCGCCATCTGCGCAACCACGCGCCGCGCCGCCCCCCCCCCCCCGGCAAATCCCACCCCGATAGCAAGTTTTTACAATACCGGTCCCTTGCCCCGCACAATCGGCAGGCCCTTCAAGGCTTTTCAGGGGCAGCTTCAATGAAGCGGATTCTCGCGGCGGCGGACGCCTATCTCCCCCCTTGCGGGGGAGAAAGCAAAAGCTTGGGCTTGGCGCAGCCAAGTCCTTAGCCTTTGCCAGAGAGGGGCTCGCGATGGTGGATTTCTCGCGGGATTCTCAGGCTTCAGCGCATTTGCCCCTCTCTTGCGATTTCTAACACTTGGCTGACGCCAAGATGTTGAAATCGCTTTCTCTCCCGCAAGGGGAGAGACAGATCCGCGCCAAACTTGTCCACCGCCTTCCGGCCTCGCTCACCCTTCTTCGTGCTCTCTCGGGCGGAAGGAAGCCGGGGAACGCCGGCCAGTTCGCGCCGTCGGTCGCCTTGCCATTGAATCCGAAGGCCGCCGTGCCTATTTAGGGAATAACCGGCTGCCGCCGCGTGAAGCTCCTTCCAGATGTGTCGCGAGGTTTCGGGCGAGGCCGGTTCAGACCTGATCGACGGTTTGGCGACCACGGATGTACTGGCGCCATGCAAGTCTCGGGGAACGAGGGAAGCGGGCAACAGCCCGCTTTTTTTGTTTGTAGCGACATCGAAAAGTACCCCCACCCTCCCACCCCTCCCCACAAGGGGGAGGGAGGTCACGAGCCTGAAGCCCTGCTGGCGCATGGTCCGGGAAGCGCGTTGCCTGTGCTTCCCTCCCCCTTGCGGGCGGGGTCGAAGGACGGGCCGGCGGGTCGGCGCGAAGCGACCACCAAAAATCTGCTCGTAAATCCGGGGCAGATGGCGGCCGCCTATCTCCCCCCTTGCGGCGGGTGAGAGCGCGGCCCGCGCGGCCGGCCAATCGACAACGATTTGTCGATTGGAGCGACGAACGCCCGAAGCGCAAGCGAAGGGCGGTGTTTCCCGGGCTTGGCGCAGCCAAGTCCTTGGCTTTTGCAAGAGAGGGGCTCGCGATGGTGGATATCTCGCCGGGTTCTCAGGTCTCGGCGCTTTTGCCCCTCACTTGCGATTTCCAACACTTGGCTGACGCCAAGATGTTGAAATCGCTTTCTCTCCCGCAAGGGGAGAGATAGATCCGCGCCCAACTTATCCACCTTCCCGAAACCTCCCTTACCCTTTGCCCGAATGACGAACGCGCAAGGAAAGCACGATCAACTGGGACAGGGCGATTGCCCGCAACCGCGAGGCGCTCCTGCGCATTCTCGCGGCGCTGTTCGCCATGGCCGGGCTGGTTGACGGGGAGACCGGCGCGACCTTGCCGCGCCATCTCCACAATCACATCCTGCGCATTCTCCGTGCGGCCGAATCCGCCGTCCGGCGGTTGGTGATCATCGCCGCGCGCGATGTTGTTGTTGTGGTGGTGCCCGGCCCGCAAACAGGCCACCACAACAACCACAACATCCACCACATCCGTCCCCGCTGTTGCGGCCCTCCCGCTGCTCGATCCGCGCAAGCGCTTCGATGTCCGCCCGCGCAGCCGCCGCGCGAAATCCTTCCCGCGCATCTGCGTCATCGGCCTTACCGAGCCGACGCCGATCCCCGAAATCCGGAACCCCACGCCCGACGACGAGATCGACGCCGCCCGCCTCCGCCGCCGGCTCGCCGGGCTGAAACGCGCGCTCGACGATCTTCGACGGACAGGCCAAACGCCTCGCCCGCTGGCGCGCCAAACGCGATCTCGGGTTGAACCGAAGCAAATATTTCTCGCCGATGCGCCCCGGCTGGCCGCCCGGCCGCCGCAAGCGGGCGTTTCACGCGGTCGACGACGTCCTCGCCGAATGCCACGCGCTGGCGCTCGATCTCGAGCGGCGCGACACGTCGTGAGGGGCGGGGGCATATTTGCAAAGCGGGGCACGAACCGCATGGTCACGCCGGAAACGGGGCGGGGCGACGATGGCGTTTGGCTCGATGCCGGCGATTGGCTTTGGGGGGCAACCAGGGTCGTCATCCTCGGGCTTGACCCGAGGATGACGGAGGAGGGGCCGGCCTACTGGCGGCGCCCGTCGGGGCGCAATCCCGCCCGCCGCTGTTTCGGCGGGCCCATCGCGGCGCGGATGGATTGCCGCGTCTGGCGCATGACCTGCCCGGTGAAACAGCCGAGCGAATAGGGATATTCCTGGGTCAGCCGGTAGGCATAGTCGTAGCTGATCCCCGAGACGGTGACCGGCTCGGCGCGGCCGTGGCAGGCATCGAGATCCTCGTTCTTCACAAGCGCGCCGGAGGCGTCGCGCATGCCGAGGATGGGGTAGCCGTCGAGCGCCCAGCCGACGACGGCGTTCTCTTCGGCGCCCGGCAGGCAGGGCGATGAATTGTGATAATGATACTGCCCCTTGCCCTGCGGATGGCCGTTGCAGAGGTCCTGCACCTCGTGCGCGGCGGCGTCGCGGCCGGCGTCGTCGAGCGCGCTGTAGATGGCGACGCCGGTGACCGTGAAGCCGATCATGCCCATCGGCAGGCAGCCGGGCTGGCGCGCCTTCGACGGCTGGCGCGGGATTTCGAAATCGAGTTCGAGCGGCTGGATCGGGTTCGGATTGGTGTCGTAGGCATAGGCCGGGTCGTTTCGCGCGATCGGAAACTTTCCGGTCGGCTGGCCGACGGGCAGGCCGTTGCCGGTGACCGCGAGCGCGTCGCGCCCGAGCGACAGTTTGAACTCCGCCTCCGGCCACGTCACGCGGCCCTTCACATGCGGCTTTTCGAGCGGCCGCCACGTATCGCCGTGGAACCATTCGCCGGCATGCCGGGCGCCGCCGCCGCGAAAACTGGCGTTGCAGGACAGCACGTATCCGGCCTGCGGCTGCTGCGAGACGCGGCCGTCGCCGACGGGCAGTTCGGTTGCGAGGTCCTCGTGGGCGGCGGCCGGTGCCGCGGCAGCGGCGCAGAGGGCCGCGATCAGCGCTGGTTTGAACATGATTCTCCTCCGTTCAGGATCAGGTCGATGTCGGTCGCCGTTCCCTCCCCGAACCATTGCGGCTCATTTTTCCATCCGGGCCGGCGTCCCATGGGTATGGCCGCCGCCCGGCGAAGACCAGTTACAATTCATCCATGTTGCGGCGGGCCGTCACGCGGCGCGGTCGTCCGGGCGCCATCGCGATCGCGCGAATCCTTGGCCGTTCCTGCGTCAAATTTGCGCAATTGCGGCACTTGCCCCGTTTTTGCCCCATTCGCCCCTAAGAGGTCGTCTCTCCGGCCTTAACGGACGCGTTAGGGTTAATCAAAAGCAAACAAACGCGGAATGGAGGGGTAGTGCGGCTTTCCGGCGGGGACGATAGCCAGCGCGCATTCGCACGGGGACTTCGCATCGCGGCACTGCCGCTGATCGCGATGTTCGCCAACCTGTCGCTGCCGACCCAGGCGGCGCTGCCCGAGTTCAGCATAGACGACTGGACCGCACCCATTTCCCGCGACGCAGACCTCCAGGTCAACCAGGACAACAAGAGCGGCCGCTGGTGGGCGGTCAGCCGCGCGGCGCAGGGCCGGGCGCGGAAGACGCGGATCTGGCGATCCGGCGCGGCTTCGAAACGGTCGCGCCCGCAAGGCTTGCCGGCCATTTGCCGATGGAGGCCGGCCCGGTGACCGACGAGGCGGCCGACGCGCTGGCGATCGCCTATACCCCGTTCGAGGCGAAGAAACTGGTCTGGTCGCCGCTCGCCTTCTATGCCGAGCCGCCGGTGCGCAAGGGCGATCCCGCATGGATGCGCAAGCCGCTTTCCGCCGACACGTTCTCCGCCAAGGAGCAGACCTGCCTCGCCACCGCGCTCTATTTCGAGGCGAGGGGAGAATCGGCCAAGGGCCAGGCCGCGGTCGCGCAGGTGATCCTGAACCGGGTGCGCAACCCCGCCTATCCGAACACGATCTGCGGCGTGGTCTACCAGAATGCCGGGCAGCGCAATCGCTGCCAGTTTTCCTTCGCCTGCGACGGCGCCCCCGACACGATCGCGCGCCTGCGGCCCTGGGAACGGGCGAAAAAGATCGCCGCCGAAGTGACCAACGGCCAGATGGCTGTTCCCGAGGTCGGATCGGCGACGCATTATTTCGCCAGCTACGTGCAGCCGCGCTGGGCCAATTCCATGGTCAAGATGGCCAGCATCGGGACGCATGAATTCTTCCGCACCCATGGCGGCGGCTGGAAATAGCGGCCGCGTTCAGGCCGCGGCGCGCGGGTAGCCCATCCGCTCGACGAGGGAGTCGATGACGCCGATCCCGTCGCCGGCGATCTCCTGCCAGAGCGAGAGCTGCGACGGGCCGGAAATGGCGATTTCGGATTCCGTCATGCCCCTGCCGCTCGTCGTCACGGTGCGGCCCAGTTTCTCGACGATGTGCTGCATTTTCCGGTTTTGCGGCAGGCAGGCGAGATAGGCCGTCTCGGCGCCCCGGTTTCGCGCCAGGACAAGCGATCGGCGCAGCAATTCCGTTCCGATGCCGGCGCCCTGGAAGTCGTGCTCGACCGTCAGCGCCAGTTCGCAGCGTCCCGTCATCGCGGTGTCGAACCACAGTTCGGACGCGCCACGCAGGGTGCCGTTCACGAAACAGCCGGTGACGACGGCGTGCGGCCAGCCGATCCGGGAGACGTGCGTGCGCACGTAATCGTCGTTGACACCAGCCATGAACCGCATCACGCGGTCCTCGCCGCCGACGCGGAGCAGGTGCGCCTCGAGGAGAGGCCTTTCGTGGTCTGTCAGTTTTCGAAAGCTTCGCATGTGAATCTCCGGTTGTTCCTCCCGGAATTCGGACATTTGCCGCGACTCGTCGCGAACGCTGTCATTCGCATCATATAGGGTGCGGCGCCGCGGGTAGAGGTGCGGTCTTCGCATGGGTGCCATGCGGCCGGCGCGGGCTGCGGATTTGCGGCGGAACAGGTCGATCTTCGCTTCCGCCCCGCCCGCCGGGGACAGCGTGGCCGCCGGGTGATATCCTGCGCGCCTGCCAGGGGGAGGCGAGGATCGGTCCGATGCGGTATTTCGATGACGAACGGTAGCGGCGCCACGGAAACGGCCTATCGCTGGGTGATCGTGGCCGCTGCGGCGGCGATCCTGGCGATATCCATGGGCCTGCTCGTCAACGGTCTGTCGGTGTTCTTCATTCCGCTCGAACAGGAATTCGGCTGGGCGCGCGGGTCGATCGCGCTGATCAACACGTTCGGGCTCGTCGGTCTCGCCGTCGGGGGCATCGCGATGGGCGGCCTCGCCGACAGGACGAATATTCGCTACGTCTGCCTGTTCGGCGCCGTCGTCGTCGGCGTCTGCGTGCTCGCCGCGTCGCAGGCCAACGCGCTGTGGCAGCTCTATATTCTTTTCTTTCTTGCCGGCGCCTTCGGCGGCGGATCGCTGTTCGCGCCGGTGATCGCGCTGGTCGGCAACTGGTTCCGCACGGGGGCCGGGCTGGCGATCGGCATTGCGTCCGCCGGTCAGGCGGTCGGGCAGGGCGGCGTGCCGTTCGGTTCGGCTTATCTGATCGACGCATTCGGCTGGCGCGGCGCGATGCTTGGGCTCGGGGTGATTTCGCTGGCGACGCTCGTGCCGCTCGCGCTCCTCACCCGCGAGCCGCCGGTCCGTGCCACTACCGGGGTCGCCGCACCGGCCGCCGCGGACGACGATGGCGCACCGCTGCCCACACCGGTCATCGTCGCCTGGCTTTCCGCGGCGGTGCTCGGCTGCTGCACCTGCATGTCCGTCCCGCTGATGCATCTGGTGCCGCTCATCGAGGGGCGCGGCATTTCCGCCCCGGAAGCGGGCAGCGTCCTGTTCGTGATGCTGCTCGTCGCGATTCTCGGCCGCGTCGCCTTCGGCCGCTTCGCCGACATGGTGGGCGCGATTCCCGCCTATATGACGGCGTCGCTGTGGCAGACGCTGCTGGTGTTCGGGTTCACGCAGATCAGCGATCTCGGCTCGTTCTATATTTTCGCGCCGATCTACGGCTTCGGCTATGCCGGGGTAATGACGGGCGTGCTGATCACGATACGGTCGCTGACGCCGGCCTCGCGACGCGGTATCTCGACAGGCATCATCCTCGCCTTCGCCTGGCTGGGGCATGGCCTCGGCGGTTACCAGGGTGGCCTGTTCTTCGATATCACCGGCGGCTACACGGTGAGCTTCGCCAATGCGGCGCTGGCCGGGGTAATCAACCTCGTGCTGGTGGGCACGCTCTATGTCACGGTGCGACGGCGCACGCCGGCTGTCGCCTGACATTGACGCTCCCGGCCGGATTCGGACGTCAGGGCATCGTCTCGCTCACCTGTCGCGTGCCGCTCGAGCGCATCGACGCTGCCATCGAGGAACATGTCGCCTTGCTCAACCGGCCAGCAGGCGCTCAGCTGCGCAGAGGGGCGGTGATCGCCACGAGGTGATTCATCACGACACGGACCCGCGCCGAGCGGCGGAGATCGGGATGGACGACAAGCCAGATCTCGCGGGTGGTTTCCGGTCCGTCGGCAACGCAGGTCAGTTCGGGATCATCCTGCGCAAGAATGTGCGGCAGGGCGGCAACGCCCATGCCGGCGCGCGCGCCCGAGATGAGGGAGGCGAGGTCGTTCGTCAGGAGAACGAAGGGGCGCCCGCCCGCCATCTCACTCGACCAGCGCTGCTGCGGCGAGGTTTCGAGTGCCTCGTTGTATCCGAGAAAGCTCCAGTCGGCTTCCTGCGTCGCCTCCACATAGCTGCGCGCGCCATAGTGGCCGAAGCGGAGGTCTCCGAGTTTGCGGGCGACGAGGGCGTCGCCCTCGGGACGCGACAGTCGGATCGCAAGGTCCGCCTCGCGGCGCGCAAGGTTCGCCGCTGTCGGGACGCCGGCGATGTCGAGGACGAGGGCCGGGTATTCGCTCCTTAGCGGCGCCATCCGCGGCACGAGCCACTGGCTCGCGAGGGCCGGCGGAGCGCTGATGCGAACAAGTCCCTCGATCTCGCCCGAACTTCCGGCCAGCCGCTCGATCGAAAAGACGGCTTCCTCGAGCGGGCCGACGCGTTCCAGTATCCGCTCGCCCTCGGCGGTCAGAGCATAGCCGCGGGGCAATCGGTCGAACAGTTTCAAGCCCATCGCCGTCTCGAACCGCGTGATGCGGCGCGCGACGGTCGAATGGTCGGTGCCAAGCCGCCGGGCCGCCTCGGAAAGGCTGCCGCGCTGCGCAAGTTCGGAAAAAAAGCGGAGATCGTCCCAGTCGAGCATCGTCTCCGCAGTGTATCCGCCGCGCGCCGCTTCGCAAGACTTCTGTGCATTTTTACGCAGAAGATGCGCATCAATCGGGAATTTTGCCCGTCCGGCTCACGGCGTAGACATCGCGGCATTCCAACAGGAGACACGCCATGACCTTTGCAGTTACCCTTCCCGAAATCGGTGGCGCCGACAGGTTCGTTTCCGCCGAGATCGACCTCGCAGCGCCCGCAAGCGGCGAAGTCCGGCTTCGCCATGCCGCGATCGGCGTCAACTTCGTCGATATCTATCAGCGGACCGGCCTCTACGCCGCCGGCGCGTTCCCTGCGGTCCTTGGTGTCGAGGGCGCCGGGATCGTCGAGGCCGTCGGCGACGACGTCGAAACTTTCCGGCCCGGCGACCGCGTCGCTTATGCGGGGCTGCCGATCGGAGGCTATGCCGAGGCTCGCAACATTCCCGCGAGCCGGCTCGTGCCTGTACCGGACGGGATTGACGACCGCACCGCCGCCGCAGCGATGCTTCGGGGCGTCACGGCGCACATGCTGCTGCGCCGGGTTTACCCGGTCGGCCCGGATAGCACCGTGCTGGTGCATGCGGCGGCCGGCGGTCTCGGCCTCATCCTCACGGCCTGGGCGAAGCGCCTCGGCGCAAGCGTGATCGGTACGGTCGGTTCGCCAGCCAAGGCGGCGCTGGCGCGTGAGCGCGGTCTCGACCATGCGATCCTCTACAAGGAAACGGATTTTGTCGCCGAGACGCGGCGCCTGACCGCGGGCAGGGGCGTCGATGTCGCCTATGACGGAATCGGCGCCGATACGCTGCTTAAAACGCTCGACGCGGTGCGTCCCTTCGGCACCGTGGCGAGCATCGGCCAGGCCGCCGGTTCGCTGCCTGCCATTCCGCTTTCGGAAATCGGGCCCCGCCGTTCGCTCTCGCTCGCGCGACCGAGCGTGCTGGCCTATGCCAACGATCCCGAGGCTTACGCGGCCGCGACGGCGGAGCTTTTCGAGCAGATACTGTCCGGGATGCCGATCACAATCGGACAGGAATTTCCGCTCGCGCAGGCAGCGCGGGCGCAGGAAGCGCTCGAGCGCGGCGAGACGACGGGTTCGGTCCTGCTCGTGCCCTGAGACACGGCGCAATGCGTCTCGTCATCGATCGGCGCGGCAGGGGCCCTCGGTTGACACGCTTGACCGGAATCGGGCTTTCAGTCCCGTCCAGGTGCTGTCTGCCGCCGCGCTTCCTCAACTCAGCCCCTCAAGGAGAAATCGCCATGTTCATCGTCTCGCTCACCTATCGCGTACCGCTCGAGCGCATCGACGCGGCCATCGAGGAGCACGTCGCTTTCCTCGACCGGCACTACGAAGCCGGCCATTTCCTTGCCTCGGGGCGGAAGGTCCCGCGCACCGGCGGCGTCATCCTCGCCGACGGCCTCGACCGGGACGCGCTCGACCGGGTGCTGGCGGAAGACCCGTTCCACCGCGAGGGCCTTGCCGACTACGAGGTAATCGAATTCAGTCCGACCATGGCGCGTGACGACATCGCCAAGGCGCTCGGCATCGCGGGATAGCGGCCCGCCGGATCAGCCGCAATCGTTCGATTTTGAAGAAAATCCCGCCGCCCGTTCTAGCCCGGTCTTCAGTTTCCCGTGGGCATCCTGTCCGAAAACAGGGGACAGGTCTTGAACGCGATTGCATCCGTTTCCAGTGGATATGGCGTGCGGCCCGGCACTGGCGTACAGCTCGCTGCGGCGGCCGGTGAAACCGGGATCGAGGAGATGTTCCTCGCGCTCGAGGACGAGGCCATTCGCACCAAGGTCGCCCTGCGCGTCCAGACGGACGGCGCGGGCCGGCAACCGCTGTCGCGCGTCGATGTCACCGATCTCGCCCTGATGATCGTCACCGGCGGCGCGATGTCGCGCGCGCTCGATGCTGCCGCCGCCGGCCAACCGCCGATCTCGACGCTGCCCGGCGGCTATGGCCAGTCCTGGTAACCGGCGGCAGGCCGCTAGCCCGGGCCGCGGTCCGCCAGGAAGCGGATCATGGCGGAGAAATCCTCGCCGCCTAGGCCGGCATCGATCATCGCCTGGTACAACTCGCTTGCATGTTTGCCGAGCGGGGTCGGCGCGCCGGCGTCGGCCGCCGCCTGTTGTGACAGGCCGAGATCCTTCAGCATCAACGCCGCCGCAAAGCCCGGCTTGTAATCGTTGTCGGCGGACTCTGCGGCCCGACGCCCGGCACCGGGCAATAGGTGTTGACCGACCAGCAGGAGCCGGACGACGTCGAGATCACGTCGAACAGGCGCTCCCGCGACAAGCCGAGCCTTTCGGCCAGCGTGAAGGCTTCGCAGGCGCCGATCATCGAGATGCCGAGCAGCATGTTGTTGCAGATCTTGGCGGCCTGGCCGGCACCGCCATCGCCGCAATGCACGGCCTTCTGGCCCATGACGTCGAACAGCGGCCTGCCCTTTTCGAAGGCCTCCGCCGGGCCGCCGGCCATGAAGGTCAGCGTGCCGGCGGCCGCGCCGCCGACGCCGCCGGAAACCGGCGCGTCGAGGCAGAGCACGCCGGCTTTCTCGGCCTCGGCGTGGATGGCGCGGGCAGAGGCCACGTCGATGGTCGAGCAGTCGATCAGCAACGCGCCCTTCGCCATGGCGGGCAATATCTCGGCGGCGACCGATCTGGCGATCGCTCCGTTCGGCAGCATGGTGACGACGACATCGGCGCCTTTCACCGCGTCCGTGTTGCCCGAGGCAAGCGCGAGGCCGGCTTCCGCGGCCGCTGCGCGCGCCGGTTCCGTGACGTCGTAGCCGGTAACCGCGTGGCCCGCGGCGGCGAGGTTTTTCGCCATGGGCAGGCCCATGTTTCCGAGCCCGATGAATCCGATTGCCGTCATGATATTCTCCTCCCGCCCGTCAGGGCTACAATGTCCATTCCTCGTCGTCGGGCAGCGGCGCGAAACACGCCTCGACCATCGCCGGTGTCACGTCCTCCAGGCATGCCGGCGCCCATTTCGGCGCGCGGTCCTTGTCGATCAGAAGCGCCCGCACGCCCTCGATGAAATTCGGTCCGTCCATCATGCGTTTCGCGAAACGGAATTCGAGTGCGAGGCTTTCCTCGAAACGGGTGAAGCCGCGCGCGCGGTGGACCGCGTGATGTGTCGCGGCGACCGAAAGCGGGCAGGCATAGGCAAACGATTTCGCGGCCTTGGCGGCCCAGTCTTCCTTTTCGGCGCGCTCCTCGAGAGCGTTGCGGCAGGCGAGCGTCGTATCGTGGCCGAAATCGGCGTCGATGGCCGTCGCGTTGCGCTCCAGGTGCCCCGGTTCGGGCGCGGCGGCGAAATCGGCGCAGACCGTGTCGGCATCGCCGCCGGCGACAAGCGCGGCGATAAGGCCGGCGAGCCGGTCGCGGGTCACGTAGTGGTCCGCGAAACCGGCATGGATGGCATCGGCGGCGTTCATGCGCGCGCCCGTCATGCCGAGATAGCGTCCGATTTCGCCGGGCGCGCGCGACAGCAGCCACGTGCCGCCGACATCCGGGATGAAGCCGATCGAGGCTTCCGGCATGGCGACGATTGCGTTCTCGGTGACGATGCGGTGCGATCCGTGCGCCGAAACGCCGACGCCGCCGCCCATGTCGATGCCGTCGATCAGCGCGACATAGGGCTTGGGAAAGTGGCGGATCAGGTGGTTGAGCCGGTATTCCTCGCGCCAGAAGGGCACGGCCGGCCTTGCCGAGGCGGTAGATCGTCATCACGTCGCCGCCGGCCGAGAAGGCCTTTTCGCCTTCGGCCTCGATGATCACGCATTCGACCCTGTCGTCCTCGCGCCAATCGTGCAGCGTCGCTTCGATGGCGAGACACATCTCGTGGGTGACGGCGTTCAGTGCCTTCGGCCGGTTGAGCTTCAGGCGGCCCGCGGCACCGTCGCGCCAGGCCAGAAGGTCGTCGCCCGCCATCACGGACAGGCTCATCGGCGAGCCTCGTCGAGCAACTGCCGGGACACGATCAGCCGCATGATCTCGTTGGTGCCTTCGAGGATCTGGTGAACCCGCAGGTCGCGCACGATTTTCTCGATGCCGTAATCGGCGAGATAGCCGTAGCCGCCGTGCAGCTGCAGCGCGTCATTGGCGACCTTGAAGGCCGCGTCGGTGACGAAACGCTTGGCCATGGCGCAGTGTTTCGTCGCGTCGGGCGCGCGCCGGTCGAGCTTGAAGGCCGCCTGGCGCAGGAAGACGCGGGCCGCCTGCAACTCGGTTTCCATGTCGGCGAGGCGGAACTGCAGGGCCTGCATCGCGGCGAGCGGCTTGCCGAAGGCCTTGCGCTCGCCCATGTAAGCGACGCGTTTTGTCGAGGGCGGACTGGGCGCCGCCAAGCGCGCAGGCGGCGATGTTGAGGCGGCCGCCGTCGAGCCCGGCCATGGCATAGGAAAATCCCTTGCCTTCCTCGCCGAGCAGGTTCTGCGCCGGAATGCGGCAATCGTCGAAATTCACCTGCGCCGTCGGCTGCACGTGCCAGCCCATCTTCTTCTCGGCGGCGCCGAAGGAAAGGCCCGGCGTGCCCGCCTCGACGAGAAAGGCCGAGATGCCCTTCGGGCCCTCGTCGCCGCTGCGCGCCATGACGACGTAGAGGTCGGATACGCCACCGCCGGAAATGAAGGCCTTGGTCCCGTTGAGCACCCAGCCATCGCCGTCGCGTTTCGCCGAGGTGCGCAGCGCCGCGGCATCGGAACCGGAACCGGGTTCGGTCAGGCAGTAGCTGGCGACGAGATCCATCGAGCAGAGGCGCGGCAGGATGCCGGCGCGCATCTCTTCGCCGGCGAAGCGGTCGATCATCCCGGCGACCATGTTGTGGATCGACAGGAAGGCCGCCGTGGCCGGGCAGGCCATCGAGAGCGCCTCGAAGATCAGCGTCGCGTCGAGGCGCGACAGGCCGGAGCCGCCATGATCTTCCGACACGTAGATGCCGGCCATGCCGAGTTCGGCGGTGTTGCGGATGACGTCGAGGGGGAAGTGTCTTTCCTGGTCCCATGCGATCGCATGCGGCGCGATCGCTTCCTCGGCGAAGGATTTCGCCATGTCGAAGATGGCGTTTTGTTCGTCTGTCAGGTCAAAGTCCATGGCGGCATTTCTATCGCCGCCATGCGGAATGTTCCAGACGCGAATTCATATGAGATATCATTCTCCGAGCGCAATCCCCTCGCGGCGCGGATCGGCGCCGCCTTCCAGCCCGTCCGGCGTGATCGCGATGGCGTGCAGCCCGGAGTTCAGGCCGGTGACCGAAACCTTGTAGCCCATCTGTTCGAGGTCGGGCTGCATGGCGACGGCGTCGGTGCCTTCCTCCAGATCGTAGGTGCCGAAGCGGTTGACACGGTGCGGCATGGCGACGGCCTGCTGGACATCCATGCCCCAGGCGAGATGGGCGATGATCGCCTGCGCGACATAGCCGATGATGCGGCTGCCGCCGGGCGAGCCGATGGCGAGAACCGGCTTGCCGTCGCGCAGCACGATCGTCGGCGACATCGAGGAGCGCGGCCTCTTGCCCGGCTCGACGCGGTTGGCGATCGGTCGGCCGTTGTTCTGGGTGGCGAAGGAGAAATCCGTCAGCTCGTTGTTCAGCAGGAAGCCGTTCGTCATCAGCCGCGAGCCGAAACCGTTCTCGATCGTCGTCGTCATCGACAACACGTTGCCGTCGGCATCGACGATGGAGATATGGCTGGTCGAGGGCAGTTCGATCGAGATGTCGTCGCCGAGCAGCATCGCATGGTCAAAGGCGGGTTCGCCGGGCGAGACTTCGTTCAGCGCCTTGCCCGGGTCCATCCTGTCGCCGTCGATCAGGCCGGCGCGCTCCTCCAGATAGGCGGGATCGACGAGACCCTTGACCGGGACGGGCACGAAGTCGCTGTCGGCCATGTAGCGGCCGCGGTCGGCGAAGGCGAGGCGCGAGGCGTCGCCGATCAGGCGCCAGGAGCTCGGGGTCGTCCGGGCCGAGCGTGCCGAGCGCGAAGTTGCCGACGATGCCGAGAATCTGGCCGACGGTGAGCGCGCCGGAGGAGGGCGGTCCCATGCCGCAGACCTGCGCGCCGAGATAGGGCGCGCAGACGGGCTCGCGTTCCCTGACCGAGTAGGTCGCGAAATCCTTCATCGACAGGACACCGGGATTGCCCGGCGCGTTGCGGACCGTGTCGACGATGTCGCGGGCAAGCGATCCCGAGTAGAATATGTCGGCACCGCCTTCGGAAAACGTGCGCAGCGTGTCGGCATAGGCCGGATTCTGCAGAAGGATGCCGGCCTCGAGCGGCTGGCCGCCGGGCATGAAATAATTCGCCGTGGTCTTGAAGCGGGACAGGCGTTCGGTGTCGCTGGCGATCAGGCCGGCGAGGCGCGGCGAGACCGGAAATCCCTGGTCGGCGAGCGTGATGGCATCGTCGAACAGGCCGGCCCAGTCCTTCTTGCCCCAGCGCTTCCAGGCTTCCTCCATCAGCATCGGCGTGCCCGGCGTGCCGACGGACCGGCCGCCGACGACCGCGTCGTAGAATTTCAGCGGCTCGCCGTTTTCGTCCTGGAAGAGCGTCGGGGTGGCCTCCAGCGGTGCGGTCTCGCGGCCGTCAAGCGTCGTCACCTTGCCCGTCGCGGCGTCGTACCAGACCAGGAAGGCGCCGCCGCCGAGGCCGGACGACTGCGGTTCGACGAGGCCGAGGACGGACTGGACCGCGACCATGGCGTCGGCGGCGCTGCCACCGGCGCGCAGCACTTTCGCGCCCGCCTCCACGGCCAGCGGATTGGCCGCGGCAACCATCCATTTCTTCGCCTTGACGGGTTTGCCGGCGAGCTTTGCGTCCTGCGCATTGCGGATCGCGTCGGAGGTGACGAGCACCGTTCCCGCCGTGCCGGATTCGGGCGCGACCGTGTCGGAGGCTTCCTGCGCGACGGCGGCGATCGCCAGCGCCCCGAGGCCGAGGGCGGCGAGCAGATAGGTTCGGCGGGACATGGGCGGTTCCTTGCTTCCGGTGTCGCCATTAGATGGACCGGAATGTTACGCGGGCAAGAACCCGCGGCGCAAGTTCGCGTCCGGCAGGCGATTGACCGGGCGAGGGGGATCATGCAATTAAATGAACAAGCGTTTAATTAAGGAGGCGCGGCTTGGCGCGAACGGCAGGCTCCGATGGCGAAGCGACCGCGCGGGCGATCCGCGAGGCCAGCCTCGCGCTGTTTGCCCGCTACGGCTACGAGGCGGTGTCGATGCGCCAGATCGCCGACCGCGTCGGCGTGCAGGCCGGCGCGCTCTACAAGTATCACGCCAACAAGCAGCAATTGCTGGTCGACATCATGCGCGACCACATGGAGCAGTTGCTGGAGGCGTGGGACGCCGAACGGCGGCCGGGCGAGGAGAGCGTCGCGGCGCTCGACCGCTTCGCCCGGTTCCATATCGGCTACCACATCAAGCGGCCGGACGCGGTGTTCATTTCCTACATGGAGCTGCGGTCGCTCGAAGGGGAAGGCTTTCGCGATATCAGCCGCTTGCGCGGAAAATATGAAGCAATCCTGCGCGATATTCTGCGGCGCGGCATGGAGGACGGCGTATTCGCCGTCGCCGATCCGCATGTCGCCGCGATGGCGATTCTTGCCATGATCACCGGCGTCAACACGTGGTACCGTTCCGGCGGGCGGCTGTCGCAGGCGAAGATCGAGGATATCTACGTATCAATGGTTCTGGGCAGCGTCGGCTGCCGAAGGGAGCGAGTGGAACATGTTTGACAAGACTATGACTTTCGGGCTCGGCGAGGAGATCGAGGCGCTGCGCGACATGGTTCGCCGCTTTGCCGCCGACGAGATCGCGCCGCGCGCCGCGGAGATCGACGCGACGAACGAATTTCCGATGGATCTGTGGGAAAAGATGGGCGCGCTCGGCCTGCACGGAATCACGGTGCCGGAGGCCGATGGCGGCGCGGCGATGGGCTATCTCGCGCACACGGTCGCTGTCGAGGAGATCAGCCGGGCGTCGGCCTCGGTCGGGCTGTCCTACGGCGCCCATTCCAACCTCTGCGTCAACCAGATCAACCGCTGGGCGACGCCGGAGCAAAAGGCGAAATACCTGCCGAAACTGCTTTCGGGCGAGCATGTCGGTTCGCTTGCGATGAGCGAACCGGGCGCCGGCTCCGACGTCGTGTCGATGAAGCTCAGGGCCGAAAAGCGCAACGACCGCTACGTCCTCAACGGCAACAAGATGTGGATCACCAACGGGCCGGATGCCTCGACGCTGATCGTCTACGCCAAGACCGATCCGGATGCGGGCCCGCGCGGCATCACGGCCTTCCTGATCGAGAAGGGTTTCAACGGATTTTCCACCGCGCAAAAGCTCGACAAGCTCGGCATGCGCGGGTCGAATACCTGCGAACTGGTGTTCGAGGATTGCGAGGTGCCGTTCGAGAACGTGCTCGGCGAGGAGGGCAAGGGCGTCAATGTGCTGATGTCCGGCCTCGACTACGAGCGCGTCGTGCTGGCCGGCGGCCCGGTCGGCATCATGGCGGCGGCGCTCGACGTGGTCATGCCCTATGTGCATGAGCGCCACCAGTTCGGCCAGCCGATCGGCACGTTCCAGCTGATGCAGGGCAAGCTCGCCGACATGTACACCACGATGAATGCCTGCCGGGCCTATGTCTATGCCGTGGCGGCGGCCTGCGACCGCGGCGAGACGACGAGGCAGGACGCGGCGGGCTGCATCCTCTACGCGGCGGAAAAGGCGACCCAGGTCGCGCTCGAACTCGATCCAGTGCCTCGGCGGCAACGGCTACACCAACGAATACCCGACCGGTCGGCTGCTGCGCGACGCCAAGCTCTACGAGATCGGTGCGGGCACCAGCGAGATCCGCCGCATGCTGATCGGGCGGGAATTGTTTGCGGAGACGAAGTAACCTGCAATTCGATCAGCGAAAGGGAGGTGCGACATGCCGGGAACCGACTTCAAGGGCCTCAAGGCCCTGTTCATCAACTGCACGCTGAAGACGAGCGCGCAGGGCATCTCGCATACCGAAACGCTGATGCAGGATTCCATGGCGATCATGGAAGCCAACGGCGTCGAGGTGTCCTATCTGCGTGCCGCCGACTACCGGATCGCCTTCGGCGTCTATCCCGACATGCGCGATTACGGCGCCGAAACCGACGAGTGGCCGGACATTTTCTGGCCGCAAGTGAAGGCTGCGAACATTCTCGTCATCGGCACGCCGCTCTGGCTGGGCGAGGAATCATCGATCTGCCGCGTCATCATCGAGCGGCTCTATGCCCATTCCGGCCAACGCAACGACAAGGGCCAGTACATCTTCTACGGCAAGACCGGCGGCTGCATCGTCACCGGCAACGAGGACGGCGTCAAACATGCCGCCATGACCTGCCAGTACGCGATGGCGCATGTCGGCTACACGATCCCGCCGCAGGCCGATTGCGGCTGGATCGGCGAGGCCGGGCCGGGCCCGTCCTATGGCGACGAACTGGACGATGGCAGCCGTGCCGGTTTCGACAATGATTTCACCAAGCGCAACCTGACCTTCATGACATGGAACCTGATGCATATCGCCAAGATGCTCGCCGATGCCGGCGGCATCCCGGCAGAAGGCAATTCGGTTCCCGAATGGAACGAGGGCCGGCGTTTCGATCATCCCAATCCGGAGTACCGATGACAGTCCTTTCCTCAGCCATCTCCCATTCCTCCTCCGATTTCGCGGCCAACCGCAAGGCGATGGAAGCGCAATGCGCGGCCGTTGCCGCCGAAGCGGAACGCGTCATGCAGGGCGGATCGCAGTCTTCGCGCGAGCGGCATGTTTCCCGCGGCAAGCTCTTGCCGCGCGACCGCATCGCCGGGCTGATCGATCCCGGTTCGCCGTTTCTCGAGATCGGGCTTTTCGCGGCGCGCGGCGTCTATGGCGACGACATCCCGGCGGCGGGCGCGATTGCCGGCATCGGCCGGGTCGAGGGGCGCGACTGCATGATCCTGTGCAACGACGCGACGGTGAAGGGCGGAACCTATTATCCGCTGACGGTCAAGAAGCATCTGCGCGCCCAGGAGATCGCCGAGGAGAACCGGCTGCCCTGCATCTACCTGGTCGACTCGGGCGGGGCGAACCTGCCGAACCAGGACGAGGTATTCCCGGACCGCGACCATTTCGGCCGCATCTTCTTCAACCAGGCGAACATGAGCGCCAAGGGGATCGCGCAGATCGCCGTGGTCATGGGCTCGTGCACGGCGGGCGGCGCATACGTCCCGGCGATGAGCGACCAGACCATCATCGTCAAGGAACAGGGCACGATCTTTCTCGCCGGGCCGCCGCTGGTGAAGGAGGCGACGGGCGAGGTGGTCGACGCCGAGACGCTCGGCGGCGGCGACACGCATACGAGGCTTTCCGGCGTCGCCGACTATCTCGCCGACGATGACGACCACGCGCTGGCGCTGGCGCGCGAGATCGTGCGCAATCTCGGACCCGCGCCCGCGCCGAACATCGCGCTTGCCGAGCCGCGCGCGCCGCTCTTTTCCGCCGACGACATCATGGGCATCGTGCCGGCCGACACGAAGACGCCCTATGACGTGCGCGAGATCATCGCGCGGCTCGTCGACGGCTCCGACTTCGCCGAGTTCAAGCCGCGCTACGGCACGACGCTGGTGACCGGCTTCGCCCATATCGACGGCGTGCCGGTCGGCATCCTCGCCAACAATGGCGTGCTGTTTTCCGAAAGCTCGCTGAAGGGCGCGCATTTCATCGAACTGTGCTGCCAGCGCAAGATTCCGCTTCTCTTCCTGCAGAACATCACCGGCTTCATGGTCGGCTCGAAATACGAGGCCGGCGGCATCGCGCGCGACGGCGCCAAGCTGGTGACGGCGGTCTCGACGGCCGCCGTGCCGAAGGTCACCGTGATCATCGGCGGCTCCTACGGGGCGGGCAACTACGGCATGTGCGGGCGCGCCTATTCAGCCCGCGCTTCCTGTGGATGTGGCCGAATGCCCGCATCGCCGTGATGGGCGGGCCGCAGGCGGCGGGCGTGCTCGCCAATGTCAAGCGCGCCGGCATCGAGGCGAAGGGCGGCTCGTGGTCGGCAGAGGAGGAGGCCGAGTTCAAGCGGCCGACGCTGGAAATGTTCGAGCGCCAGTCGCACCCGCTCTACGCCTCGGCGCGGCTGTGGGACGACGGCATCATCGACCCGCGCAAGACGCGCGACGTGGTGGCGCTCAGCCTGAGGGCCGCGCTCAACGCGCCGGTCGAGGAAACGAAATTCGGCGTGTTCAGGATGTAAGGGCCGGCGAGGAGGAAGACCGATGATCGAAACGCGATTGACACGCGCCTTCGGGCTCGACCATCCGATCGTCTCGGCGCCGATGGCGATCGCCGGGGGCGGCGCGCTCGCCGCGGCGGTCACGGGCGCCGGCGGCCTTGGGCTGATCGGCGGCGGTTATGGCGATCCGGAATGGCTGGAAAAACAGTTCCGCGCGGCAGGCAACGCGGCTGTGGGCTGCGGCTTCATTACCTGGAAGCTGGCCGAGAAGCCGGAACTTCTGACCGCCACACTGGCGCGCAAGCCGAAAGCGC
Organism: uncultured Alphaproteobacteria bacterium; assembly: GCA_963712205.1. Lineage (GTDB taxonomy): Bacteria > Pseudomonadota > Alphaproteobacteria > Rhizobiales > Rhizobiaceae > Oricola. Next base: position 210,453 of record CAVQHF010000011.1, on the reverse strand, counting down.
TGTTCCTGTCCTTTGGCGATCCGGTGCCTTTTGCCGACGAAATCCGCGCGGCGGGCGTGCCGCTCATCTGTCAGGTGCAGACGCTCGATCATGCCCGGCGCGCGCTGGAGGCAGGCGCCACGGCGATCGTCGCACAAGGCGGCGAAGCGGGCGGCCATGGCGCGACGCGGGCGACGATGACGCTGGTTCCCGAGGTAGCCGATCTGCTGGCCGCGCAAGCGCCGGACGTGTTGCTGCTGGCGGCGGGCGGCATCGCCGACGGCCGGGGTCTCGCGGCATCGCTGATGCTCGGCGCGGACGGGGTTCTCGTCGGAACGCGGCTCTGGGCCAGCCGGGAGGCGCTGGTTGCCGGCGATTTCCAGTCGGCCGCCGTTCGGGCCGATGGCGACGCGACGCTGCGTTCCTCGCTGCCGGACATCGCCCGGAAACTGGACTGGCCCGCGCCCTTCACCATCCGGACGCTCCGCAACGCCTTCACGGACCGGTGGCGGGACGACCCGGAAGGTCTGCGCCAGGCCGATGGCGGCGGCTATGCCGAAGCGATCGCGGCGGGTGACGCCGACGGCGCGCCGGCCATCGTCGGCGAGGCCGCGGGACTGATCCGCGACATCGCGCCGGCGGGCGAGATCGTGGCGCGCATCGCCGCGGACGCGGAAGTGCTTCTGGGCGGGGGATGGCGGCGGTGATGCGGGTCTGGCAGGGCGACATCACGACGCTCGATGTCGACGCCATCGTCAACGCGGCGAATTCCTCGCTGCTCGGCGGCGGCGGGGTGGACGGCGCGATCCACCGCGCGGCCGGGCCGGAGCTTCTGGCCGAATGCCGCACGCTCGGCGGCTGCGAGACCGGGCAGGCGAAGATCACCAAGGGCTATCACTTGCCGGCGCGCTTCGTCATCCACACGGTCGGCCCGGTCTGGCATGGCGGTGGCCGCGGCGAGGCGGATCTGCTCGCATCGTGCTATCGCAATTCGCTTCAACTTGCCGCCGCAAATGATTGTTCGACAATCGCTTTCCCGGCGATCTCGACCGGTGTCTACGGCTATCCGGCCGACGAAGCGGCGCGGATTGCCGTCGGGACCGTGGCGGACACGCTTGCCTCCCATCCCGAAATCGAGATGGTGACGTTCTGCTGCTTCAGTCCGGAGTCGGCCGAACTTCACCGGTCGGCCATGGCGGTGCTCTGACATGCCGTCTCGTCACATGAGGTATTCGCCATGAGACGGTTCCTGTCGCCGAAGGGCGCCCGGCGCTTCTACGACCTCGTGGGTTCGCTGGAGGACAGCCAGGCCTTCTACGAGGATCCCGCCCTGAAACGGCTGATCCGCGAGGGACGGTTCGATTCGGCTGTCTCGGTGTTTGAATTCGGCTGCGGCACCGGCCGGCTTGCGGAACGCCTGCTCAGGGACGAGTTGCCGGACGATGCCCGTTACACCGCCTGCGACATCAGCCCGAAAATGGTCGCGCTGGCGGGCAAGCGCCTGGAACGGTTCGGATCGCGTGCCCGCGTGTTCGAGCATACCGGCGCGCTGCGTTCCCTGTTTGGCGAGATGAAGTTCAACCGGATCGTCACGAGTTACGTTCTCGATCTTTTGCCGGAGGATCAAATCGAAATCTTCCTGGAGGCCTCGCGGGACGCGCTGGCGCCCGGCGGATTTCTGTGCGCCGCCAGTATCGCGCCGGGGGCCGGATTTGCGGCGTCGGCCGTCAGTTCGGTATGGAGCGCCATTCATCGCATCTCGCCCGTGCTCACAGGCGGATGCAGGCCGGTCGACCTGCCGGCCATGTTCGCGCCGGAACAGTGGTCGATCGCGCATTCGGGCACGGTCGCGGCATGGGGGGTGACGTCATGTGTCGTCGTCGCATCGCCGCGATGACCGCGGTCGTGCATGTGCCGGTTGCCGGCACATTCGGCGCATCCGCAAGGATGGCTTCCATCATGCGCGAAAGGAACTAAGGATGACGGGCATGACGATTTCAATTTCCAAGCTCCTCATCGCCAATCGCGGGGAAATCGCCTGCCGGATCATCCGCACCGCCCGGCGCATGGGCGTCAGGACGGTCGCCGTCTATTCGGACGCCGATGCCGGCGCGCTGCATGTCGCCATGGCCGACGAGGCCGTCCGGATCGGCCCGCCGCCGGCCGCGGAAAGCTATCTGGACACCGACGCGATCATCGCGGCGGCGCGCCGCACCGGCGCGCAGGCGGTGCATCCGGGCTACGGTTTCCTGTCGGAAAATCCGCAATTCGTCGAGGCGGTCGAGGCGGCCGGGCTGATCTTCGTCGGGCCGTCGGCGGCGTCAATCCGCGCCATGGGGCTGAAGGATGCCGCCAAGCGGCTGATGGAGAAGGCCGGCGTGCCGGTCGTGCCCGGCTATCACGGCGAGGCGCAGGAGGTCGTGGTGCTCGCGGCCAAGGCGAACGAGATCGGCTATCCGGTGCTGATCAAGGCGCGCGCCGGTGGCGGCGGCAAGGGGATGCGCCGGGTCGACGACCCGAGAGAGTTCAAGGACGCGCTGGCGGCGGCCAAGCGCGAGGCGCAATCCGCCTTCGGCGACGACCGCGTTCTGGTCGAGAAATTCATCGCCTCGCCGCGTCATGTCGAGGTGCAGGTCTTCGGCGACAGTCACGGCAATGTCGTGCATCTGTTCGAGCGCGACTGCTCGCTGCAGCGCCGCCACCAGAAGGTGATCGAGGAGGCGCCGGCGCCGGGCATGACGGAAGCGGTGCGCGCCGCCATGACGGACGCTGCCGTGAAGGCGGCGCAAGCGATCAATTATTCCGGCGCGGGCACGATCGAGTTCATCGCCGACGGTTCCGGACCGCTCCGGCCGGACGGATTCTGGTTCATGGAAATGAACACGCGGCTGCAGGTCGAGCATCCGGTGACCGAGGCGATCACCGGCCAGGACCTCGTCGAATGGCAGCTGCGGGTCGCGGCCGGCGAAAAACTGCCGCTGGCGCAGGCAGAGCTGTCGATATCCGGCCATGCCTTCGAGGCGCGGCTTTATGCCGAGGATCCGGCCAACGGCTTCCTGCCGGCGACCGGGACGCTGCATCATCTCGCCTTCAGCAACGAGGCCCGCAACGACACGGGCGTGCGGTCGGGCGACGCGATCACGCCGTTCTACGACCCGATGATCGCCAAGATCATCACCCATGGGGCGACGCGTGAAGAGGCGCTGGCGAAGCTCGCCGCGGCGCTCAAATCCACCCATGTCGCGGGAACCGTCACCAATGCCGCGTTCCTTGCCGCGCTGGCGGAGCATGAAGGCTTCGCCCGAGGCGAAGTGGACACGGGCGTGATCGGCCGCGATCTCGATGCGCTGATCGCGCCGGTCGCGCTTCCGGAAACGGTGATCGCGCTGGCGGCAGTCGTCGCGCTCGGCATCGATCCGGCGGCACGCTTTGCCGGCTGGCGGTTGTGGGGCGAGGCGAGCCACAAGCTGCGCTTCATTCATGCCGGCGAGATGGTGGAGCGGCGTCTCGTCCTGCATGGCGACGGCGCGTTTTCCCTCGAAGGCGGCGCGGAGAGCGTGCAACTGCGCGACCTTGCGCGCGACGGGACCGCGGTGACGGCGCGTATCGGCGAGACCGGCGCGCTGGCCGAGGCCGACATCGTCACCTGGCCCGGGATCGAGGGGACAGCGGTTTCGGTGCTGTGCGACGGCGCGGCGCATCTCCTGCTCGCGCCCGATCCGCTTGCGGTCGCGGCGCATCACGGCGATCACGGCGATGCCATCCTGGCGCCGATGACCGGCATCGTGCGCACGGTCGCGGTCAGGGCGGGTGTCGCCGTCGACAAGGGCGACAAGCTGATTGTCCTGGAAGCGATGAAGATGGAAACGAGCCTCGCCGCGCCGCGCGCCGGGCTGGTGGCGGAAGTCTTCTGCGCCGAGGGCGAGACGGTCGAGGGCGGCGCGGTGCTGGTTCTGTTCGAGGAGACCGGGCCATGACGCATGTGCGCATCTACGAGGTCGGGCCGCGCGACGGGCTGCAGAACGAGACAGCGATCATCCCGACCGAAAAGAAGATCGCGCTGATCGACCTGCTGTCGCTGACGGGTTTCGAGACAATCGAGGCGACGAGCTTCGTCTCGCCGAAATGGGTGCCGCAGCTGGCCGACGCCGAGGAGGTGCTCGCCGGGATCACGCGGTCGCCGGGCGTGACTTATGCGGCGCTGACCCCGAACCTGAAGGGCTTCGAGCGGGCGTTGGCGGCCGGCGCCGACGAAGTGGCGATCTTCGGTGCGGCGTCGGAGACCTTCAGCCGGAAGAACATCAACTGCTCGATCGCCGAGAGCCTGGAACGGTTCGAGCCGATCATGGAGGCGGCGTCGGCGGCGGGCATTCCGGTGCGCGGCTACATCTCGTGTGTCGCCGGATGTCCCTACGAGGGCGACATCGCGCCGTCCGCCGTACGCGACGTGGCCGAAAGGCTGCTGGCGATGGGCTGCTACGAGATCTCGCTCGGCGACACGATCGGCAGGGGCACGCCGGAGACGATCTCGGCGATGCTGGAAGCCGTGCTCGAGGCGGTGCCGGCGGACAGGCTCGCCGGGCATTATCACGACACCAACAACCGGGCGCTCGACAATGTGCGCGCCAGCCTCGGCTTCGGGCTGCGCACCTTCGACAGCGCCGTCGGCGGGCTTGGCGGCTGTCCCTATGCGCCGGGCGCGAAGGGCAATGTGTCGACGACCGCGCTGGCGCGGATGCTGGAGGCGGAGGGCTGGCGGACCGGACTCGATTTCGAACGGCTCGCGGCGGCGGAAACCTATCTGGCGAACGAGATCGTCGCGGTTCCGGCGCGGGCAGGGGAGTAAGGCGATGAGCATGCAGACGATCAGGGTCGAGATCGACGCGCGCGGCATCACCACCGTGACGCTCGCGCGTGGCGACAAGCACAATGCGATGAACGCGCTGATGATCGCCGAACTGACCGGTGCGGCGCATGTGCTGGGCGAGGACAGTACCGTGCGCGGTGTCGTTCTGGCGGCGGAAGGCAAGACGTTTTGCGCCGGCGGCGATCTGGGCTGGATGCGCGAGCAGGCCGACAAGGACCGCGCCGGCAAGATGGCCGAGGCGCGGGCGCTGGCATCGATGCTCGGCGCATGGAACGCGCTGCCGAAACCGGTGATCGCGCGGGTGCAGGGCGCGGCCTATGGCGGCGGTCTCGGCCTGATGGCGGTCTCGGATATCGTCGTCGCCGCCGAGAACGCGAAATTCGCCCTGACCGAAACCCGGCTGGGGCTGATCCCGGCGACGATCGGGCCTTTCGTCGTGCGCCGCCTCGGCGAAGGTTTCGCGCGGCAGGTCTTCTTCAACGCGAAGCCGTTCGGCACGGATTTCGCGCTGCGCAGCGGGCTGGTCGCGCGGGTCTGCACGGCGGAAAGTCTCGATGCGGCGATCGCGGAGGAGTGCGCCGCGATCCTCGACTGCGCGCCCGGCGCCGTCGCCGACGCCAAGGCACTCGCCCGCGAGCTCGGCGGGCCCGATCCGCTCGATCAAGCCGAGATGACCGCGAATGCGCTCGCCGACCGGTGGGAAACGGACGAGGCGCAAATCGGCATCGCCGCGTTCTTCGCCAAGGAAACGCCGCCGTGGCGCTCCGAATGATACGGGCTCCGTTTGCCGCTCAGTGAGCGCTGGCGTCGCCGTTCAATGCCTTCATCGCATCGGCGCCGATGCGGAACGATTGCAGCCGCGCATGGTGATCGTGAATGTGGCCGGTCAGGATGACCTCGTCGGGCCGGTGGGCCGCGATGAAGCCGGCGAGCTGGCTCTCGACGCTTTCCGGCGATCCGACGGCGGTGATCCGCAGCGCCTCGTCGACCATGGGGCGCACCATCGGGTCGATCGCGGCGTCGATGTCTTCGACCGGACGCGGCAGCTTGCCGGGCTTGCCGGTGCGAAGCCGCGCAAATCCGAGCTGCATCGATGTCCGGATGAAATGGCCTTCTTCGTCCGTCGGCGCGGCGAAGAGGTTGATCGCCAGCATGAAATGCGGCTTGTCGAGGAATTTGGAGGGCCGGAAGGTCTGGCGGTATATCTCGGAGGCGTCTTCGAGCGCCGCCGGCGCGAAATGCGACGCGAAGGCGTAGGGCAGGCCGAGATGGGCCGCGAGTTGCGCGCCGTAAAGGCTCGAACCGAGGATCCACACGGGCACCTTCGTTCCGGTGCCGGGAATCGCCCGCACCTTTGCCTCGGGATCGGGATCGTCGAGATAGGTGATCAGTTCCACGACGTCGGAGGGAAAGCGGTCCGCGCCTTCCATCCCGCGCCTGAGCGCCCTCGCGGTATTCATGTCGGTTCCGGGCGCGCGGCCGAGGCCGAGATCGATGCGGCCGGGATAGAGCGTCGCGAGCGTGCCGAACTGCTCGGCGATGACGAGCGGGGCGTGGTTCGGCAGCATGATGCCGCCCGCTCCGACGCGGATCGTCTTCGTTCCGCCGGCCACGTGACCGATCAGCACCGATGTCGCGGCGCTGGCGATGCCGGGGGAGTTGTGATGCTCGGCGAGCCAGTAGCGCTTGTAGCCCCAAGTCTCGGCGTTGCGGGCGAGGTCGAGCGTGTTGCGCACCGCATCGGATGCCTCGGCTCCTTCGGGGATGGGGGACAGGTCGAGAAGGGAATAGGGTGTCATGGCTCGCGGCGCCGGAATTGGCCTGATTGTTGTCTCCCCGAATTATGGGCGGGACCCGGGGTATTCAAGCGGCGGGGCCGGTATTTGCTCCAGCGACCGGTTGGCGATTGGCAATCGACACGTTATGTGACTTTCACAGCCCGCCGATCCGTGTCGGCCGCGCAAGGAGGAATTTCGAAAATGGAACTCAAGGACGAAGTCCGCATCGCCGCGCCCCGTGACACCGTTTACGCCGCCTTGAACGATCCCGAGATCCTGAAGCAGTGCATCCCCGGCTGCGAAGAGCTGATCAAGCATTCGGACACCGAGCTGGAAGCCAAGGTTCTGCTGAAGATCGGGCCGGTGAAGGCGCGGTTCGGCGGCAAGGTGACGCTCGATCCGAGCCAGGCGCCGGAACGCTTCTCGCTGACGGGCGAGGGCAGCGGCGGCGCGGCCGGTTTCGCCAAGGGCGGCGCCGACGTGGAGCTGGTCGAGGACGGCGGCGAGACGATCCTGCGCTACGACGCCAAGGCCGATATCGGCGGCAAGCTGGCGCAGCTCGGCAGCCGTCTGGTCACGTCGACCTCGCGCAAGCTCGCCGGCATGTTCTTCACCAAATTCGCGGAAGTCGTCTCCGGCGAGGAGCCGAAAGGCGCCTGATCCTCAATCGTTCTCGATCTTCAGTTCGACGCGGTCGGCGGCGAAACGCGATTCGGCATACTGGATCGGTCTGCCCTCGGCGTCGGCATTGACGGCGCGCGTGACCAGCACGATGGCGCCGGCCGACAGGCGGAGCAGTTCGATATCCTCGGCGGACGCGTGCCGCGCCTCGATGACCGTCGACTTTCGCACATAGTCCGCCACGCCGCAGGCGGCGAGCGCCCTGGTGATCGAGGCGTGCTGCTCGAAGGCGGTGTCGATCCCGGGAAACCGCGCCGCGGCGAACCATGACGTGGCGCGCGACACCGGCACGCCGTCGGCCTCGCTGACGGTCTCGAGGCGGACGACTTCGCTGCCGGGGCGGATGTCCAGATTTTCCGCGACCGTGTCGCTTGCGTCTTCGCGCCCGCTTTTCAATAGCCGCGTCCGCGTCGAGCCGGCCTGGCCGCCGATCCCGGCGGAAAAGCGGGTGCGCTTGGCGATCGGATAGCTCAGCCGCGCGCGCCGCCGGATGAAAGTGCCGCGGCCCTGTTCGGAGCGCAAGACGCCTTCCTGTTCCAGCGCGGCGATGGCCGAGCGCACGGTATGGCGGTTGACGCCATAGCGCCTGGCAAGCTCCATTTCGGGCGGCAGCCTGCCTTCGCGCGCGGCGGCGCCCGTCGCGATATCGGAGCGGATCAGGTCCGCGATCTGGCGCCACAGCGCGACGCCGGTCTTTCGTTCAAGCAATGCCCCGGCCAATGAAATCCGCCTCTTTTTCGCGTGTCTGTCACACTCTTGTCATTCCTCACGGTTAGAGGAATAATATGTTTAGTTGTCTATAACAATAGACAAGTTGGCCAGCAACGGAAAATCGCATGCAAGGAACGGAAGACAAGGCGGCCCATGCCGCGCGCCAGAAGCGCCTGTCGGCGCTCGCTTCGGCCGACGGCCGGGATATCCTCGCGCTATGGGAAAAGCTCGGCATCGATCCCGCCTGCGAAATGGTGCGCGGACCCGAGACCGGGCTGATCGCGCTGCGCGGACGCATCGGCGGCGGCGGAGCGCCGTTCAATTTCGGCGAGGCGACGGCGACGCGCGCGACGGTGCGGCTCGAAAACGGCGCCATCGGCCATTCGCTGACGCTTGGACGCGACCGGCTCAAGGCGAAGCTGATCGCTATACTCGACGCGCTGGCGCAGGACGCCGCGATGGAATCCAAAATCGACGAGATGATCGTCCGGCCGCTGCAGGCGTCGCTGGCCGAGCGCGACAGCAAGCGCCGGTCCGAGACGGCGGCGACCAAGGTCGATTTCTTCACAATGGTCAGGGGAGACGACTGATGGCCGTAACCGCACAGGTCGTCGAAGGCGGATTTGGCGATCCGGTCTTCGCGTCGCAATCGGTGTTTCGCGCGGTGATGGACGCGATGGCGCGGCCGGGCACGGTTCAGGCGATCGCGACCGACGCGATGCCGCCGGCGCCGCTCAATGCCGCTGCCGCCGCCGTCGTGCTGTCGCTTGCCGATTCCGACACGCCGCTCTGGCTCGATGCGGAGCTGGCGAAAAGCGAAGCGGTCAGGGGATGGCTCGCCTTTCACACCGGGGCGCCGCTGGCGAGCCTGCCGTCGGATGCCGTCTTCGCGCTTGCGGCCAATCCGGCCGCCGTGCCGCCGCTGACCGGTTTCGCGCTCGGCACGCAGGAATACCCTGACCGTTCGACGACGCTGATCGTGCAGGTGGAGTCGCTGACCGGCGGGCCGGTGCTGACGCTGACCGGTCCGGGCATCGAAACGACGCAAGCCATCGCGCCGAGGCCTATGCCGGGACATTTCGAGGTGCAGTGGCGCGAGATCAACGGGCTTTATCCGCGCGGTCTCGATCTCATCCTGGCGGCGCCCGACGCCGTTATCTGCCTGCCGCGCACGGCGCGCATCGGAAACGAGGAGGCTTGAGCCATGTATGTCGCGGTCAAGGGCGGCGAAGCCGCCATTCGCAACGCGCACCGGCTGCTTGCCGACCGCCGGCGGGGGGACCGCTCCGTCCCGTCTCTGACGCTGGAGCAGATCGTCGAACAGCTGGCGCTGGCATGCGACCGGGTCATGGCCGAGGGATCGGTCTATGACCGCGATCTCGCCGCGCTCGCCATCAAGCAGGCGCGGGGCGACCTGATCGAGGCGATCTTTTTACTGCGCGCCTATCGCACCACGCTGCCGCGCTTCGGCTATTCCGAGCCGGTCGACACCGGCGCAAGATGCAGGTCGAGCGGCGCATTTCGGCGACCTACAAGGACCTGCCGGGCGGACAGATGCTCGGGCCGACCTTCGACTACACGCATCGCCTGCTCGATCCGTCACTGGCGCGCGACGAGGCCGTCGACGAACCGGAGCAGCGGGACGGTGACGAGATGCCGGCGATGCGCGTCTCCGACATTCTCGCCGAGGAAGGGCTGATCGAAGCCGACGGCGAAGTCGACAGCGAGGAGATCGGCGACCTGACCCGCACGCCGATGGAATTCCCGATGACCCGCGACACGCGCCTGCAGGCGCTGGCGCGCGGCGACGAGGGTTTCCTGCTGGCGCTCGGCTATTCGACGCAGCGCGGCTATGCGCGCTCGCACCCCTTTGCCGGCGAAATCCGCATCGGCGAGGTCGATGTCGAGTTCCACGTGCCGGAACTGGGTTTCGCGATCACGCTCGGGCGCATCCGCGTGACCGAGTGCCAGATGGTCAACCAGTTCCAGGGCTCGGCCAAGGCGCCGCCGCAATTCACGCGCGGCTACGGCCTGGTCTTCGGCCAGTCGGAGAGCAAGGCGATGGCGATGGCGCTGTGCGACCGGGCGCTCAGGGCGAGCGAACTCGGCGAGGACATCGTCGCGCCGGCGCAGGACGAGGAATTCGTGATCTCGCATTCGGACAATGTCCAGGCGACGGGCTTCGTCGAGCACCTGAAACTGCCGCACTATGTCGACTTCCAGGCGGAACTCGATCTCGTGCGCCGGATGCGCGGCGAACACGCCAGGCGGCGCGATACGCAAAGACAGCATGCCGGAGGCGGCGGAATGACGATCGGGACCGAAATGGACGACGGGCTGGCGACCTACAATTTCGCCTATCTGGACGAACAGACGAAACGCATGATCCGGCGCGCGATCCTCAAGGGGATCGCCATTCCGGGCTACCAGGTGCCGTTCGCGAGCCGAGAAATGCCGATGCCCTATGGCTGGGGTACGGGCGGCGTGCAGGTGACGGCGTCGATCATCGGGCCGGACGACGTGCTGAAGGTCATCGACCAGGGCGCCGACGACACGACCAACGCGGTGTCGATCCGCGCCTTCTTCGCCAAGGTCGCCGACGTCGAGACGACGACCGAGACGGCGAAAGCCTCGATCATCCAGACGCGCCACCGCATTCCGGAGGAGAAGCTGAAGCAGGGCCAGATCCTCGTCTACCAGGTGCCGATCCCCGAACCGCTGCGCTTCCTCGAGCCGCGCGAGACCGAGACGCGCAAGATGCACGCGCTCGCCGAATACGGGCTGATGCATGTGAAGCTCTACGAGGACATCGCCAAGAACGGCCATATCGCAACGACTTACGCCTATCCGGTGAAGGTCGAGGACCGCTACGTGATGGACCCGTCGCCGACGCCGAAATTCGACAATCCGAAGATGCACATGTCGGATGCGCTGCAGCTGTTCGGGGCGGGGCGCGAGAAGCGCATCTATGCCCTGCCGCCGCACACGAAGGTCGTCAGCCTCGATTTCGAGGACTACCCGTTCGAGATCCAGACATTCGAGGAGCCGTGCGCGATGTGCGGCGCGCGGGGCGTCTATCTCGACGAGGTGATCCTCGATGACCGGGGCGGGCGGATGTTCGTCTGTTCCGACACCGACTACTGCGAAAAACGGCGCGAGGAAGGGCATCGCGGTCATCTGGCCGGCGATGCGATGGAGGCCGCGGAATGACTGATCAACCTCTGCTGCGCGTCAGCGGCGTATCCAAGTTCTATGGCAACCGGGTCGGCTGCAAGGATGTCTCGTTCGACCTGTGGCCGGGCGAAGTGCTCGCCGTGGTCGGCGAATCCGGCTCCGGCAAGACGACGCTGCTCAACTGCATCTCGACGCGGCTGATGCCGACGGCGGGCACGGTCAGCTACCGCATGCGCGACGGCCAGTTCCGCGATCTCTACCGGATGGGCGAGGCCGAACGGCGCTTCCTGATGCGCACCGACTGGGGCTTCGTGCATCAGAATCCCGCCGACGGGCTGCGCATGAGCGTTTCGGCCGGCGCCAATGTCGGCGAGCGGCTGATGGCCGTCGGCGAGCGCCATTACGGCAATATCCGCGAGACCGCGACCGACTGGCTCGGCCGGGTCGAGATCGACGCCGACCGCATCGACGACCAGCCGCGCGCCTTCTCGGGCGGCATGCGCCAGCGCCTGCAGATCGCGCGCAACCTCGTCACCGGGCCGCGCCTCGTCTTCATGGACGAGCCGACCGGCGGGCTCGACGTCTCGGTGCAGGCGCGCCTGCTCGACCTGCTGCGCGGTCTCGTCAACGATCTCGGCCTCGCCGTCGTCGTCGTCACCCACGATCTGGCGGTTGCGCGGCTCTTGTCGCACCGCATGATGGTGATGAAGGACGGCGCGGTGGTCGAGACCGGGCTGACCGACCGGGTGCTCGACGATCCGCGCGCGCCCTACACGCAACTCCTCGTATCCTCGATCCTGCAGGTGTGATGATGCCGACCCTGATCGTCGTTTCCGATGTCGCCAAGAATTTCACCATGCATCTGCGCGGCGGGGTGGTCATTCCCGTCGTCGAGCATGTCGATTTCTCGCTGAAGGCGGGGCAGTGCGCCGTTCTCGGCGGACCGTCGGGCGCGGGCAAGAGCTCGATCCTGAAAATGCTCTACGGCAATTACGGCGTCGAAAAAGGGCAGATCCTCGTCTGCCACAATGGCGACTATGTCGACCTCGCCAGCGCCGATGCGCGCACGGTGATCGCGATCCGGCGCGACACGATCGGCTATGTCAGCCAGTTCCTGCGCGTCGTGCCGCGTGTCTCGGCGCTCGATGTGGCGGCGGAGCCGCTGGTGCAGCGCGGCGCCGATCCGGAAACGGCACGTCAGCGGGCGGCCGAACTGTTTTCGCGGCTGAACCTGCCGGAAACCCTGTGGACCCTGCCGCCGGCGACCTTCTCGGGCGGCGAACAGCAGCGCGTCAACATCGCGCGCGGCTTCATCACCGATCATCCGGTGCTGCTGCTCGACGAGCCGACGGCCTCGCTCGACGCGAAGAACCGCGCCGTCGTCATCGAGATGATCGCCGAAAAGAAGAAGGCCGGCGTCGCCTTGCTCGGCATCTTCCACGACCAGGACGTGCGCGACGAGGTCGCCGACGCGATCATCGACGTGACCCAGTTCGCCGCCTCGAAGGCGGCGTGAGGCGGCGATGACCAAGACGCTCGGTATCGAACCCTTCATCCATCCGACCGCGCGAGGTCACCAACTCGACGCTCGGCCGCTATACCGAGATCGACGAGCGCTGCATCGTCTCCGAATGCGAGATCGGCGACTATTCCTACCTGATCCGCGAGACCGAGGCGTGGTGCGCGACGATCGGCAAATTCGCCAATATCGCCAGTCACGTACGCATCAACGCGACCAACCATCCGACATGGCGGGCGACGCAGCACCATTTCGTCTACCGGGCGGGCGACTATTTCGGGGATGCGAGCCACGAGGACGCGTTCTTCGAATGGCGGCGCGGCAACCGCGTCGTCGATCGGCCACGACACATGGATCGGCCATGGCGCGACGATCCTGCCCGGCGTGACCGTCGGCGACGGGGCGGCAATCGGTGCCGGGGCGGTCGTCTCGAAGGACGTCGCGCCTTACACGATCGTCGGCGGCGTGCCGGCGAAACCGATCCGCGAACGGTTCGAAAAAGCGGTCGCCGAGCGGCTTCAGGCGCTTGCCTGGTGGGACTGGGACCACGCGTCGCTGCGCGCCGCGCTGGACGATTTCCGGGCGCTTCCCATCGAGGCGTTTCTGGAAAAGTACGAATCCGCCTGAACCCGGTCGCCGTCCGGGCTCCGTTTCTTTCGCTCTTGTTGACAGTTGGATGACACCGGCTGCCGCGACGCTGTTCGCGGCGCCGGAAAATGCCCGGATTGCTTGAAAAAACGGCAGGGAGCGAACCGTCCACAACCCTCTGCAATGTGTCATCAAACTGAGACCGAACTGACATTTTTCGGTGATCGAAGCCGCATAGACCCGCCATTGACGCAAACAGTCCCCGGGGTTGCTTATGCTCGAAATAACGAACGTGACCCGCCGTTTCGGTTCCAACGCGGCGGTCAAGTCGGTCGATCTGCAAATCCCGTCCGGGCAGATGGTCGGCGTCATCGGCGCATCCGGCGCCGGCAAGTCGACGCTATTGCGCATGATCAACCGGCTGATCGATCCGTCCGAGGGGCGGATCACCTTTCACGGCGCCGAGGTTTCATCGCTCTCGGGCCAGGCGCTGCGCAACTGGCAGCGCGACTGCGCGATGATCTTCCAGCAATTCAATCTCGTGCCGCGCGTCGACGTGCTGACGAACGTGCTTCTCGGGCGGCTGAACCATCGCTCCACCGTGTCGAGCGTGCTCGGCATGTTCACCCGCGAGGAGCGGGCCATGGCCATCGCCGCGCTCGAGCGGCTCGATATCGCCAAGACGGCCATGCAGCGCGCCGGCACGCTGTCCGGCGGGCAGCAGCAGCGCGTCGCCATCGCAAGGGCGCTGATGCAGCAGCCGAAGGTCATTCTCGCCGACGAACCGATCGCCTCGCTCGACCCGCGCAACGCGCAAGTGGTCATGCAGTCGCTGCACGACATCAACAAGAACGACGGCATCACCGTCATCACCAACCTGCACACGCTGGATACCGCGCGCACGTTTTGCGAGCGGATTGTCGGCATGGCGGGCGGGGAGGTGGTCTTCGACGGCACGCCGGACGAGCTGACCGAGGCGGCGGCGCGCCGGATCTACGGCGCCGACGCGCTGGAGGAAGCGTTCTCCGAGGCGGTCACCTCGACCAGCTTCGGAGCCGGCCGGGAAAAGGCCACGCCCAGACCGGAGCCAGAGGTCGCCGCGGCCCGAATCTGAACGGCGGCACAGAATTCCGGGCGATGTCGGTCGCGTCGCGCGGATGCGTTTTTCGAACGACCACACCAAAACGGGGACAACTCCCCGCATACAGGAGAGACGAAATGCTCAAGAAAGTCCTTCTCGCAACGGTTGCGACCGTTGCAGTCGCCACCGGATCGGCCCAGGCCCAGGACGTGTTCCGCATCGGCATCCTCGGCGGCGAAAACGAGGCCGACCGCCTGCGCAGCTTCCAGTGCATGGTCGACCAGCTTCCGAAAGCCATCGGCGTCAAGGAAGTCAAGCTCTTCCCGGCCGCCGACTATGACGGCGTCATCCAGGGCCTTCTCGGCGGCACGCTCGATTACGCCGAGCTCGGCGCTTCCGGCTACGCCAAGGTCTACCTGACCGATCCGAAGGCCGTCGATCCGGTGCTGACGACCGTTCAGACCGATGGTTCCACCGGCTATCATTCCGTCATGGTCGCCCGCAAGGACAGCGGCATGACCAAGCTGGAGGACATGAAGGGCAAGAAGCTCGGCTTCGCCGATCCGGACTCCACCTCCGGCTTCCTGGTCCCGAACGTCGCCCTGCCGGCGGTCCTCGGCATGCCGATCGCCGACTTCTTCTCCGAAACCGGTTTCGGCGGCGGCCACGAGAACCTCGTTCTCGAAGTCGTGAAGGGCACCTTCGATGCCGGCACGACCTGGGCTTCCGGCGTTGGCGACTTCGCCGACGGCTACACGTCCGGCAACCTGCGCAAGATGGTCGACAAGGGCATCCTCGACATGGACGACCTGGTTCAGCTGTGGGAATCGCCGCTGATCCCGAACGGCCCGATCGTCGTATCGAGCCAACTCGACAAGGATGTCCGCGCCAAGTTCGTTTCCTTCATGAAGGCCCTGCCGGAAGCCGATCCGGAATGCTTCTCCGCCATCCAGGGCGGCGACTACAAGGGCTTCGTCGATGTCGACGCCTCGTTCTACGAGACGATCATCGCTGCCCGCAAGGCAACGATCGGCGGCTGATCGCCTGCGTGACTTCCTGGTGCCGCGGCCACGGCCGCGGCACTTTCACGACTTCAGAGGATGGTCTTCATGGCCCTGGCAGACGCGACCGGTCGCGATTCCTATATCCGGGACGGACGCTATGACGTGGAGCGCCATTGGCGCGACCTGAACGCGACCCGCCGCCTCTACACGATCGGCGGCCTGATCGTGCTGGCGATCGCGCTGGTCGCTTCGCTGTGGTTCGCCAACGAGACGAATGCCGGCAAGTTCATCGACCGGCTGCCGCATCTCTTCGACTTCGCCGGCGACCTCGTCCCGCGTGACGGCTGGGAAATGTGGCGCGCGCTGTTCGACCGGCCGAGCCCCTACGATACCGGCAGCCTGCAGTACAATTACCCGGTCGGACGCGTCTATGTCACCGACACGCTCTATATCCCGGAATATTTCTACAAGATGCTGGAAACGCTGAACATCGCGCTTCTGGCCACGTTCATCGGATTCACCTTCGGTTTCGCGCTCTGCTTCCTCGCCGCCAAGAACCTGACGGCGTCGCGGTGGCTGCGCTTCACGGTCCGCCGGTTCATGGAAATCCTGCGCGCCTTCCCGGAGATCGTGATCGCCGGGTTTTTCCTTGCCATCTTCTCCATCGGGCCGATCCCGGCGATCATCGCCGTGTCGATCCACACGATCGGCGCGCTCGGCAAGATGTTCTTCGAAGTCGTCGAGAACGCCGACATGAAGGCGGACGAGGGCTTGCGCGCGGTCGGCGGCAACTGGTTCGAGCGCGTGTGGTTCGGCATCGTGCCGCAGGTCATGCCGAACTTTCTCAGCTACGCGCTGCTGCGCTTCGAAATCAATGTGCGCGCGTCGACCATCCTCGGCGCGGTGGGCGCGGGCGGCATCGGCGAGGTGCTGCGCCTGTCGATCAGCCGCGGGCACGAGGCCAAGACGCTCGCCATCATCCTTCTCCTGTTCGCGACGATCGTCTGTGTCGACCAGTTTTCGGCCTGGCTGCGCAAGAAGCTCGTCGGCAAACAGGCCTTCGAATTCGGACGGTGACCATGACGACCCTGACGGCTGAACAGATCGATGATATCGCCCGGCGCCACCCGGATGCCTTCCGGCAATCGCTTCTGAGGCGTTTCGCCTATCCGCTCGGTATTCTGGGCCTGGCGCTCTACACGGTTTACGTCTGGTGGTTCTTCTCGATCGGCGCGGTTCTCACCAACGGACACTGGGACATCGCGGGCGCCTATCTGGCCGACTGGGTGTCCTACGAGGCTCGGCCGGAGGTCGATTACGAGACCGGCGATATCAAGGTGACATTCCCGAAATACTCTCCGCTCGGTTCCGATCCTCATCCCGATTGGCTCGAGGAGACGCCGGGCAAGGTGACCGTGACCATCACCAGGCCCGACGCGGACGCAGGCGCGGCCGCGACCAATACGGGCGGCGCCGCCGCCAACTCCTTCATGTCGCCGTCCTCGCCCGCGACCAGCACCGGAGACGGCGGTGTCGCGAACTCCTTCATGTCGCCGAGTTCGTCGGCGACGAGCATGGGGGCGAGCACCGGATCCGCTAGCGGGGAGACCACGACGGTGACCGAGGTTCGCGACGGAACGGCAAAGGTCGACGTGAAGATTTCGGGCACATCGCATGTCGAGATCGTTCCGGGCGCCGTCGTCGTGACGCGCGGCGGCCAGTCGGTGACGCTGAAGACGGACCCGGAAAACAATCGCGTCGAGGCGCCGGCGACGCTTCCGGACTGGATAAGCCAGCGCAAGCCCGGCTCGAAGGTCTATGCCTATTTCGGATTTGCCGGACGCGTGGAGATCCGCGCCGACGTGACGAAGGTCAGCAAGCGCTTCCTCGGCTGGGAGAACTTCTGGTTCGACACCAACTCGCCCTATTGGGGCAAGACCTTCCCGCAGGTGATGGCGCTGGCGTTTTCCGGCGACCGGATCGAGCCGGGCCGCTCCAACCTCGCCGTGATGTGGGACAATATCGTCAACAATGCCGAGTGGCAGCACGGGGATGTCTGGATCAAGCTGCTGCAGACCATCGTGATGGCCTTCGTCGGCACGTTGTTCGCCGTGACGCTGGCGTTTCCGCTGTCGTTTCTCGCGGCGCGCAACATCACGCCAAACCCCATCCTCAATCAGATCCTGAAGCGCTTCTTCGACTTCCAGCGCTCGGTCGACATGCTGATCTGGGCGCTGTTCTTCACGCGCGCCTTCGGACCGGGGCCGCTGGCCGGCATTTCGGCGATTTTCTTCACCGACACCGGCACGTTCGGCAAGCTCTATTCGGAGTTGCTGGAAAACATCGACGACAAGCAACGCGAGGGCGTGCGCTCGGTCGGCGCTTCGCCGGCGGCGGTGCAACGTTTCGGCGTGGTGCCGCAGGTGCTGCCCGTCTTCATCTCCCAGGCGCTCTATTTCTGGGAGTCGAACACGCGGTCCGCCACCATCATCGGCGCCGTCGGAGCGGGCGGTATCGGCCTGAAACTGTGGGAAGCGATGCGGACAAATCAGGATTGGGAAAATGTCGCCTATATGGTGATACTGATCCTCATTGTGGTCTTCGTTTTCGACAATATTTCCAACGCGCTTCGCAGCCGGCTGACCGAACCGGCCGCGCAGGACTGACACGAGAACAACGGAAAGCATCTACATGAACGAGATTCGGGGAGCATCGGCCTTTACCGATGCGCGGCCGGAAGAGGTCTTCACCAACGCGCATGTCGTCCTCGCCGACGAGATCATCGACGGGACCGTGGTCGTGCGCGACGGCGCGATCGTCGACGTGCAGCCCGGCAACACCGCCGTTCCGGCCCAGGACCTGGAAGGTGACTACCTGATCCCCGGTCTGGTCGAATTGCATACCGACCATCTCGAAACGCATTACAACCCGCGCCCCGGCGTCGTCTGGAACCTGATGGCTTCCGTCCAGGCCTATGACGCGCAGATCGCGACCTCCGGGATCACGACAGTGTTCGACTGTTTCCGGATGGGGACCGACGAGGACAATGGCTACGAGGCCGGCGAAATGCGCCGGCTCGCCGATGCGCTGAAGGCGGCGCAGGCGGCCGGGAGACTGCGCGCGGACCACCGCATTCACCTGCGTTGCGAGGTGTCGTCGGACAATGTCATCGAGGAACTGGACGAGTTCCGCGACGAGGAGCTGGTCGGTCTCGCGTCGCTGATGGACCATGCGCCGGGCCAGCGGCAGTTCCAGACGCTCGACAAATACGTGCTCTACTACAAGAAGAAGCGCGGCATGAACGATGCCGAGTTCGAGGCTTTCGTGAAACGGCGCCAGGAAGAATTGGCGATGTATTCGGCCAAGCACCGCGAGGAAATCGCCGAGCATTGCCACGCCATGGGTGTCACGCTCGCCTCGCATGACGACGCGACGCTGGAGCATGTCGAGGAAGCGATCCGCCAGGGCGTCAGGCTTGCCGAGTTCCCGACCTCGGTCGAGGCGGCGAAGGCTTCGCACGAAGCCGGCATGAGCGTGCTGCTGGGCGCGCCGAACATCGTTCGCGGCGGGTCGCATTCCGGCAATGTCGCGGCTATCGATCTCGCGCGTCTCGGCATTCTGGACGTGCTGTCGTCGGACTACATCCCGTTCAGCCTGTTGCACGCGGCCTTCGTTCTTGCCCGGGATGTCGATTCAGTCGACCTGTCCAAGGCCCTGAAAATGGTGACGAAATCGCCGGCGGAGACAGTGGGGCTGACGGATCGCGGCGAGATCGCCACCGGCAAGCGCGCCGATGTGGTGCGTGTGCATCACGATCCGGATCATCCCGAGCACGTACCGGTCGTTCGCGGCGTGTGGCGCGGCGGCCGCAGGGTGGCCTGAGTGGAGCGCGCGGGCTGCTTCGTCGCCATTGTCGGCCCGAGCGGATCGGGCAAGGACACGCTGATCAACTGGCTGAAGCCGAAGCTTGCCGGCAATCCCGACGTGATGTTCGTGCGCCGGGCCGTCACGCGCGACGCCGACGGCGCCACCGAGGATCACGCTGCGCTCGACCGGGAGGCTTTCGCGGCCGAAGAGGACGCCGGGCGCTACGCGGTCGCCTGGGAAGCGCACGGATTGCGCTACGGCATACCCGTGGAGGCGCTGCATCACGTCGAAAACGGCGGCATTGCGATCGCCAACGGGTCGCGGCGCGCGCTCGGCGAGATCGAACGGGTCTTTGGAAACCTGCTGGTCGTCTGCCTGACGGTCGAGCGGGATGTTCTGGCCCAGCGGCTCGCCCGGCGCGGCCGCGAGACGGAAGACGAAATCGCCAGACGGCTGGCCCGCGTCGACGAGGCATTGCCGGTCGATTGCCGCACGGTCGAGATCGACAATACCGGGCCGGTGGAGATCGCGGGTACCCGGATCCTCGAATTGCTGGCGCGCGAATTCGGCGTCGGCGCCGTTCCCGACAAGCGTATCCGCGCCTGACTCAGTCCTCGAAGGGCAGCCCGATATACTCGTAGGCGAAGGCCCGCTGCAGGTCTTCGGAGGCGAGCAGCAGGTCGTAGTCGTTCTGGCGGATCTTCTGGTCGAACGGATCTTCGCCCGGAAAGACGTGCAGCAGCTTCGTCATTCGCCACGAGATGTTCTCGGCCGCCCAGACGCGACGAAGCGCCATCTCCGAGTAGTGGTCGAGATAGTAGTCGCTGCCGTCGGCATAGTGCGTGATCAGCGCCCGGCTCAGATAGAACACGTCCGAGAAGGCGAGGTTGAGCCCCTTGGCGCCCGTCGGTGGCACGATATGCGCGGAGTCTCCCGCCAGGAACAGCTTGCCCCAGCGCATCGGCTCGGCGACGAAGGAGCGCAGCGGCGCGATCGACTTCTCGATCGACGGGCCGGTCTCGATCTCGCCGTGCACCCGTTCCGGGACGCGCCGCAGGAACGCCTCCCAGAACCGGTCGTCGGACCAGTCCTCGACCCGGTCGGCAGACGGTACCTGCACATAGTAGCGGCTAAGCCGGGGGTTGCGCCGCGACGCCATCGCGAAGCCTTCGGAGTGGTAGATATAGGCGAGTTCCTTCATCGGCGGACGCTCGACCATGATGCCGAGCCAGCCGAAGGGGTAGACCCGCTCGTATTCGCGGCGAAGGCTGGCCGGAATCGCCATCCGGCTCGGGCCGTGAAAGCCGTCGCAGCCGGCGATGAAGTCGCAATCGATCCGCTGTGTTTCGCCGTGCCGTTCGAAGGTCACCGACGGCGCGTCGGAGAGGTGGTGAAGCGCGACGTTTTCGACCTCGAAGACCATCCGGCCGCCGTCGCGTTCTCGCGCCGCGTAGAGGTCCTCGGTGATCTGGGTCTGGCCCCAGACCATCATCTTCTTTCCTGTCCAGCGCGCGACGTCGATGAAGAAGTCGGGCTTGTCCTCCCAGAAGATGCGGGTACCGCTCTTCGGCATGCCGTCGCGGTCCATCCGGTCGGCGAGCCCGTATTGGCGCAACAGGGCGACGGTTTCCGCCTCCAGCACGCCGGCGCGGATGCGGCTGAGCACATGTTCCTTGGTCTGCCGCTCGATGACGATGGAATCGATGCCGGCCTTGTGCAAAACATGGGCGAGGAAGAGGCCGGCCGGACCGCCGCCGATGATGCAAACCTGTGCGCGCATGTGCTGTTCCCGTGTGTCTGCCCATTCGGCGGAGGTTAGGTGCCGAGCGGCGCTTGCCGTTTCAACTCGCCCCGCCTTCCAGCGTATCGCCCAGCGGCCCGTCCTTGACCGCCTGCATCGACACATAGGTCGAGGTGTTGGCGACATGGGGCAGGGCGGAAATGGATTCGCCCAATATGCGCCGGTAGGCGGTGATGTCGCGGGTGCGCACCTTCAGCAGGAAATCGAACGGCCCGGCGATCATGTGGCACTGTTCGACCTCGGGGATCCGCTTGACCGCGGCGTTGAAGGCGGAAAGCGCCTTTTCGGTCGTGTCGGACAGCTTGACCTCGGTGAAGGCGACATGTTCGCGGCCGATCTTGGCCATGTCCAGCACCGCCTTGAAGCCGAGAATGTAGCCGTCGTCGACCAGCCGCTTGAGCCGGACCTGGCAGGGACTTTTCGACAGGCCGACCCGCTTGGCGAGTTCGGTCACCGGCAGGCGCCCCTCGGTTTCGAGGATTGCGATGATCCGCCTGTCGTATCGGTCCAATCGGTTGGATGCGGGGTCTGTTTCTTCCATTTGGCCTGCAGGATATAATCTCTTAGGGAATTTGTCCCGCATTTTCTCCAAACAAGGGAATATCGCCCTTCCGGTGAATGCTATGATCGCGCATTGTTCCGCGACAGGAGGCAGTTGCGCAAAATGGACAGGCTTTCTTCCGCACGCAAAGACATGCGCGAGGCGCATCGCGCCGGTGAAACCGGGGTCCTGGACCGGCTGATCGCCGATTTCGGGCCGGAGGCGGAAACGCGCGCCAAAATCAATGCGCGCGCCGCCGGGCTCGTCGAGGCGATCCGTGCCGAGGACCGGCCGGGCCTGATGGAGGTGTTCCTCGCCGAATACGGCCTGTCGACCGAAGAGGGCGTCGCGCTGATGTGTCTTGCGGAAGCGCTGCTGCGGGTGCCGGATTCCACGACGATCGACGACCTGATCGAGGACAAGATCGCGCCGTCGAAATGGGGCGTGCATCTCGGCAAGTCCAACTCCTCGCTCGTCAATGCCTCGACCTGGGCGCTGATGCTGACCGGCAAGGTGCTCGACGCGGACCGGTCGCAGGGCATGGCGGGGCTGTTGCACGGAGCGGTGAAACGGCTCGGCGAGCCGGTCATCCGGACGGCGGTGCGCCAGGCGATGAAGGAACTCGGCAGCCAGTTCGTGCTCGGCGAGACGATCGAGAGCGCGATGCATCGCGGCTCCGCGATGGAGGCGAAGGGCTACAGCTATTCCTACGACATGCTGGGCGAAGCGGCGCTGACGGCGGCGGATGCCGGCGATTATTTCGACGCCTATGCGGCCGCGATCAAGGCGATCGCGACGCGGTGCCGGGCGGACGACATCCGCCGCAATCCGGGCATTTCGGTCAAGCTGTCGGCACTGCATCCGCGCTACGAGGTGGCGCAGCGCGCGCGCGTCATGGCGGAACTGGTGCCGCGCGTCGCCGATCTCGCCGCAATGGCGGCGGAAGGGCGGATGGGCTTCAACATCGACGCCGAGGAGGCCGACCGGCTCGACCTGTCGCTGGATGTGATCGAGGCGGTGCTCGCCGATCCGCGCCTTGCCGGATGGGACGGGTTCGGCGTCGTCGTGCAGGCCTATGGCAAGCGCGCGCGTCCCGTCATCGACTGGCTGCACGCCCTGGCGGAGCGGCTCGACCGGCGCATCATGGTGCGGCTCGTGAAGGGCGCTTATTGGGACACCGAGATCAAGCGCGCGCAGATCGACGGCGTCGAGGATTTCCCGGTCTTCACGCGCAAGGAGGCGACGGATGTGTCCTACATCTGCTGCGCGCGCAAGCTGCTGTCGATGACGGACCGGATCTACCCGCAATTCGCCACGCATAACGCGCACACCGTCGGCGCGATCCTGGAGATGGCGAACGACCGCGACAGTTTCGAGTTCCAGCGGCTGCACGGCATGGGCGAGGCGCTGCACCGCCTCGTCTTGAATGGCGAGAAGACGAAGTGCCGGATCTATGCGCCGGTCGGGGCGCATCGCGACCTGCTGGCCTATCTCGTGCGCCGGCTGCTCGAAAACGGCGCCAATTCCTCCTTCGTCAACCAGATCGTCAATCCGGCGGTGCCGGTCGCCGAGATCGTCGCCGATCCGTTCGCCGAATGGGCCGCCGATCCGACCTCCAATCCGCGCATCCGCAAGCCGGCGGACGTCTTCCTGCCCGAGCGGGGCAATTCGCGCGGCTTCGATCTGCGCAACACTTCCGATCTCGACGCGATCGAGGCGGCGCGCGCGCCGTTCCGAAGCGAGCGCTTCGAGGCCGACGCCGGTCATCGGGGTGCCGCAGGACGCCGGCCCGGCGCGCGAGGCGGTCAATCCCGCCGATCCCACCGATGTTGTCGGGACCGTAGTCGAGGCGAGCGATGCCGACGTGCGAAGCGCGCTCGAAACGGCGCGCGACTGGTCGGATTGTCCGCCCGGCGCGCGGGCCGACGTGCTGCGGCGTGCGGCCGACCTCTACGAGGAGGAGTTCGGTCCCTTCTTCGCGATCCTGGCGCGCGAGGCGGGCAAGACGCTGCTCGACGCGGTCGGCGAATTGCGCGAGGCCGCCGATTTCCTGCGCTATTACGCCGGACAGGCGGAGGGTCTTGGCGAGGCGCGGCCGCGCGGGCTGTTTGCCTGCATTTCGCCGTGGAACTTTCCGCTGGCGATCTTCACCGGGCAGATCGCGGCGGCGCTTGCCGCCGGCAACGGCGTGCTGGCGAAGCCCGCCGAGCAGACCCCGCTGATCGCGGCGCGCGCCGTGAAGCTCCTGCACGCGGCCGGCGTGCCGGAGAACGTGCTGCAACTGCTGCCGGGCGACGGCGCGACGGTCGGCGCGGCGCTCACCTCCGATCCGCGCATCGGCGGCGTCTGCTTCACCGGATCGACGGAGACCGCGCAGGCGATCAACCGCGCCATGGCGGCCAACCTCGCGCCCGACGCGCCGCTGATCGCCGAAACCGGCGGGCTGAACGCGATGATCGTCGATTCGACGGCGCTGCCCGAACAGGCGGTGAAGGATATCGTCGCTTCCGCCTTCCAGTCGGCCGGCCAGCGCTGTTCGGCGCTGCGCGTCCTCTATCTGCAGGAGGATGTCGCCGAAACGGTTCTCGAAATGCTGTTCGGCGCGATGGACGAATTGCGGCCCGGCGATCCGTGGCTGCTTTCCACCGACACCGGTCCGGTGATCGACGAGGAGGCGCGGCAGGTCATCGTCCGCCATGTCGAAAAGGCACGCGCCGAGAATCGGTTGCTGAAGGAGCTTGAGACACCGAATCAAGGGACATTCGTCGCGCCGGCGGTCATCCGCGTCGGCGGGATCGGCGATCTGGAACGCGAAATCTTCGGACCGGTGCTGCATGTCGCGACCTTCAGGGCGTCGCAGATCGATCGGGTGATCGCCGACATCAACGCGTCGGGCTACGGGCTGACATTCGGCCTGCACAGCCGCATCGACGACCGCGTCGAGCACATCACCTCGCGGCTTTCGGTCGGCAACATCTACATCAACCGCAACCAGATCGGCGCCGTCGTGTGTTCGCAGCCTTTCGGCGGCGAGTGCCTGTCGGGCACCGGTCCGAAGGCCGGCGGGCCGCATTATCTCGGCCGGTTCGTGCGCGCGGAAACGAAATCCGGCGCGGTGTCGCGCGGCATCGCCGCCGATCCGTTGGCGGTGCAATCGCGCATCGACCAGACCAAACGCCCGGCGCGGGCGGCGCTCACGACGCAGGCCATGCCCGGCGTGACGGGCGAATCCAACCGGCTGTCCAGCTATGGGCGCGGTGTCGTCTTGTGTCTCGGTCCGGGCGCGGACGCGGCGGAAGCGCAGGCGCGTCTTGCCAGGGCGCAGGGATGCGTGCCGCTGATCGTCGCGCCGGATGCGGCGGGATCGGACGCCATTCCGTTCTTCCTGGAACGCGAGACGCTCGCCACGTTGAAGGGCTTCGACGCGGTCATGCTGTGGAGCGACGAGGACGATCTGCGCGCGGCGCGCATCGCGCTGGCGAAACGCCCGGGCCCGATCATCCCGCTGATCGCGGAGGCCGATCCGGGTGACCGGCTGATCCTCGAACGTCATGTCTGCATCGACACGACGGCGGCGGGCGGCAATGCGGCGCTGCTGGCGGCGAACGCCTAGATCCTGATCCTGGGGTCGGGACCCGCAGTCGCATCCGGCAGGGAAATCGTCGCCTCCATGAAGGTCACGGCATCCCCTCCCGGAAGAACGCGATCATCGGTCAACTCGCAGTCGAGCCATCCGCCACGCGCTGAAGCCTGATAGGCCATGAGCTTGTTGCGGCCCAGCCGCGCCTGGCTTTGACAAAGGCAGTCTCCGCCAGGTTGTTTTCCTGCGCAATCGCCATCATCACGTCATCGCCCAGCCAGTCTTCGAGCACGAGAACGGCCGCGGGATTTCCAGCGAAGAGCCGGTCGGTGAAGGCATCGACCTGATACATGCGCGTTGGGGAGGCTCCTTGCAGCAAATATCCTGACCTGGCGTTGACCGCGGCGTGATTGCGAGGCCCCGGCCTAACCGCCAAGCGCCGCATTCACCGCGCGGGCGATGACGCGCTCCTCGTCGGTCGGGATCACCATGACGCGGATAGAACCGGTGCCCAGTTCACAGCGCGTTGCCGGCATTCGCCGCGTCGTCGATCGCGATTCCCAGCCATTCCATGCCCTCGCAGACCTTGCGCCGCACGAGGGCCGAGTTCTCGCCGATGCCGCCGCAGAAGACGAGCGCGTCGATTCCGCCCTGGCTGGCGGCCATCGCGCCGAGTTCGCGGCGGATGCGGAAGACGAAATAGTCGATGGCCTCGGCCGCCTCCGGCCGGTCGGAGGCTTCCAGTTCGCGCATGTCGTTCGTCATGCCCGAAAGCCCCTTCAGGCCGCTCTTCTTGTAGAGCAACTCGGTGAGCTCGCCGGACGTCATCTTCTCGTGGTCCATCATGTAGAGCAGGACGCCGGGATCGAGCTGGCCGCAGCGCGTGCCCATCGGCAGGCCGTCCAGCGCCGTGAAACCCATCGTCGAGGCGACACTTCTGCCGTCGCGTACCGCGCACATCGAGGCGCCGTTGCCGAGATGGGCGATGACGACGCGGCCGTGTTGCAGCTCGGGCGCGATGCGGGCGATCTCGCCGGACACATACTCGTAGGACAGGCCGTGAAATCCGTAGCGGCGCACACCGCGGTCGTACCATTCGCGCGGCAGCGCGAAGGTGTCGTTGACCCAGGGATGGGCGCGGTGGAACGCCGTGTCGAAACAGGCGATCTGGACGGCGTCCGGGAAGGCGTTGCGGGCCGCGCGCACGGCGGCCAGATTGTGCGGCTGGTGCAGCGGCGCGAGCGGTTCCAGTTCCTCGAGGCGCGCGATCGTCGCATCGTCGAGGCGCACCGGCTTCGCATAGTCGACGCCGCCATGGACGACGCGGTGGCCGACGCCGGTCACGGCCTGGCTGTCGAGGAAGTCGTCGGCGTGATCGAGGATGGCGGTGAGGGCGGCCTCGTGGCCGACGCGTCCGATCCCGATGCGCCTTTTCTCACCGCCATGGTCGCCGATTTCGAGGATCGCGTCGTCGCCGATATCCTCGACCTCGCCGCGCACACGCTGCATCGGTTCTTCACCGGCGCTGTAGATGGAAAATTTGATCGAGGAGGAGCCGGCATTGATGGTCAGGATCGCGCCTGATGTCATATGCGCTTTCTCCACTCGTGGAAGAGCGCCGCCACCGCGCAGGAGGCAAGGCGGGCCTTGTCGTTGTCGGCGCGGCTGTTGAGGATGATCGGGCAGCGTGCGCCCATGACGAGCCCGGCGGCTTCCGCATGGGCGACGAAGCTCAGTTCCTTGGCCAGCATGTTGCCGGCCTCCATGTTCGGCACGACGAGGATGTCGGCATGGCCGGCGACGAGCGAATGGATGCCCTTGGTCTTCGCCGCATCGACGTCGACGGCGTTGTCCATCGCCAGCGGGCCGTCGACGATGCCGCCCCTGATCTGTCCGCGCTCGGCCATCTTGGACAGTACGGCGGCGTCGATCGTGGATTGGATTTTCGGATTGACCGTCTCGACCGCCGACAGGACGCCGACCTTGGGCTTTTTGATCCCGATCGACCGCGCCAGGTCGATGGCGTTCTGGGTGATGTCGACCTTATCGTCGAGCGTGGGCGCGATGTTTATCGCCGCGTCGGTGACCATCAGCAGGTGGTCGAGCCCGGGAACATCCATGATGAAGACATGGCTGATGCGGCTGGATGTTCTCAGGCCGCCATCGCTTTTTACGACGGGGTGCAGCAACTGCCCGGTGTGGATATGGCCTTTCATGATGGCTTTGACGCGGCCCTCGTGAAACAATTCCACGGCGCGCGATGCCGCCATGTTGTGACCATGGATGTCGATGATCTCGTGGTCCGCGAGATCAGCGCCGATCGCTTTCGCGACCTGCTCGATCTTGTGTCGCTCGCCGATGAGAATCGGGCGGATCAGCGTGTGTTTCGCCGCGAGCAGCGCGCCCGACAGGGCGTTCTCCTCTTCCGGCACGACAACCGCGGTCGGTATCGGTTCCAGCGGTTCGGCGAGTTCGAGCAGGCGGTCGAAATGCACATGCCGGCGCACGGTCAGGCCGGGAAGGTCGGTGCCGTCGAAGGCGATCACGCGATCCGGCGCGATGACCTTGGCTTCGCCCTCGACGATGCGGCGGCCGTCGGCCGTCTCGATCCAGGTGTCGAAGACGGCGATGCGGCCGGATTTCAACGCCGTCAGCCGGATGCGCGCGGTCAGTTCCTCGCCGGCATGCGCGCGGCCGAGGAACTTCAGCGTCTGGCTCTTGTACAGCGTTCCCGGCCCGGGCAGCTTGTTGCCGAGCGCTGCGGAAATCAGCGAGGCGACCCACATCGACGGGGCGACGGCCTCGTCCGCCCGGCCGTCGCCGTCATGATCCTCGTTCGGCAAATGCGCCGGATTGTGGTTGCCGGAGGAATTCGCGTAGATGATGAAATCTTCGGTCGCGGCACAGTCGCTTGATTTCGGCCTCCATGCCGACGGTCAGCTTGTCATAGGGCGTGTTGGTGTAAATCGTCATGGGATTTCGTCTCGGCAATCTCGATCGCTTTCCGGAGCGGCGGTGTCGACCTTCGCCCGCTTCTTTCTCTCAGGCAATAGTTGCAGTTCCGTTCCCGCGGGAAGCGAAAGGGCTTGTGTTCGCCGCAACCCTGACAGCGCTGCGTGACAGGCGTTTGGCGGATTTCCCGCGGCGCGATTTTCAAATTTGACCTTTTGATAAAATTCAGTCATCTTTTTCAGGCGCGGCACGGACTGGGCCGCGGGGCAACACGATGTGGAGGGAGTGCCGCATGAACGCCAAACAAAGTGTCCGGGACGTGAAGGCAGGCCGCCTCGATGCGCGCGCCTATGGCGAACTGTTTTCGGACCTGCATCCGCCGCTCGATCATCACGAGGCCCGGGTCGAGGCGGACCGGTGCTATTTTTGCTACGACGCGCCATGCATGACGGCGTGTCCGACCTCGATCGACATTCCGATGTTCATCCGCGAGATCGCGACCGACAATCCGCTCGGCGCCGCGAAGACCATCTTCGACCAGAACATTTTCGGCGGCATGTGCGCCCGCGTCTGCCCGACCGAAACGCTGTGCGAGGAAGTGTGCGTGCGCGAGACGGCGGAAGGCAAGCCGGTCAAGATCGGCCTGCTGCAGCGCTATGCGACCGACACGGCCATGGCCGAGGGGCGAGCAGTTCTACACCCGCGCGCCGTCGACCGGAAAACGCGTCGCGGTGATCGGGGCGGGACCGTCAGGCCTTGCCTGCGCGCACCGTCTCGCCATGAAGGGCCATGACGTCGATGTCTACGAGGCGCGCGAGAAACCCGGCGGGCTGAACGAGTTCGGCATCGCCAGCTACAAGACGCCCGGCGGTTTCGCGCAGAAAGAGGTGGACTACATCACCGCGATCGGCGGCATCTCGATGCATTACGGCAAGGCGCTCGGGCGCGACATTTCGCTGGGGACACTGGCTGGCGACTATGACGCCGTCTTCCTCGGCACGGGGCTCGCCGGCGTCAACGCGCTCGGCGCGGCCGACGCCGGGGCCGAAGGCAGCCTCGACGCCGTGGAGTGGATCGGGAAACTGCGGCAGGCAGCCGATATTTCGACGATTCCGGTTGGTTCGCCGCGTGGTCGTGATCGGCGGCGGCATGACGGCGGTCGACGCGGCGGTGCAGGCCAAGGGGCTCGGTGCCGACGAGGTGACGATCTGCTATCGTGGTCCCAAGCAACGCATGAAAGCGTCCGACTACGAACAGGAACTCGCCAAGATTCGCGGTGTGACGATCCGTTACGACATGAACCCGACGCGGATGCTGGTCGAAGACGGCGCCGTCACCGGGATGGAATTCGATCGCAACGGCGAGACGGTGATGATAGCCTGCGACGAGGTGATGAAGGCGATCGGCCAGGCCTTTGCCGCCGAGAGCCTGAACGGCTCGGGTTCGGCCATCGCGCTCGACGGCGGGCGCATCAGGGTCGACGACGAGGGCAAGACCTCGATGGCCAAGGTCTGGGCCGGCGGCGACTGCGTCAATGCGGGCGACGACCTGACGGTGACCGCCGTCGCGCAGGGCCGCGACGCGGCCGAAAGCATTCACCGCGCGCTCGGCGCCTGACGGACACAACGTGGCAAGGAGGACGCGCCATGGCTGATCTTTCGACGAATTTCCTCGGCATCAAGTCGCCGAACCCGTTCTGGCTCGCATCGGCGCCGCCGACGGACAAGCAATACAATGTCGAGCGCGCCTTCGAGGCGGGCTGGGGCGGCGTCGTGTGGAAGACGCTCGGCGAGGCGGGGCCGCCGGTCGTCAACGTCAACGGCCCGCGCTACGGCGCGATCTGGGGCGCCGACCGCCGGCTGCTCGGCCTCAACAACATCGAGCTGATCACCGACCGCGATCTCGAGATCAATCTGCACGAGATCACAGAGGTGAAGAAGAAGTGGCCCGACCGCGCCGTCGTCGTGTCGCTGATGGTGCCCTGCGAGGAAGAGCCGTGGAAGAAGATCCTGGCGCGCGTCGAGGAGACCGGCGCCGACGGCGTGGAGCTCAATTTCGGCTGTCCGCACGGCATGAGCGAACGCGGCATGGGCGCCGCCGTCGGCCAGGTGCCGGAATATATCGAGATGGTGGCGCGCTGGTGCAAGCAACACTCCTCGATGCCGGTGATCGTGAAGCTGACGCCGAACATCACCGACATTCGCAAGCCCGCCGAGGCGGCGATGCGCGGCGGCGCGGACGCGGTCAGCCTGATCAACACGATCAACTCGATCACGGCTGTCGATCTCGACACGTTCTCGCCGGAACCGTCGATCGACGGCAAGGGATCGCATGGCGGCTATTGCGGCCCGGCGGTCAAGCCGATCGCGCTTTCGATGGTTTCGGAAATCGCGCGCTATCCCGAGACGCGGGGACTTCCGATCTCCGGCATCGGCGGCGTGACGACGTGGCGCGACGCGGCCGAGTTCATCGCGCTCGGCTGCGGCACCGTCCAGGTCTGCACCGCGGCGATGACATACGGATTCAAGATCGTGCAGGAAATGATTGCCGGGCTTGAGAATTACATGGACGAGAAGGGCTTCGCGACGATCGAGGATTTCCGCGGCATGGCCGTGCCGAACGTCACCGACTGGCAGTATCTCAACCTGAACTACGTCACCAAGGCGAAGATCAACCAGGAAGCCTGCATCAAGTGCGGACGCTGCCATATCGCCTGCGAGGACACGTCGCACCAGGCGATCACCAGCATGGTCGACGGCCAGCGCCATTTCGAGGTGATCGAGGAGGAATGCGTCGGCTGCAACCTGTGCGTCAATGTCTGTCCGGTCGAGGACTGCATCACCATGGAGCCGATCTCCGGCGTCGATCCGCGCACCAAGAAGCCGATCGATCCCGATTACGCCAACTGGACGACGCATCCGAACAATCCGGCGGTCTGGTCGAAGCAGGCGGCGGAATAGGCCAGGGCGTTGCGCGGACAGGGGGCTGTCACAGGGTCGGACAATGGCGCGATCCTGTCCAGGACGACGCATGCGACGGGCCGGGAGAAGCTTCTCGGCCATCTCGCCATGGTGTCGTTCGCGCTGCTGATCGCGGGATCGTTCTCGTTCGGCGCGCTGACCGCGCCGCATATCGGTTCGGCGCCGCTCAATGCGGTGCGTTTCACGCTCGCCGCCGCCGTCATCGCGGCGATCGCCTTCGGCGTCCGCCGCCAGCCCGTCCGCATTCCCGACGCGCCATGGCGCTATCTCGTGCTCGGCGCGCTGATGGCGGTCTATTTCGTCACCATGTTCGTGGCGCTCGGCATCGCGAAGCCGGTCTCGGTCGGCGCCGTCTTCACGCTCAATCCGCTGCTGGCCGCCCTGTTCGGCCTGTTCGTCCTCGGCCAGAGGGCGCGGCCGGTGGTGATCGCGAGCCTGTTCGTCGCCGGCGCCGGCGCGTTGTGGGTGATCTTTCGCGGTGATCTCGAAGCGCTTCTGGGCCTGAGGATCGGCCGCGGCGAGGCGATCTTCTCGGTCGGGGTCGTCTGCCATGCGCTCTACGCGCCGCTGTTTAGGCGCATGGCGCGCGGCGAGCCGGTGATCGTCTCGACCTTCTGGGTGCTGTTCTTCACCGCGCTCTGCATCGCGCTTTACGGCGCGGGCGAGATTGTCGCGACCGACTGGACGGCGATGCCGCCGGTCGTCTGGATCGCCATCGGCTATCTCTCCGTCTTCGCGACGGCGGCGACGTTCTTCCTGCTGCAATTCGCGTCGCTGCGCCTGCCGGCGGCGAAGGTCTTCGCCTATGGCTATCTGACGCCGGCCTTCATCATCGTGCTGGAAGGCCTGCTCGGCCATGGCTGGGCGAGCGGCGCGGTACTGGCCGGAGCGGTGGTGATCGTCGCCGGGCTGGTGATCCTGGCCATCGCGCCGGACGGCTGATCGGCGCGGGCGCTGCTCGGGCGGATCCGTGCGTCGATTTCGGGGGAGGGCGACCGGGAACGGCTTGGAGAATTATTGCGGATAAATTTTATCCATGATAAGAAATATCCATGAATTGGAGACAGGCATGAAGCTTGGTGACGGTGTCGAGGCCGCGATACATTGTACGGCCCTTCTTGCGGGGCTGGAGGGAGACGCCGTGTTGCCCGGCGCGGCGCTTGCCGAATATCACGGCGTTTCGCCGACCTATCTGGTCAAGCATCTCAAGGCGCTTGTCGGAGCAGGGCTTCTCCAGTCCGTTCCCGGTCCCGCCGGGGGGTATCGCCTCGCGCGCCTGCCCGAAAAGATCACGCTGCTCGACATCGTTCTCGCGGTGGAGGGCTCCAAGCCGGCGTTCCGCTGCGGCGAAATCCGCCAGCGCGGCCCCGGTGCGCCGGACGCATCGGCCTTTGTGCGGCCGTGCGGCATCGCAAGTGCGATGCTGCGCGCGGAGGCGGCCTGGCGCAACGCACTTTCAACAACCACGCTGGCCGATATCGTCGCCGATTTCCAGGCCACGGGCGATCCGCGCTCCGTGGCGCGGGGCTGTGCCTTTCTCGAGGCGAACCAGCGGCGGCAACCCCAACCCTGACACCCAAACGAAAGGATCCGGCATGCAACCGCGTCTCGACTACAAGAAAACCGATCGCTCGCTTATCGAAGCGCTGTACGGGCTCAATACGGCCGTCGACAATTGCGGCCTTGAAAAAAGCCTGCTGCACCTGATCAAGCTCAGGGCCTCGCAGATCAACGGCTGTTCCTTCTGCGTCGACATGCATACGCATGAGGCGCGCGCCGACGGCGAAAGCGAGCAGCGCCTCTACATGGTCGCGGCCTGGAAGGAATCGCCGCTCTTTTCCGAGCGCGAGCGAGCCGCGTTCGCCTGGACGGAATCCGTGACCCGCATCGCCGAAAACGGCGTCGGAGACGATCTCTTTGCCGCTGTCCGGCAGCAGTTTTCCGAGGACGAGTTGACGAAGCTGACCATCGCGCTCGGCATGATCAACACATGGAACCGCATCTGCGTCAGTTTCCATGTCGTTCATCCGGTGCGCGATGGCGCCAAGGCCGCGTGATTGCGGCCTGGTTACGCTCCGGTCTGTCCCGCTGCTGCGGGACAGGTCATTCGCGCGGGCGGATGCCGTTCAGGATGATCGACAGGACGGCCTGGGCGGCCTGTTCGTGGAAGCCGGCGCGGCCGGCCTGGGTTCCGGCGACGGCGCGGATCTGGACGTCGAAATCGGCATAATGCTGGGTCGTCGCCCAGATCAGGAAGACCAGGTGGTAGGGATCGATCGGCGCGAGCTTGCCCTCGCCGACCCAGTGGCGGATGACCTTGGTCTTCTCGTCGACGAGATCCTTCAGCGTGGTTTCGAGGAACGTGCCGATGACGGGCGCGCCATGGATGATCTCGTTGGCGAATAGCTTGGAGGCCTCGGGCCGCTTCGCCGACATTTCCAGCTTGGCCGTGATGTAGCGGCGCAATTCCTCGATGGGATCGCCTTCCGGATCGATCGCGGCGAATGGCGCCAGCCAATCCTCCAGCGTCTGCTCCAGCACCTGCTGGTAGATCTGCTGCTTGCTCTTGAAATAATAGAGCAGGTTCGGCTTCGACATGCCGGCGCGCGACGCGATCTCGTCGATGGTCGCGCCGCGAAAGCCCGACACGGCGAACACGTCCACCGCGGCATCGAGAATCGCCTTGCGGTTCGCTTCCTGGATGCGCGAAAGGGGTTTCGCCTCTTTTGCGGCTTTGCTTTTGCTCTGAGGCACGTCGATCTTCATTCGCCCCTTATTCGCGGCTTGTCATATGAATGTAAAGCCACTTGACCGGCTTCGAAAGCTCTTTTAGCGTTCATTTTGACCAAACGGTCAAGCAAATGTGCGGCGCTTTTCGACAGAGCCAAACGCGTCGATCGGCGGTATAAGCGATCTGCAAAGCAACAGAGAGCCCGGTCACGGGTCAGAGGTGAAAATAATGTCAGATCGAGCAGTGGCTCCGAACAATCTCGAAGCATTCTGGATGCCGTTCACGGCGAACCGCCAGTTCAAGAAGAACCCGCGCATGCTCGTCGGCGCGGAAGGCATGCATTATCTCACCTCGGACGGCCGCAAGGTGCTCGACGGCACGGCCGGGCTGTGGTGCTGCAATGCCGGCCACGGACGGCCGAAGATCGTCGAGGCGATCCAGAAGCAGGCCGCCGAGCTCGACTATGCGCCGGCCTTCCAGATGGGTCATCCGAAGGCCTTCGAACTGGCGGCGCGGCTGGCGGCGAAACTGCCGTCTCCGCTGGACCACGTCTTCTTCACCAATTCCGGTTCGGAAAGCGTCGATACCGCGCTGAAGATCGCGCTCGCCTATCAGCGCGCGATCGGGCAGGGCACGCGCACGCGCCTGATCGGCCGCGAGCGCGGCTATCACGGCGTCGGCTTCGGCGGCATCTCGGTCGGCGGCATCGTCGCCAACCGCCGCACCTTCGGCACGATGCTGACCGGCGTCGACCATATCCGCCACACGCATGACATCGCGCGCAACGCGTTCACACGCGGCGAGCCCGAGCATGGCGCCGAGTTCGCCGACGACCTGATCAGCGTGATCAACCTGCACGACCCGTCGACCATCGCCGCCGTCATCGTCGAGCCGGTCGCCGGATCGACCGGCGTGCTGATCCCGCCGAAGGGCTATCTGAAGCGCCTGCGCGAGATCTGCGACAAGCACGGCATCCTGCTGATCTTCGACGAGGTCATCACCGGGTTCGGCCGCCTCGGCACGCCGTTCGCGACCGATTATTTCGATGTCGTTCCCGACATGATCACCACGGCCAAGGGGATCACCAGCGGCACCGTGCCGATGGGCGCGGTGTTCTGCTCGTCGGCGATCTACGACGCCTTCATGACCGGGCCGGAAAACATGATCGAGCTGTTCCACGGCTACACCTATTCGGCGCATCCGCTGGCTTGCGCCGCGGCGCTCGCCACGCTCGACACCTATGAGGAAGAGGGCCTGCTGACGCGTGGGGCGGAGCTTGCGGGCTATTGGGAAGACGCGGTACATTCGCTGAAGGATTGTCCGCATGTCATCGACGTCCGCAATCTCGGCCTGATCGGCGCCGTCGAACTGGAACCGATCGCCGGCGAGCCGACCAAGCGCGCCTTCTCGGCGTTCCTCGATGCCTATGAGCGCAACATCATGATCCGCACGACCGGGGACATCATCGCGATGTCGCCGCCGCTGATCATCGAGAAGGGCGAGATCGACGTCCTGATCGACACGCTGCGCACCGTGCTCAAGTCGATCCAGTAGGACGTTTTCGGGAGGAGAACATGGAAACGATCCGCAACGCCATCAACGGAAATCTGGCAGTCTCGTCGTCCTCGCGCACGCAGCCGGTCTTCAACCCGGCGACGGGCGAGGAGGCGGCGGTGCTGCCGCTTTCGACGGCGGCGGAACTCAACGAAGCGGTGGAGGCGGCCAAGGCCGCCTTGCCGGCCTGGCGCGACACGCCGCCGCTGAAGCGCGCGCGGCTGATGTTCAAGTTCAAGGAACTGCTCGACGCGCATGTCGAAGACATCGCCCGGGCGATCTCCCGGGAGCACGGCAAGACGCATGACGATGCGCTCGGCGAAGTGGCGCGCGGCGTCGAGGTGGTCGAGTTCGCCTGCGGCATTCCGCATCTTCTGAAAGGCGAATTCTCGCGCAATGTCGGCCCGGCGATCGACACCTATGCCGACCGGCAGCCGCTCGGCGTGGTGGCCGGCATCACGCCGTTCAACTTCCCCGCCATGGTGCCCTTGTGGATGTATCCGGTGGCGGTCGCCTGCGGCAACACCTTCATCCTGAAGCCGTCGGAGCGCGATCCGTCGGCGCCGATGCTGATCTACGACCTGTTCAAACAGGCGGGTTTCCCGGATGGCGTGCTCAATGTCGTGCACGGCGACAAGGAGGTCGTCGACGCGATCCTCGATCATCCCGACATCAAGGCCGTGTCCTTTGTCGGCTCCACGCCGATCGCCGAATATGTCTATTCGCGCGGCACGGCGGCCGGCAAGCGCGTGCAGGCGCTGGGCGGCGCGAAGAACCACATGGTGGTGCTGCCCGACGCCGATATCGACAAGGCGGCCGACGCGCTGATGGGCGCCGGTTACGGCTCCGCCGGCGAACGTTGCATGGCGATCTCGGTCGCGGTGCCGGTCGGCGAGGAGACGGCGGACAAGCTGGTCGCCGCGCTCAAGCCCCGGGTCGAGGCGCTGAAGATCGGTCCGGCGACAGATCCCGAGGCGGACATGGGTCCGCTCGTCACCAGGCAGCACCAGCAGAAGGTGCTCGGCTATATCGACCAGGGCGTCAAGGAAGGCGCGGAGCTCGTCGTCGACGGGCGCGGTTTCTCGCTGCAGGGCTACGAGGACGGCTATTTCGTCGGCGGCTCGCTGTTCGACCGCGTGACGACCGACATGCGCATCTACAAGGAAGAGATCTTCGGACCGGTCCTGTCGGTGGTGCGCACCAACTCCTACGACGAAGCCGTCGACATGATCGACAAGCACGAATACGGCAACGGCACCGCGATCTTCACCCGCAACGGCGATGCGGCGCGCGACTTCGCCAACCGCATCGAGGTCGGCATGGTCGGCGTCAACGTGCCGATCCCCGTGCCGGTCGCGTATCATTCCTTCGGCGGCTGGAAGCGGTCGCTCTTCGGCGATCATTCGATCTACGGCTCGGAAGGCGTGCGGTTCTACACGCGGCTGAAGACGATCACGACGCGCTGGCCGGACGACATCCATGAGGGAGCGGTCTTCACGTTCCCGAGCATGAAGTGAAAAGAAGAAAGGGCGAGACATGGCGGCACCGGGCGAAAATCTCAGGATCAACGGGGACCGGCTGTGGGACTCGCTGATGGAAATGGCCAAGATCGGCCCGGGCGTTGCCGGCGGCAACAACCGCCAGACGCTGACCGACGAGGACGGCGAGGGCCGCAAGCTGTTCCAGAAATGGTGTGACGAAGCCGGCCTGACCATGGGCGTCGACCAGATGGGCACCATGTTCATGCGCCGCGAGGGCACCGATCCCGACGCGCTGCCGGTCTATGTCGGATAGTCACCTCGACACGCAGCCGACCGGCGGCAAGTATGACGGCGTGCTCGGCGTGCTCTCCGGGCTCGAGATCGTGCGCACGCTCAACGATCTCGGCATCAAGACGAAGCACCCGATCGTCGTCACCAACTGGACCAACGAGGAGGGCACACGCTTTGCCCCCGCCATGCTCGCCTCCGGCGTTTTCGCCGGCATCCACGAGCAGGACTGGGCCTATGGCCGCGAGGACGCCAAGGGCAAGAAATTCGGCGACGAGCTGGAGCGGATCGGCTGGAAGGGCGACGAGGAAGTCGGCGCCCGCAAGATGAAGGCCTTCTTCGAACTGCATATCGAGCAGGGCCCGATCCTCGAGGCCGAGGGCAAGGATATCGGCGTCGTCACGCACGGGCAGGGGCTTTCCTGGACGCAGGTGACGATCACCGGCAAGGAGGCGCATACCGGCTCGACGCCGATGCCGATGCGCAAGAATGCCGGCCTCGGCATGGCGAGGGTGCTGCAACTGGTCGACGAGATCGCCTGGAGCCATGCGCCGCATGCCGTCGGCGCGGCCGGCCATATCGACGTCTATCCGAATTCGCGCAACGTCATTCCCGGCAAGGTGGTGTTCACGGTCGATTTCCGCTCGCCGGACCTCGCCGTCATCACCGACATGGAAGAGCGGCTGAAGATCGGCGCGAAGGCAATCTGCGACGAGATGGGCCTCGGCGTCGAGTTCGAGAAGGTCGGCGGGTTCGATCCGGTCGAGCTTCGACGAGGACTGCGTCAAGGCGGTGCGCGACGCCGCCGACCGGCTCGGCTATTCGCATCGCGACCTGATCTCCGGCGCCGGCCACGACGCCTGCTGGATCAACCGCGTCGCGCCGACGGCGATGGTGATGTGCCCCTGCGTCGACGGGCTGTCGCACAACGAGGCCGAGGAGATCTCGCCGGAATGGGCGCGCGCCGGCGCCGACGTGCTGTTCCACGCGGTGGTCGAGACGGCGGGGATCGTGGAGTGACGGAGATGACGCGATCCAATGTCGTCCCGCTCGGACATGCGGACGAACGCCAGCTCAGGATCGATCTCGCGGCGGCGCTGCGCCTGGCGGCGCGCTACGACTGGCACGAGGGCGTGGCGAACCATTTCTCCGCCGCCGTGTCGGCGGATGGCAAGCAGTTCCTCGTCAATCCGCGCTGGAGGCATTTCTCGATGGCGAAGGCCTCGGAGATTGCTGCTGGTCGACGCCGGCGATCCGGACACGATGAAGCGGCCGGACGCGCCGGACCCGTCGGCATGGTCGATCCATTCGGCGATCCACCGCATGCTGCCGCAGGCCCGCGTGGCGCTGCATCTGCACCCGCCCTACGCGACGACGCTGGCGACGCTGAAGGATCCGACGATCTATCCGATCGACCAGGTGACGGCGCGGTTCTACAAGCGCATCGCCTATGACCTGAATTTCGGCGGCATCGCCACGGAGGAGGCCGAGGGCGAGCGCATCGCCACGACCATCGGCAACCACCGCCAGGTCATGATGGGCAATCACGGCGTGACGACCGTCGGCGAGACCGTCGCCGAGGCCTTCGACGCGATGTACCATCTGGAGCGTGCGGCGCGACAACTCGTGCTCGCCTACCAGACGGGCCGCGAACTGGCGATCATGTCCGATGAGGTCGCCGAGGCGACCGCCGCCGAGTGGGAGGTCTACAAGGAGGCGGAACACGCCCATTTTGCGGAAATGAAGCGCATCCTGGATCACGAAGATCCGTCCTACGCGGACTGAGGAAGCGCGACAAGACCAATCAGAATACGAAGGAAGAGGCCGATGACCAGCGACCATCATCAAGAACGGAACCATCGTCACCGCCGACCTGACCTACAAGGCGGATCTGCGGATCGAGGGCGGGGTGATCACCGAGATCGGGCCGAACCTGTCCGGCGACGACGAACTGGACGCGACCGGCTGCTACGTCATGCCGGGCGGCATCGACCCGCATGTGCATCTCGAAATGCCGTTCATGGGCACCTATTCGTCCGACGATTTCGAAAGCGGCACCCGCGCGGCGGTCTCCGGCGGCACGACCATGGTGGTCGATTTCTGCCTGCCGTCGCCGGGCCAGTCGCTGCTCGAGGCGATCCAGATGTGGGACAACAAGTCGACGCGGGCGAACTGCGACTATTCCTTCCACATGGCGATCACCTGGTGGGGCGAGCAGGTCTTCAACGAGATGGAGACGGTCGTGCGCGAGAGGGGCATCAACACCTTCAAGCACTTCCTCGCCTACAAGGGCGCGCTGATGGTCAATGACGACGAGCTGTTCGCCTCGTTCCAGCGTTGCGCCGAACTCGGCGCGCTGCCGCTCGTCCATGCCGAGAACGGCGACGTCGTCGCGCAGATGCAGGCCAAGCTGCTCGCCGAGGGCAATAACGGCCCGGAAGGCCATGCCTATTCGCGGCCGCCGGAAGTCGAGGGCGAGGCGACCAACCGCGCCATCATGATCGCCGACATGGCCGGGGTGCCGCTCTATGTCGTGCACACCTCCTGCGAACAGTCGCACGAGGCGATCCGCCGCGCCCGCCAGAACGGCATGCGCGTCTATGGCGAGCCGCTGATCCAGCACCTGACGCTCGACGAGAGCGAATATTTCGACAAGGACTGGGACCACTCGGCGCGCCGCGTGATGAGCCCGCCCTTCCGCAACAAGCAGCACCAGGATTCGCTCTGGGCCGGTCTGCAGTCGGGTTCGCTGCAGGTGGTGGCGACCGACCACTGCGCCTTCACGACAGAGCAGAAGCGCTACGGCGTCGGCGATTTCACCAAGATCCCGAACGGCACGGGCGGACTGGAAGACCGGCTGCCGATGCTGTGGACCTACGGCGTCGAGACCGGCCGGCTGACGCCGAACGAGTTCGTCGCGGTCACCTCGACCAACATCGCCAAGATCCTCAACATGTATCCGAAAAAGGGCGCGATCCTGGTCGGCGCGGACGCCGATATCGTCGTGCTCGATCCGGCGAAGGAAAAGACGATCTCGGCCAAGACGCAGCAGTCGGCGATCGACTACAACGTCTTCGAGGGCAAGCATGTGAAGGGCCTGCCGCGGTTCACGCTTTCGCGCGGCAAGCTGGTCGTCGACGACGGCGCGGTGAAGACCGAGGAAGGCCATGGCGAGTTCGTCAAGCGCGAGCCGTTCCAGGCGGTCAACAAGGCGCTGTCGACCTGGAAGGAACTGGTCGCGCCGCGGCCCGTCCAGCGCACCGGCATCCCGGCGAGCGGGGTGTGATGGCCGACCGGCTAGCCCACAAGCTGTTCCAGTTCGGGCAGGAGGGTGACGCTCTCCTGTTCGTTGGGGTCGGTGCGCGCGATGACGGCGGTGACGACGTCGCCGGAATTGTTGATCGGCAGGTGCGGAACGTTGGCCGGGATATAAATCATGTCGCCGGCAGCCGTCTCCATGCAGTGCTCGAGCTTCTCTCCCCAATACATGATCGCGGTGCCGGACAGGACATAGATCGCGGTCTCGTGGCTGTCATGCTTGTGCGCCTTGGCGCGGCCGCCCGGCGGTATCGTCAGCAGATGCATGCAGATGCCGGCCGAGCCGACGGTCTCGCGGGCAATCCCCTCGAAATAGTCAAAGCCCTGCTTGCCGGCATAAGTGCCTTCGGCGCGGAGTTTGCGGCACTGGGAGGCGGGCGATGATGTTGCGGGCATTGCGG
This sequence comes from uncultured Alphaproteobacteria bacterium, assembly GCA_963712205.1. Taxonomy (GTDB): domain Bacteria; phylum Pseudomonadota; class Alphaproteobacteria; order Rhizobiales; family Rhizobiaceae; genus Oricola. The sequence continues at coordinate 169,576 of CAVQHF010000011.1, read as the reverse complement.
ATTTTCCCGATAACGAAACGATGCGGCGGCGCCGCCGATATGGAAACATAATGGACATGCAAGCGGGCAAAAGTCTGCAGGAAACAACACGGGCGACACGGGATTTGGGCAAGCAGACCGTCATCAAGGCCGACAAACTCAACCTGACCTTCCAGACCGGTGACGGGCCGGTGCATGCCCTGTCGGATATCGACCTCGCGATCGAGAAGGGCGAGTTCGTCTCGCTGATCGGTCCGTCGGGCTGCGGCAAGACCACGCTGCTCAGGGTGATCGCCGATCTCGAAAAGCCGAGCGGCGGATCGATCACCGTCAACGGCATGACGCCGGAGGAGGCGCGGCTGAAGCGGGCCTATGGCTATGTCTTCCAGGCGGCGGCGCTGTTTCCCTGGCGCACGATTGCCGACAATGTCGCGCTGCCGCTGGAGATCATGGGGCTGAGCGCGGCCGAACGGCGCAAGCGCATATCCGACAATCTGGAGCTGGTCGATCTCGCCGGCTTCGAGAAGAAATATCCGTGGCAATTGTCGGGCGGCATGCAGCAGCGCGCCTCGATCGCGCGCGCGCTGGCGGTGCAGCCGGACATGCTGTTGATGGACGAGCCGTTCGGCGCGCTCGACGAGATCGTGCGCGACCACCTGAACGAACAGCTTCTGAAGCTCTGGGCGGCGACGCAGAAGACGGTGGTCTTCGTCACCCACTCGATCCCCGAGGCGGTCTTCCTGTCGACCAAGATCGTGGTGATGAGCCCGCGCCCGGGCCGCGTCCACGACGTCATCGATTGCGATCTCGGCAAGCGAGCGGCCGCTCGACATCCGCGAGACGCCGGAATTCCTGAAGATCGCGCACCGGGTGCGCGAGGGCCTTCGGGCAGGGCATGCCTATGACGAGTGAGCCGGCGCCGACATGCTGAAGACACGCATCTTCCCCGTCCTTACGGTCGTCGCGGCGATCATCGCGATCTGGTACGTCGCCGCCGTGTTCATGAACGCGCCGGTGCAGCGCGACATGGACAAGCGCGCCGGCGTTACCTCGACGACCTGGCAGCTGGTCGAAAAGACCATGTCGCCAGGCCAAGCCGACGCTGCCGGCGCCGCACCAGATCGCCGTCAATTTCTTCGAGAACACGTTTCAGCGCAAACTCACCAGCAGCCGCAGCCTCGTCTACAATGGCTGGGTGACGCTGTCCTCGACGCTGGTCGGTTTTGCCTTCGGCACGGTGCTGGGCATCGTGATCGCCGTCGGCATCGTGCATGTGCAAATCGCTCGAGCGCAGCCTGATGCCGTGGATCATCGCCTCGCAGACCGTGCCGATCCTGGCGATCGCGCCGATGGTGATCGTGGTGCTCGGCGCCATCAGCATCACCGGCCTGATCCCCAAGGCGCTGATCTCGACCTATCTGTCGTTCTTCCCGGTCACGGTCGGCATGGTGAAGGGCCTGCGCTCGCCGGAGGCGATGCATCTCGACATGATGCGGACCTATAATGCCAGCCTCGGCCAGACATTCTGGAAGCTGCGCGTGCCGGCGTCGGTCCCCTATCTCTTCACCTCGATGAAGGTCGCGATCGCCGCCAGCCTGGTCGGCGCGATCGTCGGCGAACTGCCGACCGGCGCGGTGGCCGGCATCGGCGCCAAGCTGCTCGCCGGCTCCTATTACAGCCAGACGATCGACATGTGGGCGGCGCTCGTCATGGGCTCGGTGCTCGCGGCGCTGCTGGTCGTCACGGTCGACATCGTCTCGCGGGTCGTCAACCGCATGATGGGAGGGAGGCCGGCATGAGCATGCTCCTTGCGCTCCTGGCAGGCCGTCGCCGCGGTGATCCTGACGGTCCTGGCGCTGATCAAGCTGCCGATGTTCGGCGACGGCGCGGCCACGCCGCCCGGGAACCGGGACGTTCGCGCTATCGTCGTCTCCTCGCTCGTCGCCGGCGCGGTTGCCGCCATGTTGCCCCTGAAGCAGGCATGTTGTCGCCGCGGTCCTGTTCGTGGCCGCCCATGCCGGCGCCTGGCTTCTGCTGTCCGCCCTGCTCGGAAACGAAGGGCAGGCGCGCGCGCCGTTCTTCCTGCTGATCGCCGCGCTCTGGCTGCTCGCCTGGGCCTGTGTCACCCGGCTTTCGGCGCTCCGCCCGGTTACGCGCGAGGCCGCCACGGTTCGTCCGGCTGCTCATTCCGGCGATCTTCGGCGCCTGGGTGCTGATCCTCTGGGAGGCGGCGACGCGCGGTTTCGGCATTCCCTTCATCCTGCTGCCGCCGCCGTCGGCGATCGGCGCGCGCATCGCCATCGTCGCTGCCGGTGCTTGCCGCCGATGTCCGCCAGACGATCTTCAAGGCGGTGCTGTTCGGCTACGTGGTGGGCTCTGGCGCGGGCTTCGTCGTCGCGATCCTCGCCGACCGCGTCGACTTCCTGCGCCGCGGCCTGCTGCCGATCGGCAATTTCGTCTCGGCGCTGCCGATCATCGGCATCGCGCCGATCATGGTCATCTGGTTCGGTTTCGACTGGCAGTCGAAGGCGGCGGTCGTCATCATCATGACCTTCTTCCCGATGCTGGTGAACACCGTCGCGGGGCTCACCGCCGCCGGCCACATGGAGCGCGACCTGATGCGCACCTATGCATCCAACTACTGGCAGACGCTGTTCAAGCTGCGCCTGCCGGCGGCGATGCCGTTCATCTTCAACGCGCTGAAGATCAATTCGACGCTGGCGCTGATCGGCGCGATCGTCGCGGAATTCTTCGGCACGCCGATCGTCGGCATGGGATTCCGCATTTCGACCGAAATCGGCCGGCTCAACCTCGACATGGTCTGGGCCGAGATCGCGGTCGCCGCGCTCGCCGGGTCCGTCTTTTATGGTGCCGTCGCCCTTGCCGAAAGGGCGACGACATTCTGGCATCCGTCTATCCGTGGTGGTTAGACGCAAACCGTGGGCCCGCTCCCGCAGGCTCGCGGAACAACGCAGAGGGAAAGGCGAAAAGGGTAAAGACATGAAAAAACTGATGATGTCCCTGATGGTGGGCGCAATGTCGCTCGCGACCGTACAGGCGATGGCCGCCGACAAGCTGACGCTGCAATTGAAATGGGTGGCGCAGGCGCAGTTCGCCGGCTATTTCGTCGCCAAGGACAAGGGCTTCTACGACGAGGAAGGCCTTGACGTCACGATCAAGCCGGGCGGTCCCGACATCGCGCCGGAACAGGTGATCGCCGGCGGCGGCGCCGACGTGATCGTCGACTGGATGGGCGGCGCGCTGGTCGCCCGCGAGAAGGGCGTTCCGCTGGTCAACATCGCCCAGCCCTTCGAGAAGGCCGGCATGGAAATGGTCTGCCCGACGGATGGACCGGTCAAGTCCGAATCCGACTTCAAGGGCCACACGCTCGGCGTCTGGTTCTACGGCAACGAATATCCGTTCTTCGCCTGGATGAACAAGCTCGGCCTTTCGACCGATGGCGGCCCGGACGGCGTCACCGTGCTGAAGCAGTCCTTCGACGTGCAGCCGCTGATCCAGAAGCAGGCCGACTGCATCTCGGTCATGACCTATAACGAGTACTGGCAGCTGATCGACGCCGGCTACAAGCCGGAAGACCTGATCGTCTTCAACTACTCGGACATGGGCAACGACCTGCTCGAGGACGGCCTCTATGCGATGGAAGACAAGCTCGCCGATCCGGCCTTCAAGGCAAACATGGTCAAGTTCGTGCGTGCTTCGATGAAGGGCTGGAAATACGCTCTGGAAAATCCGGACGAAGCTGCCGGGATCGTCATGGACAATGGCGGCCAGGACGAGAACCACCAGAAGCGGATGATGGGCGAAGTCGCCAAGCTGATCGGCGACGGTTCGGGCGTGCTCAAGGAAGACGTCTACGAGCGCACCGCCAAGGCTCTTCTCGACCAGAAGATCATCGAGAAGGAGCCGTCCGGCGCCTGGACGCACGAGATCACCGACGAAGCTCTGTAACAAGAGCCGGTTCGCCGACGATCCGAAAAGGGAAGGGCGGGGCCGCGATGCGGTCCCGCCCTTTCTGCTTGTTCCGGAATCGCTTGCGCGGTTCTTCCGACAGGTTGATTCAGGCCGCGATGCGGCTCGGCCGGCGGTTCCTTGGCGCCGGTCATGAAGGCGACGGCGTCCGACATGGTGTAGGCCTTCGGGTCGATCACGCACAGGCGTTGCCCCAGCCGGTGGACATGGATGCGGTTGGCGACCTCGAAGACATGCGGCATGTTGTGCGAGATCAGGATGATCGGGATGCCACGCGATTTCACGTCGAGGATCAGTTCCAGCACGCGGCGCGATTCCTTGACGCCGAGCGCCGCCGTTGGCTCGTCGAGGATGATGACCTTCGATCCGAAGGCTGCGGCGCGCGCAACCGCGATACCCTGGCGTTGTCCGCCCGAAAGCGTTTCGACCGCCTGGTTGATGTTCTGGATTGTCATCAATCCCAGTTCGGAGAGCTTCTCTCGCGAGAACTTCTCCATCGCGCGCTTGTCGAGCCGGCGGAGCCACTTGCCCATGACGCCAGGCTGCCGGACTTCGCGCCCCATGAACATGTTGTCCGCGATCGACAGGGCAGGAGACATCGCCAGGGTCTGGTACACCGTCTCGATGCCCGCGCCGCGCGCCTCGATAGGCGACGCGAAGCGGGTTGGTTTGCCGTCCAGCCAGATCTCGCCTTCATCCGGCTGCAGTGCGCCCGACAGCGACTTGATCATTACCGATTTGCCGGCTCCGTTGTCGCCGATCACGGCAAGGATTTCGCCTGGATAGAGATCGAAGTCGCATCTGTTGAGCGCGGTGACCTTGCCAAAGCGCTTGACGAGCCCGCGGGCCTTGAGAATGGGTTCCATCGTCATGCCGATACCTTTCTAATCCACTGATCCACCGCAACGGCGCCGATGATGAGCGCACCGATGAGCAGGAAGGTCCATTGCGGGTTTGCGCCGCCCATGCGCAGACCGAGTTCGAATACGCCGACGATCAGAGCGCCGAACAAAGAGCCGAGGATCGAGCCACGACCGCCGAAAAGCGAAATGCCACCGATGACGACAGCGGTGATCGACTGGATGTTGCCGATCACTCCGGTTGTCGCGGACGGCGAGACCGAGCCGAAGCGGCCGATCATGACCCAACCCGCAAGCGCGCATATGAAGCCGACGAGCATGTAGACAGACATCAGGGTCCGGTGCACGTTGACGCCGGCGAGTTCTGCGGCTTCCGGGTCATCGCCCACCGCATAGACGTGCCGTCCCCAGGCGGTGGAGCGCAACGCATAGGCGAGCACAATCACCAGGATCAGCATCAGGAACACGCCGAAGGTAAATGTCGCGCCGGCGACCTGCGCCTTGGTGCCGAGGAACTGCAGGAACGGCGCCTGTTCCTCGATATCCTGGGCGCGTATCGTTTCGTTTGCCGAGTAGAGGTAGTTCGCCGCCAGCACGATCTGCCACGTGCCGAGCGTGACGATGAAGGGCGGCAGCTTGACCCGCGAAACCAGCCAGCCATTGGCGGCGCCGATGGCGGTGCCAAAGGCCAGTCCGCAGATCACCGCGAGGAATGGCGGGATTCCGTAGCGGAATGTGAATTGCCCCATGATCACGGAACACAGCACGGCGAGCGCGCCGACGCTGAGATCGATACCCGCCGTCAGGATGACCAGGGTTTGCGCCGCCGCCAGCACGCCGACGATCTGAACCTGCTGAAGGATCAGCGTCAAGGCAAACGGCGAGAAGAACCTGCCGCCGAGAACGAGCCCGAAAACAGCTGTGGCCGTGACAAGAACGATCAGGGGCACGATGGCCGGGGTGGAGTGCAGCACTTCGTGGAAGCGGCCGACAAACCCCTTGTGACGGACATCGAAAGACGCAATGTCGGTCGACGCGCCCGACACCACCGCTTCGAAATCGTCCGTTTTGTGTGCTTTGCGTGGACATGAAACATCCTCCCTTCCGGCAGGTGTCCATTCCAGCCGGCTACCAAGGATACTGACAGATTGGCCGCGATTTGTCGCGTGGCATGAGGGGAGGGCGCGGTGCGCCCTCCCGGATCAGCCGGGGATCAGCCCCAGCAGAGCTTCAGGCCTTCGTCGACCGAGATCGAGTCGACGCCATCGACCGGCTGGTCGGTGACGAGCGCCACGCCCGTGTCGAAGAAGTTCTTGCCTTCGGTTGCTGCGGGCTTGGTGCCGTCCTTCGCGTAGGCGGCGATCGCCTCGATGCCTTTCGACGCCATCAGCAGCGGATATTGCTGCGAGGTCGCGCCGATGACGCCGTCCTTGATGTTCTGGACGCCGGGGCAGCCGCCGTCGACCGACACGATCAGGACGTCGCCTTCGCGGCCTACGGATTTAAGCGCCTCGTAGGCGCCTGCGGCGGCGGGTTCGTTGATCGTGTAGACGACATTGACCGACGGATCGGTGGCGAGAAGGTTTTCCATCGCCTTGCGGCCGCCTTCCTCGTTGCCGGCGGTCACATCGTGGCCGACGATGCGCGGATCGTCCTCATCGCCCCACTTGTTGGGGTCCTTGGTGTCGATGCCGAAGCCGGTCATGAAGCCCTGGTCGCGCAGAACGCCGACGGTCGGTTGCGACACATCGAGGTCCAGGAAGGCGATCTTGGCGTCGGCGGCCGCATCGCCGAGCTTGCCCTTTGCCCACTGGCCGATCAGCTCGCCGGCCTTGAAGTTGTCGGTGGCGAAGGTCATGTCGGCCGCGTCGGCCGGATCGAGCGGGGTGTCGAGCGCGATCACGAGGATGCCGGCGTCACGCGCCTGCTGGACGGACGGCACGATTGCCGAGGTGCTGGAAGCGGTCAGCAGGATACCCTTGGCGCCATTGGCGATGCAGGTTTCGATCGCCGCGACCTGGGTTTCGTTGTCGCCGTCGACCTTGCCGGCATAGCTGTTGAGCTCGATGCCCAGTTCCTCGGCCTTCGCGGTGGCGCCTTCGCGCATCTTCACGAAAAAGGGGTTGGTGTCGGTCTTGGTGATCAGGCATGCGCCGATCTTGTCCTGCGCGCTGGCGGGAACGATGGACGCCGCGCCGATAGCGAGCGCAGCAACGGTTGTTGCGAGTATGGTCTTGTTCACGATTTTCCTCCCAGGGTTGACATTTCCGGCCTTTTCCAAGGCCGGCCAGGAAGCGGGCGGACGGTGCTTCATCACGCGTCCATTGCCCGAACCTGTCATCAGGGAACACCAACAGAATGATCGTGTCAATAACTAATTCACTCTTATTTATTAATTGACACAAGCGCCCGTTTGCAGACAAACTGCTGCCGAGGACAATGCCGTGTGGCAGGAGCCGGCATGTTCACCGGGACGCGGCAGAGGGAGGCTGCATGACGATACAGCCAGAAGTACGCGATGTTTCACCGGCCGATGGCGGTCCGGCGCAGATGCGCGGGACCAACCAGAGCGGAATGCGCGCCTATAACGAGAAGCTCATCCTGACGCTTCTGCGGCGCAACGGCGCGTTGGCGAAATCCGATCTCACCCGGTTGACGGGGCTTTCGGCGCAGACGACGTCGGTGATCATGCGGAGCCTGGAAAAAGATACGCTGGTGGTGCGGGGAGAGCCGGTGCGCGGCCGTATCGGACAGCCCTCGGTGCCGTTCTCGCTCAATCCCGAGGGCGCCTATTTTCTCGGACTCAAGATCGGACGGCGCAGCGCCGAAGTCGTCCTGATCGACTTCCTCGGCACGCCGCTGCAGCATCGCCAGCTGATTTATCCGTATCCGGTGCCGGACGCGATCCTCCGGTTCGCGAATGAAAGCATCGGCGATATCCTGTCCGGCCTGACGGAGGCGAAGCGCAAGCTGGTGGCGGGGCTCGGCGTCGGCATGCCGTTCGAAATCTGGAACTGGGCCGACATCATCGGCGCGCGCCAGGACGAAATGGATGCGTGGCGGGAGACCAATATCCGCGCCGCGCTCGGCGCCAATTATCCGTTTCCGGTCTATGTGGAAAACGACGCGACGTCGGCCTGCGGCGCCGAACTCGTCTTTGCCGAGCGGCAGGCGAATTCCGAGTTCCTGTATTTCTATCTGGGTACCTTCATCGGCGGCGGCGTGGTCCTGAACGGCAGCCTTTTCGTCGGGCGAACCGGGAATGCGGGGGCGCTGGGATCAATCCTCGTCACCGACGAGAACGGCAAGCCGCGCCAGCTGATCGAACTCGCTTCGCTGCACGCGCTCGACAGGCGGGTGACCGAGGCGGGCGGCGATTCCGCGCCGATCTGGCTGTCGCCGTCCGACTGGGGCGATCTCGGAACCGCGCTCGACGACTGGCTGGAAGCCAGCGCGCCGCCGCTGGCGCAGGCGATCGTGTCCGCCTCGGCGGTCATCGAGTTCGAGCTCGCGGTGATCGATGGCTGGATGCCGGTCGAAGTGCGCGCGCGCCTCGTTGAAGAAGTGCGCTCGGCGATGACGAAACTCGACGCCGAGGGGATCAGGCTGCCCGCGGTCGAGGAAGGCATCGTCGGTGCGGAAGCGCGCGTCATCGGCGCGGCGAGCCTGCCGCTGTTCGACAAGTTCATGGTCGACCAGAATACGCTGACGCGGGGCATGCGCGATGCTGATCGGGCTTGATCCCATCCTCGGGCCGGACCTGCTCGCGTCGCTGCGGGCGATGGGGCATGGCGATGAAATCGCCGTCGTCGACGGGAATTATCCGGCGCTCGAGCACGCGCGGCGCCTCGTTCGCGCGGACGGCCACGGGGTGGTGCCGGTGATCGACGCGATCCTCTCGGTGATGCCGGTCGACGATTTCGTCGATGAAGCCATCTTCCGGTCCTGCGTCGGAGCGGATCCGGCCAGGCTCGATCCCGTGCATGAGGAAATGACCGCCGTCTGCGCAAGGCGCGCGCCGGGTTTCGCCGTCGTGCCGCTGGTCGGCAAGGCGTTTTACGATCGCGTGCGCGCCGCCCATACGGTTGTCGCGACGAGCGAACCGCGCCTCTATGCGAACATGATCATCCGCAAGGGCGTCATCTACCCGCGAGGCTGACCCCGTTCCCGTTTTCGGGGCGGCCGGCTCCGGTCGCCTGCGTCCGCCGGATTGTCCGAAAATCGTGATCGCGGGTCATTGACTTGCCGCGACCGGCATTGCTTTTGTGCGCGGGGGCCCGCCTGGCGGGCTTCGGGATTGCGGCCGATGCCGCCAATGAGAACATGGAAGGTGATGCGATGGGCGATGTCACGGCGCCGGATCTCGGCTCGTTCAACTGGGAAGACGCGTTCCGGCTGGAAGACCAGCTGACCGACGAGGAGCGCCTGATCCGCGATGCCGCCAGAGCCTATGCGCAGGACCAGCTGCAGCCGCGCATCATCGATGCCTATCGCGAGGAACGCGTCGATCCGTCGGTGTTTCGCGAAATGGGCGAAATGGGCCTGCTCGGCGTGACCGTGCCCGATACCTATGGCGGCGCCGGGGCCGGCTATGTCGCCTATGGCCTCGTCGCGCGCGAGGTCGAGCGCGTCGACAGCGGCTACCGCTCGATGATGAGCGTGCAATCCTCGCTGGTGATGTATCCGATCCATGCCTATGGCACGGAAGAACAGCGGATGAAATATCTGCCGAAACTGGCGACCGGCGAGTGGATCGGCTGTTTCGGCCTGACCGAGCCCGATGCCGGTTCCGATCCCGGCGGCATGAAGACGAAGGCCGATCAAGATCGACGGACGGCTACCGGATTTCCGGCTCGAAGATGTGGATCTCCAATGCGCCGATCGCCGACGTCTTCGTCATCTGGGCGAAGTCCGAGGCGCATGGCGGCAAGATCCGCGGTTTCGTCCTGGAAAAGGGCATGAAGGGGCTGTCGGCGCCGAAGATCGCCGGCAAGCTGTCGCTGCGCGCCTCGGTGACCGGCGAGGTCGTGATGGACGGCGTCGAGGTCGGCGAAGATGCGCTGCTGCCGAATGTCGAAGGGCTGAAGGGCCCGTTCGGCTGCCTCAACCGGGCGCGCTACGGCATCGCCTGGGGCGCGATGGGCGCGGCCGAATTCTGCTGGCAGGCCGCGCGCAACTACGGCCTCGACCGCAAGCAGTTCGGCAAGCCGCTCGCCCAGACGCAGCTGTTCCAGAAGAAGCTCGCCGACATGCAGACCGAGATCACGCTCGGGCTGCAGGCGGCCCTGCGGGTCGGCCGGCTGATGGACGAGGGCAATGCCGCGCCCGAGATGATCTCGCTGATCAAGCGCAACAATTGCGGCAAGGCGCTCGACATCGCGCGGGCCGCGCGCGACATGCATGGCGGCAACGGCATCTCCGAGGAGTTCCAGGTGTTCCGCCACATGGCCAATCTCGAGACCGTCAACACCTATGAGGGCACGCATGACGTGCATGCGCTGATCCTCGGCCGCGCGCAGACGGGTTTGCAGGCGTTCTTCTGAGATGACGGCGGACCGGGCAGAACACGTCCACCAACGGTTCCTCCATCGCGTCGCCGCCGGCGACTTTCCCGAGGCCGACCTGCCGGCACGACCTGCCGCTTGATGCCGAGCGGCGCGATCGGCATCTTCCGCTCGCAATGCATCTCGCGCCATCTCGACCGGATGGCGCGGCAAGATGCAGAAGGCGGGGCAGGGCTATTACACGATCGGCTCGTCCGGGCACGAGGGCATGGCCGCCGTCGCCGCGGCGCTGCGCCCGACCGACATGGCCTTCCTGCATTACCGCGACGGCGCGTTCCAGGTCGAGCGCGCGGGCCAGGTCGACGGCCAGAATCCGATCCGCGACATGCTGCTCAGCTTCGCCTGTTCCACCGACGATCCGATCTCCGGCGGGCGGCACAAGGTGCTGGGCTCGAAGGCGCTGACGATCCCGCCGCAGACCTCGACCATCGCCAGCCATCTGCCGAAAGCGGTCGGCGCGGCCTATTCGATCGGGCTGGCGAAACGCATGCGGCCCGAACATGCGGCGCTCGAACCCGATTCCATCGTCATGTGTTCCTTCGGCGATGCCTCGACGAACCATTCGACCGCGCAGGGCGCCTTCAACACGGCCTGCTGGACGGCCTATCAGGGGGTTCCGCTGCCGCTGATGTTCGTCTGCGAGGACAACGGCATCGGTATCTCCGTGAAAACCCCGCCCGGCTGGATCGAGGCGAATTTCTCCGACCGGCGGGGGCTTGCCTGGTTCGCCTGCGACGGGCTCGACATCTTCGATACCTATTCGACCGCGCTTGAGGCGGCGGCGTTCGCGCGGCGCAATCGCCAGCCGGTGTTCCTGCATGTGAAGACCGTGCGCCTCTTCGGCCATGCCGGTTCGGACGTCGAAGCGGCCTACCGGCCAAAGGCCGAGATCGCGCAGTCGGAGGAGAACGATCCGCTGGTGCACACGGCGGGGCTGCTGGCGCGGGCCGGCTATCTGTCGCCCGCCGACGCGATCGAGACCTATGCGGGGTATCGAGAAGGCCTGCGAAGCCGAGATGGAATTCGCCGTCGACCGGCCGCGGCTGAAGCACGCGCGCGACGTGATGGCGAGCCTGATCCCGCCGAAGCGCGTCTGCAAGCGTGCGAACGGACCGTCGCGGGACGAGCGGGCGCAGGCATTCGGCGGCGACGAGAAGGCGTTCGACCAGCCGCAGCCGATGGCGAAGCTGATCAACTGGGCGCTCACCGACCTGATGCTGGAGCATCGCGAGATCGTGCTGGCCGGCGAGGATGTCGGCGTGAAGGGCGGCGTCTATGGCGTGACGCAGAAGCTGCACGAACGCTTCGGCCGTCACCGCGTCATCGACACGCTGCTCGACGAACAGTCGATCCTCGGCCTTGCCATCGGCATGGCGCATAACGGGTTCGTGCCGATCCCGGAAATCCAGTTCCTCGCCTATCTGCACAATGCCGAGGACCAGTTGCGCGGCGAGGCGGCGACGCTGCCGTTCTTCTCCAACGGCCAATACACGAACCCGATGGTCGTGCGCATCGCCGGGCTCGGCTACCAGAAGGGCTTCGGCGGGCATTTCCACAACGACAATTCGCTCGCCGTGTTGCGTGACATTCCGGGCATCGTGGTCGCCTGTCCGTCGAACGGCGCGGACGCGGCGATGATGCTGCGCGAATGCGTGCGGCTGGCGCGCGAGGAGAACCGCGTCTCGGTCTTCGTCGAGCCGATCGCGCTCTATCCGATGCGCGACCTGCATGCCGAAAAGGACGGCCTGTGGATGCGCCACTATCCCGCGCCCGACAAACGGATCGCGCTCGGTGACATCGCGGTCGAGGGCCATGGCGACCATCTCGCCATCGTCACCTACGGCAATGGCTGCTACCTGGCGCACCAGGCGGTCGAGAAGCTGATCGAGGAGCACGGGATCGAAAGCCGCATCGTCGACATGCGCTGGATCGCGCCGCTGCCGGAACAGGCGATCCTCGATGCCGTTTCGGGCTGCAGGCACGTGCTGATCGTCGACGAATGCCGGCGCACCGGCTCGCAGTCCGAGGCGCTGATGGCGCTGATGGCGGAAAACGGCGTGAAATCCTTCGCCCGGGTGACCGCCGAGGACTGTTTCATCGCCACCGGCCCGGCCTATGCGGCGACGCTGCCGTCGGCGGACGGCATCGTCGCGGCGGCGGTCAGGCTGGCGAAGGGCGCTCGGGAAGACGGCTAGCGCTTCCGTTTTCCCGGAACGAAACGGTGCCGGCATTGTCTTTGCGCGCGCAAGCTGGCAATGAAATCCGAATGGCGGATACGAAACAAACAAAAAAAACGTCAGCGCCAAAACGCAGGCGACGCCGAAAAGAGGCGCGTCCGGCCGAACTGATCGAAGCCGGGTTGCAGGAGTTCGCCGAAAAAGGGCTTCGCGGCGACCCGGCTCGAGGACGTCGCGGCGCGCGCCGGCGTCGTCAAGGGCACCATCTATCTCTATTTCGAGAACAAGGAAGCGCTGTTCCGCGCCGCGATCCATTCCAGGACCGCTCCGGCCATCGCCGATGTCCAGGGGATCGTCGACACCTTTCCGGGCGACACCGAAAGCCTGCTTCGTCTCGTCTTCCACACTATGTACGAGAAGCTCGTGAAGGGCGACGTGCGGATCATCCTTCGCATCATGATTTCGGAAGGGCACCGGTTTCCCGAAATCCTGGAATATTACCACGCCAACACGATCCGCATCGCAAAGCAGTTGCTTACCAAAATCTTGCGACGCGGCATCGAGCGCGGCGAGTTTCGCGCCGACATTCCGATCGAATATCCCGTGGTCGTGGTAGCGCCCGCGATAACGGCGGCGATGTGGATGATGACCTTCGACCGGTTCGATCCGCTCGATATCGACGCCTATGCCGCCGCCCATGTCGATATCGTCCTCAATGGCCTGTTGAGCCGCGCTTGAGGATACTCCATAACCGCCCGATCAATCCCGGCCGCGACGCAGCGGCCGCAACGAGGTCTGACAGAACATGAAACTTGCCACATTGAAGAACGATACGCGCGACGGACGCCTCGTGGTCGTTTCCAGGGATCTTACCCGATGCTCGGATGTCGCCCATATCGCGCCGACGCTGCAGGCCGCGCTGGACGACTGGCATGCGGCTGCGCCGAGGCTGCAGGGTGTCGCCGAAGGCATCGAGACGGGCGCGCAGCCGACGGAGCGGTTCCACGAGCACGAAGCCATGTCGCCCTTGCCGCGCGCCTATCAGTGGGCCGACGGTTCGGCCTATGTGAACCATGTCGAACTGGTCAGGAAGGCGCGCAATGCCGAGATGCCGGCGACGTTCTGGACCGATCCGCTGATGTATCAGGGCGGCTCCGACAGTTTCCTCGGGCCGCGCGATGCCGTCGTGATGGCCGACGAAGCCTGGGGCATCGACTTCGAAGGCGAGGTGGCGGTGATCGTCGACGACGTGCCGATGGGCGCGAGCGCCGAACAGGCGCGTGACGCGATCCGCCTTGTCATGCTGGTCAATGACGTCTCGCTGCGCGGGCTGATTCCGGGCGAACTGGCCAAGGGGTTCGGTTTCTTCCAGTCGAAGCCGTCGAGCGCGTTCTCGCCGGTCGCGGTGACGCCTGATGAACTGGGCGATGCCTGGGACGGCGGCAAGGTGACATTGCCGCTTTGCGTCGATTTCAACGGCGCGCCCTTCGGCCGCGCCAATGCCGGCGTCGACATGACCTTCGATTTCGGCGAACTGGTCGCCCATGCCGCCAGGACCCGGCCGCTCGGCGCCGGCGCGATCATCGGTTCGGGCACGGTGTCGAACAAGCTCGACGGCGGGCCCGGCAAGCCGGTCTCTGCAGGGTGGGGCGGGCTATTCCTGCATCGCGGAAATCCGGATGATCGAGACGATCAACAACGGCACGGCCTCGACCGGGTTCATGAAATTCGGCGACACGGTCCGCATCGAAATGAAGGATGCCGACGGCCATTCGATTTTCGGGGCGATCGAACAGACGGTCGAAAAATACGGCGGCTGAACGGTTTCCGGCCGTTGTCTGCCGGCCGGCGCTCGGCAGAGCACTCAGGCGACCTGGGCCGATTCACCGTTTCCGTAAACCGGCGAATGAGTCTAGGCTTGGCCGGCCGCAGATGACCGCGGAGGTGCAATGACCGGGAAAAATGATCTTGCGAAAGACCGGCTCGGCCGCAATGCCGAGGCATTCTACGAAGCATTGCTCGACGCGCATGAAGGGCTGACGTTCGAGCAATGCGTGCGCATGGACACGCGCCTGATCCTGATCCTCGCCAGCCAGATCGGCGATCCCGAGCTTCTGGCGGCCGCGCTGGCCGCCGCGCGCAAGGGCGCGAAATAGGCAATTCCCGCAGCTTCGCTATTTCCTGCGAGGCAGCCAGACAGTCTCGATATGCCAAATCCGGAATATTGCCTAAATATTGTGCGTTATTTCAAATCTGCGAAATATCTGGCATATATTTTGGGCTTCATGCCGGTTTGGTATGGCAAGTGACCGATGCTCTCTCCCGGTTTGCGCAGAGAGTTCATGTTTTCGGGTGCAAGAGACTGAAAAATAACGGGAAAGCCTTGTCGTCTACTGCGAAATCTTGGGGTTGGCACGGCGATTGCTGGATAGTCTGGGTCACCAACTGTCAGGAGCCTCCCATGAATTTCATTCGCAAAACCATGGCTGGTGTCTTCGCAAGCGCTGCGCTCGCCGCAGCCACGCTTGTACCGAGCGCGCAGGCGCAGGAAGACACCATCAAGGTCGGCGTTCTCCACTCGCTTTCGGGAACGATGGCGATTTCCGAAACCACGTTGAAAGACGTGATGCTGATGCTCATCGACGAGCAGAACAAGAAGGGCGGCCTTCTTGGCAAGAAGCTCGAGGCCGTGGTCGTCGACCCGGCGTCGGACTGGCCGCTTTTCGCCGAAAAGGCACGTGAACTGATCACCGCCGACAAGGTCGCGGCCGTCTTCGGTTGCTGGACGTCCGTGTCGCGCAAATCCGTGCTGCCGGTTTTCGAGGAACTGGATTCGATCCTCTTCTACCCCGTGCAGTACGAGGGCGAGGAAAGCCAGCGCAACGTGTTCTACACGGGTGCGGCGCCGAACCAGCAGGCGATCCCCGCCGTTGACTACCTGATGAACGAAGAAGGCGTCGAGCGCTGGGTTCTCGCCGGCACCGACTACGTCTATCCGCGCACGACCAACAAGATCCTCGAAGCCTATCTGAAGGCCAAGGGCGTCGCTGAGGAAGACATCATGATCAACTACACGCCGTTCGGTCATTCCGACTGGCAGACGATCGTCTCCGACATCAAGGCCTTCGGATCGGCCGGCAAGAAGACCGCCGTGGTCTCCACCATCAACGGTGACGCCAACGTTCCCTTCTACAAGGAACTCGGCAACCAGGGCATCTCGGCGTCCGACATTCCGGTCGTCGCCTTCTCGGTCGGCGAGGAAGAGCTTGCCGGTCTGGACACCGCTCCGCTGGTCGGCCATCTCGCCGCATGGAACTACTTCCAGTCGGTCGACACGCCGGAAAACGCCGCCTTCATCAAGGAATGGAAGGCGCGCATGGGCGAAGACCGCGTGACCAACGACCCGATGGAAGCGCATTACATCGGCTTCAACATGTGGGTCAAAGCGGTCGAGAAGGCCGGCACCACCGACGCCGACGCCGTCATCGCCGCCCTGCCGGGCATCCAGGCGCCGAACCTGACCGGCGGCATGTCCACCATGCTTCCGAACCACCACATCACCAAGCCGGTGCTGATCGGTGAAATCCAGGACGACGGCCAGTTCGAAGTGGTCTCCGAGACCGAAGACCTGGTTCCGGGCGACGCATGGTCGGATTACCTGCCGGAATCCAAGCCGCTGAAGTCCGACTGGGTCGAGCTGAATTGCGGCAACTACAACACCGAGACCAAGACCTGCCTCGGCGGTTCGTAGGATCTCCAACTGTCAGGGGAGCCGGGCGCCCGGCTCCCCGCCCATGTTCCTGAAACACCTTGCTAGGCGCGGCTGACCAACCCATGCGGCTGATCATTTTCCTTTCCGGGCTGCTGGCCCTCATCCTTGCCGCCACCGTGTCCGCGCCCGCCGACGAGGCAGAACTGCGCGCCGTCATCGCGAAGTTCGCCGAGGCGAAGAAATTCTCCCAGACCGAAGCCGTCATCGAGGAACTCCAGTCGCTTGGCGACACCGATGCCGTCCCGACGCTGAACGCCTTGTCCGAAGGGCTGCTGCAGGTGCGCGAAAGCGACGGCGCGGTGTTCATCATCAAGGGCGACGGCGCGGCCGTCGACCTGCTCGATCCGGTCACGCGCGAGGCCGCCGGCACGGCGCCCGGAGCCGAGCTGCGCAAGGTCAAGGTCAAGAATTCCATCCGGCGCCAGATCGCCGACGTCGTCTCCGGCCTGACGCTGCGCGCCAAGAACCCGGCCGTGCGGCTCGAGGCGGCGGAGACGATGTTCTCGCGGCCCGATCCCTCCATGATCGAGACGCTCGACGGCGTCATCGCGGAAGAAACCGACGCCGGCGTGAAAACCGCCTTCATGCAGGCGCGCGCCGCCGCCGTCCTGCAATCCGACCTGCCGGAAGCCGACAAGCTCAAAGCCATCGCCGTCATGCGCGACCGCGGCGGCCGCGACGTGCTGCCGATCCTGACCGCCATCGGCGCCAGCACCGGGTCCGACGCGATCCGCGCCGCGAGCCGGGAGGCGATCGCGTCGATCGAGGAATCGATGATGTTCTGGGATGCCGGCCAGAACATCCTCTATGGCATCTCGCTCGGCTCCGTCCTGCTGCTCGCCGCCATCGGCCTCGCCATCACCTTCGGCGTCATGGGCGTCATCAACATGGCGCATGGCGAGATGGTGATGCTCGGCGCCTACACGACCTTCGTCGTGCAGGAATTCATCCGCACATCCGCGCCCTGGGCCTTCGACTATTCGCTGGCCATCGCGCTGCCGCTGGCGTTCCTCGTTTCCGGCGCCGCCGGGCTGGTGATGGAACGCGGCATCATCCGCTTCCTCTACGGCCGGCCGCTCGAGACGCTGCTGGCGACATGGGGCGTGTCGCTGATCCTGCAGCAGGCGGTGCGCACGATCTTCGGCCCGACCAACCGCGAGGTCGGCAACCCGTCCTGGATGTCCGGGTCGTTCGAGGTCGGCGAATTGCTGATCACCACCAACCGGCTGTGGATCGTCGTCTTCTCGGGCGTCGTCTTCGCGATCCTGCTGCTGGTTCTGAAGCGCACCCGCTTCGGGCTGCAGATGCGCGCGGTGACGCAGAACCGCCCGATGGCCTCGTCGATGGGCATCGCGACGCCCTGGGTCGACGCCTTCACCTTCGCGCTCGGCTCGGGCATCGCCGGCATCGCCGGCGTCGCGCTCTCGCAGATCGACAACGTCTCGCCCAATCTCGGGCAGGGCTACATCATCGACAGTTTCATGGTCGTCGTCTTCGGCGGCGTCGGCAATCTGTGGGGCACGCTGGTCGGCGCGATGACGCTCGGCATCGCCAACAAGTTCCTCGAGCCCTATGCCGGCGCCGTGCTGGCGAAGATCTTCATCCTCGTCCTGATCATCCTGTTCATCCAGAAGCGTCCGCGCGGGCTGTTCGCGCTCAAGGGAAGGTCGGTGGAGGCATGATCACCGGTTTCCTGTTCAGGGCGCTCGACCGCAAGGCGATCCTGGTCGCGCTGGTCGCTCGTGGCGATCGCGCTGCTGGTGCCGCTGTCGAACCTTTATCTGCCGGCGTCGCATCCGCTGCATGTGCCGACCCATATCCTCAGCCTGTCGGGCAAATACCTGACCTATGCGCTGCTGGCGCTCGCCCTCGATCTGGTCTGGGGCTATTGCGGCATCCTCTCGCTCGGCCACGGCGCGTTCTTCGCGCTCGGCGGCTACGCGATGGGCATGTATCTGATGCGCCAGATCGGCACGCGCGGCGTCTACGGCAACCCGGTCCTGCCGGACTTCATGGTGTTCCTGAACTGGAAGGAACTGCCCTGGTACTGGTACGGCTTCGACCAGTTCTGGTTCGCCGCGCTGATGGTCGTCGCGGTGCCGGGCGCTGCTCGCCTTCGTGTTCGGCTGGTTCGCCTTCCGCAGCCGCGTCTCCGGCGTCTATCTGTCGATCATCACCCAGGCGCTGACCTACGCGCTGCTGCTCGCCTTCTTCCGCAACGAGATGGGCTTCGGCGGCAATAACGGCCTGACCGACTTCAAGGACATTCTCGGCTATTCGGTGCAGGCGCAGGAAACGCGCGCGGCGCTGTTCGCCGCAACCGCCATCGCGCTGGCGCTGGCCTTCGTGATCTGCTCGGGCATCGTCAATTCGCGCTACGGCAAGGTGCTGGTCTGCGTGCGCGACGCCGAAAGCCGGACCCGCTTCATCGGCTACCGCGTCGAGCACATCAAGCTGTTCGCCTTCGTCGTCTCGGCGATGATGGCGGGGATCGCCGGCGCGCTCTACGTGCCGCAGGTCGGCATCATCAATCCGGGCGAGTTCGCGCCGGCCAACTCCATCGAGGTGGTCATCTGGACGGCTGTCGGCGGGCGCGGCACGCTGGTCGGGCCGATCATCGGCGCCATCGCGGTCAATGGCGGCAAGAGCTACTTCACCGCGGCGTTCCCGGAATTCTGGCTGTTCGCGCTCGGCGCGCTGTTCGTCGCGACCACGCTGTTCCTGCCCAAGGGCATCGTCGGCCTCGTCAGCGGCGGGATCGGCGCGCCTGCAGGACAGGCCGCGAGGCCGACCGCGATCGAGGAAACCCTGCAGCCGGAAGCGGGAGCGGCGGAATGAACGAGAGGCTGACCAGGTCGCTGCTCTATCTCGACGGCGTTTCCGTTTCCTTCGACGGCTTCAAGGCGATCAACGAATTGTCGCTGACCGTCGAGCCCGGCGAGATGCGCGCCATCATCGGGCCGAACGGCGCCGGCAAGACGACGATGATGGACATCATCACCGGCAAGACGCGGCCCGACACGGGTACGGTCCTGTTCGAGGGCTCGGTCGACCTGACGAAGCACGACGAGGCGGCGATCGCGCAGCTCGGCATCGGCCGCAAGTTCCAGAAGCCGACGGTGTTCGAAAGCCACACCGTCGAGGACAATCTCGAACTGGCGCTGAAGCGCGATCACGGCATCATGGCGACGCTGTTCAACAGCACGTCGGCCGACCAGAAGACGCGCATCGAGGAAATCCTCGACACCGTCCGCCTGACGCATCGCCGCGCCGAACGCGCCGCCGACCTCTCGCACGGCCAGAAACAGTGGCTCGAGATCGGCATGCTGCTGGCGCAGGATCCGAAACTGCTGCTCGTCGACGAACCGGTCGCCGGGATGACCGACGCCGAGACCGTCGAGACGGCGAAGCTCCTGCGCGGCATCGCCGGCGAGAAGGCGGTGATCGTCGTCGAGCACGACATGACCTTCATCCGCGACCTCGACGTCAAGGTGACGGTGCTGGCCGAAGGCTCGGTGCTCGCCGAAGGCTCGCTCGACCATGTCAGCGCCGACGAGCGCGTGATCGAAAGCTATCTGGGGCGGTAATTCGTGATGTTGTCCTCGGTCAATGCGATTGCAGGCGGTTCGGGCATTCTTCCGGCGGGCATGTCCGTCACGGAGGGTTTGGCGATGCTGCGACGCAGGACGCTGTTGGGGCTGGGGGTCGCCGCCGGCGCGCTTGTCGCCGGCGGCGGTTTTACGGCATCGGCCTATCGCCGGGCGATGGCGCAGGCGCGCGCGCGCATCTCGCCGGAGCGCAGCATGATGGTCGCAAGCCGGTTCGGCGATCTCGAATATGCCGAAGCCGGGTCGGGGACGCCGTTCCTGATGGTCCATGGGACGGGTGGCGGTTTCGACCAGGGGCTGGCCTTCGCCGCACCGCTGGTGAATGCGGGCTACCGCGTCATCGCCCCGTCGCGCTTCGGCTATCTGCGCTCGGCTTTTCCCGGCGATCCGTCGTCCGCCAACCAGGCGGACGCTTTCGCGGACCTGCTGGACGCGCTCGGCATCGACAGGATCGCCATT
Source organism: uncultured Alphaproteobacteria bacterium (assembly GCA_963712205.1). GTDB lineage: Bacteria > Pseudomonadota > Alphaproteobacteria > Rhizobiales > Rhizobiaceae > Oricola. Next base: position 149,167 of record CAVQHF010000011.1, on the reverse strand, counting down.
GCCGGCGGATCGGCCGGGGCGCTGTCGGCGATGCAGTTCGCCATCCGCCATCCCGACCGCTGCGCCGCACTGCTGCCGATCGTCCCGGCCACCTACGCGCCCGACCGGCCGCCCGCGCGTCCCTGGTCGCCGTTCCAGCAATCGGTCGCGCAAAGCGTGTTGCGGTCGGATTTCCTGTTCTGGGCGGCCATCGTCACCATGCGCGACACGATGATGGAGACGCTGCTGGCGACCGATGCTGCGGTCTACGAGGCGGCCAGCGCCGCGGAAAAGGCGCGCGCCGACGAAATCCTGCGGAGTATCCTGCCGGTCAGCGCGCGCGCCGACGGGCTTTTCAACGACGCGCGGCTTTCCGGCAATCCGGCGCCGATGGAACTGCAGAAGGTCTCGGCGCCGACGCTCGCCATTTCGGTCGAGGACGACCGGTTCCTGACGGCGGACGCGGCGCGGCATATCGCGGCAAGCGTGCCGGGCGCGCGTCTCGTCATCTATCCGGACGGCGGCCATATCTGGCTCGGCCACGATCGCGAGCTGTTCGGCGAAATCGACACGTTCCTGAAGGGGATCGGCTACGCATGACCGCACTTACCGTTTCCGGGATCGATCTCTATTACGGCGCCGCGCAGGCGTTGCGCGGGGTTTCCGTCACAGCCGGGTCCGGCAAGATCACCTGCGTGCTGGGGCGCAACGGCGTCGGCAAGTCGTCGCTGCTGCGCGCCGTGATGGGGCATCAGCCGATCCGCAAGGGCGAGATCGCGCTGGACGAGGACAAGCTATCCGGAGCGCCGCATGCGCGCGCGGGCAGGGGGCTCGCCTATGTGCCGCAGGGCCGCGAGATCTTTCCGCTGCTGACGGTCAGGGAGAACCTCGAAACCGGCTATGCGCGGCTGCCGCGCAAGGAGCGCAATGTGCCGGGCGACGTGTTCGAACTGTTCCCGGTGCTCAAATCGATGCTGTCGCGGCGCGGCGGCGACCTGTCGGGCGGGCAACAGCAGCAACTGGCGATCGGCCGGGCGCTGGTGACGCGGCCGAAGGTGCTCGTCCTCGACGAGCCGACCGAGGGCATCCAGCCCTCGATCATCAAGGATATCGGCCGGGCGCTGCAATATCTGCGCGACGAGAAGGGCATCTCGATCCTGCTGGTCGAGCAGTATCTCGATTTCTGCCGCGAACTGGCCGACCAGGTCTACATCATGGACCGCGGCGAGATCGTCCACGAAGGCGCCGGCGGAAACGCTGGACGACCCGGCGGTGCGGCGGCATCTGACGGTGTAGGCTGGGGCCGGGCGGATTGCGTGTAGCATAACCGCAGCCTGGCGCTTAAAGCTGCGGTATCGTCTGGTTCGAATTGCGGCCGTCTGGAAACGTGCCCAAACATCGCCGCCTGGACGCCAACCGCCAGACGAGGCACGATCGAGTGGAGCAGTCGCCCCTACGGCAAGAGCGAGATGAACTTGCCGGCCAGGTTCAGATGCGAACGTTCATGTGTCCAGTTCTCACTGTCATGTTCCAGCCAGGCCGGATAGGCGGTGATAACGATCACCAGGTTCTTGTCTGGCACCAGCCCATAGAACTGGCCGCCATGCCCCCATGCGAAGTTGATCCGGCGGTCGCCCGCAGAAGCCTGCCACCACTGGTAGCCATAACCGAGGTCCCGCAGATACCGGCCGGCATGGTCGAGCCGCTCAACAGTCACCCAGGCATCGGGCGAGTAATCGGCCAGTGAATCGGAAACCCAATCCGACGGGATCACCTGTTTGCCATTGTAGACCCCGCCATCAAGATAGAGCTGAGCAATCCTGGCGGCGGTCCTCGGCGTCAGGTGGACGAGCGGATAGTGGTAGTCCTTGCCCCGCTCCCACTTGCCGAACCGGGCATTGAGTGGCCGCAGGAATTGCTCGGACGCGAACTTGTCTAGGTCCATTTTACAAGCTCTGGCCACGATCACACCCAACAGGTCGGTCGAGAAATTGGAATAGTTGAATTCTGTCCCCGGATCAGCGACCAGCGGGAAATCCCGCAGTGGCGCCAAGTGATCTCCCTTCATCAGCAGATCCCAGAGCTCCGGATCGGTTTCTTCCCACGGCAGGCCACTGCGCATCTGCAATAATTGCCGGATCGTGATCTCGGACTTTCGCGGGTCGGAGATCTGGTCCGCGATTTCGGGGAAGAAGTCCATGATCCCGGCATCCATATCGGGCAGGCAACCTTCGCGATGGGCCAGCCCCACGAAAGCCGAGAAGACGGATTTTGCCGCCGACTGAATCAGCGTCGGCGTGTCGATCCCGCCGCCGTTGAAGTATTTCTCTGCCACCAGCTTCCCGTTCTTGACGACCAGCACACTGAAAACCCGCGGCAGCGCTTCTGCGTCGCGATAGAGTTCCGCCACCAGCATCGGGTCCAGCCCCTCGGCTTCGGGCGTCGAGACTTCGAAATCGGCGCGTTCGACGGGTGCGTAGGTCACGCCCTGCAGGTCCTCGGCCGAAGGCCGCAGCATCCGCGCGATCACCGGCTTGGCGGCTGCGACCTCGGCATCGTCCAGCTGAAATCCGATCGGTCCAAGCCGGGTGCGGAGCACGTCGAAGATCGCCCCCTCTTCGGGCAGCGGCGCCGCCGCATAATCAAACGCCGTCGCCCCGCTTGCGCTTCGCGTATAGCGGTCCGCCCCCGCGTCGAGCAGGCTCCGCACGACCTCGGTGCGCCCCAGCAAGGCTGCAATATGCAGCGGATTGGATCCTTGCGCGTCGGTCAGTGCCGGATCTGCGCCCGCCGCGAGCAAGGCCGCGGCCACTTCTGGCCTGCCAAATACCGCTGCGATGATCAGCGGGGTCGATCCGAAATCATCGCGCTGATTCAGATCGGTCCCGGCCTCGATATGTTGCTCGACTGCCGCGACGTCTCCCGCAATCACGGCCATCGGCAGGGGTGTGTCCGGCGACTCGTTATCCGCGAAAGCGTCCGCTGGCGACAGCAGGACAACAAGCGCGATTATCAGTGCAAACATCTTCATATGTCTGACCTGGCGGAAACGAACCGGACAAGCACACGGCCGGGCAAGCCGCGTGGATCTATGCAAATAGTTACAATCATGATGGCCGCTGCCGCCTTGACATGGGTCACACCGGCCGCAAGTCGCGCAACGCCGGCATATGTTCCTGCCCGAGTTCAGTCGGGCCTTTGGGGTGCCCTATCGCGGGATAGTCCCCGCAGAGCATTCCTACGGGCTCCCAAACGCTCCAGAGGCGCTCCAACGGAGAATGAGTTCGATCTCGCACCGCAAATGCGCCGCGCCAGTGGGGATTTACGGATATAACTCAGGCGAATTCCGCATCCAAACGTCGGCTTCGTCCGCATGTGGCTATTCCTGGTTTGTCGCAAAAACATGAGTTTCGGCACGAACCGCGAGAAAAACTTATCCACCGCACCGCCACCTCCCATATCCTTTCTCCCGCCCGATCGAATGAGGGAGACGGAACGGTGGAAACGATCAACTGGGACAAGGCGATCGCCCGCAACCGCGAGGCGCTTCTGCGCATCGTCGCGGCGCTGTTCGCCATGGCCGGGATCGCGGAGGGCAGGGTGGCTGCCACCCTGCCGCGCCGTCTGCGCAACCAGGTGCTGCGCATTTTGCGGCCCGCCGAATCCGCCGTCCGGCGGCTCGTCATCATCGCCGCGCGCGAGCTTGTTGTGGTTGTGAAACCGCGCCGGTCCACCACCACAACAACATCCACCACAACAGGCAACACACGCACCACCGCCGCACAGGCCGGCGCTCTTTCCGTCATCGATCCGCTGCCGGATCTGTCGTTCCGCCCGGTCCGGCGGCGTCCGAAAGGCTTTCCGCGGATCAGCGTGATCGGGGTTTCCGATCCGCGCCCGATTCCCGACGACTGGATTCCGTCACCCGACGATCCGGTCGAGCGCGGCAGGCCTTGGCCGCAGGCTCCATGCGCTGAAAGCAGCGCTGGACGACCTGGACAAACCGGCCCGCCGTTTCGCCCGCTGGCGGGCCCGGCGCGACCTCGGCCGCACCGGACGCCTCGCATCCGATGCGTCCCGGCCGGCCGCCGGGCCACCGCAAGCGGCCGGTGCACGAAGTCGACGACGTGCTGCGCGAATGCCATTCGCTGGCGCATTACGCGCAGCGGCTGGATACGTCGTGAATTCTGTCATCGTCTTCGGGAATGTCGGCCGAGCCGGTCCCGAACGAGGCGCGGTCCGACGATACCGCTTGACCTTCCAGTAGCTGGAAGCCCTATCTAGGGGTTACCAAAGACTGGAAGGTTTGACCCATGGGCACACACGATCATTCGCATCACGAGCACAAGCACGACGGCAGCGCTGCGGTTCGGCGAAAGCCGAAGGCGCGGCGCCTGCGGGCGAAACCGCGATCGACCCGGTCTGCGGGATGACCGTGAAGCTCGGCATCGGCAAGCCGTCGCTGACACTACAAGGGCACCGAGTACCATTTCTGCAATCCGAAGTGCCACGACCGCTTCGAGGCGGATCCGTATTTCTATCTGTCGGGCAACAACAAGAAAAAGAAAAAGGCAGCGCCGAAAAACGCGCTCTACACCTGCCCGATGGATCCGGAGATCGTCCAGGAGGGGCCGGGGACCTGCCCGATCTGCGGCATGGCGCTGGAGCCGATGAGCGGCGTTTCGGACGAGCCGAACCACGAGCTGATCGATTTCACGCGCCGGCTGTGGGTGAGCGCCGGCGCGGCCGTCCCGCTGCTGATCCTGACAATGGGGCCGATGATCGGCCTGCCGGTGCGCGAGTGGATCGGCGAGCGGATCGCGGTCTATCTCGAATTCCTGCTGGCGACGCCGGTCGTGCTGTGGGCCGCGCAGCCGTTCTTCCATCGCGGCTGGACGTCGCTGAAGACGCGCAACTTCAACATGTGGACGCTGATCATGCTCGGCGTCGCGGCGGCCTATGCCTACAGCGTGGTCGGCACCTTCATGCCGGAACTGTTCCCGGCGCAGATGCTGATGGAAGGCGGCCATGTGCCGGTCTATTTCGAGGCCTCGGTGGTGATCATCGCGCTGGTCTTCGTCGGCCAGGTGCTGGAGTTGCGCGCCCGCGAGCGCACCGGCGACGCGATCAAGGCGCTGCTCGATCTCGCGCCGAAGACGGCGCGGCGCATCACGCCCGACGGCGACGAATATGACGTGCCGCTCGAAAACATCATCGAGGGCGACCGGATGCGGGTGCGGCCGGGCGAAAGCGTGCCCGTCGACGCGGTCGTGCGCGAAGGCCATTCGTCCGTCGACGAGAGCATGCTCACCGGCGAGCCGCTGCCGGTCGAAAAGGCGGAAGGCGACAACGTCACCGGCGGCACGCTCAACAAGAACGGCACGCTCGTCATCGAGGCGGCCAAGGTCGGCGAGGACACGATGCTGTCGCATATCGTCGAGATGGTCGCCGCGGCGCAGCGTTCGCGCGCGCCGATCCAGGGGCTGGCCGACCGCGTGGCGTCGTATTTCGTGCCGACGGTGGTCGCGGTCGCGATCATCGCCTTCATCGCCTGGATGGTGTTCGGGCCCGCAGCCGGCCTTCGTCTACGCCATCGTGTCGGCCGTCTCGGTGCTGATCATCGCGTGTCCCTGCGCGCTGGGACTGGCGACGCCGATGTCGATCATGACGGCGACGGGACGCGGCGCGCAGGCGGGCGTGCTGATCAAGGACGCCGAGGCGCTGGAGCGCATGGCCAGGGTCGACACGGTGATCGTCGACAAGACCGGCACGCTGACCGAGGGCAAGCCGAAGCTGACCGACGTGGTGGCGCTCGGCGATGCGAGCGAAGACGACGTGCTCGGCTTTGCCGCGGCGCTGGAGAAGGGCTCCGAGCATCCGCTCGCCGAGGCGATCGTCGCCGGGGCGGAAGAGCGCGGCATCAAGCTCAAAGCCGCCTCCGGTTTCGAGGCGGTCACCGGCAGGGGCGTCAGGGGCACGGTCGGCGGCAAGGCGGTCGCGCTCGGCAACGGCGCGATGATGCAGGCCGAGGGGATTGAATTGGCCGCGGCGACGGAGCGCGCGGACGCGCTGCGGACCGAGGGCAAGACGGCGATGTTCGTCGCCGTCGACGGAGCGATCGCCGGCATCGTGGCGGTCGCCGACCCGGTCAAGGCGACGACGGCCGACGCGATCCATGCGCTGCACGAGGCCGGCCTGCGCGTCATCATGGCGACCGGCGACAACGAGCGCACGGCAAAGGCCGTCGCCGCGCAACTCGGCATCGACGAGGTGCGCGCCGGCGTGCTGCCGGAGGACAAGAAGGCGCTGGTCGACGAACTGCACGCCAAGGGCGCGCAAGGTCGCCATGGCCGGCGACGGCGTCAACGACGCGCCGGCGCTGGCTGCGGCCGATGTCGGCATCGCGATGGGCACCGGCGCCGACGTCGCGGTCGAGAGCGCCGGCATCACGCTTCTCAAGGGCGACCTGCAAGGCATCGTCAAGGCAAGGAAACTGGCGCAGGCGACGCTTGCCAACATCAAGCAGAACCTGTTCTTCGCCTTCGCCTACAACTCGATCGGCGTCCCGGTCGCGGCCGGCATTCTCTATCCGCTGACCGGCACGCTGCTGTCGCCGATGATCGCGGCGGCGGCGATGAGCCTGTCGTCGGTCTCGGTCATCTCGAACGCGCTGCGGCTGCGCTCGCTGAAACTTTGAGGAGGACGGCATGAATATCGGAACGGCTGCCGAACAGGCGAACCTGCCGCCCAAGACGATCCGCTACTACGAGGAGATCGGGCTGTTGTCGCCGGGACGGGCGGAGAACGGCTACCGCGACTATTCGGACAAGGACGTCCACCGCCTGCGCTTCCTGCAGCGCTCGCGCAGCCTCGGCTTCACGATCGACGAATGCCGGCTGCTGCTGTCGCTCTATGACGACAAGAACCGGGCGAGCGCCGACGTGAAGGCGGTGGCGCTGGAGAAGGTCGCGGAGATCGACCGCAAGATCGCGGAGCTGCAATCGCTGCGCGACACGCTGGCGACGCTGGCGAAGCATTGCCACGGCGACGGCCGGCCGGATTGCCCGATCATCGACGATCTGGCCGGGGAGGGCGTAAAGGCCTAGCGCCCGGTCATGATCCAGTCGGCGAGCTTCGCCTTGCGCATGTCGGCGAGGAGTTCGACGAAGCCGCGCGCCTGGTGCTCGGCGGTGAGTTTTCCCTTCTCGGCGGTCGCCCTGGCGGCTTCGCCGACCGCGCCGCCGGGATTCACGTCCTGCGCGATCCAGGCGAAGGCGTGGGTGCCGGTATGGGCGATATGGCCGAATGTCTCCTGCGCGTCGGCGACGCGCGAGGGGAAATTCTCCGCCTTGTCCATCTTCACGGTTTCGGGCCGGAAATGCAGCATCAGCGAGGTTTCGACGTCGCCGCCATGGATGCCGTATTTGCGCTCGTAGTCGCCATAGAGCCCGTCCGGAACGCCGAAGCGCATCCAGGACGTCTTGGCGACCAGCATGTCATGGCGCACCCGCAATTCGCGGGCGACGATGCCCATGATCTCCTCGTTGCCGCCATGCGAGTTGACGATCACCAGCTTGCGGATGCCGGCGCGGGCGACGGATGCGCCGAGATCGCACCAGTGGTCGATCAGCGTGGTCGCCGAGATGGTCAGGGTGCCGGGCGAACGGATATGCTCGTTCGACTTGCCGACCGCCTGGATCGGCAGGACGCGCACATCGAGATCGTCCGGGACGAGCGGCGAGACGGTCTTCAGCATGCCGGCCATGATGGTGTGGTCGGTCGAGACCGGCAGATGCGGTCCGTGCTGCTCGGTCGCGGCGATCGGCAGGACGGCGACGACCGCGTCCGGATCGAGATCCTCGAAGTCGCGCGTCGTACGGTCGCTCCACCAGAAATGTCGGCTCATCATGCGCTCCTTGCCGGTGCGGCCGCGACGGCCTCGATCTCGACCGTGAATTCCTCGCGGGCGAAGCCCGAGACGATCATCAGCGTCGAGGCCGGGGCGGGTTCGCAAAACAGTTCGTCGCGCACGGCCATATAGGGTTTGAGATGTTCGCGTCCGGTGACATAGGCATTGATGCGCACGATGTTATCCAACGTCATCCCGGCTTCCGTTAGAATTGCCTCGATATTGGCGAAACACAGTCGTGCCTGGGCTTCGGTGCCGGCGGGAATCGCGTCGTCGGGGCCGATGCCCAGCTGGCCGGAACAAAAGACCAGCCGCATGCCTTCGGAAACCTCGACGCCATGGCTGTATTTGGCGAAGGGCGGCCGGATCGACGCCGGCGTCAGATGGGTGAACAAGGGGGCACTCCGCTTCGGACTTGACGCCCCATAATGCAAAGCGCGTGGGCAAAGACAAGCGTGCTGCATTTTTGGGCAACGTGCGATAGAACTGTGCATGTTGCGAGGAGGTAACGCCGCGATCACATGGAATATTCGGCCGCCAAAATGCCGGCATGGCTGGCATATCTCTTGCATTGCATCCCGAGGAACAGAAGCATGGCAAATCGCCCATGCCCCCAGCGAACAGAGGTGTGAACATGAAACGGATCCTACTGGCAACCACGGCCGTCCTCGCGGTGCTGTCCACACAGGCCACCGCGGCCGAGAAGGTGGTCTTCGGCACGAACTGGCTCGCCGAACCGGAGCACGGCGGCTACTACCAGTCGGTTGCCGACGGCACCTACGCCGCATGCGGCCTCGACGTCGAGATCATGCAGGGCGGGCCGCAGGTTTCCGGCCGGCCGCTGCTTCTGGCGGGCAAGATCGATTTCTACATGGGCGGCAACATGCTGCAGGCCTTCTCGGCCGTCGAGCAGGACATTCCGCTGAAGGTCGTCGCCGCCGATTTCCAGAAGGATCCGCAGGTCCTGATGGCGCATCCCGGTCAGGGGTTCGACACATGGGAAGACCTGAAGAAGGCCGACCAGTTCATCCTCGGTGACGAGGGCAACCAGACCTTCTTCCAGTGGATGGTCGCGGAATTCGGCTTCGACGCGTCCAAGCGCGTTCCCTACACCTTCAATCCGGCGCCCTTCATCGCCAATCCGAAATCCGTCCAGCAGGGCTACGTCACGTCGGAGCCGTTCGCCGTCGAACGCGAAGGCGGCTTCAAGCCCAATGTGTTCCTGCTCGCCGACAATGGCTGGAGCACCTACGCCACGACGATCGAGACGATGCAGAAGACGATCGACGAACGCCCCGACGTGGTCAAATGCTTCGTCGAAGGCTCGGCCAAGGGCTGGTACAACTATCTCTACGGCGACAACACGGCCGCCAACGAGATGATCAAGAAGGACAATCCGGACATGACGGATGAACAGATCGCCTTCTCGATCAAGCAGTTGAAGGATTTCGGTATCGTCGACTCCGGCGAGACGGAGACCATGGGCATCGGCGCCATGAATGACGAGCGCATGTCCGACTACTATGCCAAGCTGGTCAAGGCGGGCGCCATCGGCGACGGCCTCGACATCAAGAAGGCCTACACGCTGGACTTCGTGAACCAGGGCGTCGGGCTCGACCTGAAAAAGTAACGCTGCGACAGGTAGTTACGCGTGGATGTACGAATGGCCCAAGCGGCAGCAACTGACGGACCGCAGTTGATCCTGCGGTCCGTCGGCAAGACCTTCGGAAATGACGTCGTCGCGCTGCGCGACGTCAACATGACCATCAATCACGGCGACTTCCTGAGCCTGCTCGGACCGTCGGGCTGCGGCAAGTCGACGGCGCTCAGGCTGGTCGCCGGGCTGTCCTCGCCGACCTCCGGCCTGCTCGACTGGCGCGGCCCGCCGATGGGCAAGAACGATGTCGGCTTCGTCTTCCAGGAGCCGACGCTGATGCCGTGGGCGACGGTGTTCGAGAATGTCTGGCTGCCGCTGAGGCTGCAAGGCGTTTCGCGCGCCGAGGCGACGCCGCAGGTGAGCGAAGTGCTGGCGCAGGTCAACCTGACCGGCTTCGAGAATGCAGTGCCGCGCGAATTGTCGGGCGGGATGAAGATGCGCGTCTCGATCGCGCGCGGCCTCGTCACGCGGCCGCGTCTCCTGCTGATGGACGAGCCCTTCGCCGCTCTCGACGAGATCACTCGTTTCCAGCTGAACAGCGATCTCCTGGCCTTGTGGGAGCAGGAGCGGTTCACCGTCATCTTCGTCACGCATTCGCGTGTTCGAGAGCGTGTTCCTGTCGAACCGCATCGTGGTCATGGCGGCGCATCCGGGCCGCGTTTACGGAGAGATGGAGGTCGACGCGCCTTATCCGCGCGACGAGCAGTTCCGCACGTCGGAGGATTACGCCCATCTGACCCGCAAGGCGTCGTCGATCCTTCGGGCTGCGATGGGTATCGAAGACGGCGAGGGGGCGCATCCCGATGTCCTTCACTGACACGCAATCGCATGCGGCGCATGAAGATGTGCCGGTCGACGCCGATGAGGCGCGGCGCGCCCGCGCGCGCAGGCTGGAAAAGACCGGCCGGTGGCTCTTCCCGATGCTGATCATGGTGCTGGCGATCATCATGTGGGACCGGATCTGCGTCTGGAACGAGATTCCGCGCTACATCCTGCCGCGCCCGGGCGAGGTGCTGGCGACGCTGATCACCGACCGGGGGCTTTTGTTCTCCTCGCTTCTGACGACACTGAAGATCACTTTCCTGTCGCTTCTTCTTGCGGTGCTGGGCGGGGTCGGGCTGTCGGTGCTGTTCACCCAGTCGAAATGGATGGAGATGAGCTTCTTTCCCTTCGCCGTCATTTTGCAGGTGACGCCGATCGTGGCGATCTTTCCGCTGATCAACATCTATGTCGACAACCAGACGACAAAGCTTCTGCTGTGCGCCTGGATCGTGGCGTTCTTTCCGATCCTGTCGAACACGACGCTCGGGCTGAACTCGGTGGACCGCAACCTGCTCGACCTGTTCAAGCTGAACGGCGCATCGCGCTGGCAGACGCTGTGGCATCTGCGCCTGCCGGCATCGATGCCGTATTTTCTCGGCGGACTTAAGATCGCCGGCGGTCTGGCGCTGATCGGCGCCGTCGTCGCGGAATTCGTTGCCGGCACGTCGGGGCAATCCTCGGGCCTCGCAAGCCGGATCATCGAGGCCGGTTACCGCCTGAACGCGCCGCGGCTTTTTGCGGCTTTGATCCTGATATCGTTCACCGGCATCCTCATATTTCTCGTGCTGACCTGGATCTCCAACCGGATCCTGCGCCGCTGGCACGAAAGCGCGCTGAAACAGGAGCATTGATGTCTGGTGGAGCGATCGTTCGAACGGAAACGGGATTTACGCTGCACCGGGCGCATCTGCATTCGTCCTGGGTCGGGGGCGGTGCGGCGGGCCACGACGGCGAGGGGTTCGGCCTTTACGACCTGACCGTCGCCGACGGGCGCATTATGACGATCGCGCCATCGACGGATGACAGCGCCGGCGCGGAAAACGACATGCGCCGCCGCGTCGTCATGCCGGCCTTCATCGATTGCCACACCCATCTCGACAAGGGCCATATCTGGCCGCGCAAGCCCAATCCGGACGGGTCGTTTCCCGGTGCGCTGGAGGCGGTCGGCGCGGACCGGATGGCGAACTGGTCGGCCGACGACGTCGAGGCGCGGATGGAATTCGCGCTGAAATGCGCCTTCGCCTACGGCACCAAGGCGATCCGCACCCATCTCGATTCCCTTGCCGCCGCAGGAGACGATTTCGTGGCCGGTCTTCGAGGCGATGCGCGAGCGCTGGGCCGGCCGGATCGACCTGCAGGCGGCGTGCCTGTTCGGCATCGACTCGGCGCGCGACCAGGCATGGTTCGACAATCTGGTCGCGCGAGTGAAGGCGGCGGGCGGCGTGCTCGGCGCCGTCACCTACATGGTGCCGGACCTCGACGAATTGCTCGACCGGATGTTCCGGGCGGCGCTCGATCACGGGCTCGAACTCGATTTCCATGCAGACGAGACGGACGCGGTCGAGGCGGTGTCGCTGCGCAGGATCGCCGAAGCGGCGGCGCGGCACGGCTATGACGGCCGTATCCTGATCGGCCATTGCTGCTCGCTGGCGCGCCAGCCCGACACGGAAGTCCTGCGCACGCTCGATGCGGTCGCCGCCAGGAACATCTCGGTCGTCTCGCTGCCGATGTGCAACCTGTATCTGCAGGACCGCCGGTCCGACGGCACGACGCCGCGCTGGCGCGGGGTGACGCTGCTGCACGAGATGAAGGCGCGCGGCATCAATGTCTGCGTTGCCTCGGACAATACGCGCGATCCGTTCTACGCCTATGGCGATCTCGACATGATCGAGGTCTACCGCATGGCGACGCGCACCGTTCATTTCGATCATCCGGTCGCCGACTGGCCGAAGACGGTTCTCGCCAATCCGGCGCGAGCGATGGGACTGGACGACAGCTACGGCAAGCTTGCGGAAGGCGGACCGGCGGATTTCGTGATCTGCGAGGGGCGCTCCTGGACGGAAGTGCTGTCGCGGCCGGAAAGCGGACGTATCGTGGTACGCGGAGGCGCGGTCATCGATCGCGCCGTCCCGGCCTACGAGGAACTGGATCATTTGATGGAGTAGGAAATGGCCGAGCTCGAAGCTTTGCGTGCCGATATCGCCGGGATCAAGACCGAGGACAACGAGAAGATCGTCCAGCAGAAAAGCCGGGACTTCTACTGGTATTCGCCGGTGCTGAAGAAACGTCTCGAAACCGTGACCGGCGATCTCGTCGTTTCGCCGAAGGACGAGGCGGAACTGATCCGCGTCCTGAAGGCCTGCTACAAACATGGTGTGCCGGTGACGCCGCGCGGCACGGGGACCGGCAATTACGGTCAGGCGATGCCGCTGTCGGGTGGCGTGGTTCTGTCGCTTGCCGACATGAACGAGATCAGGGAAATCGCGCCGGGCCGGGCGATCGTCGGGCCGGGCGTGATCTGCTCCGACCTCGACAAGGCGGCGCGTTTCGAGTCCGGCCAGGAGATGCGGATGCATCCTTCCACGGCGCACACTGCGACGGTGGGCGGTTTCATCGCCGGCGGATCGGGCGGCGTCGGGTCGACGCGCTGGGGCGGGCTTGCGCGATTTCGGCAATGTCATTCGTCTGCGCGTCGTGACGATGGAAGAGGAGCCGCGCGTTCTCGAACTGACCGGCGAGGACCTGCACAAGGTCACCCATGCCTATGGCACGAACGGCATCATCACCGAGGTCGAACTGCCGCTGACCGCGGCCTATGACTGGGTCGACGTGATCGTCGCCTTCGACGATTTCATGGAGGCGGCGACCTACGCCAATGCGCTCGGCCGCCAGGACGGCATCCTTTTGAAGCTCAATACCGTCGTCGCGGCGCCGGCGCCGTTCGATTATTTCAAGCGGCACCAGAAGTTCCTCAAGGAAGGCGAGAACACCGTCATCTGCATGGTGGCGCCGCAGTCGCTCGACGCGTTCCTCGCCTTCACGCGTCGCGAGGGCGGACGGATCGCCTTCAACCGGTCGGAACTGGCCGAAGACGAACTTCGCGGCCTGCCTGTTGCCTATGAGCTTGCATGGAACCACACGACTCTGCGCGGCCTGCGCGTCGATCCGGCGATCACCTATCTGCAGGTGCTCTACCCGTTCCCCGACCAGCTCGCGCTGGTCGCGAAGCTGCACGCCATGTTCGAGGGCGAGGTGATCGACCATCTCGAATTCGTGCGTTTCGACGGCGACATCACCTGCTTCGGCCTGCCGATGGTGCGATATTCGACGGAGGAACGGCTCGACGAGATCATCGAGACGTTCAACCGCGAGGGCGCGCCGATCTTCAATCCGCACCGCTACACGCTGGAAGAGGGCGGCATGAAGCAGACGGACGAGATCCAGCTTGCCTTCAAGCGCGAGGCCGATCCCAGGGGGCTGCTCAATCCGGGCAAGATGATCGCCTGGGAGAACCCGGACTACGACTTCGAGACGGGCGCCGTCTGGCTGTTCAAGGGACTGCAGAAAGCGGGCTGAGACCATGCGCATCCTCGTGCTCCATGCGCATCCGGTCGCCGAAAGCTATAACGGGTCTCTGCATCGCCTGATCGTCGAGCGCCTGACGGCCAACGGCCACGAGGTGGACGACTGCGATCTCTATGCCGAAGGTTTCGATCCGCGCCTGACCCGCGATGAGCGGCTGAACTATCACGATATCGGGCCGAACATCGAGCCGGTGAGGGACTATGTCGAGCGGCTGCGTGGGGCGGAAGCGCTGGTGATGAGCTATCCGGTCTGGAACTTCGGCTACCCGGCAATGCTGAAGGGCTTCTTCGACCGCGTGTTTCTGCCCGGCGTGTCGTTCAAGATGGTCGACGGCAAGGCGGCCCCGTGCCTGCACAACATCCGCAAGGTCAACGTCGTCACGACCTATGGCGGTACGCGCACCCGCGCCTTGCTTGTCGGCGACCCGCCGCGCAAGGCGGTCAACCGGGTGCTGCGGGTGATCGTCAAGCCGGGCGCGCCGTTCAAGTATCTCGCGCATTACGACATGAATCGCTCGACCGACGAGACGCGCAAGCGCTTCATCGGTCGTGTCGAGACGGCGATGGACAGGTTCTGATGCGCATCCTCGTCGTATACTGCCATCCGGTGCCGGAGAGCTTCGGGGCTGCCGTGCGCGATACGGTGATGCGCGCGCTGGGCGAGGGCGGTCATGAAACACGACTGATCGACCTCTATGCCGAGAGGTTCGACCCGGTCATGGGCTGCGAGGAGCGGCGCACCTATAACGACATGAAAAGCGATCAGCATCCGGTGCCTGACCATGCCGCGCATCTCGCATGGGCGGAAGGGCTCGTCTTCGTCTATCCGACCTGGTGGTACGGCCTGCCGGCGATGCTGAAGGGGTGGCTCGACCGGGTGTGGACGCCGGAAATCACCTTCTCGATCTCGCCGGACACCAAACGGATCCGGCCGCTGATGACGCATATCCGCAAGCTCGGGGTCGTGACCACCTGCGGCGCGCCGCGCTGGTGGTCCTATATCGTCGGACATCCCGGCAAGCGCACGATCATGCGCGGCATGCGGGCGTTGTTCGCCAGGCGCTGCAAGACGGTCTTTCTCGCTCACTATCTGATGGATGTGTCGACGCCGCAGTCACGGGCCGCTTTCCTCGGGCGGGTCGAGCGCGCGATGCGCCGGTTCTGACGCCGGTCAGACCGCGACGCGCGGTTTCGATTCTTCCGCGCGGTTTTCAATCGGCGGCGTCTTGCCGCCGTCGCCATCCGGGTAGGACAGAAATTGCAGCTCTGTCGGCGGCACGCCCTGGATCGAGCGGATGACGCAGGTCGCCAGATCGCGCCCGCCAAGGCGAACGTCCTCGTTGATGACCTCGATATCCTCGCGGAAGCGCCTGAGGATATTGGTGTGTTGCTTGGAGACGATCAGAACGTCGCGGCCGACGCGCAGCCCGGCCTGCTCGATCCCGGCCACTGCCGCGATCGCCGCACTGCCGCTGCCGCAGACGATGCCGTCCGGGCGATCCGGCGACCGCATGGCCTCGAAGACGTGGGCCTGGATCGTATCGAGATTGTCGTCGACGGTAATGGTGTCGAGCGGGACCTGGCGCAGGCCGCATTCGCGCAGTCCGGCGGCAAACCCGGCCTTCATGTGACGCGAATAGGTCAGGATGTCGGGCGGGGCGATCAGGGCGAGACGCCTGGCCCCGCGTTCGGCGAGACGTTTCACGCCGTCATAGGCGAAGCGCTCATTGTCGAAATCGTGCCACGGATGCTCGATGCCCGTTTCGGTGCGTCCATGGGTGGCGAACGGCATGCCGTTTTCGGTCAGGTAGCGCACGCGCCGGTCCTGCAATTCCGTGCGCGACAGGATGATCCCGTCGGCGGAACCGGTTTCGACGATGTACCGCACCGGCTCCATCGGGTCGTTCTGGTGCGCATAAGGCGTCACGACGAGATGGTATGGCGTATCGCGCAGCACCTCGGAAATGCCGTAGACCATTTGCGACGTCAGGCCCATCACCTCTTCCTCGGTGTTGAGAACCAGGCTGATGACATTGGTCTTGCCGGTGCGCAGGCGCACGCCGGCGCGGTTGGGGCGGTAACCGATCTGCTGGGCGACGAGGCGGACGCGCTGCTTGGTTTCCATGCCGATATCGGGCGCGTCCTTGAGCGCGCGCGAAACCGCCGTCACCGAATAGCCGGTCATGTAGGCGATGGTCTTCAGGGTTGGAGGCCCTGCAGTCGGGGCCGTCGTGTCCGGCCGATCTGTTTTTTTTCTTTTTATCATGTTCCCGGCCCGTGAATGCCGCCGGAATATAGGCTGGCGGGGATGGGGGTTTCAACCAGTGCGACGCTTTTTCCGCAAACGTTAAAGTTTTTTGCGTTGCGGCAATTCATTTTGCGGTGCCGAAGTGCAGATTGATGCGTGCTTGATCGAGATTCTATAACTCGCTGAATTTTATACAACAATTGCTCAATTTCCGATGTCCATCCGATTTTTTTCACAGCTCGAACTATTTTTCCGGGACCTGTTGCGCGACAAATTGCCTTGTCATACAGTTTCCCTGCAACGTTAAAGTTTCCAGGGAGGAATACATGCGTCTTCGTACAATGATTGCGGCACTGGCGGCGTCCGCCGTCCTGCCGATCGCCGGCGCTCAGGCGACCGATCTCGAGGTAACCCACTGGTGGACTTCGGGCGGTGAAGCCGCCGCGGTCGCCGAATTCGCCAAAGCGTTCGACAATGACGGTGCCGGCGACCACTGGGTCGACGGCGCCATTGCCGGGTCGGGCGGTGTCGCGCGTCCGATCATGATCAGCCGGATTACCGGCGGCGATCCGATGGGCGCCACGCAATTCAACCATGGCCGCCAGGCGGAGGAGCTGGTCCAGGCCGGGTTGATGCGCGATCTTACCGATCTCGCGGACAAGGAAGGCTGGCGCGATGCGATCGGCGATCCGAAGCTGCTCGATTCCTGCACGCTGGACGGCAAGATCTATTGCGTGCCGGTGAACATCCACTCCTGGCAGTGGCTGTGGCTGAACCGTCACGTCTATGAAGACAACGGCCTGGCCGTTCCGACCAATTGGGACGAGTTCGTTGCCACCGCTCCGACGCTGCGCGAAAAGGGTATCATCCCGCTCGCCATGGGCAACCAGCCGTGGCAGGCCTCCGGCGCTTTCAATGTGATGGCGATCGCGCTGACCGGTGTCGATAACTTCCTTGCCGTCAACCGCGACAAGGATGCCGAGGTGGCGGCCGGTCCGGCTTATGCACGCTTGTTCAAGGCCGCCGCGGACGCCCGCGATCTGCGCCAGGGCTCGAACGTCCAGGACTGGAACCAGGCAACCAGCATGGTCATCACCGGCAAGGCTGCTGGCCAGATCATGGGCGACTGGGCCCAGGGCGAATTCGCAGTGGCCGGTCAGGTCGCCGGCGTCGATTACGACTGTCTGCCGGGCCTCGGCACGAACCCGATCGTGTCCACGGACGGCGACGCGTTCTACTTCCCGAAGCTTGACGATCCGGACAAGTCGGCGGCCCAGCTGCGGCTGGCCTCGGTAATGTTCTCCAAGGACACGCAGGTCGCGTTCAACCTGAAGAAGGGATCCATGCCGATCCGCACCGACGTCGACCTCTCGCAGGCCAATGCCTGCATGAAAAAGGGCATCGATCTGCTCAAGGAAGGCAAGATCGCTCCGTCTACCAACCAGCTCCTCAGCCCGGATACGTCCGGCCAGATCGAGGATCTGATGACGGAATTCTGGTCGAGCGACTCGATGAGCGCCGAAGATGCCCAGAAGCGTTACGCGGAAATCATCGCCAACGCCGACTGATCTCCTCCCGGGCATGTAATGCCCATTGCCGGTCCGCGTTTTCGCGGGCCGGCGGCATCTCGACAGTTTAAGCCAGCCGGATTGCCGGAAGGGGGTGACAATGGCGCAATATCCGCGCCCCGTGAAGTTGTTTCGGAATCTGAACGCGAAGATCGCGGCCATTCCGATGATCGTAACCGCGGTCGTGATCTTTGCCGGCGGCACGATCTGGACCGTCGTCTATTCATTCACAAATTCCAAGCTTCTGCCGCGGCTGAAATGGGTCGGACTGGACCAGTATGAACGCCTCTGGTCGACCAGCCGCTGGTTGATCTCCATCGAGAACCTGATGATCTACGGCGTCTGTTCGCTGATCTTTTCGCTGGTCATCGGGTTCATGCTCGCCGCGCTGCTCGATCAGAAGATCCGGTTCGAAAACACGTTTCGCTCCATCTTTCTTTATCCGTTTGCGCTCAGCTTCATCGTCACCGGGCTGGTGTGGCAGTGGATACTCAATCCGGATTTCGGCGTTCAGAGCGTGATCCGCGGACTGGGCTGGTCGAGCTTCTCCTTCGACCCGCTCTACAACCCGAACATCGTCATCTATGGCATCCTGATTGCCGGCCTGTGGCAGGGAACCGGGCTCATCATGTGTCTGATGCTGGCCGGTCTGCGCGGCATCGACGAGGATGTGTGGAAGGCGGCGCGCGTCGACGGCATCCCGGTCTGGAAGACCTATCTCTTCATCATCATTCCGATGATGCGGCCGGTGTTCATCACGACGCTGGTCATCATCGCCTCGGGTATCGTTCGGGTCTACGACCTCGTCGTCGCCCAGACGAGCGGCGGACCGGGCATCGCCTCCGAAGTGCCGGCGAAATACGTCTACGACAAGATGTTCCTCGGCCAGAACCTCGCCCAGGGCTTTGCCGGCTCGACGATGATGCTGCTGTCGGTGCTGATCGTCCTGATCCCCTGGGCCTATCTCGAATTCGGGGGCAAGAAACGTGTCTAATCCCGCTACCATCAGTATTGCCGTGGCAGGCATGGATCCCGTTCGCAGCCGTGTTGACGGCGGACCGAGCGGACCAAGGCCGCGCCGGCGCCTCTCGCGCCGCAACATTTTCCTATACGGCACGCTCTTCGTCGTCGCGGTCTACTACCTGCTGCCGCTCTATGTGATGATCGTGACGTCGCTGAAGGGCATGCCGGAGATCCGGCTGGGCAATATCTTCTCGCCGCCGGTCGAGATAACCTTCGAGCCCTGGGTGAAAGCCTGGGCGGAGGCCTGTACCGGGCTCAACTGCGACGGTCTCAGCCGTGGCTTCTGGAATTCGGTACGGATCACGGTTCCTTCGGTGTTCCTGTCGATCGCGGTCGCCTCGGTCAATGGCTATGCACTTGCCAATTGGCGGTTCCGTGGCGCCGACATCTTCTTCACGATCCTGATTTTCGGAGCGTTCATTCCCTATCAGGTGATGCTCTATCCGATCGTCATCATATTGCGCGAAATAGGCCTTTACGGGACGCTGTGGGGCCTGGTGCTGGTGCACACGATCTTCGGCATGCCGATCCTGACGCTTCTCTTCCGCAACTATTTCACCTCGCTGCCGGAAGAACTGTTCAAGGCGGCGCGTGTCGACGGGGCTGGATTCTGGGGTATCTATTTCCGGATCATGCTGCCGATGAGCCTGCCGATCTTCGTCGTGGCGATCATCCTGCAGGTGACCGGCATCTGGAACGACTTCCTGTTCGGCGTGATCTACACCAAGCCGGATCTCTACCCGATGACCGTCCAGCTCAACAACATCGTCAATTCCGTCCAGGGCGTGAAAGAGTACAACGTGAACATGGCCGCAACGCTTCTGACCGGCCTGGTTCCGCTCTTCATCTATTTCATCTCCGGAAAACTGTTCGTCCGTGGCATTGCCGCTGGCGCCGTGAAAGGCTGATTACCCATGGAAAGTGTATCCATCCGCGACGTGAGCCTGAATTTCGGGTCGGTTCGCGTCCTGGAAAAACTCAATCTCGATGTAATGGAGGGGGAATTCCTCGTCCTGCTCGGGCCGTCCGGCTGCGGGAAATCGACCTTGCTCAATTGTATCGCCGGCCTTCTCGACGTCAGCGACGGGCAGATCATCATCAAGGAACGCAACGTGACCTGGCAGGAACCGAAGGACCGGGGCATCGGCATGGTGTTCCAGTCCTATGCGCTCTATCCGCAGATGACCGTCGAGGGGAATTTGAGCTTCGGCCTGAAGAACCAGGGCATGCCGCGCGACCAGATCAAGGAACGCATCGAGCGGGCCGCGAAAATCCTGCAGATCGAGCCGCTGCTCGCCCGCAAGCCGGCGCAACTGTCGGGCGGCCAGCGTCAGCGCGTGGCAATCGGCCGGGCACTGGTGCGCGATGTCGACGTGTTCCTGTTCGACGAACCGCTGTCGAACCTCGACGCCAAGCTGCGCTCGGAACTGCGCGTCGAGATCAAGCGGCTGCATCAGAAACTGACCAATACGATGATCTATGTCACCCACGACCAGATCGAGGCGCTGACGCTGGCGGACCGGATCGCCGTGATGAAAGGCGGGGTCATCCAGCAACTCGACGAGCCGCACACGATCTACAACCGGCCGCGCAACCTGTTCGTCGCGGGCTTCATCGGCTCGCCGCCCATGAGCTTCCTCGATGGCGCGGTCATGGCGAAGGGGAACGGTTTTTCGTTCCGGTTGGGCGAGCATGAGGTTCCGCTTGCGGGGTATGTCGCCGAAACCGGACTCGTCCCCAAGCAAGCCGCCATTTTCGGCGTGCGGCCGGAACATGTCGAAATCCAGCACGAAGGAGATGCGACGGAAACGGCGCTCTATCCGGCCACGGTCGATCTGGAGGAGCCGATGGGGGCGGACAGCCTCGTATGGGTGTCGCTTGGCGACCATACGCTGTCGGCGCGCGTCGATTCCTCCCAGCGTTTCCGCCGCGGAGAAAAGGTTCGGATCGGCTTCAACCTGTCGATGGCGTCGATCTTCGACCAGGAAACAGAAACCCGCTTGTAAGGCACACGGCCGCCCATGAACGTCCTGCAAACATCTGCGGCAAAGTCCGTCGCGACTCCAACCGGCGTGCTCGATCTCTCCGGTCGCTGGTCGCTCGCCGACAGCGAGGGCGGCCATGCGACAGTGATCGCGCTGCCGGGGGACGTGCATTCGGCGCTGCTTGCGGCGGGCCTCATTCCCGATCCCTATTTCGGGCGCAACGAATATGCCGTGCGCTGGGTGGCGGAGCGCGACTGGGTTCTGACGCGGGAATTCATGCTCGACGATCCCGACGTCGAACTGGTGATCTCCGGGCTCGACACGGTCGCCGAAGTCCGGGTCAACGACATTCCGGTGTTGCAGGCGGCGAACAGCTTCCGGACATGGCGCGCGGACCTGTCGCACGCCGCCGTTGCCGGGACGAACCGCATCGAAATCGTCATCCGGTCAAGCATCGCCGAGGGCGCGCGACTGCAGGCGGCCCAGCCGTTCCACGTACCGTGGAACCAGGGCAACTGCCCGATCCCGAACGGCAACATGCTGCGCAAGCCGCAATGCGATTTCGGCTGGGACTGGAACATCGCGCTTGCGCCGCTCGGCGTTCATGGCGACATCCGGCTGGAGCCGAAACGCTCTGCGCGGCTTGCCGACGTTCAGGTGCGACAGCGGCATGACGGTTCGAAAGTGACGCTCGACCTGATTGCGAAGATCGAAGGCGAGTCGACTGAAAAGGGAATCGAATTCCTGTTCGGCGGCGAGCTTGTCGATGCGCCGGTGCGGAATGGCGAGGCGCGGGCCGAGATCGTTGTCGACAATCCGGATTTGTGGTGGCCGGCCGGCCTCGGCGAGCAAACCCTGCACGATCTCGAAGTGCGTTTTGGCGAACAGGTCCTTCACAGGCGCATCGGGTTGCGCTCCCTCGATCTCGTCGTGGAAGAGGATGGCGGGTTCAAATTCCGGGTCAACGGGCGCGATGTCTTCGCGCGCGGCGCCAACTGGATACCGGCGGATGCATTGCCCGGCCGGGTCACGCCGGAAAAGACGCGGGACCTGCTGCAATCGGCCGTCGACGCGAACATGAACATGCTGCGGGTCTGGGGCGGCGGGCGCTACGAACCGGACTGGTTCTACGACCTGTGCGACGAACTCGGCCTGATGGTCTGGCAGGACTTCATGTTCGCCTGCCATCTCTACCCGGCGACGCCGGAATTCCTGGCAGAAATCGACCGTGAAGTGCGCGAAGTCGTCGCGCGGATCGACCATCATGCCTGCATCGCGCTGTGGTGCGGCGACAATGAGCTGCTCGGTGCGCTGACGTGGTTCGAGGAAAGCCGCAACAATCGCGACCGCTATCTCGTCGCCTATGACCGGCTCAATCGCACCATCGAAACCGCACTGACGGAAACCGCACCGGAGGCGAACTGGTGGCCGTCATCGCCGTCGCCGGGCTATCTGAATTTCGGCGATGCCTGGCATGACGACAGTTCGGGCGACATGCATTTCTGGTCGGTCTGGCACGAGGGCCGCGATTTCGAGCATTACCGGGACGTCTCGCCGCGTTTCTGCTCCGAGTTCGGCTTCCAGTCCTATCCGTCGATGTCGGCAATCCGCACCTTCGCCGGACCGGAGGACTTCAACATCGCCGCGCCGGTGCTCGAAAGCCATCAGAAGAATGCCGGCGGCAATGCGCGCATCGCCGAAACGATGTTTCGCTATTTCCGCTTTCCGACGGATTTCGGGAATTTCGTCTACCTGTCGCAGGTCCAGCAGGGACTGGCGATCAAGACCGCCGTCACGCATTGGCGCAGCCTGAAGCCGCATTGCATGGGCACGCTCTACTGGCAATTGAACGACACCTGGCCGGTGGCGAGCTGGTCGTCGCTGGATTACGGCGGCGGCTGGAAGCTGATGCATCATATGGCGCGTGATTTCTTCGCGCCGGTGATCGTCAGCATCGTGCCGGAAAAGGACGGGTTCGCCTTCAAGGGCGTCAACGACACGCTGGCCGGCGTGTCGGTCGATCTGGAGGTCTTCGCCGCGAAGATGACGGGCGAGGTCCGCAGCCTCGGCGCGGTCGCGTTCGACGTGTCTCCCGACGCCGCGGCGCGCCTGCTCGAAATCGGCGCCGATGCGGTTGGCGACGACCGAATTCCTCGCCTGGCGCTGGACCGCGTCCGACGGCAGCGCCGGCGGCGACATCTTCACGCCGAAACCGTTCAAGGCCTACGATTTGCTTGCGCCGCACATCACGGTCGCGGTGCGCGAAGACGGGCCGATATGGCGGCTCAAGCTGAGCGCGGAAAAACCGGCCTTTTTCGTCGCCGTCGAGGCGGATATCGCGGGCCGATTTTCCGACAATGCCTTCACGCTGTTTCCCGGACACGATACGGAAATCACCTTCACGCCGAAGGACCGCGATTCCACTCCGTCCTTCGTCATCCGCGATCTCCATTCCGCAACATACGGTCCATCATGAAACGCTCCGTCATCAACGACATCATCCGCGAAAGCGACGCCTTCATCCGCTCCTTCGGCTACGTCATGCCGCCTTTCGCCTACTGGTCTCCGGCCGAACTGAAGCAGCACACGGAAACCGACAGCGCGCGCATCCGCGATCACCGGCTCGGCTGGGACATCACCGATTACGGCCAGGGCAAGTTCGAGGAGCTGGGCCTGTTCCTGTTCACCGTGCGCAACGGCAACAACGCCAATGTCGAGAAGGGCAGGGGCATGCTCTATGCCGAGAAGATCATGATCTCGGGCGAAAACCAGATTTCGCCGATGCACCGGCACAATCTCAAGACCGAGGACATCATCAACAAGGGCGGCGGCACGCTGGTGCTGGAGCTGTTCAAGGCCAGTCCGGACGGCTCGATCGACGAGGGCGCCGAAGTGAATGTCCTGACCGACGGCACCCGACGCAGCCTTCCGGCAGGCGGCCTCCTGAAGCTCGCGCCCGGCGAGAGCGTGACGTTGGAGCCCGATTGCTGGCACGCCTTCTGGGGCGAGGGCGGCAAGGTGCTGATCGGGGAGGTGTCCAACGTCAATGACGATCTCACCGACAACATCTTCCGTGACCCGATCGGGCGGTTCTCGCAGGTCGAGGAAGACACCGATCCGTTGCACCTTCTTGTTTCCGACTACGACACCTGGCTCCGCTGAGCTTATTTCGAGGATGTATCCATGACCGAGTTTTCCTATCAGCTTTACAGTTCACGCAATTTTCCGCCGCTCTCCGAGACGCTGAAGATGCTCGGGTCGCTCGGTTATACCCAGGTCGAAGGCTATGGCGGGTTGTTTGCCGATCTCGATGCGATTGACGAGCTGAAAGCGGATCTCGCCAATAACGGCCTCTCCATGCCGACCGGCCATTTCGGTCTCGACATGGTGCAAAACCAGCCCGACCGCGTGCTCAAGATCGCCGAGGCGCTCGGCATCGAGGCGGTTTTCGTGCCGGCGGTACCGGCGGAGGAGCGCACCAAGGACGCTGCCGGCTGGCGCGCGCTCGGCGAGCAGCTTGCGGCGGCGGCCGAGCCGTACTGGAAGGCCGGGCTCACCTTCGGCTGGCACAACCATGCCTTCGAGTTCGTCGAGACCGAAACCGGCGAAATGCCGCTCGACCTGATCATGTCGGGCGATCCGAAGCTGGCGCTGGAATTCGACGTGGCCTGGGCCGTGAAAGGCAGTCAGGATCCGATCGCCTGGATCGAGAAATACTCGAAGCGCCTGGCCGCGGCCCATATCAAGGACATCGCGCCCGAGGGCGAATGCGCCGACGAAGATGGCTGGGCCGATGTCGGCCACGGCGTCATGGACTGGACGGGGATCATGGCGGCGCTTCGCGACACCACGGCGCGCTGGTTCGTGATGGAACACGACAATCCGAACGACCATGCCCGCTTCGCCCGCCGGTCGATCGAAACCGCACGCACTCTCTGAGGATTGAAAACATGAACAAGCTCGGTGTCGGCATCATCGGATGCGGCAACATCTCGGCCGCCTATCTGCGGCTCGGCCCGTTGTTCAAGGCGCTGGAAATGCGCGCGGTCGCCGACGTCAACATGGACGCGGCCAAGGCGCGGGCCGACGAATTCGGTGTCCGGGCGATGAACGTCGAGGACCTTCTGGCGTCCAGCGATATCGACGTCGTCGTGAACCTGACGATCCCCGATGCGCATTTCAGGGTGACCAAGGCGATCCTCGAAGCAGGCAAGCACGCCTATTCGGAAAAGCCGCTCGTTCTTTCGCTGGCCGAAGGCGAGCAGTTGCGCGGTTTGGCGGAGGGAAAAGGGCTGCGCGTCGGATCGGCCCCGGACACGTTCCTCGGCGGTGCGCACCAGCTGGCACGCGCCAAGATCGATGAAGGGCTGATCGGCGACGTGATCGCGGGGACCTGCCATGTCATGTCGCACGGCATGGAACACTGGCATCCCAATCCGGATTTCTTCTTCCTGCCCGGCGCGGGCCCGGTGCTCGATGTCGGGCCGTATTACGTCACCAACCTGATCCAGTTGATCGGGCCGGTGAAGCGGGTCGCGTCGCTGACCTCCTCGGCGTCGCCGACCCGCACGATTTCGACCGAGGGACCCCGCAAGGGCGAGGTGATCCCGGTCAAGACTCCGACCAACATCCACGCGCTGCTGGATTTCGAGAACGGCGCGACGATCACGCTGTCGGCGAGCTGGGACGTGTGGGCGCACCGGCACGCCAACATGGAACTCTACGGCAAGGAAGGTTCGCTGTTCGTGCCGGATCCGAACTTCTTCGGCGGGACCGTCGAACATGCGGGCCGGGACGGCAAGATCGCGCCACTGCCGGAATGGGATCATCCGTTCGGCGTGGCCAACCAGGAGCATCCCGCGGGAGCCAGGGCCAATTACCGCACGGCGGGCCTTGCCGACATGGCGCAGGCCATCGTCGAGGAAAGGCCGCACCGCTGCTCGCTGGAACTGGCGATCCATGCCGTCGACGTCATGACGTCGATCCTGAAGTCGGGCGAGACCGGCACCTTTGTCGAGATGACGACGACCTGCGAGCGGCCGGCGGCCCTGTCGCCCGACGCGGCCCGCAAGCTGATGGGCTGACTGTTAGCCAGCGCGCAATTCGCCAGCGCGCCGGCCTCATATCGATACGAATGAAAGGGTAAGCCATGACCTATGTGCCTGCTGAAAACCGCTACGAGAAGATGGTCTATCGCCGTTGCGGGAAGTCCGGGCTCGATCTGCCGGCGATCTCGCTCGGCCTGTGGCACAATTTCGGCTACGACACGCCGCACGACACCAAGCGTGCGATCGTCCAGGCGGCGTTCGACCACGGCATCACGCATTTCGATCTCGCCAACAATTACGGCCCGCCGGCGGGCAGCGCAGAGGAAGCCTTCGGCGAAATCCTGCGCACCGACCTGAAAGGCTATCGCGACGAGATCATCGTGTCGTCGAAGGCCGGCTACATGATGTGGCCCGGGCCTTACGGCGAGTGGGGCAGCCGCAAATACCTGATCTCGTCCTGCGACCAGTCGCTGAAGCGCCTCGGCCTCGACTATGTCGACATCTTCTATTCGCACCGGTTCGATCCGGATACGCCGCTGGAGGAGACGATGGGCGCGCTCGACCAGATCGTGCGTTCGGGCAAGGCGCTCTATGCCGGCATCTCGTCGTACAACTCGGAGCGCACGCGCGAGGCGGTAAAGATCCTCCGCGATCTCGGCACGCCGTGCCTGATCCACCAGCCGTCATACAACATGCTCAATCGCTGGGTGGAGCGCGACGGGTTGAAGGACACGCTGAAGGAGCTTGGTATCGGCTCCATCGCGTTTACGCCGCTCGCCCAGGGCATGCTGACAGCCAAGTATCTGAGGGGCATTCCCGAAGACAGCCGCGCCGCGCAGGGAAAATCGTTGAAGAAGGAATTCCTCAACGAGCACGCGATCGAGCATATCAACAAGCTCAACGACATCGCCATGCGGCGTGGACAGACGCTGGCGCAGATGGCGCTGGCCTGGGTGCTGCGCGAGGGCGGCATCACCACGGCGCTGATCGGCGCGTCGCGGCCAAGCCAGGTGATCGATTGCGCCGGCGCTGTCGGCAATCTCGAGTTCACGGCAGAGGAACTCGCCGAAATCGACAAATATGCCGACGAGGAAAACATCAATCTGTGGGCGCAGTCCGCTGAACAGAAGAAGGGAGCGGCGCAACGATGATCCGCAATCCGATCCTGCCCGGCTTCAATCCCGATCCGTCCTTCTGCCGTGTCGGCGAGGACTACTACATCGCCACCTCGACCTTCGAATGGTATCCGGGTGTCCAGATCCACCATTCGCGCGACCTGGTGAACTGGACGCTTGTTTCGCGGCCGCTCAATCGCAAGGCGCTGCTCGACATGCGCGGCAATCCGGACAGTTGCGGCATCTGGGCGCCGTGCCTGTCGCATGCCGACGGCAAGTTCTGGCTCGTCTATACCGACGTCAAGCGCTACGACGGCAATTTCAAGGACGCGCCGAACTACATCACCGCCTGCGAGACCATCGACGGCGAATGGTCCGATCCGTGGTACGTCAATTCGTCCGGCTTCGACCCGTCGCTGTTCCACGACGATGACGGGCGTAAGTGGTTCATGAACATGCAGTGGAACCATCGCGGGCCGGGCACCGGCGGCAATCCGAAACATGCCTCCTTCGACGGAATCCTGTTGCAGCAATGGGATCCGGAGAACGGCCTGACAGGGCCGGTGACCAACATCTATCCGGGCACCGAACGCGGGCTGACCGAGGCGCCGCATATCTTCAAGCGCAATGGCTGGTACTATCTGACGACCGCGGAAGGCGGCACCGGATACAACCACGCGGTGACAATGGCACGGTCGCGGTCGATCACCGGTCCCTACGAGGACCATCCCGACAAGCACCTGATCTGCGCCGCCGATGCGCCGGACCACCCGATCCAGCGGACGGGCCACGGCCAGTATGTCGAGACGCATTGGGGCGACATCTACCACACCTTCCTGATGGGGCGGCCGATCTACGGTCCGGACGGGACGGGCCGGTTCTGTCCGCTTGGGCGCGAAACCGGGATCGAGCGCTGCGTGTGGCGCGAAGACGACTGGCTCTATCTCGAAGAAGGCGGGCTGTTGCCGCGCGTGGAGGTGCCGTCTCCGACGGATGCCGAGCCGCGCGCGTCCGGGCCGGTGCGCCGGACATTCGACGGCGCGGCGTTGCCGGAGGAGTTCCAGTGGCTTAGAACACCGGACACGAACCGCATCTTCCGCATCGGTGGCGGCGCACTGACGCTGACCGGACGCGAGAGTGTCGGCAGCTGGTTCGAGCAGGCGCTGGTTGCCCGCCGGCAAGAGCATCTTGCCTATGCGGCGGAAACCGAGGTCTCCTTCGATC
Source organism: uncultured Alphaproteobacteria bacterium (assembly GCA_963712205.1). GTDB lineage: Bacteria > Pseudomonadota > Alphaproteobacteria > Rhizobiales > Rhizobiaceae > Oricola. Next base: position 121,005 of record CAVQHF010000011.1, on the reverse strand, counting down.
CCGTCACATATCAGCAGGCGGCGGGGCTGACGACCTATTACAACCGTCACAAATTCCACGCGCTTCTGGTATCGCACGAACCCGGTATCGGGCGCGCGCTGGTGATCCTGTCATGCAATGGCGACTGGCCGAACGGCGCGCTCACGAAACCGCTCGAGGTGCCGGTCGCCGTGGGCGAGGGGCCGGTCGAAATGCGGGTGGAGGTCGACCATGCCGTACAGCGGTTTTTCTGGCGTCAGGGCGGCGGCGCCTGGACGGTGATCGGGCCCGTGCTGGATGCGTCGGTGATCTCCGACGAGGGCGGGCGCGGCGAGCACGGGTCGTTCACCGGCGCATTTGTCGGCATGCTTGCCTTCGACATCACGGGGCAAGGCAGGGAAGCCCGGTTCCCGCGGTTCAACTATATACCCGGTGACTGATGCGCAGCGAACTCGCGATATACGATTTCTCGACAGGGCAGGCCGAAACGGTGCTGCAAACCGAGCGGCTGATCGAGGCGCCGAACTGGACGCCGGACGGGCGGGCCCTCATCGTCAATGGCGACGGGAGGCTGTTTCGCGTCGCGCTCGACGGTTCGCCGGATCTCGTCGAGATCGATACCGGTTTTGCGACGAGGCTCAACAACGACCATGGCATCTCGCCGGACGGGACGACGCTGGCGATCAGCGACAAGACCGAAGAGGAAAAGAGCTGCGTCTACATACTGCCGATCGGTGGCGGCACGCCGAAGCGGATAACGGCGCATGTGCCGTCCTACTGGCATGGCTGGTCGCCGGACGGAAAAACGCTCGCCTATACCGGCAAACGCGATGCCGGTTTCGACATTTATGTCTGCCCGGCGGCAGGCGGCGAGGAGAGCTGCCTGACCTCCGGCTTCGAGCATTGCGACGGCCCCGACTATACCCCCGACGGCGAATGGATCTGGTTCAACGGCAAGCGGGACGGACGGATGCAGCTCTGGCGGATGCGTCCGGACGGAAGCGCGCTGGAGCGGATGACGGACGACGAGCGCGTAAACTGGTTTCCGCATCCGTCGCCCGACGGCAGGACGATCCTCTATCTTGCCTATGAGAACGGCGTGGAAGGCCATCCGCGCGACCACGATGTCGAGCTCAGGGCGATGCCGGCGAGCGGCGGCTTGCCGGAAGTTCTGCTCGGCCTGTATGGCGGGCAGGGGTCGATCAACGTGCCATGTTGGGCGCCGGATTCCACCCGCTTCGCCTTCGTGCGCTATGCGCGCCCGGCCGGGTAATCCGAGAACAATCGAGTGAACCAAGCCCGTTGGCGACGGGAGTTGCCGCATGCGGTCAGCGAATTGTAATGTTCGATTTTATAGCACGGTTTCCAAGGCAATCGTCCGCCAAGGGTGCGCTGCACAAACGAATCCCGGTTGACGGATCGGTGGCCGTACCGCATTTTGGCGCGACACATAGGGAAAACGCTATGCATTTTGACGAGTTTTTCGCCGATCGTCTTTCGTCGTTGCGCGATGACGGCAATTACCGGGTTTTTGCGGATCTCGAACGCCATGCGGGCCAGTTCCCGAAGGCGACGCGCTACCGCGAAGACGGGTCGACGCAGGACGTCACGGTGTGGTGCTCGAACGACTATCTCGGCATGGGCCAGAACGAAAAGGTCGTTTCCGCCATGCATGCGGCGATCGACAAATGCGGCACCGGGGCGGGCGGCACGCGCAATATTTCGGGCACCAACCACTACCATGTCATGCTGGAGCGCGAGCTGGCCGACCTGCACGGCAAGGAAGCGGCGCTGATCTTCACGAGCGGCTATGTCTCCAACTGGGCCGCGCTCGGCACGCTGGCATCGAAGATCCCCGGCGTCATCGTCTATTCCGATGCGCTCAACCACGCCTCGATGATCGAGGGCATCCGGCACGCGCGCTGCGAGAAGCGGGTGTTCAGGCACAATGACTGGCGCGACCTCGACCGGCTGATGAGCCAGGACGATCCGGCGGCGCCGAAACTGGTCGCCTTCGAGAGCGTCTATTCGATGGACGGCGACATCGCGCCGATCCGGGAGATCTGCGACGTCGCCGACAGGCACAATGCGATGACCTATCTCGACGAGGTGCATGCGGTCGGCATGTACGGCCCGCGCGGCGGCGGCGTCGCCGAGCGCGAGGGGCTGATGGACCGGCTCACCGTGATCGAGGGCACGCTCGGCAAGGCGTTCGGCGTGATGGGCGGCTACATCACCGGCTCGTCCAACCTGATCGACTTCGTGCGCTCGTTTGCGTCCGGCTTCATCTTCACCACCGCGCTGCCGCCGGCATTGGCGGCCGGCGCGACGGCCTCGATCCGGCATCTGAAGGAGAGCCAGGCCGAGCGCGCGATGCATCAGGCCAATGTCGCCAGGGTGCGCGCGGCGCTCGACGCGCGCGGCATCCCGCACATGCCGAACCCGAGCCACATCGTTCCGGTGCTGGTGGGCGATGCGAAGAAGTGCAAGTGGCTCTCCGACATCCTGCTCGACCAGAACGGGATCTATGTCCAGCCGATCAACTACCCGACGGTTCCGGTGAAGACGGAGCGGCTGCGCATCACGCCGACGCCGCTGCACACCCAGGCCGACATCGACCATCTCGCCTCCGCGCTCAGCGACCTATGGTCCCAGTGCGCCCTCGCAAGAGCCGTGGCATAGAGCTTATTCTGCGGGCTGCGTTCTCAAGGGCGGCTTGCGAGGGTGCCGGTTTCTGGTTTCGGCGGTCGACGAGCCAGTCGGTGATGCCGGCGGACAGCCAGATGCAGGCCAGCGTGATCCAGGCGGTCAGGGCGAAGACCGAGGCGCCGGTGACGCCCGCGCCGACGGCGCAGCCGCCGGCCAGCATGCCGCCGAATCCCATCATCGACGCGCCGGCGAGATAGCGGCGCATGGACGCGCCGTCATGAAATCCCTGCAGTTCCAGCTGTCCGGTCACCCAGGCTGCGAGGAAGGCGCCGAGAAAAACGCCGGGCACAAGGCCGACATCGAAATCGAGGGTCGACCCGGGCGGGGTCAGGAACAGCATCAGCGCGTCGGCCGACGGGCCGGTGAAGGTGAGGGCCTCGACCTTGACCGGTTCGAAGGCAATGCCGCTCATCGTCGTCGTGAACAGCCAGGCGAGCGGTATCATCAGGCCGACACCGAACGCCGCCGCGGACCGCCATGCGTCGACGCGCTGCCGCGTGGCGGTAATGACCGCCAGCACCGTCGCAATGAAGGCGGCCGTCGCGGCCTGTATCGTGTCGAGATGGGTCATTGCGAGAAGATCGTTGCCGCCGGTCGATACGGTGGTCAGCGGCCGCGCCAGCGCCTCGCGCAATGGCGACAGGAAGCCGCGCAGGCTTGCCTGGGCGACGACGGCGAATACCAGTCCGGAAAGCAGGGCGCGCAGGTTTCCGGTCGCCGACAGGACAAGCAGCCGGCTGGCGCATCCACGCGCCAGCACCATGCCGGATCCGAACAGCAACCCGCCGATCGCGGCGCCCGAAAGGCTTTGCGGCGAGGCAATCTGGCGCGCCTCGCTGGTGGTAATGAGATCGGCGGCGGACAATGCCTGCGTGCCGAAGACGGCAGCGGTGAAGACGATCAGCCAGACTGTGGTCTTTTCGCCGATGCTGCCGCGCGAGAACTCGACAGTGGCGGCGCGAAGACAGAACCGGCTCTGCTGGGCGAACGCGCCGAACAAGGCGCCGACGATCGCGCCCCCCAGAACAAGCGTCCAGTTTTCGCCGATCCGGTCGACAACAGCAATCAGAACCGATGCCACCATGTCCATGGGCAAACCCTCTTGGAAAACAGATGAACCAGGAGCCGGACCTTGACGTTGACCTTGATCAAGTTGATACGCATATATTCAAATGTAGCTATGTTTTAAATGCGGGAGGAACGCAATGAGCTTGAAGAAAATGACGCGGCGCGAGGCACTGGCAGTGCTCGGCGTCACCTCGGCCCTGCCATTCGTGCCCGGCATGAGCGGGCGGGCGGTCGCCGACATCGCGCTCGGTTCGAAGACCGTCACGACGGTCAGCGACGGCAACCTCGTCCTGCCGCTCGATTTCGCGTTTCCCGACGCGCCGCGCGAGGACCTCATCGCGCTGCTCGAGGCGGCCGGGCTGGGCACCGACGCGGTCGAGCCTCCGTGCAACGTGACCGTGCTTGAAGGACGGCGACCGGGTTGTCCTGTTCGATGTCGGTTCGGGCCCGAATTTCATGCCGAGCGCCGGCAAGATCCTCGACAATATCGATGCCGCCGGGATCGCTCCCGAGGATGTCACCGACGTCGTGTTCACGCATGCCCATCCGGACCATATCTGGGGGCTGCTCGACGATTTCGACGAGTTCATCTTCCCGGAGGCGAACTACTTCATCAACCGGGTGGAATGGGACTACTGGCGCGCGGACGACACGCTGGAAAAGATGCCCGAGGCGCGCAAGACCTTCGTCGTCGGGGCGCAGAACCGGCTTGCCGCGCTGGAGGAGGTGATCAGCTTCTTCAATTACGGCGACGAGGTGCTGCCGGGTATCGAGGCGATCGACACGGCCGGCCATACGCCGGGGCATACCTCGTTCGCGATCCATGACGGCAGCGACAGCGTGACGGTGATCGGCGATGCCGCGACCAGCGCGGTGATCTCGTTCGCGCATCCGGAATGGCCGTCGGGTTCCGATCAGGACACGGAGATGGGAATCGCGACGCGCACCAAGCTGCTCGACCGGCTGGCGCAGGAACAGACGCGTTTCATCGGGTTCCACCTGCCGGAAGGCGGCATCGGACGGGTCGAGAAGGACGGGACGGCCTACAGGTTCGTGGCGGCGTAGGCCGTCACTCCGCCGGCATGTTGCCGTGACCCTGCCGGCGCATGAAGCCGAAGGCCGATCCCTCGACCAGATAGCCGAGGCCGAGGCGGGCGCCGAAGGCGATGCTTGCCATCGCGATCGGCGCCGACAGCGCCATCACGGACATGGCGCTGACGCCCTGACCGATGGTGCAGCCAAGCGCGAATACGCCGCCGGTTCCCATCAGGAACGCACCGAGCAGATGCCGGCTCAGTTCGCGGGCATCGTCGCAGGCTTCCCAGCGCATGTCGTTCGAGCGCCAGGCGCTCAGCGTCGCGCCGAGCAGTACGCCGCCGACGAGGCCGACACCGTAGTCCGGCAGCACCCCGGTGACGGTGATGATCTGCAGTATTGCGTCGCCGAGCGGCATGACGAAGGACCCGGCTTCAAGCTGTACGGGTTCGAACAGGTGCTGCGACAATTGCGAGGTCACGAACCAGCCGGCGGCGATGCCCGCGCCGATAATGGCGCCCGAGATCATCCGTTCGCGGTTGCGCCGGAAGGCGGCATCGCGAAACACCCAGAAAAACAGGCCGGCGGCGATCACGACCGCGAGCGGGAAGGAGAGATCGAAACCGGTGAGACTGGAGAGGATCGCGCCGGCCGACTGGCCGCCAAGTCCGCTGAAATCGATGGACAGCGGATCGATCAGCGCCAGGCGCGCATGGCCGGTCAGGCCGCGCTGGGCCGCGAGCGCGGCAAGCGCGATGCCCGTCAGCACGACGAGCGCACGCATGTTGCCGCCGCCGAGCCGGATGATGGCGCCGAAGCCGCAAGTTCCGACCAGCGCCATGCCGATCGCCGAACATGACGCCGCCGAGGATCGTGCCGGCGACGGGCAGCGGTTCGGTCAGATAGAAGCTCGAGGAAACGTCGATCCATCCGAGCGCGATCATCGACTGGGTCAGCGCAAGGGCGACCGCGGCGGCAAGCACCCAGGCGCGCAGGCCGGAACTGTCGCCGGCATACCAATGGCGCTCGAGCGCCGACATGGTGCAGAAATGATATCGCCGCGCCGCAAATCCGATGATCGAGCCGATAACGAGGCCGGCCACTGGCAGCGACCAGGCGCTTTCCAGTAAAAGCATCCCGATTCCTCCCGCGCTTCTGACGGCGCATATTTTTTACGAAATTGCCCGTTTTCCCGGGGATTGGCAAGGCGGCCGTGGAGGACGGGCCTTGCTGGTTTTCGCTACACCTTGCGCACCGGCCGGCAGAACAGTTCGTAGAGTGTCTCGACGACGGAGGCGACTTCCTTGCCCGCGACGCTGTAATAGATCATCCGGCCTTCGCGCCGCGTGTGCACCAGACGGTCGAATCTGAGCCGCGCCAGCTGCTGCGAAACCGCGGCCTGCGGCATCGACAGGATCTCTTCCAGTTCCGAGACCGATTTCTCCCCTTCGGACAAAATGCACAGGATCAGGAGACGCGTCTCGTGGGAGAGCGCTTTCAGGAGGTCGCTTGCCACGCGCGCCTGTTCGATCAACGCATCGGCGTCGGCGGCATCCATGTCCGGGATGAATTTTGGCAAAGTCATGAATCGGTTCCGAAATTTCAACTTGCTGGCATTAATATAGCGACTCGTTTGCGGTTTTCACAGTCCGCGTCAACCGGATTTCGGCGGATCGAGCTTTTCCAGCATCTCTCCGAGCAGAAACCAGAAAAACTGATCGCCGGTATATCCGCGCATCCGTCCGATTTCCTTGCCGTTGTCCACCAGCACGAATGTCGGCGTGAAGCGTTCGACACGAATGCCGGCAAGGTCGGCGGGCAGGGGTTCGTGGATATCGACGCGGCGCAACGGCGCGATCTTTGCTTCCGGTGTGTTCGGATAGGCCGGGCCGATTTCCCTGTTCCAGCGCAGGCACCAGGCGCATCCGGCCTGTTCGAACATCACCAGTTCGGCGGCCATGGCCGGCCGCGTCGCCATGGCGACGACCGCGACAAACAGGATTGTCTTCAAAAAACTGCGCATCCGGCTGTTCCGCGTTTCACAGGGCTTGATTTCCATTTATATATAGCATTGTGTGCATATTTAACAGCCCGATCTTACAGGAGCGGGCGAGACTTGGGGAGGTCGCACGTGTTCGATATCGGCTTTGGCGCCGCATTTCTTGCGGGCTTGCTATCATTCGTTTCGCCCTGCGTGCTGCCGATCGTCCCGCCATATCTCGCCTATCTCGCCGGTGTTTCCTTCTCCGATCTGCAGAACGCGGAAATGGAGCGGGAGCGGGCGCGTCGCATCATCATCTCGGCCGTCGCCTTCGTTCTCGGCTTTTCCACGGTCTTTGTCGCGCTCGGCGCGACGGCAAGTTTCGTCGGACAGGCGATCGCACAGTATTTCGACATGCTGTCGGTCATCGCCGGCATCATCATCGTCATCATGGGGCTGCATTTCCTCGGCGTTTTCCGCATCGCGCTGCTTTACCGCGAGGCGCGGGTGGATGTGCGCAAGAAGCCGGCGGGGATCGTCGGCGCCTATGTGATGGGGCTCGCCTTCGCTTTCGGCTGGACGCCGTGCGTCGGCCCGGTCCTCGCGGCGATCCTCTTCATTGCCGGCTCCGAGGACACGGCGCTGCGCGGCGCCGGGCTTCTCGCCGTCTATTCGCTCGGGATCGGCCTGCCGTTCCTGCTTGCCGCCGTCTTTGCGAGCCGTTTCATCGGCTGGGCCAACCGCTTCAAGCGGCACATGGGAACCGTGGAAAAAGCCATGGGCGCATTGCTGGTGCTGACCGGTATTCTTTTCATCACGGGTCAGATGTCGCGAATCGCGCAGTGGTTACTCGACACATTCCCCGGATTTGCTACCGTTGGATAGGAGGAGCTGAGATGAGACGACTGATTGCCCTTGCGAGTATTGCATTCATGACTTTCGCCGTTCCTGCCGCGGCCGTTGAAATCGGTGACGACGGTCTCCACAAGGAAGACTGGTTCTCGCTCACCTTCAAGGACATCGCCGAAGACATCGCGACCGCGAAGGAAAACGGCAAGCGTCTCGCCCTGATCGTCGAACAGCGCGGATGCATCTACTGCAAGGAAGTGCATGAAGTTCTCCTGCAGGACCCGGAGGTGCGCGACTACATCAAGGAGCACTTCATGGTGGTGCAGTACAACATGCACGGTTCCGAGGAAGTCACGGATACGGACGGGGAAGTCCTGACCGAAAAGACGGCGGCGCGGAAATGGCGCCTGCTCTTCACCCCGACGGTCATGTTCATGCCGGAAGATCCGCCGGAAGGTATCGATGCCGCGCAGGCAGCGGTGGCGATGATGCCCGGCGCGTTCAAGAAGGGCACCTTCCTGGAGATGTTCATCTGGGTGAACGACAAGGGTTACGAAGGCGACGAGGGGTTCCAGACATACTACAATCGCCGGTATCGGGAGCGCCATGGCGGCGCGGAGCCGGTGGAGAACTGATGCCGGTCGCAGCCGGGATCATGACGCGAAACAGCCCCGGAAATGCGTCAATAAAAAATATTCAAAAAATCATATTTATGCATTGAATGATGTCAGCGTTTTGGATAGTTTTGCCCGACAGGGCAGCTTTCCAGCAGGAGTTGCCCGGGATACGGGCGCTTTTGGAGGAGTGTCCGGCAAGGAGGAGGAACGATTGCCCATGGTTATCAAAGCAAGGACATGGCTTGTTGCAGCGGCGGCCGTTATGGCGTCGACAGCAGTCGCTTACAGTGGAATGGCGCCGCAGGACGTCAAAATCGAAGACAACATGGTTTCGGCTTCGCTGACCGGCGAGCCGGGCAATGCCGCCGAGGGCCGCAAGATCTTCGCAAACCGCAAACTCGGGAACTGCCTGGCCTGCCATGCCGTCAGTGACCAGAGCGAGCAGCTTTTCCACGGGGATGTCGGTCCGTCGCTCGACGGCGTCGCCGACCGCTGGTCGCCGGATGAACTGCGCGCGATCGTCGTCAACTCCAAGGCTGTCTTCACCAAAGACACCATCATGCCCGGCTTCTACTCGCTGGATGTCGGCATGCATGTCCGCAAGGATCTGGTGGGCAAGACGATTTTGACGGCGCAACAGGTTGAGGATGTCGTCGCATATCTCGCGACGCTGAAAGAATGATCTTCCAAGGAAGGAGACACATAATGACACTCACACGGCGTTCGATGCTCACCCTGTCGGTGGGCGCAGCCATCGGGGTCGCCGCTGGCATGCGGACGGCTCCTGCCGCCGCGTCGGCCGAAGACGCAATGGCGAAAGTCAAGGAATTCGCAGGTGGCGCAGAGCCCGCAATGGGCACGATCACGCTGGACGCGCCCGAGATCGCGGAAAACGGCAACACCGTTCCGATTTCGGTATCCGTGGACAGCCCGATGACCGAGGACGACTATGTGACGTCGGTCGCGATTTACGCCGACGGCAATCCGTCGCCGGAAGTGATCACCTTCAACTTCACGCCGCTGAGCGGCGAGGCTTCGGCCACGACGCGCATGCGGCTCGCCAAGACCCAGAACGTCATCGCTGTCGCGAAGACGAGCAAGGGCGGCGTGTTCATGGACAAAAAAGAGGTCAAGGTGACCATCGGCGGCTGCGGCGGCTGATCGAATTCGGAGGTTAGAAAGAAATGGCATCGGTTAAACCACGCGTCAAAGTGCCGAAGTCCGCGTCCGCGGGCGAGGTCATCACCATCAAGACACTGATCAGCCATCCGATGGAATCGGGGCAGCGCAAGGACAAGGAAGGCAATCCTATCCCGCGCAAGATCATCAACAAGTTCACCTGCGAGTTCAACGGACAGGTGGTGTTCTCTTGCGATCTCGATCCGGCCGTGTCCGCGAACCCCTATCTGGAGTTTACGGCCAAGGTCAACGAGGCGGGCACGTTCAAGTTCGCCTGGGTGGATGACGACGGATCCGTCTACACGCATGAACAGGAAATCGCGCTCAAGTAAAGCGCATGGTCTGCGCTGGGAGGGCAGGCCGTCACCTTTGCCGGGAGGAAACGCATTGAAAAAGCAATATCTCGTAAGTGTAGCTGCAATCGCGATGGCTGGGGCGCTCAGCACTGCAGCCATCGCCGGCGGTCCTGTCGATGAGAAGTTGGTCATCGACGGGGATATCGAAATGACGACACGGACTGCCCCGCCCGAAGGGCATCCGCTCGACGAAGTGATTTCGGGCTGGCACTACCGCACGGTCGAAACCCGTGCGCTGGAGGTCGATTCCTTCGAAAATCCGGGCATGCTCGGTGTCGAGGATGGCGAGCAGATCTGGAACACGGTCGAGGGCACCGAGGGCAAGTCGTGCGCGAGCTGCCATGGCGATGCCGCTGAAACGATGAAGGATGTCGGTGCGCATTTCCCCAAGTGGGATGCCGAATCCGGCCGCCCGATCAACATCGAGCTGCAGATCAACAAGTGCCGTACCGAGCGTATGGGCGCGGAAGCCTACAAGTTCGACAAGGGTGGCCAGAAGCCGCTGACCGCTTATATCAAGCGGCAGTCGCTCGGCACCCCGGTCTCCATCGACCTTTCTCAAGGCGACATGCAGTCGTGGTGGGAGAAGGGCAAGGAGATGTACTACACGCGAACGGGTCAGTTGAACCTGTCGTGCGCGACCTGCCACGAGGACCACAACGGCCAGTTCATTCGCGCCGACCACCTCAGCCAGGGGCAGATCAACGGCTTTCCGACCTACCGTCTGAAGCAGGGTGCGCTGGTTTCAGTACACAACCGCTTCCGCGGCTGCATCCGCGACACGCGTGCCGAAATGCCGGCCGCCTTCTCGGACGAGTTGATGGCGCTTGAGGTCTATGTGACTTGGCGCGGTACCGGCCTTTCGGTCGAAACGCCTGCCGTCCGGCAGTAATCCGGGGCAGCGATAACCGGCCGGGGCGGTTTGCCCCGGTCATACACATTGATCCTGAAAGTTCCTCTGGCTGGCGGCCGGACGGGCTTTTATTGTCCGGAGTTGCACTGACATGTTCTCACGTCGCGAATTCCTCATGGCATCCGTTGCCGCAGCCGCCGTTGCAGGCCCCGGAATGGTCGGCCAATGGTCCCGCGCCATGGCGCAGCAGGCGCTGACCGAAGACGAACTTCTTTCATTCGACGCGACGGGCAATGTCACCCTCATCCACATCACCGACATTCACGCGCAGGTAAAGCCGCTCTATTTCCGCGAACCCTCGATCAATCTGGGGGTAGGGGAGGCGACCGGGCTTCCGCCACATGTCACCGGCATGGACTTCCTGAAGCTCTACAATATCGAGCCGGGCACGCCGCATGCCTATGCGCTGACGTCGGAGGACTTCGTGTCGCTCGCCAAGGCCTATGGCAAGATGGGCGGGCTGGATCGCGTCGCGACGGTTATCAAACGCATCCGTGGCGAACGCGGCGATGACAATGTGCTGCTGCTCGACGGCGGCGACACCTGGCAGGGTTCCTATACGTCGCTGCAGACGCAGGGCTCCGACATGGTCGAGCTGATGAATACGCTGATGCCCGACGCGATGACCGGGCACTGGGAATTCACCTATGGCGCGGACCGGGTGAGCGAACTGGTCGAAAGCCTGCCTTTCTCGTTCCTCGGCGGCAACATCTACGACGCCGAGTGGAACGAGCCGGCCTTCGACGCCTACAAGATTTTCGACAAGGGCGGCGTGCGTGTCGCCGTCATCGGCCAGGCCTTTCCGTATACGCCGATCGCCAATCCGCGCTGGATGTTCCCGAACTGGTCGTTCGGCATCCGCGAGGAGGACGTCGTCGCCAATGTCGACGGCGGCGCGCGAAGAGGGCGCCGATGTCGTCGTGCTGCTGTCGCACAACGGTTTCGACGTCGACCGCAAGCTCGCCTCGCGCGTCGACGGCATCGATGTCATCCTGACCGGTCACACGCATGACGCGCTGCCCGAACCGGTGATCGTCAACGACACGCTGGTGATCGCCTCGGGATCGAACGGCAAGTTCGTCAGCCGCGTCGATCTCGACGTGCGCGACGGCGGCGTCCAGGGCTACAAATACCGGCTGATCCCGATCTTCTCCGATGTCATCACGCCGGATGCGGACATGGCGGCGCTGATCGACAAGGTGCGCGCGCCCTACGAGGCGGAACTGGCGCGCGAACTCGGCAAGACGGACTCGCTGCTTTACCGGCGCGGCAATTTCAACGGCACGTTCGACGACTTGATCTGCGATGCGCTGCTGTCCGAACGCGAGGCCGACATTGCGCTGTCGCCCGGCTTCCGCTGGGGCACGAGCCTGCTGCCGGGGCAGTCGATCACGGTGGAAGATCTGCATAATGCGACCTCGATGACCTATCCGGACGCCTACCGCTCGATGATGACGGGCTCGTTGATCAAGGACATCATCGAGGACGTCGCCGACAATCTGTTCAACACCGATCCCTACTACCAGCAGGGCGGCGACATGGTGCGTGTCGGCGGCATGGGCTACCGGATCAACGTCCACGAACAGATGGGTTCGCGCATTTCCGACATGACGCTTCTCAAGACCGGCGAAGCGATCGAAGCAGACAAGGAATACGCGGTCGCAGGCTGGGCCTCGGTCAACGAAGGTACCGAAGGCCCGGCGATCTGGGACGTGGTCGAAGGCTATCTGCAGAAGAACCCGGTGGTTCAGCTGCAGGAAAATACCTCGGTCATCGTCGAAGCCTGACGAAGCAAATGTGCATTCGACAAGCGTGTTTTTTCCTGATATATAGAAAAAATTGAATATATCAGCGATCCTGGAGGGACGTGTGAGCAAGCAATCAAGGGAAAATCTGGACAAGAAGGCGGCCTCGCGGCGCCGGTTCCTGCAGGCAGGAATTGCCGGTGGCGCGACGCTCGCCGCGGCCGCAACGGCGCGTGCCGCGGGCGATCCGGCGATCACCGAGGTGCAGGACTGGAACCGCTATCTCGGCGACGGCGTCGATGCGGCGCCTTACGGCCAGCCGTCGGAATTCGAGGCGCATGTGGTGCGGCGCGACGTTCCGTGGCTGACCGCGGACCCGGTCTCGTCCATCAACTTCACGCCGCTGCATGATCTCGACGGCATCATCACGCCGAACGGGGTCTGTTTCGAGCGCCACCATGGCGGCACCGCGATCATCGATCCCGCCGAGCACCGGCTGATGATCAACGGCCTGGTCGACAAGCAACTCGTCTTCACCATGGACGACCTGAAGCGTTTTCCGCGCGAGAACCGCGTCTACTTCCTGGAATGCGCGGCCAATTCCGGCATGGAATGGCGCGGCGCCCAGCTGAATGGCTGCCAGTTCACGCACGGCATGGTTCACTGCGTCGTCTATACCGGCGTTCCGCTGAAATACCTGCTCGAGGAAGCCGGCGTCAAAACCAACGGCAAATGGGTGCTTGCCGAAGGCGCCGACGCGGCGGCGATGACCCGCTCGATCCCGATGGAAAAGGCGCTCGAGGATTGCCTTGTCGCCTTCAAGATGAATGGCGAGGCGCTTCGGCCGGAGCAGGGCTACCCGATCCGGCTATGCGTGCCGGGCTGGGAAGGCAATATGTGGGTCAAGTGGCTGCGCCGCATCGAAGTCGGCGACGAGCCGTGGGCGCAGCGCGAGGAAACCTCGAAATACACCGACCTGCTGCCGGACGGAAAAGCCCGCCGCCACACCTGGGTGATGGATGTGAAGTCCGTTATCACCAGCCCGAGCCCGCAGGCGCCGATCACCCATGGCCGCGGCCGCACCGTGATCTCCGGCCTCGCATGGTCGGGCAACGGCAAGGTCACGCGCGTCGACGTCTCGCTCGACGGCGGGCGCAACTGGCAGACGGCGCGCCTCGACGGGCCGAGCCTGTCCAAGGCGCTGCACCGCTTCTACTTCGATTTCGACTGGGATGGCTCGCCGCTGCTGATCCAGTCCCGCGCGATGGACGAAGCCGGTTTCATCCAGCCGACCAAGAACGAATTGCGTGCCGTGCGCGGCACGAATTCGATCTATCACAACAACGGCATCCAGACCTGGCATGTCAAAGGCGACGGAGTGGTTGAGAATGTTGAAGTATCTTAAGGCGGCGCTTCTGACCGCGACCATCGCCGCCGTCGCTGCTCCGGCATTCGCCGGCGATCCGGCGGAAGGCGAAAAGGTGTTCCGCAAATGCGCGGCCTGCCACTCGATCGGCGAAGGCGCGAAAAGCCGGGTCGGTCCGCAGCTCAACGAACTGCTCGGGCGCACGGCCGGCACCGTCGACGGCTTCAAGTATTCCGCAGCCATGGTCGCGGCCGGCGAGGGCGGAATGGTCTGGGACGAGCAGACGCTGACGCATTTCCTCGTCAAGCCGAAGGATCTCGTCAAGGGCACGAAAATGGCGTTTGCCGGTCTGCGCAAATCGACCGACGTCGCCAATGTCATCGCCTATCTGAAGACCTTCTCCGAAGGCGCCGCCGAGGCGCCGGCCGTGGGCGAAGCCGCCGCGTCGGGCGGTACCGAAGTGGCGATGGCGGAAAAGCCGGCTGCCGCCGCCGACGCGCCGCTGCCTGACCATGAAGGCGTTTTCGGACTTGGCCGCCTTGCGACCGATGACGAGGTCGCGGCCTGGGACATGGATGTGCGGCCCGACGGGCTCGGCCTTCCGGTCGGCAAGGGCACGGTCGCCGATGGCGAAGTGCTGTTCACCGAGAACTGCGCCGTCTGCCATGGCGACTTCGGCGAAGGCGTCGGACGCTGGCCGGTGCTCGCCGGTGGCCAGGACACGCTGACCGACGACCGCCCGGTGAAGACGATCGGCTCCTACTGGCCGTATCTGTCGACCGTCTACGACTATGTTCGCCGGGCGATGCCTTTCGGCAATGCGCGTTCGCTGTCGAATGACGACGTCTATGCGATCACTGCCTATCTGCTCTATCTGAACGACATCGTCACGGACGAGGATTTCGAGCTCTCCAACGAGAATTTTACCGATATCCATCTTCCGAACGAGGCGAATTTCAAAGAGGATGACCGCGCTCAGGAGCCGCAATACGCGGACAAGAAAGAGCCGTGCATGAAGGACTGCAAGCCGGGTCCGGTCGAGATCACCATGACAGCCCGCGTGCTGGACGTGACGCCGGACAGCGACGAAGAAAACACCGGCGGCGGTATCGATTAGGGAGGCAGAGCGTCCTCCGGCACGGGGCCATGCCGGCCCGGGAGAGGAGGCCGATGCGCACCGCGCTGCGAAATGCCCCGTTCGTCCGATCCGTGACGAAGGTTTCGCTCGGCCTCTGTCTGGCTCTGCTTCCGACTGTATCCTCCGAGGCGCTCGCCGGCGATCTTCCGGATCCTGCCGGCGAGCGTCTTTTTTCCCGGTGCACGAAATGTCACGAGGTGGGCGAGGGCGCCCGCCACAAGGTCGGCCCGCATCTCGACGGGATCATCGGCCGCACCGCCGGCTCGATCGACGGCTTCAATTATTCCATGGCGATGCGCGCGGCCGGCGAGGGTGGTCTCAAATGGACGCGTGAAACGCTCGATTCCTATCTCGCAAAGCCAAGCGCATTCGTTGCGGGCAATCGCATGTCGTTTCGCGGCATGAGCGATGCGAAGGACCGCTCGACGCTGATCGAATGGCTCGCGGCTGTCTCGGCAAGCGCTCCTGCAAAGCCCGGTTCGGAACCGGCAACCGCCAGCGGCGCGCCGCCCGCAAGCTTTGCCGATATCGTGCTCGCGATGGAGGGCGATCCGGATTACGGCGAATATCTTGCCGGCGAATGCGTGACATGCCACCAGGCATCGGGCCATGCCGACGGCATTCCGTCGATTGTCGGCCTGCCGCGCGCCTACTTCGTGCGGGCACTCTTCGAGTACAAGACCAATGTGCGCAGCAACGAAGTGATGAAACTGCGCGTTTCCAATCTCGCCAATGAGGAGATCGCGGCGCTCGCGGCCTATTTTTCCGGGCTCGAACCGCATTAATGTGCCGCTGTCCGGCGCGACCACAGGGAGGATTTCGATGACCACGATCACCAGACGCCGTTTCGGCCTGCTGGCAGGCGCCGCGACAGCAACGCTCGCGCTGCCACGCTACCTGCGGGCGCAGGGGAAACCGAAGGTGGTCGTCGTCGGCGGCGGGCCGGGCGGCGCGACGGCGGCGCGCTATATCGCCAAGGATTCCGAAGGGTCGATCGACGTCACGCTGATCGACCCGGCCGAGCAATTCACGACCTGCTTCTTCTCGAACCTCTTTCTCGGCGGATACCGGGATTTCAACTCGATCACCCATTCCTATGACAAGCTGGAATCGGATTACGGGATCACCAAGGTCACCGGCATGGCCGTGGCGGTCGACCGGGACGCGCGGACGGTGCGCATGGCCGACGGTTCGACGATCCCGTTTGACCGTCTCGTCATCTCGCCGGGGATCGACCTGATCTACGATTCCGTTGAAGGCTATTCGCGAGAAGCGGCGGAGATCGCGCCGCATGCATACAAGGCCGGGCCGCAGACGCTGCTGCTGAAGGCCGAACTCGACGCCATCGAGAACGGTCAGCAGATCGTGATCGTCCCGCCGCCCAATCCCTATCGCTGTCCACCCGCGCCGTATGAACGCGCCTCGATGATGGCGCATCTTTTGAAATCGAATGGCGTCGACGCGAAGATCATCATCCTCGATCCGAAGGAAAAATTTTCGAAACAGGGTCTCTTCCAGGAAGGCTGGGAGAAATATTATCCCGGCATGATCGAGTGGTACGGCCCGACGGTTCATGGCGGTATCGGCGCAGTCGACGTGGTGGCCGGAACCGTCGAGACGGATCTCGACACGTTCAGGGGTGATCTTCTCAACATCATCCCGGCGCAAAAGGCCGGCGCCATCGCCTCGCAGGCCGGGCTGACGGACGGGAGCGGGTTCTGCCCGATCGACGCGGAAACGATGCGCTCGACGGCGGATGCGAATATCTACGTCCTCGGCGACGCCTCGATTGCCGGCGCGATGCCGAAATCGGCGTTCGGGGCAAACAGCCAGGCGAAGGTTGCGGCGATGAGCATTCGCGGCGAACTGACCGGCTCCAAGGTGTTCCCGGCGCGGTATTCGAATACCTGCTGGAGCCTGATCGAAACCGATGATGCGGTGAAAGTGGGCGCGCAATACGTGCCGCAGGACGGCAAGATCGTCTCGACGCATTCCTTCATCAGCCAGACCGACGAGGATGCCGCCATTCGCAAGGCGAATTATGAGGAATTGGTCGGCTGGTACAAGGGGATCACGACCGATATCTTCGGCTGACGGAGCTCGCCGCCAGCCCGCTCTATTCCGCGGCGGCAGCCTCTGTCTCGGCTATCAGCGTGCGTACCGCCTGGTGCTGGCTGAGAAAGACCTTGCCGTTCAGGTGGCCGAAGAAGTCGCAACGCCTGAGCCGGTCCATGACCGGGCCCTTGACCTCGCTGAGGTGAAACCGGACGCCGAGTTCCTTCAGCCGCTCGTTGATGGCTTCCAGCGATTCAAGCGCACTCATGTCGATCTCGTTGACGGCCGGACACATCAGGATCACGTGTTTGAGCTTCGGGCGCGCGGCGACCATGTCGTAGATGCGGTCCTCGAGATAGCGGGCATTGGCGAAATAGAGGCTTTCGTCGACGCGCAGTGTCAGGATCCTGTCGTCCGTGACGACATCGTGGCGCAGCACGTTGCGGTAATGCTCGGTGCCGGGCACCTGGCCGACGACGGCCATGTGTGGGCGCGACGAGCGGTAGAGATGGATCAGGACCGACAGCGCGACGCCCATGGTGACGCCGATCTCGACGCCGAGGCCCAGAGTGGCGAGGATGGTCACCGAGACGGCGGCGAAGTCGGCGCGCGAATAGGCCCATGTCTTCCTCAGGATCGAAAAATCCACCAGTGACAGGACGGCGACGATGATGGTCGCGGCTAGCGTCGCCTGCGGCAAATGGTAGAGCAACGGCGTCAGGAACAGCGATGCCATCAGCAGGCCCATCGCGGTGAAGGCGCCGGCGGCAGGTGTTTCCGCCCCGGCGTCGAAGTTCACCACCGAGCGGGAAAAACCGCCGGTGACCGGGTAGCCGCCGGTGAGGGCGCCGCCCATATTCGCCATGCCGAGTCCGATCAATTCCTGGTCGGGATCGATGCGCTGGCGCTTCTTGGCGGCAAGCGTCTGGGCGACAGAGACCGATTCCACGAATCCGATGATCGAAATCAGCACCGCCGAGCCGATAAGGCTTGCCCACAAATCGGGTGAGAAGGACGGAGCGGTGAGCGGAGGAAGTCCCTGGGGAATCGTGCCGACCGTCCTCACGCCGTGGTCGGCAAGCGAGAACGCCCAGGCGACGATCGTCGTGATCGCGACGACGGCGACGGGACCGGACTTCGCGGCGACATCGGCCATGCGCGGCCTGACACCCCTGGCGATCAGCAATGGTTTCAGCCCCTTGCGAACCCAGAACAGGGTCGCGGTGGCGGCGGTGCCAATGGCGAAGGTGATCCAGTTGATCGCGCCGAGCTGGCCGAACAGCGAGGTCAGGAGTTCAAGCAGGTTGTGGCCCGACGCCTTGACGCCGAGGATGTGTTTGAGCTGGCTGGTGGCGATGATGATGCCCGACGCGGTGATGAAACCGGCGATGACCGGATGGGACAGGAAATTGGCGAGGAAGCCGAGCCGGAACAGGCCGAGGCCGAGCAGGAATGCGCCGGACAGGAAGGCGAGCGTGATCGCAGCTGTCACGTATTCCGGCGTGCCTTGCTGGGCGACGTTGCCGACGGCCGCCGCCGTCATCAGCGATACGACCGCAACCGGGCCGACGGCCAGCGCCCGGCTGGTGCCGAAGATCGCGTAGAGGACGATCGGCAGGATGGAGGCGTAGATGCCCATCTGCGCGGGAAGGCCTGCCAGAAGCGCATAAGCCAGCGACTGGGGGATCAGCATGATCGTGACGATCACCGCAGCCAGCATGTCGTTAGCGAAAATGCCCCGGTTGTAGTCGCGTCCCCAGTCGAGGATCGGCAGATAGCGCCTGAATGCCGACAGCCTGTTGCCCCTCATGTCGCCGCCCCTTGTTGTCCCGGTCCGTGCCGGCGGCCATACGCCGCCCGGTTTACCGGGTTTTCCTCAGAGCCCGTTGACCGGAACCTTCAGCATCGGACGCCCGTCCTTGTCGGTCGGTACCTCGCCTGCACGCATGTTAACCTGCAGCGACGGGATGATGAGCTTCGGCATGTCGAGCGTCGCGTCGCGCTCGGTACGCATCCGGACGAATTCTTCCTTCGTCTTGCCGCCGCCGACATGGATGTTGTGCGCCTTCTCGTCGCCGACCGTCGTCTCCCACTGGATGTCGCGGCCGTTGGGGCCGTAGTCGTGGCACATGAACAGGCGCATGTCGTCGGGAAGGGCGAGAACCTTCTGGATGGAGTCGTAAAGGGTACCGGCGTCGCCGCCCGGGAAATCGGCACGTGCGGAGCCGCCGTCGGGCATGAACAGCGTGTCGCCGACAAAGGCGGCATTGCCGATCACATGCGTCATGCAGGCCGGGGTGTGGCCGGGCGTATACATGGCGAATGCCTGCATGGAACCGATACGGTAGGTGTCGCCGTCCCTGAACAGGGCATCGAACTGCGATCCGTCGCGCTGAAACTCGGTGCCTTCGTTGAAGATCTTTCCGAAGGTGTCCTGGACGACCATGATCTTGTCGCCGATGCCGATCTTGCCGCCAAGCTTCTGCTGGATATAGGGCGCGGCGGAGAGGTGGTCGGCGTGGACATGGGTCTCGATGATCCATTCCAGCTTCAGGCCGTTCGCCTTGACATGGCCGATCAGCGCGTCGGCGTGGTCATAGGTGATCCGGCCTGCCGCGTAGTCGATATCCATGACGGAATCGATGATTGCGCAGGCGTCGCTGTCCGGGTCCTTGACGCAGTAGCTGATCGTATTGGTCGCCGGGTCGAAGAAAGCCTTGACCTCGGGTTTGATATCCATGTTCACGGGATAGTTCGACATCTGCGTCTCCTTTTTCCTCGCAATATGAGCCGGTTTCACAGTGTTGCGGTTTCCGGGATCAGCCCAGCCTGCACGTGCTGGCACCGAACAGGCGATAGATCGGGCAACACCGCAGGAACGCTGTCAACACCAGGATCGTTCCTATGATCGGGATGCCCCAGCGTGCAACCGGAACCTCCCAGGAGAGCCGCATCGGAAAACAGATAGGGCGCCGCGATTAAAAACGCACCGATTGCGAAGCGTATCAACCGGTCGATTCCGGCCCAGATTCGGTTTGATGAACATTCGGTGCCTCTGGCTTGCCATGTGACGCAATCCTCACATATATTTGCGATTATGAATATGCAAGAGCGCGAATATAAAATGATGGACATGAGGGCCTTCGAGGAAAAGATCCTCGATGCCTCCAAGCTGCTGGAAATGATGGCGCATCATCAGCGTCTCAGAATTCTTTGCCTCCTGATGGAAGGCGAACGCAGTGTCTTGAGCCTTGCGGACGAAACCGGCCTGACACAGCCGGCGATATCGCATCACCTCAAGAAACTGCGTGACTCCAATCTCGTGAAGACGCGGCGCGATGCGCAGACGATCTTCTACTCCCTGCAAGGCGACGAGGTTGAATTGGTTCTGAAGACGCTGAACGGTATCTACTGCAGCTGAGGCAAATGGACGGTCAGCTCAACTGACCGTCAGCCGGCGGACGATGTCGGCGAAAATCTCCGCACCGGGCGGCAGTTCCTGCTCGGCGCGCATGTTCAATCCGACCGACCCCATGGTCTGTTCGGTGTCTATCGGCAGAACCGTGAATTCCCCGGTTTCGATCTCAGAGGCGACGACGCCGCGCGAGATGATCCAGACCGCCTTGTGCCGACGCACGAAGGCGCGGCCGAAGGAGTCCGACACTGTTTCGATCGCCTTGGGCGGCCAGGGAAAGCCCTGCTCGATGAAGACCCGATCGACATAAGGCCGGATGATCGAGCCGACCTGCGGCATCAGGACCGGGAAATCCAGCATCTCGTCGGCCGCGATCTGCCGTTTTCCGGCAAGCGGGTGTTCTCCATGAATGACGAAGACAACCTTGTCGCGATAGAGCGGCTCGAAAACGAGCCCCTGCATGTTCTCGGGCGCCGGCAGGCGGCCGATCACGAGATCAAGGTTGCCGGTGCGCAATTGGTCCAGCAGGACGCGATTCTCACCGGTGACGATCCCCAGGCGGTTGCGGGTTCCCGCCGCGAGGAACCGGGCGACCGCTTCTGGCATGACGGTTGCCGAAACGGTCGGCAGAGCGCCGATGCGGATCGTGGCCGCCTCGGTGAGATCGAGTTGTCCGAGCGCATCGAGACCGCCGCGTATGGCGGACAGACTGCGGCCGGCATGGCGCAGGAACACCTCGCCATATGGCGTAATGCGGATGCCGCGACCTTCACGCGCGACGAGCGGCCTGCCGCAAATCGCCTCCAGTTCCCGGACTGTCCGGGTCACCGCGGGTTGTGTCAGCGCAAGGCTTTCGGCGGCGCGGCTGACGCTGCCGTGGCGCGCGACCTCCATGAATGTCTCAAGATGGCGTAACTTGATACGGGAAAGCTTATCCATTGCAATTCCGATATGAATTAGTCTGTAATTTGCATTATTAATTTCGAAATGGATATGCAATATCGCGAAACGGAGGTCCCTACATGCAGTTCGCGTTGCTCAACGGCGTAACGATCCACTTCCAGACCATCGGCGCGCCCGCCGGCAAGCCGGTCATCGTGTTCGCGAATTCGCTCGGTTGCGATTTCCGTATCTGGCGGGATGTCATCGTGCGGCTGGCCGGCGACTATGCCATCGTGACCTATGACAAGCGCGGCCACGGCCTGTCGGATATTGGCGAGACGCCCTATTCCATGGACGACCACGTGTCCGACCTGGAAGCACTGCTGGACCATCTTCAGGTAAAGCAGGCGATCGTCTGCGGGCTGTCGGTCGGCGGGATGATTGCGCAGGGGCTCTATGCGCGGCGCAAGGACCTCGTACGGGCACTGATCCTGTGCGATACGGCGCCGAAGATCGGCGACGAGGCATCCTGGAACGCGCGCATCGAAACGGTGGAAAAGGATGGCGTCGCGGCGCTTGCCGACGGCATCCTGGAACGCTGGTTCACGCCGGATTTCCGCCGCGACGACAATCCCGAATTTGCCGGTTACCGCAACATGCTGACGCGCACGCCGGTGGCCGGTTATGCCGGCACCTGCGCGGCGCTGCGCGACTGCGATTATATGAACGAGGCGAAACAGATCGGCGTGCCGACGCTGTGCGTTGTCGGCGATCAGGACGGCTCGACTCCGCCGGAGCTCGTGCTCGCCATGGCGAAGCGCATTCCCGCCGCGCGTTACGAGGTCATTGCGGATGCGGGCCATATTCCTTGCGTCGAACAGCCGGAAGCGCTCGCCGCGGTGATGCGGGCGTTCATTTCCGGTCTTTCCGATTGAGGCAATCGCGGGATGCTGGAAAATATCGACTTCTTCACCAGCTTCGGCCATGGAGACGGCGGCGATCACCGCCAGCGGCTGGACGATGAAATATCGCCACTAAATTCGACGAGACGCCTGCGCCGACGGCGCAGGAACTCAAAACCCTGCGGGACCTCAAGGCGCGATAAAAGCCACTTACGAAGGCAAAAAGAAAGAGGCAGCATAAACATGTCCGAAGCCTATATCTGCGATTACATCCGTACACCGATCGGCCGCTTTGGCGGTTCGCTCTCACCGGTGCGTGCCGACGATCTCGGCGCGGCGCCGCTGAAGGCACTGATGGAGCGTCATTCCGGCCTCGACTGGGAGGCGGTGGACGAAGTCTATTACGGCTGCGCCAACCAGGCCGGCGAGGACAATCGCAACGTGGCGCGGATGAGCCTGTTGCTGGCCGGACTTCCGCATACGGTTCCCGGCACGACGATCAACCGGCTCTGCGGGTCGGGCATGGACGCGGTCATCTTGGCGGCGCGTTCCATCAAGGCGGGCGAGATCGAATTGGCGATTGCCGGTGGCGTGGAATCGATGTCGCGCGCGCCTTTCGTCATGCCGAAAGCGGACAGCGCCTTTTCACGTCATGCCGAGATCCATGACACGACGATCGGATGGCGTTTCGTCAATCCGGTGATGAAGAAGCAGTACGGCATCGACTCCATGCCGGAGACGGGCGAGAACGTCGCCGAGGACTTCAAGGTGTCACGCGAGGACCAGGACGCCTTCGCGCTGCGCTCGCAGGCCAAGGCCGCCGCCGCACAGGCAAACGGCCGTCTCGCCAGGGAGATCGTCCCGGTGACGATCCCGCAGCGCAGGGGCGATCCGGTGATCGTCGACAAGGACGAGCATCCGCGCGAGACCTCGATGGAGGCGTTGGCCAAGTTGCGCACGCCGTTCCGCGAAGGCGGCAGCGTCACGGCGGGCAACGCGTCGGGCGTCAATGACGGCGCGGCCGCGCTGATCGTCGCCTCCGAAGCCGCCGTCAGGAAATTCGGCCTGACGCCGATCGCCCGCGTCCTCGGCGGGGCGACGGCCGGTGTGCCGCCGCGCATCATGGGCATCGGCCCGGCGCCGGCGACGAAGAAACTGTGCGCGCGGCTCGGGCTGACGCCACAGGATTTCGATGTCATCGAACTGAACGAGGCCTTCGCCAGCCAGGGCATCGCCGTGCTGCGCGAACTCGGCATTGCCGAGGATGCCGCGCACGTCAATCCGAATGGCGGCGCGATCGCGCTTGGCCATCCGCTCGGCATGTCGGGCGCCCGGATCACCGGCACCGCGGCGCTCGAAATGCGCGAACGCGGCGTCAAGCGGGCGCTTGCGACCATGTGCATCGGCGTCGGGCAGGGCATCGCGATCGCACTGGAAGCCGTCTAGAACAGGATCATCTTCCTCGTTCCGCACAATATGCCGGGTTTCGCGAGAACTCGGCGTGCGCCGTTTGGTGTTCCGGAGCGAACTTCAGAAGAAAGGATTTGTTCACCATTCCGGAACGTAACTCGGCCTGATCCCGTAGCGTCAACCAATTCCAGTGTGCATGCGCTGTAAACTGCGGTCATGAAATCGAGACGCGAAACTGTAAAACCCGAAATGGCTTTTCCCGTGAGGTTCGGATGAAAAATCCTTTTTCCTCTACGGGGCGTGGCGTCGTTTACGGCACGACGATCATCGGAACCATCATATGCATCGCGATCGTGTTTTTCGTCGACTATCCGAATTTTGCGATTTTCTCGGACGAGCTTCTGCGCAGAGAGATCCTGCTTGATTTACTGCTTCCGACGGGGCTTGCGGGGCCTCTTCTCTTCATCTTTTCGTCGAAGATACGCCAGTTGAACATCGCCCGCAGGGAACTGGAGTTAATTGCCTCGACCGACAATCTGACGCGTATCCTCAACCGGGGCGCATTCACGATGCTGGTCGATGCCTATCTGGAAACGGTGAGCAAGAATGACCCGGTGCCGTCCGGTGCCTTCCTCGTGATCGATGCCGATCATTTCAAGTTGGTCAACGACCGGCTTGGGCATGCAAACGGCGATACTGCCTTGATATCGATCGCGAACACGCTTCAGGCCAATCTTCGCGAGAGAGACCTCGTCGGACGGATCGGCGGCGAGGAATTCGGCGTGTTTCTGCCCAATTCCGAACCGCAGGAGGCCGAGACCGTCGCCGAGCGGATAAGGTTGGGTGTCAGGGAAATCGACTTCCGGCCGAGCGGCGACCGGTACGATCTTTCCGTGAGCATCGGAGGGATCATTTATGATCGCGGCACTTCGTATGACGAATTGTTCCAGGCTGCCGATCAGCGGCTGTACCTGGCCAAGAAAAATGGCCGAGATCAGGTGAGGCTGGGGCTCCTGGCGTCCTTCCTCGAACAGAAGAACGATATGGCGGTGGTGGCCGCGGCATTGGGCGCATCCTGATCCAAACCTGTGGCCGGAACGAAAAACGCGCCGACTGCCATCCAGCCGGCGCGTTCGATGTTTGATGCGGGGAAACGTCAGGCGGCGACGCCGCCCCAGATCGTTTCGGCGGTCTTGACGACGAGCTCCAGCTTGCGGCGCTGGTCGTCATAGGTGATCGCGTTGCCTTCCTCGGTGGAGGCGAAGCCGCATTGCGGCGCGATGCCGAGCTGGTCGATGTCGGCATGTTTCGAGGCTTCCTCGAACTTCTGCTTCAGCCAGTCGAGGCTTTCCAGCTCCGCCGTCTTGGTGGTGATGAAGCCCGGCAGCACGCGCTGCTTGCCCTTCGGCAGCAACCTCAGCGGCTCCAGTCCGCCGGCACGGTCGGTATCGTATTCCATGAAGAAGATATCGACGCCGGTCGAGAAGATCGCCTCGGCGGCGAGGTCATAGGCGCCTTCGGCAGCATGGGTCGAGCGGAAGTTGCCGCGGCACATATGCATGCCGATCACCATGTCCTCCGGCCGGTCCTTGATCGCCTCGCGCAGCATCCACGCATAGCGCTCGATCAGCCAGTCGGGATCCTGACCAGCCTCGACCTTGGTGGCGCGGTGCTTGGGATCGCAGAGATAGGCGAAGAAGATGTCGTCCATCTGCAGGTAGCGGCAGCCGGCGTCATAGAAGCTGTTGACGGCCTTCTTGTAGGTCGCGGCGAGATCGTCGAACAGGACTTGCGGCTCCTTGTATTCGGCCGGATGAATGTCTTCGACCGCGGTGCGGAAATGGCAGCAGGACGGGCCGGGGATCGAGATCTTCGGCACGACCTTGGTGTTCTCGGCGACAAACTTGAAATGCTCGATCATCGGATGGTCATCGGGGAAGTCGAGCTTGCCGGTGATGGTCGGGAAGATCGGGCGCAGCTTGACGCCGGCAAACTGCACGCCTTCGTCGCGTTCCTCAAGATCGAGACCGGTGAGGGCGCCCATGAAATCGTAGTGCCAGAACGAACGGCGCAGTTCGCCGTCGGTCACGGCGAGCAGGCCGACCTCTTCCTGCATCCTGATGACATCGCGCACGGATTCGTCCTCGACCGCCTTCAGCTCGTCGGCGGAAATGGATTTTTCCTCGTAGAACTTCTTGCGGGCTTCCTTGACCGATTCGGGCCGAAGCAGGCTGCCGACGTGGTCGGCGCGGAAGGGCGGTTTTGCAGCGCTCATCAAAATCTCCACATATGAGATACGGTTAAGGATCGGCGCTTGTTACCATGATGGGCGGGGAGCGCAACAGCCGCGTCTTTCGCTACGGCCAGTCGGCGAAACTCGGCGGCGAAAACTCGCCGGATTCCGGATTGGCGGTCGCCATCATGCGCCGGAACCGGCCCGGCGTCATCCCGGTCATGCGGCGGAAGAAATTCGAGAAATGCGCCGGGTCGCGGAAGCCCAGCGAGTAGCTCAGCTGCTTGATCGAAAGGGTCGAGCGTTCGAGGCCGAGCGCGGCTTCGCGCGCAAGGCGTTCGGCAATCAGGGATTTCGGCGTCTTGTCGAGTTCGCGCGCGCAGATCGCGTGCAGCCTGTCGTGGGTGATGCCGAGTTCCTGGGCATAGTGGCCGACCGGATGATGGGCGCGAAAGCCGGCTTCCAGCAGCTGTCGGAAGCGCTGCAGGTAATGGGTGTTGTTGCCATGGGTGATGCTGGCGACCTCGTCGATGCCGGAGGTCCGCAGGATCGTCACCAGGATGATCCGGAGGTGGGCGACGATCATCATGCCGGTCGCGGTTTGCGGCGCCAGAAACTCGTCGAGAATGGCGTCGAGGTGTTGCCGGATCCGGTGATGTGCGGGCGCCTCGTCGGCAAAGGAGCGTGTCCAGTCCCGGTCGAACATCGTGTGAAGGGCGGCGGATTCGAAGAAGTCGCCGACCGCGCGGGCCAGCGTCTCCTCGGCGATTTCCGCCACATAACCGGACGACCCGGCCTCCATGATCAGCCGGAAATCGCCGGCGGTCTGCCGCCAGGCGATCGAGGGGCCGGAAAGCTGGACTTCGTCGCCGCCGCCCTCGATGCGGGCATCGCCGTCGGCCAGCAGGAACAGGATTCGTGCATTGGTTCCGAGGCCGCGCTTCAG
The DNA here is from genome assembly GCA_963712205.1 of uncultured Alphaproteobacteria bacterium. Classification (GTDB taxonomy): domain Bacteria; phylum Pseudomonadota; class Alphaproteobacteria; order Rhizobiales; family Rhizobiaceae; genus Oricola. The sequence goes on along the minus strand of CAVQHF010000011.1, from coordinate 94,227 downwards.
GGTTTCAATGCGCCGCTGCAGGCTGCCTTCGAGGCGATTGAGATACATCGGCAGTTTTGTGAACTGGGGAAGGTTGGGTGCCATTAACCGCTTTTCCGAATGCCGGTCTCAATTTGTTCCATACGCCAAAAAAGCGCAATAATCGACCAGTAAATTGCATTTCCTTTCGATGCGGGCGCGTTATCCTCTTATCAAGGCATGGGAGGCCTGCCGGGAGGCAGGCCGGACACATCCGGGAAAGCGGCTGAAAAGACCGCAGCAAGGGAGGAGGAATGCTGGAAGCAGCACTCCTGATAGACAGCGCGGCGGTTCCCGCCTCGGACGGAAGGACGTTCGAGCGGTTGGATCCCGTTTCGCACGAAGTTTCGACGCGTGCCTGCGCAGCGAGTATTGATGATGCCATTCGCGCGGCGAACGCTGCCGCGCGCGCTTTTCCCGGCTGGTCCGGCACGCCGCCGGGCGAGCGGCGCGATTTTCTCAACAAGGCGGCTGACATTCTCATTCGGCGGAGCGATGATTTTGTCGAGGCGATCATTGCGGAAACCGGCAGCACCATGGCGTGGGGGCAGTTCAACTGCCGGCTGGCGGCGAGCATTTTGCGCGAGGCTGCAGCGATGGCGACCCAGGCGACCGGAGAAGTGATCCCGGCGGAGAGGCCGGGATCGTTCGCGATGGCGATCCGCCAGCCTTGCGGCGTGGTCTTCTCGATGGCGCCCTGGAATGCGCCGGTGATCCTTGCCGCGCGCAGTGTCGCGATGCCGCTCGCCTGTGGCAACACCGTCGTCCTGAAAGGATCGGAATTGTGCCCGCGCACGCACGGGTTGCTCGGCGAGGTGCTGAACGAGGCCGGACTGCCCAAGGGTTGCGTCAATGTCATCCATTCCTCGCCGGAAAAGGCGCCCGAGATCGTCGAGGCACTGATCGCGCATCCGGCCGTGCGCCGGGTGAACTTCACCGGTTCGACGCGGGTCGGCCGGATGATCGCCGAGAAGGCCGCACGCCATCTCAAGCGCTGCCTGCTGGAACTCGGCGGCAAGGCACCGGTGATTGTTCTCGACGACGCCGATATCGATGCGGCGGTCGACGCGACGGTGTTCGGGGCGTTCTTCAATCAGGGCCAGATCTGCATGTCGACCGAGCGCATCGTCATCGACGAGCGTGTCGCCGACGAATTCCTCGAGAAATTCCGCGCCCGCGCCGATCGGATACGCGCCAGCGATCCCCGCGACCCGAACTGCGTACTGGGCGCGATGATCACCGAGACCGCGGCGCAACGGGTCAAGGGGCTGATCAACGATGCGGAGATTAAGGGAGCGACACTGGTGACCGGCGGCCGGCAGGAAGGCGTGTTCGTCGATCCGGCGATCCTCGACAATGTTTCGCCGGCCATGCGCATCTATCACGAGGAAAGCTTCGGGCCGGTGGCCTCGATCATTCGCGTCAGCGGCGACGACGAGGCGGTGTCGGTCGCCAACGATACCGAATACGGTCTGGCTGCGGCGGTCTTCAGCCGCGATGTCGGACGGGCCCTGACCGTGGCGCAGCGGCTGGAAACCGGCATCTGCCATATCAATTCGGCGACCATTCACGACGAGCCGCAAATGCCCTTCGGCGGCGTCAAGGCGTCGGGTTACGGCCGTTTCGGCGGCAAGGCCGGCATCGACGAATTCACCGAGCTTCGCTGGATCACCATCCAGCAGGGGACGATGGAATACCCGATCTGAGGATCGGGCCGATACGAAATCAACGTTCAAAAGGGAGGAAACCAATGGAACGTAGAACACTTATCAAGACTTTCGCCGCGACGCTTCTGGCGGGTGCGGTTCTCGCCGGACCGGCTGCGGCCGAAGGCGTCATCAAGATCGGCGCAAGCGCGCCGAAGACCGGCCCGCTCGCAGGCGGTTCGGCTGTGACCTACTGGCCCGCCGTCCAGCTCTGGGTGCATGACGTCAACGCGCGCGGCGGCATCGATGTCGGCGGCGAGAAGATGAAGGTCGAACTGATCGAATATGACGACCGCACCTCCAACGAGGAGGCGATCAAGAATATCCAGCGCCTGGCGACGGTGGACAAGGTCGACTTCATCATTCCGCCCTACGGCACCGGCATCAATCTCGCCACCGCGCCGCTGATCGCCAAATACGGCTATCCGCAGATCGCGGTAACCGCCGTCACCGACGGTGTCGACGAGTTCGCCGACCGCTGGCCGAACAGCTTCTGGACGCTCGGCACCTCCACTGCCTTCGCGACCACGCTGGTCGACCTGTTGAAGGGCATGCGTGACGCCGGCCAGATCAACGACAAGGTTGCCGTCGTCAACGTCGCCGACGCCTTCGGGATCGAGCTTGCGAATGCCGGCAAGCCGGCGCTCAAGGACGCAGGGTTCGACATCGTATACGAAACCTCCTATCCGCTGCAGCAGCAGGACTTCGCGCCGATCATCTCCAGCGCCAAGAACGCCAACCCGGATACTTTCATCGCCTTTTCCTATCCGGGCGATACGTTCGGCCTGACCAAGCAGGCGGCCATCGCCGATCTTCCGGTCAAGGCCTACTATGTCGGCGTTGCGACGGCGTTCCCGGCGTTTGCCGCCGCGAACGGCCCGGCCGCAAACGGCGTGCTCGGCGCCGGCGGCGTCAACGCGGCAAGCGACAAATACCAGGACTTCATGAAGCGCCAGATCGAAGTCACCGGCAGCGCGCCTGACTTCTGGGCGAGCCCGGTTCAGTACGCCAGCCTCGAGGTTCTCGAGCAGGCGATCACATCTGCCGGCACGCTCGACAAGGCTGCCGTGATCGACGCGATCAAGAACGGCACTTTCGACACGGTCATGGGCGAGTGGAAGTTCGACCACAACGTCATCCGCAAGTACTGGACCGTCGGCCAGTGGCAGGACGGCGCGTTCCATGGCGTTGCCTCGACCGGCATCGGCGGCGAAGTCGCCCCGATCGTCAAGTCCGGCTGGAACTGATCGCTTAACCACGAAAACCGGTGCGGCCTTCGCCGCGCCGGTCAAAAAGCCTAGAATTCGATGATGGACATACTGATCACGGGAACGGTGCTGGGGGGCACCTATGCGCTGATCGCGCTTGGGTTGACGCTGCAATACGGCGTCGCGCGGATCATGAATCTCGCCAACGGGGAAAACCTCGTTTTGGCGTGTTTCTGCGCGTTCTGGCTCTATTCGACCGCAGCCATCAATCCCGTGCTCGGTATCGTCCTGATCGCGCCCGGCGCTTTCGTCTTGAACTGGCTGATCTACGACTTCGCGATGAAGCCGCTGGTCAATCGCGCCAAGAATCGCGGCCAGCTGGAAGTCGACAGCATCCTCGCGACGTTCGGCCTGATGTTCATCATGCAGGGCGTCATGCTGCTGGTTTTCGGCGGCGGCTACTATTCCTATAATTTCCTGTCGCAACCCGTTCAAATCCTTGGCGAAAATTACGGTCTGAACCGCATTGTCGCGCTGATCGCGGCGGTGGTGATCGCGGCGGGCCTTTACGTCTTTCTCTACCGGACGCGCTACGGCACGGCGATCCGCGCCGTTTCTGTCAATCCGTCCTCGGCGAGCCTTGTCGCCATCAATGTGGAGCGCGCCTCGGCCTTTGCCTTTGCGCTCGGCGGGGCGCTGACGGCGGCCGGCGGCGCGCTGTTGTCGACCTTCTACACCTTCAATTCGTCCATGGGCGTGATCTTCACCATGAAGGCGCTGATCATCGTCATCATGGGCGGGGTCGGCGACGTGCGCGGCGCGGTGCTTGCGGCCCTCCTGCTGGGCCTCACCGAGACGGCGGTGGCAAGCCTGATCGATCCGGGCCTGACGCTGGCCGCGACCTACACCCTGTTCATCCTCGTGCTGCTGTTTCGGCCGCAAGGCATCTTCGGGAGGCAGGAGGCATGACGCGCCCGAGCGAAAAGGAACTTCGGATCGCGGCACTGGCGATTATCGGCTTCGCGGCCGCGGCCGCGATCCCGCTTTTCGACGACGGCTACTATCTGTCGCTTTCCGTCAACATCGCCCTCTATGCCGTCCTGTGCACGGCCTGGACGCTTTTTTCCGGCCCGACACACTACATCTCGCTGGCGACCGCCGCCTTTTTCGGCATCGGCACCTACACGGTCGGGCTCGGTATCGACGTGCTGCCGTTTCCGATCCTGCTCGCGATCGCCGCCATCGCGAGCGGCGTTCTCGCCGGACTCGTCGGTGTCGCGACGCTCCGGCTGTCGGGCGTCTATTTCGTGATCTTCACGCTCGGTCTGGCCGAATTGGTGCGCCAGGTCGTGACATGGCTGCAGACGAATTTCACCAACGCGGTCGGGCTTTATGTCTTCACCGACATGGGCGAGAAGCACGTTTTCTGGATGCTGCTGGCGCTCGGCGCCGTCGTCTATGTCACCGGATGGCTGGTCAACCGGTCGCGGCTCGGTTTTGCCATGCGGATCATCGGCAATGACGAGACGGTCGCGCGCCATGTCGGCATCGATGTCGCGCGCGCAAAGGTCATCCTGTTCGTGATCTCCGGCGCCTTCATCGGCGTCACGGGGGCGATCCTCGCGCCGCGCTTCGCTTATGTCGAACCGCCGTCCGCCTTCAATCCGGTGATTTCCTTCCAGGTCGTGATCATGGCGTTGCTCGGCGGTACCGGACGGCTGTGGGCGCCGCTTCTCGGCGTCATCCCGTTCACCATCCTGTTCGACCAGATCTCGTCGAGCTTCCCGAACCACACCAGCTTGCTGATCGGCGTCGCGTTCATGGCGATCGTCTATTTCCTGCCGCGCGGCGTCGTCGGCCTCGTCGAGGATCTGCGCAAGATGCGCGGCAAGTTCGGCGCCGCCGCGAAGGCGAAGGAGGCGCTGCGATGAGCAGCCGTTTGCTCCTTTCCGTCGAGAGCCGTGCGCAAGGCGTTCGGCGGCCTGGTCGCCGTCAACGATGTCGATTTCTCCGTCAAGGAGAGCGAATTGATCGGCCTGATCGGGCCGAACGGGTCCGGCAAGACGACGATGATGAACCTGATTTCCGGCGCCCTGAAACCGACATCGGGCACGATCCGCCTCGACGGCGAGGTCATCTCCGGCATGCCGGCGCACCAGATCGCGCGCCGTGGCGTCGCGCGCACCTTCCAGCTGGTGCGTATCCTGCCGTCGCTTTCGGCAATCGAGAACGTGATCGCCGGCGCGGTTTTCGGGCACGTACGGGCCTGGGGCGACGACGCCTACCGGGAAGCCGAAATATTGCTCGACCGGGTCGGGCTTGGCGGGCGCGGCGGCGCGCCGACGGGATCGATGACCTATATCGACCAGAAGCGGCTCGAACTGGCGCGTGCGCTTGCCTCCAATCCGCGCCTTCTGCTGCTCGACGAGTGGCTCGCCGGTCTCAATCCGAGCGAACTGAAGATCGGTATCGAACTGATCCGCGACCTGCGCGAGGACGGTCGCACGATCATCATGGTCGAGCACGTGATGGATGCCATCCGCTCGCTGTGCGACCGCTGCGTGGTGATGTCGAGCGGCGTCAAGATCGCCGACGGATCGGTGCATGACGTGTTGTCCCGGCCTGAAGTCGTGACCGCCTATCTGGGAACGGACGATGCTTGAGGTCGAACATCTGACAGTCTCCTACGGCGCGCACAGGGCGCTGGAAGACGTTTCCGTGCGCGTCGCAGCCGGTGAGATCTGCGTAATCCTCGGTGCCAACGGCGCGGGCAAGAGTTCCCTCCTGAATGCGATCGGCGGCATGGTCCGGGCGGCGCCCGGCGCGCGGATCGTTATCGACGGCAGGGACATCACGCGGGCCAAGCCGCACAAGGTGGTCGAGGCGGGGCTTGCGCTGGTGCCGGAAGGCCGCGGCATATTCGGCGACCTGTCCGTTGCCGAAAACCTCCAGCTTGGCGCCTATGGGCCGCAGGCGCGGACCGAAGAGGCAACACGCCGCGAACAGGTGCTGACGCTGTTTCCGCGGCTTGCCGAACGCCGCAACCAGATTGCGCGCACGATGAGCGGCGGCGAACAGCAGATGGTCGCGATCGGCCGCGCGCTGATGTCCAATCCGACGATCCTGATGCTGGACGAACCGTCGCTCGGCCTGTCGCCGCTGCTGACGAAAGACCTGTTCAAGTCGCTAAAGGCGGTGCGCGAGACCGGTGTCGGCATCCTTCTGGTCGAGCAGAACGCCAAGCAGAGCCTGGCGATTGCCGACAGGGGCTATCTGATCGAAAACGGCCATATCACGGGCGAGGGGACCGGCGAGGAACTGGCGCGCGACCCGGCCGTGCAGGCAGCCTATCTTGGCGGCGCGGTCGGCGAAACGCCGCGCGCCGGCAGGCCGCGGCCATCGAGGGAGGCGTTGGACGCCGTCGCCGCCGATGTGGCCGCCCAGGCGCTGGCCGACCGTGCGGCGCGCATCCAGCGCGATCATGTGAATGCAGTGAGGACCGGCGTTCGGCATGCCAACGGACATGCCAATGGTCATGGACACCCCTTAGCGGAAACACTGGCCACAAGCGGAGAAGCGATCACCATGTCGAGCCAAGCCCATGAACTGAGCCAGCAGGCAGCCGAATTCGTCAAGAAGGCGACGCGCATTCAGCGCGAACATGTCGAAGCGCAGCGCGTGGACTATCATTTGATGGCGGCATCGAACCTTCTGGCGCCGGAACCGGGCGACAAACCGGCCATAACGGAAACACAAGCGCCGTCGGATGACCCTGCTCGGGATCTCGGCCGGCAGGCGGCCGATTTCGCGGCGCGCGCCGCACGGATCCAGCACGACCATGTCGTCGCCACACGCGAGGCTCATATTCCTACTGAAGACGGCAAGGGTGACGCGATCCGCCGCGGCAAGCGCAAGCTGACAGGCCGCGGCAAGAAGCTCGCGAAAAAGGCCGAAAAACTGGCCCGAAAAGCAGAGAAACTCGCCGAAAAGGCGATGCGAATTAGCGATTAAACCAGACGATGAATGGAGAGTGACATGGCACGCGTATTGGACGGCATGTATATCGGCGGTGGCTGGACCACCAAGTCGCAGACCTTCCCGGACTACAACCCGTCGGACGGGTCGATCTGGGCGAATATCCCCGACGCCTCGGTCGAGGACACCCGCCGCGCCATCGAGGCCGCGCATGAGGCGTTTCCGGAATGGGCGGAGATGCCGTTCACGAAGCGCTCGCAGATCATGATCAAGGCCGGCGAGATCTTCGAAAGGCGCCGTCAGGAAATCGCCGAGGCGGTGATGGCGGAAGGTGGCGGCTGGTTCGGCAAGGCGATGTTCGAGACCGGTTACACGGCCGAAATCTTCCCCGCCGCCGCCGCCGCGAACTACGGTTCGATCGGCGATGTGCTGCCGTCCGAATACGGCAAGCTTTCGATGGCGGTGCGCCGCCCGATGGGCGTCGTCTCGGTGATCAGCCCGTGGAACTTCCCGCTGATCCTGACCGGCCGCGGCTTCCTGTTCCCGCTCGTTGCCGGCAACACGATCGTGCTGAAGCCGTCGGAAGACACGCCCTATATCGGCGGCCTGCTGTGGGCGGAAATCTTCGAGGAAGCCGGCCTGCCGAAGGGCGTGCTCAATGTCGTGACCTGCTCGCGCGATAACGTCGCGGCGGTCGGTGACGAACTGATCGAGAACCCGCTGGTCAAGGGCATTTCGTTCACCGGTTCGACGGCCGTCGGGCGTCTTATCGCCGCCAAGGCGGGCGCGCATCTGAAGAAATGCTGCGTCGAACTCGGCGGCAAGAACTCGATGATCGTATGCGACGACGCCGACATGGAACGCGCCGTGCAGGCGGCCAATTTCGGCGCCTTCATGCACCAAGGGCAGATCTGCATGTCGATCGAGCGCGTGATCGTGCACGAGGACGTCTATGACGAGTTCATCGAGAAGTTCATTCCGCGCGTCAAGAAACTGAAGGTCGGCGACACGACGGACAAGGAAAACATCCTCGGTCCGGTCATCAACGACCGCGCGGCCGAGCGCCTCAAGCGCCATTTCGACGATGCCAAGGCGAAAGGCGCCAAGGTGCTCGCCGGTGGTGATGTCGATGGCCGATTCATTGCGCCGACGGTGTTCGCCAACGTGACGCCGGACATGCTGATCTACCAGGAGGAATCCTTCGGTCCGGTCTGTTCCGTCTTCAAGGTCAAGAACGACGAGGAAGCCATCCGCGTCGCCAATGACAGCGAATACGGCCTGACCGCCGGCGTCATGTCGGAAGACGAGGGCCGGGCGATGGAGATCGTCAATCATCTCGACACCGGCAATTGCCACGTCAACTGCTCGCCGGTGAACGACGAACCGCATGTCCCGTTCGGCGGCTTCAAGGCTTCCGGCCTCGGCAAGCACGGCGGCAAGTGGTCGATGGAAACATTCACGGAGACCCGCTGGATCACGCTCGACCGCGGCGGCCGTCCGTTCCCGCCTGTTTTCTGACGCCGCAAGTTGGTGCGATATCTCTCGGGCCGGGGCTGATTTCAGCGCCGGCCCTCAGGCGGCGACACAATCGAGGTCGTCTGACCGGCAGCCGATCCAAGTCCGGTTATGCGCGATCGGTCGGCGAAAACGTTTCGATTACAAATTCGCGGGCGCGGTTCGTCCGATCGTCGCGAAGTCGTCTCGCGGCGCTCCGGTGGCGCTTTCCTTTTTCTTCACCGTCGAAAAACTGCTCCGGATCAACCACTTTGTCAGATTGCGCGCCATCAGTTCGTGGCCAATAAGCGTGATGTTGCCGGCTTCGATCTCGTGTTCAAAGCGTGTGTGCCCCATCCAGGCGGAAGTCAGCGCGCGCAACTGACATACGATGAACAGGTCGATATCGAAGCGCGGATTTGTGAAACACAGATCGGTTTCCATGCCGGGCTTGATGACCAGCCAGTAATTGGCGATGTCGCCAGGCGGATTTTTCAGGGTGAACTGGATTGCGCATTTTTGCTTGGGCAGCTCCAGCCGGTTTATCTTGCGGCGTATGTTCCACATCAGCATTCGCGCATCGAGATTTTGAAGCGAAACCTCGCTGTCGATGTTTCGATGCGCCCATTCTCCCAACTGACGCACAAGCGGTTCCAGTTCATCGGCCAATGGCGTCGTGAGATATTCGAATTGGCCGGTTGCCGGGTTATTCACGCGGCTAACCAGCCCTTTCGCTTCCATATCCTTCAGCCGTTTCGAAAGAAGCCCCGGCGACATGCCGGGTACGCCGCGTTGTATTTCGCTGAATCGCGATGAGCCCGACCACATCTCGCAGAGAACCAACATGGTCCACCGTGGTTCGATCATCTCGGCGGCCATAGCGACAGGACAAAAGCGGGGATAGGCTGTTTCAGGCATGGTTTCGCCTCCACGCCAAGGGTCTCACAAGCGAAGGACAGGCGTCCAGTTCAAAAACTGTAGCGGCTTTCCTACTGTTTCCGAACTGGCCGCGCGTTCCACTCGTTTGGCAGGGTCAGGTGTTCGCAGACAACAAGGAGACGAGACATGCCTTTAGTGGATATCGAGGTGATCGAGGGCGTTTTCGACAAGGGCCAAATAGGCCAGATGATCGAAAAAGTGACCAATGCGATGGTCGAAGTCGAAGGCGAGGCCATGCGCGGCGTGACCTGGGTTCGCGTTAAAGAGGTGCGCAGCGGCCAGTGGGGCATCGGCGGCAATACGCCGAGCGCGGCCGACATCAAGGCGATGGCGGTCAGCTGAGCCGATTTCCGGGCAGCCGAAATCAGGTTGCCCGGTACATTCTTGCCCGAATTTCGGTTCAGTCCGGCAGGACCCGGACGTCGAGCAGGGCGACGCGGCGGTTTTCGCGCACGACGCGCAGCGCCTGTTCCAGCACCTTCGGCAGTTCGTCCGGATCGGTCACCTTGCGCGCCCAGGCGCGGCTGGCGGCGGCGGTGTTGGTGAAGTCCGGCGAGGGCTTCAGCGCCGTCAGCGGCATTTCATTGGCGCGCGAGGCAAATCCGCTCGGATACATGCCTGTGACCGAGGCGCGCACGGCGCCCCATTCCTCGTTGTTGAGGACGATGATCAGAACTGGCAGTTCCAGCGCCTCGGCGATCTGGTGGCAGACCGTCGGATTGGCGAACATGTAGGAGCCGTCGCCCATGGTGGCGACGCAGACGCGGTCCGGCTCGGCGAGTTGGGCGCCCAGCGCGGTCGGGAAACTCCAGCCGAGGCCGCCCGAATGCGGTTCCTGGAACCAGGACTTGTGGCCGGTGCGTTTCAACGTACCGAGCGATGTGCCGAGTTCGGAAAAGACGCTCGACTTGATGCCGTCCAGCGCTTCGCCGAGGCAATGGCTGACATAGGCCTTGGTGATGCCGCGGGCGGTATCCGACGTGGCGCGTTCGGCGAGCGCGGCGCGTGTATCGTCTCGATGCCTTCGCCAGCCTGTCACGGCGGGCAGAAATCGCGTGTTCGTCGCGGCGCAATGGCTCCATCGCCTCGATCAGGGCCGGGACGGTGAGGGCGGTTTCGCCCGCGATCGTCAGATCGGAGCGGAAATTGCGCACCGGGAAACGGCTGAAGACCGGATCCGGGCCGATATTGATGACTTTCGCACCCTCGGCGAGCTTGTGCTTGTCCGGCCACCAGGGCGCGATGCAGTCGAGCACAACAACGACATCGGCCTCGGCCATCCACGGGCCCGGATCGGCACCGACATGGCAGGGGTGATCGGTGGAAATGGCCAGATGCGTCGCCCACCAAGAGCAGACGGCAACGCCCCATTTCCCGGCCCATTCGGCGAAGGCGCGGAAGCTCTTCTCGTCGCCGGCGCCGCGCTGGGCGATGACAAGCGGTTTCTTCGCCTCGGCGAGCCAGCGCGCAGCAGTTGCGATTGCGTCCGGATTGGGCGCGCCGGTGACTGGCTGGATCGTCGCCGGTCCTTCCAGGCCCTCGCGTGGCGTCGGTTCGCACAGCGTCTCGCGCGGCAGCGACAGGTAAACCGGCCCCTTGGGTGTCGAATTGGCGATGGCGTGGGCGCGGTCGAGCAAGCCGGCGATCTGCTCGGGAAATTTCAGTTCGTAGTCCCATTTGCAGGATTCGCGCACCAGTGCGGTCTGGTCGCGCATCTCCTGGCCCCAGCCGATCGGAACGGTGCGCGCGCCGAAGCGGTCGCCCTCCATGACCGGCGTACGGCCCGACATCAGCAGCATCGGGATCTGCTCGCAGGCGGCGTTGATCGCACCGGTCGCGCCGTTGGACAGGCCGACATTGGTGTGCAGCATGACCGCCTGCGCCTGGCCGGTCATCAGATAGTAGCCATGCGCCATGCCGAGGGCCGCGTGCTCATGCGGGATGATGACTGGCTTCGGCAGGTCGATATTCTTGGCGGCGGCCTCGGCAAGGCCTTCGATGATCGGCGGAAAGTCGGTGCCGGAATTCGTAAAAACGTAATCGACTCCGAGCGCCTTGAGGCGCGTGAAAATTGCGCCGCCAGCGGTAATGTCGCCTGAAACCGTGTGTTTCATAGCCAGTCTACGTCCCTGTTTCTTCGTTATCCGCCGAGGAGCCGTGGCAACCAGAGCGTGATCGCCGGGAACGCCACGAGAACGGCGACCCGGAAGATCTCTGCCACGAAGAATGGCATAACACCCTTAAAAGTTTCGCTCATGGGCGTGTCTTCCGCGAGCGCGGAGATGACGAAGACGTTCATGCCGACCGGTGGCGTGATCAGTCCCAGTTCGACGACTATGAGCGCCAGGATGCCGAACCAGACCTTCAGCTCCTCGGTGCTCATGCCGAATCCGGCCCCGTCGGCGATCTGGTAGAGACCGCCGTTCAACTCGACCAGAACCGGCCAGAAGAACGGGATGACCAGCAGGATCATGGACAGGCTGTCCATCAGGCAACCAAGCACGATCAGGGCGAAAAGGAGCATGATTAGCACGGCCATCGGCGAGAAGCCGGAATTGACCATCCATTCGGCGGCGGCCTGCGGGACGCCGGCGCGCGACATGAAGATTTTCAGCATCTCGGCGCCGAGCAGGATCAGGTAGATCATGCCGGCGGTTTGCGCTGTTTCGAAGATCGCATCCTTCATGCCGCGAAGATTGAGCCGGCCGCGGACCGTGGCATAGAGCCAGACGAGGAAGACGCCGATCGCGGCCGCGGGCGTCGGATTGTACAGGCCGGCATAGATGCCGCCGATCACCAGCAGGAAGATCAGCAGGACCGGGATGACGCCGATCGTGGCGGCGACGAATTCCTCGCGGCTGCCCGATCCGCCGCGCGGACCCGCTTCCGGCCACACCAGCACGTAGATGGCGATGGTCAGCAGGAAGAGCAGGACCGCGATCAGACCCGGAATGAGCGCGGCCATGAACATCGTGACGATGTTGGCTTCGACGATGATGGCGTAGATGATCAGCACCACCGAGGGCGGGATCAGGATACCGAGCACGCCGCCTGCGGCGAGCGTTCCGGTGGCAAGCGATCCCTGGTAGTTGTAGCGCTTCAGTTCGGGCAGGGCGACCTTGCCCATCGTCGATGCGGTTGCCAGCGACGAGCCGCAGACCGCGCCGAAAATGGCGCAGGCGGCGATGGCGGCCATGGCGGTTCCGCCGCGCAGCCAGCCGAGCCATGCATTGGCCGCCCGGAACATGTCCTGACTGAGCCCGGCGCGGGTGGCGAGAGCACCCATAAAGACGAACATGGGGACGACGGAGAGGTCGAAGATCGAAAACTGGCCGTAGGCGAGAGTCTTCAACTGGGCCATGAAGATCGCGCTGCCATTCAACAGGGTCACGCCGACGCCGCCGACGAGGATCATCGCATAGGCGATCGGCATGCGGATGGCGATCAGCAGGACAAGGACCACGAGACCGGCAAGACCCGTCAGGAGTGCGTCAGCCATCGCTCAGGCTTTCCTAATCTTTTTGATGTCTTCGAGGAGCGTGATTGTCGCCGCGATGGCAAGCAGGGCAAGCGAAATCAGGATCGGAATGAAGGCGACCCAGTGGGGAAACTGCAGGATTGCGGTCGTGTAGTTGTAGGCCTTCTGGTCGAGCATGCCGAAATACATGCGTGACAGCAGCAGAAGGCTGAAGCCGAGCGCCACGATGGACGCGAGAAGCGAGAAGACCGCCACCAGCCGATAGGGCGCGCGGGCGGTAAAGATGTCGGCCGTCACATTGGCGCCGACCATCTGGCAGTAGGGCAGAAAGGCGAAGGCGGCGACCGCCACGCCGATTTCGGTCATTTCGAAATCGCCCGGAAACGGCTTCCAGACAACGCCGCCGATGACGGAGATCACGTTGATGGCGACGACCAGCGACAGGATGATGCCGCCGAAAAACGCCCAGCCGATAATCGCATTGCGGGCGAGGCCTTCCAGCCCCGCCCGCTTTCTCTGAAATCGCTTCGGACATTACATTCCGCTGCTGTGCTTGGCGATGAGGGCGCGGGCCTTTCTCAACCAGCGCCGTGCCGTCGATGCCCTGGGTCGAAACCTCTTCGATCCAGCGGCCGACAACCGGCTCTTCCTTCTTGCGGAAGGCTTCGGTCTGTTCCTCGGTCAGGGTGATGTGTTCGTTGCCGGCATCGGTCGCGACCTTGATGCCGTGCTCATCCGACGCGCGCCAGATGTCGCCGACCTTGCCCCACCATTCCGGACCGGAAGCGTCCTTGAAGGCCTTCTTGATGTCGTCCGGCAGGCTGTCCCAGCGCGCCTTGTTCATCGAGACCTGGAACGTCGTCGTGCCGAAGCGTTCCTTGTCGTAGCCTTCGATCTGGTACTTGGTCTGCTCCTGAATGTTCAGGGCCGGGATGATTTCCCACGGGATGAGCGCGCCGTCGACGACGCCCTTGGACAGCGCTTGCGGCAATTCCGGTACCGGCATTGCAGTCGGAGCGGCGCCGAGCGCCTCGATCAGCCATGCGCCGGTCCGGGTCGGGATGCGCAGCTTGGTGCCGACGACATCCTCAGGCGTATGGACCGGCTTTTCGCGCATGTGGAAGGCCTGGCCGGCATGGACATGCAGGAACATGACCTCGAGGCCCTTGTATTCCTGCTTCAGGTCGCTCTCGAACATGTCATACATGGCGAGGTTCGCGGCCTTCGGATCGTTCTTGAAGACGCCCGGAAGTTCGAAGACTTCGGTGCGCGGGAACAGGCCCGGCGTGTAGCCGTTGACAGTCCAGATCAGGTCGACCACGCCATCGCGGGCCTGCTGGACCAGTTCCGGCGGGCGGCCGCCGAGCGACATGGCCGGGTAGATCTCGATCTTGACGCGGCCGCCGGAATTTTCCTCGACCTGCTTCGCCCACGGCTCGAGCATCTGGGTCTGCGCGGGCGCCTTGGCTCCGAGCAGGTGATGCAGCTTGAAGGTGAACTCCTGCGCCGACGCGAGGGACGTGCCCGCCATTGCGATGGCCGCGCCGAGAAGGGCAGCCCCCGCAAGTTTCAATGTTTTCATGATTTCCTCCTCTTGATGGATATTATTCCGCTTAGTGGGCCGGCTTTCGGGCCTGCCTGACCTCCCTCACGGCAACGCGAGCCATGTAGCGAACCCGGTCGTCGCAGTCTGGTTTCGTGTCAGTATTTCAAGCCCTTTTTTCGCCGGATGTCACTAACAAGTCGCCACCGGACTTTGCGAAGCCCCGGGTTCCCGGTTTCTAGCGCAATTCACCCTGCAAAAACTTGGGAAAAAAATGTAAAAAAACAGGGATGCCTGCGATGATCGAATTTGTCGCAGTCTCATAATGCGAGAATCGGGTAACTCTTCCTGGTCAAGATGCCATGCGGGGAATGCCACGATCGTAATCGTGGTTCGCCAGCGCGAGCCTGCCGTGGCGGCAGTTCCTCGCCTGCGGGGATTAATGTTTTTTTATTGAATGTCGTGCCTTTTTAATGCTGCAATTAGTGCATGAGGCATCCGTTCGGATGCATCGACATGATGTCGTTTCGCCAGCTTTGCGCGCCAAGCGTACGAAACAGATGTCATGGACAATCCTTTCGTACAGTCTGAGCGTGTGAACCGGCCCGGTTGTGCAACCGGCTCCTGGCGATCAGGGCGTTCGTCGTGGCGGATGTTCCGGCGATGCCTCATGACGACCGATGTGGTTCTGAGAGGAATTTGATGAGTTTCCTGTCCCGATTTGGTTTGGTGCGCGTGGTCTCGGTATCGACGGCGCTTATTATCACGCTTGCGTTGATGGCCGTTTCGGCTGCGGTCTACATGATCGTTTCCGACCGGATCGCGTCGGACGCCGTTGCTCGCCAGGATGCGAGCCTGCGGGTTGCCGCGACCATTGTCGCGCGCGATTTGCCGGGCACGGAAGTGACGTGGGCGAAAGACGGCAATGTCGACCGGATCGTCATGGATTCGATTCCGAATTCCTTCGAAACGCATGACATGATCGATACCGTCGGTCGGATGACCGGCGAGACGGCTACGGTGTTCGCCTGGGATGCGGAATCGAAGGATTTCTGGCGCCGCACGACCAATATCATCAAGCCGGACGGCAAGCGCGCCGTCGGCACGCAGCTTGGCCAGAAGGGTGCGGTCTATCCGGTCGTTACCAAGGGCAAGACGTTCCGCGGCGAAGCTGTCATTCTCGGTGTTCCCTATTTCACCATCTACCAGCCGATCTTTTCGCCGACGGGCGATATCATCGGGATCCTCTATGCGGGTGTGAAGAAATCGGTGATCACCGCACTCGCTGACGAGATGTCGAGCGCCCTGGCAATCGCCTCGCTGTTGGTTCTCGTTGTCGCCGTGGCCGCCATGACCTTGCTGGCGCGCGCCATCATGCGTCCGATTCCGCGCCTGACCGAGACGGCCCAGGCGCTTGCGGAAGGCCAGACCGACATTACGGTTCCCTATACGGACGCACGTAACGAGATCGGCGGATTTGCCCGGACACTGGAAGTGTTCCGCGAGAACGCGCAGGCCAAGTTGCGCGTCGAGCGCGAGGCGGAAGAAACGCGTTCGATGAGCGAAACCGAACGCCAGGAGCGCGATGCTGAAAGGCGCGCAGAAGCCGAACGCGTCGATGTGGCCGTCGAGCGGCTGGGCGAGGGGCTGCACCGCCTCGCCGAGGGCGATCTCTCGGTTCACATCGATACGCCGTTCATCGACAATCTCGACAAGCTGCGGGTCGACTTCAACGCGTCCGTGGGAAAACTGCGCGCGGCATTGAGCGATGTCCGCGACAATTCCGAATTTATCGAGGGTGGTTCCGCCGAAATACGCAGCGCCATCGAGGAGTTGTCGCGCCGCACCGAACAGCAGGCCGCGTCTCTGGAGCAAACCTCGGCTGCTGTCGAGGAGATCGCCGCAACCGTCACAAGTGCGGCGGAAATGGCGCATGACGCCAGCGAAAAGGTCGCCTCCACCAAGACCGATACCGAGAATTCGAGCCAGATCGTCTCCGATGCCGTCGCCGCGATGGGACAGATCGAACAGGCTTCCGGCGAAATCTCCAACATCATCAACGTGATCGACGAGATTGCTTTCCAGACGAACCTGCTCGCGCTCAATGCCGGCGTCGAAGCCGCGCGCGCGGGCGATGCCGGCAAGGGCTTTGCTGTCGTCGCGCAGGAAGTTCGCGAACTTGCGCAACGCTCCGCGGGGGCAGCGAAGGAAATCAAGGACCTGATCACGAAGTCCACGCGCGAGGTGTCGACCGGCGTCGACCTCGTCAACCGCACGGGCGAGGCGCTGTCGGGCATCTCCGCCAAGGTGATCGACGTGAATGACCGGATCCAGTCGATCGCCAAGGCCGCAAGCGAGCAGTCCACGGGCATCAAGGAAATCTCGGTCGCGGTCAATCAGCTCGACGAAGTCACGCAGAAGAACGCCGCCATGGTCGAGCAGACCAATGCGCTGACGCACAAGCTCTCCGACGAGGCGTCAAACATGCGCTCGAAAATTTCCCATTTCGGACTGGGCGCGGCGGCGAAGGCTCCGCCTGCTCGTCCGGCACCCGCCACCGACAATGCCCGGCCGGTCGCTTCGCCGGCCCGCGCAATGGTCGGAAACATCACACGCGCATTCAGCAAGAAAACCAACCTCGCAACCAACACCGATGAGTGGGAGGAATTTTGATGAGGGATAACACCAATATGAGCTCTTCCGAGCCGACACTGAAAATCATTTCGTTCCGGCTTGGTGACCAGGTCTTCTGCCTGGACATCATGGTCGTCCGCGAAATCCGCGTCTGGGTGAAGGCGACCCCGTTGCCGCATTCGCCGGATTACGTGCTCGGTTTCATCAATTTGCGCGGCCGCGTGATCCCGGTGGTCGACATGGCGCTGCGCCTCGGCCTGCCGGCGGTTCAGCCGACCGAGCAGAGCGCCATCATCGTCATCGACGAAGGCGAACGGGGCGTCGGCATCCTGGTCGAGAGCGTTTCCGACATGGTCAGCGTCAAGCCGGAAGAGATGCAGCCGGTTCCCGACGTCATGAGCGACGAGGAAAAGGCGCTGACCAAGGGCATCGTCCCGGTCGGCGACGACATGATCTGCTTCCTCGACCTGAAGGGCCTGTTCGACAGTGTCGACGATGTCGAAGACGCCGCTGTCGAGGCGGCAGCCGCGGCCTGACGGCTGACACGCATTCGCCTTTGTTCGGACCGCTTTAGCGGTCCGAATCCTTCCAGCGCGGATTGATCCAGGGCTCGGAATTTTCCGGGGGCAGGGGCGTGCGACCCAGAATGTGGTCGGACGCCTTTTCGCCGACGAGGATCGAGGGGCCGTTGAGATTGCCGTTGGTGATGCGCGGGAAGACCGACGAGTTGGCGACGCGCAGGCCTTCCACGCCGATCACACGGCATTGCGGATCGACGACGGCGTTTGGGTCGTCGGCGCGGCCCATCCGGGCCGTTCCACAGGGATGGTAGGCGCTTTCGACATGTTCGCGGATGAAGTCGTTCAACTTGTCGTCCGACTGGACGGCCGATCCGGGCTGGATTTCCTTGCCGCGGTATTCGTCAAAGGCCTGCTGGCCGAAAATCTCGCGGGTCAGTCGGATGCAGTGGCGGAAATCGGCCCAGTCCTGTTCGTGGCTCATATAGTTGAACAGGATTTTCGGAGCATCCTTCGGATCGTTCGAGGCAAGCGTGACCGCGCCGCGCGAGGGCGAGCGCATCGGCCCGACATGGGCCTGGAAGCCGTGACCCTCGGCTGCCGCCTTGCCGTCGTAGCGCACGGCGATCGGCAGGAAGTGGTACTGGATGTCGGGATATTCGACGCCCGCTTTCGAGCGCAGAAAGGCCGCGCTTTCGAACTGGTTCGAAGCGCCGACTCCATCCTTCGTGAACAGCCATTGCGCGCCGACGAATGCCTTTCCGAACAGGTTCCAGTACTTGTAGAGGGTGATCGGCTTCACGCAGGCCTGCTGGATATAGAGCTCCAGATGGTCCTGCAGGTTCTGGCCGACGCCGGGCCTGTCGGCGATGACGTCAATGCCGTGTTCGGCGAGATGGGCGGCCGGGCCGACGCCGGAGAGCATCAGGATCTTCGGCGTATTGATGCTGGATGCCGCGACGATGACTTCACGGCGCGCGGTAAGGATTTCGGTTCGACCGCCGCGCTCGATTTCGACGCCGGTCGCGCGATTGCCGTCAAAGACGACGCGGCGCGCGAAGCCGCGCAGGAGCGTGCAGTTCTGCCGCTTGAGCGCCGGGCGCAGATAGGCGTTTGCCGTCGACCAGCGGCGGCCCTGCCAGACCGTCTGCTCCATCGGGCCGAAGCCTTCCTGTTTCTCGCCATTGTAGTCCGCAGTAAGTTCGAAACCGGCTTGTTTCCCGGCTTTCACAAAGGCGGCATGCAGGGGGTTGTCGCGTTTGCCACGGGTCACGTGCAGCGGGCCTGACTTGCCGCGCCATTCCGGATCGCCGCCATGGCCGCCGGAATGCCAGTTCTCCATGCGCTTGAAATAGGGAAGGACGTCGGCATAGGACCAGCCGTTCGCGCCCGTTTCGGCCCAGTGATCGTAATCGCGGGCGTGCCCGCGCACATAGACCATGCCGTTGATCGAGGACGATCCGCCGATCACGCGTCCGCGCGGTGTCGCCAGGCGCCGTCCGCCGAGATGTGGTTCCGGCTCGGACTGGAAGCCCCAGTCGTAGCGCTTCATGTTCATCGGATAGGATAGCGCGCCAGGCATCTGGATGAAGGGGCCGACATCCGTGCCGCCGGCCTCGATCACGACGACGGAATGCTTGCCGTCCTCGGAAAGCCTGTAGGCCATTGCCGATCCGGCCGATCCCGATCCGATGATGATGAAATCCGCTTCCATGTCAGGGCTGTTCCATCAATAGGGGCTCTCGACCGGGCCAAGCCCGACATAAACGCTCTTGATCTGGCTGTAGCTCTCGATGGCGGCCGCCGCGTTCTCGCGGCCGAAGCCGGATGCCTTGACGCCGCCGAACGGCATGCCGGCGGGTGTCAAATTGTAGGCGTTGATCCAGCAGGTGCCGGCCTGCAGTTGCGCGATCGTGCGATGGGCGCGAGCGAGATTGCCTGTGAATACGCCGGCGGCCAGGCCGAACTCGGTGGCGTTGGCGCGGGCGATCACCTCGTCCTCGTCCTCGAAATCGAGCACCGACATGACCGGGCCGAAGATTTCCTCGCGGGCGATTGTCATGTCGTCGGTGACGCCGGTGAAGACGGCGGGCTCCATGAAGAACCCGTTGTCGAAGCCCTGGATTGCAGGGATGCCGCCGCCGATCTCCAGCGCCGCGCCTTCATTCTTGCCGGTTTCGACATAGCCCAGAACCTTGTCGCGCTGCGCCGCCGAGATCAGCGGTCCCATCTGCACGGCTTCGTCCATCGGATCGCCAATGACGATTGTCCGGGTCCGTTCCACCAGCCGCTCGACAAAGCGGTCGCGGATCGAACTGTGGACGAAGACGCGGGTGCCGTTGGAGCAGATCTGGCCCGACGAATAGAAATTACCCAGCATCGCGCCGCCGATGGCGCTCTCGATATCGGCGTCATCGAAGACGATCAGCGGCGACTTGCCGCCAAGTTCCAGAGTAACGTGGTGCAGCCCCTCGACCGCGCCGGCATAGACCTTTTTACCGGTCGGCACCGAACCGGTGAGCGATATCTTGGCGACGCGCGGATCGCCGGTCAGCTTCGCGCCGACATCGCCATAGCCCTGGACGACGTTGAACAGACCGGCGGGCGCGCCGGCATCGA
Organism: uncultured Alphaproteobacteria bacterium; assembly: GCA_963712205.1. Lineage (GTDB taxonomy): Bacteria > Pseudomonadota > Alphaproteobacteria > Rhizobiales > Rhizobiaceae > Oricola. The sequence continues at coordinate 74,095 of CAVQHF010000011.1, read as the reverse complement.
TCAGAATCTCGGCCAGCTTCAGCGCCGAGAGCGGCGTCATCTCGGACGGCTTGAAGATCATGGCGTTGCCGCAGGCCAGCGCCGGGGCGGCCTTCCAGCAGGCGATCTGGATCGGATAGTTCCACGCGCCGATGCCGACGCAGACGCCGAGCGGTTCGCGCCGCGTATAGGCGAAATCGGCACCGAAACCGACCGTCTCGCCGCCGATTGTTGCAGCGATACCGCCGAAGAATTCCAGCGCGTCGGCGCCGGAGAGGGCGTCGGCGACGAGCGTTTCCTGCAGCGGCTTGCCGGTGTCGAATGTCTCCAGTTCTGAGAGTTCGCGGTTGCGCTCGCGGATGATGTCGGCGGCGCGGCGCAGCACGCGGCCGCGTTCCGTTCCGGAAAGCGCGGCCCATTCCGCCTGCGCGCGCAGGGCGCTTTCCAGTGCCTGTTCGATGACGGCGTCCGTCCCGGCATGGACGGTGGCGATCGTTTCACCGGTCGCCGGATAGATGACCTCGATCGGCCGTCCGGCGGTGTCCTCCACCGGTTTGCCGTCGACGAAATGGCTGGCCGCAGGTTGTTGTGTCATCAGTCTCCCCTGGGAAAGCGCTGACTTTCCTCGAGCACGTTCAGGTCCATGTGGTTGCGCATGTAGCGTTCCGACGCTTTCTGCAGCGGCTGGTAATCCCAAGGGTAGTAGCTGCCGTTGCGCAGCGCCTCGTAGACGACCCATCGGCGCGCCTGGCTCTGGCGCACCTCGGCGTCGAAAGCGGCCATGTCCCAAAATTCGCCGGCCATCCGCGCGAAGTCGGACGCTGTTGCGGCATGATCCGGTTCGTGTGCGAGGTTCTTCAGCTCGAGCGGGTCCGCATCGAGGTCGAAAAGTTGCGGCTCGTCCAGTTCGCAATGGGTGTATTTCCATCTGCCCTGACGCAGGCAGACGAGCGGGGCGTAGGACCCCTCGGCGGCATATTCGATGCGCACCGGATTGTCGCGCGAGCCGCCGGTCATCAGCGGCACCAGGGTCTCCCCGTCCGTCCACGGGCTTATCTCGCTGATGTCGATTCTGGCGAGGTCGCAGACTGTGGGCGTGACGTCCATTGTGCTGACCGGGGTCTTGACCAGGGCGGGCGAAACGCCCGGCGCCGCGATCATCAAGGGGACGCGCGAGGAGCCCTCGAAGAAGCTCATCTTGAACCACAGGCCGCGCTCGCCGAGCATGTCGCCGTGGTCCGACACGAAGAGGATGATGGTGTCGTCTTCCTGGCGCGTGCTCCGCAGCGCTTCGAGGATGTCGCCGATCTTGTCGTCGAGATAGGAAATGTTGGCGAAATAGGCGCGCCGCGAGCGCCGGATATTCTCGGTCGTGATGTCGAAGCTGCGCCAGTCGTTCGCGTCGAAAATGCGTTTCGAGTGGTCGTCCTGTTCCTCATAGGGAATTGCCGGGACCTCCGGCTCGAGATGTTCGCAATCCTCGTAGAGATCCCAGAATTTGCGGCGCGCGACATAGGGGTCGTGCGGATGGGTGAACGAAACGGTCAGCATCCACGGGCGTTCGTCCTTGCCGCGGGCGAGGTCGTAGACCTTGCGCACGGCGTGATAGGCGACCTCGTCGTCATATTCGAGCTGGTTGGTGATCTCGGCGACGCCGGCACCGGTGACCGAGCCCATGTTGTGATACCACCAGTCGATGCGCTCGCCGGGCTTGCGGTAGTCCGGCGTCCAGCCGAAATCCGCAGGATAGACATCGGTCGTCAGGCGTTCCTCGAAACCGTGCAACTGGTCCGGCCCGACGAAATGCATCTTGCCGGACAGGCATGTCTGGTAGCCGGCTCGGCGCAGGTGATGGGCATAGGTCGGGATATCGGAACAGAACTCGGCGGCGTTGTCGTAGACGCGCGTGCGGCGCGGCAACTGGCCCGCCATGAAGCTCGCCCGTCCCGGGGCGCAAAGCGGCGATCCCGTATAGGCGTTGGCGAACCGTACCGACCGGTCGGCGAGTTTGCGCAGGTTGGGAACGTGCAGCCAGTCGGCCGGCCCGTCGGGAAACAGTTTTCCGTTCAACTGGTCGACCATGACGATCAGGATGTTGGGAGCGGAACTCACTCTGCGCGTTTCCTTTTCGAGGCAGAGTTCGAGATATTCGCAGACGAGGCGCTTGGTAGCGTCACGATCGGGAACGCGATCCTGAAGGGCGTGGCGGATGTAGAAACCGTCAATCATCGAGGAAAGGCCCTGCGATATTTTTCGTGCGACCTCCTGGCTGACGATCTGGCGAAGGTTGAAGACAAGGTTGCTGTCGAGCCTTTGCGCATAGACCTTGAGCAACCGCGCCGCTTCCGGTGACTTCTGCGCCTGGACATAGAAGGCCAGCCAGGCGGCAATGATCTCGCGATCGAACTGTTCCGGACCAAAGCTTGCGGCGATGATGCCGTGCAGCCGCTCGACCGGTCCGTTCGCGGCTTTCAGCTTTACCTGAACGTCCACGCCGAAATCGCTCAGGATGCGGCGCATGGCGGCGAGGAAGATCTGGTCCTTGGAGCCGAAATAGTGATGGGCGAGCGCGGGGGAGACGCCGGCACGGCGCGCAATCTGGCTGACGGTTACCTCGAGCGACCCGGATTCTCCGATTTCCGCGATGGTCGCGTTAACCAGGGCTTCTCGGCGGATCGCCTCCATCCCGAGCTTCGGCATTACAATCTCCAAACATCGCTTGCCATTTATCCCTAGTTATTTTTTAATTGATCCGTCAATCAAGAAAAATCCGTCACACCCGGATAACTGACAGGAGCGACTCAATGACATTCTTCAAGTCCACCCTGACCGCTTTGGCTGCGCTTGCCGCGAGCACGAGCCTGGCCTTTGCCCAATGCGAGGAGGTGACGTTCTCCGATGTTGGCTGGACGGATATCACCGCGACGACCGCCGCCACCAAGACGATACTCGAGGGGCTCGGCTACAAGGTCGACGTGAAAGTCCTTTCCGTGCCAGTGACCTACGCTTCGATGAAATCGGGCGATGTCGACGTCTTCCTCGGTAACTGGATGCCGACGATGGAAGCCGACATCAAACCGTACCGCGACGATGGCAGCGTGGAGACGGTGCGCGAAAACCTGGAAGGCGCGAAATACACTCTGGCCGTGAACAAGGTGGCGGCTGACCTCGGCATTGCCGATTTCGCTGATATTGCCAAGCACAAGGACGAGCTCGGCGGCAAGATCTACGGCATCGAGCCCGGCAATGACGGCAATCGCCTGATCATTGACATGATCGATTCCGGCGCTTTCGGCCTGAAGGGCTTCTCGCTTGCCGAGAGTTCCGAGCAGGGCATGCTGGCGCAGGTCGACCGCGCGACGAAACGCGGCGAGCCGATCGTGTTCCTCGGCTGGGAACCGCATCCGATGAACGCCAATTTCGACATGACCTACCTGACTGGCGGCGACGACTATTTCGGCCCCGATTTCGGCGGCGCGACGGTCTACACCAACGTCCGCGCGGGCTTCTCGAAGGAGTGCCCGAATGTCGGTGCGCTGCTTTCCAACCTGAAGTTCACGCTTCCGATGGAAAACGAGATCATGGGCGCGATCCTCAATGACGGCGCCGATCCGGACAAGGCCGCGGCCGCCTGGCTCGGCAAGCATCCGGACATGCTCGACGGCTGGCTGAAGGGCGTGACGACCAAGGACGGTGGCGACGCCATGGCCGCGGTCAAGGCGAAGCTTGGCCTTTAAGCCCTTCAAGTGCCCCGGGCTTTCTGCCCGGGGCTTTTCCGATTGCCAATCCCGCAGCGGGGCAGCAGACTGCACGCCTGCGTCGGAGGAAAGATATCCATGGAATGGCTGACTGACTACAAGATCCCGGTGGGCCGCTCTGCCAAGGCGGTTTTCGACTGGCTGCAGGCGCATGCCGGCTGGTTTTTCGACGGGCTCGCGGTGGCAATGGAATGGTTGATCAACGCGCTGCTCTGGATACTTCAGACACCGCCGCCGCTCGTCGTCGTGCTCGTCATCGTCGCGTTCACCTACGCGATGCAGCGCAACTGGAAGACCGCGCTGTTCGTGTTTGCCGGGTTCCTGTTCATCCTCAACCAGGGTTACTGGGAAGAGACGACGGAAAGCCTGACGCTGGTGCTGTCGGCCTGTGTCGTGTGCATGGCCGTCGGCGTGCCGATCGGGATCGCCGCGGCGCACCGGCCGCGCCTGTTCCAGGTCATGCGCCCGGTCCTCGACCTGATGCAGACGCTGCCGACCTTCGTCTATCTGATCCCGGCCATCGTGTTCTTCGGCATCGGCATGGTGCCGGGGCTGATCGCGACGGTGATCTTTGTCGTGCCGGCACCGATCCGGCTGACGCATCTGGGCGTTTCCTCGACGCCGGAACCGCTTCTGGAAGCTGCCGACGCGTTCGGTGCGACGCCATCGCAGAAACTGTGGAAGGTGGAACTTCCCTATGCTCTGCCTCAGATCATGGCCGGGTTGAACCAGACCATCATGCTGTCATTGTCGATGGTGGTGATCGCCGCGCTTGTCGGCGCCGATGGGCTCGGCGTGCCGGTGGTGCGCGCGCTCAACTCGGTCAACACATCGCTCGGCTTCGAGAGCGGTTTCATCATCGTGGTGTTGGCGATCATGCTGGACCGCATGCTGCGCATCGAGCGCGAGGACAGGTGAGCGGCATGAGCGCGGCAGTCATCTTCGAAAAGGTTTCCATCGTCTTCGGCAGTTCGCCCCAAGAGGCGCTTCCGCTGATGGATGAGGGCAAAGACCGGGCGGAAATCCAGCAGGCGACCGATCAGGTACTTGGCGTGCATGATTGCGACCTGACCGTCGAAGCCGGTGAAATCCTCGTTCTGATGGGGCTGTCGGGGTCCGGAAAATCCACCCTTTTGCGCGCCGTCAACGGGTTGAACAAGGTCGCGCGGGGCAGGGTGCTGGTCGATGGCGGGGACGGTCCCGTGGACATCACCAATGCCGATGCGGGGCAGCTGCGCCAGATGCGGCGCGAATGTATCTCGATGGTCTTCCAGCAGTTCGGGCTCCTGCCGTGGCGCAACGTGCTCGACAATGTCGCATTCGGGCTCGAGCTTTCGGGGATGGCGCATACGGAACGCGAGGAGAAGGCCCGGGCGCAGCTGGAGCTGGTCGGTCTGACGGACTGGGCAGACCGCAAGGTCGCGGAACTGTCGGGCGGCATGCAGCAGCGTGTCGGCCTGGCGCGCGCCTTTGCCACCGAAGCGCCGATCCTGTTGATGGACGAACCGTTCTCGGCGCTCGATCCGCTGATCCGCACGCGATTGCAGGACGAATTGCTGGAACTGCAGGCCAATCTGAAGCGCACGATCGTTTTCGTCAGCCACGATCTCGACGAGGCATTCAAGATCGGCGGGCGCATTGCCATCATGGAGGGCGGGCGCATTGTCCAGTGCGGCACGCCGCAGGAGATCATTCGCGATCCGGCAAACGACTATGTCGCCGACTTCGTCGCGCATATGAACCCGCTTGGCGTGCTGTGTGCGGAAGATGTCATGGAAGCCGGAACGGCGCCCGGTGACGCGCGCGCGGTCGAGCTCGACACCAGCGTTGCCGACATCATGAACATGTTCCTTTCCAACGACGAACCGCTTCAGGTGTCTGCGCGACGGCCAGCCAGTCGGCGTCGTCACGCCACAAAGCTTCATGTCGGGTCTTGCGGGAAAACCTGCGGCATCGTGACCGCGGAAAAGATGCGAATTTGATTCAGCAATTGCGCTTACCCCATTGGACGCGCTTCCCAAATCGCCTATCTGCGGTGTGAAGACACCAGACGAAAGGGGAAAGCGGTGGCCATCAAGGACCTCGTTGTCGAACAGTTGAAGCGCGTCAAGGGCCCCGATCTGACGGGGAACATCGTCGATCTCGGTCTCGTTTCGGAGATCGTCGCCGCCGACGGCAAAGTGTTTTTCTCGATCACTGTTCCCTCGGATCGTGCGGAGGAACTGGAGCCGTTGCGTGTCGCCGCCGAAAAGGCCGCGATGGCCGTCGAAGGCGTCCAGAAGGCCGGCGTCGTGCTGACGGCGGCGAAACAGGGCGGCGGCCGTCGTCCGGTGCCGCGCGTCCTTCACCGCAACCCGCGCCGAAAGCCGCAGGGCGGTCCGCCCAAGCCCGCCGGCATTCCCGGTATCGGCGCGATCATCGCGGTCGCGTCCGGCAAGGGCGGCGTCGGCAAGTCGACGACGGCGGTCAATCTCGCGCTCGCCCTGCACGGGCTAGGTCTCAAGGTCGGCATTCTCGATGCCGATATCTACGGGCCGTCGATGCCGCGTCTCCTGCACATTACGGGCCGGCCGCAGACGGTGGACGGGCGCACGCTCAAACCGATGGAAAACTACGGCCTGAAGGTCATGTCGATGGGCTTCCTCGTCGACGAGGATACGCCGATGATCTGGCGCGGCCCGATGGTGATGTCGGCGCTCAACCAGATGCTGAAGGAGGTCGAATGGGGCGAACTCGATGTGCTCGTCGTCGACATGCCGCCGGGCACCGGCGACGCGCAGCTGACGATGGCGCAGAACGTGCCGCTCGCCGGCGCGGTCATCGTCTCCACGCCGCAGGATCTCGCCCTGATCGACGCGCGCAAGGGAATGAGCATGTTCCGCAAGGTCGAGGTGCCCGTGCTCGGGATCGTCGAGAACATGAGCTATTTCATCTGTCCGGATTGCGGATCGCGGCATGACATCTTCAGTCATGGCGGCGCCGAAAAGGAAGCCGAACGTCTCGGTGTTCCGTTTCTCGGCGCAATCCCGCTGGCCATGGACATCCGCGAAACCTCGGATTCCGGCGCGCCGATCGTCGTTTCCGATCCCGACAGTCCGCATGCCGAGGCTTATCGCGCGATCGCCAAGACTGTGTGGGAAGGGGCTACTGCGTCGAAGCAGGAAGCGCCGAGCATCGTGTTCGACTAGGCTTGGCGAAAGCGCCGGAATTTCCGGCGCGCGGCTTCAATGCCGCGCGCCCGGCCAGGGCCTGAAGAAAAAATTTTAAGCTTGAAACTTCTCGGTTGCTTTTCTGATCCCAATCTTCAAGGATAGGCTTGCAGTCGGGCCGGCCATTTGCCGGAGCGTGTAAGGGGAAGCGTTCGATGAATTGCGTATTCGTCCAGTTGCGGTGCCATCCGGGGCAGACCTACAAGGTGGCCGACAAGGTCTATGAGCGTGAAATCGCATCCGAGCTCTATTCCACGAGCGGCGACTTCGATCTCCTGATGAAGATCTACGTGCCGAGCGACGAGGATATCGGCAAATTCATCAACGATCATATCCTCGACATCGAGGGCATTTCGCGCTCGCTCACCACGCTGACTTTCAAGGCTTTCTGACCCGTTCCAATTCCGGCGCGGGTCCTTTCGTTTCAAGTTGGAGGGAGACCACATGAATCTGATTACCAAATCGCTCGCCGCGCTGGCGGTTCTCGGCATGACGTCCGCCGCAATCGCGGAGCCGGTGAAGGTCGGCATGATCACGACGCTTTCGGGCGGCGGCGCGAGCCTCGGGATCGATGCGCGCGACGGCTTCATGCTCGCCATCAAGCAGTCGGGCAACAAGGACGTGGACGTCGTCATCGAGGACGATCAGCGCAAGCCGGATGTCGCGGTCCAGATCGCGGACAAGATGATCCAGTCCGACAAGGTCGACATCCTGACCGGCATCATCTGGTCGAACCTGGCGATGGCCGTGGTTCCGGCAGCGGTCGCACAGGGCAAATTCTATCTTTCGGTCAACGCGGCGCCGTCGCAGCTCGCCGGAAAGGGCTGCAACGCCCACTACTTTTCGGTTTCCTACCAGAACGACAATCTGCATGAAGCCGCCGGCGCCTATGCGACGGATGCGGGCTACAAGAACACCTTCATCCTCGCGCCGAACTATCCCGCCGGCAAGGATTCGCTGACGGGTTTCAAGCGCTTCTACAAGGGCGAGCTTGCCGGTGAGGTCTACACCCAGCTCGGCCAGACCGATTATGCCGCCGAGATCGCGCAAATCCGCGCGTCCGGGCGCCGACAGCGTATTCTTCTTCCTGCCGGGCGGCATGGGCATCGCCTTCATGAAGCAGTATGCCCAATCCGGCGTCGACATCCCGATGATCGGACCGGCTTTCTCGTTCGACCAGGGTATCCTGCAGGCTGTCGGCGATGCGGCGCTTGGCGTCAAGAACACCGCCAACTGGTCGAAGGACATCGACAACGCGGCCAACAAGGCATTCGTGGAAGGCTTTCAGGCGGAATATGACCGGCTGCCGTCGATTTACGCATCCTATGGCTACGACACGGCCAACCTGATGCTGTCGGCGCTTGCCAAGGCATCTCCGTCGGATGCCGACGCGTTCCAGAAAGCGCTCGAGGCCGCCGATTTCAACTCGGTGCGCGGCAAGTTCTCGTTCGCCTCGAACCACCATCCGATCCAGGACATCTATGTGCGCGAGGTCGTCAAGGAAGGCGACATCCTGACCAACAAGATCGTCGGAACGGCGATGACCGACCGCAGCAATGCCTATGTCGACGACTGCAAGATGTAGTCGATGAGTGCCCGGCGGGCCGCGCAGCAAAGCGGCCCGCCTTTCCGTTCCCCGTAATCCGGATACCGTTTCCGTGAGCGCAGCCCTTTTGATCGAACAGGTCCTCAATGGCCTGCAACTCGGCGTCATGCTGTTCGTGATGGCTGCGGGGCTGACCCTGATCTTCGGCGTGATGGGGCTGATCAATCTCGCCCATGGTTCGCTCTACATGGTCGGCGCGTTCGCCTGCGCGGCGGTTGCTGCCGCGACCGGCTCGTTCTGGCTCGGCCTGGCGGCGAGCCTTGCCGCCGCGGCGATCGCGGGGGCGATCGTCGAAATTGTCGTGATCCGGCGGCTCTATAGCCGCGACCACCTTGATCAGGTTCTGGCGACCTTTGCGCTGATCCTGATCTTTTCGGAGGGGACTCGCTGGCTGTTCGGCTCGTTTCCGCTCTATCTCGACGTCCCACCAGTCCTGTCGGGTGCGGTGCCGCTGCCCGGCGGCGGGGCCTATCCGCTCTATCGCCTTGCGATCATCGGCGCGGGAATTCTCGTTGCGGCGGGCCTGTTCCTGCTGATCGGAAGGACGCGGCTCGGCATCCGCATTCGCGCCGGCGAGGCGGACCGGGAAATGATCGCGGCTCTCGGGGTCGATATCGGGCGGCTCTACACGATGGTCTTCGCGCTCGGCGCGGCGCTTGCCGGCTTTGCCGGCGCGCTTGTCGGCACCATCCAGTCGGTCCAGGTCGGCATGGGAGAGCCGGTGCTGATCCTTGCCTTCGTCGTGATCGTCATCGGCGGGATCGGCTCGATCAAGGGCGCCTTCATCGGCGCGCTGCTGGTCGGGATCACCGATACGCTCGGGCGGTTCCTGCTGCCGGTCGCCTTCGGCGCGGTCATGAACGCGTCCGACGCCACCGCCGTCGGCTCGGCGCTCGCCTCGATGCTGATCTACATCCTGATGGCGGTCGTCCTCGTCGTGCGGCCCGGCGGCCTCTACGGGACGGCGACCTGATGCTGCGCGAGACGCCGGTCAATATCGCCCTTGTCCTGCTGCTGCTTGCGGTACCCGTGGCCGCGTCAGTGATGGACGAACCCTTCATCGTCACGCTGGCGACCAAGGTCGCGATTTTTGCGACGGCGGCAGTCGGGCTCAATATCGCACTCGGCCATGGCGGGCTGGTCTCCTTCGGTCATGCCGCCTTTTTCGGCATCGGCGGCTATGCGGCCGGGATCCTGGCGAGCCACGCCCAGAATTACGAACCGCTGATGATTTGGCCTTTCACGGTCGAGGGTACGCAGCAGATGCTGATCATTTGGCCGGTCGCGCTCATTGCCGGCGGATTCGCGGCGCTGGCGATCGGGGCGCTCAGCCTGCGCACGTCCGGCGTCTATTTCATCATGATCACGCTGGCCTTTGCGCAAATGGTCTTCTATTTCGCGGTTTCCTGGCCGGCCTATGGCGGCGAGGACGGATTGCCGATCTATGTGCGCAACTCCTTTCCCGGGCTGAACACGCTCAGGCCGCTGGATTTCTTTGCCGTCGCTTTCATGTGGTTCCTCGCGGCCACGCTGTTCTCGATCCTGCTGTCGCGGTCGCGCTTCGGTCTTGCTTTGCAGGGTGCACGCCAGAACGTCGAGCGCGTGCGCGCCGTCGGTATCGATCCGTACCGCCTGCGCCTCGTCGCCTTCACCATCTCGGGCATGATCACCGCGCTTGCAGGCGCGCTCTATGCCGATCTCAACCGCTTCGTCAGCCCGTCGATGCTGTCGTGGCAGACCTCGGGCGAGATCATGGTGTTCATCATCCTCGGCGGCGTCGGCCGGCATTTCGGTCCCGCTGGCGGGGGCTGCGCTGTTCATCCTGCTGGAATATGCTCTGGGCGGGGTCAGCGAATACTGGAAGTTCCTGCTCGGCGTGCTGCTGCTGCTCGTCGTCCTGTTCGCCCATGGCGGCCTGATCGGCGTCGTGACGCGGAGGCGGCATCATGGCTGAGCCTATCCTCGAAATTCGGGACCTGACGAAATCCTTCGGCGCGCTGACGGTGAGCGACCATGTCTCGCTCGACCTTCGTGCCGGCGAAATCCATGCGCTGATCGGACCGAACGGGGCCGGAAAATCAACTCTTATCAAGCAGATATGCGGCGAACTTCAGCAGGATAGCGGGTCGATCCGTTTCGCGGGGCGCGATCTTGCCGGAACGGGCATGGTGGAGCGGGCGCGGCTCGGCCTGGCGCGGACGTTCCAGGTCTCTTCGGTGGCGCCGGAATTCACCGCTCTGCAGAACGTCGTACTGGCGGTACAGGGGGCGAGCGGGAGGAGCTTCGGTTTCCTGCGCCCGGTGCTGTCCGACCCGTCATTGACCGGACCGGCTCGCAGGCACATGGAGCGCGTCGGCCTGACGGGACGCGAAAACATCCCGGCGTCGATCCTATCGCATGGCGAACGGCGGCGTCTGGAATTGGCGATGGCGCTCGCCATGGAACCGCATGTCTTCCTGCTCGACGAGCCGATGGCCGGACTCGGGCCGGAAGGGTCGGTGGAACTGACGACAATCCTCGCTGATCTGCGCCACGAGGCGCCGATCCTGCTTGTCGAGCACGACATGGACGCGGTCTTTGCGCTCGCCGACCGGATTTCGGTGCTTGTCTATGGCCGCATCATCGCCACCGGCAGCGTCGACGACATCCGCTCCAATCCGGAGGTCCAGAGCTCCTATCTCGGGGAGACGGCATGAGCGCGCTGCTCGAGGTTTCCGGCCTGACGGCCTTCTACGGCGCCTCGCAGGCGCTGTTCGGCGTCGATCTGACCGTCGGGGACGGCGAGTGTGTCGCGCTGATGGGGCGCAACGGCATGGGCAAGACGACGACCATTCTGACGATCATGCGCATGCTTCGCCACAGCGGCGGCAGCATCCGTTTCCGGGGGCGTGACCTCGGGCCGTTGCCGTCACACAAGGTCGCGCAGGCAGGGATCGGGCTCGTGCCGGAGGGCAGGCGCTGTTTCGGACCCCTGACGGTGGAGGAAAACCTCGTTGCGGCGGCGCGGCCCGGAGAGTGGGACATCGCGGCGGTTGAAAAGCTGTTCCCGCGCCTGGGCGAGCGGTTGTCGCAAAAGGCGGGGCTGTTGTCCGGCGGCGAACAGCAGATGCTGGTGATCGGCCGTGCGCTGATGACCAATCCGCAGTTGCTCATTCTGGACGAGGCGACAGAGGGGCTGGCGCCCGTCGTGCGGCACGAAATATGGGCGGCGATCGGCGTGCTGAAGACGTCGGGCCTGTCGATCCTGGTGGTCGACAAGTCGATCGGCGAACTGGCAACGGTCTCGGACCGCTGCGTCGTTCTGGAAAAGGGTGCAACGGTGTGGACGGGGACGCCCGCGCAATTGTCGCCGGATGTGACGGCGCGCTATCTCGGGGTTTGAGGAGAACGGGAATGACCTTGTTTCGCGTCGAGGACTGGGACAACGCCTATGCCAACGGGGCGAATATCGCCGGCGGCGATCGCTGGCCGGAGCTGTGGGTGAAGCCCGCCGCCGATTTTCGCGCCGCCGCGTCGGACCATGCGCAGTTCGATATCGCCTATGGCGACAATGCGCGCGAGAAATTCGACCTGTTCCGGCCCGAAGGCGAGGCGAGGGGCCTGTTCGTCTTCGTGCATGGCGGTTTCTGGCTGCGGTTCGACAAGTCCTATTGGTCCAACCTCGCCGCGGGCGCCCTGGCGCAGGGCTGGGCCGTCGCGATGCCGTCCTATCCGCTTTGCCCGGAGGTAAGGGTGCGCGACATTGCGCCTTCGGTCGCCAAGGCGGTCACGATGGCTGCGGGCATGGTCGAGGGCCCGATCCGGCTCGCGGGGCATTCGGCGGGCGGCCAGATCGTCACGCGGCTCGTCTGTAGCGGGACCGGTCTGTCCGGCGATGTCCTGAAAAGGACCGATCGGGTGATGTCGATTTCCGGCGTGCATGATCTGCGCCCGATGATGCGCACCGCCATGAACGGATCGCTGCACCTCGACATGGAGGAGGCGAGAGCGGAAAGCCCGGTCCTGCTCGAACCCGTCGCCGATGTGCCGGTGATCTGCTGGGCCGGCGCGACGGAACGGTCCGAATTCGTGCGCCAGAACGCGTTGCTCGCCAATGTCTGGCGCGGGCTGGGACTGGCGACGGAGGCGGTCGAGGAGCCGGATCGGCATCACTTCGACGTCATAGACGGTCTGGCCTCGGCATCGTCACCAATGGCGCGAGCCTTGTTTTCCTGACCATCAGCGCTTCATCGGCGTGATGCCGAAGCTCCCGATCATTTCGGCCGGGTAGGTTTTCGGGATCAGCGGCAGGTATTTTGCGCCTTCGCGGATCAGGAATTCCTGGAAAATCCGCATCACCGGCGAGGGAGTGCGGTCAGAACGCGACACGGAGAACCATTGGCGGCGGATCGGCATGCCCTCCACGTCGAGGATGACAAGACGGCCCATCTGCAATTCCTGCTCGATCGTGTGGGCGGAAATGAAGGCGATGCCGAGGCCGGCCATCACTGCCTGCTTGATCGTCTCGTTCGATCCCATCTCGGTGCCGAGGTTGTCGAGCTTGCCCGGCACGTCGGCGAAGAAGACCTCCAGTGACGTGCGGGTGCCGGAGCCGGATTCGCGCACGAGAAACTTTTCGGCTGCGATTTCTTCCTTCGAGATGTCGCGTTTTTTCGCCAGCGGGTGGTCCGGCGGGGCGACGATGACCAGCGGATGGTCGCCGAACAGGAATGCTTCGACCTCGATGTCGCGAGGCGGACGACCCATCAGGACGATATCGACCATCTGGTGGCGCAGGGCATCGATCGTCTCGGCGCGGTTGCCGATGAACAATTCGATGTCGATGTCGGGGTTGTGTTTCTGGAAGGCGGCGATCATGCGCGGCGTGAAATATTTCGCTGTCGAGACCGCGCCGAGTTTCAACGTTCCCTGCTTTCCGCCGCTGATGGCGGTGACCTCTTCCTCGAGTGTTCGCAAACGTTCCTGAACCGCATGTGCAGCATCCAGCACGGCCGTACCTGCGGCGGTCGGACGCATCCCGTCCGGCGTGCGGTCGAACAAAGCCAGTCCAATCTCGTCCTCGATCTGCTTCAACTGCATCGTGATGGCCGGTCCGGTCAGCCCCAAGCTGTTGGCCGCCAAGGATATTTTGCCGGTCTGCTCGATGGCGAGGAGGGATCGCAGCTGGCGAAGGGTAACATTGAGCATGCCTTGATATTAGCTTTTCTTACTCTCAAAATAAATAAAATAAATTTTACTAATGACGGCCGTTCCGCGATGACACTACCACGCGGCCTCGCATTGGCCGCTTTCCCGATGGGAGGATCGGACCATGACGGCAGCGACACTCGACGCTTATCTCAACACGTTTACCAGTTCGAACGATCCGGTGAAGATCCAGATCGCCGAGACCATTCGCGCCTTCACGGCAGCGGCTGTTCTCGTGCGCAAATCCATCAACGAGGGCGCGCTCGGCGCCGCTTTCGCGGAAGCGCGCGGCAGCTCCAATGCCGGCGGCGACACGCAGAAAGATCTTGATGTACACGCTGACAATCTTTTCCTCGAAGGCGCACGCAGGGCGGGCATCGCCTATTACGCGTCGGAGGAACTGGCCAATCCGGTAACGATCAATCCGGAATCGCCGATCGCTGTCGCCATCGATCCGCTCGACGGTTCCTCGAACATCGACACAAACGTCTCGATCGGAACGATCTTCTCGATTCTGCCGCGCAAGGAAGACTCGGCGACGACTTTCGCGCAGCCGGGGTCCGAGCAGCTTGCCTCCGGTTTCTTCATCTACGGCCCGCAAATGGCGCTCGTCCTGACGAAGCGCAACGGTACCCGGATCTTCGTCTTTTCAAGCCGTCTCGGCACATTCGTCGAAGCCTATCCGGCGGTCAACATTCCGCAGTCGGCAAACGAATTCGCGGTCAACGCGTCGAACTACCGGCATTGGGATGAAGCCATGCGCCTTTATGTCGACGACTGCCTGGCGGGTACCGAGGGACCGCGCGACAAGGATTTCAACATGCGCTGGATCGCCTCGCTGGTTGCGGACACGTACCGCATCCTGATCCGCGGCGGTGTCTTTCTCTATCCGCGCGACGGCCGCAAGGGTTATGCCCACGGCCGGCTGCGGCTGGTCTACGAGGCCAATCCGATCGCGCTTCTGATCGAGGAAGCGGGCGGGGCGGCGACGGACGGGTTCAGTCGCATCCTCGGACTCGTGCCGACCGATATCCATCAGCGCACGCCGCTGATCTTCGGCTCGAAGAAGGAAGTCGAGAAGATCACGCGCTACCACACCGATCCCTCGGCCATTGGCACACGTCATCCGCTGTTTGCCAACCGCGGCCTGTTCAGGGCCTGAACGAGAAAGAACGAGAACAATGTCGCACAAGCATCCCATCATCGCGATCACCGGCTCGTCGGGCGCCGGCACGACGACGGTCAAGGACACGTTCGGGAAAATCTTCAATCGCGAGGGCGTCACCGCGGCCTTTATCGAGGGTGACGCGTTTCACCGCTACGACCGCGCCGGCATGAAGGCGAAAGTCGCCGAAGAGGAAAAGAAGGGCAACGAGCATTTCTCGCATTTCAATCCCGAAGCCAACGAACTCGAGATCCTGGAATCCGTGTTCGAGGAATTTGGCCGCAAGGGCAAGGGCAAGACCCGCCACTACGTTCATGACGACAAGGAAGCGGAAGTCTTCGGCTCGGCGCCCGGCACCTTCACGGACTGGGAAGAGCTGCCGGAAAGCGATCTCCTGTTCTATGAAGGCCTGCACGGGTGCATCAAGACCGGCAAAGTCGATCTGCCGAAACATGTCGATCTGAAGATCGGCGTCGTGCCGGTGATCAATCTGGAGTGGATCCAGAAGATCCATCGCGACAAGTCCCTGCGCGGCTATTCCACCGAGGCGGTCACGGAAACGATCCTGCGCCGCATGCCGGACTATGCGCGCTACATCTGCCCGCAATTCTCCGAAACCAACATCAATTTCCAGCGCATTCCGACGGTCGATACGTCGAACCCGTTTGTCGCGCGCTGGATCCCGACACCCTCGGAATCGATGCTGGTAATCCGCTTCGCCAATCCGCGCGGCATCGACTTCCCCTATCTGCTGTCGATGCTCGACGGCGCCTTCATGTCGCGCGCCAATTCCATTGTCTGCGCGGGCGAGAAACTCGATCTCGCGATGCAGCTCATTTTCACGCCGCTGATCCACAAGCTGATGGATATGAAACGCCGTGCGTCCTGACATGCGACCTAAGGAGGAACAGATGAATATCCAGGCATCGGGTAAGTTGCAGTCGGACGCCAGCGAACGCGACATGGCAAACGCCATCCGCGCGCTCGCGATGGATGCCGTGCAGAAGGCGAATTCGGGCCATCCCGGCATGCCGATGGGCATGGCCGACGTGGCGACTGTTCTCTTCAACCGCTTTATCAACATCGATCCGTCCAAGCCGGACTGGCCGGACCGTGACCGCTTCGTCCTGTCGGCCGGCCATGGCTCGATGCTGCAATATGCGATCCACTATCTCCTCGGCTATGATGACATGCCGATCGAGGAATTGCAGCGCTTCCGCCAGCTCGGCAGCCATACGGCCGGCCATCCCGAATACGGCCATACGCTGGGCGTCGAGACGACGACCGGACCGCTGGGGCAGGGCGTCGCCACCGCCGTCGGCATGGCGCTCGCCGAGCGCATGATGGCCTCGCGTTTCGGCGCCAAGCTGGTCGATCACTACACCTATGTCATCGCGGGCGACGGCTGCCTCCAGGAGGGCATCAGCCACGAGGCGATCGATCTCGCCGGGCATCTGAAGCTGAACAAGCTGATCGTTTTCTGGGACGACAACCACATTTCCATCGATGGGCCGACCTCCCTGTCCACATCGATGAACCAGCCGGCGCGGTTCAAGGCTGCCGGCTGGGACGTTCACAGCGTCGACGGTCACGACGTGAACCATGTCGCTGAAGCCATTGAAAAAGCGCGTAAATCCCGCAAACCTTCGCTGATCGCCTGTCGCACGATAATCGGCAAGGGCGCGCCCAATCTGGAAGGCTCCGAAAAGACCCATGGCGCACCGCTCGGCGCGGACGAGATCGCTGCGACGCGCGCCAATATCGGCTGGCCTTACGATCCCTTCGTCGTTCCGGACGCGATCATCGACGCCTGGCGCACTGTCGCCAAACGCGGCAAGGAACAGCGCATTGCCTGGGAAGGACGACTGGAATCCAGCGCCCGGCGCAAGTCGTTCACGGCCGCGATTTCCGGCGAATTGCCAGCTCGCGTCAAGCGCGAGCTCACGGCCTTTCGCAAGGAGCATGTCGAGAAGGCGACCAAGGTCGCGACCCGCAAGGCTTCCGAGATGGCACTGGGCGTGATCAACGCCGCCACCAACCTGACCGTGGGCGGGTCTGCCGACCTGACGCATTCGAACCTGACGATCACCAAGGATCTGGGATCGATAGGCGCTGGAAACTTCAAGGGCCGCTACATCCATTACGGCATCCGCGAACACGGCATGGCCGCAGCGATGAACGGTATCGCGCTGCATGGCGGCTTCATTCCCTATGGCGGAACGTTCCTGGTGTTTACCGACTATGCGCGGGGCGCGATACGCCTGTCGGCGCTGATGGGACAGCGTGTCATCTACGTGATGACGCATGACTCCATCGGACTCGGCGAAGACGGGCCGACGCACCAGCCGGTCGAACATCTCGCCATGCTGCGCGCCACGCCGAACATCAATGTCTTCCGTCCGGCCGACATCATCGAGACCGCCGAGGCGTGGGAACTCGCGCTGACGACGACGGACCGGCCGAGCGTGCTGGTGTTGTCCCGCCAGGGTCTGCCGATGCTGCGCGCGGCACATTCGAAGGAAAACCTCTCGGAGCGTGGAGCCTATGTCCTGCAGGACGTGAATGGCGGGCGCGACGTCACGCTGATGGCGACCGGCTCGGAAGTGGAGATCGCGAAAGCCGCGGCCGACCGGCTTCTCGCCGACAAAGGCATCAAGGCCGCAGTCGTCTCGATGCCGTCATGGGATCTCTTCGAGACGCAGGACGCCGCCTATCGGGACGCCGTGCTCGGCGACGCGCCGCGCATTGCTGTCGAGGCGGCGGCACGGCTCGGCTGGGATCGCTGGATCGGCGGCAACGGCACGTTCATCGGCATGAAAAGTTTCGGCGCCAGCGCGCCGGCCGCTGATCTCTACCGCCATTTCGGCATCACGACGGACGCGATCGTTGCGGAAGCTGTCCGGCTCTCATCCGAGGGAGGCGTATGATGCTGGCTGCACGGCGCATGGACGATTCGATCGACGGCAAGACCGCGATCATCCGCATCAGCCTGGATGGCGGCATCAGCCACACCGCGGTGCCGCTGATCAACCGGCTGGCGGATGCCGGTGCGCGTGTCGTCGTCGTCGCCGGGCTCGGAAACCCGGCCGGCGATATCAATCCGGCGCTCAGCCTGCGCCCGTTTACCTCAACGCTGCAGGAGATGACCGGGAAGCCGATCACCTTCGTCAATGAAAGCCTCGGCACCGGAGCGGAAGGCAAGTCTGGCGCAGGTGCCGTTCGGCGAAATCGCGCTGATGGAAAACCTGCGGTTCCATTCCGACGAACGCCGCCGCGAGCAGGTGTTCGCCATGCGTCTGTCGGTGCTCGGCGACTATTTCATCGATGCCGGCGATCCGCCGCTCAACGCGGAAGGGTGGCAAGCCGCGCTGAAGAAAATCCTGCCGGAACCCGATCTTTCGGCACCCCCGCAAAAATCCAGAGAGGAGGCTTGAACATGGCCCGTATCACCCTTCGCCAATTGCTCGACCACGCGGCTGAACATGCCTACGGCGTCCCGGCATTCAATATCAACAATATGGAGCAGGGGCTTGCGATCATGGAAGCGGCCAAGGCCTGCGACGCCCCGGTCATCATCCAGGCGTCGCGTGGCGCGCGCTCCTATGCCAACGACATCATGCTGGCTCGGATGATCGACGCGCTGGTCGACATCTACCCCGATATCCCCGTGTGCATGCACCAGGATCACGGCAACAACGAAGCCACCTGCATGACGGCGATCCGGCACGGTTTCACCTCGGTGATGATGGACGGCTCGTTGGAGGCCGATGCCAAGACGCCGGCATCCTACGACTACAATGTCGAGATCACCGAGCGCGTCGCGCGCATGGCTCACTGGGTCGGCGCGTCCGTCGAGGGCGAACTCGGCGTGCTCGGCTCGCTTGAGACGGGCGAGGGCGAGGCCGAGGACGGCCACGGCGCCGTCGGCAAGCTCAGCCATGACCAGTTGCTGACCGACCCCGACCAGGCGGTCGACTTCGTCACCCGCACCAAGGTCGACGCGCTGGCGATCGCATGTGGCACGTCGCATGGCGCCTACAAGTTCACCCGCAAGCCGACCGGCGACATTCTCGCCATGCGGGTGATCGAGGAAATCCACGCCAAGCTGCCGAACACCCACCTCGTCATGCACGGCTCGTCTTCAGTCCCTCAGGAGTTGCAGGACATCATCAACGAGTTCGGCGGCGCGATGCCGCAGACTTTCGGCGTGCCGGTGGAAGAGATCGTGCGCGGCATCAAGCATGGCGTGCGCAAGGTCAATATCGACACCGACTGCCGCATGGCGATGACCGGCCAGTTCCGCAAGATTGCCCAGGAAAACCCGGCGGAATTCGATCCGCGCAAGTTCCTTAAACCGGCGATGGACGCGATGCGCGACCTCTGCCGAGAACGCTTCGAAGCCTTCGGCACCGCCGGGAACGCCGCGAAGATCAAGGTCATCCCGATGGACGAGATGGCCAAGCGCTATGCCGCCGGCAAGCTCGATCCGCAAACCGCGACCGCAAAGGCCGCGTGACCCCCAAGCCATCAAACGGAAGGAAAACGACCATGGACCAGTCCGGACGTTACGCAAATCTCTCGCTGAAGGAAAAGGACCTGATCGCCAACGGCAATCACGTGCTTTGCGCCTATATCATGAAGCCGAAGGCGGGTTACGGCTATCTGGAGACAGCCGCCCACTTCGCAGCCGAGTCCTCGACCGGCACGAATGTCGACGTTTCGACGACAGACGACTTCACCCGCGGCGTTGACGCGCTCGTCTACGAGATCGACGAAGCCAAGGAACTGATGAAGATCGCCTATCCGATCGAATTGTTCGACCGCAACATCACCGACGGCCGTGCGATGATCTGCTCGTTCCTGACGCTCGCTATCGGCAACAACCAGGGCATGGGCGACGTCGAATACGCCAAGATGCACGATTTCTGGGTGCCGCCGGCGCTGTTGCGCCTGTTCGACGGTCCGGCGACGACGATCAGTGACCTGTGGCGGGTGCTCGGACGCCCGCATGTCGACGGCGGCTTCATCGTCGGCACGATCATCAAGCCGAAGCTCGGCCTTCGTCCGCAACCCTTCGCCGATGCCTGCTACGACTTCTGGCTCGGCGGCGACTTCATCAAGAACGACGAACCGCAGGGCAACCAGCTGTTCTCGCCGCTGAAGGAGACGATCCCGCTCGTCGCGGACGCGATGAAACGCGCACAGGACAAAACCGGCGCCGCCAAGCTGTTTTCGGCCAACATCACCGCCGACGACCATTACGAGATGCTGGCGCGCGCCGAGTTCATCCTCGAGACCTTCGCGGAGAACGCGGATCACGTTGCGTTCCTGGTCGACGGCTACGTCACAGGTCCGGCGGCGATCACGACCGCGCGGCGCAATTTCCCGAACCAATATCTGCACTATCACCGCGCAGGCCACGGCGCGGTGACCTCGCCGCAATCGATGCGCGGTTACACCGCCTTCGTGCTGTCGAAGATGGCCCGCATGCAGGGCGCGTCCGGCATCCACACCGGCACTATGAGCTTTCGGCAAGATGGAAGGCGAGGCCGCCGACAAGCTGATGGCCTACATGATCACCGACGACAGCGCCGACGGCCCCTATTTCCACCAGGAATGGGCCGGCATGAACCCGACCACGCCAATCATTTCGGGCGGCATGAACGCGCTGCGCATGCCGGGTTTCTTCGAGAATCTCGGACATTCGAACCTGATCATGACCGCCGGCGGCGGGGCCTTCGGCCATGTCGACGGCGCGGCAGCGGGCGCGACTTCGCTGCGCCAGGCCGAGCAGTGCTGGAAGGAAGGCGCCGATCCGGTGCAGTTCGCGAAAGACCACTACGAATTCGCCCGCGCCTTCCAGAGCTTCCCGGGCGATGCCGACAAGCTCTATCCGGGCTGGCGCGAGGCGTTGCGGATCAATTCCGCAGCCTGATCCGGGGTCGCAATAGCGCTTCCCGCCGTCTACAATGGCGGCGGGAAACCATCTCAAATTCAGGGAATCATCATGAGCGGCACCATCATCGCTCCGTCCGTGCTTTCGGCGGATTTTTCTAGGCTTGGCGACGAGATCGAGGCGGTCGTGCGCGCGGGCGCCGACTGGATCCATCTCGATGTCATGGACGGCCACTATGTCCCGAACATCACCTTCGGGCCGCCGATCATCAAGGCCGTGCGCAACCGGACCGACAAGGTTTTCGATTGTCATCTGATGATCGAGCCCTGCGACCCGTTTCTCGCCGCGTTCGCCGACGCCGGCTGCGACATCATCACGGTTCATGCCGAGGCGACGAAGCATCTCGACCGGTCGCTGCAGGCGATCCGCGATCTCGGCAAGAAGGCCGGCGTGTCGCTCAATCCGTCGACGCCGGAAAACGTGATCGAATATGTTCTCGACCGGCTCGATCTGGTGCTGCTGATGACCGTCAACCCCGGTTTCGGCGGCCAGGCTTTCATCCCGTCCGTCGATCGAGAAAACGGCCAGGATCAAGGCGATGATCGGCGACCGGCCGATCGATATCGAGATCGACGGCGGCGTAACGCCGGAAACCGCACCGCTCGTCGCGGCGGCGGGCGCGAATGTGCTTGTCGCGGGTTCGGCCGTCTTCAAGGGCGGCGAGGAAGCCGCGTACCGCAAGAATATCGAGGCGATCCGCCAGGCTGCCAACGGCGCGGCCCGTGCTGCCGCCTGAGCCATTAAAGGAGGACTGACATGGCTGCTGTGCCGCCTGTTTGCGATTTCGGCTGGAAAGCCGTCGATGCACGACTGATGAGCACGGAAGGACGCGCCTATTCGATTTTCGATTGCGCCGGGCCGAACGGCCTCGTCGTCGCCTTCATCTGCAACCATTGCCCCTATGTGAAAGCGGTGATCGACCGGATCGTGCGCGATGCGCGCGACCTGGAGGCGCTCGGCATCGGCTTCGTCGCCATCAACGCCAACGACGCAAGCGCCTATCCCGCCGATTCCTTCGACAAGATGAAGGAATTCGCTGCCGCACATGCTTTCACGTTCCCGTATCTGCATGACGAGGACCAGTCGGTCGCACGTGCCTATGACGCGGCATGCACGCCGGATTTCTTCGGGTTCAACAAGAATCTCGAACTGCAGTATCGCGGCCGTCTCGACGCTTCGCGCAAGGAGACGGGCGGGCCGGACCTGCGCCGCGATCTTTTCGAGGCGATGCGTCAGGTTGCCGAAACGGGGCAGGGGCCGGGTGACCAGATACCGTCCATGGGATGCTCGATCAAATGGAAGGAGATGGCATGAGCATGCGCTTTGCTGAAGGCGGCGACCGCTGCGGCTGGCCACAGGCCGTGCTGTTCGATCTCGACGGGACGCTGATCGACTCCGTTCCGGATCTCGCCTCGGCCGTCAACGATCTGCTTGCCACGGAAGCGCGGGAGTCGCTGGCGGTCGACGAGGTCCGGACGATGATCGGCAATGGCATTCGCAAACTTGTCGAGCGGGCCTTCGCCGCACGCGATGTCGTCTCTGGAGGGTGAAAGCCTCGATGCGATGACCGAGCGCATGATGGGATCTACGGACGCCGCCTGATCGGTCAGCACGACGCTGATGCCCGGCGCGTTCGAACTGGTGACCGCCTATGCGAAGGCCGGTGTGAAAATCGGCGTCGTCACCAACAAGCCGGAAACCTTCTCGCGTGACATCATCGAACATTTCGGGCTCGGACCGTCCGTGCATGTCATTGTCGGCGGCGACACCGGCCCGGCACGCAAGCCTGCGCCCGACATGCTGCTCCACGCGCTGGAGCAGATCGGCGTCGGCGCGCATCGCGCGTTGATGGTGGGCGACAGCCCGGCGGATATCGATGCGGCCAAGGCGGTGCCGATGGCGTCGATCGCGGTGCGGGGCGGCTACACGACAGTGCCGGTCGACGAATTGGGCGCGGACATCGTCATCGACAGCCTATCGGAAGTGCCGCAGGCGATCGAACGTCTCAAGGAGCCGGCATGAAATGGCGGTGCGCGCGCTGATCTTCGACGTCGACGGGACGCTCGCCGAGACGGAAGAACTGCATCGCATCGCCTTCAACCGCACATTTTCAGAAGCGGGGCTGTCATGGGTCTGGTCGCGGGAACTCTACAGCCAGCTTCTGAAAGTGACCGGCGGGCGCGAGCGCATCGAACATTATGCGCGCCAGGTCGGGGCTGGCGATGTCGATGCGGCGGCGCTGCATCGCCGCAAGACCGAATTCTACAATGAATTGATGGTACCGGGTACCGTCGAGCTTCGGCCGGGTGTCGAGGACTTGCTGAACCGGGCTCGCGCGGCGGGTCTCGATCTCGCCATCGGGACGACGACCAGCCGCGCCAATGTCGTCGGGTTGATGGCGGCTACGCTCGGCGAGGATGCGCTTTCCTGGTTCCGGTCGGTGCGCACGGGGGAGGACACGAAGCGCAAGAAGCCCGACCCGGAAGTCTACAAACTCGTCCTGGCCGATCTGGGACACCGGCCGGAGGATTGCCTGATCTTCGAAGACTCGGAAAACGGGCTGCGCGCCGCCCGGGCGGTGAATGTGCCGACGATCATCACGCCGAGCATCTATACCGGCGACGACGATTTCGCCGGAGCGGACTACATCTTCAAAAACCTCGACGAACCGTTCTCGATCCTGAAATTCACACCGGAGTTCGTCTTCGGCGACGTGCCGACCGGCGTGCGCGACCTGCTATTTCACGGCTAGCCGTCTCATTTTTCGAACGATTTGCGGGCGATCGCCTCGATCTGCGCGTAGACATGCGGGCCGCCGGCGATGACGCAGGTGCCGTGTTCGACCACGGTCGCCGGATCGAGCGGCATGATCGTGCCGCCGGCTTCCTCGATCATCAACAAGCCTGCGATGCAGTCCCAGGAATTCATGTGTTCCTCGATGTAGCCGATCAGGCGTCCCGCGGCGACATAGGCGAGCATCAGCGCACCCGACGCATTGCGGAAAAAGACGCCGCCCTCGGCGACGAGCGCCGTGATCGCGGCAATGATGCCGGCCGCTTCGATACGGCTTGAATATCCCGTGCCGACGGATCCCTGCGACAGGCTCGGCGATTGCGAGACGGCGATCGGCTTGCCGTTGACGAAGGCGCCCTTGCCGCGCTTGGCCCAGAAGGTCTCGCCGGAAGACGGCTCGCAGATGACGCCGACTTCTGTGACGCCGTTATCCGAACAGGCAAGCACGACGCACCATGCCGGAATGCCGCGCACGAAATTTGCCGTGCCGTCGATCGGATCGATGACCCAGACATGGCCGCTCGTCCCCTCCACCGGTGCGTGCTCTTCGCCGAAAATACCGTCGTCGGGGAAGCTTCGCGCGATTTCGCCGCGGATGAAGGTTTCAACGTCCCTGTCGGCGTTCGAGACGAGGTCCTGATGGCCCTTGCTCTCGATAGTGAGCGTATCGAGCGAACGGAAATGCTTCAGGCCGAGTTCCGCCGCGCGCTGCGCGATGTCGATTGCGAAAGAAAGACGGTCGGGATGTTCAGTCATGATTCCGGTTCGGGCGTTTCGGGGAAGGACGTGACATATGCAAGGCCATAACCGGATTCCCGGCGAAAGAAAGCAATAGTCACGATCGTCATGAAAATTTCAAACTTGACGGCAAGCCCGGTTTTGGCCGTCCGATTCAACCGGGCTGGCAGGTGGACATTCGCCGGGGCTGGACTATCTCCACCGAAATCCTTGACTGGAGGATGCAATGATCGTGAACGACCGTTACGAAAAGGCGCTCTCGGATCCGTCGGATGTCTTTGAAACGCCCGAAGCCATCCTGGACGACGGCAAGCTGACGCGCGAGCAGAAGATCGAGGTCTTGCGGCGCTGGGAATACAACGCCGCAGAGGAGGATGTGGCGCTGGAAGAGGGGATGCCCGGCGATGAGACCGGCCTGCTACGTCGCATCATGGTCGCGCTCGGTACGCTGACCGGTCCGATCGACGTCGATCATACGCCACCATCCAAACAACACGGTTTGCCGCAATCTTCGGCCAAATCCCGCAAGTAGTGACGGGCGGCAAGAAAAAGACGCCGCGTTGATCCACGTCATTTTTTCGTCGGCGTAGTACGCCTAGCCTGTCTTCGATAGTGGCCGGCAACCATCGGGGAGGACGGAATGAGCCATGACGTGATCGGGAAGTCCGCGCAGGATTTGGCACAGGCCAACATGCAGGACTACGCGACGGAGAGAGCGTCATTTTCCTGGGACGAGGCGAGAGAACTTCTGGACGGGCTGCCGGGCGGCAAGCTGAATATTGCCTATGAAGCAGTCGACCGCCACGTAAACAATGGCGGGGGCGACAAGACGGCGTTTCGGCTGATCGCCAAGGACGAAAGCACCACCGACATCAGTTATCGCGACCTGATGCATCTGACGAACCGTTTCGCCAATGCATTGCAGTCGCTTGGCGTGGAAAAGGGCGACCGGGTCTATTCGCTGCTCGGTCGCGTGCCGCAACTCTACATCGCCGTTCTCGGCACGCTGAAGGCGGGTTGCGTGTTCTCGCCGCTATTTTCCGCCTTCGGGCCCGAGCCGGTGAAGTCGCGCCTCGAGATCGGCGGCGGGAACGTTCTGGTCACGACGCGGCTGCTCTACAAACGCAAGGTCGCGCCGGTCCGCGACCAGTTGCCCGAGCTCAGGCACATCCTGCTGATCGATGGCGAGGACGCCGACCAGGACCTGCTCGATCTCGCCAAGCTGATGGACGCGGCATCGGAGGAATTCGAGGTCGTGGCGACCGATCCCGAGGATTTGGCGCTGTTGCATTTCACGTCGGGGACGACCGGCAAACCGAAGGGCGCGATGCATGTCCATCAGGCCGTCGTCGCGCATAACTACACCGGCCGCACCGCGCTGGACCTGCATCCCGATGACATCTTCTGGTGCACCGCCGATCCCGGCTGGGTGACCGGCACCTCCTACGGCATCATCGCGCCGCTGACCAACGGTGTCACGATGATCATCGACGAGGCCGAATTCGATGCTGAACGCTGGTATCGAATCCTCGCCAATCACAAGGTCAATGTCTGGTACACGGCGCCGACGGCGATCCGCATGTTGATGAAGGCCGGCGGCGATCTGGCCGAAGAAGGAGGATCTCTCCAATCTGCGCTTCATGGCGAGCGTCGGCGAGCCGCTCAACCCGGAAGCCGTGATGTGGGGCGTCAAGGTGCTCGGCAAGCCGTTTCACGACAACTGGTGGCAGACCGAGACCGGCGGCATCATGATCGCCAACTACGCCTGCATGGACGTCAAGCCAGGCTCGATGGGCAAACCGATGCCGGGCATCGAGGCGGGTATCGTGGAACGCACCGCCGACGGCGCGCAGGAGGTCACCAAGCCGATGGCGCTTGGCGAACTGGCGTTGCGACCCGGCTGGCCGTCGATGATGCGCGGCTATCTGCATGAGGAGGAGCGTTACAAGAAGACGTTTTCGAATGGCTGGTACCTGTCGGGCGATCTCGCGATGCGCGACAGCGACGGGTATTTCTGGTTCGTCGGCCGCTCGGACGACGTCATCAAGAGCGCCGGCCACCTGATCGGCCCGTTCGAGGTGGAAAGCGCGTTGATCGAGCACGAGGCCGTGGCCGAAGCTGCCGTGATCGGCGTGCCGGATGAAACGGCAGGCGAGATCGTCAAGGCCTTCGTCGCGCTGAAACCGGGCTTCACCGCGGACGAGGATCTGCGCCTCTCCATCGTCGGCCATGCGCGCAAGCGCCTCGGACCGGCGGTGGCGCCGAAGGAAATCGTGTTCCGCGACAACCTGCCGAAGACGCGCAGCGGCAAGATCATGCGCCGCCTGTTGAAGGCGCGCGAACTCGGCCTGCCCGAAGGCGATATCTCGACCCTGGAAAGTGACGAAAAATGACCGCCGGCGATATCAGAACGCATCTCAACCGCGAACATGTTCTCGATCTCCTGTCGCGCATGATCCGTGTGCGGCATTTCGAGGACAAATGCGCCGAACTCTACACGCAGCAGAAGATCCGCGGCTTCCTGCATCTCTATGACGGCGAGGAAGCCGTCGCTGCCGGCGTGATCCCGCTGCTCGGTCGCCGATGACAGGCTGGTCGCGACCTATCGCGAGCATGGCCATGCGCTGGTGCGCGGCGTGCCGATGACATCGATCATGGCGGAGATGTACGGCAAGGCGAATGGCTGCGCCGGCGGGCGCGGCGGCTCGATGCATCTGTTTTCGAAGGAGGCCAACTTCTACGGCGGCAACGCCATTGTCGGCGGCGGGCTGCCGCTCGCCGTCGGTCTCGGTCTCGGTGACAAGATGAGTCAGGAAAGCCGCGTAACCACTTGTTTCTTCGGTGAAGGCGCGGTCGCCGAGGGCGAATTCCACGAGAGCCTGAACCTGGCCTCGCTTTGGAATTTGCCGGTGTTATTCGTGTGCGAGAACAACGGCTACGCCATGGGCACGGCGCTCAAATACACCGAAGCCGATATGGACATTCACGAGAAGGCGCTCGGCTACAACATCACCAGCGAGGCCGTCGACGGTATGGATATCGTCGCGGTGGAGTTGGCGGCGCGACGCGCGCTGAGCGCCATCCGCGAGACCGGAAATCCCTATTTTCTCGAATGCCGGACCTACCGTTTTCGTGCCCATTCGATGTTCGACGCCCAGCTCTATCGCACCAAGGAAGAGATCGCCGAGTGGCGCGCCAAGGGGCCGATCGTGCGGTTCCAGGGCTGGCTGGAGGAAAACGGCCTGATCGAGCATGGCGATGTCGAGAAGATCATCGCCGATGCGGACGTGGAAATCGCCGAGGCGGTGGCGTTCGCGGAAGCGGGCGACTGGGAGCCTGTGGAAACCCTGACGCGTCACGTCATGGCCGAGGAGCGCCCGAAGCCGCCGGCTGCGCCCGCGCCTTCGGCGGAGACCGTCGAAGTCACCTATCGCGAAGCGGTCAAGATGGCGATCACAGACGCGATGGAGCGCGATGAGCGCGTCTTTCTGATGGGGGAGGACGTTGCCCATTACGGCGGTTGCTACGCGGTCTCGAAGGGCCTGCTCGACAAGTTCGGTCCGGACCGCATCCGTGACACGCCGCTGTCGGAATCCGGGTTCACCGGCGCTGGCATCGGCGCGGCGATGACGGGCTTGCGGCCGATCGTCGAGGTGATGACCGTGAACTTCTCGCTGCTCGCGCTCGACCAGATCATGAATTCGGCCGCGACGTTCCGGCATATGTCGAATGGGCAGTTCGGCGTGCCCGTGGTGATCCGCATGGCGACGGGCGCGGGCAAGCAGCTCGCCGCCCAGCATTCGCACAGTCTCGAGGGCTGGTATGGACATATTCCTGGCCTGCGCGTGCTGACGCCTGCGACGCTGGAGGATGCACGTGGCATGCTGCAGACGGCGCTGGACGATCCCGATCCGGTGCTGATCTTCGAGAATGTCATGCTCTACAACATGACCGGCCAGCTGGCGGCGAATGCCGGACCGGTCGAGATCGACAAAGCGGCAGTGCGACGCGAGGGCAAGGACGTGACGCTGATCACCTATGGCGGATCGCTGTTCAAGACGCTCGATGCGGCCGAGGAACTGGCCAAGGAAGGCATCGAGGCGGAAGTCATCGATCTGCGGACACTGCGCCCGCTCGACATGGACACGGTGATCGCCTCCGTTGCGAAAACGCATCGCGCGGTGTTCGTCGACGAGGGCTGGAAGACCGGCAGCATTTCCGCCGAGATCGGCATGCAACTCGCCGAGCAAGCGTTCTTCGAACTCGACGCGCCGCTGGCGCGGGTGTGCAGTGCGGAAGTGCCGATCCCCTATGCCGCGCATCTGGAGCAGGCGGCGATCCCGCAGGTTCCGCGCATCGTGGCGGCGGCCAAGACCGTCTGCAACAGGAGCTGAGGTCATGGCCGAATTCGTCATGCCGTCGCTCGGCGCGGACATGGAGGCGGGCACGCTCGTCGAGTGGCTGAAGAAGCCGGGCGAGACGGTCAAGCGCGGCGATGTCATCGCAGTGGTCGAAACCCAGAAAGGTGCGATCGAGGTCGAGGGCTTCGACGATGGCGTGCTCGAAACTTATCTGGTCGATCTCGGCACCAGGGTGCCGGTCGGCACGCCGCTCGCCGTGATCCGCAAGGACGGGGAGGAGGCGGCTGCCGCCAAACCCGCGCCGAAACCGGCCGAAGCGCCGGCCGGGCACCGGAGAAACCGGCGGAAGCGGTCGCCGAGAAGCCTCCTCCGCGCCCGAACCGGCGCCTGCGCCGGCCACTGCGACCACGCCGTCCGGACGGCTGAAGATCACGCCGGCCGCGCGAAGGCTGGCCGCGCAGAAGGGCATTGATCCTGCGACGCTGACCGGCACGGGGCCGGAGGGCGCGATCCAGCTGGCCGACGTCGAAGCCGTGCAGGCGAAGGGCGTTCTGAAGGCCGGGCCGGAGAAACCGACGACGGGCGGTTTCGACATGAGTGCGATGCGCGACGCGATTGCCGCGGCCATGGCGCGGTCGAAGCGCGAGATCCCGCATTACTACCTGTCGCATCGTTCGGACCTTGCGGCGGCGGAGGCCTTCATTGCCGAGCGCAACGCGAACAAACCGCCGGAGGAACGCATCCTGATTGCGGCGCTGTATGTGAAAGCCGTCGCCAAGGCGCTGAAGAAATACAAGGAATTCAACGGCCATTACGAGAATGGCGAATTTCAACCGGGCGACTCCGTCCATATCGGCATGGCGATCAATATCCGCGGCGGCGGGCTGGTTGCGCCGGCGATCCATGATGCCCAGGACCTCGATCTCGATACGGTCATGGAGAAGACCCGCGACCTCGTCGCGCGTGTGCGGGCAGGCCGCTTTCGCGCCAGGGAACTGTCCGACCCGACGATCACCGTTTCCAGCCTCGGCGACCGCGGCGTCGAGGCGCTCTACGGGGTGATCTATCCGCCGCAGGTGGCGCTCGTCGGCATCGGCACACCGGTGACGCGGCCTTGGGTCGTGGATGACGAGGTCGTACTGCGCAGCATTGTCACCCTGACGCTTTCCGCCGATCACCGCGTCAGCGACGGTCATCGCGGCGCATTGTTTCTTTCCGCCATCGACAAGAATTTGCAGGAGCCCGAAAAACTATGAGCGACGACAAAATCGAGACCGCGCTGCGCCAGGAATTGCGCAAGATCGCACCCGACGTCGAGATCGAGGACATCGACCGGGAAGGGGACTTGCGCGAGGAGTTCGACATCGATTCGATGGATTTCCTCAATCTCGTCAGCGCGCTTTCCAAGAGCCTGGATCTCGCGATGCCGGAAGAGGATTATTCCGAAATGGGCTCCTACGACGCGTTGCTCGCCTATCTGCGCGCGCACGCCGGCTGACGAGACCCGATTGTCGCGGGGAAGCCTGACCCGAAAGTGTTCGGCAATTCCCGAAACGTGACAGCGGGCCATATTTCGGTGATATATGCTGCGCATCGAAGAGGGAGGAATTCGATAGCGCCGACATGATTACGCCGACCTACGACTATCTGCTCGTGCTTGCATCGATCCTGGTGTCGCTGATGGCGTCATTCACGGGATTGACGTTGACCAAGGGCATTTCCGCGCTGCCGGAAGGCCGCCGAAAGGTGCAGATCGTCATGGCGTCGCTGGCGCTTGGCGGCGGCATCTGGTCGATGCATTTCGTTGCCATTCTGGCGATGCGCTTTCCGCTACCGATCGACTATGACGCCCTCTACACGCTCGGTTCGGCGCTGATCGCCATCCTGATGGCTGGCATTGCGCTGCTGACGATGCATTTCGCGCCGAGGACATGGCTGTGCCAGATCATCGCCGGAACGATCCTCGGCAACGGGATCGTGGTAATGCACTATGTCGGCATGTCGGCGATCCGCGGCTGTCTGCCGCTCTACGACCCGACCGGCGTGGCGCTGGCGATCCTGGGCGCCACGATGATGGGTATCGTCGCGATCGGTGTCGCCTACGCCAAGCGCGATACGGCGCACATCCTCGCCAGTACGATCATTTTCGGTTCGTCCGTCGTGGTGGTGCATTTCGTCGCCATCGCGTGGACGTCGTTCGAGCCGACCGGTTCGACCGCCGGTTTCACGCCGCGAATCGAAAACGGCACGCTGGCGCTGATCGTGATGTTCTCCGCTTTCGTCATCTGCGGCACCTTCCTCTTATCCTCGACCAACTACGTCCTTCACGCTGTTTTCGGTCGCGCCGGGCAGCCGGGCGCCGGAGCCTGCCTTTGCCGGATCTGGCATGGATGCGCGGAGTTTTTCGGCAGAAGCCCCGGCGATTTCGCTGCCGCAAAACGAAATGCTCCGCATCCCTTATGAGCGCGACAAGCGCACGCATTTCATTCCGGCCGACCAGGTGATCGCGCTGCGCGCCGAGGGCCACTACACGGTCCTTTATACCCTGCAGGAAAAGCTGTTCTGCCCGTGGTCGATCTCGGAAGCGGAAAAGCGGTTGCCGGCTTCGCTGTTTCTTGCGCACGCACCGAAGTTATCTCGTCAACATGCACCAGGTGACCGCTTTCGAGCGGCACAAGGACAGCGGCTCCTGTCACTTCGATGGAGCGCAGTCGTTGAAATTCGCGCCGGTGAGCCGGGGCAATGTCGCCGGCGTGCGCGAAGCGCTCGGACTGTAGCCGAAAAAGCGCCTTTCGCATTTCGTGCGGATAAATCGCATTTCGTGAAATCTGCCGCGCCCGCCATGTCTTAGCGGTCGCTTGCCGGCAGGCGTTTTCTATCTCTGAGGCATGGAAGCGGCCGCCCCGAGCGGCGCTCTCCGCTTTTGGGAGGAATGCATGATACCGAGCAGCTTTGACTATCACCGGCCGGATTCCGTCGATGGCGCCGTGGCGCTGCTGACGAAATACGGCGACGAGGCGCGCGCGATCGCGGGCGGCCACAGCCTTATCCCGATGATGAAACTGCGGATGGCCGAGGTTCAGCACCTCGTGGACCTGCAGGGCATCGATTCCATGAAGGGTGTCTCGGTCGACGGCGGAACGGTCACCATCGGCGCGATGACGACGCAGCACGAGCTGATCGCAAACGAGGCGCTTGCCAAGGCCGCGCCGATCATCCGCGAGGCTTCGCTGCAGATCGCCGATCCGCAGGTGCGCTATGTCGGCACGATCGGCGGCAATGTCGCCAATGGCGATCCGGGCAACGATATGCCGGGACTGATGCAGTGCCTCGACGCGACCTATGTGCTCGCCGGCCCGGACGGCACCCGCGAGGTCGCGGCTCGCGACTTCTACGAGGCGGCCTATTTCACGGCGCGCGGCGATGACGAGATTCTCGTCTCGGTACGTTTCGCCGCGCCGAAGGGCGGCTACGCCTACGAGAAGCAGAAGCGCAAGATCGGCGATTACGCCACCGCGGCCGCGGCGGTGCTGATCGAGAAGGACGGCGGCGACCTGCTCGTCGGCCTCCATCGCGATGACCAACCTGTCCGACACGCCGGTGTGGTGCGAGGCGGCGGGCGCGGCGCTCGTCGGTTCGACGCTCGACAAGTCGGCGATCGACGCGGCCGTCGCGGCAATGCTGCCGACGATCGATCCGCAGGAGGACAATCGCGGTCCGGTCGAATTCAAGAAACATGTGGCGGGCGTGATGCTGCGCCGGGCCATCGAGCGCGCCGCGTCGCGCGCCTGATCGGGAGGAGAACTTTATGGGCAAGATGCATATCAAGCTGACGGTCAACGGCAAGCAGGAGGAACTGCTGGCCGAGCCGCGCGAACTGCTGATCCACGTGCTGCGCGAACGCCTCGGGATCACCGGGCCGCATATCGGCTGCGAGACCTCGCATTGCGGCGCCTGCACGGTCGACATGGACGGCAAGTCGGTCAAATCCTGCACCGTTTTCGCCGCCCAGGCTGACGGGGCCGATATCACCACCATCGAAGGGCTGGGCAATCCGGACGGCCTGCATGTGCTGCAGCAGATGTTCAAGGAACATCACGGCCTGCAATGCGGCTTCTGCACGCCGGGCATGATCACCCGCGCGTGGCGCTTCCTGCAGGAAAATCCGAACCCGAGCGAAGAGGACGTGCGTTTCGGCATGTCCGGCAATCTGTGCCGCTGCACGGGCTACCAGAACATCGTCAAGGCAATTCTCGCCGCCGCGGCCGAACTGAACGCCGCCAAGGAGGCAGCACAATGAACGAGATGACTCCCCCGAAAGCCGAACGCGCAGAGGCCCTCAAGGGCCTCGGCACGGCACGCAAGCGCGTCGAGGACGCACGTTTCACCCAGGGCAAGGGCAACTATGTCGACGATCTGAAACTGCCGGGCATGCTGTTCGGCGACTTCGTCCGCAGCCCCTTATGCCCATGCCCGCGTCAAATCCATCAATGCGGACAAGGCCAAGGCCATTCCCGGCGTCATCGCCGTGCTGACGGCCGATGACCTTCGTCCCCTCAATCTGCACTGGATGCCGACGCTTGCCGGCGACGTCCAGATGGTCCTCGCCGACGGCAAGGTGCTCTTCCAGGGGCAGGAAGTGGCCTTTGTGGTCGCCGAGGACCGCTATATCGCGGCGGATGCCGTCGAACTGGTCGAGGTCGAATACGAGGAGCTTCCCGTCGTCGTCGATCCGTTCAAGGCGCAGGCCGACGATGCGCCGGTGCTGCGCGAGGATCTCGCCGGCAAGACGGAGGGCGCGCATGGGCCGCGCCGGCACCACAACCACATCTTCACCTGGGAACAGGGCGACAAGGACGCGACCGACGCCGTACTCGGATCGGCCGATGTCGTGGCGGAAGAGATGGTCTATTACCACCGCACCCATCCGTGCCCGCTGGAGACCTGCGGCTGCGTTGCCTCGATGGACAAGGTCAACGGCAAGCTGACTGTCCACGGCACCTTCCAGGCGCCGCATGCGGTGCGCACGGTCGCTTCGCTGATCTCGGGGATCGCGGAGCACAATATCCGCATCATCTCGCCGGATATCGGCGGCGGCTTCGGTAACAAGGTCGGTGTCTATCCGGGCTATATTTGCGCCATCGTCGCCTCGATCGTGACCGGCGTACCGGTCAAGTGGGTCGAGGACCGGATGGATAATCTGATGGCGACGGCGTTCGCCCGCGATTACTGGATGAAGGGCAAGATCGCGGCGACCAAGGACGGCAAGATCACCGGCTTGTGGTGCCATGTGACGGCGGACCACGGCGCCTTCGACGCCTGTGCCGATCCGACCAAGTTCCCGGCCGGCTTCTTCAACATCTGCACCGGCTCCTACGACATTCCGACGGCTTATCTGGCGGTCGACGGGATCTACACCAACAAGGCGCCGGGCGGCGTCGCCTATCGCTGCTCGTTCCGGGTGACGGAGGCGGCCTATTTCATCGAGCGGATGATCGAGGTTCTCGCCATCGAGCTCGGCATGGATGCGGCGGAACTGCGCGCCAAGAACTTCATCAAGAAGGACCAGTTCCCGTATCAGTCGGCGCTCGGCTGGGAGTACGATTCCGGCGACTACCACACCGCCTGGGACAAGGCGCTCAGCGCGGTCGGCTACGACGAACTCCGCAAGGAGCAGGCGGAACGCATCGAAGCCTTCAAGCGCGGCGAGACGCGCAAGCTTCTCGGTATCGGCCTGACGCATTTCACCGAGATCGTCGGCGCAGGGCCGGTCAAGAATTGCGATATTCTCGGCCTCGGCATGTTCGATTCCTGCGAAATCCGGATCCATCCGACCGGATCGGCGATCGCGCGGCTCGGCACGATCAGCCAGGGGCAGGGGCATGCGACGACATTCGCGCAGATCCTTGCATCGGAGATCGGGATTTCCGCCGACGACATCACCATCGAGGAGGGCGATACCGACACCGCGCCTTACGGACTTGGCACCTATGGCTCGCGTTCGACGCCGGTCGCCGGCGCCGCAACCGCGATGGCCGGCCGGAAAATCCGCGCCAAGGCGCAGATGATCGCGGCCTATCTGCTCGAGGTGCATGACGACGACGTCGAGTGGGACATCGACCGTTTCGTGGTCAAGGGCGCGCCCGAGCGCTTCAAGACCATGAAGGAAATCGCGTTCGCGTCCTACAACCAGGCGATCCCCGGTCTCGAGCCGGGTCTGGAGGCGGTCAGCTATTACGACCCGCCGAACATGACCTATCCGTTCGGCGCCTATATCTGCGTCATGGAGATCGACGTCGACACGGGCGAGCACGAAATCCGCCAGTTCTATGCGCTGGACGACTGCGGCACCCGCATCAACCCGATGATCATCGAGGGGCAGGTGCATGGCGGCGCAACCGAGGGTTATGCCATCGCGATGGGCCAGGAGCTCGCCTATGACGACATGGGCAACGTCAAGACCGGTACGCTGATGGACTTCTTCATCCCGACCTCATGGGAAACGCCGCATTACACGACCGACCACACCGTGACGCCCAGCCCGCATCATCCGATCGGCGCGAAGGGCGTGGGCGAAAGCCCGAATGTCGGCTCGGTCCCGGCCTTCTCCAACGCGGTCCATGACGCGTTCCGGCCGTTCGGCCTCAAACAGGCCCACATGCCGCACGATCATTGGCGCATCTGGAAGATCGCGCGTGACCTCGGCCTGCACGGCTGAGCGTGATCCGGCCAACGCGCATCCGGGGGCAAGTCCCCGGATGCCTCCGGAGAAGACGATGACCTGGCAAACATTGCAGACCGACCTGTCCAGCGCGGGCTATGTCGCGTCCGACGACTTGGCGATGGCGCTTTTCCTGGCGGTGACGCTGGGCAAGCCGCTGTTGCTCGAAGGGCCGGCGGGCGTCGGCAAGACGCAGATCGCCAAGACACTCGCCGAATTGCAGGGCGCGAAGCTTATCCGGCTGCAATGCTACGAGGGGCTCGACGCCTCGCACGCCATTTACGAGTGGAACTACCAGCGGCAATTGCTGTCGATCCGGGCCGCCGCCGAGGAACACAAGCCGTCCGAGGAAATCGAAGAGCATATCTTCTCGGAAAAATTCCTGCTCGCGCGGCCGCTTCTCGAGGCGATCCGGCAGGAAAAGCCGGCCGTGCTTCTGATTGACGAGATCGACCGGGCGGACGAGGAATTCGAGGCTTATCTCCTGGAAGTCCTGTCCGATTTCCAGATCACTATCCCGGAGATCGGGACGATCGAGGCGAAGACGCGGCCGCATGTCATCCTGACGGCGAACGGCGCGCGCGATCTCTCCGACGCGCTGAGGCGGCGCTGCCTCTACAATTTCGTCGATTATCCCGACCGCCGCACCGAAATGGCGATCCTGAACAAGCGCTGCCCGGACCTCGAGGCCCGGCTCGCCGAGCAGATCGTCGGTTTCGTGCAGGCACTGCGCAAGGAAGAGCTCGAAAAGAAGCCGGGTATCGCCGAGATGCTCGACTGGGCGGCGGCGCTGGCCGGCCTCGGCGTCAACGATCTGGCCGATGACCCGGTCCAGACGCAGGCGACGCTGGTCTGCCTCTTGAAGACCGAACGCGACCGCGCTGCCGTGCCGAAGGAAGTGCAGCAGCGCCTCGCCGGAAAGGCGGCCTGATATGCAGGTCACGCGGTTTCCCGAACGCATGCAGGGTCCCGCCGAACGGATGGCGGGCTTCATGGCGCATCTGCGCTTGAACGGGATTCCGGCCGGACTGAGCGAGACCGAGACCGCGCTTGCCGCGCTTGGCGCCGTCGATGCCGGCGATATCGGCGAAGTGCGATCCGCCCTGAAGGCGATCTGTGCCGGCGATGCCGACCAGGAGATGCGCTTCGACGAGTTGTTCGACGCCTATTGGCGCAATCGCGGCCGCAAGCGCGAGGGCGCTTCCGCCACGACATTCCGCGCATAACATGCAGGCAAAGGGCGCCGGCAATTACCGGCTGGCTCCAGGCGCGAGCGACGAGGCGGGCGAGGCCGACACGCCGGACGACGGGAACGATGGGGAGGCCAGTCGTTCGGGCACCGGGCGGCTGAGTCGCCTCCACGGTCAGCACGATCGAGAAGACCGATCTGCGCAAGCTGATGACGCCAGAGGATCTCGAACGGGCGGAAAAGGTCGCCGAGCGGATCGCGAAAAGCATTCGCGACCGGCGGTCGCGGCGGCGGAAGGCGGCCGCGCGGGGCGCGGCACTCGACATGCGCAAGATCCTGCGCCGCAGCGTCAATCGCGGCGGCGAACCGATCGACCTGTTCTACAGGACGCGGCCCGACCGGCCGGTGCGGATCGTTGCGCTGCTCGACGTGTCAGGTTCGATGACGGTCTATGCGCGGGTGTTCCTCGCCTTTCTCAAGGGGCTGGTGTCGGCGGATCAGGCGACCGACGCCTACCTGTTCCACACGCAGCTCGTGCGCATTTCCGATGCGCTGCGCGACACCGACACGATGCGGGCGGTCAACCGCCTGTCGATCATGGCGCAAGGGTTCGGCGGCGGCACCAGGATCGGCGCCAACCTGAAGCTGTTCAACGCGCAATACGCGGCGCAGTCGGTCAACGGGCGCAGCGTCGTCATCATCCTGTCGGACGGCTACGACACCGATCCGCCGGAAATGCTGGCCGATGCGCTTGCGCGGCTGAAACGGCGCGGCGCGCGCATCGTCTGGCTCAACCCGCTCAAGGGCTGGAAAGACTACGCGCCGGTGGCGCGCGGCATGGCCGCGGCGCTGCCCTTTCTCGACCATTTTGCCGCCGCGAACACGCTCGATGATCTTGCCGCGCTCGAGCCGTGGCTGAACGGGATCTGATGGAGGCCGTCATGGGACAGAAATCCGACATTCTCAAACAGGCCGCCGAGCTTCGAAACGCCGGCGAGGCCTTCGTTCTGGCAACGGTGGTTCGCACAGTCGCGGCGACGGCGGCGAAGGCGGGCGCCAAGGCGATCATCCGTGCCGACGGCACGATCATGGAGGGCTGGATTGGCGGCGGATGCGCGCGCGGCGCGGTGCTGAAGGCCGCCAGGGACGCGATCGCCGACGGGCAGGCGCGCTTCGTTTCGGTGCAGCCGGAAGACATGCTTGCCGAACATGGCGTCGCGGCGGGAACCGAGAAGGAAGGCGTGCGGTTTGCGCGCAACATGTGCCCGAGCAAGGGGACGATGGACGTCTTCATCGAGCCGGTGCTGCCGTCGCCGGGAATCGTGATCCTCGGGTCGAGCCCGGTGGCGGTGGCGCTCGCCGATATCGCGCCGCGCTTCGGCTACCACGTCACCATCTGTGCGCCGGGCGACGAGCAGGGCGCGTTCCCTGACGCGGATGCGCGTATCGACGGCTATATGCTGGAAGCGGCGGAGATGGGCGATCGGTTCGTCGTCGTCTCGACGCAGGGGCGGGGCGACGAGGCGGCGCTGAGCGCGGCGCTGTCTGTCCCGTCGGCCCATGTCGCCTTCGTGGGTAGCAAGGCCAAGGCGGCGGCAATCGGAACGAAGCTCGCTGACAAGGGCGTCGACGCCGACCGGCTGGCTGCTCTCAAGGCGCCCGCCGGCCTCGATATCGGCGCGATCACGCCGGACGAGATCGCGTTGTCGATCCTGACCGAGATCGTGCAGATCCGGCGCAGCCGTCAACGGCAGGCGGCGGCAGAGGCGGAAGCGGTTTCATGACCGCCGCGCTGCGGCGTCTGCGGGCGTTACTCGCAATCCTGTTCGCACCGCCTCCCGGCGATGCGCAGATACCCGAAAACGAAAAAGAAAAACTGGCAGTCGAAGCCATGCTGATCGGCCGATCCTGCTGCGGATAAACGAGGACACTCCATGGAAATGAAAGACGAAATCCGGATCGAAGCCCCTCGCGCGCGCGTCTACGCGGCGCTCAACGACCCGGACATCCTGAAGGAAAGTATTCCCGGCTGCGAAGAACTGATCAAGCATTCCGATACGGAACTGGAAGCGAAGGTGACGCTCAAGATCGGCCCGGTGAAGGCGAAATTCGGCGGCAAGGTGACACTCGACAAGTCGAGTGCGCCGGAGCGCTTCTCGCTGACGGGCGAGGGCAGCGGCGGTGTCGCCGGTTTTGCCAAGGGCGGAGCCGACGTCGAGCTGGAAGAGGACGGCGACGCGACGATCCTGCGCTACACGGCGAAAGCCGATGTCGGCGGCAAGATCGCCCAGCTCGGCAGCCGGCTGATCAGCTCGACGGCGAACCGCCTGGCCGGCCAGTTCTTCAACAAGTTCAAGGATACGGTTGAAGCTACCGGCTGAGCGCGACCTTCAGCGGCCCTTCCAGACCGGATCGCGTTTCTCGGCGAAGGCGCGGAAGCCTTCCAGATTGTCTTCGGAGTCGTAAAGCTCGTCGACAGTCCGGAACTTGCGCTTGGTGATCCAGTTCATCGCGTCCTGGAAGTTCATTGCCTCGGCCTCGCGCGCGACCTCCTTGATTGCGGCGAAGACCAGCGGCGGTCCGCTTTCGAGCAGGCGGGCGATCTCCCAGACGCGGCCGGTCAGGGCTTCGTTATCCGGCAGGATTTCGTTGACGAGCCCCCAGCGGTGGGCTTCCTCGGCGTCCATCCAGCGGCCGGTGAACAGCAGGTCCATGGCGACATGATAGGGCATGCGCTTTGGCAGCTTGACGGTTGCCGCGTCGGCAAGCGTGCCGGCGCGGATTTCCGGCAGGGCGAAGGAGGATTGCGCCGAGGCGTAGATCAGGTCGCAGGACAGCGCCAGTTCGAAGCCGCCGCCGACCGCCATGCCGTTGACGCAGGCGATCACGGGCTTGTTCATGTCGCGCAGTTCCTGCAGGCCGCCGAAACCGCCGACGCCGTAGTCGCCGTCGACCGCGTCGCCGTTGGCCGCCGCCTTGAGATCCCATCCGGCGGAAAAGAACTTGTCGCCCGCGGTCCGGACGATGGCGACGCGCAGATCGGGATCGTCGCGAAAGGCCTTGAACGTTTCGCCCATCAGCCGGGATGTGGCGAGATCGATGGCATTTGCCTTCGGACGATCAAGTGTCACCTCGAGGATGGCGCCTTCGCGGCGGGTGCGCACGACGTCGTTCATTGCGGGTCCTCCTGTAGCACGATCAGGGCATCGGCGATTGCCGCGCCCTTGCCAATCTCGCAGACGATCAGCGGATTGATGTCCATTTCGACGAGTTTTCCGGCGTTTTCCACCGCGAAACGGGCGATGCCCTCGATGGCGTCGATGGCGGCGTCGAGATCGGCCTTCGGCCGGCCGCGATAGCCGTCGAGCAGCGGAAACAATTTCAGCGCGCGGATCGCCGCTTCGATTTCGTCACGCGTGGCGGGCAACAGCAGGGTTCGGCTGTCTTCCAGCAATTCGACGAGCACGCCGCCGCTGCCGACCGTCAGCACCGGCCCGAACAGCGGGTCGCGCGTGACGCCGACGATCAACTCGGCAACGCCGCCCTCGACCATGCGCTCGACAAAGAGGCCGGTTCCGACCGGGGCGAGGGCGTCTGCCGCTTCGCCGACGGCTTCGGCGTCGCGAAGATCGAGGCGGACCGCGCCGAGCTCCGACTTGTGGGCGATGCCGAGCGCCTTGAGCGCTACAGGATAACCGAACGCATCCGCCGCCGCGACGGCCTCGACGGGATTGGCAACGCGGCGGCCTTCGCGAACCGGCAGCCCGGAATCGCGGAGCCACGCCTTGGCCTCGGCTTCGTCGAGGGTGCGCGTCGTTCCTTGTCCGGTCTTTGCCACCGCGACCGGGGCGGGGAAGGGGCGTTTCCAGGCCGTGCCAATGGCAGCGGCGGCCTCGGTTGCATCGAGGGCCTCGTCGATGCCCTGCATCGGCGCGATGCCGCGCGCCATGATGTTGGCCGCCCAGTCCTCCGAGAGGTTTTCCGGCAGCGAGGCGAGGACAGCGCCCTTCGCGCCGTTCGCCTTCAATGCCGTCTCGAATGCGGAGACGGTCGCACGCCAGTCCACATCGGAACAGCGGTCGGCGCGCGGAAAGTCGAGGACGAGGAAATTGAGGTCGAATCCGCCGGAAACCATGGCCGAGAACGTGGCCGTCATGGCCGGCTCGTCGTTCCAGATGAAGGTGTGATAGTCGAGCGGATTGGCGACGGCGACCAGCGGTCCGAGCGTTTGCCTGATTGCGATCCTGTGGTCCGGAGAAAGCGGGCGGAATGTGACGCGCCGGCCTTCGGCGCTGTCGGCCATGATGGAGGCTTCGCCGCCGGAACAGCTCATCGAGGAGATGTCGCTGCCGTCGAGCGGGCCGGTGACATGCAGCAGCTTCAGCGCTTCCATGAAGGCCGGGATCGAGGATACACGTCCGATGCCGAGGCGGGCGAGGAATACCTCGGAGGCCGCGTCCGCGCCGGCCAATGACGCGGTGTGGGAGACGGTGGCGGCGCGCGCCTGTTCGGACTTGCCGAGCTTGATGGCGACAACCGGTTTTTGCAGGTCGCGCGCGCGTTTTGCCAATCGCTCGAAACCGGCGACGCTGTCGAAGCCCTCGACATGCAGGCCGAGGACGGACACACGCTCGTCCTCGATCAGGCCAATGGCGATCTCGGAGAGGCCCGTCTGCGCCTGGTTGCCGGCGGTCACGACATAGGAAAGCGGGAGGCCGCGCGCCTGCATGGTCATGTTGATGGCGATGTTGGAGGACTGCGTGACGATGGCCGCGCCGCGCGCGTTTTCGGGGAGGCGCACGCCGCCGTGCTGGTCCGGCCACAGCAGCGCGCCGTCGCAATAGTTGATCAGGCCGTAGCAGTTCGGACCGAGGATCGGCATGTCTCCGGCGGCGGCAACCAGTTCGTCCTGCAGGCGTTCGCCGTCGGCGTCGTCCGCGCCGGCCTCGCGGAAGCCGGAGGCGAAACAGACCGCGCCGCCCGCGCCGCGCTCCGAAAGCTCGCGCACGAGGTGAACGGAGGCGTTGCGGTTGACGCCGATGAAGACCGCATCGGGCGCGGCGGGAAGATCGGCGGCGCAACGGAAGGCGGGCAGGCCCTCGACCGTCTCCTTTTCGGGGTGAACC
This sequence comes from uncultured Alphaproteobacteria bacterium, assembly GCA_963712205.1. GTDB lineage: Bacteria > Pseudomonadota > Alphaproteobacteria > Rhizobiales > Rhizobiaceae > Oricola. The sequence continues at coordinate 32,307 of CAVQHF010000011.1, read as the reverse complement.
GGCCAGATCTCGCCGGCAAAGCCCATGCGCCGCGTCTGGCGGATGACCGCCGCGGCCCAGCCGCCGCCGAAGACGGCGATGGATTTCGGCCGCAACAGGCGTTCCAGCGATCGCATCAGGCGCCGAGCGGCCGCAACAGCGCGCGCGAGATGATGTGGCGCTGGATTTCGGAGGTGCCTTCCCAGATGCGCTCGATGCGCGCGTCGCGCCAGATGCGCTCCAGCGGCAGTTCGTCCATCAGGCCCATGCCGCCATGGATCTGGATCGCCTCGTCGGCGACCATGGCGAGCATTTCGGTCGCCTTGAGTTTCGCCATCGCCATGTCGGCGTCGGTGACGGTGCCCTGGTCGATCTTCCAGCCGGCTTCGAGGATCATCAGTTCGGCGGCCTTCATCTCGACGGCCATGTCGGCGAGCTTGAAGGAGACGCCCTGGAACTTGCCGATCGGCTGGCCGAATTGCTGGCGGCTGGCGGCATAGTCGACGGCATGTGCGAAGGCGCGTTCGGCGCGGCCGAGGCATGTCGCGCCGACCTGCAGGCGGGTCGCCCCGAGCCACTGGTTGGCGACCTCGAAGCCCTTGTGCACCTCGCCGAGGACGGCGCTCGCGGGCAGGCGGCAATTGTCGAATTCGAGGATCGCGTTGGTGTAGCCGCGATGCGAGACGTTGCGGTAGCCGTCGCGCACGGCAAAGCCCGGATGGCCCTTGTCGACGAAGAAGGCGGTGATGAGCTTCTTCCTGCCGCGCGGCGTGTCTTCCTCGCCGGTCGCCATGAAGGTGATGGCGAAATCGGCGATGTCGGCATGGCTGATGAAATGCTTGGTGCCGTTGAGCACCCAGTCGTCGCCGTCCTTGCGGGCGGTCGCCTTCATGCCGCGCAGGTCGGAGCCGGCGCCGGGCTCGGTCATGGCAAGGCAGTCCCATTTCTCGCCGCGCACGCAGGGCAGGAGATATTGCTCGCGCTGTTCGGGCGTTCCCGCGCAGAGGATGTTGGAGGGGCGCGCGACACAGGTCCAGTGCAACGCGTAATTGGCGCGTCCGAGCTCCTTTTCGTAGAGCAGCCAGGTCAGCGTATCGAGGCCCGGCACCGCCGAACTCTTCCGGGATATTGGCGGCATAGAGACCGGCTTCGATGGCCTTTTTCTGCAATTCGCGAACGAGGTCCATGTCGAGATGGCCCGTCCGCTCGATCTCCGCCTCGTGCGGATAGAGTTCGTTCTCGACGAAGGCGCGCGTGGTCTGCGCGATGAGTGTCTGTTCCTCGGATAGGCCGAAATCCATTGCCGTTACCCCATGCTTTCCGGTTTCGGCAGCTTGCCTTGTGCTTCGCCGAGTGCATCGATTTTCGCCAGGACGTGCGGCGCCGGATCGCAGGAGCGCCGCGTTTCCAGGCTGACATGGATCAGGAGTTGGTTGCAGGTCGCAAGCAGCCGCCCGTCGACATGCATCATCTCGTGATACATGCGCAGCTTCTTGCCTTTCGCCTCCAGCACCTGCGTGCGCACGCGGATCTCGTCGCCGGCCATGGATTCCGCGAGATAGCGGATGTGGTTGTCGACGGTGAAGTAGGACATGCCGCCGTCGATATAATCCGCGTCTGCGCCGACCATCGCCATCACGACGTCGCCGGCGTCGGAGAAGACCTGGCCGTAGCGGCTCTCGTTCATGTGGCCGTTGTAGTCGGTCCAGTCGATCGGGATGACGCGATGCAGCGTCTGCAGCGGTTGCGTGATGTCGGCGGGCAGGGGCGGCTTGATCCGTGCTTCGTGATCCTCGAGCAGCGCGCCGGCGCCCCAGTTTCGCGCCTTCAGGGCACGCATCATCGAGACGAGATTGTCGTCGCGGATGCGCTCGAGTTCGCGGATCGAGTGCATGCCCGACTGGGCGTCCGACTGGCCGGCGATGGTGTCGATCAGGTCTATCGGTCAGTTCCGGCACGTCCATCAGCCTGGTCCACGGCCATTCGAGGCACGGGCCGAACTGGGCGATGAAGTGTTTCATGCCGGCTTCGCCGCCGGCGATCCGATAGGTCTCGAACAGGCCCATCTGCGCCCAGCGCAGGCCGAAACCGAAGCGGATCGTGTCGTCGATCTCTTCCGTGGTCGCGATGCCGTCCTTCACCAGCCACAGCGCCTCGCGCCAGACCGCCTCGAGAAACCGGTCGGCGACATGGGCGTCGATCTCCTTGCGCACGATCAGCGGCTTCATGCCGATCGCGTCGAGTACGGCCTTCGCGCGCTCGACGGTATCCGGTGCTCCGACAAGCTCGACCAGCGGCAGGAGATAGACCGGGTTGAAGGGGTGCGCGACGAAGATCCGGTCCGGATTTGGGGAGCCCTGTTGCAGTTCGGAGGGCTTGAAGCCGGAGGTCGAGGAGCCGATCAGCGCATCCGGCGGGCAATGTTCCTGGATTTCGGCGAAGACCTTGTGCTTGAGGTCGAGCCGCTCGGGCACGCTTTCCTGAATCCAGCCAGCATCCTGCACGGCTTCCTTGATGGAGGACGCGAAGTGCAGGTTCCCCTCCTGCGGGACCATGCAGTCCGACAGGGCGGGAAGCGAGCGGCGCGCATTGGCGAGCACTTCGCCGATCTTGCGCTCGGCGTCGGGATCGGGATCGGAGATGACGACATCCCAGCCGTTGAGCAGGAAGCGGGCCGCCCAGCCGCCGCCGATCACGCCGCCGCCGATGATGGCCGCTTTTTGTCTGGTCGTCATTTCCCTGTCCTTTCCGCCGCGCGCTCGGGATCAACAAGCGGCACGCGCTCGCCGGCGCGGATCACCGCCGGGTCATAAGCCTTGCGGGCGAAGACCTCGTCGACCATCTCGCGAAAGAAATCGACGCTTTCGTGCTCGTAATGCGGGTCGAAGCTCGACTGGTCCCAGCGTTCGCAGAACTCGGCGCAGTCGTCGAAATAGGGGTGGCCGCGGAACTTTTCGCGCGCGTTGCGGTCGCCGCCGAGATGGTGGGCATAATAGAGGCGCTGGAAATCGCCGTGTTTTTCGACCACCCAGGTGCATTGCTCGCGCACGAAGGGGCGCAGGATCGCGGCCGCGTATTCATCGTGGTTGTAGGGCGCATAGATATCGCCGATGTCGTGCAGCAGGGCGGAGACCACCCAGTCGATGTCGGCGCCGTCGCGCCATGCCCGCGTCGCGCTCTGCAGCGAATGGCCGAGCCGGGTGACCTGATAGCCGGACAGGCTTTCGTCGAGTGCGACGAGCGCCTTCAGCAGGCGTTCGCCCGTCTTCGCGGCATATTCGATCTCGTGGGCGGTGAGGAATTCGTAGTCCTCCCTGTCGCCGTCCTTCATGGCGGTGAATTTCACTTTTTCCATTCTCGCTTCCCTCCGAACGCGCGGGAATTATTTCGGCGCCCGCTTCACGAGCCCGAGCTTTTCGCGCACCTCGGCGGGGCCGAGCACGCGCGCGCCCATGGTTCTCGACGATCGTCACGGCGCGGTCGACCAGTTGCGCATTGGTCGCCAGCACGCCCTTGTCGAGCCAGAGATTGTCCTCGAGCCCGACGCGGACATTGCCGCCGGCCAGAACCGCGGCGGCGACATAGGCCATCTGGTGGCGGCCAAGCGAGAAGGCCGACCATGTCCAGTTTGCGGGCACGTTGTTGACCATCGCCATGAAAGTGTTGAGGTCGTCCGGCGCGCCCCACGGCACGCCCATGCAGAGCTGCACCAGCGCGTCGTCCTTCAGAATGCCTTCGGAAACGAGTTGCTTGGCGAACCACAAATGACCGGTGTCGAACGCCTCGATTTCCGGCTTGACGCCGAGTTCGGTCATCATCGCGCCCATGGCGCGCAGCATGCCGGGCGTGTTGGTCATCACGTAATCGGCCTCGGCGAAATTCATCGTGCCGCAGTCGAGCGTGCAGATCTCGGGCAGGCATTCGGCGACATGAGCGACGCGCTCGGCGGCGCCGGCCATGTCCGTGCCTTGCTGTTTCAGGGGCAGGGGGCTTTCCGTCGGGCCGAACACCATGTCGCCGCCCATGCCCGCGGTCAGGTTGAGAACGACGTCGACATCGGCGTCGCGGATGCGTTCGGTCACTTCGCGGTAGAGCGCGACGTCGCGGCGCGGCGTGCCGGTTTCGGGATCGCGGACATGGCAGTGGACGATGGCTGCGCCGGCCCTGGCCGCCTCGATGGCGCTGTCGGCGATTTCGCGCGGCGACCGCGGAACGTGGGGGCTGCGGTCCTGGGTGCCGCCCGAGCCGGTTACGGCGCAGGTGATGAAGACTTCGCGGTTCATGGTGAGCGGCATTGCGGGCCTCCCTGTTCGTTACCGCCCGCATGGTGCCCGGCTTGCCGAAAACTGCTTTTCGTTTTACGCAATAAAAATGACAGAATACGAACTCCTTTCGGTTCCCGCGGCCGGTGACGCGCCGGTCAAGGTCGACATCCTGGTGTTGCCGGGGTCGTCGATGATGACGCTGGCCTGCGCCGGCGATCCGCTGCGCGCGGCCAACCGGGTCTGCGGACGGACGGTCTTCGCGTGGCGCTTCCTGTCGCTGGACGGCGACGCACCGCTGACTTCGGCCGGTACGCCGTGGCCGGTATCGGGCCGTATCGATCCCGGCGAGAAAAGGAATGTGCTGGCCGTCGTCGCCGGGTTCAGGGCGTTCGAAATGCGCGATCGGCGCATGCTCTCGCGGATCGTGCGTGCGTCCCAGAATGCCGAGCTGACGATCGGGATCGAATCCGGCGCATGGCTGATCGCCCGGGCAGGGCTGCTCGACGGCCGGCGCGCGACGACCCACTGGGAGGACTTCGAGGAATTCGCCACCGCGTTTCCCGCGATCGACCTGCGCCCCGATCGTACCGTCGCCGACGGGCGCTTCATCACGACCGCCGGGGCGTCGCCGACATTCGACATGATGATCGACCTGATCCGCCGATGCGCCGGCATGGCGGCGGCGCTCGATGTCGCGAGCGCTTTCGTTTACGAGGCGTCGCGGGGAGCGAGCGACGCGCAGGCGCCGGTATCGTTCGGGCCGGCGGGCAACCACGATCCACGCGTCGATGCAGGCGATCCGCGCCATGGAGCTCTGCATCGAAAAGCCGGTGACGATCGCAGCGATCGCACGGCGCGTTTCCATGTCGCCGCGCGGATTGGAGCAATTGTTCCGCAAGGAGATCGGCCAGACGCCCGGCGCCTATTTCCTGTCGCTGAGGATCAATGCGGCGCGGAGGCTGGTGCTCGATACGCGGCTTCCGATGACCGAGATAGCGTCGCGCACCGGCTTTTCCTCGGTTGCGGCGTTTTCGCGCGCTTTCAGGCGGTCCTACGGCATCTCGCCGCTGCGGAAACGTACCGAGCGGGAGCCGGCCTGAGGGCGTTGTGCCCGGCGGCGGCGGATCAGAATGCATTCCGTTTCCGGAATGTGTGTTTGACTTTGCCTTCCATGTAGGAAAATCTCGGGTAGCCACGCGAATACCCGCGCGTGCGTTGCAGGGAGGCAGACATGAAGCTTCGGGTCATCGATTTCGGCTTGGTTTCCGCGCTGCGCAGCCAGGCCGTCTATCACGGTCTTGCCGAAACCATTACCGAGACCAGCGATCCGGTCCTGTCGCTCGTATCCCCGCAAGAACCCTATGTGTGCGTCGGCATGCACCAGGAGATCGCCAGGGAAGTGGACGAGGCGTTCTGCACGTCGCGGAACCTGCCGATCTACCGGCGCCATGTCGGCGGCGGCGCCGTCTATCTCGATCGCAACCAGCTGTTCACGCACTTCATCTATCCGCGCAAGAAGGCGCCGGAATTCGCGATGAACCTCTATCCGATGTTCATCGAGCCGGTGGTGCGCACCTACAAGCAGCTCGGCGTCAACGCCAATTACCGGCCGGTCAACGATATCCAGGTGAATGGCCGCAAGATTGGCGGCACCGGGGCGGCGAGCATCGGCGAGGCGACCGTCATGGTCGGCAGTTTCATGTTCGATTTCGACACCGAGACGATGGCGCGCTGCCTGAAGGTGCCGAGCGAGAAGTTCCGCGACAAGCTGCGCCAGACGCTCGACGACTACATGACGACGATGGTCAAGGAACTCGCCGAACTGCCGGACCGGGCGCGGCTGAAGAAACTGTTCCTGGCCAACTGCGCCGACGTTCTCGGCGTCGATCCGGTCGAGGCACAGCCGACGGACGAGGAATGGGCGGCGATCGAGCAGGCGGAGAAGAACCTGACCGATCCGGCATGGACCAACCTCCAGGGCCGCAAGCTCGTCGAACTCGGCGTGAAGATATCGGAGGGCCGGCATCTCACCGAAAGCATGCACAAGGCGCCGGGCGGCCTGATCCGGGTGCATTTGCTCGGTCTGGACGGAAAAGTGAGCGAATTGATGATCTCGGGCGACTTCACCTGTCTTCCGCCCGAAGGCGCAGACACGTTGGCGGCCGACTTGCACGGCGTCGACCTGTCAGAGGAAGCCCTCGTGGCGGCCGCGGACGTGGCGATGAAAACACATCAGATCGAAATGCCGGGCATCACCGGCGCAGACATCGCGACCGCCATCATGGCCGCCGCACATGCGCCGGCCTGATCGCGCGGCGGGGAGCAGTATTTCACGATGAAGACCGTTTGCGTCATCCAGCACACGGAGGCCGAGTATCTCGGCCTGATGGAGGATCATTTCGAGGGGCGCAACATCCGCTTTCTCTACAGCCGGCCGTTCGCGGCGGGCGGCACGATACCGTCGGAAACAATCGGTTTCGACGGGCTGATCCTGCTCGGCGGCGGGCCTTATGGCATGGTCAGCGGCCATCTCCTGCCGAGCATGGGGCCCGAGTTGCGCCTGGTGAAGGCATTCCTCGATGCCGGCCTGCCGGTGATCGGGATCGAACTCGGTGCGCTCATCCTCGCGGTCGCGAGCGGTGGCGGCGCCGATGACGCACCGCTGCGATTCGACGTAACGACCGCGAAAGCCACCGCTCCGGGTCTGCTTGGCGGTCATATGCCGGCCACATTTCCGCTCGCGCTCTATCTGCGCGACCGTCCTGTCCTGCCCGTCGATGCGGAAATACTGGCGGCGGACGAGGCGGGCGAACCGCTGGTCTTTTCGGTGCGCGGAAATTGCCTCGGCTTCGTCGGGCATCCCGGCATGAAGCGCGGAATGGCCGAGGATCTGATCATGGAATTCGCGGAAACGCCTGACAACACTGTCGAATTGCTCGAGGCGCTGGGCGCCGTGCAGGGCGAGGTCGCGGATGTGCTGAGCGAGCTCATGGTCGGCATCAGCCAGCATACGGGCCTGATGTAAGCGCGGATTTCGCACATGCCCGCCGCAAAGGCGGGAAAGTGGATTTCGTGTTTGCATATTCCATTTTTGACATGTATCATTTTTCAATTGCGATACGGGTGCTAACCGGACCGGGAGAATCCGACCCGTACGCACAAAATGGGAGAGAGCATTGGCGGATAAACTTATTATCGTCATGGTGAATACCGATCCGAGCAATGGTGAAGAGCTCGGGGCGCCGTTTTTTCAGGCGACCGTGGCGGCTGCCATGGATTATGAGGTCGACGTGATCTGCACGGCGACTGCCGGCAAGCTGATGAAGAAGGGCGTGGCCGAAAAGCTGGTCGTCAAGCCCGGCTCGCCGAAGACCGTTTACGATTTCATCAAGGACGCGCATGACGCGGGGGCGAAGTTCTACTGCTGCTCGCCCAATCTCGACCTGTTCGACATGACCGAAGACGACCTCATTCCCGAATGCGAGGGGATCGTCGGCGGCGCGAAGGTGATCGAGGAAATCATGGAAAACGATGACGCCAAGGTGCTGACCTACTAGGCAAACGCACTTGGGGCATCGGTATCTGGAGGAGAAATTGACCGCCCACGCCCAGATCAGTGATCCGGTTTCCGAGGCACCTGTGGTGTCGCGTGAGGATCTCGAGGAAATCTTCGACGATATCCGCAGCCATGCGGTCTACGACCACGAAATCCATGGTTGCCTGAATTGCGGGATCTGCACCGCAACCTGCCCGTCGGCGCATTATTACGACTATTCGCCACGCGAGATCGTCCAGCTTCTGTGGACGGAGAATCTCGAGGGTATCTACGACGCAATGCAGGAAAAGATCTGGGCCTGCGCCCAGTGCTACACCTGCGCGGCGCGCTGCCCGTTCGAGAATTCGCCGGGCGGGCTGGTCATGATCATGCGCGAGGTTGCGATCAAGCACGGGATGGAATTGGCCAAGGAAGTGCTGCGGCCGTTCTCGCGCGTTCTGCTCAAGGTGATCTCGACGGGCAATCAGCTCGCGCCGAACATGATCACCAAGGAAGCCTTCCCCGACTGGGGCCCGAATGTCAGCCGCATCGACGCGCCGCTGAACATCCTGCGCAAGGCGATCCCGATGCCGACGATGCATACGCTCGATACCGCTTGGGAGGTCAATCTGAAGACCTCCGTGGAGCTTTACACCATCTGGGAAGCCACGGGCGTTCTCGATCAGCTGGAGACGGTCGACGAGAACCTGTTCGATGTCGTTTCCGACGTGATGGATGAGAAGCGCGAGGAATGGGAAGAGTGGCTCGAGGACAACGAGGACGAGGATGACGACGACTGAGGCGGGATGTTCCCGCTTCATCATCGACACCGAAGGAGGAAGTCATGGCACAAGGAAACGACAGCAATGGCGGCGCATTCAGCGGTTTCGGCGCCGAATGGCAGGCCAGCAACCTGACGCCCGACGAAGCGCGGCGCGCCACCGACTGGGTCGAGACCAAGATCGACAAGCGTGCTCTCCTGACCAACAAGGAGCGCAAGGAAGACGTCCGCGACATCATGTGGCAGCTGGAAAAGGAGGGCGAAATCGTCGTCCACCGCGTCGGCGACGTGCATGAGCCGGTGATGGCCAAGACGCTCTATGGCTGGGACAAGAAAATCCCGACCAACAATCTGTGGCATCACAAGTCCTGCGGCCAGTGCGGCAACATTCCGGGATATCCGAGTTCCGTCCTGTGGCTGATGAACAAGATGGACATCTCGTATCTCGACGAGACCGACCAGACGTCGTGCACGGCCTGGAACTATCATGGTTCGGGCATCGGCAACGTGGTGTCGCTCGCCGCCGTGTTCCTGCGCAATTTCCACCAGGCCTATGTGTCGGCGAAATCGCAGGGCCTGCCGGAAGGAACCTACTATCCGCTGGTCCATTGCGGCACGTCCTTCGGCAACTACAAGGAAATCCGCGGCTTCCTGCTGCATTCGGCGGAATTGCGCGAAGAGGTGAAGAAGATCCTCGGCAAGCTCGGCCGCCTGATCGACGGCAAGCTGCTGATCCCCGAGGAGATCGTGCACTATTCGGAGTGGCTGCATGTCATGCGCCACCGGCTGAAGGAGCATCAGGTCGTCGATGTCAGCGGCATCCGCGCGACCGTGCATCCGGCCTGCCACGTCTACAAGATGGTGCCCGAAGACGTCATCTATGACGACACGGTTCTCGACGGAAACCGCGTTGCGGTGACGACCGGCCTGCTCGACACAATGGGCGCGCAGGTGATCGACTATTCGACCTGGTACGACTGCTGCGGTTTCGGCTTCCGCCACATCATCGGCGAGCGCGAGTTTACCCGCTCGTTCGCGATCGACCGCAAGATCCGCGTCGCAGTGGAAGAAGCACGCTCCGACGTGATGATCGGCCATGACACGGGTTGCATAACGACGCTCGACAAGAACCAGTGGATCGGCAAGGCGGTCGACAAAGTCTATGCGCTGCCGGTGATGGCGGACTGCCAGTTTGCCGCGCTGGCGCTCGGCGCCCATCCCTACAAGCTCGCCCAGTTGCACTGGCATGCCTCGCCATTCGAGACGCTGCTCGAGAAGATGGGCATCGACTGGGAGAAGGCGAAAGCCGAATTCGAAAGCTACCTGGACGACGTCAAGGTCGGGAAGATCGAGACCCTCTACGATCCGAAACGCGCCATCACGTCCGGTCCCGGATATGTCAAACCGAAGGCTCTGGCAGGGGAGGCGAAATGACCAAGCCGGTTCTTATCGTAGGCGGTGGTCCCGCCGGATTGTCTGCTGCCCATGCGCTTGCTTCGGCCGGCCAGAAGGTCGTCATGGTCGAGAAGGAGGACCGTCTCGGCGGTGCTCCGATCCTCTCCGGCTACGCCAAGCTGGTGCCGAGCCACGAATGGGCAAAGGACGCCATCGGCGGCATGGTCTCGCGTGTGGAAGGCAACGATCTGGTCGAGGTGCATCTCGGCACGACCGTGGACAAGTTCGACGGCAATCCGGGCGACTTCAAAGCTGCGCTGAAGAACGGCAAGACCATCGAGGCCGGCGCCACGATCCTGACCACCGGCTTCACGCATTTCGATAGCGTCAACAAGCCGGAATGGGGCTTCGGCACCTATCCGGACGTCGTCACGACGACCCAGGTCGAGCAGATGCTGTCTTCGGGCGCAGGCGTCAAATGCCCGTCCGACGGTCGCGAGCCGGATCGCGTGGCGATCCTGTTGTGCGTCGGTTCGCGCGACCGGCAGATCGGCCGTGAATGGTGCTCGAAAATCTGCTGCACCGTGTCGGCCAATATCGCGATGGAAATCCGCGAGGCGCTGCCGAACTGCAACGTCTACATCTACTACATGGATATCCGCACCTTCGGCCTCTACGAAGGCGACTACTACTGGGCGAGCCAGGAAGAGTACAAGGTCAAGTACATCAAGGCGCGCATCGCCGAGGTGACATCCGACGGCAAGCGGCTTCTGGTCAAGGGCGAAGACACTCTGGTCAAGCGGCCGATCTCGATCCCGTTCGACATGGTCGTCCACGCGATCGGGATGGATCCGAATGTCGACAACATGACGATTTCGGCGGTCTTCGGCGTGGATCTCAACAAATACGGTTACGTCAACAAGACATCGACCTATGCGCATCTCGCCGAAACCAACCGGCCGGGCGTCTTCGTCGCCGGTTCGGCGACCGGGCCTGAGACGATCGACGATTCCATTGCCCAGGGGCAGGCGGCCGCAATGGCCGCGCTCAACATGGTCCGCAATCCGGTTATGGAGGCGGCGGAATAATGTTTCGCCTTGCGCGAAAACCCGCGCCGGAGCCAGTTCCGCAAGGTCCCGTGCTGGACCTTTCCGGGCCGCGGCTGCGCAGGGCGCTGGAGCATCTGATCGAATCCGCGGAAGCAACCGGCGGCGTCGAGCGTTACGTGAGCGCGCTCGTGCTCAAGGCCTCGCTGTTCGAGGAAATCCTCGGCAAGGGTCGCGTCAACGAGATGTCCGAGGCGGAGTTTCTCGATCTCGCGGCCTTCATCACGCCGGTGCGCCGGCGTGTCGGGCCGTGGATCGGCAAATATGGATACGACGTGCTGCACCGTGCGATCGTCCGGTTGCTTGACGGCTGGTCCGACCCGGAGACGGCGGACCTGAGGTTAACGCGGTTCATCGCGACCTTCCCGGAAGACCGCGAACACCGCTGGATGCGCGATCTCGGCGCAGAAATCCTGCATTTCACGGCCCCGGACCGCTATCCGCTGATGACGCGCTGGGTGTGGGACAACCGTGTCGGAACCGGCGTGCTGCGCGAGATCTGGTTCGCCGACGATGTCGACACCGTGCAGATCGACGTGCCGGACACCTATGAAAGCTTCGTCATGCTTGGCGAGGAGATCGAGGGTTTCCTGAAGGAAAACGGCGTCTTCCGCGACCTGACCTTCTACGGCGATCTGCTGATGGCGCATGTTTATGCTGCCTATATCAACGATCGCGGCGGCCAGTATCTGCGATCCGATTTCGCCAACACCGGCGACCCGATGGCGCATACGCGCCGCATGCTGGGGCTCGACTCCGTCGACACGGAAACCGGCAGAACCCGTTTGAAGCTGATTGACGGCACGGCGCATGTGCTTGGCACCGCGCGGCAGGTCGAACATACGGAGGCATCCTGATGCCAATCCACGAGAAATCGCTGATCCGCCCGGAGAACCTCGTCGAGCATGACGAGCTCGTCATCGACGGTGTCGATGTTTCCGGCCACTGGAGCACGTTCATCGAAACGCGCGCCATCAGCGACTACAACGAAGATTTGCAGGACGAAATCGGCGCGCTCGGCGGCGGCGAGAACATCCATCGCTGCTGGCAGTGCGGTTCCTGCACCAATGCCTGCACCGTCAACGCGATCAATCCGGACTTCAATCCGCGCTACTGGATCTACCTGATCCGCCTGGGGATGGAATCCGAACTGGTTCGCGACAAGGACATCATCTGGCAGTGCGTTTCCTGCAACAAATGCACCTATGCCTGCCCGCGCGACGTCAATCCCGAGGGCGTGATGAAGGCGACGGCGCATTGGCTGGAGATGAAGGGCCACACCGAGAAGAAGCCGTCGATGATCTTCGACGAGGCGTTCTCGGAACAGGTTTTCGACACCGGCAAGATCGAGGATGGTCTGGTGCTGCGCCAGTTCTTCCAGCGCACCGGCCAGCCGCTGACCCAGCCCTGGCTGGTGACGATGGTGACCGGCCTGATCAAGCGTTTCCCCGTGTTCTACCTGATGCGGCTCGGTCTCGCGACCGTGTTCCGGCCGCGCACGAAGGGATGGAGCAGGGCGAAAGCCGCCATCAACGAATATGTCGAGGAAGTCGAGGCAGCGAACCGAAAAGCGCTCAAACTCGATGCGAAGGGAGCCGAGTGAATCATGTCCGGCAAGTACCAGAAGGTCGCCTATTATCCCGGCTGCGCTCTCGAGGGCAGCGGCCACGCCTACAACCGCTCGACCAAGGCGGTCGGCAAGAAACTCGGCCTCGATCTCGTCGAGCTGAAGAACTGGAACTGTTGCGGGGCGATGGAGGTCAAGAACATCGATCCCAAGATCCAGACCTATCTGTCGGCACGCAATCTCTCGATCGCCGAGGATATGGGCTTCGATACGGTGATGGCGCCGTGCAACGGCTGCTACCACAATCTGAAGAAGGCCGAATACGATCTGGAGAACGACGAGGCTTCGCGCGAGGTCAATTCCCGCCTGAGCGGAAAGGCCGGCCACACCACCTATGAAACCGGCAAGGTCGAGACCATCCACGCGCTTGACTGGATCAAGCACTCGGTGGGCGAGGAAGGCATCAAGGAGCGGGTGAAGAACTCGCTCAAGGGGCTCAAGGTCGCGAACTACTATGGCTGCATGTATACGCGCCCGCGCCACATTTTCCCCGAGAAGGACAAGGGCCCGGGCTCGGAATCGACCTCCAAGCCGCATTTCATGGACGAGCTTCTTGCCGCAGCCGGTGCGGAGAACGTCGATTATCCGCTGAAGACGGCATGCTGCGGCGGCGCGCATGCGCTGTCGGACAGCGATACCTCGACCAAGCTCGTGCTCAATCTGCTGACCACGGCCGAGGCCTGCGGCGCCGACGTGATCGCGACGGAATGCCCGACCTGCCATACCGGTCTGGAGATGCACCAGATCCGCGCCGAGAAGGTTCTCGGGCGCAAGACAAGCGTGAAAATCCTCTATTTCACGCAGTTGCTCGGCATGGCGATGGGGCTGTCGCCAAAAGCGGTTGGCGTGCAGGAAAACTTCTCGGATGCCATGCCGCTGATCAAGGAAAAGAAACTGGCATGAAAGAAAGAGCGCGCATGTCGATCGACGATGTCCTGGTCCGGGCCGAGGAACTGATCCGCAGCACGGACGAGGCCTTGGCGCGCGACGCGTCCGGTATTGCGGCCGAGTTGCTTGCCATGGGTGAGGACATTCTCGTCGCATGGCACGAGGCAAAAGGCGCTGTTCCGACCGAGGAGAAGACGGAAGGCTTCCGTCTGCTGGCGCTGCACCGGCAAGGCGCGCGAGGCAATCCGAGTTTCAATGCATGCCGCGAAACCTGCCGCGAAATCGTGTATCATCACAACCTCGTCCTGCACGATCCGGAAGCATCCGATATCGCGCATTCGATCAGGCTCGGTGCCATGGTCGTCAGCCATCTGGCGCTATTCGTCGGAGGTAAGCTACAAGAAGCAGGGCTGGGTGATTTTTGCTGTTCTTCACGCCCGTTGCGGCAGGCCGAGACACCCAACCCCGCACTAGAAACCGTTTCAACCAAGGAGGCCGCTCATGCCGGTGGTCAGAGGCTGTAATCTTCCCGACGATCTGCTCTACGACGTCGAAAACAATTTGTGGTATCGTGACAATGGCGACGAGACGTTTACCGTCGGCATGACGATGATCGCGACCGGCATGGCCGGCCAACTGGTCGCCTTTACCGCCAAGAAGCCGGGCAAGACGATCAAGGAAGGCAAATCCTGCGCGACGATCGAATCCGGCAAGTGGGTCGGTCCGGCGAAGCTCGGCTTTGAATCGGAGATTACCGAAACCAACGAAGAGCTGTCCGCCACTCCGACCCTGGCCAATTCCGACACCTACGGCGCCGGCTGGATGGTCAAGGTGAAGCCGGTGGATTTCGCGGCCGCCAAGGCAACGCTGACGCCTGGCGCCGATGTCGCCGGGCCGTATGAAGCCAAGATGGCCGCGGACGAGTTCGCTGGCTGCGCGGCGTAAGCGAGAGGCATCATGGCGAAGTTCATTGTCCGCAAGCCCGGGTACGACAGGCGCAAATCAGCCCTTGCCATCGCGGTAACCCGGGACAAGGCCGGCCTTCAGGTTCGGGCATCGTTCGCGGGAGCCGCGATGGTGCTGACATCGCTCGCGATTACCGCAGTGCTTTTGATTGCGGGCATGACCACGCCGGATATGGCCGGCAAGGAGAAGAAAATGAGCACAGATACCAATGCGAAATCGATGTCGATGATCGTGACAAAGGGCACGCTCGACTGGGCCTATCCGCCTTTCATCCTGGCGACCACGGCTGCGGCGATGGGCCTCGACGTGACGATGTTCTTTACCTTCTACGGGCTTGGCCTGCTCAAGAAGGACCTCAACCTCAAGATCAGCACGCTCGGCAATCCGGCGATGGAAATGCCGATGATGGGCATGCACATGGCGATGCCGAACCTGATCTCGGCGCTTCCGGGGGTCGACGGCATGGCGACCGGCATGATGAAGAACCTGATCAAGAAAAAGGG
Source organism: uncultured Alphaproteobacteria bacterium (assembly GCA_963712205.1). Lineage (GTDB taxonomy): Bacteria > Pseudomonadota > Alphaproteobacteria > Rhizobiales > Rhizobiaceae > Oricola. The sequence goes on along the minus strand of CAVQHF010000011.1, from coordinate 17,262 downwards.
CGTCGCCTCGATCGAGGAACTGCGCGACCTGGCTGTCGAAGCCGACGTGCAGATGATCGCCTGCCAGATGACGATGGACCTGTTCGAGTACAAGCGTGAGGACATGATCGACGGGCCGACACTCGGAGGCGCGGCCAGCTATATCGAAGTCGCCACGAAGAGCGACATTAACCTTTACATCTGACGATGGGCGGCGGGACGGAATCACCGTCCCGCCGGTTTGCTTACGGACGCCACCGTTCTGGCGGGAGGATCATAGATCAATCGGAGACCCGGCTGAGCCCGGGGGGATGGGGACTAATGAAACGGCATATCGACAGGAACATTTCCGGCTTGCTTCTCGGCAGCCTTGTCGCACTTTCGGCGACCTGCGCCCCCGCATTCGCGACGGACGGCTATTTCCAGGTCGGCTTCGGCGCCCGCCAGGGCGGCATGGGCGGCGCCGGTGTGGCGGATTCGACCGACGCGATGTCGCAGACGCTCAATCCGGCCGGTATTGTTGGCGTCCAGGACCAGTGGCAGCTCGGGGCTTCGCTCTTCATGCCGTTTCGCGGTTATGACGCGACCGGAACGGGTTTCATTGCGCCGGGCTCCGTCGACAGCGATTCAAATATCTTTGTCGTTCCCAATTTCGCGCTAACGCGCCAGATCGACTCCAATTCGGCTTGGGGCATTTCGCTTTATGGCAATGGCGGAATGAACACGACCTATCCGTCCGTATCGAACACGGCGCCGGGTTGTGGCGGCTTCGGTGTCTATTGCGGCAGTTTGGCCGGTGTCGATCTCATCCAGGCTTTCCTGTCCGTGGACTATGCACGGCAAATGGGCCCGGTGAAGATCGGTATTGCGCCGACTATCGCGATACAGCGGTTTCAGGCAAAGGGGCTTGTCGCATTTTCCGGCATTTCCTCCGATCCGGCGAACCTGACCGACAAAGGCTACGACTACTCCTATGGCGGCGGCCTCAGGGGCGGCATCGAATGGGAGGCGATGCCCGGGCTTCGGTTCGGCCTTTCCGGCCAGACCAAGATGTACATGACGAAGTTCGGCAAATATGCCGGCCTGTTCGCGGATCAGGGCGGTTTCGACATCCCGGCGCAGGTGACGGCCGGTGTTGCCTTCGACGCGACGCCCGACTTGACGCTGGCGTTCGATTATCAGCGGATCTTCTACGGAAGCGTACCGTCGATTGCCAATTCGTCCACTACACCCGCCTTGCTCGGGTCGTCAGGTGGTCCCGGCTTTGGCTGGCATGACGTGAATGTCTTCAAGATCGGCGCCGAATGGCGCGCCAATGACACCTGGACGTTCCGAGCCGGCTACGCCTATAGCGACAATCCGGTTGGTTCGGGTGACGTGACGTTCAATATCCTCGCTCCCGGCATCGTCCAGCACCACATCACCGCTGGTGCGAGCTACAAGATGTCCGAACGCAACACGATCGACTTTTCCGCGATGTATGTGCCTGAGACGACGGTTTCGGGAATTGAAGTTACTCCGGGTGGTCCGAATCCCGCCAGCGCGATCACGCTGAACATGCACCAGTTCCAGCTTGGATTCGGTCTGACCCGCACGTTCTGAACCCACGAAACGAAACACGAGAAAACGGGCGTCTGCCCGCAAAGGAGGATAAATGGCCGATCAGGTTCTCGATGCAAAAGGGCTGAACTGCCCGCTGCCCATTCTGCGCGCGAAGAAGGCGCTGAAGGAACTGCCGACGGGCGGTACGCTGGAAATCCATGCGACAGACCCGGGCGCGGTAAAGGATTTCGAGGCTTTCTGCCGCAGTACGGGCAACGAGCTTCTGGAGTCGCGTACTGAGGGAAGCACCTATATCTTCCTGATCAAGCACACGAACTGATTGTCTGAGAGATGAGGAATGCCGGCGCGGTGTGCGCCGGCTTTTCTATACGCAGAATTCGGCGTAGAGCGCCTTGATGATCCGGCGAATTCGGTCATCGGCAAGCGTATAGACGATGGAACGGCCGGTGCGTTCGAAATCAACCAGGCCGTCTTCCCGCAACCGGGCCAGCTGTTTCGAGACAGCGGCCTGCGGGACACCAAGCATCTGCTCCAATTGGCCGACGCTCGCACCGGTTTCGGCGAGGCGACACAGAATCACAAGCCTGGAAGGATGGGCCAGCGACTTCAGGAACTGGGTCGTGCGTTCGGCGTTTTCCAGCATCTGACCGGAAACGGCCAGATCTTCGAATTCTTCCGGTTCGGCGACAGTTACGGACAGCGTCTTCTGCTCCCTGTTGGAATGTTATGCCGTCACAATCTAATCATCGCGCCAATGGAGTGCAAGGCAGGCAACGGCGTCGGCAATTTTGCCTATTGTAAAATCATACAGTGTTCCGTCACGGCAGTATAGGCCGCGTTCCGTCGCACCTGAACTGCCGCAAGGCGGCCAGTGTCGGGGTATTTGTGGCCTCGCCCAGTGTGACTGTGATGTCTCGCTGCGGGCCGTCACTCCGAAAACCCGAAAGGATAGTCAATTCCTCAATCCGATCTGTCCGCCCGCGGCGCGCACTCCAATTCCGGGTCAGTTCCCGATCGAAATCAACAGCCGAGGACCTTAAAGGCCCTAACCAAGCGGACGGTCGACCACGCCAGTCATATCGCCGCGTCCGGCTTAAGGCGGGTGTTTGATGTCAACCCTAGCTGGTGACAGCGTTGCTCAAACGGCGTTTGACGGAGACGAACCGCTCACCTTCGTCCGGGCGGGCTGTGCGCTTCGCGCCAACACTGTACGATATGCGCGTATCCTTCGCGATAAACCGCTTCGGGGTTTTCCGCGAAGTCGCGCCAGACCTTCGTCGCGGCCGCGAGGTCGGGCAATCCGCGCCCGAACGCCTCTATGGTGAGCCATTCATCATAGCCAATCGCTTCGATCGCGGCGAAAATCTTGGGCCAGTCGACATGGCCTCTGCCCGGCACACCGCGGTCGTTCTCCGAAATGTGGATGTGGATGATCTCATCCTTGTTGCGCGTCAGCGCGGCAACCGGATCGGCCTCCTCAATATTGGCATGGAACGTGTCATACATTGCCTTGATGTTAGGATGACCGACACGACGTACCAAATCGCACAGATCGTCCATCGTGTTTACGAGGTAGCATTCGAACCGGTTGAGCGCCTCGAGGCCCACCGTGACTCCGGCGTCACGCGCGTGTTCGCCGATGCGCTGCTGGCTTTCGACGGCGCGCTTGACTTCCTCCGCTGTCGGACCTTCACCTGAAAACTGGCCGAGTACCGAATGCAGCGGCCCGGACACCCTGTCCGCACCAAGCGCGGCGGAACATTCGAGCACCCATCTCATATGGTCTACAGCGGTATTTCGCACTTCCGCCGAGGGAGAGATAAGGTCGTGCGCCGGATCGCCGAGAGCTGACACCGCCGTGCGTTTCAGGCCCAATGCGTCGAGCAGATTGCCGAGCCTGGCATAGCCGTCCGGCTCACCTTCGAAGACCGGGATTTCCACTCCGTCGAAGCCCGTCTCGCGAATGTCCGCGAGGAGCGGTTCATGTTCCGGTCCGACGCTCGTCGTCCACAGAAACATGCACATGCCGATTTTCATGGAACAATCCTCCTGTCTTCAATCTGGTAATACCAAAATGCGACGTACTCGACCAGCGCACGGCCGATCAAATTCGCTCAATATCTCAGCGCAGTCTGAGATATAGCATGGATTTTGAACGGATTCCCCGCGTTCCATCTCTTGACCGTCTGCACAATCCGGCGCTATCTGGTATAACCAGAAATGATCGACAGGTCGGTGGAAACTACCCGGCGCAATTACGAAAGGGAGGACAGCAATGCATCTTTCGACCCACAACTGGATGCGCGCGGAGCCGCTGGAAACGACAGCGCGCCGGATCAAGCAATACGGCTATGAGTCAATCGAGATTTCCGGCGAACCAACTCAATATGACATCAAGGAAACGCGGGCGCTTCTGAAAGATACCGGCATGCGCTGCTGGGGCGCGGTAACGCTGACGCTGGGCGAACGCAATCTCGCGGCCAAGGACGAAGGGCAGAGGGCGAGATCGGTCGATTACGTCAAGTCGGTAATCACCATGGTTTCGGAACTGGAGGGTGAAATTGTCACGCTGGTCCCGGCAACCGTCGGCAAGGTCGTGCCCGACGGCACGCCCGAAGAGGAATGGGGCTGGGTCGTCGAGGCCGCCAAGGAGTGTTTCGCGCACGCCCAAAAAAAGGGCGTGAAGATCGCGATCGAGCCGCTTAATCGCTTCGAGACCTATCTTTTCAACCGTTGCGCCCAGGCCCTCGCTTTGGCCGATGCCGTAAGCCCGGAGTGCGGCGTCTGTCTCGATGCCTTCCACCTCAATATTGAGGAAAGCGATATCTACGACGCCATCCGCCTGGCCGGAGACCGGTTGTTCGACTTTCACGTCGCCGACAATAACCGTTTTGCGGCCGGCCTCGGACATCTGGACTGGCCGAAGATTGTCGGCACGCTGAAGGAGATCGGATATGACGGCGCGCTCACAAACGAATTCGTTGCGCCGGTCGACCGGACACCGGCAACGATGTATCCGGACATGGTCGAGACCGACCCGGTCGATATCTCGCCGGAGCAGCTGAAGTTCATCCAGGATCATGGCTCTTCGCTGCTAACGGAAGCGTTTTATGCCGACCAGATGCGGATCACCGCAGAGACCCTCTTGCCGCTGATGAAGTGATCGCGCCGGCGCGGCAAAAGGAAGTCCGATGCGTATCAAGTCGATCGAAGCCCGCTGGATCCAGATTCCCATCGAGGAGTCGCGCCAGCATGTCAGCGACTTCGGCCGATTGCGGACATTCGACGCCGCCATTGTCAGGGTCGAAACCGAGGACGGCATCACCGGGTGGGGCGAAGGCAAGAACGCTGCCGGCAGTTCCGGCCACTATGCCGCGCTGGTCCATCTCATCAACAACGAGTTCGGACCGTTTCTCATTGGCCGGGACGCCTCGCAGATCACGCCGATCTGGGAGGCGCTCTATAATGGAACACGGCGCGAAAGCGCCGCTTCCGGCGGGCATGTTTTCCCGGAGCTTGCCCGCCGGGGACTAACTCTCGCTGCGATCAGCGCGATCGACATCGCGTTGTGGGACATCAAGGGCAAGTCACTCGGGGCGCCCGTTTGGGCGCTTCTCGGCGGACGTTCGGCCGAACGGCTTCCCGCATACGCCTCCGGCGGCTGGGCGGACGCCAACAGCATCGGCGATCAACTGCGCTCCTATATCGATTCCGCCGGATTCAGATCGGTCAAGATGCGGGTGGGCGCGATGGACGGTGCTCCGCACGTGTCGGCTAAGCGCGTCCGCGCCGCGCGGGAGGCGATCGGTGCGGATATCGATCTCATGGTGGACGCTCATGGCACGTATACGGTGGCGGAGGCCAAGCGCTTTGCCGCGATGGTTGCTGATTGCGACCTCGCCTGGTTCGAGGAGCCGATTGCGGCGGACGACCGCCCCGGCCTGGCGGAGTTTCGAAGTGCGACACATATTCCAGTGGCGCTGGGAGAGTCGGAGTGCACCCGCTTCGATTTTCGCGACCTCATGGTTTCGCGTGCCGTCGACATAGTGCAACCTGATCCCGCTTTTTGCGGTGGGATTACGGAGGCGATGCGCATTGCGACATTGGCTTCGGCGTTCAACTTGCGCCTTGCGCCGCATCTTTGGGCTGGCGCGCCGGCGTTCTTCGCCGGCCTTCATGTTGTCGCCGCGGCACCGGCGGGTTTCATCGTCGAATACTCACTGGGCGCCAATCCGATGATTCACGATCTGTCGCGAGAAAAGGTATGTGTCGAAAACGGCATGATCGCAGTGCCGGATGCACCGGGGCTGGGGCTTGACGTGGACACCGATATCCTTTCCCGTTTCTCGAAATGCTGATGAGAGCGAATTGATCATGCAGGGACAGGAAATTCTTCCAGCCATTGCCGCCCACCTATTGGACAGCGCTCGCGCGAATGGCGGGAAGGCGCCGTCCGAGCGCGATCTGGCCGAGCATTTCTCGGTGAGCCGGGGACAAGTGCGTGAGGCGCTGGCGATTCTGGAAGCGATGCAGGTCATCGAGCGCCGCGCCAAGTCCGGGATTTATGTAAATGCCGACAAGACGGGTATCGAAGCGATGGCCTTCTTCGCCCGTGCAGGCTTGCCCCTGGAAGACCGGCAAATCTACGAGGCGGTCGAAGTGCGCAAGATCCACGAGATCAAGGCTGCGGAACTCGCGGCCGGCCGCGCCAATGAGGAAAACTACCAGCGTCTTCGCGACATTCTGGCTCGCTCCGAGGAGCGAATTGCCGCCGGACAGGGTATCGACGTACTGGACCAGGAATTTCACCTGGAAATCGTCCGGGCCACTCAAAACACCCTGTTTCTCAATATCTGCACCGCCTTCTACGAGTTGGGCCGCAAAAGGCTTGAAATCTATTTCCGCGACCCGGACCGCAATCGAAAATCGCATGAAGAACACAAGCAGATCTACGAGGCGCTGGCGAAACGGGACGCCGCGTTGGCTTCCGCGCTTATGGTATCGCATCTGCGCGGCGCAATGAGCTATTGGGCCGAACTCCTTGAGCCTGCTGACTGAAATGGCCGGCCTGTCGATCTTCTCGACGCATCCCCTGCATCCCGAGGTGACGAAAGCGCTTTCCGGCATCGGTGAATATCGGGTCGCCAGCACGCCGTCGCCCGACGCCATTCTATCGGAAAGCAAAGGCGCCGAACTGATCGTCGTGCGGGCCCCGATCCCCGCGGAACTGATCGAACGCGAAAAGGGACTGCGAGCCCTGGTCAGGCATGGCGCGGGGCTCGACATGATCCCCATCGATGTGGCCTCGCGGGCCGGGGTTCTTGTCGCCAACGTACCCGGCGTCAACGCCATCACCGTGGCCGAACACGTCATCTGGTCCGCGTTGGCGCTGCTCCGGCGGTATCCGGAGGTGAACCACGACCTGCGCCAGAGCGGTTGGGCCGCAGGGCGTGCACATTCCGACAATGGCAGAGAACTGTCCGGTCGAACGATGGGAATCCTCGGCATGGGCAATGTCGGCACAAGACTGGCCCGGATTGCGCGTAACGGTTTCGGCATGGAAGTCATTTGCCACACACGACGGCCGGACAGCGTACCCGACGGCATCCGATCGGTCCCGTTGGAACGACTGCTCGATGAGACCGACATCCTCGCGCTCTCTTGTCCCTTGACCGAGCAAACGCGGGGTTTGATAGACGCGGTCGCACTCAGGCGGCTGAAGCCCGGCTCGATCCTGGTCAATGTCGCGCGTGGCCCTGTCGTCGTAGAGGACGCGCTCATTGACGCTCTTGAAACGGGGCATCTCGGCGGCGCGGCCATAGATGTCTTCGATACCCAGCCGTTGCCGGATGGACATCGGTTTTTCGACCTGCCGAACGTCATTCTGACACCCCACATGGCCGGCATTACCGAGGAGAGCATGTTACGCATGGGGCAGGGTGTGGTCGCCGAAACCAGGCGCATCGCCGCCGGCGAATTGCCGGAGCGGCTCGTCAACCCCGATGCCTTGCAGCGCTATCGCGAGCGCTTTGCCTGAACAAGCGACTTACACTGCGAGATTCTGTCCCGTTTCCGGATCAAACGCGAGCACGCGCTCGGGTTTCCATCCGAAGCGGATTATCTCGTCACGATCGACATGAGTGCCCGCCGCAACCGTCGCATGCAGCCTGGTATCGCCCATGTCGAGGGCAAGGATCTTGATGACGCCCTGATCCTCGATGTCGAAAACGCGTGCTTCCGCAGGGGCGCCGGATTCGATGACCAGGTTTTCGGGCCTGACACCGAAGGTGACTTTCCGTTGCGAACCTGCCGGAGATGAGACCGGGAGACTGAAGTCTCCGAGCCGAGCGCTGCCGCCTTCCAGGCGGCCGCTGATCAGATTCATCGGAGGCGTTCCGACAGATCGTGCGACAAAGGTGTTACACGGACGCTCGTAGATTTCCGAAGGCGTGCCGACCTGGACCAGGCGGCCGCTTCTCAGGACACCGATCTTGTCGCCCATCGACATGGCCTCGACCTGGTCGTGCGTCACGAACAGGAACGTCGCACCGAGTTCCTGGTGGAGCTTCTTCAATTCGACCCGCAATGCCTCACGCAGCTTTGCATCGAGCGCCGAGAGCGGTTCGTCCATCAGAAATACACGCGGTTCGCGGACAATGGCGCGTCCGATTGAAACGCGTTGCATCTCGCCGCCCGACAAACGTTCAACCTTGCGGTCCAGCAGATGCGTGATCTGCAAGGTTTGCGCGGCGCGCTCGACGCGACGCGCAATCTCGTCATCGTTCATGTTGCGGATTTTCGGGCGTAACGGAAATTCAAGATTTCCCCTGACCGAAAGGCGCGGATAGAGCGAATATTGTTGCAGCACGAGCGCAACGTCCCGTTCGGCCGCCGTCCAGCCGGTCACGTCAGAATCGCCGATAAAGACACTGCCCTCGTCGGGCTTTTCAAGCCCTGCCACGATCCGGAGTGTCGTAGTCTTGCCGGCGCCGGTGCGGCCGAGAAGGACGAAGAATTCTCCGTCCTCCACGGTCAGGCTCAGATCCTTCAGGGCGCGTGTGCCTCCGAACCGCTTGGTGACATTCTGCAGTTCAATTCGCGCCATCAGACCGTTCTCCTCAGTGAGGTTCCGCTCGCGGCGTCGAAAAAATGCGAGCGGTGCGGATCCAGCGAGACCCAGACCTTTTGTCCTTCGCCTCGGCTGAAACCGGATTCGCAGCGGGCGCGGAGCGTTTCGTCACCAACGCGGACATCGACGATATCGTGGCTTCCGAGCGGCTCGACATTTGTGGTCTCCGTCTCGATGAACCCGTCTTGCGGATCGTGAGACAGGATCACCGCTTCGGGCCGGATGCCAATTTTTGTGGGCGCGCCATTCAGGTGCGAGACAATTTCGGACGGCACGCGAAATCCTTCCGCGCCACCGATGTGCAGCAAGGCATCGGTGCCGGCGCCTTCAACCGAAACATCGGTTACGTTCATGACCGGAGATCCGACGAACTGCGCCACGAACAAGTTGGCGGGATGAAGGTAGACCTCGTCGGGTGCGCCGACCTGCTGAAGCAGGCCGTCATGCATGACCACGATCCGGTCGGCCAGCGACATGGCCTCGACCTGGTCATGGGTCACGTAGACACTTGTCGACTCCCGCGCGATATGAAGCCGCTTTATCTCGGCGCGCATCTGTTCGCGAAGTTTCGCGTCGAGCGCACCGATCGGCTCGTCCATGAGCAGCGCTTTCGGCCGGCGGACAAGCGCCCGGCCGATGGCGACCCGTTGCATGTCGCCGCCGGAAAGCGCCGATGGTCTGCGTGGCAGGAGTTGCTCGATGCCGAGAAACCGGGCGACCTCTTTTACCTCGGCTTCCCGTTCCGACTGCTTGCTGCGAACCGCACGAAGCGGAAAGGCGATGTTCTCCTCGACCGTCATATGCGGGTAGAGTGAAAATGACTGGAACACAAAAGCAATATCGCGGTCCGCGGCCTTGAGGTTCTGGACCTCCTTGCCGTCGATCGAAATCGTGCCTGAGCTTACCGTTTCCAGCCCGGCAATCGCGCGAAGCGTCGTGGTCTTTCCGCAACCGGACTGGCCGAGCATCACCACGAATTCGCCGTCCTCGATGACCAGATTGATGTCCCTCAGGACCTGAATGGCCCCGAAGAACTTCTGGACGTTATGTAGTTCGATCCGCGCCATCAGGTGAGCTCTTCCTCTTCATTTTCTTCCGTTTCCGGTTCGGGCGGGATGTGAGAGGTCACGAGGAAGCCGATCAGACCGAGAATGACGACGGTCAGTCCGTAGCGGTGCAGAACCTCGACCCATGGCTGGCAGAGACAGATCAGACCGCCGATCATCACCCATTGCGCGGTCGGTTCCAGAAATTTCGCATTCAATTCGCGGAAGGTCATTTGCGGATCGCTCCGAAGGACATGCCCCTCAGCAGGTGGTTGCGGAGGAGGAACGTGAAAATGGCGACCGGAAGAAGGAACAGAAACGCTCCCGCGGCAATGACGCTCCAATCGGGAAGGCCGGAGCCGACCTGCGACGGGATGTAGGGCGGCGCGGTCTGCGCATTGCGCGAGGTCATCATCAGCGCGAAGGCGTATTCGTTCCACGCAATGATGAAGCAGAACACGGCCGTCGCGGCGATGCCGGTCAGCGCCTCCGGCAGCACGATCTTCCAGAACGCCTGAAGCCGCGTGTAACCGTCAACCAGCGCAGCCTCCTCGTATTCCTTCGGGATCTCGTCGACGAAACCCTTCATGATCCAGACCGCGAACGACAGGTTGAATGCCGTGTAGAGGATGATCAGGCCGAGATGCGTGTCGTAGAGACCGACCGTCCGGTACATCAGGAACATCGGAATGGCGACCACAACGGGAGGGAGCATCCTCGTACTGAGGATGAAGAAGAGCCAGTCCTGTTCTCCAGGCACCCTGAAGCGCGAAAATCCATAGGCAGTCAACGTGCCCATCGAGACCGCCAGGAATGTCGAGATAATCGATACGATCAACGAGTTCGTGTACCGGGACCAATAGCCGGACGACGTGATCGCCCCGGTCCTGCGGTTCTTCACCACCTGTTCGCCGTCGTCATAGATCAGCTTCTCCCACCAGGGCGCCGCATCATAGACATCCTTTTCGACCGGTTTGCGCAGTTGCGAACGCTTCGTGAACAGCTTGGCGAACGGCGTCAGCGTGGGTTCGAACATCACCGTGGGCGGTACCGTGGTGGCCAGGCTGCGGGGTTTGAAGGCAGTCGATGCGATCCAGTAGATCGGCGTCAACATGACTACCAGCGCAACGATGACTGCGACGATTGCCACGCGATTGAGAACGACCTCGCCCCTGGTTTTGACTTCAGCCATCTCAGCGCGCCTTCGCCTTGTTCAGATACTTCACGTAGATGTTTGTGATGGCCACGACCATGATCAGCACGATGTAGGCGAAAGCGGAACTCAGGCCCGTCTGCCACTCCAGAAATGCCATCTTGTAGAGACGGATCGCGATTAGCTCGGTCGTCGGCTGCGACGACAGAATGTAGGCGTGGTCGAACGTCTTGAAGGCTTCCATCGTCCGGAAGATGATCGCAATCATCAGGATCGGCGCTACCAGCGGAAGGGTTATCCGGAAGAACGTGTAGAACGGGCCGGCACGATCGATCTCGGCGGCCTCGTAGAGATGTTTCGGCACCGCCGACAGACCGGCGAGCGAGAGCAGCATGACGAAGGGCGACCACATCCAGATGTCGACAAGCGCGACCGCGTATAGCGCCACGTCCGGATCCGCCAGCCATTCGAATTTCCCCAGTCCGAGGAAGTAGTTGATGATGCCGAAGGACGGGTCGTAGAGCAGCTTCCAGAAGAGCCCGACGACGGCCATCGAAAGCATCATCGGCAGGAGCAGAAGCGTCGTAATCAGCCCCTTGAACGGTATCTGGCGATTGAGAAGCATCGCCAGTCCGAAGCCCACGACCACCTGGCCGGTCACCGAAATGAGGACGTATTTCGCCGTGATCGTGAAATTCCGCCAGATAAAGGGGTCGTTGAGCAGCTCACGATAGTTGGCGAGTCCCACCCAGTTGGCCGGCGCCGTCGTCGATGCGCGGAAATCGGTGAAGGATGTCCACAGCGAATAAAGTAACGGAAAAACGTTGAAGATTATCAGGAAGGCGATCGTCGGAATGATGAACAAGTTCCGGATCGTAAGATCGGAGAGTCCACGCGAAACGGCGCGGGTGTGCGGCTCAAGCCTGGTCATAACTTCTGTCACGGTGTCGCTTCCTGGCCAAAGTGAGGCGGACGCTGTTTGCGCCCGCCGCCATGTCGGTTTGTCGGCGGATTATTTGGTCCGGCCGTACTTCTTGAAGGTTTCCACCCAGTCCGCGGTGAGCGCATCCAGAGCTTCCTTCGCAGTACCCTCGCCACCCACAATGTACGGGTAGAGGCGCTGGTTGGCCTGGGTCAGCAGCTCCGCGTATTCCGGCACCGCCCAGAAGTCCTTGACCTTGAACATCGTCTGGTAGAACGCCTCGTTGTACGGCGTCGCGTTGCGGAACTCGTCGGATTGCAGAACCGCCGCCGAGCAGGTGTAACCGCCAAGTTCGGCCCAGCGCTTCTGGGTGTCGTCCTTGATGAACCACTCGAGGAACTTCATCGCCTCTTCCTTGTTCTGCGAGTAGCTGACGATCGAGATCCCCTGTCCGCCAAGAGCGGCGTACTGGTCGCCGTCGGGCCCGGGCGGGTTGGCGAAGAAGCCGGTGTTCTCGGCGTTCGGATTGGTCGCCGGGTTGATCAGCGCCGGGAAGAAGGCGAAGTAGTTCATGCTCATCGCGGCCAGGCTTTCGGTTATCGCCTGGTTGTTTTCGACGAAGAACGACTTCGACCAGCCCGGGGGCGTGAACGAGTACAGCTTCTTGTAGGCCTCCAGCGCGGTTACCGCCTTTTGCGAGTTCAGGATGCCGTCGACCTTGTAGGTCTCGAAATCGCCCAGCTCGGCACCGTACGAGAACAGCGCGTTCTCGACCCCCATGACCATCCCGTCGTAGGAGTTGTCGGTGTAGACCGCGACACCGTAGCGGTTCTCGTCGGGCCGGTTGAAGAACTCGGCGATGTCGATAAGCGATTTCCAGTCCTGCGGCACGCCAAGGTCGTATCCGTACTTGGCCTTGAACGCCTCCATTTCCTTGGGGTCCTCGAACCAGTCCTTGCGATAGGACCAGCCGACGGCGTCGCCTTCCAGCGGGATCGCCCAGTACTTGCCCGAATTGCCCGGGTACTCGGCGTAATATTTCACCGTCGCTGGCGCCATGACGTTGCCGAGGTCGTGCTCCTTGAAGAAGTCGGTCAGGTCGACGTAGTGCCCGCCTTCGGACGCCGCGCCCAGCCACTGGCTGTCGCCGACGATCATGTCGTAGGCCGATCCTTTGGCGTTGAACTCGGTGAACGCCTTGGTCTGGAAGTCCTGCCAGGGCGTGGTCTCGACCGTGATGTGGACGCCGGTCTCGGCCTCATAGTCGTTCACGAGTTCCTGGAGGTAGTTGGCCGGGTCCCATTCGGCCCAGAAGATGGTCAGTTCCTGCGCCGAGACGGCGGGCGTAAAAAACCCTAGTGCCGCAGCGCCGGCGAGCAGCCGGTAAACATATCTTTTCATTTCGAATTCCTCCCATTTTTCTGCTTGGCAGTCGTAGATTGCTGGGTCTTCTCCTGGTTCCTACCTCCCGTCGCTAGAAAATCGCCACCGTTGCGACGATAATTCTGGTATTACCAGATTGCCTGAATTGTCAAGGATGTGGTTAACTCGCCACGCGCGAATTCTGCATCGGTCAAAACAATGAGACTATCAGTGTTTTCAGTTAAGGTGGCAAGCTCCGGGACGGTCGCTCCGGGCGTATTCGGCTTGGCCGATCTGTTTGCGGTTTTCATGAAATTGGCCGGACCAGATACAAATATTTTAGTCATTGCTCCCTCCGGATTCGCGTCGGGCGGCCGCTATCATCGCCTGCGCGGCCCAAAGCGCCGTCTCCTGTGCCTCCTCGTCGCTGAGACCCCAGATATCCTTCAGCACCACCATCGCCTCGATTCCGAAAGTCAGCGAGAGTGCGCGTATGAGCCGCCTGGCCTGTTCCTCGGGGAGATCGAGATCTCGCGTGGCGCTGGCGAGCAATTGCCGGCGATGGCCCCGGCCGAGCGTGGCATCAGCGCCGTCGGTTTCGAGCGACTGGCGAAGCGCGGCGCGGAAGGTCGCCTCGTGCTCGAAGAGCCGAGGGAAGGCGGTCGTGTAGAGCGAGGCCACACGGTCGCCGCCTTTGACGCGGTCCTCCCAGTCCAGGATCGGACCAAGCGCTTCCGCAACCACTGCGCGCAGCATGTCAGATCTGTTCGGGAAATATCGATAGGCCGTCGAGCGGGACACGCCGGCGGTTTCCGCCACTTCGCTGACGGAGGGCGACAGGCCCTCGCGCATCATGGCGTTTGCCGTTGCAACCATCAGCGCATGCGTGCGCGCCGCCGCTCCCTTGAGCGGGGTCTCTTCTTCGATCGATTGATCGCGTTGACGTGGGACACCCATCCCAATATGGTACTCCAGTCCCATTCAGGGTCAAGTCGGATTTTTGGAAGGCCGCCAACAGAACGGCCGCGACTTCCGGGGAGGAGTTCTCGTTGCGCGTGATCCACGTTGTCGGCACGGCCGATACCAAGGGTGAAGAACTCGCCTATTTGCGCGATCTGATCGTTGCCGGCGGCCAGCAGGCATTGATCGTCGATCTGGGCACGCGCACTCCGTCGGTCGCGGTCGATGTTCCGGCAAAGGACGTCGCATCCTGCCACCCGGACGGCGCAAGCGCGGTGCTGGGCGGAGACGATCGCGGAACCGCGGTATCGGGAATGTGTGCCGCTTTTTCGCAATGGTGCCGCCGGCACAGTGACGAAATCGCCGGCATGATCTCGATCGGTGGCGGAGGTGGAACCTCCATCGCGTGTTCGGGAATGCGCGAGTTGCCCTACGGCATTCCCAAGTTCATGGTATCGACGCTCGCATCGGGCGACACCGCGCCATATATCGGCATCTCGGACATCGTGATGATGCCTTCGGTTACCGATATTGCCGGGCTGAACCGGCTGAGCCGTGTCATTCTGTCGAATGCGGCCCATGCTCTCGTGGGCGCCGTGACAGCGCCATCGCCGGTTGCGGCCGACGACAAAACAGCCATCGGACTGACAATGTTCGGCGTGACGACCACCTGCGTGAACGCCATCACCGACCGCTTGAGTGACCGCTTCGATTGTCTCGTTTTTCATGCGACGGGCACCGGGGGCAGATCGATGGAACGGCTGCTCGATCAAGGCTTCATATCCGGCCTTGTCGATATCACGACCACTGAAATCGCCGACCTTCTCTTCGGAGGCGTTCTTGCTGCCGATCACGACCGGTTGGACGTGGTCGCCCGTACGGGCGCGCCATGGGTGGGCTCGGTCGGCGCGCTGGACATGGTGAACTTCTGGGCCCCGGAAACCATTCCCGAGCGGTACCGGGGAAGAAAGTTCTACAAGCACAATCCGAACGTTACCCTGATGCGCACGACGCCGCAGGAAAATGCCGAGATGGGGCGCTGGATCGGTGAAAAGCTGAATGCCTGCGGTGGCCCCGTGCGGCTTCTGGTTCCGGAGAAAGGCATTTCCGCGCTCGATATCGAAGGCGGAGATTTCTGGCATCCGGAGGCCGACGCCGCGCTTTTCGACGCGCTTCGGGAAACAATCGACCACGACAATCGGTGCGTGTTTCTGCCGTACCACATCAACGACCCGGCCTTCGCGGAGGCCGTTGCCGAAACTTTCCTGGAACTGATGGAGCCCTGATGCCAGCAATATCTCGCAAAGCCATTCTGGACCGTTTCAATGCCATGATCGAGAAGGGCGAACCGATCATCGGCGGCGGCGCAGGCACGGGCCTTTCGGCCAAATCGGAAGAGGCCGGCGGGATTGACCTCATCATCATCTACAATTCCGGCCGCTACCGCATGGCCGGGCGCGGTTCCGCCGCCGGGCTGCTCGCTTATGGCAATGCCAACGAGATCGTGAAGGAAATGGCGGTCGAAGTCCTACCGGTCGTCAAGAGGACGCCGGTACTCGCCGGCGTGAACGGCACCGACCCCTTCATCCTGATGCCCCGCTTCCTAGCCGAACTGAAGGACATGGGCTTTTCCGGGATTCAGAACTTCCCGACCGTCGGCCTTTTCGACGGCACCATGCGGCAGAGCTTCGAAGAGACCGGCATGGGATTCGGGCTGGAGGTTGACATGATCGCCGAGGCCCGCGCCCAGGACATGCTGACCACTCCCTACGTCTTCAATCCCGACGAGGCTGTCGCGATGACCAAGGCCGGCGCGGATATTGTCGTGGCGCATATGGGTGTAACCACGGGCGGCACCATCGGCGCGACCTCGGCCAAGACACTGGACCAGTGCGTTGCCGAGATCGATGCCATCGCGGCCGCTGCGCGCTCGGTCCGCGAAGACGTGATCCTCTTGTGCCACGGCGGGCCGATCTCGATGCCGGACGATGCCGCCTATGTCCTGAAAACGCCGAACGCATCCATGGCTTTTACGGCGCTTCCTCGGCCGAGCGCCTGCCTGCCGAGCGCGCCATCACGGATCAGATTCGCGCGTTCAAGACCGTCACGATGAAAGGATAATCCGCCATGACCGATGTGAAGGACCTTTACAAATATCCCGAAGACGTCGACGCGTATGGCTTCGACTGGGGCCAGTTGTCTGTAACGCTGGGCCCCAGGGTGAACGGCGCCGAACAGTTCTCCGCCGCCATCGTGACCGTACCGCCCGGCCAGGGCCATGCGCGCCATAACCATCCCGGCTCAGAGGAAATCATCTTCATTCTCACAGGCGAAGGCGAACAAATGGTCGAGGACGAGGACGGAAAGCCGGACACCGAAACCGTGCGCGCGGGCTGTTCGGTTTTCATCCCTGAAAGCCGCTTTCATTCCACGCTGAACACGGGAGAGGGCGAAATGCGAATTTTCGTTGTCTATTCACCGGCCGGTCCGGAGGAGCTCCTGAAGGAACTCCCGGATTTCCATCTCATCCCGGCAGGAGGCTGAGCCATGGGGGACCTGCCACCGACGCGCTGCCGTATGATTTCGGGCATCTCGACGACCTCATGGAGGAGGCCGGGATCGACGTTCTGCTCGCGACGTCCAAGCACAACGTCCAGTATCTGCTGGGCGGCTATCGCTTCATCTTCTTTTCGGCGATGGATGCAATCGGCCACAGCCGTTATCTGCCGATCGTCGCGTATATGAAAGGTCGCCGCAAAAGACAGCCTATATCGCCAACAAGATGGAAGGAATGGAACATGCCAATCATCCCTTCTGGACGCCGTATTTCTTCCCGGTCGCCTGGGGAACCCGCGACGCCATGGCCGAGGCAATCCGGCACCTGAAAGCCGAGGGTCCCGCTTCTCCGCGTATCGGAATCGAGCCCGGATTTCTTCCGATAGACGCGGCGAGGGACCTTGAGGCCGCCTACTCGAACGCCTTGCTCGTCGATGCTTGCGGTGTCCTGGAGCGGTTGCGCGCGGTAAAGTCGCCCAACGAACTGTTAATGCTCAAGGACGCCTCCGAACGCATCAGCGCCTCGATGCAGGCGACCATCTCCCGGGCCCGCGAAGGATCCACCAAGAAGGAGATTATCCACCGCCTTCGC